>VXML01000031.1:2369-2999 GCA_009841115.1 Gemmatimonadota bacterium | reverse complement strand
CCGGCAATCTCGATATTTACGTGATGGATTCGGATGGTAGTAATCCACGCCGTCTGACTGATGACCCGGCTGGCGACTTTTCGCCCTCATTTTCGCCTGATGGTCGCCACATCGTCTTTGCGTCCGAGCGCGCCGGCAATCTCGATATTTACGTGATGGGTTCGGATGGCAGCAATCCACGTCGCCTGACCCACCACGCGGCATGGGACGGCTCCCCTTCATTTTCGCCTGATGGTCGCTACATCGTTTTTGATTCTGGGCGCGACAGCAAAATTTACGTGATGGAGCTTGGGGAGGAAGGCGGCGAGATTGCTTCTACAGACGGCTTGGAGGTCGCCGATTACACAACGTGGCATTTGCCGGAGGGGGTCATCGCCCGTTTGGGAAAAGGAAGGGTTGAGGGTATGGCGTTTTCGCCCGATAGGCAGGTGCTAGCAGTGGCTAGTAGAATTGGTATCTGGCTGTATGATGTGGAGACCTACCGCGAACTGGCGCTTCTCACCGAGCATACGGGTGGGGTTTCTTCGGTATCGTTTTCATCGGATGGCTCCCTGCTGGCGTCTGGTTCAGGGGATGGCACGGTGATCCTTTGGGATGTAGAGAGTGAGAGTCAGTTAGCTGCTTTGGAAG
>VXML01000031.1:0-2269 GCA_009841115.1 Gemmatimonadota bacterium | reverse complement strand
GGCACGGTGATCCTTTGGGATGTAGAGAGTGAGAGTCAGTTAGCTGCTTTGGAAGGACATAGGTGGGTCGAATCCGTATCGTTTTCTGCGGACGGTTCCGTGCTGGCGTCCGCAGGGGGCTCCGACGTGATCCTTTGGGACGTATCGAGTCACAGTCAACTGACCACCCTGCGAGGGAGAGGTCCGGTGTCTTTTTCCCCAGATGATTCACTGCTGGTGTCTAGGGGAAGGGACAATGACGTAGTTCTTTGGGACGTATCGAGTCGCATTCAACTGGCCTCTCTGCAAGGGCATACAGATAGGATCGAATCCGTATTGTTTTCCCCGGATGGCTCTGTGTTGGCAGCCGGAGGGGGAGTTGACGCAGTTCTTTGGGACGTATCGAGTCGCAGCCAACTGACTACCTTGAATGGGGGCGAGCTGGTGTCTTTTTCCCCGGACGGTTCTTTGTTGGCAGCCGGAGGGAGGGGCACTGGGGGTGCCGCAGTTCTTTGGGACATAGCGAGTCGCAGCCAACTGGGCTTCCTGCGAGGAGGAGGTTCGGTGTCTTTTTCCCCGGATGGATCCATGCTGGTGTCCGGGGGATGGGAAAACGACGTGATCCTTTGGGATGTATCGAGTCTCAGTCAACTGGCCACCCTGCAAGAGGATACGGATAGAGTCTGGTCTGTGTCCTTTTCTCCGGCCGACTCCATACTGGCGTTCGGGAAAGTGGACGGCAAGGTAATCCTTTGGGACGTAGCGAGTGGCAGTCCATTGGCCACCCTACAAGGGCATAAGTCTGTGGTCGAATCCGTATCGTTTTCTCGGGACGGCTCCCTGCTGGCGTCCGGGGGACGGGACGGGACGGTTATCCTTTGGGACGTAGCGAGTGGCAATCAGCTAGCCACTCTGCAAGGGCATACGGAGAGGGTCGGATTCGCGTCTTTTTCCCCCGATGGCTCTATCCTGGCGTCTGGAGACTGGCGCAACGGCGTGATTCTTTGGGATGTGGCAAGTGGCAGTCAGCTAGCCACCCTGCAAGGGCATAGGATCGTCGAATCCGTGTCATTTTCCCCAGACAGCTCCCTGCTGGCATCTGGGTCAAGCGATGGCACGGTTCTACTCTGGCAGCTTGCTTCTATAATTTCAGGTCGGTAGGAAGATTGTAGAGTGCCTACTACTACAGGGGGAGCAGGTGGTCGCGGTATTGCGCTAGGCGGCTGGCGAGCATGGAGTCGAGCGCCGCGGCCGAATGCGCCAGTCCCGTGCCAATGCCGCGCTGGGATACGTGAACGAGGAGGCGCACCAGCCCGTTGGCATCGTCGAGGTGGATGTACTCTGGGGCCAATTGTGCGCCCGGCCCCGAATTGTGATAGTTGCCGAGAGGCAGCGCCACCGCGCCCGTGCGATAATCGGCCTGCATAAGCGGGGTCGCTTCGCAAGCGCCGCTGTCCATCAGCTTGCGTTGATAGCGGAAAGTAGGCTGTTGGGAGGCCAGTTCGTCAGCCAGTGCAGCCATTCCGCCGCTG
Source organism: Gemmatimonadota bacterium (assembly GCA_009841115.1). GTDB lineage: Bacteria > Latescibacterota > UBA2968 > UBA8231 > UBA8231. Next base: position 758 of record VXML01000031.1, on the reverse strand, counting down.
ATATCTGGGTCAAAAACCCAGAGCCGGTCGCCCACCCGCAAAATCGGCCCCGCGCCCAGCACCGCTCCAGCCGCCACACTAGAACACTCGATGTTGATGTAGAGGGCGCGTCGAGGTAAAAATCCGGCCTCTAGCGCGGCGAGCATGCCGACAAAACCCACCTCCTCCGCGCGCGTGAGCAAGACGCCGAGGCGGACCGAGGCTTGCTGGCGAACCAAGGAATCCAAGACGCACAACGCCACAGCCGCGCCGGCCAAATCGTCGATCGCCCGTCCGCTCAAGCGCCGACCCCGCACCCGAAAGGTCGGCAAATCCCACATCGCAAAGATCCCCGGCCCTTGGGGACTGTCGCGTGCCGTGGCTACTTCGACTAGGGGGTAGCGCGTTCCTTCTTCTTCCACCGCGCGGACGATGGTCCCGGGGATTCCGCGCTGGGTAGCCGGGCGATTCAGGTCGAATAGGCGCACGCCCGTCGCTAGCGCCTTTTCCAACTCGACGCCACCGAGTATCTCGAATAGCGCGCGGCCTGACCCCTGTGAGGTCCTCCACACTAAGCCGGGGTGGTCGAGGTGGGCAGTTAAGACGATGAATTCGTCCTCTTCCTGTTGTCCCCCGCCGTCGTAGATCAACAAGCTGTTGCCACCGCGGTCGTGGAGCACTTGGATTGGCGGCCGCGCGGCTGCAAATGCGCGCGCGATGCCAGAGGCAAAATGTTCGTGGAAAGGGGCTGTGGGGGCGCTGATGAGCGGCTTGGCGAT
>VXML01000070.1 GCA_009841115.1 Gemmatimonadota bacterium | reverse complement strand
TAGTGGAGACGAACTCGTCCGATTCGGGTCGGTTGGCGATGCTCGAGGTGCTGCTACCGGAGCTGGACCGCATTGAGGGTTCGGGCGCGGTAAAGCTAGTAGAGACGGCAAGTTTTGATTCGGGTCGGTTGGCGATGCTCAAGGCATTGCTGCCGAAGCTGGACTTGCGCGATGCCGATGAGATGCTCGCTTTAGTGGAGACGAACTCGTCCGATTCGGGTCGGTTGGCGATGCTCAAGATCGGTGTTAAGCTCGGATGGAACTTCCCGGCGATAAGAGACGACGACCTGATATCCTACGCCGAAGTCTGCAGCTCCGATAGGGACCGGAACGAGATGATGGAGGTCGTCGCGCCGCACTTCGAAGGCGGGTTTACACAGTGGAGCGCGACGCGGTTGCTCTGGGCGTTCACGTTTGATAGCGGTCGATTGGATGCGGTCGAGCTCTTCCAGGAGGAACTGCAGGAGTTGTCCGAGCAAGATCGCCGCTACATACTGCGCGAATTCTCGCAGGGATCGAGCCGCGAGAAAGCGGAAGAATTGCTGCTCCGGTAGCCCCGCTCGCGCCGTTTACTAATCGACAATCCCCAGCGAATTGAGCGCAATCCCCAAGCCAACGGCGATGATGACTACTGCACTCGCAATGGGCAGCCGCTGAATCCAGCGGCCGTCGCCCGAGAAACGCTCCACGAGCGGGCGCGCCTTGACGATGAGCACGCCGATGGCGATGAGGACTGCGGCTAGCCCGACGCTAAAGGCCACCAAAAGCAGCAGACCAAAGGCAATGCGATGCAAGGCCACCGCCAGCAACAGGATCACCAAGGCCCCCGTACAAGGCACGATCCCGCCGGAAATCCCCAGCGTTAGCAAACTGCCGAGGGTCACTTTGTCAGGTATTTCATGAGTATGGCTGTGGCCGTGATGATGTTCCCCATGAGGGTGATCGTGGTGGTCGTGGAGGCTATGGCCATGTCCGTGGTGATGTTCCTCTTCATGGCTATGGCTGGGTCCGTGATGATGTTCTCCATGGAAATGGCTGTGGACGTGCTCGTGGAGAAATTCTTCTTCGTGGTGGCTGTAGACGTACTCGTGGAGACGCTCTTCTTCGTGGCTGTGTCCGTGGAGATACTCTCCATGGGCGTGGCTGTGGACGTGATCGTGCAGATGCTCTTCTTCATGGGAGTGATCGTGCAGATGTTCTCCATGGGCGTGGCTGGGAACAAGACCGCGGCCCCTGAGGTGATTGACCAAAAGCCATGTGCCTAGCCCCATGATCAGGAGACCTGAAGCCGTGCCGAGCCAGGGGAAGATTTGTTCCGGAAGGATGTACTGGGAGGCAAAGAGCGCTACTAGGCCCAACAAAATGACGCTAGAAGTATGCGTGAGGGCGACTACCCCGCCGAGGAAAAGTGCATTGCCCACGGTGCCGCGCGCGCCGACGAGATAGGCGGCAACAATGGTCTTGCCGTGTCCCGGCTCTAGGCCGTGGGCTGCGCCGAGGAAAAGGGCCAGCGCCAACGCCCCCACGATCAGACCTAAGCTCAGCTCTTCAGAGCGCAGCATGTCGCTGAGGGCGTCTGTTTCCCCATCTTCAGCAGCTACTGTCCCGACGGGTAGCCGTCCCGCTTCGCCGATCTCATCTCCCCAAGCTGAAGCTGCAATCGCCATCGCTACTAGTGCTAGCAGTATTCGCTGTATCGCTCGTTCTAGGGACATGGCTTTCATTTCGGCGCAGAGAATGTCTTGGGGTATTTGGAGCCGTGATTGCGCAAGGTTAGAGGAGACAGTGGATAGGACCGAATAAACGGCGTTTCTGATGGTGGGTCAAGCTGCTCTCGATCCTTGAATTCGGTGCGCTAGATCCCTTTCGTTGACATCATTCTCTGAGAAATATACTCTTCCTTCCATGACAATTGCGGTCCGCCCCTACCTCCCGGACGATCTGTCCGCCATCTGCGACCTTTACAACGCCCTGCTCGTCGGTCGCGTCCCTCACTGCTGGCCGGTGGCATCATCCGCTCTGGATGAAACGCTGCAGGCAGGTGAAATCGAGCGCGAGGAGACGCGGCTGCTCGAGCAGGCCGTCCTTGTGGCAGGCTCAGGTGGCGACGGGTTCGTCCACATCGGTCGCCAAGCGACGAACAAGTGGCAGAAGGACGAGATCGGCGCGATTCGCTTCTTAGCCTACCGTCGCGGCGAGCGCGCCGTGGGCGATGCGCTGCTGGCGGCGGCCGAATCTTGGATGCGCGAACGAGATCTGCGGCGCAGCGTCGTCATGCCGCAACCTTGGCGTTACCCGTTTTACGCCTTCCCCCACGCCTACTTGTCCGATCACCTCGATCACGTGCAGGCCTTGGTGCGCTTCCGCGGCTACGTCAAGACTGGCGGCGAGGTGTTTCTCGATTGGCTAGACATGCAGCCGGAGTTGGCTAGCGATGCTAGTGGACTCGACTACGAGCTTTGCGTCGAGGATCGCCCGGGGGCCGGTCTCCGACCGGGATTGCGGGTCCGAGCTATTCAGGACGGCGACGGCATTGGCGAGTGCGAGTTGGTCAGCGGTGCTGAATCCTCTGCTGCCGACGAGGCCCACGACTTCGCGTTCTGCGACTGGCTCGGCGTGGAAGAGGAGCACCAAGGCCGTGGCCTCGGACGCTTCCTGCTGGCCCACGCCATGTACTTGGCGCGCGAGCGCGGCTACCGACACGGTGCCATCAGCACCGCTTTTGACAACGACCGCGCCTTCTTGTTCTATACCAATTACGGTTTCCGGGTCGTCGATTGGACCTACGAATTTGCGCGGGAACTCTCGTAAGTGTGCGTTTGGACGATCCTCCGGGCGCGACTGCCAAGGTACTGCCCATGATTATTGACTCTCACGCCTACTGTTTCCCTCCCGCTGACTCTCCCGCCGGGCATCCTACCGTCGCCGACCACTTGCGCTGGGTCCAGGGCGGTCAGGCTTCTCACCACCAGCCCGCTTGGCGCATCCGCGACCGCGCACCGGCTTCTTCCGATGTGCTGGCAGCTCCCGGTGGAGCCATGGATTTCGACAATCTGCCCGACGTCAATTTCCGCGTCGATCACGACAAGGGCCGGGTGGTGTGGACGATTGACGGCGAGGATTTTACTAAGCAGTTCTACCCGCCCAACTTGCCCCATTTGGAATACACGCCCCACAACTTGCTGGCCGAAATGGACTACACTGGCGTCGATAAGGTCCTGTTGCACGTCGATGCCATGTTGGGCCGCGACCCCGCGTTCCAGGCGGAGTCGGTCGCCGTCGATCCAGAGCGCATTTATTCGATGGCCCCCGTTGATGAGTGGCGCTTGGCCGGCGAACTCGATGCCGTCATTGCCGAGACTGTCGCTGCTGTCGAGCAGCACGGCCTGCACGCGATCAAGTTCAATCCGCCCCACGCCTATTACTATCGCGCCGATCCGTGGGACGGGGAGCACCTGCGTCCGTTCTGGGAGGCGGTAGCCGCGCTCGGCGTGCCCGTGTTTTTTACGCTCGGCACCGGGCCGGGCGAAGCGTCGGTATTGCAGACGGTGGAGAGCCAGCGGCGCGGCTACCTAGCAGAGCTCGACATCTTGGCGCGCTGGATGGAGCACTACCCGGATGTGCTGTGCAGCCTCACGCACGGCTTCCCGTGGCGTCTTTTCCTCGACGACGATCCCTCTGGTTCTCCCAGTCGGATTGAGTTGCCCGACGAGATTTGGGCTCCATTCGACAATCCGAATTTGAGCATAGAGGTCTGCTTCCCGGTGCGCCTCGGCGACTTGTTCGACTACCCGTACCGCGAGCTGTGGCCGACGCTTGAGCAGATGGTCGAGCGCATAGGTGCCGCGCGGCTGCTGTGGGGCACGGATATGCCCTTCCAGAACCGGTTTTGCACCTATCGCCAGTCGCGCCGCTGGATTGAGGACTACTGCGAGTTCCTCTCAGCCGAGGATTTGGCGGCGATTATGGGTGGTACCTGTGCGCGTGTGCTCGGTCTCAAAGTTTGATAGGAGAATACTATGGCAGGAGAAACGAGATATCGTGCAGCGATCGTGGGATTGGGCTTTATCGGAGGTGCGGACCAGGTTTCGGGCGACGCCCTTGGCCAGCTCGTCGAGGACCTCGACGGCACGCACGTGGGGGCATTGGGCAATCACGACCGGGTCGATCTAGTCGCCGGTAGCAGCCGCGACGACGGGCGGCGCGAACGCTTCCACGCGCGCTACAGCGTGCCCGCGTTTGCCGACTGGCGCGAGATGCTGCGCGCAGCCGCACCCCTCGACATCGTCTCGATCGCCACGTACACCCCTGTCCACGCCGAGATCACTCAAGCGGCAGTAGAAGCCGGTGCCCGCGCTATCTACTGCGAAAAGCCCATTGCGGCGACGGTCGCCGAGGCCGAGGGCATGTTGTCTGCCTGCAACAAGGCCGATGCTCTGCTCGTCATCAACCACAACCTGCGCTTCCACCCCGGCTATCGGGGGCTGCGCGACCGCATCGCCGCTGGTGCGCTCGGCACGTTGACCTCGGCCTCGCTCCAGTGGACCTCTGGCCGCCTCGGCAACGTCGGCACGCACATGATCGACGCCGTGCAGATGGCCACCGGCCTGCCGGTGACCGCGGTCTCCGGCACCCTCGACCTGTCGGGGAAACCCGACTGCCGAGGCGCGGCCTTCACCGATCCCGGCGGTTGGGGCTTGCTGCGACTTGGACGCGATTTGCCCGCGGTTGATGGCGCGCCGCAGGGTGACTTGATTTGCACGGTTGACGCCGCCGATTACGGCACCGCGCCACCGCGCCACCGCTTCCACGGCACCGAAGGCTACGCCATCTGCCGCAACCGCGACATTGAGATTGTGCGCGGCGACGACCGCGAGTTTTTGCCCGATGATTCCCCGGACAGCGGCATGGACCGGGCCGTTGACGAGATTGTCGATTGGCTCGACGGAGGGGGACCTTTCTCCTACGACGCGAGGGAAGCCGTGCGCACGCTAGAGGCGATCATTGCCTTTCACGCCTCCCACCGCGCTGGCGGTGCTTGGGTCGAGCTGCCTCTGCGCGGCGACGCCCGCGATATAGTTCTGAACAGCGGCTGAGGTCGCTCACCCCTTCGGCACCACGAGGGCGCGGTCGCCGTAGGGGATTGAATCCATTTCAGTGTCGTAGATCCGCTCCAGAAAATCGCGGTCCCACGGCCGTTCGGCCGCTGGCAGCCGCTCCACCGAACCATCCTTGAGAAAAATGAAGTGATCCCCATACAGGAAGGCGCTGTTGGGGTCGTGCAGGACGGCGAGGACGGTGAGGTCGGCATCGACCAACTCGCGGATTAGGCGCAGCAGGTGCGCTTGGTTGAGAAAGTCGAGATGCGAACTCGGCTCGTCGAGGAGGATGAGACGGGGCTGCTGGGCCAGAACTTGGGCGATGCGGACGAGTTGTTGCTCTCCCCCCGACAATTCGGTAAAGGGACGCTCCTTCAGGTGGATAATGCCGACCCGCTCCAGCGCGGCGATGCTGATCTCTAGGTCCTCTTGCTTGGGGACATAGGTGACGTGGCTGGCGCGGCCAGTTAGGACTACGTCCTGCACGGAAAAGGGGAAAACCGGCCGGTGGTGCTGGGGCAGAAAGCCGAGGACGCGGGCCCGCCGCCGGGACGAAAAGGAGCGGATCTCCTCCCCCATGATATGCACTTTGCCGCGTTCAAAGTCGAGGAAACCGCAGAGAATGCGCATGAGCGTCGATTTGCCGCTGCCGTTCTTGCCGAGCAGGACGGTGAATTGCCCCGCTGGGATCTCCAGCGAGATGTCGTTGAGAATCGACCTCTCTTCGTAGGCAAAGGAGAGCTTCTCTACTTGGATGGCCGGTGTTAGGTCTCCCATCCGATCTGCGCCTTTTTGAGGAGGAAGATGAAGAACGGCCCGCCGAGCAGGGTAGTGAAGACCCCGACCGGAATTTCAAAGGAAGCCAACGTGCGCGAGCAGGTATCGACTAGCAGCAGAAAGGCTCCGCCAAAGGTAAAGGAGGCCGGCAGGGTGTGGCGGTTGTCCGGCCCCAGCATCATGCGCACCATGTGCGGCACGGCGAGGCCAATCATACCGATGACGCCGGCCACGGCAATTGCCGCCGAAGCGGCCAAGGTTGCCGGAATGAGGATCAGCACTCGCTCTCGCTCTGGGTTTAGGCCGACGGCGCGGGCTTCTTCATCGCCTTGGGCCAGCACGTTCATGCGCCAGCGAAAGAGGAAGAGCCAGATTACGCCGATGCCTATCCCCGGAGCGGCGGAGTGCAACTTGGCCCAACTCGAATTGTGCAGGTTGCCCATAGTCCAGTGGACGATGGTTTGCAGCTTGTACGGGTCAGTGAGGAACTGGACGATGGTCAACAGGGCCGTGAAGATCCCGGTGACGATCACTCCCGAGAGAATGAGGGAGACGACCGATACGGTCTTGCGGGTGCGGGCTAGGAAGTAAGCCAAGCCCACGGCGAACAGGCCAAAGCCGAAGGCCGTTGGCTGGAGTGGTAGGAACGGCAGAACTAGGGCTATAGCTGCGCCAAAGGCGGCACCAGAGGAAAGCCCGAGGATGTAGGGAGCTACGAGGGGATTGCGAAACATCGCCTGCAAGGCGTTACCTGCTGCGGCCAAGGCACCTCCCACCAGAAAGGTGAGGAGGATGCGCGGCAGGCGCACCTCCCACACGATCGTCCCCACCAGCGACTCTTCGGACGCCCCGCGAAAGAGCAGGCCGTAGAGCCAGACGAGAATCTCCCACGCCTCGGCGCTGGCCGAAGGACCGAGCAGGAGGGAGCCGAAGAGGACCGGCAGCGGCAGGATGTAAATAAGGCGGCGGCGGAACGCGCTATTCACGGGCCGTCTCCTGTCCCGTATGAAAGAGACGGCAGCTCCCCGAGTCGTCCCCCGTATAGCTTGTTCAGCAAACTGGCCCGTAGCTCTTCGAGGTCTGTTGCGGAAAAGCGGTCTGGATGGCACCAGCGGGCGACGAGATCGACGGTGAAGATGTACTTGAGGGTCCAGAAGTCGCACGAGAAGGGATCGGGCAGTTCGCGTACCCGCCCGTTGCGCACGGCTGAAAGCGAGCGCCAGCCGGACAACTCGCCTATGTCCTCGACATCGAGCCGGTCGTTGCACCACATCACGATTAGCTCTGGATTCCAGACGAGGACGTTTTCGAGGTTGACGACGAGGTGCTCTAGCTCGCTGTCGGTCGCCACGTTGGTTCCCCCGGCTAGATCGATGAGTTCCTGCACGGTGCTGTTGCGGCCGGCCGTCTCCAGCGGTCCTTGGTCCCACATGAAGTACACGCGCGGCTTGGCTTCTCCTTCGCCGAGGACGGTTTTGCGCTGCACCGCTTCCAACTCCTCTTGGGCAATGGCGAGGAGCTCGGCAGCTCGCTCTTGGGTGCCGGTCAGTTCGCCGAGGGCAGTGATCTCGCGGTGAATGTCCGCAAAGCGCTCGATATAGACTCCGAAGACCGGGATCCCTTTTTCTTCGAGGGCGGCAATGGACTCCTCCTGACCCGACCAGAGGATGACTAGGTCTGGCTGCAGCGCCACCATGCTCTCGATGTTGACGAAGTCCCAGTTCCCCGGTGTCGGTAGGGTGCGCTCGCGGATGCGTTCGTCCATAGCCGCATAGTATGGAAAGACGCTCTCTTGGTAGATATTGGTCGAAATGCCGACGAGACGCGCTTCAGCCCCGAGCATGTACAGGCCGCTGAGGGCGCTTTCGAGTAGGCAGACGATGCGCTCGGCCGGTTTGTCTAACTCGATGCGGCGACCGCGGAAGTCAGTGGCCGCCACGCCTTCTGCGAGAGCCGGGGTACCGGCGAGTAAGAGAGCGAGAAGCAGGAAGAGGGATGTAACCATCAGTTGGGGCCGTGCCGTAGGGGCAACCGCAAGGGTTGCCCCTACGGTGGTCGTGGCGCTAGAACGAGACCATTAGGCCGCCGTTGACCGAGAAGCCGGGATCTTGAAACTGCCACGGCATCTCGAAGGTCTGGTTTGTAATGTTGTACGGTTCGAGATAGAGACTCAGGTCGTACCCGTCTTGGGTGCGGACGCCGTACTGGATGCGGGCGTTTACCAAGGTGTAGCCTGGGAGCGCTTCGGCCTCGGTGCTGACATCTTGGAAGATGCCGCTGTAGGACTGCACGGTGACCGTCGCTCGCAAGCCCTGTGGAAAGGTGAGGTGCACCCCGACGCCAATCGAACTCTCCGGCACGAAGTTGATCTTGGCACCGACTTTGCTCGGATCTTCAGTGTTTTCGGTCACTTCGGCGTTGGTGAAAGTGTAGTTGGCAAACCACTCCACCCGCTCGTCGAGGCGATGAGTAACCTCGACTTCCGCACCCCTCGTCGTAGTGTTGCCGGCGTTGATGTCCTCGGACTGGGGTGCAGCGGGCACTGCCCGCTGCACGATCTGGTCTGCGAGCAGGATATTGAAGCCGCGCAGGCCGACCTGTAACCCATCCTGCGGCCGGAAATTCACCCCTACGTCGAAGCTGGTCCCGGACTCTGGTTTGATGTCCGGGTTCGGAACATGGCCGCTGAGCGTGCTGTCCCCCTTGCTTTCCAAGGGGATGGTGCCGCCCACCGACTTGAGAGAGGGGGCCTTGAAACTAGTGCCGATGTTGGCGTACACCGCGAGTTCGTCGCTGTGGTTGTAGCGCCCCCCGGCGCTGTACAGGACCTTGTTCCAAGAATTGCTGTCGTCTCCCGGAGGGCTACCCTGCAAGAGATCGATGTCGTGCGATATGATGTTGTAGCGCGCCCCGGCCCGCAGGATGAGAGCGTCCAAGCGCAACTCCTCTTGGGCGTAGAAGCCGATGGTAGTGGCCGTGGCGTCGTTGCCGATTGTCGTCTCACCCGATTCGGCGGATTCGGATGAGGTCTCGTACGAGGCGTGCTGATAGTCGACACCCGCGGTGAGTACGTTCGACTCCCCAGTAATAATAGAGAGAGAGAGATCGGCCGGCATGACGGACTGGTCAACCCCGTCTTCCCGAAGCAGGACGAGACTCTCCGGGATGATGTCCCCATCATCGTTGCGCTCGAATTTGTCCTCCTCCCAGCGGCGTACGTAGTCGCGGTACCCAATTTTAGCACTGGCAGTGACTCGGTCAGAAATCGGGTTAGTGTATCCGGCGTTCAGGGTGGTGTAGGCGTGGCCGAAACCCCGGGTCGGGCGCCCGGCGTCGCCGTTGTGCCAAGTGCGGTGGGCATAGAGGGAGGCCCGCTGTCCGCTGTCGTTGAGGAAGTAGGTTCCCCGCATATAGAGCTTGGCTTTCTTGTACTCCGGGTTATCTATCATGTTGAGCCACGACCCTTCGGTGCCGTAGTCGGTGTAGTCTGAGCCCTCATAGTGCGAGCCTACGAACATGTGCAAGTTGCCGGCGGCGCGCTGGTGGAAGAAGCGCCCGCCAATGGTATTGTAGGAGCCGTAGTACGCCGAGGCACTAGTGCGGGTACTCGCGACGCGCTCCTTGAGGATAAAGTTGGCCGTCCCTGCCAGCGGCGACTGATTGCCGGCAAAGTCCATGGCCAAGTAGGTCGGATAGAGAACTGAGGCGGAGCCGCGCTGGTCTTCGACCCGCTGGAAGGCCCACGAATCGAGGCTCTGGAGATCGACAAAGGCGTCGATCGGCAGGCCGTCGAGCATGTACCCCTTGTAGGTGTGCGCTAGGCCGCCGGACGACCCCCAATTGGCGTCGTTGCGGGAGAGGACGTTGGCGAAGTTGCCCGGGGTGTAGGAGAGAATCTCCGCTAGGTTGCCGTTGCCGAGGACTAAGGAGCCCAGCTCATCGGCGGTGATAATGGAGATTTTCTGCGTCACGTTCCCCGGCGTCTGCGGTAACTTGGAGCCGGTGATGATCACTTCTCCCATTTCATAGACATCCGCTGCATCCGCTTCGTCATCAGCCACCACCGGTGCGCCGACGAGGAAGATGGACAACGCACTGACAAGTAAGCGCTTCATAGAGCGACTCCTTTGGGGATAGGTGGGGTGTGTGGGGAGATATATTAAGTTAATAATGAGAAAAAGCGATCTGACGCAAGTATTAAAGCCCTAAAATGTCGAGGGGCCGTCTGCTTTGGCCACTTGCGCCGCTTGTTGGCGAAATTGGTCGGTGAAATGCTCGGGATTACTGCCAAGCATGGCTGTGGATGTCGACGATCATGCGGCTGTCAGATTGCAAAAAAGTACTTGTGATTATTATCTTTTATTAATAAGAATTGTTATACGAAAATCTCGGGGTCGTCGTCAAGGGCCAACACCTCTGTGCTGATGCTCTACGACGAACAAGTGTCTGCGAAGTTATCAATAAGGAGAAAATCATGAAGCGAGCGTTTTCGAGTTTTTTTCTGCTAGCCCTTTTAGGGGCAAGCGGTTTCTTTCCCGGTGTTCATATTACCTCGGCCGATGCACAGGATTCGGTAGCGCTGACGTATGAGGTAGGCACGGCGATAGAGCCGGTGACGCTGCCGGCGGCTGGGGAAGGTAGAGGCACGCCGCCGTATAGTTACACTCTCACTCCGGCTCTGCCTGCGGGCTTGACGTTTGACGAGGCCACGCGGACGATTTCGGGCACGCCGCTAGTGGCAGCCCCTGCCACAGAGTACACCTACACCGTCACAGATGCCGCCAATGCCAGTATAGCACTGCCGCCTTTTACCATCGAGGTGCAGGCGTCGGATGCCCCAACAGGCGGTCTGATGTATGAGGTAGGCACGGCGATAGAGCCGATGACACTACCGGACGACTCTGCGTTGCAGTTGGGAGGGGGAACCCCGCCTTATACACTCAGTGTGTCAGGGCTTCCCGCTGGCGTATCGTATGACGAGGCCACGCGGACGATTTCGGGTACGCCCTCCGAGGCAGGTGTGGCCACAGTCACGATCACGGTCACGGACGCTAATGGCGCGAGTGCTCCACTGCCACCGCTCACCATCGAGGTGATGCTGCCGCCGTTGGATGCTCCCGACGCGCTGGTGGCCGAAGACTACAAGGGTGCCGATGGCCAAGGCGACCAAGGCGGCTTTTTGCTGCTGTCTTGGGACCTGTCGGACGACCACGACACGCTGGACGGCTATCGCATCTTCCGCGAAATACCCTCGATGAACAATGAAATGGTTCCTTGGGCCATGGTGGATGCGGTGCCGGGCGTGGAGACTGGTCGCGCCGTCGTCGCCACGCTCGACAATGTTTCCACTCGTTGGGCCATTGCCGCCGAGCGCGACGGTCGCACCACGCACGGTGCTGCTAAGGCCGCGTTCGTCAGCGCTGAGAATCCCTATGAGTTGATGGCTGAGACGATGACGGCTAGCATGGAAGCGGCGCAAGCCGGTGATGCGCCGGTATTCGCCGCGCTGCTGCCGCAAGCCCTCGCTTTCGCGCAAGGTGCAGCCCCGAGGCTACAGAGCGTCGAGGGCGTGGTGCAACAGTCGGAAGTCACTGTTACAGAAGAGGCGGTTCGCGCTATTGACGATATCCCGCCGTTGCCCGTGCCGTGGCTCAGCGCCTTGGATGCGCCCAATGACGAGGGCGGTCGCGTCGCTCTGACGTGGACGCCCTCACCGTCCGACCTGATTTTGCGGGGTGTTGCCGGAGCCATCGGTCCGGCTCCTTTCGAGTCAGTCCTTGGCGTCCATGGCTACAGCATTTATTGCCGCGCTGAGGGTGACGACGAGTTCGTTTTAATCGGGCAAGTCGCGCGCGGCGCAACCTCGTTTGTCGATGAGTCGGCGTTCAATGGCGTGCGCTACACCTATCAGGTGCGGCCCTTCGACTTGGACAATGAGACGGCTGCAATCGTGGAGAGGAAGGCGATGGCCGTGCGCAACATCGCGTTGGATAGCGAAGGTCGCGCAATCTTCGGTCTGTTCGGCGCGGACGATCGCGTAGGCTTCGACGACTTCTTCATTCTAGCTGATCTCTTTGGTTTGACGGCGGAAGATGATGGGTTTGATCCGGCGTTTGACCTCGCGCCGAGCGAAGCGATCGACTTCGACGACTTCTTCGTCTTTGCCGATAACTTTGGGCGCAGCACGGCGGCTGCGGGCAAGATCGTGCCGATGCTAGCGGGTCTCAACGCCGATGCGCGGATGTATTTGGATGCGCGGACGGCCATGCCCATCGTGGGTGAGGACTTCGTCCTCGACGTGCGCTTGGCGGACTTTGCCGCGATCAAGGGCTACGGCTTGCAGGTGCAGTATGAAGCCGACAAGCTGGAGTTCGTCGAGGTACTGACCGATCAGCCGCTGGGTGGCAGCGCGTTGGCCGCGCCGCAGGTGTTGAGCGAAGAAGGTGGCGTGTTGGCGCTGGTTGCTCACGGGGACGTGGTCTCCGACGGCGAGGTGGCGCTGAGCTTGGTGTTCCGTCCGACGACGGAGATCGAGAACACGGTCATCGAGATCACCGATAACCAGACGTATGACAGCGCGTTTGGCTTCAACCGCTTGGCGCTGCCGGCTCCGGTGCAGGTGCAGACGCGGCCGGAAGTGTTCTCGCTGGCGAACAACTATCCGAATCCGTTCAACCCAGCGACGACGATCAAGTATGCACTGCCGCAGGCGGCGGACGTGCAGTTGAGCGTGTATAACGTGTTGGGTCAGCCGGTTCGGACGCTGGTTGCCGAGCATCAGAATGCGGGTCGCTACGTCGTGGAGTGGGACGCGACGAACGACAGCGGCCACAGTTTGTCTTCGGGGATGTATTTCTACCGCTTGGAGGCGGGCGGTGATTTCCTCGAAACCAAGAAGATGCTGCTGCTGAAGTAAGCGGTCACTGACCTGTTGAAGGTTGAGTTTTTCTTTTGCCCCGGCTGGCGTGCTAGCCGGGGCTTCCTTTTCCGAAGGAGACCGAGACCATGAGAGAACAGGTTCCTCCGATCGTCATTGAGGAGATAACGGATTCGACCCAACTTGCGGAAGCCGAGGCGCAGCGCGAACAATTCGACCGCAATGCAGCTTGGCTACAGGTCCATGCTTCAGAGGTATATGCTAAGTATCGAGGCCGGTGTATATGTATTGCCGGCGAGGAACTCTTTGAAGCTGCTACGGCTAAGGAAGCTCTTGCGCTGGCGACAGCCGCGCACCCTAACGATAAAGGCCGTTTTGTCCAGTATATACCAAAAGACAAAGTAGCGCGCATTTATGCGCATTGATGGCGAATTGAGGAATTTTGATCCTCGTCGAGTAGCACTCGCTGCACAGCGCATTCGTAAAAATAGGGCCTCTGATTGAAATTTGAGGCCCTGTTTGCTATATTTGACTAATCAACAATTGCTCATAACCTGGGGAGGTAGAGTAATGTTACGCAAAAAGTTATT
>VXML01000078.1 GCA_009841115.1 Gemmatimonadota bacterium | reverse complement strand
CCACCGAGTCGCCCAGCACCACGATGTTGGTGTCGGGGCAGTTGCGCGACAGCGCAGCCGCGATGATGTTCGGGCTGGGCATCAGCCCGTAGCCGTTGGAGTGGTGCTCGTTGATGCCCACGGCGTCGAACCCGCACTGGGCCGCGAACTCGAGCTGGTCGAGGTAGGTGTTGTAGGTCTCGTGGCCGACCGTGGGGTCGTACAGCTTCGGGTCGATGTCCACCCACACCGAGCGGTGCTGCTCAGGGAAGTCCGGCGGGAGCTCCGGGTAGGGCATCAAATGGAAGAAGATCGACTTCACGGCGTGCTCCTCATGGGACTCTGCGGCGACCGGACGTAGGCGTGCAGAAAAATCTACTCCGCGTTCGACTTCGCAACTGATGAGCCTGCATGCATTCGCACTGCGTCAGGTCAGGTCCGTGCCGACGCAGCGTCGGATACTGACTTCGATTATTCGCGTTCGAAGCCGCTACCGGTTTCGAAGCCCAGTGTGTTCGAGTTCTCAGTGACGATGCGGACCACATGGCTTGGCGCACCGTCAGGGATCCGTGCGTCAATCTCTAACGTCACCCGCACTTCGACCCCCTCAAGGCCGACCAAGTGAGCGACTATCTCTTCGGCGACCTGGCCGGCAGTGAGACCAACTCTCTCGGGGTCGAGTTGCACTGCGCCGTAATAGCGACGATTCGTTGCCGGCCCAGAATCAACCACTCCGTCCCGGTTCGAGGCCGCGTCGCCTTCGGGCTCACCCTGGTTGCCTAGGTCGCTGCGCCCGCCTCGAGTTCCCGACCAGCCAGATTCACTCTCGTCATCGACGGAAGCAGCTCCGGCCATGCGGGCGTCTTCGACCATTTGCTCGGCCGCCAGCTCTGGTCTCACAATGAGACCCGGATCGGTGGCAGCCATCAACATCTGCTCGCCTGCCCGCAGGCCCGCGTAACGACCTTCGGGCTCGTCATACTCCTCGGCATAGGCGAAGCCTTCGCTACGCCACGTGAGCATCGACACCCCGGCTCGCACGGCCTCAGCCAGCACTTCGGGATCGGCCAAGCGGGGCAGATAGAGCTGCTGGAAGAAGTCATCCGCAAGCATCCGCAGCGCGACATGATCGCCGCGCCACAGCGGAACTCCATCGAGATGCCTGCGCAGCGTTCGCACTCCGAGTGCGGGAACGAGCAGGTCATCCCGAATGAGCCGACCCGAAGCCCGCTCGGCCAGCGGTTCGCTGCCACTCAGAGGCACGGCGTGCCAAGTCACTTCTGCCATTGGGTCCGGCTGCGAAGGCACGAGCGCGAATCGATACGCCTCGCCGAGTCGAGCGGCCACATCGTCGTCAGCGGCTGCCTTCTGTGCCTCCGCCTGCCGAAACTGATGCGGGTCGAGGTTGTGCTTATCGCGTTCGCGGACAATCGACTCCCACGCCAGCCATCGGCACAAGGCGTCGTCGAGATCGGCGTAGCGCGCACCGTCGACCGCCAAGAAAACCAGCGCATTCCGAAACACTCGGGGCGCGCTTCCTCGCCAGCGCAGGATCTCGTCGGCCGCCACCTGCGCCTCGCTGGTCACCGCGCCACGGGTATGGGGCTGTTCTGGATCCAGCACAACCAGTCGGGCTTGAGCTTCGTCCGGGATTTCGCTGCTGGAGCGCGGCAAAGTGTGCACGCGGCCGAATCTGCCCGTCTGCTGCACGTCTGCTGCCAGCCGGCTACCGAGTTCGCGATGTACCTCGTCACGCGATCGGGCGAATTCGGCGGCGAGATCGGCTGCCAGCTTGGCAACGGTCGGGCGCGTCGAGAACCAGTAACGACTTCCGTCTTGGTAGAGGTACGTCCCCGCAGCCACCAATCGGCGGATCGCGTCGCCGAACACTTGCGGGGACTCACCCGGCATGACACATCCGAGCTTTATGCGGCGGTCTTCCACCCCCCGATTGGCCGACTCGAGCGTCGGTGCCGATCCCAGGTAGACCGTGCGCGCTACCCGACACGCCGCTCGCAGCCGGCCCAAGTTGGTGACTTCGCTGTCGATTCGGACCGGCAACGAAGCAGCGCCATCGACATCCACCGTGATAACCGGGGCCCAGTTGTCGGGCAGGTAGCGCGTCAATTCGAATTGGACCCGAGGATCGCTGATGGGAATCGTCGATGGCAGGATGAGCGGGTTGCGGTCGCCGGCGCTCCACAGCGAGTGAATCACTGTTGCCATCATCCGCAATACGCCACGGGTGCGTTGGAAGCTGACCAAACTTGACCAGTCGCCGTAGAGGCGGTCGAAAATCTCAGGGTGAATGGGGAAGGCAGATTGGATGCGCCGCTCATAGTCGGCTTGAGCTGCTTCCTGAGGGAATTCGCCCTGCTGGGACTGATACAGGTCCCTAAATGCGCGTGCCGTCACGTCTCGCTGTGTGAAGGCATCTGCGTCCAATGGTTCAAACAGCCGTCGGCGGACGATCTCGAATCCTTCTTCGGCTGTGGCCGGCCGCCACGCTGCATCCATGCGCCCGATGACGTGGCGCAGCCGATTCAGGGCTTCGCGGCCGCGTAGCCCCCCAACCTCTGCATCGTCTGCCTGAGCGTGCCGAGGTCCTTCGTCGGCTCCCATGTCCGATGCGGGCAAAGAGATAACCACCAGCGAACGCTCTGAGGTGCGCGCCGCCTCGGTGAGCGTCTGCGCAAATGTGAACTGAGTCTCGAACGTGCCGCCTGGCAAGTCCGCGTCGTCGTGGAGTTGGCGGGCGTAGGCAACCCATTCGTCGATCAGCACCAAGCAAGGTCCGTAGTCATCGAGCAGCGCAAGCAGCCGATCCCCGGGGCTTGTGGCGCGTTCATCATCGGCAGCGATGCGCGCGAACGCCTCCGCTCCACCAAGTTGGTGCGCAAGTTCGCCCCACAGGGTGCGCACGACCGTGCCGTCAGGCTTGGTGACCGGGTTGCCGGGTGAGATCTTGTTGCCGACCAGCACCACCCGCTTCACGTCGGGCAGCCCGTCCACGTCAGCATCGCTGAGGAGTTCCTCGACGCCAGCGAGGGCGGACGCTGACGAGCCTCCGAAGAGGTGATACAGGGCCAACATCGAGTGTGTCTTGCCGCCGCCGAAGTTGGTCTGTAACTGCACGACGGGGTCACCCGCTCCACCGCTGAGACGGCCGATGGACCCGGCAAGCAACTGCTTGAGGCTTGTGGTCAGGAATGTGCGTCGGAAGAACTCAGCAGGGTCGCGATACTCGTCGCTGCCCTGGCCTTGATGCACCTGCCACAAATCCGCCGCGAACTCGGCCTGTTGGAAGCGGCCGGTGCTCACATCCGGATGCGGGGTAACGACATCGCGCCATGGCATGATCGCCTCTGCTGCCGCCGACTCGACGATGGATGCGGCTGCACGGCGCTGAGATGTGCGGCGCTGCTCGTCGAACCGGAGTCGCAGCAGGTCGTTCTTCAGCTTCTCGAGCCCCTCTGCTTCGTCCGCACTGTCGACCGCCGCGAGCAGTCTCTGCGCCGAATCGAGCGCCCGATATGTGTCATCGCCCGAGAACCGGTTCTTCTGCGTCGGGTGAGCCCAGCGGTTGCGAGTATCTCGTAGCTCACTGACGAGAGTGCGTTCGGCCTGTCCTAGCGTCTTCCGGTAGATCTGATGCCAAGAATCCCACATGATTCGCAGCAAGTTCGCTAGGTCAACGTCGTCAAATGGCCGCTTTGGGTCGCCGATTTGACAGTTGAGCGCCTGCTCCAGCATCGAGACCGTCCGGTTGCGATGATGGCTGATGTACTCCCGAGCCACGAACGGCATCAAGCCTCGATGGAGGGCGTTCAGTGCGGAGCCGACCCGATCATGATTCGTTACGGCCATCGCCCAGACCTCCTACACGTCAACGGATTCGACGGACGCAGCGGCTTCAGAGACCTCAAACATCTCGCCTTGGGCGGTCGTCGAAGGCGGTGCATTCTGAGCGAGGCGTGCGATTTCCGGCCATGACTGCACCAGCCCGTTGTACATGAGGGCATCGGTGGCGCGGCCACGACGCTCGCTTACCAGGAAGAGGCGATACGCCAGCTCGCGAGCCACTTCAGCCTCGGCTCCCAGTTGTGCGACCAGTTCGGCGGCTGCTTGTTCGCCACCAGTCTCTAACGCTCGGATGAGGTGCTGCGCCGTCTCCCAGACGATGCGGCGGGGGTCGGTCGCAGGGTCCCAGTCCGTGGGCAGTTCGGCTGGTCGCAGCAGGCGTACTCGGCCACGGCTCGAGATCACGGCGCCGGACTCCACCAAACCATCGACACTCGTGTTCTTGGCCTTCGAGAGCTGCTCGGCCAAGCCGAAGTCGGACTCGTCGTAGCCGTACTGCTCGAACCAGGTCAGCGCCCACCGAGTTTCGGCGTCGAAGTCACCTTCCTGCTCCGCGAGCGCCTCGTCGAGTGTGGCGTTGATGAGCGCGAGTGCCTCTCGCATCGTCATCGCCGAGCCGTCGGCGTTCAGTACCTCTCGGTAGCGCGAAAACACGGCCATAGCCGGGCCTATTGAGGCCTGAGCAAGGTCGACGGGCGCAATGTTCGCCCGCTGCAGTTCGGCCACGGCCGCCGGGAACTCCTCTCGCAGCGCCGCCTGTAGCTCCCGCCGCGTCGCCGTCGGAGCGTCACCCGCCCGCGGCCGGCACACCAGCACAATCGACGTTGCCAGCGCATTCGTCCCCATGCCAACGCTCCGGTTGGCCAACTCCGTCCGAATGGGCCATGTGCCGGTGACCATCAGATCTGCCCGGATCACGGCGTCAAGGAAAGTCTCCCATCCGGTGCTCGCTTCACCTCCTTCGGCCAGTTTCTCGGATTGCTTGAACGCGTAGTAGATCGTTACAGGTATCCCAGTCTGAGATGCGGCTGCCAAGTTGCGCATCGCTCGGGTCATACCGTCAAGGAAGAACTCCTCAGCTTCAGATTGAGAACCGTGTCGATGCTGTGTCGCGACGAGTTCTTGAAGCTTGGGAACTCCAAGGGTCGCCAAGATCTCGGGATAGACGGTGCGCAAGGTGCGTCGCAACCATATGTAGAAGAAATCAGAGAGATCGGCGTAGCCGATGTTGTCAAAGTAGGGCGGATCGGTTGAGAAGATGTACACATCTGGCGATAGCTCCACGGCCGCATCAGCCTGCAAAGACGAACCGGGAACGAGAGCGATTGCAGGAATGAACCCTTCGACGCTCTCTGCGGTCCACTCCACGGCACCGTTGAAGCTGCCAGTTCCGTCGAGAAGTGTGTTGAGCTCGGCGAAGTCCCATGTCATGGGTATCGCCTGCCGAGAAAACGTGTTTCTAGTCGAATCCCGGTCCGTATACCAAGTGCAAATCGACGAGCCTCTATCGGCCATCTTGGACAGAGCAAAAGAGAGGTAAATGCTGAGAGCTTCTCCGTAGGCGGTTGCGCCAGCGCCGCCCTCTCGGAGCGGGATGCCGTCGTCGGCGAGACCAGCAACTACGGCATCGTCTCGCACTTTCTCGCGGGTCTCGCCAATGAGATCAGAGAATGTCGTAAGTGCCACCAATTGGCGATCCGTGAACAAATCACTCCATGTGGTCATTCCGTATTGCTGGACACGAAAACCGAGTGCCTTCTCGGGGAGTTGGGTAGATGGCGGGTCCGCTGGCACCGCGGACTCGGCGACTGCCTGTTGTGCATCGGTCGGCGAGAGATACACCCGACTTCGATCTCCTTCGGTAACGATTGCCATGAGCCGCTTCCCCATACGACCTGCGCGGGCTTCGCCTCGCAGGTATTCGAAGCTCATCGGCGTCCCCGATACCAGGCAGCCGAAACTGCTGCGACTCCCACCGGTCTTGGTGCCGTTCTTCGCCGACGCTGGAGGTGCACCTACTCTCACCTCCAAGCGGTAGCCACCGTCCTCGATGATGGGCTCGACGTAGGCCTGTTTGCCCTTCTTCTTCGACAGTACGAAAGTTGATGCGAGTGGTACCTCGATATCTGCGAACGCCGGGTTCGGGCTGGGCACCGTGCGCGCCCACAGCCACGCGACGACGGTGAGTTCCCGCCCCACATAGGAGTCCAGGTCGGGGCGCTCGGCGGCCATCTCCGCCGTCACAGCCACCTTGGGATACAGGTGCCCGATACGACTTTCAGCCTCCTCGCGCATCTGCTTGCCGTAGTAGCGGATGTCGTCAGCGAGGCCCTGTGCGCCGGTCCATGCCTCATCAGTGAGCCGAATGGCTCGGCTAGACATGGGATTCACTGACGGTAACCCGGCGAACTTCGGGGGAATCTCGATCATCGCCTTGTTGATCAGCACCGCGACGGGATTCAGGTCGGACGCGTGCGCCTCCAGACCCAAGCGCTGAGCCTCGAGCGGCAGCGAGCCGCCCCCAGCGAATGGATCACAAAAGGGGGGCAGCCGATGGCGATCGAACAGTTCGTCAGCTTGTGGATGGCCGGCATTGGCAGCACAGGTTCGTCGCCACGATGCCCAGATCTCCGCTCGGGCGCGCTCGAGCACGTCGGCATTGGTGGTGTTCTTCCACTGGACCAGGTTGTTGATGATCCCGAACAGGCGCTTGCGCTCCCGCTCTACCGCTGCAGGCGTCGGGAACAGATCCGGATGTGCCGAAGGGTCGTCCACCATCTGGGCGAAGATCACCGCTCTGGCAGCCGCCAGCGGCCGTCGAGCCCACCACAGGTGCAGTGTGCTGGGGTGCCCGTGACGGATCGACTTCTCCTTCGCCGACGCCTCGTTGATGACGTCGAGCGGCAGCGCCACCTCGATCAGCTTCTTCGGCGCCACCACCGAGGGCATGGTGTCCGTTGTGGAAACAGTCACGCAATCAGTCCCCCGTCGCACAGAAGCGCTATAGCCTCGCCAACGGTACACAGCGCCATCGATACCCGGCTGATGGCAGGGGTGGCGACGCTGCAGCGTGTTGAATGGAGCCATGGCAGCGCGACAGCTGAGCATGCTCTCGGCCTTCACCGGTCTCGGCGGCATGGACTTGGGCCTCGAGGCTGCGGGCTTCCGATCGCTGGGCTGTCTTGAGATTGACCACGACGCTCAACTCACGCTCAAGGCCAACCGGGGCGACCAGTGGCCGCTGCTCGGCAACGGTGACGTCTCGGTGGCGGCCGCCGATCTGCAGTCGAATGACCTCGGCCTAGCCGTCGGCGAACTCGATTTGCTGGCTGGTGCGCCGCCCTGCCAGCCATTCAGCAAAGCCGCTCAATGGACCCCAACAGCCAGGCTCGGTGACGCGGATGGGCGTGCGGCGTGCCTTGACGACTTCTTCGGACTTGCTCGCAGCCTGTGCCCGCATGTGCTGCTGCTGGAGAATGTGCCCGGTTACGTACGGGGACCGACGTCGCAGCTGCCTCGCCTATGCCACCTGACCGAGGAACTGTCTCGCTCAGTCGGGCTGAGCTACTCCTTGGAGTGGCGCATCGTCAACGCCGCGGACTACGGCGTACCCCAGTCGCGACAGCGGGCCGTCGTACTCATCTCACGCAGTGGCGAACTGACCTGGCCAGACGCTGCCGCAGAGCGCCGCACTGCCTGGGACGCGCTGCACGATGCTCCGACAAGTCAGGCCACGCCGAAGCTGCGCGGAAAGTGGGGCGACCTGCTGCCCACCATTCCGCCCGGCGAGAACTATCAGTGGCACACCAGTCGAGGCGGCGGCAGACCGCTGTTCGGCTACCGCACGCGCTACTCGTCGTTCCTGCGCAAACTATGCCCCGAACTTCCCTCGCCTACGATCACGGGCACCGTCGGCCCGGCGAACGGCCCGTTCCACTGGGAGAATCGGCCGCTCACCATCTGGGAGCGGCAGCGCCTCCAATCGCTTCCCGGTGACTGGATTGTCGAGGGCAGCTGGTACTCGCAAATCAAGCAGGTCGGCAACGCCACTCCCCCGCTGCTGGCCGAAGTGCTCGGACGGGCCCTCGGGCAACTGCTGGGCGCGACCGTGTCGAGCCGAATGCACCTAGAGCTGTCCAAGGCGGACTCGGAGTGCATCCCCCCGCCAACACAATCAGACTTGCCAGCCAAGTTCCTTCACCTCATCGGTTCGCACGCCGACCATCCCGGCGCCGGCAAAGGTCCACGGCCGCGGTGATGCCGCCCTGCTCGCCCGGGCACGCTTAGGAGTTGCAACACACGCATGAAGCCAAAACCAATTCCAATTGAAGATCTCGACTTGGACCCCCTCAATCCGCGACTCCCCGAAGAAATCGCGGGTGATATGGAGGCCATGGTCGAGTACCTCGTAGTACACGGTGTACTGGATGAACTGGGATATTCATTTCTTGACAATGGATTCTTCGAAGCAGAACGCCTCATTGTCATCGACTCCCAATCAGTAGTAGGACGCTTCACTGTCATAGAGGGCAACCGACGTCTCGCGGCACTTCAGTGTCTTCATGGATATTTTCCTGGGCGGACGATCGTCGACTATGA
This sequence comes from Gemmatimonadota bacterium, assembly GCA_009841115.1. Classification (GTDB taxonomy): domain Bacteria; phylum Latescibacterota; class UBA2968; order UBA8231; family UBA8231. The sequence continues at coordinate 6,040 of VXML01000078.1, read as the reverse complement.
GCCGGAGCCGCACCAGCTTGAGCGCATTAAGCGCATCCCCTGCCTAGTTGCATCGAGTCGCAGCGAAGTTGACAGCTATCTAGCTCATCGCCATATCGGCGGCATGAAGACTTGGAGCCCCGAGGCTCGCGCCCGATTCTTGCGTCATATGGTTGAAGATGAGGCTTCCATCGACCCGGCGAATGCATTCAGAAATATCGGACGGCGCATAGGCTCCAACGCTACGGGCGTCCGTAACTCTTACAATGCGATCACCATTGTCCGATATGCAACAGAAGAACTCGGCATACCAACCAGTGGACTGCAGCATCAACGTTTTGGCGTTTGGCTCCGCGCGATGAACAGCACCGATATCCGCTCACACATTGGTTTCGGAAACCCGAGCACACCGCTTGACACCAAGGCAGAACTTCTAAAGTTGAACGAAGAAAGACTTCGGGAAGTAATACTTGACTTCACGCCACCGCCTGGCCAAAAGCAGGCGCTAATCCACGACTCTCGGTGGATTACCGACTACGGACGAATACTCGTGAACGGTGACGCCCGCGATGTCTTGCGCGAAACGGACGACTTCTATTCGGCCCTCGCTATATTGCAACGTCGAGACTTGCCAGATCAATTGCGAGCTATATGCCGGGACCTTGAGAGAGTGCGTATTGATGTCGCCCAAGAAACCTTGAGCGAGAATGTCGGAGAGTTGAGCAGGCTGGCTCACCGAGCGCTAGTCGAGGCTCGCTCTGTTGTCGCCTTGATCGACGGGACTCTTCGCAGCCAGTGATCGAGTTCAACGTCGAATGGTATGGGTCACATGCGCGGCCTAGCGCACTCTGTGATTACTTGGAACTCCTAGCGCTAAACGGCAACGAGTTGTCAGAGGAGATTATTGCCGACTTTGTCCGAGATGCACACTATACCCATCTATTGTGGGAAACAGTAGTCGTCGAAGCTGACCCCAGCCTCTCATACGTCGCGCACGCCCACGAGGAGCCCGACCTGAGGGAGTCAATCGACGCCGCACTGGATGTCGTCAAGAACACGCTTGCCGAGCTGCACGAGCGCCAGGAGATTCTCGCTTCTGCCTACCCGTATTACATACCGAATGCCTCGGATATCGTTTTGGTGCGGAGAGAAGATGTTTCTGACTGGTGCGTCTATGACTCGCTCCTGTCGCTCACAGTCGCCCACGCGAATCGGCTTCAAGTACCGGACATCTCACTTACCGATCTCTTCGAGAGGATCGTTGAAGATAGTCTTAAATCCGGTGGTCTTGCGACTGCGCGACTGCAGAATGGAGAAACCAACTATGCGTCGCGGGCTACACGTGCTGCAGAGCACGTGGGACGCAAGATCAATGTTGCCAACGCATCCTATCGACGCCGCGCGGTTGACGAAGGAACTGACCTAATCAGCAATCTTTGGCCCCGTGACCGACGGCACGGCGGTATTCAGATAATTGGGCAAGCGACATGTGCCAAGAGCGACGAATGGGAAGAGAAGATGACCGAACCGAAACCGGCGCATTGGCGGGATATGCTCGGTTCAGGCCCATTTCCGACTCGCTACCTAGCAGTACCGCACCACGTCGGATCGAGTTATCGCCGCCATTTGCTTAAGCAAGAAACCGACGTAGACATCGTCGATCGATTGCGTTTGGCACTAACCGAACGCCCACTCTTGGACGACGAGCGCGCAGTTTGCGACCGCATGGCTTCCGAAGATGTCATTTCGCCCACGTAGATCCCATTCAAGTAGCCTGAGTTGCACCCAAGCACTTGTCCCCCCGCCCCAATGGCTTGTCGCTATCGAACGAGCAAATCGAACATCTTGGCCTATTGCTAGGAAGGCGGCCTTGCGCGGGCAAGCAAGCGGTCGAAGTTGTAGTTGACGCTGGTGACCCCGAAGTCGGGTTCTCGGTTGAAGGGTTGACGCAGATAGTGGACTCGTTCGCTGTCATCGGGCATGAATTCCACCATCGCCAAGATGTAGCTCTCGGGCTGGTTCAACGAATGCAGAATCTCGTTCTTAGTGACCGTGATCGTCGCCGCGCCAGAGACTCGTCCCTTCACTTCGATGAACCGCAGCTTGCCCGTGGCGGGGTCGCGGCTCTCGATGTCGTAGCCCAGCCGCTCAAACTCGCGGTCGGTTGGCTCGAACCCCAACTGGCGCTCGGCGGCCATGACCGCTTCTCGTGCTCGTGCGGCTGCGGCCTGGCGGTCGGCGAGAACCGCCGTATGGTCTTCGAGTGTCGGAGCCTCCCCGTTAGACGCCGAGCCTGTCGCCGCCGCAAGTAGCCCTGCGGGAACCACGAGTAATCCGCCAAGCACAACCGGCGGGCGCGGCCGAATCTGCAACTGCTGGTCGAGTTCGGATAGCCGACCGCGCAGGCGCCCATGCAGGTCATCGGCTTGCCGCCGTGCCTCCTGCTCGTTCAAGCGGGCATTCTGCTTGCCAGCTCGGGCTTGCTCGGCGAAGCGCTCCGCTCGGTGATCCTGATGATTGATTTCCTTGGTCAACCGATCCTTCACGGCTGCTCTGGTCTTCTCAATCAGCTCAGCACGCCGAGCACGCACGTCGTCGAGATGGGCGGGAACTGCCTCTGCGACGACATAGTCCCTCACTTGGTCTTCCAACTCGCCCGAGATCCAAGCGCATTCGGATCGCTCCAATAGTTCGGCTGACGTGGGCTCACCTTCGCGCAGCGGCCGGTAGTCGAGGTACGGGGCGTGTTGGGCCAACCGCAACTGCCCGGCAGCGTTCATCTCGACGTACAGCATTCGCTTGGAGATAGTTCGGCGCTCCCCGGACGGTGCCGACGTGGCGTCGCCGATCTCATGCTCGGCGTAGAAGAGCACTCGCGGTTGCGTGCCCGCATCACTGTCGTCAACCAGCACCGTGCCTCGACGGAGCAGGTCGCGGTCGCGCTCCAAGGTGAGATCGAGCACGGCGTTTACCAGAGGGTGCCCAGGGCACAGAAAATCGGCGAGCGGCTCATCGCGTAGCGTCACGAAGTCCTTCTCGAATGTCGCTCGCTCGTAGCGGCTCACCACAGGCCGGCCGTCCCCAGAGCGCATCGTTCGAGCATGGTCTCTCACGGTCACTGGAACATGAGTGATCTCGATGCGGCGCGATTCGTGCTCCCGCGATCGACCACCGAGTTTGGTGAATGCCTCAGCGAAGCATGACTCGATGTAGTGAGGCTGTAGCCGGCGGGCCTGGGCGCGTTCCATGTCCTCGCGTACTGCAGCAACCCGACTGGTGTCCATCACCTCGGTGACGAGTGCTCTGTCTTCCATCAGCGCCGTCAACTTCGGCTGATCAACCGCGTCGCTGATGACGCGATCCAGATTGGCCCGTACCTCGGATTCGTCGCCGTAGCGCACAGCCTCAATCAGCAGCTCGCGCAGGGGACGGCCCTCGAACTCAAGCCTTCCCAGCACGTCGAACACTTGGCCGCCGAGCGCCTTGCGTGCGCTCTCCAGCTTGTCGAGCAATGTGCGATATACGTCACCTTCGCGGGTGCCGTCGGCGACGAGATTCCACAGATGGCAGACCTCAGATTGCCCGATGCGGTGGATGCGGCCAAAGCGCTGCTCCAGCCGATTGGGGTTCCACGGCAGGTCGTAGTTCACCATCAGGTGTGCCCGCTGCAGATTGATGCCTTCACTCGCGGCGTCAGTGGCCAGCAGCACTTGGACCTTGGGATGCCACAAGAATCGCTCCTGAGCCCGCTGCCGTTCGCGACGGCTCAGACCACCATGAATGATGGTGACTGCCTGGCGGCCGAGCAGCTTGTTGGCGATATTGTCCCAGAGATAATCGAGTGTGTCGCGGTGCTCGGTGAAGATCACGATCTTCTGCCCTGCGGCGGGCTTCGGCGGCAGGTCCGATGCCGCGGCCGCGGCTACCGAGAAGACCTCTGATCCATCCGAGTTAGCTCCAGTCGCTGGTGAATTGGGGGATGCCCCTGCTGTCGCACCATCCAATCCGAGAAGCCAACACAGCACGGCGGACAGCTCATGCCATTTTGTGTCACCGGCTTGGCGTACTGGTGCAGCGGCGTCTTCGAGTTGGCGCAGTGTGTGGATCTCGGCCTCCAGCTCCTCGATGGTGCGCGCTGCCGTGGCGGCATCGAGGATCTCGTACTCACCAAGGTCATCGTCGAGGTCGTCGAGGTCATCCAGATCCTCGAGATCGTCGGCATCGAGTGACTTCGCGCCGGCCTGGGGGTCGGAATTCGAGCGCCCTCGACGTACCTCGGCGAGCCGCTCGACGAGACGTTCACGCCGCCGACGCAGCGACTCACTCAGCGCGGCCGGAGAGGACGCCAACCGCCTCTGGAGCACCGTCAGTGCAAACCCGACCGTGCGCCTGCGGCCGTCGTTCTGCAACGCATCAGCCCGATTGAACTCATGGCGTACGTACTCGGTGACCCAGCGGTACAGGCGTGCTTCGTCGTCGGACTGCTGGCACGGAACCGTGAACGCCCGACGTTCCGGGAACAGCGGCGTGCCTTCGAATGTGAGCAGACGCTCCTTCACCATGCGACGCATCAAGTCAGACACGTCAACCTTGTGGACTCCGTCGCGAAACCGCCCCTCGAATCGATCGCCGTCGAGCAACTTCATGAAGAGCTGGAAGTCGGCGTCCTTGCCGTTGTGGGGCGTCGCAGTCATCAAGAGCAGGTGACGGGTCAAGCCCGACAGCAGCCGGCCGAGTTGATACCGCTTCGTCTGGCTGATCTCGCCGCCGGAATACGAAGCCGACATCTTGTGCGCCTCGTCGCAGACCACCAAGTCCCACCCGGCGTCAGGTGCTTGGAGCTTGAGGTGTAGATCGGGATTGCGGGCCAACTGATCGAGGCGGGCGATGACGAGATCATGTTCGGAGAACCAGTTCCCGCTGTGTGCGGTTCGAAGCCCATCGGCGGTTGCGATGTCGAATGGCAGTTGGAACTTGCTTCCAAGCTCCTGCTGCCATTGCTCGACGAGACTGCCGGGGCATACCACAAGGCAGCGTCGGACATCACCGCGTGCCATCAACTCGCGGATCAGCAAGCCGGCCATGATCGTCTTGCCAGCGCCAGGGTCGTCGGCCAACAGGAAGCGCAACGGCTGGCGCGGCAGCATCGCCTCGTACACCGCCGTGATTTGGTGCGGCAATGGCTCCACCAGCGAGGTGTTCACCGCAAGCAACGGATCGAACAAGTGAGCCAGCAATATGCGCTTGGCCTCGGCTACCAGCCGAAAGTCGGCACCGTCGCCGTCGAAGCTCCACGGTCGCCCGACTTGGACAACCTCCAGCCGCGGTTCGTCTTCCCGGTAGAGCAGCTGGTTGTCGACTGCTCCGGACGAGTCCTTGTAGATCAGTTCGATCGCGGCCGAACCTGACCACCTCACCCGCTCTACCGTGACCAACTCAGTTCCGGGCGCGACGCCGCGGACCGAGGCACCCGGTATCAGGTCTTCAAGTCTGGCCACGGCCGATGAGAGTAGGCCGCTCACCGACCACGTGATGCCTGCGACAGCAATCAGTCCCAGTCGTTGCCCACGATCGAGACGTCGTCGGGGTTGAAGAAGCCGGGAATCGTCCAGCCGTCGAGGTCGTACTCGGCCATGCACTGCTCGGCGAAGCCTTCGAGCATCGCAGTCAAGGATTCCTGACCGGGCGCCGCCGCATCGGCCGCATGCACGTTCTCGTAGCGGACCTGTTCGTTGTTGCCGGCGTAGTTGCGCTCGTACAGCTCGTGACGTCCTCCGAACTCGCTGCCCATGGCATCCCACAGCAGTTTCATGACCTTCATCCGCTCGAGCGCCGGGATGCCGTCCGAGCCTCGCACGAAACGCTCCAGGTACGGCCGGATCTCGTCGGACTTGAAGTCGGCGGCGTTCGAGTTGACATAGATCAGGCCTGACGCCACCACCTGCTCGACAATGTCCTTGATGCGGGGATAGAAGTACGGCGTGAAGGTGCGGTAGGCCAAGCCGAACAGCACGGACGGCTGCACCGCGCCGTTCGCCCACGGATCGGGGTTGCGGCACAT
>VXML01000071.1:8958-92473 GCA_009841115.1 Gemmatimonadota bacterium | reverse complement strand
GCGCCCTTGGCGCCGGGCGCTGTGCTCGGGGGGGTTTTGCGCTTCGACGTAGTGGCGATGCACGGCGCGCATTCCCTTGAGGCGAATTTTCCAAGTGTCGTCGAGTGCTTCGTAGGCAGCGGTGCAGTTGCACCACTGGGTCTGACCGCCCTGCGAGGGAATCTCCACTGCGTAGAGCACCGACAGGGTGCCGGGACGCTGTAGGTAGGAAAGATCCGAATGGAAGGGGATCAACTCGTCGCCTAGTTCGCCGATTGGTTCGCCGTTTTCTTTGACATTGGAGATGAGGAAAATCTCTTTGACCCGCCGTGGGCGCTGCTTGCGCACGTGCGGCACGGGTTTGCCAAAGTACGAGGTGAAGCTCACTTGGTCTTCATCGCTGAGTTGCTGCTGGCGAAAGAAGACCACGCCGTGGTCGAGTAGTGCTTGGCGCACCTGTGCGACTTGGTTGGGCGCGAGGGGTGTGGACAGGTCGCAGCCTTTGATCTCAGCGCCGAGCGCGCCGCCGGTGGGGGCGATTGTTATCTCAGACATCGCAGACAGAGAAGGCGTGGGCTAGCGAAGCAATGGGATCGCCCTTGGGTCGGTATTCGTGGCCGACGTAGCCATCGTAGGAAGTGGCGGCGATGGCTTGCATGATCGGCGGGTAGTAGATCTCCTGCTGATCGTCGAGGTCGCGGCGGCCGGGGTTGCCGGCGGTGTGGAAGTGGCCGATGCAGTCGATGTGGTCGGTGATGTTGCGGATGAGATCGCCTTCCATGATCTGCATGTGGTAGATGTCGTAGAGCAGCTTGAATCGGGGCGAGCCAACGGCCCGACAGAGAGCTACGCCCCAGGCGGTGTGGTCGCACTGGTAGTCGGGATGGTTGACGCGCGAGTTGAGCAATTCCATGCAGAGCGTAATGCCTTTTTCCTCGGCGGCATCGGTGACGCGGCGCAGACCGGCGACGCAGTTGGCGAGACCCTCTTCTGAGGAGCGGCCCTCGCTGTTGCCGGAAAAGCAAATCAGTGAGGGGATGCTGTGTTCAACGGCGAGGTCGATATTGGCGAGTAGCTCGTCCTCGATGCGGTCGTGATTCTCGGGCTTGTTGAGGCCGTCGGGTAGGGAAGCGTGGCCGGAGACGATGGCGATGGCGAGACCGTGGTCTTGGATGAGCGGCCAGTGCTCTTGGGCGGCCATCTCTACGGATTGGTAGCCGATGCGGGCGGCGGCCGCGACGAGTTCTTGCGGACTGAGGCCGCTGCCGGCGAAGGGATTGAAGCAGACGGATTGTTTGATGGCAGGCATAAAGCTAGGCTCCTGTGCCGAACATTTCGGCGACCGGGGTAAAAGGGGCATCGAGTTCGAGGGGGTACATGGGCCGCTGGCAGACGCGGTGCCCGAGGGTGGGCAAGTTCGCGCTGGTCGAGCCGGGGGCATCGATGTTGAAGTTTATCTCGGCCCATTCGTCGAAAAAGTGCCACTGGCAGTGCGGCGACTTGATGACGATGAGGTCGTAGTTCTTGGGGTTGATGTCGTGGGCGATAAAGACCGAGCGATCGATAAAGGGCACCGAGCGGCTGACGCAGACGATGGTGAGGTTGTCGCTTTCCAGCACGGCTGTAGGCCCGGCGTGCTGGGGCGTGTTCCAAGATTCGCAGAGATATTCACCGTCGCCGAGCTGGGTGACTTCGACCTCTAGATCGAGCGGGGCGAAGCGCGAGTCGAGCGAGCCGCCCAAAACTACGTGAATGCGCGCGCCAAGCCCGGCGTCGTGGGCCATGTACGCAGCGGGTGCATCCACCAGCGGCGCGAGCACTTGGCCGGAGTAGCCGCTGGCGTGCAGAGCTTGGAGCAGCACGTTGCTATCGCCTGTTGCGCCCGAGGAGGGGGCGTCGGCCGCGTCAGTGAAGAGCACTGGGCCGCTGTATTGGGCGGCTTGGGCCACGGCGTCTTCGACCGACACGAGGTCGGGCTGCATGAGTGCGCGGTGCTCCCAGAACTCAGCGGCGAGGTGCAGGGCCTCGTTGCGGGCGAGGTCGGGATCGGCATCGGCCACGACGATGGCTTGGGAGCACAGCTCGGGCACATCGGTGAACGGGTTGCCGATCATCATACCGGCGGCGAGAATGTCGGGCTGCTCCTCTAGGGCTTGGCAGTAGCGAATGGTCTCGCCGTACACGCCCGAGGCGGTGATGAGTTCGTTGCCGCGTACGAGCGCAGGCACCCGCACGCGGGCCACTACGGGCTGCGCGCCAGCGAGGACTTGGAGGAGCAAGTACGCGGCGCGGCGGCCGGTGTCGGCCAGATCGACGTGCGGGTAGGTGTGGTAAATGGCGAGGCCGTTCGAGTGCTCCAACATGCGATGGGTGAGGATGCCGTGGAGGTCTTGCGAGATCACGATGGGGAAGTCGGGGCCGGCGCTGCGGCGAATCTGTTGTAGCAGGTAGCCCTCCGGGTCGAGTTCCTCGGTGCAACCCATGGCACCGTGCAGGCAGCAGTACATGCCGTCGGCTTCGGCTAGGTGCGGCGTGACTGTGTCGAGTAGTTCGGCGGCAAGGCGCTCGAAGTCCTGTTGGTCTAAAGGTCCGGCCGAGGGGGCGACGGCCCCGTAAGTAGGTATGACGTCAACGTGGCTGTCGGCGAAGACCTGCAAGGCACCGCACAACTCGGTCTCGCGGCCTTGGTGATAGGTGAGCAACTCAGAGCCACGGCGGATGGAGAAGTTGTCATACGTGCCGATGACCGGGTTGAAAGAAGAGATTTCTTGCTTGCACTCGGCGATGAGGATGCGGGACATGAGGGTCCGTTCGGTTAGGCTTCGACCTGAGCTCAGCCGAAGGTTTTGCGCGGGTGGATGTTGGGGCCTTGAGGGGTGTCTTCGATTTCGTAGCCGGCCGCGGTGATTTCGTCGCGCAGGGCGTCGGCCGTGGCCCAGTCCTTGGCATCGCGGGCCTGTTGCCGCTGGGCGGCGAGCGCGTGAATCGCGTCGGGGACCTCCTCCTCTTGCGGCGTCCAATCGGCCAGTCCCAAGCCCATAACTTGGTCGAAGTGCAGGAGCGTGGCCTTCTTGGCGGCGTCGGGGAGATCGTCGTCCACGAGCTCCCAGCACAGGGCGAGGACGCGCGGCATGTTGAGGTCGTCTTCGACGCGCTCTTTGAACTCGGCCACGTAGCGGTCGTCGGGTTCAGACGGCTCACCATAGGAGTGGACGGCTGCGCGCAGCCGGTCGAGGGCCGTGGCCGCGCCGCTGAGACTTTCCCAAGTAAAGGAGAGCTTGGCCCGGTAGCGCGCCCCGAGGCAGAAAAAGCGATAGGCGAGGGGGTCGTACCCCTTTTCGACGAGGGATTCGAGGCGCAGGAAATCGCCGCTCGACTTGGACATCTTCTCGCCGTCGAGTTGCAAAAACGCGCCGTGGAGCCAGAATTCGGCCAGCCGCGTGTCGTAGCAGGCTTGGGCTTGGGCAATTTCGTTGGTGTGGTGGACTGAGATGTGATCCTCGCCGCCGCAGTGGATGTCGAAGTACGGCCCCAAGTACTTAGCTGCCATGGCCGTGCATTCGATGTGCCAGCCGGGGAAGCCGCGCCCCCACGGGCTATCCCATTCCATCTGCCGCTGCGTCTCCGCCGGGCTGAACTTCCACAGCGCAAAGTCCGTGATGCGGCGCTTCTGCCCGAGATCGACGCGTTGGCCGCCTTGCAGGCCCGCGATGTCGAGGCGGGCGAGATGGCCGTAGTCGTGCAGGCGCGAGGTGTCAAAGTACAGGCCGTCGTCCGTGCGGTATGCATAGCCTTTTTCCTCGATGGCGGCGATAGCGGCGATCTGCTCGTGGATATGGTCGGTGGCCCGGCACCAGACGTGGGGCGCGCGCACGTTGAGCCACTCGAGCTTTTCTTGGAAGTCCGCGGTGTAGCGCTCGGCGATTTCCCAAGCTGTCAGGCCGGTGCGCCGTGCGCCGGCCTCCATCTTGTCCTCGCCGGTGTCCGCGTCAGAGGTCAGATGCCCCACGTCGGTGATGTTGACGACGTGGTGGACCTCATAGCCGCTGTATTCGAGGGCGCGCCGCAGGATGTCTTCGAAGATATAGGTGCGCAGGTTGCCGATGTGCTGGTAGTTGTACACGGTCGGGCCGCAGGCGTACAGGCGGACTTGGGGCGGCGCGAGCGGCGTAAAGGGGCGCTCTTGGCGGGCATAAGTATCAAAAAGATGCAGGGTCATAAGTCTATTAAAGAGGGGTTAGTAGCAAGCTGTGGCAATGGAGTAAGAACCAAATCTATAACTCGGCGATGGATACTTCGCGTCCTTCCATCGCGCTTTTGACGGCCGCGAAAACCATGGCCATGGATTTTAGATTGTCGGCCGCGTTGCATTCGGGCGTGCGGCCCTCTTCGATGGCGGCGACGAATTCCCGCAGTACGGGGTTTTGGCCTTGGCCGCCGTCGTCGAGGGGGACTTGCCGGCGAATTTTGGGATCGGCGCGGTGCGAGTGGGTGTGGTACAGGTCAAAGCCCTCCCACGTCAAGGTGCCGCGCGGCCCCTCGTAGCGCCACTCGCCGTTGTGTCCGGCGGGCACGTGGCCGACCGTGCAGCCGATGCCGCGATGCGTGGCGATTGTGCCGTTGGCAAAGCGGAAGAGAATCATCTGGGCGGCGTCGCCACGGTGCCAGCCCCAGGGGAGGTTCCAGGTGAGGGCGTGCGCGCTCACGGGGTCTTGGCCGAGAGTGTAGCGCATCATGTCAAAGTGGTGAATGCCCATGTCGGTGAGGAACATATACGGCTCGGTGACGTAGTGCGAACCGGGCGAGTCCGCCCAATTGACGTAGAGCGAGACATCGAGTTGACCGACTGGACCGATGAGGTCTTCGGTGAGTAGGCGGCGAGTCGTGCGCGGCAGGCTGTTGAAGCGGTAATTCTGGGTGATCATGTGGGAGACGCCGGCTTGAGTGCCGGCCTCTACTACGCGCCGGGCCGCTTGGTAATCGTCGCTGAGGGGCTTTTCTCCAAGTAGGTGCAGGCCGGCGGCAAAGGTCTGCATGGCGATTTCTTCGTGGATAGCTGGCGGGGTTACGTCGAGTACGAAGTCGGCTTGCACGGCGTTGAGAGCTTGGCCGAGGTCGTCGTACATCCGGTCGGCGGCAAAGTCGTGGTCGGCTGTCGCGCGCTGGCGGTTGGGCGCGAAAGGCTCGACGCAAGCTGCTACCTCGACACCCGACTGCTGTTGGCACTGACCGAGCCAATAGCGGCCCCTGCCGCCCAACCCTACGAGTATGGCTTTCATTGGAGTCCTTTCTCTGTTTCTCTAAATAAAGGACTTGGCCTGCGGCCGGGCCAGTCGCCGGAGAAAATTGACACGGTTTGAGCACAAGACTACCTTTGGGCGATTTTAACGAGAGGTACCATAGCGCGCCTTCCTTCCCTTTGTCACTGAGGCACACTGCTTTTGGCTATATCGCATAGGGTTTCTACTCGTCTCTTCATAGCGCTTCTCGCGTGGTCCCTGAGTTGGAGTTGCGCCCAGGAAAACACCGAAGAAATAGCTCCTGGGGTGGTGTACCACAAAATTCACGTGCCCGAAGGGCCGTGGCGGATCCATGTGGTGGAAGTGGACCTGCCGCGCTCTTGGGCGGCGGGCATTCGAGTGCGCACCGCCAAGCAGGGAGAGACGCAAAAGACCAGTAGTTTGGCCGCTGGTGCTTTAGCGGCCATAAACGGGGATTTTTTGTTTCCCGGCGAATCCAGCCAGCCAGCCGGATTGTACATTGAATCCGGCAATCTCATCCACCTCCCCCAGCGGCGCTCGGCCTTTGCCATTACTGAGGCGGGCCAGCCCTTGATCGCAGTGTACAAGATGGAATTGGGCCTGTTGACGGCCGAGGGCGAGCACCTGCACATCGCGGGATTCAACCGCGAGCCAGTGCTCGGGGAGCTATCCGCGTTCAACGATCGCGCACAGGTGCAGGGGGATTCGCTGCAAGCAGCTACGGGCTTTTTGTTGCAAGGGCTGGGCAGCACCTCTATCGCCAACGACACGATTTCCTTTCGGGTCCAACAGATCCGGCGGGAGGCTTGGCCGCTCTCCCTGCAGCGCGATCAGTGGCTGTTGGCCGCTGGTGCTGAATGCGAAGCGACGGAACAGATCGCTTTGGGCGACACGGTGCAACTGTATTGTCGGCTGGCACCGGCCCACGCCAAGCTAATGGAAGCCATCAGCGGCGGCCCGCGCATCCTGCGCAACGGCGGAGTATCCATTGAAGTAGAAGAGGAACGGCTCAGCCGCAGCTTTGCCGACAAGCGACACCCGCGCACGGCCATTGGGTATTCTCAAAACGCGGATGTACTCTTCCTGATTGTCGTCGATGGGCGGCAGCCAGGCTATAGTGTTGGCATGAGCTTGGAGGAGCTAGCCGAATTTATGCGCACGCGCTTAGCCGAGTTTTCCCGCGCCAAGGTCAATGCTTATCAAGGGCTAAATCTCGACGGCGGCGGCTCAACGACGATGGTCGTAAGCGATCAGGTGGTCAACAAGCCATCCGATCCCACGGGCGAACGGCCGGTGGTCAACGCTCTATTGGTCGTGGCGGATGCCTGGGGCGAGGAGCGGCCCTAGTGCCGACCTTGCGCGCCGAAGATCTCGATGCGCTGGCGCGAGCTTGCTTGCGACAAGTCGGCGTTCCTGCGGACGATGCAACGTTGATAGCTGAACACTTGGTCGAAGCCGGGCTGATGGGACACGATACCCACAGCGTGTTGCGGCTGCCCCAATACGTGAACATGGTGCGCGATGGCCAAGTCGAGCCTAAAGCCGAGTTGGTGGTGCTGGATGAAAGCGAGTGTGGGGGGCGGCTGAGCGGCCAGTGGAACTACGGTCCGGTGACGGCAACCGAGGCCGTGCGTTGGGCGCTGGACAAGCTCGGCGACGGTGCGGTGGCAGTCGTTGGGGTGCGCGACTGCAACCACGTAGCGCGACTGGGGCGTTTCGCCGAGATCGCTACCCGCGCCGACTGCATCGTTCTTATTGCGGCTAACGGCCACGGCGGCGATGATGCGGTGGCTCCCTTTGGCGGCCGCAGCCGTCGCCTGCCGACGAATCCAATCTGCTGCGGCATTCCCACCGGCGGCGATTGGCCCGTGATCCTCGACATGACGACTAGTATGCTTTCCGGCGGCGATATGCGGCTTTTGCGCAACAGGGGTGAGGATGCCCCGCCGGGGATGTTGATCGACGCGGAGGGTCGCCCGACGACGAAAGTGGACGCGTATTATGGCCCGCCCGCTGGTGCCATTTTGCCGCTCGGTTTCCCGCAGAGCGGGCACAAGGGCTACGGGCTTTCCGTGCTAGTCGATATTCTGGCCGGGTCGCTTTCCGGGGCTGGGATGACGCAAGAAGCGCCCGAGCGCACGGGCAACGCGCTGTTCATCGCCGTGCTCAGGGTCGCGGCCTTCCTGCCGTTGGACGAGTTTTACGCCGAGGTCGCGGGCTTTGTCGAGTGGGTCAAGTCGTGTCCGCCAACTGCTGGGGTGGCCGAGGTGTTGCTGCCGGGAGAGCGGGCGCACCAGCGGTTGCAGGCGCGGCGGCGCGATGGTTTGTACGTGGATGAGACGGCTTGGGCCGAGATAGGAGCCTTGGCGGTCGAATTGGGAGTGGAACTGCCAATGCCGGTGGCCGTTTAGGAATTAAGACCTCGTAATTTCGCAATCAAAAAGGAGTTTGCAATGCTTCACATCGGGATTGTCGGCATGGGTGGAATTGGCAACAATCACGCCCGTTGCTACACGGCAAACGAGAACGCAAAGGTCGTCGCCGTATGCGACATGGTTAAAGAGCAAGCGGACAAAGCGGCCGAGTCCTATGAGGCACGGGCCTTTTACTCGGTCGAGGAGATGATCGCCAGTGGCCTGCGGCTCGATGCCTGCTCGGTGACCACGGCCGGGGTGGAAAACGGGGGCGATCACTACGAGCCGACCATGGCGCTTTTACGGGCTGGCATTCCGGTGCTGGGCGAGAAGCCGATTTCCAATGAAATTCCCAAGGCGCGGGAAATGGTGGCCTTGGCCGAGGAGAAGCAGTTGCCCTACGGGATCAACCTGAACCACCGCTTCACGCCCGCAGCGGTCAAGGCCAAGGAATGGCTGACCAACGGGCGGCTCGGCGAGTTACAGATAGTCAACATGACGATGTGGATCAACAATCCCAACGAGTCGAGCCCGTGGTTCCACATCCGCGCCCTGCATCCGCACTCGCTGGACGTGATGAGCTATTTCGCCGGAGGGGTGGATCGGGTACACGCCTTTTTCAAGAAGGGAAAAGGGCGGCAAATCTGGTCCAATGTGCAGGCGAACCTGCTGTACGAGAATGGCGTCATTGGGCATTTGACGGGGTCGTACGACGCTGGGGGGAGCTATGGGTTAGAGACCTTGGAACTGGTCGGTTCGGAGGGGCGTATCATCATCAATGAAGCCTGTGAGAAGCTGACGTTTTACCCGCGCTTTTCGCGCGAGGTGGAAAGCTACGATCACCTCGGGGGCATGGGGGGCTTTGCGGATACCTTCCCGGCGCGCATCAACGCGTGGATCGACGATTTGCTAAACCAAGTTCCGCCTGCGCAGGTGGATGCCAAAGGAGCGGATGCCTTGCGGGTCCAACTCGTGATTGAAGCACTCATTGAAAGCTGGGAAACCGGTCAGGTGGTGAAGGTGCCGCAGCAATAAGTGCAAATAGCGGCTGGGAGGGTAGTTTGTTATACTCAGGTCTGAGGAGATACTGCGAATGAAGCGAGCCAAGCCAAAGTCTGAATTTGGCCAATACCTGTACTCTATACTGACTGTCGTGGGTTTGTTTTTGATTATTCGCACCAGTGTGGTGCAGGCCTTTTACATTCCTTCCAGTTCGATGGAAGATACGCTCTTGGTGGGCGATTATCTGCTGGCCAACAAGTTTGTCTACGGCGTTCCGGTCGATGTACCCCTGACGAGCATTTCCCTGTTCCGCCTGCCCGCGCTTAGGGAACCGCAGCCGGGCGACATCGTGATTTTCCGCTCCCCGCAGGATGAAGGGCGCGACTTGATTAAGCGCTGCGTCGCCGTTGGGGGGCAGCAAGTGGAAATTGTCAACAAGGTACTCTACATCGATGGCGAGCCAATGCAAGATCCCCCGCTGGCCAAGTACGCCGACCGCACGTACTATCCGGCAGAGCTCAATCCCCGCGATAACTTTGGTCCGTATATTGTGCCCGAAGGGCATTTCTTCATGATGGGCGACAACCGCGACAACAGCTCGGACAGCCGCTATTTTCGCGCCGTGCCCAAGCGGTTGATCAAGGGCAAGGCTATGAATATCTATTGGTCGTGGGAGCCCGACACCCGCGGGCCTTACTATCGGGGCTTGACGTCCCTGCCCGCGGTGGTAGCCAGCTTTGTCTGGCGGCTGCCCAGCCGAGTGCGCTACGGGCGTCTCGGCGATGTGATCTACTAGCGGGAGGATGCCATGAACCGCAGGGAATCGCACGAATACGACAAGGCCCAAGAGCCGAAGGAGCAGGTAGCCGAGCCGTTGCGCTTGGTCGATCAGCTCCTCGCGCTAGCTCCAGACCGCGATCCCGCTCGGCCCTTGCTGTACCGCCTCCGGCGTCAGCTCATGGAACGAGAGATTTCCTTTCAGGAGGCGCGTCGTGCCCTCGTGGAGATGGAAGCCGCGCTAGAGAAGGTGACGGCCCCAGCCAACCGCGTCGGCATTTTCCTCGGGATGCCTAGCGAAGGGATTGCCACGGTCTTCGTCGGTAGCGCCGAGTACTATGCCAACATCGACCCGCGCGTCGATGTGTCTCAGCTCAAGGTCGGCTGCCGGGTGCTGGTAAACGAAGCGTACGCGGTCGTCGGCAACTTGGGGCACAGCCCCTCGGGGCCGGTGGCTAAGGTCGGCGATTTACTCCCGGAGGGCCGGTTGCGGATTGCCCAAGCGCACGGGACCCAAGAGGTGGTCGTGGAGCGTGCTGCGGAATTGGCAGGCGCGGATTTGCAAATCGGAGACGAGGTGCGGATGGACCCGGCCTACAAGGTCGCGCTGGAAGTGTTGCAGTCCGCCGAGAGCAAGGAGTACTTCATCGAGGATGTTCCCCCGACTCCCTGGGAGAGCATCGGCGGTCAGCAAGAGGCGATCGAAGCCATCCGCGACACCATTGAACTGCCCGCGTTGCACCCCCAGCTCTTTGAGCGCTTCGAGTACTCGACACCCAAGGGCTTCCTGCTCTACGGCCCTCCGGGCTGCGGCAAGACTCTTATCGGCAAGGCCACGGCGTACAACTTGGTGCAGCACATGCGCGAAGTCGAGGGCTTGGAGCTGGAGGAGTACTTCATGCACATCAAGGGGCCGGAGATCCTCAACATGTGGCTCGGCGAGACCGAGCGCATGGTGCGCGAGGTCTTTGCCCAAGCGCGTCAAAAGCGCAAGGAAGGCTATTTGCCCTTTGTCTTTATCGATGAAGCCGAGTCGATCTTGGGCACGCGGCGCTCGATGCGCAGCCACAACATCTCCAATACGGTCGTGCCGATGTTTTGCACTGAGATGGACGGCATTGAGTCGCTACAAGACGTGGTGCTGATTTTGGCCTCCAACCGCCACGATCTGATTGACCCGGCTGTGCTCCGGCCCGGCCGTATAGACCGCAAGATCAAGGTCGCGCGCCCCAACTACGAGGCGGCCGGCGACATTTTGCGGATTTACCTCAAGCCCGAGTTGCCGCTCGACCGCGCCGAGGTAGAGCAGCACGGAGGCGAAGTGGCTGCGCGCGAGGTCCTGATACAGGAGGGGCTAGACGAGTTGTTTTCCAAAGGCGAAGAAGCCCGCTTCTTGGAGGTGTCGCTGCGCAGCGGCCGCCAGGAAGTGCTCTATCGCGGCGATCTGATTTCTGGGGCCATCATCGCCTCGGTCGTATCGCGGGCCAAGGAAATGGCGATCAAGCGCGCCATTGCTGAAGAAGATCCCGAAGGCGGGATCCGCGCCGAGGATTTGCGGCAGGCGACGCGGGCTGAATACCGCGAAAACGAGGTGTTCCCACCTTCGGACAGCGTCGAGGACTGGCTCAAACTGCTCGACTATGAGCCGGAGAACGTGGTGAGGGTGATACCCGTTAGACCTCAGCCGGAAAAGACACCGGAAAAGCGCATCGGCCAGGTGATCTGACTCAGCTCATGCAGCGGCTCTGCGGGCTAGAAACCGAATACGGCATCCAGGTTGATGAGGACGAGTCCATGGACGTGGTGGTAGAGTCCATGGAGTTGATTCGCTGCTATGTGCGCCAAGATTTTGTCGCCCTCTGGAATTACGCGCTTGAAAACCCGCGGCTCGATATGCGCGGCTTTGAGGTCGCCGGACTCCTCAACGACAAGGACGAGACCGTCCACTTGCAGAAGGATCGCCAGCGCCCGATCCAGCTCGCGGACCTCAAAAGCGACTTGATCGTCCACAACGGTGCCCGCCTGTACAACGATCACACCCACCCAGAATTTTCCACTCCAGAATGCTATAGTCTCCGCGACTTGGTAGCCGTCGATCGCGCCGGGGAGCGGATTCTCCTTCAGTGTGCACGCCAGCGCACCAAAGACCGCGGCCGCGGCGTGGTGCGTTTGTACAAAAACAACACCGACTTCGAGGGACATAGCTACGGCTGCCACGAGAATTTCCTGCTCAGCCGCGACATTCCCTTTCAGCAGGTGATCAACGGGCTGCTGCCCTTTGTGGTGACGCGCCAAATTTTTGCCGGGGCCGGCAAGGTCGGCGTCGAACAGGACACCCGGGCGCGGCTTACCACCTATCAGCTAGCCCAGCGCGCGGACTTTTTTGAGGTCATCGCCAGCGTCGATACCATGCACCGCCGCCCGCTGGTCAACACTCGCGACGAGCCGCACGCCGATCCAGTGCACTACCGCCGCCTGCACCTGATCATCGGCGACGCCAACATGTGCGAATACGCTACCGCGCTCAAGGTAGGCACGGCTTCCTTGGTGCTGGATTTGCTAGAGGCTGGTGCATTGCCCGCGTTTGCACTGGCCGATCCCATCGGTGCGCTCAAGGCCATTTCCCGCGACGAGTCCCAGCAGTGGCCGGTGGCCTTGTCCGAAGGAGGGTCGAGTTCGGCGGTGGAGATACAGACGGCCTTTATGGCGGCGGCGACGCGGATTTTTCAGGGCCGCGACGAGGAGACGGATTGGGTGCTTGCGGCTTGGCGCGACGTGTTGGATTCCCTCGCGCGTGACCCGCAAGAGCTGATTGGTCGCCTCGATTGGGTGACCAAGAAGTGGCTGTTGGATGCGTTTGCCGAGTCCGAGGGGCTCGATTGGGAACGGCCAGAGGACCGCGCGTGGCTGCAAAGCCAAGACCTTGAATACCACAACATAGACCCGGCTGAGGGGCTGTACCCGACGCTTGAAGCCGCTAGTCAAGTGGAGCGCGTCGTCTCCGAGGAGGAGGTGGGCTGGGCGTTAGTTGAGCCACCTGGAGACACGCGGGCCTATTTCCGCGGCAAGATGTTGCAGAAGTTTGCCGCCGCAGTGCGTTCGCTCAACTGGGACAGCATTGAGTTGGACCTCGACGGCCGCACCGAGGTCATTGACCTCAAGGCTTGTGTCAGTCGGGAGACAGCAACTTATTATAATCAAGCCTTAGACGCGGCTGCGAGCGTCGAGGATTTGCTTGCCAGACTGGGTAGAAACCCGAAACCGGAGGTGGCACCATGAGCGATTTTATTTACTACCGGGAGCGCGCGCCCCGGCCCACCAAGCCGATCGACGATAACGACGACGGACCCGATACCGGCCCGCGCCGGCCGCGGGTTGAGCGCCCCAGTACAGACGATATCCTCAAGCGGATGCGCCGCGTAGATCCCAATCAGGCGCGCCGCTACCGCCAGCGCACCGGACAGTAGTTGCCGATGGAAAGCTGCGACTTCCTCGACTTGCTCAAGGAGCGAGGGGTTTTGCCCGCTGCCCCTGTCGCTACTGCGGAAGCGTCCTTGCAGCCGGTCGAGGGCACCACGATTGTAGCGGTGCGCTGCGCCGACGGGGTGGTGGTGGCGGGCGACCGCCGCGCCACCATGGGGAATTCAGTGGTGTACGACCGCGCCGACAAAGTGCTGATCATCGACGACGAAGCAGTCATGGCTATTGCCGGCTCGCCGGCCGTGGCGTGGGACATTGCGCGGATGCTAGAAATGTCGGTGCAGTACTACCGCCGCAGCCAGCTACAAGGGCTGAGCTTGGACGGCAAGGTGCGGACGTTGTCGCGGCTATTGCGCCAGAACTTGCCGTTGGCCATGCAGGGGATTGGCGCAGTGGTGCCGATTTTCGCGGCTTTTGACCACGAGGGCGCGGAGGGCAAAATTTTCTTTTACGACCTTTTGGGGGCTGAGTTCGAGTGCGTGGATTTCTGTGCCACTGGGTCGGGCGCACACATTGTGCGCGGCGCTTTGTACTACCAAAACCGCTGGGGGCCGCAGCCGCTGCGGGAAATGACCGGGGAGCAGGCTGTCGAGCTGGTGCTCAAGATGCTGGAGACGGCCGCTGAATACGACACGGCTACCGGCGGCTTCCGCGAGGCCGCGCACATCTTTCCCCAGGTCGTGCAGGTGACGGCCGCGGGCTTGAATGCCGTGCCTGAAGTGGATTTGGCCGCGTTCTACCAAAGGGCTTGAGGGGCATGTTAGAAGAACCTTATCGCTGGGTCGAGGCCATCAACAATCGCCGCGAGTACGTGGAAGACCAACTCGCGAGCGGCAGTCCGGTGGTGGGTACGACGTACGCCGACGGGGTACTGCTGCTGACGGCTACCCCAGGCCCGCGCAAGCTCTTCGAGGTGTACGACGAGATCGCCTTCGCGGCCGTAGGGCACCCGGCCGACATCGAGAAGCTGCGCAAAGCTGTCATCGACATCGCCCATCTCGAGGGATTTAACCTGTCGGCCAACGACGTGACCTTGCAGCGGTTGGTCAGCTTTGGCATCGGCCCGCTGATGAAGGCGGCTTTCGACGAGCTGTTTCGCTCGCCCTTTGTCGCTCGCGTGCTGATGGCCGAGCTAGACCCGGATGGCGGCGGAGACGCTTTTTTTACTATTGACGCCGATGGGTCTTTTGCCCAGAGTGGTGGGGTGGCGGCCATTAGCGGCAACACAGAGAGCGCACAGGCAATGACGGCACAACTGCAAGAGACTAGTCCAGAGCTTCCCCTCGACCAAGCCTTGGGTGCGGCGTTGGAGGTGTGGGGATTGGGCCGGTTGACCCTCGACGCCCGCGATGGAGATCGAGAGGTGCCTAGCGCGGAGGCTGTGCGCGATTTTCTGAAGGGTGGCTTGCAAGGGCTGACAGTCGAGGCCGCAGTGCTCGACCGCGACCGCGCCGCCAAGTCGAAGTTTCGCCTACTCACGGCGGAACAACTAGCCGAGCCACTCGCTTCCTACTTCGAGGTCTAGCATGGAAGGTCGCATTTACGGGTTGGAAACCGAGTACGGCTGTCTGCCGCCGGCTTCGGATCCTTTTTTGAGTCCTGATTTTGTGTCGATAAAGGCCAAAGACTGCGTGTTCTACCGCGAGCACTTGGGCATTGTCGATATGCACTATCGGGGTCGCGACGAGCCGCCCGGCAATGGCGGCTTTCTCTTCAACGGCGGGCGAGTGTACATCGACATGGGCCACGTCGAATACGCCACTCCGGAGTGTACCGGCCTTTTTGATTTGGTGGCCGCCGACAGGGCCGGCGAGCGGTTGGTCCAGCACGCGCTAGACCAGCTTGGCTTGGCCGATAGCGCGGCCTTTTTCAAGAACAATATCGACCACTACACAGGGGCTACGTTTGGCTGCCACGAAAACTATCTCGTGCGGCGGGAGGTGCCGTTTTCGCAAGTGCTGCTGCCGACCATGCTGCCCTTTTTCGTTACCCGCCAGATATTCGCCGGTGCTGGCCGCGTGGGTTGCCACACGGATATTTTCGAGTACGGCAATGCCGAGGACGAAGGCGTTGGATTTCAACTGTCGCAGCGGGCCGACCACATCGTCACTGAGATCTACCAGTGGATTCAGTTCAGTCGCGCGATCATCAACACGCGCGACGAGCCGCTGGCCGACTGGGGGCTGTACCGCCGCTTGCACCTCTTGGTGGGCGACTCGAACATGATGGAGTACGCCACGGCCCTGAAGGTGGGGACCACGGCCTTGGTGTTACAGCTTTTGGAAGAGCAAGAGCGCGTGATCTGCGACGACATCAAGCTCCTCGACCCGGTGCAGGCCATCCGCGACATTTCGCGCGACATGACCTATCGCTGGGAAGTGCAGCTAGAGGATGGTCGCTACACCACGGCGACGGAGATCCAGCGCGCGTATCTCGACTTGGCTGAGCGCCATCTGCGCGGTCGGGACGAAGAGGGCGATTGGGTGTTGGACGAGTGGCGCTTTGTCATCGACGCCTTAGAGCACGATCCTGGGTGCTTGGTTGATCGCGTCGATTGGGTGGCTAAGAAGTGGCTGTTGGAGTACTTCATGCGGGAAGAGGGGTTGGACTGGCAGGATACTTGGATCCAAAGTTTGGATCTGGAATACCACAATCTCAACACGGCGCGGAGTCTTTATTTTGATCTGTACGAGCGCGGGATGGTCAAGCGAGTAGTAAGCGACGAGCAGATCAACCAAGCCATCACGCATCCCCCGGTCGATACCCGCGCCAGCGCCCGCTCCCGCGTGATGAGGGCGCTGACCGACCAGAAGACGCGCTATCAAATTGATTGGGATTCCATCTGCGTGGGCGACGATAAATTCCTCAGCCTCGACGACCCCTTTCTCACCTATGGCCGCGAAGCCGAAGTCTTCATCCGCGAGTGTCGGCAGATGCCGATTGATAAGTTTTGAAGTATGTTGCTCTAAAGGAATGGCGTGTAGGTTGTTCCTTTTCCTTCTTCTTCTCCTCCCATCCCAAGCTCTAGCGGCCCAGTTTGCCTGTGCGGCGTTGGAGTCATCGGCGCAGCAGGTTGTGCAGACGCCGGAGCACCTGAGTGCATTAGTTATCTTCGCGCAGTTCCAAGATGAGGGTGCTCCTACCACTGCGCCCTCGTGGGCGAACGGCCTTTTCGACGACGAGCTGCCCGGCAGTTTTGCCCACTTCTACCGCGAGATGTCGGGCGGGCGGATTCACGTCGATGGCCAGGTGCTGCCTCGGCGTTATCGCTCGCGTGCGGCCGCAGATACCTACTTGGCTGATACTTTAGGAGCTAGGGGCCAGTTTGGCCGCTTCAATCTGGAGATTCTTGCAGCCGCCGACGCGGACGCCGATTTTGGACACTTTGACAACGACGGCCCCGACGGAGTGCCCAACTCAGGTGACGACGATGGGTACGTCGATATCGTCTTTATCAACTTGCATACTGCTCCCCGCGATTTCTTCGTCGGCGCGGCCACTGGCATCGCCAGTCTGGGGCTAGACACCGATTACATTAGCGGCGATCCAGCAGCCGGCGGCGGCTTTGTGCGGGTGCGGAGTCGCTTCACGGGTTTCGGCGGCACCACGCAGCGGGGCCACACCTTCAGCATTACGGCCTCGACGATGTGCCACGAGTTCGCGCACGTGTTGGGATTGCCCGATCTCTTCGATCAGACGGCGTTGACTGTGGCCGAGTTGGACCCAGAGGAGGATTCTGCGGGCATTGGCAATTGGGGGATCATGGGCTGGGGGACGCTCGGTTGGGGCGTAGAAGATGGCCCCAATGCCTTTTCGGCGTGGTCGCTAGCTACCCTCGGTTGGATCGAGGTGGTGGAGGTAGAAGGGAGCGTCGCAGGGCTGGAGATCGGGGAGATATTCAGCTCCCGGAAGGCGTACAAAATTCCCCTGACCCAAGACGAGTACTTCCTGCTGGAACACCGGCGCGCTGACGGCTCGTACTACAACCGCAATATTCCGCAAGACGGCTTGCTCATCTGGCACATAGACGAGCAGGCCGACAACGACGAAGAACGCCACAAACAGGTCGATTTGGTCTGTGCCGATGGACTTTTTGCCCCCAACGGCGACCCCGATGTAGTGGAAGGACGGGACCATCTCGACTTTTGGGCGCGGGACACAGCGTATTCTTCGGCCCACAATGGCAACAAAGGCGATGCGACCGACCCGTTTGACGGCGTGCGATTCCGCCGCTTTGCTTGGGACACGAACCCGGCCTTCAGCGGCCACACGGGCTTTGCGCGGAACTTGCCGCTGGGCGTGGCCATCGACAACATCCGCCCGCAAGGCACATCTATGGTCGTCGATGTGGTGCGGCAGCAACGCCCCGGGCACATTGTCGGCGACGCGACGTGGACGGGGCGGGTGGATTTGGATGGAGATGTGGTCGTGACATCAGGCGCAACGCTGACCATTGACGCCGGTGCGGAGATCCGCTTTGCCCGCGGGGATGCACAGGCCACGGGGTTTGATCCAGACCGCAGCGAACTGATCGTCTATGGCGAGCTCAAAATCGGCGAGGGCGCATCGTTTGCGTCGAGTGCGCCGCGCACTGGCCCCTTGGATTGGTCGGGCATTTACCTGCTCGACGGCCAAGTAGTCGATCCGGCGACCGTTGACATTGAGCACGCTCATCGCGGGGTCGTTGGCTTCCGCCTGCCTCCGGGGCGGACGCAGTGGCTGGACGAGCAGGCCGTGTACGCGGATTTGGTGGTGCCGGCTGGATCCGAATTGCACATCGGTCCGAGCAGCGTGTCTTTTGCCCGCTTTGATCTCAGTCGGCGCGGCGCGTCCCCGGACTTTGTCGAGCTGATCGTGGAAGGCGCATTGACGATTAAGGGGATGGCTGGCCAGCGGGCGCAGCTAACCACCGATCCCGGCCCAGAGAACGACGGCTTGTGGTATGGCATTCACGTGTTGCCGGGTGCTCAAGTCGAGGTGCAGCACGCCGAGCTAACGCGCACGGCTTTTGCCTTTAGCGGCGAGATTGACGAAGAGACGGGCTTGCGCATTGCCGACTCTGTGGTGCGCGAAAGCGGCGGCAACGGCCTGTTGCTGAGGCTCAATGGCCAAGCACAGGTAGATCGGAGCGAATTTACCACCATTGCCGGCCCGGCCGTGCTCGTGGCCGGTAGCGGGCAACTCGCGTTGCGCAACGCCACCATTGAAGGCAACGGCCAAGAGGGGATCCTGCTCTACAACGCATCCTTAGAGGCCATCCGCGTCGCTGTAATCGATAACGGCAGTCTCGACCCGGACGACCCGCGGACTGGGGTGCGGGCCATAGGCGGCCGCGGCCAGCGGATTGAGATGTGGGAGTCGCAGATTGAGCAAAACACCGGGCACGGCATGGATTTGGAAGAGTGGCTAGGAGAGGTGGAATTGCACAATAGCCGCCTCGTCGCCAACCAAGGCGATGGTCTGCGCGCTGGGGATGCGGCGCGCTTGGCCCTTGCGCAGGTGCTGGTCGAGCGCAATTTGCGCGCTGGTGCCGAAATCACCGGGTCGCTGGTGGAGATATGGAACTCGACGTTTAGGGCGCATGTTGCCGCAGGTCTGCGCTTGGGGCCGGGGACGAGAGGGGTGATTGAGATGGGCTCGTTTATCGGGGGCCGAGGTTTGGAACTGACCGGTGTGGAGTCGCTGGAGATTCGCGGCAGCGAGTTTGTCCGCGGGACGCCGGCTATTCAATCTGTGGATTCTGCGCCGCACATCTTTGGCAATCGCTTTGCGGACAATGCCGTGGCCATCCGGGTCGAAGGGCCACAGGTGCCGACGGCGATTCGCGGCAACACTTTTGCCAACAATACTACGGCCATTGAGAATTTGAGCGCCGAGGAGTTGAACGCCCAAGACAACTACTGGAGCGGGGCTGACAGTGCGGCCATTGCTGCGCAGATCGAGGGTGCGGTGGCGTGGGTGCCGTTTCGCACGGAGGAAGGGGCGTCCAAGGCGGTGGCTCTGCCCGCTGACTTTGCGCTGCATCCGGCCTATCCCAATCCCTTCAACGCCGAGGTCGCGCTGTCGTTTGATTTGCCGAAGGAGGTGTCGGTCGCGTTGGTGTTCTACGATGCGCTGGGACGGCCCGTGCGCCACCTTGTGGATGGGCCGTTAGCGGCTGGCCGTTACCGATTCGTCTGGGATGGGCGCGACCGAGAGGGGAGAGAGGTGGCCTCGGGGATTTACTTCTATCGCTTGGTGGCGGATTCGTTTGTCGCGGTGGGGCGCTTGGCGTTGGTGCGTTGAGAGACTGCTCGACACCCTCTGGTGACAAGATACCAAGGAGTCTGCGTAGACACAGCGGTTCATTTTGTCATGTCAGATTCAGGAGGCACGAACCGCTCAAGATCGGCGATCAGTGTCGGCAGATCTTCCTGCACGGTCTGCCATACGACATCGAGGCTGATGCTGAAGTACGCGTGAACAAGTCGATTTCTCATTGCGACAATCTTGGCCCAAGGAATGTCCGCTAACTCCGTACGGGTCGGTTCTGTTATTTGGGCCGCGGCTTCACCTACAATCTCGATGTCTTTGACTAGTGACAAGACTAACTGACGGTCGATATCCAGATCGATACGGACTCGGCCACGCGCAAACGACACGGCTTCACGCGCCGCTTCAATCATGTGGCGCAGGCGGATTTCGTCATGTTTGGTCATATTGGACTTCCGCCGTAGCCAGAACATCCTGCCGGAAGTAGGGGCTTAGGTCCTCGGGTGTCCGCAGATCCACTTTGCGTCCTGTAAACAGTTTGGATAATTCCAATTCTATACCGGCAACGCCTAGCAGTCCAGGAATGCGATCTGGTTTGAACTCGACGAGTATATCTATATCGCTCTCTGGTCCGAAGTCCTCTCGCAACGCTGAGCCAAAGATGGCGAGTCGCTTGATTCCATGTTCTTGACAGAAGGCGGCCAGAGCGGTTTTTGATACCGATACCTGTGGGTTCATTGATTCGGCTCCCTTATTTCAATCGAGTGCTTTCTGAGGCATCACCAAAGGCGGCTGTGCATTTGCTTTTGCTGCCGTTCCGGTACCTGTGTGGTATTAATTTAAATATAGCATCATAGGATAAATAAATCGTGTCAATGGATCGTCTTGCCGATCCTTCCTGCTCGTCTGAGGGGGTAGTCACTTCGGACTATTGCGCCATCTGTAGAATGGGATATTTTTGTTGAAAATCCAATGGTAGATAAACGATATGCAACAATCTATTCCTCGCTCAATACTGCTCTCTGAGGCAGTCAGCGGCATCGAAGAAGCACCGACTGTGGCTTTGCTCGGTGCCCGGCAAGTAGGTAAGACGACGTTGGCGCGACAGGTTGCAGAGGCATGGCCGGGACAATCGACTGTGTTCGACTTAGAAGTCCCGGCTGTCCGCGAAGCATTGTCGCAAACGCCGGAAATCTTGTTGCGTAACAGCGAGGGCTTGGTCGTCATCGATGAGGTTCAACGCCTCCCGGCCCTGTTCCAAGTGCTGCGCCCGGTGTGCGACGATCCGAATCGGAAGGCCGTCTTTCTGCTGCTCGGTAGCGCCTCTTGGGACCTGATCCAAGGCATCTCAGAGACGCTGGCAGGGCGGATTCTGTTCGTGGATGTGGGGGGCTTCTCGTTGGCGGAAGTGGGGTCGGAACACCAGGACCGGCTTTGGATACGCGGCGGCTTTCCGCGTGCTTGGTTGGCGCGATCAACAGCGGCATGGAAGCGGTGGATGCAGTCGTTCTCGCGCACGTTTCTTGAGCGAGACATCCCAGGGCTGGGTTCCAAGGTATCGCCGGAAGCATTGGGCCGCTTCTGGCGCATGTTGGCGCACTATCACGGGCAGACTTGGAACGCTGCGGAACTGGGGCGTTCCATGGATGTGAGCGCCACGGCGGTGAATCACTACCGAGACCTGCTAGCCGGTACCTTTATGATTCGGGTGCTGCCGCCATGGTTTGAGAATTTGGGCAAGCGGATGGTGAAATCCCCGAAGGTGTACCTGCGCGACAGCGGTATTCTGCACTTCCTGCTGGGGATTGAAGACATGGCGGAACTGGCCATGCACCCGCGCTACGGCGCTAGCTGGGAGGGGTTCGCACTCGAACAGACGTTGCTAGCGCACGGTCAGGATCAAGCCTATTTCTACGCCACGCAACGCGGTGCCGAGCTGGACCTGCTGTTGCTGCGACGGGGAAAACGCTGGGGTTTTGAGTTCAAATGCACTGACGCCCCACGCACGACTAAATCCATGCGCATCGTCATTGACGATTTAGGGCTTGAGCACCTGTGGGTGATCTATCCCGGCGACTTGGAGTACCCGCTCGCGCAGGATATAACGGCCCTGCCGTTGAAGAAAATTGGCGACCTCGCGTTGTAGGCGACGAGGCGTTGAGACGGAAATTTTATATCTCCAACTGCTTGCGCAACAATTCTTGCACGAGCTGCGGGTTGGCCTTCCCCCGCGTCGCCCGCATCACTTGACCCATCAGAAATTGCACGGTGTTGTGGTTGCCGCCCTTGATTTTTTCGACGGCGTCAGGATGCGCGGCGATCACCTCGGCTACTGCTTGGTCGAGTTCGCCGCTGTCGGAGATTTGTCCGAGGCCGAGCGCGGCGACGATCTCGGCGGGCGAGCCGCCCTGTTCCCACAGTTGACCGAAGACTTCGCGGGCAGCGTTTTGGTTGATCGTGCCCTTTTTGACTAAGGAGAGCAACTCGACGAGCGCGGCTGGCTGAACTTCGACGTCTTCAATCGACCGCCCCTCGGCGTTGAGGCGGCGGAAAACTTCCCCGGTGATCCAGTTGCCCACCTGCTTGGGGTCTGCACCTTGCACCTGTGCGGCCTCTTCGAAATACGCGGCTACGGCTTGGTCTTCGACTAAGGCGGCGACCTCCTGTGGATTGAGTCCGTAGGCATCGGCAAAGCGCGCGGCTTTAGCAGCCGGTAGCTCGGGCAATCTGGCGTGGACTCTGGCGATCCACTCGTCGTCTAATTCCGTGACGAGCAGATCTGGCTCCGGGAAGTAGCGGTAGTCGTCCGAGGTTTCTTTGCTGCGTTGCGGACGGGTGATGTTGGCGCGTTCGTCCCAGCCCATGGTCTCTTGTTGGACATGGCCGCCGGCTTCGATGATCTGTTGCTGGCGCTCGGCCTCATAGGCGATGGCGCTGCGCACGGCGCGGAAGGAGTTGAGGTTTTTGACCTCGACCTTGGTGCCCAATTCGCGGCTGCCCACGGGCCGGATCGAGATGTTGGCCTCGCAGCGCATGGCCCCTTTTTCCATGTCGCCGGAGGACGCGCCTAGGTAGCGGACGATTTGGCGGATCTGGGTCAGGTACGCATAGCTCTCGTCGGCTGAGCGAAGCGAGGAGTCGGTGACGATTTCCATCAGGGGCACGCCAGCGCGGTTGTAGTCTATCAGGCTGGAGTGGCCAGCGTGTTGGAGCTTGCCGGTGTCTTCTTCGAGGTGGACGCGGACGACGCCGATTTGCTTGGGGCCGCTCTCGCCGTCGATCTCGATCCAGCCGCTCTCGCACAGGGGCTGCTCGTATTGCGAGATCTGGTAGCCCTTGGGTAGATCGGGATAGACGTAGTTTTTGCGCGCAAAAACGCTGCTGGGCTTGATTTGGCAGTTGAGGGCCATGCCGGTCATAACCGTCAGCTCGACGGCGCGGCCGTTGATCACGGGCAAGGCACCGGGCTGGCCGGTACACACCGGGCAAATGTGGGCATTGGCCGCCACCTGAAAGTGATCGGCCGCACAGGCGCAAAACATCTTGGAGGCGGTTTGCAACTCGACGTGGACTTCCATGCCGATGACGGTTTCGTAGTGCAAGGGATGCTCCTTTGGGCGAGCTTTAGGCAAAGAGGACGTGTTGGCGGAGGAAAGCCTCGCAGGCTTGGTAGAAGGCCCGCACGGTCTCGGGTTTGCGCCAGCCGTGGCCCTCGCCTTCGTACAGGTGATAGACGTGTGGTATGTTGCGGCGGCGTAGCGAGGCGACGATCTCCTCGGCTTGGGCCGGAGGCACGACTTGGTCGTCGGTTCCCTGAAAGATGGCGATTGGGTCGCGTAGCTGATCGGCGGCGTAAACCGGCGAGCGGTCGCGATAGACCTCAGCCGCTGCCGGCAGAGGGCCGATCATGGAGTCGAGGTAGCGGGATTCAAATTTGTGGGTGTCGGCGGCGAGGGTGAAAAGGTTGGCCACGCCGTAGAGGCAGATGCCGGCGCGGAAAAAGCCGGGCCGCGTGGTGAGCGCCCGCAAAACTGTGTAGCCACCGGCGCTACCACCCATGATGACGAGGCGCTCTGGGTCGGCGAGGCCATTGTCGACAAGGTGCTGAGCACCACCGATGGCGTCTGCTACGTCGAGGAGGCCCCACTGGGAGCGCAGGGCGGTCATGTAGGCGCGCCCGTGGCCGGTGCTGCCGCGGTAATCCACGTCGAGGACGGCCCAGCCGCGCGTGGCAAAGTATTGGTGGCTGCCTTCAAAGCTGGTCTCTATCTGACCGGTGGGCCCGCCGTGGACGGTCACGATCAGCGGGGGCCGGCCGCGGCCGGTAAAGTGGCGGTTGGCCGGAGGATAGTACAGCCCGTGGACTTGCGCGACGTCCTCGCTGGCCCAAGAAACTGGCTCGGGCGTGGACAGATCGGCTGGGGCAAGCGACTCGCTGGCAGAGCGGGCGCGGACTGTTACTTGGGTGGCAGTACCAGCGACGATGCGGGCGGGGATCGCGCTGGCCGCGGCAATGCAGGCCAAGCCCTTGCCGCGCGGAGCCGCCGCGATCTGTTCGATGTGGGTGTAGGCGGCCAGTGCCTCGACCTTGGCGACTGCTCCACTGGCGAAGTCGAACGCGTATGCTAAGCGCTGGGAGTTTTCGCTGCGCACGAAATACAAAGTGCGACTATCCGCGGCCCACGAGAACGCCCGCATGCCCTGCGCCCAAGCGGGCGTGGCGACGTCGTTGGCGTCCTCGTACAGGCAACGCGTGTCCCCGTTGGCGAGATCGCGGCACCAGAGGTTGCTGTAGCCACGCTCGTCCGAGGCATAAACCAGATAGCGTCCGTCGGGTGAAAAGCAAGGCTGGGCAATGGCGGTGTCTGCGTTGCCGGCGAGTACCTCGGTTGTGCGTAGGCTGGGCAGCCCGTGGCGGCTGCGCGCAAGCTGGCCTAGCACTAGGCGGGTGCCGTCCCAAGGCATCTGCGGATGATCCCACTCGATCCAGGCCAGGCGGTCGCCTCTGGGATGCCAGGCTGGCTGCATGTAGAAGTCGGCCCCTTCCGCGAGGATTTGCGGCCAAGAGCATCCAGCGACATCGACGATGGCTAATGTGTCGCGGTCCTCGTACGTGTGGACGTATGCGAGATGACGCCCCGTTGGCACGGGCACAGGAGACGCGGCGTGGCCAAACTGAGGCGTAATCGGCTGGGCTGGGCCGCCGGCCAGCGGCTGGCGATAGAGGCGGCCGCCGTGCTCGGCGAAGTACGCGTGGCAGCGGGATACAGCAAAGTCGCCACCGCCGTAGCCGACTTGGGCGCGCACCGAGAGCGCGGTGTTGAGATCGCGTGGAGCGGCTCCCGGCTGTTGGCAGACGAGCACGCCCTTTGGCCCACGTCCCTCCAGCCAGACGAGAGTGCGGCCGTCGGCATCCCACGCCACATCGCGGAGGCGTGTGGAGCTAGCCAACTCGTCGGGTGAGAGGGGGCTGGGCCACAGGCCGAAGGGGCGAACTTCCATCCTAGTGCTACTCCATCAACTCGATTTTGACGTTGTCTGGGCCGTTGATGAAGACGATGCGGCTGCCGTCGTCGAGCGCGACCGGCCCCATCCAGATCTCGACGCCGAGTTCGGCGATGTCGGCGAGGGTTTGATCGAAGTCGTCGGAGACGAGGGCGATGTGGTCGTAGCCTTGGTAGCGCCCCAATTCCATGGGGGCAAACTCGCGGTCCGTGACGGTGATTTGCACTGCGCCGATGTGGACCGGCACCCAAGTCGCACCGCCGCGCTCAAAGGGCGGATCGCTGGTAGCGCCGAAGAGCTTTTTGTACCAGTCAACCGCGGCGTGGACGTCGACAGCCTCGTGGTGGACGTGATTGAGAGTGTAGTTGGGCATGAGAAATCCTTTCTTTTAAGCGCCCGAAAGTTCGCAAAAAGGGCGCTACTGTCAAGGGAGGTCTAGGGCGTCGGCAAGGCCCTTGAGGTAGTGCAGACTACCGGCGGCGATGGTGCGCGGATCCGGGCTAAAATCGAATACTTCTACTGAGACGTAGCGCTGATAGTCCAGCTCCTTGAGCGTCCGCATGACGCTGGCGAAGTCGGTGTTGCCAAAGCCGGGGCCGCGCTTGTTGGCGTCGTTGACGTGGACGTGATAGAGGTGCTCGCCGGAGTCGCGCAGAAGCTGGGGGACGGGAATTTCCTCGGTCGAGCCGGAGCACACATCGACCATGGTTTGGAAGTGCGGGTGATTGATCTCGGCGATCATTTTGCGCGCTTGGGCACAGGTGGTGATGATGTTCGTCTGCTCCTTGCTCAGGGACTCGATGCAGAGATAGACGCCGTGCTGCTCGGCTAACTCCAAGCTGTCTTCAAACGCTCCGCGCATGCGATTCCAGCACTCTTGGTAATCCCACCCTTCCTGCACGTTGCGCTGCATAGGCGAGCCGATGATCATCACTCGGCCGCCGAGGTCGCCGCAGAATTGGACTAGCTCCTTGAAGTACGCACAGGTGCGCTGGTAGATGGCTGGGTCGGGGTGGGTGATGTATAGCCCGTCGGGGCTGGCCAATAGCCAGTGTAGGCCGGCGATTTCCACGCCGGCGCGTTCGGCGGCAGCGCGGATTTGGGCGCGGCGCGACGCGGGGATGTCTTCGACGCTGTCGGCGAGGGTAAAGGGGGCGATTTCGACGGCTTCGTATCCGAGGTCGCCGGCGTAGTCGAAGACTTCTTCGATGGGCCAGTCGGTGAAGTATTCGTTACAGGTGGTGAGTTTCATATTTAGCTCCTTATAGAGTTGCACTAGAAGTATTTCAGCGTGCTGTCGTTATTCCGACGTCGCCAATCCACAATCAATAAACTCCATCTCGACAGAAGAACAGGCCGAAAGTGTGCGCTCCAGTGCTTCCGCCTCCCGGCGGTCAATGGTAAGGCCATATTTCCTGCGCACTTCGACGATGCGCTGGGCAAACCAGCATCTATTCGTAGGCGGCATCCATTCGGCTGTCGTAGTGGCGCTTGCGGCCGCGGTTTAATTCAGGGCTGGCAAGCGTCAGATTGAGCGGATCGGCAGCAAAAGTTCGACGTAGCTGCATGATATTGGGGACCGGCTCGCATAACCCACTGTCGTGCGCCTCGGAAAGCGCGACGATGTGCTCGATATCCGTTTCCCACCGGCCAGAAAAACAGCGTCCTGTGTACGGGCTGTAGATACCGCCGAGCTCTTTGATAATGACAAGCTCGACGGACTGCGGGTAGCGATAGTCGCTGCGATCATAAGGGGAACATCTACTCTCGGGACGGATCTCGATTCCCCGCCAATGGCTTGCTGCATTTCCAATGGCATTATTCCCGCCGTCGTACTCTTGCGCGGCGGCGAGTTGTCCCTGCCCACGGCTCTCCCCAATGGTATTGTCTCTACTGCCTTCAACGGGATTGTCGTCGCCGCAGGCGATGAACAGGACACTGGCGAGCGAAATAGTGTATTTGAAGACTCTCATGTATGATCTCGTTGGGGGACGGAAACGCCCAATCCGCCTCGGCGACTGCCCGCTTGGGACTGTAACCTAAAGGAAACAGAATAGGGAATCAAAGGATACACTAGCCACTGCCCTCACCACTGACCCACCTCATGGCACAGTCGTTGCAAGAGTCCAGAAAAAGGAGGAAGGACTATGTGGCGACTGTTGGTGTTGGTATTGGTCGGCTCGGTGTGGGCCGAGGGGGATTTGGGTGAAGAGGACGCGGGCTACTTGGAGCAGCGGTTGGACGACTTGGGAGGGCTAGATGCGGCGGCTGTGCGGTGGCGGGTGCGCGGGGCTGAAGCGGCTCGGGCGCGGTGGCAGTTGTATCAGCGGGTGGAGGTCGCGCCAGTCAGTGGGCAGGCGTTTTTTGGCTTGGCTGAGCGCGATCCAGGCGAGTCCGGGTGGAGCGATTTTAGGACGTTTTACTACGCAGTGCAGAGGCGGCGGTCCGAATGGGTCGTCGGCGACCTGCGGCCCGGCACGGGCGCGGGTTTGGTGTTTGGGCGCAACCGGCGCGGGACTATTGCGCCGAGGATGTCGGCGGGAGACAGTCGGCGCTTGGGCTATCGCTCTAACGGGGAGAATCATGCCCTGCGCGGCGCGGTGTGGCGTTACGAAGGTCGGGCGTGGAGTGGGATGGTGCTCGGGGGTTGGGCGCATCGGGATGGGCGTTTGGACGAACAGGGGCAGGTGCGGTCGCTACCCGAGAGCGGCTATCACGTGACCGCGACCGAGATAGCTGGCCGCGATCTGCTGGGCATCCGGGCTGGCGGCGGTCGGCTGCACTGGCGCGGCGAGCATTGGCAGTGGGGCACGACCCTGCTGGCCTTGGACTTTTCTCACCACATCGACTTGCGGCGGAATGGGCGGACGCCTTGGGGCTTTGTCGGCGACGGGCAGCGCATGGGGGCTGTGGATGTGCGCGTGGAGTGGGAGCGGGGACGTGCGGCGTTGGCGGTGGCCGGCGATGGGATAGGTCACTGGGGGATGGTCGGGGAACTGCGAACGCGGCATGGGGGTCTGCGGATGCGGACGTTGGGCCGCTATTATGCGCCGGGATTCCACAGCTTTTTTGGTGCGGCTCCGGGGACTTCGGCCATGCAGAATGAACAGGGTGGCGTCGCCGAAGTCAGCGGGCAGGGCTGGCGCGGCTACGTGGATGTGTACCGTCGGCCCGCTCGCTCCTACTTCATACCGGTGCCAGCTACCTATGCTACTTGGGGAGGCGAGTTGCGGCGGCGGTTGGGTCGTCACTGGACGATGCGCGGGCAGTGGCAGAGACGCCTGCGGCCGCACTGGGTGGACGAGCAGTTGGCCCAAGAGCGCAGCCACAAGTGGCGTTTGGACTTGGACCAAGGGAATTGGCGCTGGCGCGGCGAATTGGTGCGCTGGCATCGCGCCGCCCGCGCCGAGTGGGGCCTGTTGGGCAGCATGCGGTTTAAGACGCGCTGGCTGACCTTGCACGCGAGTCGCTTCCGCACGGACTCGTATTGGACGCGGATTTACGAGTACGAGGTGGATCTGCCCGGGGCCGTGAGCATCCGCCCGCTCTACGGCACGGGTTGGCGTGGGTACGCGCTGGTGGAGATCGCCTATCGCGGCTGGCGGCTGAGTAGCCGCTATCGCATCCAGCGCGACCAGCGGTTGAGACACTACGGCGGAGTCCAAATCGACTGGACCCGAGGTCATATTGACAAACGTTAGCAGCGCAGATAATTTGAAACATGCCTACCGCACCAAAAGCACCCGCCACCCGAATTCACCAAACACTTGGCACAACTTTTGTGGCCATGAACGGCCCGCTTCTCTTGGACAATCTTCCCACAGCGGGCATCAAATGCGCCGGGTCCAAGCTGAAACGCTAACTCCCACCTGGGCTTGATGCTTAAACCTGCTGCCAAAACAGCCCTCGTCGCCGCTTGGGTCGCGGCCGTGGAGGTCGGCGCGGCTCCTCTGCAAGGCGTCGCTCCCCAAACCGGGCACATCCACGCCTTGACCATCTTCGCGCATTTTGCCGATGAGGGTGGCTTGGGCCGCGAGGTCCCGTCTTTTGCGGCGGAGATTTTCGCTGAGCAGCCGGGCAGCCTGACCCACTTCTACCGCGAGATGTCGCGCGGGCAGTTCGAACTCACTGGGGAGGTACTGCCCCGCTGGTACGCATCCCGCAGCAATGCCGACGTGTACACGAGCGAAGAGGGCGGGTATGGTCGCTTTGCCCGCGAGATCATCGAGGCCGTTGATGCCGACGTGGACTTTAGCCGCTACGACAACGACGGCCCCGACGGGGTGCCTAACTCTGGCGACGACGATGGGTACGTGGATTATATTTTTATCGTCTCGGCCTCGGCCCCAACGGGCTTTATCGTCGAAGAGGCCACGGGCGTTGCTCGGCTTGGGTTGGGCAACGATTTTGTGAGTCAAGACCGCGCCCTCCGCGGCGGTTTTATCCTGATTCGCTCAAAAAGCGGTGCCGTGCAGCGCGGGCGGTCTTTTGTCGAGGCCGTAGGCAGTATGGCCCACGAGTTTGGACACTTTCTGGGCCTGCCCGACCTGTATGACCGCGATTATGGGTCTGAGCCGGAAGACGACTCGGGCGGCATTGGCTATTGGGGTTTGATGGGGCACGGCAATCGCGGCTGGGACGAGGTAGATGGACCCAATCCCTTTTGCGCGTGGAGCTTGGGGCAACTCGGTTGGTTGGGGGTAAACAACCAACAACTCAACGTACTGAGCGAGGACCAAGACGATGTGGCCTTTGCCGATGTCAACGCGGGCGGTGATGTGTATTTGCTGCCCGCATCTGCGCCTGCTGAGCACTTTTTTCTCGTGGAGTTCCGCAGCCGCCAGCAGAGCTACTACGAGCGCAATCTACCCGGCGAGGGCTTGCTGATCTGGCGCATAAATCCCACGCGCAACGGCAATAATATGGAAGCCACCAAACAGGTGGATTTAGTATGCGCCGATGGGCTTTTTGGCGATGCGGGCTTCCCCTTGGGCCGCAAGTCGTCCCCGTTTAACGGCCGCGACAATCTCGACTTTTGGGCGCACGACGTGCGCTATCGCACGGATTTTGGTGGCAACCTCGGAGACGCCACCGACGTGTTTGACGGCGAGCAATTTACCGATTTTTGGGCCGCGTCCAATCCGGCATCGACGACGGGGATTAGCGTGACTAACATCCGCCGCGCGGGAGACCAGATGGTGGCCGATCTCAAGCTGCAAGACCGCCGTCGCGCTGGTCCGATTACCGACATGGAAATTTGGCGCGACCGCATTGAGATTGTCGGCGACGTGACCGTTTTGCCCGGAGGGCACCTCGATGTCCGCGCTGGTGCGCAGGTGCAGGTGGGGCCGGACGCACTAACTGCGGGTGCGGATACGGCGCGCGCGGAGCTGATAGTGTACGGCGATCTCTTCATCGGCGTTTCAGGGCAGGGGCAAACCGCCTTCCGCTCGGCTGCAGCCGACCCGCAGCCCGGAGATTGGCACGGCATCGTGCTGCACCAAACGGCCACGGCCTATTTGCGCAGCGTCCTCATCGACCATGCTCACTATGGCCTATTGGCCGAGGAAATCGACCACGCCACTACCTTGGAAGATGTGACCATCCGCCACTCCAGTGCGGACGGCATTCGCTTAGAAAAGGTCGAAGAGGAGATTCTCTTAGATCGCGTGCACGTCGAGGAAGCAGGTGGAGTGGGCATTTGGATCGCTGGCCCAGGCTTGACGCGGATAAACCGAGCTGAACTACACGGCAATGGCCGCGCTGGCCTCTGGCGCGAAGGTGGGTTTTTGTCGTTGCTCGATACTCGTTTCAACACCAACGGCTCGGCTGCGCCCGAGGAGGCCAACTTGGTCTTGGGGCGAGGGACCAGCGGCAAGGTGGCGGGCAATTCGTTTACCGGTGGGATTGGGATTTACTGCGTGGAGACGCGAGAAGTCGAGATCGAGGGCAACTCGCTGCACAATCACGAAGTCGGCCTTTGGACCAGAAGCGCGCGCCCGCGCATTGTGCGCAATCAATTCTTCCGCAATGCGTTGGCTATGCGGATGGAGGGGAGCGTGGTGCCGGCGCGGCTGGTCTTGAACGGCGTCCAAGAGGGCGAGCAACTGCTCCATAATCAAACTGATCAACCATTGCAGGCGATTAACAATTGGTGGGGGAACGAGGACGAGAGTTGGATCGCGGCTCGGATCAGCGGCGATGTCAACTGGCAGCCCTTCCTCAACTTCGATCCGCGCACGCCGTTGGATTTTGCTTTAGGGCAGAATTACCCCAACCCGTTCAACGAGGGTACGCAGATTGACTATCAGATCGGGATCAACGACCCCATTGTCGCCGGTCAGACCATGGTCGAGTTAGAAGTCCGCACCTTGACCGGCGGTTTGGTGCGGCACTTGGTGGAAGATCTGGCGGCTCCGGGGTTGTACAGTGCTTCTTGGGATGGCCGCGACGAGCAAGGCGAGCGCGTGGCCAGCGGTATGTATTATTATATATTGCGCATCGGGCCGATCTCCCGCGCTAATAAGATGATTTTTATAAAATGAAAATCGAGGCGGATTATCTCGTTTTAGGCAGTGGTATTGCCGGTTTGTTCTTTGCCCTCAAGGCTGCTCAGCACGGATCCGTAGCCGTAGTGACCAAGCACGAGCGGCGCGAGTCCAACACGCAATACGCGCAAGGTGGTATTGCTGCGGTCATGGATGCGGCTGATTCGGTAGCTAGCCACGCGCAGGACACGATTGCGGCGGGCGCGGGTCTGTGCGACCGCGTGGTCGTCGAGGGGGTGGTAGCCGAAGGGCCGGGGGTGGTGGCCGAATTGCTGGCGATTGGCGCGCAATTCAATGAAGTGCGTCCTGGGGTGTTGGCGTTGGGGCGCGAAGGTGGGCACGCCCATGCGCGGGTGGTACATGCGGACGATATGACTGGCCGCGAGGTGACGCGCGCCTTGGTTGCGGCCGTGCAAGCGCTGCCGCAGGTGACCTTGTACGATCACCATTTGGCTGTGGACCTGATCGTAGATGATCAACGGCGTTGCCACGGGGCTTGGGTATTGGATTCGCAGCAAGCCGATCCCATCGCCGCGGTGGCACCGGTTACGCTGCTGGCCACGGGCGGCTGCGGGCAGGTCTTTTTGCATACCACCAATCCGCGCGTAGCCTCTGGCGATGGAGTCGCTATGGCTTGGCGGGCTGGAGCGAGGGTGAGCAACATGGAGTTTATGCAGTTCCACCCGACCATGCTCTACGATCCGGGGCGGCCTTCGTTCCTGATCACCGAGGCTTTGCGCGGGTTTGGCGCCGTGCTGATCGACGAGCGCGGCGCGGCGTTTACTGACCCGTTGCAGACGCGCGATGTGGTGTCGCGGGCCATTGTCGCGCAGATGCAGCAAAGTGGTGCCGAGTGCGTCTATTTGGACGTTACGGGCCAAGATGCGGATCAGACTCGACGCCGCTTTCCTAACATCTATCAGCATTGTCTGGGGATGGGCGTGGACATGACCGAGACGCCGATACCGGTGGTGCCCGCGGCCCATTATAGCTGCGGTGGGGTGTGGACGGATGCGTACGGCCAGACGGATATCGCGGGTCTATACGCGGCTGGCGAGGTGGCGATGAGCGGGTTTCAGGGGGCCAATCGGCTGGCGAGTAATTCGCTGTTAGAAGGGTTGGTTTTTGCGCGGCGCGCTGTCGCGCACGCTAGGACAGTCGCGCCCGTGGCTGTGGGGCGGTTCGAGATGGAGCAGGCGGGTGATGCCGTTGCGACCGATGCGTTGGAGGAGCGGCGGGAGTTGCTGCGGCGCTTGATGTGGGACGAGGTGGGGATCGTGCGAAGCGACTGCGGCTTGCAGCGGGCTTGTGCGGAGACGGAGCGGCTGGTGCGGGAAGTTGAAGCTTTGTACAGCGGGCATCGGCTCGACGCCGAGCTAGTCCAGCTACGCAGCTTGGCAACCGTGGCTCAGCTCATTGCCCGCTCGGCGCGGCAGCGCTTGGAAAGCCGCGGTGTCCACTACAACTGCAACCATCCCGCGCGCGACGATGCTCGCTGGCAGCAGCCGACGCTAATGGTGAAGGATCGGGCCGAGGCGTCAAAAATACACTAGCGCCGATACCTCATCGAATAGATCCAGTACATAAATCAGTGTTAGGGACAACGAGAGACCGTCCGTTCGTTCTACGCGCTAATTGGCCATCTAGGCCTTCGTCCTGCGGCGTTGTGCCACGCGGTGCCAACACCAGCCGAGCAAGAGCAGTCCCAAGCCGCTGAGCCAGATCGTGCGCTCGACGAAAAACGCCAATCCCAGACAGGCGACTAGGCCCACTATGGCTATCCATCGGGGGTAGAGCCGTTGGTCGGCTGACAAGCGCAGGGCGCAGAAGTTGGTGATGGCGTAATAGACCAGAATCGTGAAGGCGCTAAAGGACCAAGTGGTCTTGATGTTGCCTATGAGGACTAGTCCGGCGATAGCTAGCCCGACGACCGCCACGGCAATAGAGGGCGTAGTCTGGTTCCGATTGAGACGGGCAAGCGCCCGAGGCATATCCCCTCGGCGGCCCATGGCCAGCAGGACTCGCGACAGACCGAGGATTAGGTTGAGCAGCACTCCGGCCATAGCGGTGATAGCTCCTATGGCCAGAAGCCAGGAGACACCAGGCGCGTCAAAGCTCTGGGCGATGACCTTTAGGGGAGCGGCCTTGTCCATAGTGGTCGCGTAGAACGCCTCTGACCCTACGGCGGCTATGGCGATGGCACCGACGCCGATGTAGAGCATCATAGAGATCAGCAGCACGGCGACAATGGCGCGGGGGATCGTCTTGCGGGGTTGGCGCACTTCTTCGCCAAGCGTGGCAATGCGACCGTAGCCCGTATAAGCGACGAACATCAGGGCGCTGGCATGCAGCAGGGCCGACCAGCCGTCGTCCCCCAAGAAAGGGGTCAGGTGTAGGTTGCTCAGGGCACTGGGAGCACCGGCGACGATGAAGGCGATCAGCGAACAAAGCGTCGCGGCGACGATGGCGATGTTGACCTTGTTGGTGCGGTTGATGCCTAGGAGGGATATGAGGGTGAGCGCCAGCACGGCTGCTAGGGCGACTGGGGTAATAGATGCGGTCTGAGCCAGTGCATTGAGCAAGTAGCCGGCCAGTCCCAGTGCCGCAGTGGCGGCGGTCGCACTCTTGGCGCAGATGAACATCCATCCGGCGGTAAAGCCGATGGCTGGCGAGGCATACTCATAGCCGTATTGGTACGTGCCGCCGCTGAGCGGATGGCTGGCGGCTAGTTGGGCGCTGGACAGGCCGTTGCAGAGGGCGACTAACGCCCCAATGGCGATGGCGACGAGGACTGACGGCCCAGTGATGCCAGCGCCAATGCCAATGCTGACAAAGACACCAGTGCCGACGATCGAACCCAAGCCGAGGGCAATGGTGCCGATTAGGCCCAGCTCGGGACGCAGGCGTTCGGATGGGGTGGGGGTGGAGGTCATGCGAGCAAATATAGTCCGGCGGCGCGCTCGCGTCTTGTCTAGGAAGCGAAAAGAGCCGACGTGTCTTGACTATATACCTAAAGCCCCTTTACGTACTACTTACCACTCATTAACCAATCATGGGGAGAAAATCATGATCCGAATATTGTCATTTGTCCTAGTTGCGATAGGGCTGCTCGGCGGAGTAGAACAAGCCGCTGCTGCCGCAAGGGATGTAGTAGATCGAGAGACGCTGAAGAATTTCGTGCTGGAAGCGAAGAGCCTGCTGGAATCTGCGCAAGACGAGGCGGCGCGGGCGGCTATTTTGGAGACCTTCAGGACCGACGAAGAATGGCGGCATGGGCCGATTTATATCTTCATCACCAGTTTTGAAGGAACGGGCTTTTTCCACGCGACCCAACCCGATCGCGAAGGGGTCAATAATATCGACTCAGAAGACAGCAATGGCGTCAAGATCGTACAGCAGAATATCGCGGCGGCACAAGCCGGGGGCGGATTTACGGAATATCTCTTTGATAATCCGGCGATCGAAGGAGAGGACGAGTCCACCAAGGTAAGCTACGTGGCCCCCATCGAGATTGAGGGTGCATCCTATTACATTGGCGCTGGGTTGTATATTGATTCGGAGCAGACGAATGTAGCGCCCATTTCTTGGGGTAGCTTGAAAGGGCGGGTGTAAACTTTGAGCATCGTCGTCCTCGACTTCGGCGGGCAGTACGCCCACCTGATTGCCAACCGCATTCGCCGCCTCCGCGTCCATGCTGAGATTCGCTCGCCAGAGACTGCGGTTGCCGATTTGCAAGACGCCGATGGGTTGATTCTGTCGGGCGGCCCGGCCAGCGTCTATGACCCGGAAGCTCCGGCGTACAACCCCGAGATTTTGGCGATGGGCAAGCCGATGCTGGGCTTGTGCTATGGCCACCAATTGCTCTGCCATCGCTTGGGCGGCCAAGTCGAGATGGGGACGACCCACGAGTTTGGCGCGGCCTATCTGCACGTCCACAAGGCAGAGGGCGTGTTGGCCGGGTTGGACGAGCGCGAGCGGGTGTGGATGAGCCATCGCGACCACGTCGCAGCTTTGCCGCCCGGGTTTGCTGTCTTGGGCGCGACCGAGGACTGCCCGGTGGCGGCAATGGGCGACGGCGAGCGCAAGATATACGGCTTGCAGTTCCATCCAGAAGTGACGCACACCGTCCGGGGCATGGAAATCCT
This sequence comes from Gemmatimonadota bacterium, assembly GCA_009841115.1. GTDB lineage: Bacteria > Latescibacterota > UBA2968 > UBA8231 > UBA8231. Next base: position 57,110 of record VXML01000071.1, on the reverse strand, counting down.
CGATAATTTCGCCGCGCTGTGTGGTGCAGAGCGGAACTGGACGATGGAGCGTTACACCGAGCAGACCATAGAGCGGCTCCAAGAGCAGGCGCAGGGGCGCAACGTCTTTTTGTTCGTCAGCGGCGGGGTCGATTCGTCGGTGGCGTTTCTTTTGCTCAACCGCGCCTTGGGCGCAGAGCGAGTGCTGGGCTTGCACATTGACAACGGCTTTATGCGCGAGGGCGAGACTGCGATGGTCGAGCGGCTGATGAAGGGAGCGGGGTTGCACAATCTGGAAGTCGTCGATGCCAGCGCTGAATTCCTCGCCGCCACTGAGGGGATTGCCGATCCCGAGGAAAAGCGGCGGCGGATTGGCGAGGAATTTATCCGCGTCCGCGACCGGGCGCTGGCGGCGCTGGCGCTGGACCCGGACGAATGGCTGTTGGGTCAGGGGACGCTCTATACGGATACGATTGAATCCGGCGGTACGGAAAACGCGGCGGTTATTAAGACACACCACAACCGCGTCGGCGTCATCGATCAGCTCTTGGCCGAGGGCAAGGTTGTCGAGCCGCTGGACCAACTCTACAAGGACGAGGCGCGCACCTTGGGCGAGACGCTCGGCCTGCCGCATCACTTGGTCTGGCGGCATCCGTTTCCAGGGCCGGGGCTGGCGGTGCGGGCTTTGTGCAGCGATGGGCCGAGCGCGGAGGACTTAGCACCTGAGACGGTCTCCGAGGCGCAGAAGGTGGCGGCGACATTTGGTCTGGCGCTCGATGTGCTGCCGTTGCGCAGCGTCGGCGTGCAGGGCGATTCGCGGACCTACGCGCATCCAGCGGTGGTCACCGGCCAGAGGGAGTGGAAGACGCTGGAGGCCATTTCTACCGAGCTGACCAATAACTTCCCGTGGATCAATCGGGTGATCTACCTGCTGGGGCCGACACCGCGGCCGCAGCAAAACATCAAAGCGGGGTATTTGACCCGCGACCGGCTCAATCTCCTGCGTCGAGCCGATGCCATCAGCATGGAGGCGCTGGAGCGCCACGGGCTGATGGAGGAAGTGACCCAGATGCCGACGGTGCTGCTTCCGCTGTCGTCGGATGGGGTGCAAGAAAGCGTGGTGCTGCGGCCGATAGCGACTTCCGACTTTATGACCGCGCGCTTTTGCCCGTTGCCACAGGCGTTTTTGGACGACGTGTGCGAGCGGCTGTTGGCGTTAGCGGGGATCGAGGCGGTCTTCTACGACATTACCCACAAGCCGCCTGGCACGGTTGAGTGGGAGTGAGCCAAACGGCGAAAGTATGTTTGACACCAGCATCCTCGACGAAGCCATAAGAGCGCGACGCCAGCGGCTGGCGGCCGAGCAAGCCGAGTTGTTCGACTGTGTTCGTCACGCCCTGTTGGAGCTACGGGAACCTCTCGGAATTGAGGTTGCGTACATCGTAGGCTCGCTGCGGTCGCCCGATTCCTGGCGAGAGTCGTCCGACATTGACGTGGCTGTAGCAGGTTGCTCGCCTGTTGTGCTCGAAATAATGAAAGCGCTGGAGGACGCTACCGGCCGAGAGGTGGACGTAATCGACCTCGACCGGCATCCTGCCCCTCAATCCTTTACCCAGTCCGGAGTTAAGGTTTATGGATAAAGGGGCGTTCGCGGTTCTCGAAGCGGAGTTGCGAGCGCGTGCCTGGGACATCAGTCGCATCGGCGGTCGCATCGAAGAACGCCTAGACACTTTCGCCCATAGTGCCGAAGGGGTGGACAGTATGGGGTACCAACTCCACAACCTCTATGGCGCGTTTGAGCAGTTGTTTGAGGAAGTAGCTCGATTCTTTGAGAATCAAATCGACGAAGCAAGGTATCACGCGGATATGATTAGGCGGATGCAGCTAGAGATCGAGGGTATCCGTCCAGCGCTTCTGGCCGCAGAAACTGCTTCCGACCTAGATGAATTGCGGCGATTTCGCCATCTGTTTCGCCACGCATACACCGCGGATTTGGATTCCGACAAGGTGGCAGATTTAGCGGCCAAAGCCGTGTGCATCCAGCGCGATTTTGCGCAGGACTTCGAGCGATTCCTAGCGCTCTTGCGGCCTGAGTGAGGCCCCTTATCTGAATGGATTTTTGAGCAGGAACGTCACCCGCACGAACTTACCGCCTTCGTCTTGCTCTATTTCTGGTTCGGTGCCGTTGAATTCCCGCATGGCTCTCCGCATTACGGGCCAGCCGCGTCCTCGCTGCTCCATCAAGCGCACAACGAGGATGACGTTTGCCATCAACTCATTGCGGGATCGGGGATTCCCGCCGGAGCGAACGTTCTCGACTTTCATGTGATTGGGGAGAGTGCCGGGGCTGGTCACGTCAATGCGGTCGCTGAACACTTCGAGCAGCACGCGCGAACCCGTAATTGCGTAGTCGCGATGGACGACGGCGTTGACAATCGCCTCGCGAAGTGCCTTCTCGGGCACTAACGGTGCATCCTCCCGGGCGAGGCTGTGGTAGCGCTCAGTCCATCCTAGGCTTCGAACCCATCCAACCGCCCGGCGTATTTGCTCGTCGAGCCGTCCTTTTCCCTCTCCGACGAGGATGACATCCGACGCCCGATCCTCGCCCGCGTAGGCGGCGCATTGGACGAAGAAGCTCGTTGTCTGCGGGTGTGCCTGTGGCTCCTTGCCGAACGCCATCAACCCGTAGAGCGTGGGGCGTAAAACTCCATCGAACTCGGATAGGATGCGTCTATTGCGTAAATCGTCAGCAAGGGAGGGCTGCGGTTCCTCTTCCATATCAAGCCCTTGGATGCGCAGGAAGGAGCGAAACTGGTCGAGATCAATGTCCGCCATCTTCGCAGCCGGAATGACTTGCTCTTCCGTCAGAACAAAGCCGAAGGTATTGTACAGCTCTTGGAGTTCGGTTTGCTGATCCTCGCCCGCTTTGATGCGCTTGGCGATGTCATGCCATTCCATAGTTCTAATAGCTCCAAAGGGTACACGCGCCGAAAAAGGCATAGGATAGTTTCAATTATTTAGTACGGCGTTTATTTCGTCAACCTTCGACTATGCTGTCGGCGCAGCCGGTCCTGCCACCGATTCCTAGCGCTCTTGCGGTCTGAGTAGCTAGCAGACGAGTGTGTACTGCTTCTTGCCTCGGCGCACGATTAGGTATTTGCCGTGTAGGCCCTCTTGACAGCGCATGCTTCGCGTCATGTCCGTGCAGCGCTCGCCGTTGATGTAGATTGAGCCGTTTTGTACGTCTTGGCGGGCTTGGCGTTTGGAGGGTGAGACGCCGGCCGCGACGAGCAGATCGACTAGTCCTAGTTCTTCCTGATCCATAGCGTGCGTTGGCACGTCGTCAAAGCCTTCGAGGATTTCTTCCTCAGATAGGTCTTGAAACTCTCCGTAAAAGAGCGCGTGCGAGATGCGTTCGGCCCGGCGAGCAGCGTCGGCTCCATGCACTATGGTCGTTGCCTCAGCGGCGAGGGTGCGCTGGGCTTCGCGCCGTTCGGGTTGGTCGCGGACGGTTTCGGCGAGTTGGAGGATCGCGTCTTGCTCCAAGAAGGTGTACGTTTTGAGGTGATCGATGACTTTCTGGTCCTCGGCGTTGATCCAGAACTGGTAAAACTGGTAAGGCGAGGTCTTAGCGGCGTCGAGCCAGAGGGTGCCCGCCTCGGTCTTGCCGAATTTGGTGCCGTCTGCTTTGGTTACTAGCGGACAGGTCAGGCCAAAGGCCCGGTTACCGGCGGAGCGGCGGATCAGATCGGTGCCGGCGGTGATGTTGCCCCATTGGTCAGAGCCGCCGGTCTGCAACTCGCAGCCGTATTTTTCGTTGAGGACCAAAAAGTCGTACGCCTGGAGCGCCATGTAGCTGAACTCGGTGTAGGAAATGCCCGTTTCGAGGCGCGAGGCGACCGAGTCTTTGGCCAGCATGTAGGGGACGGGAAAGTGCTTGCCGACGTCGCGCATAAAGTCGATGGCCGCGAGTTGGCCGAGCCAGTCGTGGTTATCGACCATGATCGCGGGGTTGGGGCCGTCGAATTCGAGGAAGCGCTCTAGCTGTGCTCTGACCTTCTGAGTCCACTCGGCCACTACGTCGGTGGCATTGAGCTGGCGCTCCTCGGTCTTGCCGCCTGGATCGCCGATTAGGCCGGTGCCACCGCCAGCCAAGGCGATGACTTTGTGACCGGCGAGCTGGAAGCGGCGCAGGAGCAGGATTGGCACGAGGTTGCCCACCGTCAGGCTGTCGGCGGTTGGGTCGAAGCCATTGTAGAGCACGATTGGACCGGCGGCGAGGCGCTCGGCGAGGCCGTCGAGGTCGGTGACTTGGTAGATCAAGCCGCGAAATTCAAGATCGGGTATGATGTTCATTGCGTTTCCTTCTGGGCATAAAAAAAGCCCCTGTTAATCAGGGGCTTGTAAACGCGGTTGAGACGATAAAGCGGACGTACTACCCCTGTCTATGAAGCGGGGTATAGTAATAGTGGCGATTGGCGCGTAGAGTTTGCATCATTTATTCTCCGCGCAAAATATAACCGCGACCTCTCTTCTCGTCAATTAGGAGACCAACAATGACTGATGAACAATACCGGGTGGCCGTCGTCGGCGCGGCTGGCACGTGGGGGCGCTATTACACGCGCGCGTACGCCGCTCATCCCAACTGTGAGATTATCGGCCTCGTTGATCGCGCTAGAGAGCGGCGGGATGCCATTGCCCAGCGCTACGGCGTGGAGAAGGTGTATGACGATCTCGATGGCCTCTTGGCAGCCGAAGTGCCAGACATTGTCTCTGCCGTGGTTCCGGTGGGCCAGAACTATCCCTGCGTTACGGCCTGCGCCCGCGCTGGGGTGCGGGTGGTTTCCTGCGAGAAGCCGATTTCTCACGAACTGCACGAGGCCGACGAAATGATTCGCATCTGCCGGGAACACGGCACCTTGTTTGGCTGCGCTCAGGCCGGATGGGCGACGCCGCATATGCCCGAGGTGGTCGAGTGGGTGCGGCAGGGGCACATTGGTCGGCTGACCTCAGCGGCGATTCCGGGCGGGTTGCCGACCGAGGTGTCGGGTGGTGGTTGCGTGCAGATTGCGGCCTTGCGCATTCTCACTGGGATGGATGTGGAGTGGGTGGAAGGGTACACCTTGCCGGCGGTGCCGGGGTACGTGGCGGAAGGCACGCCTATAGAAGAAGGGGATGTACCTGCGTACGGCCGCTTGGGGCTGAGCGGCGGCATCGTCTGCGAGGTCGTCGCCCCTGAGCCGGATGGTCGAGTGCCGACCTTTATCTCGGTTGTCGGCGAGCGCGGGCAGGTCTTTTTGGCGCGTCCACGGCCCGTGTTGATCGAGGGGACGGGCGCGGCGGCTTCTCCGGTGTATCCCGACTTTTTGGATCAGCCCGCGGCCGACGCCTTCACCTATACGATCGAGCGCCTGATGCGCGCCCATCGGGACGGCACTGAGCCGTATAGCAGCGGCGACGATTACCGCCACTCGCTCGAAGTGGCCATCGCGTTAGTACGCTCGGCCCACCGGGGGCATGAGCGGGTGTCCCTGCCGTTTGTGGACCGCACGCTCAAGCTGTATCCGCATCCCTATCGCCTCAGGGGTGGCGATGTCGCCGGGTGGCAGAGCATTGGCTACGATGGGCCGCCGGCGATGGATGTTTGATCTGGATGATTCGCGTGGTAGCATCGTTCGCAATTAATCCGCAGATGGACGCAGATGGACGCAGAATAGTAGAAACAAGACGATCCGCAACTCGAATCGTTCAAGTCATCTAGGATTGATATATGACCTGACGCGGGAGACCTAGGAATGTCTGATACCACATTACCGCAGCAAGCTAGGGGCGTCATCATTGGCGCGGGCATTGTAGGTTGCAGCGTCGCATACCATCTGACGAAACTCGGCTGGCGGGATGTCGTTGTCGTCGAGCAAGGACCACTATTCGAGACCGGCGGCTCGACCTCGCACGCTCCGGGTCTCGTTTTTCAGCTCAACCCGTCGAAAACCATGACGAGTTTCGCTCGCTATACGGTTGAGCTTTGGAGACAGTTGGAACTCGATGGTGAGCCGTGTGCCAAGAGCGTGGGTAGCCTTGAAGTGGCTTGGACGCAGGAGCGTCTCACCGACCTGAAACGCAAAGCCGGATATGGCATGAGTTGGGGCGTGGAGGCCCATCTGTTCAGCGCCGACGAGGCACGCAGTCTAATTCCCATGCTGTCCGACCGAATTCTGGGTGCGCTGTACGTTCCTTCCGACATCCAGACGAAGGCGACGAGGCCGGCTGAAGCGATGGCGCGAGAGGCGGAACGGAACGGTGCCACATTCTACAGTAATGTCAAAGTTACCGGCTTTACTGTCGCGGATGGACGGATTGCGGCGGTCCATACCACGCGCGGCGACATTAAGACGGACCTAGTAGTCGCTGCTACCGGTATATGGGCTCCAAAGGTTGGTGGGCTTGCCGATGTGCCCATCCCGCTGTCGCCGATGCAACATCTCTACGCTGTTACGACGCCACTGCGGGAACTCGCCGGTGCGACTGAGGATATATCGCAGCCGTTCTTGCGGCACCAAGACGAGGCTATGTACTTCCGGCAGGTCGGCGAGTGCTACGGCATTGGCTCGTACCAACACGAACCCCTCTTAGTGGATGCCAATGACATTCTAGACCACGAGGAAGCGCCGGTTGCTCCGGCCGAGATGCCTTTCACTCCGCCTCACTTTGAGAAGGCGATGGCTGCGGCGGGAGAAGTGCTGCCGAGCCTCAAGGGCGTGGGCTTGAGGCGCAAGTTCAACGGCCTCTTCTCGTTTACTACCGACGGGTTTCCCGTACTCGGCGAATCGCCTCAAGTCCGCGGGTTCTGGTCGGCACAGGCCGTCTGGATTACGCACGCTGGCGGCGTTGGCAAGGCGGTTGCCGAGTGGATTGCAAACGGCGAACCGACCAGCGATCTGCGGGAGTGCGACATAAGACGCTTTCATCCGCACGCGTACAGCCGCTCCTACGTCCGCGCCCGGGCTGCGCAACAGTACCGCGAGGTGTACGACATCATCCATCCGCGCCAGCAGATAGCCAACCCGCGTAACCTCCGCCTGACGCCGCTCTATACGCGGCAGCGGGAATTGGGTGCCGTCTTCTTTGAGAACGCGGGATGGGAGCGTCCCCAGTGGTACGCCGCAAATGAGGGCCTGCTCGACTCCCTCACGGTTACTGGTGCGGCGCGAACTGGCTGGGAGGCGCGAGAATGGTCGCCGACGATTGCAGCAGAACACGTCGCCACTCGCGAGCGTGTAGCCCTGTTCGACCTCACGCCCTTCGCCAAGTTCGAGGTGACCGGAGCAGGCTCGCTCGCTGCGCTCCAGCGCCTTACTACCAATCAGATGGACAAGCCCGTCGGGACTATCACGTACACGTCTATGCTCACGCCCCGGGGCGGCATCAAGTGAGACCTGACCGTGACGCGCTTGGGAGAGAACCGCTTCATGGTGGTCACGGGAGGAGCTATGGGACGCCACGATCTGGGCTGGATGCAGGCGCATCTAGCGGACGATGGATCGGTTGGGGTAGCTGACATTTCGTCGGGGCTGTGCTGCATCGGCTTGTGGGGGCCGAGCGCGCGTGACTTGTTGAGCCGGGTCTGTGAGGACGATGTGAGCAACGAGGGGTTTCCCTACTTGACCGCGCAGCCGATACGAATAGCCGAGGTTCCCGCACTGGCGCTGCGCATCTCATACGTGGGTGAACTCGGATGGGAAATCTACGCGCCCGCCGAGCAGGGCTTGCGGTTGTGGGATGTCCTATGGGAGGTAGGGCGACCGCTTGGCGTCATCGCGGCAGGCGGAGGTGCTTTCGATTCGCTGCGGCTGGAAAAAGGCTACCGACTGTGGGGGGATGACATCCACACTGAGTACAATCCTTACGAGGCTGGTATAGGTTTCGCGGTGAGGATGAGCAAGGGCGATTTTTTGGGTAGGGACGCGCTGAGGAAAATTCGCACACAGGGCCTGACGCGCAAGCTGTGCTGTATGACGCTGGACGATCCCAATGCCGTCGTTATGGGCAAGGAGCCAATCCTGGACGACGACTGCGTGCAGGGCTACGTGACGAGCGCCAACTACGGCCACTCAATCGGCCTCAGCATCGCGTATGGCTACCTGCCGATGAACTACGCCGAGGTGGGGACCAGCGTTGATATCCTCTATTTTGGCGAGCGTCTGCAAGCAACGGTTGCGAAGGAGCCTCTGTACGACCCGGAAGGCAAGAAGATGAAGGCGTGAAACCCCTGCTTGTTGCGTCGCGTCGAATTGATATAGAAATCCACTAAGTACACGACAGTAATCGGAATCAATCGCCAAGATAGCCTTGGTCTGCCCAGACCTTGCTCGCCAGCTTTTTCGCCTCGGCGGCTGGTTCGATCTCACCCAAAACACTGCTCGGTGGCTGCCCCTTCTTTTTGCGCTCGGGGTCGGGCGACCAGTCGTCTTTGGCGTATTTTTTGCGCACCGATTCGCGGCGGAAGTCGGGTATTTCCATTGGTGCTGAATCGTTCAGCGCCGAACGCCACGCTTGGATCCCGGCGATGCTCATGTCGATGCCGCGGTACACGTCGAGATAGGGCGGCTCGCTGGTGCGGATGGCCTCGGCGAAGTGATAGCTGGTGAAAAAATCGCCGCCGCCGTGTCCAGCGCGCGCCGCTAGGCCATGATGCACGGGGAAGTTGGGACTGTACACTGTTTCGACTGGATCGCTCTTGCGCTTTTCCCACGGCTCGTACCACACGCGCAGCCGCTGTTTGTCACCGTGGCGGCAGTTTTCCATCACGCCCTTGTTGCCGTGGATGCGGACGTAGTTGCCGTGGCCGCGCAGCGCGCCGTGCAGCGACTTCATCACCGCGTCGTTGTCCATCCGACAGATGATTACTGCGGCAGTGTCACTGCGGTTCATGTGCAGCGTTTGGGTGGGGTCGGCGAAGTCAAAAGGGATGACAAAGCCGTTTACTTTTACGGGCCGGGTGTCGGTGATGTACATGACTGGGGCGATGGAATGGGTGCAGTAGTACGTGGAGGGGATCCAGTTGCGCCAGTGGTCGCGCCCGCAGCTACGCGCCAGTTTTACTTCGGGTGGGTCGGGGTGGACGTACTCGCCCTCGCCGTATTTGAAGTCGCCGACGCGGCCCTGTTGATAGAGCCGCTTCATCTCTTGGTTGAAGACCATGTAGGGGTAGTTCTCAGCGAACATGTAGATCTTGCCGCTTTTCTCGACCGCTCGCGCCAGTGCCACGCCTTCGCCCAAGGTGTGGCAGGCCGCGGTTTCGCTCATTACGTGTTTGCCGGCGTTGAGCGCTTTGATGGCAAACGGCGCGTGCTGGTGGAAGTAGTTGGCTAGCACGACCGCGTCCATGTCGCAGCCGAGGAATTCGTCGTAATCGACAAATGTCAGCACGTTGAGCGCCTTGCCTTCTGCCATGAGGCGCTCTTCCCATATATCGCAAATGGCGACCAGTTCCATGCCGGTCGCCGCAGCCGCCTGCATGAAGGAACGGCCGCGCCCGACGCCGATTACGCCGACGCGGATGGGACGTTGTTTGCCGCGTTTTTTGGCCATGGTTTAATCCTTGTGTATTTGTAGAATGGAATTTTTGGGAAGCCGGCGGCCAAACTCGCGGACGGCGAGCGCGTGGGAGGCATGATAGCCGTGAGGCGACGGGGAACGGCTGCGTCGGTCAGGTTGCCTAGCGGGAGACAAAAGCCGCATAGTCGTCGGTGTATGTGCCGTTTCGCAATGCTCCGTTCGTCGAAGGTATTCCCATGTATAGCTTGTCCTATTATCGGGAAACGAAACTGGCGCATTGGACCAATCGACCGCAGGGAGCCGTTTGCCATTCGGGAGGAGTAGACCTGCATTTCAATGAAGCCGTGCTCCTTTTCCATCGTACCTTCCTTTTAGCTGTTATGGCTACAGGGCCGCTTAGAACGTCCCGGGTTTAGGCGTTGCCGGAGGCCAGTAGCCCTCGGGGTCTTCGTCCCACGCCGCGCCGCACATCCGCGATATGACTGCCCATTCGGCTGCGGTTAGGTGGGCGTGATTGTGGAAGAGGAAGCGTTGGAGTCCGGCCGCTTCCGAGGCTTGGAGGATGCGGTAGAGATCGCCGGAGGTCATGGGGTCGCCGCCGTGAGGCATGCGCCCGGTATCGACCCAGGGCAGGATCTTTTGCGGGTCGCCGACTGCGGCGATGGCGCGGCGCGTCTCTTCTTGCACTACCTCGTCGAAAAACGCCTGCGGAAATCCCAACTCCATGTCGGCTAGGCACTCCACCTCGGGCAGGCGGATGCCGAGCCAGGCGCGGAGCACCGTCCAGCACCGCGCCTCGCTCAACACCGGATTCCACTCCTGAATCTGCTGTACCCAGCGGGCAACTGTGCCGTACATTCCGTCGAAGCCGCGATGCCAGAAGTAGTGCTTGACCAAGAGCAAATCCACGATCTGGCCCCAGGCGTGGAAGTCGAGTGCGGTCATGCCGGAAAACACAGCCGAGCGCGGGCCGTTGCCCAACAGCAGTTGGCGCGGCAATTCGTCTATGGCTTGGCGGAAGGCGCGGCCTTGGCGGATACCGTCTTCGCGTCGCCAACGCAGCCAGTAGAGCGCGTCTTCGTTGATGTCGAAGAGGTTCATCTCCGAGAGCACGCCGTAATCGCCATAGTAGTCCACTTCGGCAGGGGTGAAGCTCTGGAAGCGCTGGTGCAAGTGCTGGCGGCCCTGCTCCAAGCGTTCAGCGTCGTAGCCTCTAGCCGTTGCTTCTCGGCGCTGACCGTCGTTGAGCGGGCGGAAAACCGCATTGCCGTGGTGATACGTCAGCTCGTAGGGAGACTCGGTCCAGCCATCGACAATGCCGCCGTCGGCTTCCGGGAAAGCCGCGAAGATGTCCTCCCAAGATGCGGCGTGTAGCTGGGTGCCGTAGGGGTCCTCCTCCAGCGGCAGGCCCTCGGCGGCAATCGTACCGGAGGCAGGGGAGAATATCATCACGGTCCAGCCGCGATTTTTGGCGTCGGCCAGCATGGCGTGCAGGAGCTTTTCTTTGTCGGGTTGCAGGGGCACGTCGCGCAGTTGGGCGTTGAGGCCGCGCTTTTGGTAGGGCGTGGGATCGCCCTTGAACGCGGGGATGGTACTCTGGCCCTGCTCATCGGCAAACAGCAGGCGGCCAAAGACAAGGCCGCGGATACCGCCTTGTTCCCAAGCGTCGAAGATGCGCTCGTAGTCGGACATGACCGCCTCTAAGGGCTGACCGATGCGGATCCAAGGGGTCAAAGCCATGGCGTGTTCTCCTGTTGATGGACAGGGCAATATATCGCGCCGGTGAGGCGGCGTCCATTATTGCTAGCAGATAGTAGTTTAGTCGGCGATAAATGTATATTATGGATGATGCTTGCGGACAATGGGCTGAGTATAAGGAGTCAGAGTCGTGAGAAAGTTAGGAGCCTTTAAAGAGTTCCATTCGCAGGAACTCGACGATCCTGTCAAGGCTAAGGCGTACATTGATGTGGCCTTTGAGGAATATCAAAATGATAACGACGACGGGGCGCTTTTGTTGGCCTTACGGGATGTGGCAGAGGCGCAAGGGGGGCTGGGTCAACTGGCTGAGAAAACCGGCTCGAATCGGTCCAATATCTATCGAACGTTATCGGCGGGAGGCAATCCCCGTCTCCATACCTTAGCCACCATCCTGCACAGTATGGGGCTGCGGCTGTCGGTAGATTTTGTATCGTCAGATCCTCAGTAGGGCCGCTAGCTTGGTCTAACCCATAAGCGCTGTTATCACCTATAATCATCCGGCCCAAGACCTGTAATTGAGTTCAGTAAACACCACACCAGACAGAGGAGGTGTCCAATGGACCGCGATGTGATGACCAACGAAGAGAATTACTGTTTTGACGTGGCTGGGTATTTGCACGTGCCGGGGACGTTGACTCGGCCGGAGGTCGAGCGGCTCAATAGGGAGATCGACGCCATGGGGGCGACGGAGGGGATGCTGGGTTGGCCGGGGAAGACGCGGGAGCCATTCCGCGATCTTTTGGTGCATCCGGCGTTGGTGTGGTATCTCAATCAGCTTGTCGGCCAGGGGTTTATCCTGGACCGCGCACCGGAAGTTTGGTGCGAGGAAACCTGCGACACGAGCACGCCGTTGGTCGGTGGCAACGAGCCTCGGGACCCCGCCATTGCGTACTACTTCCAGAACGGGCGGCGCTTCAGCGAGGGGGTGCGGGTGCTGTGGGCGCTAGAGGATGTGGAGGAAGGAGATGGCGGCTTTGTGCTGGTGCCGTGCAGCCACAAGGGCAATGTGGCGACGCCAGAAGAGGTGGCGACAGGGGCTGACGATATGGGGCTTATCTTGCAGCCGACGCTCAAAGCGGGGGATTTACTGATTGTGGCGTTGGCGACGGTGCAGGGGATGCGGCCGTGGCAGGGAGAAGGACGTCAGCGGCTGTTGAGTTACGAATTCGTGGGACGCGGCGTGATCCGCAGCGCGGGGACGGGGCCGAAGACTGAAGCGGAGCCGCGCCCGGAATGGCACGCCGACTTGAGCGCAGAGCAGCGGGCCTCGCTCTACAAGCCAGGCTATCAGGCCACGACTCCGCCGCCGACGATTGTGACCGATGGCAAGACGACGCAGATGGAGTCCGGGGTCTTTCATCCGTCGCTTTTGCAGGTAGATCCCGACAGCGACATTGACTACCGGGAATTTTACTTTTGGGATCTCAACGGCTATCTGGTCTTGCGCGGGGTGATGGACGAGGAGTGGTTGGACGCGGCCAACGAGGCGGTGGATCGCTTTGAGGACCGGATCCAAGTCGGCGAAGAGCTGGCGCGGGGGTCCAAAAGCTTGGCGGGAACTGGGCGGCCTTTGTTAAATGGACTGCTGGAACTGCCCCAGCCGTATTGCGAACCGTTTCGGCGGATGGTCGCGCATCCGGTGGTCGAGCACCGACTGAATTGGATGGGTGGCAGTGGTGGGCGGATGGGTGGAGCAACGGGTTTTGTCTCGGTCAAGGGAACCAGTGGCCACGCGCTGCACGACGCTAACGAGCCGCTCAACCCCGGTCGCGGCTATGTGTACCACAACGGTCGCAGCTATTGCGAGGCGATTACCGTGACTTGGCAGCTCAGGGATGTACGGGCGGGTGACGGGGGTTTTGCCTGCGTGCCGGGCAGCCACAAGGCATACTACAAAATGCCACCCGGTGTGCGGACTTGCGACCGCGATATGGGGCTAGTCAAGCACATCGAGATGAAGGCCGGCGACGTGCTGTTCTTCGGCGACGGCGGCACGACGCACGGAGCGTTGGCTTGGAAGAGCGAGATTGCGCGGCGGGGCATCCTGATCAAGTACTCGTCGCGCAACTTCAACCGCAGCGGCGGCGAGATGGCCCACCCAGAAAACCGCTGGGGCGAACTGGTCGAGGGGATGAGCGATGCCCAGTTGGCGGTGATGCGCGGCCCAGACCGCGATGTGTTCAACAACAACGTGCCGCGACTGGACGTGGCCAATGGCGAGGTGATCGTGTCGTACGAGCGCGGGTCGTCGCTCTACAGCAAGGAAGCACCGACCGGGCCGTTGGCAAAGGACAAGAAAGGTTAATAGATCATCCTAAATACACGACAGTAGAAGTGGCATAAGATACTTCGCTACGCTCAGCATGACACTAGGAATAATGCACCAGAACCGGTCATGCTGAGCGCAGCAAAGCGGAGTCGAAGCATCTCATACCTAGATGCCTATACGCAATCCCATTCATCGACACTTGGGAGGGAACCATGCGCCTACTCATCCTAATTCTCGTCACGGCACAGCTAGCTGCGGCCGACGCACCCGACTGGCGGCGACCTGTGGCTACTTATTCCATCGTCGCCCGCGATTCCCTTACCGGTCAGCTCGGCGTCGCCGTTCAGTCCCACTGGTTTTCCGTGGGGCCCATCGTTCCGTGGGCCCGTCCCGGCGTTGGCGCTGTGGCTACTCAGTCTCTTGTTGATCCGGCTTACGGTCCGCTCGGCCTCGAATTGATGGCCATGGGCAAGACGGCTCAGGCCGCGCTCACCGCCCTGCTTGCAGGGGATGCCGACGCTGCCGTGCGGCAAGTGGCCATGGTCGATGCAGAGGGGAACGTGGCCGTCCACACGGGTGAGCGGGCTATTGTCGCTGCTGGCCATCAGACCGGTGCCCAGTACAGCGTCCAGGCCAATCTGATGGACCGAGACAGCGTGTGGCCGGCTATGGCGCACGCCTACGAGAATGCCGAAGGCGATTTGGCCGAGCGGTTGCTCGTGGCTTTGGAGGTCGCTGAGGCCGAAGGGGGAGACCTGCGCGGTCGGCAGTCCGCGGCCATCCTCGTGGTCTCCGCCGAGGATACGGGTAGGCCGTGGGTTGACCGCGTGTTCGATCTGCGCGTGGAAGATCATCCCGAGCCGGTGGAGGAACTGCGCCGCTTAGTACGTCTGGCGCGGGCCTACCACAAGCTCAACGAGGGCGACGAGTGGGTGACCGCAGGAGACATGGAGGCGGCTATGGATGCCTATCGAGCAGCGACCGAAATGGTGTCCGATGAGGCAACGGGTGGCGAGGCTCCGTTCTGGGTGGGTGTGACCTTGGCTTCTGCGGGACGCGAGGAGGAAGCGGTGCTCTACTTGCAACGGGCGCAGGCACAGTACGATCGCTGGGCAGACTTACTGCGGCGTTTGCCGGCCTCTGGTCTGCTGCCAGCCGACGATGCGCTCATAGATCGCCTTACTGCTACCATGATCGGCGAGTAAAATGGCGGATGCATTTCTCAACGAATTAGCTTGGCAGCGGTCGTCCCAGCCCGCGCTCTCGACCATGACGACAGAGCAGACTTGGTGCCGGGTGACGCTCTACAATCCCACGGTGATAAGAGTCAACGGCCGGTACGAGATGTGGTATCTGGGCAACAGCAGTGCCACGCGCAACAACGACATGAATCTGGGCTATGCCGAATCGGAGGACGGCTTGCACTGGACGGCCTTCCCCAACAACCCCATTCTGCGCACGGGCGAGACCCCCGTAGGCCAAGCGTGGCAGACCCCGCACGTCCTCTTTGATGCCGATGAAGGTCTGTACAAGATGTGGTTCGTGATGAGCCAGCGCCTCGGCACCACCAGCAAAGGCCCTCTTGTGCGGCAGATGCTTGGTTATGCCACCAGCCCGGATGGCCGGCGCTGGGAAGTCCACCCCGAGCCGCTCTACCCGAGCGGTCGCCGCCCCTGTGTGCTTAAGGATGGCCCGGGCCGCTACCGCATGTGGATGAATTCTGCGCCGGCGGCAGACGATGATTTTCGCGCCATGGCTCGCCACATCTACCGCTTCACCTCAGAAGATGGTCTGCACTGGAGCCGCGATGCAGAACCAGCGGTTGTGGCCAATGAGACCCACAGGAGCGTCGTCTATCCTTATGTCCTAGAAAACAACGGCACCTACACCATGTGGTACGGCTGCCACATAGCGGACGGCATCTTCGAAATTTACACCTCGACCTCGGCTGACGGCCTGCACTGGAAGCACCACTTTGAGCGCTCGGCCTTTCCGGCCACGCGCCATCCCGATCACTTTGACGGCCGCTACACCTCAACGCCGTGCGTCCTCGCAGACGGCGACCGCTATTTGCTCTATTACTCGGCCCGCGACCGAGGCAATATCTACGGCGCGGGCGACGGCACAATACAGGTTGATCAAGACGGTATTTACCGCCACATCGGAGTCGCCGTCTGCGAAAAATAGATGGATCTTTGTCCTTGACGACGAGGCCCTTCCATTTACTTTAAGAAATGTCTATTGATCGACAACGAAAAACCATGACCAAGTGCAGCCCATCCGCCATCCGCCATGCTCAGTTCGCGGGACTGGTACCGCCTGTAGTAGTACAGGTAAGGACGGCGGTGTGCGTGGTCTGAAGACCCAAAGCCATTGATAGTACACACCGCCGCCGAGTCTGACTCGCGGCGGTTTTTTATTGCCTTTCAGCAAAGGAAATTGAACACAAACTTGGTAATGTATCGTGTTTTGTGCGCTCACTAAAGCTGTCGTTGCGTCCGCGCGAGTACCGGAGATCGAACCTTCGGTAGTAGGGATTGCCATGCCTCGACTGCGACGCCGATTATAGCGCGCTAAACGTTCGCTTTAACCAAAACCCGCTGTCGAGTTCGACTCACAGCGGGTTTTTATTTTTAGGAGGGGATATGATGTTGGCCAAAAAATTCGCCTACAAAACTGAGGAGCCTCGCCTCCGGGTACAGTGGGAAGAGCAAGGCATCTACCGTTTTGACCCAGCCAAGGGGCACCCCGTCCACGCCATCGACACACCACCGCCTACGGTCTCGGGTAAACTGCACATGGGGCACGTCTATTCGTACTGCCAGACCGACTTCACGGCTCGCTTCCAGCGCATGCGAGGCCGGGCCGTGTTCTATCCCATGGGCTTTGACGACAATGGGTTGCCCACTGAGCAGTTAGTAGAGCGCCAAGTGGGTTGCCGGGCTGAAGACATGGAGATAGCGCAATTCCGCGCCCACTGTCTGGAGGTGAGCCAGAAGGCCGCCGAGGAATACCGGGCTTTGTGGCGGGAGTTGGGCCTGTCGGTGGACTGGACCCATACTTATCGGACGATTGAAGCGGTACCCCTAGCCCAGTGGGCTTTCGTAGATCTATATGAAAAAGATCTAGTGTACCGACGCGAGGCCCCCGTTATCTGGTGTCCGGCCTGTGCTACGGCCATGGCCCAGGCCGATTTGGAGGAGGTGGAACGAGATAGCGCGATGTACACCTTGGCTTTTAGCCTAGAAAACGGGGACGCGCTGCCCATCGCTACTACTCGGCCCGAGTTGCTGCCAGCTTGTGTCGCAGTGTTCGTCCATCCGGACGATCCGCGTTTTGCCCACTTGGTGGGATGTCGGGTGTTACCACCGCTGAGCAGCAGGACTGTGGAGGTGCGGGCCGATGCCGGTGTTGAGCGGGATAAGGGCACAGGTGCAGTGATGTGCTGCACTTTTGGCGATGCTGCGGATGTGGAATGGTGGCGCTTACACTCTTTGGCATTGATTGAGATCCTCGACGAGAGAGGTCGGTTGACCCGAGGGCCGGGTCGGGGGCTGCCCGTAGTCGAGGCGCGTGCTCGGACCGTGGAAGCCCTAAAGACATCGGGGGCGCTGTTAGACTGGCGCGACATGCGCCAAGCTGTGCGGGTGCATGAGCGCTGCGATATGCCGGTAGAATATCGGGTGGCCCCTCAGTGGTTTGTGCGAGTGCTCGACTTCAAGGAGGAACTGCTGGAGATGGGACGGCAACTCGACTGGCGCCCGGCCCATATGGGCGTCCGGTACCGTCAGTGGGTGGAGGGGCTAGCTTGGGATTGGTGCATTTCCCGGCAGCGCTTTTTCGGAGTACCCTTCCCGGTTTGGTACTGCCGAGCTTGTGGGAAGGAAAAGGTGGCCGGGGCGGACGAATTGCCCGTTGATCCGCAGCAAAGTTGCCCCTTGGAATCCTGTGCCTGTGGGGCTGCAGATTGGCGGGAGGAAAAGGATGTGATGGACACTTGGGCGACCTCGTCGCTGACGCCCCAAATAGCCGGCCGCATGGGGGTGGACGAGGCGCTCTATGGTCAGGTCTTTCCCTTTTCCGTGCGGCCTTTGGCCCACGAGATCATTCGCAGTTGGGCCTTTTATTCTTTGGTTCGAGCGCGACATCACTTTGGTCAACTGCCCTGGAAAACAGTGGCTGTGTCGGGGTGGGGTCTGGCCCCGGAGGGGAGTGGCAAGATCAGCAAGAGTCGCGGAGGCGGTCCAGTGGCCCCGGCGCAAGTGTTGGCGCGCTATCCGGCCGATGCCGTCCGCTATTGGGCTGCTAGCACCGGCCTAGGACGCGACACACTCATCAGCGAGGAGAAGATCCAGGCTGGTGCCCGTCTCTTAAACAAGCTGTGGAATGTGGCTAGGTTCGGTGAACCTTTTTTGGGTGCAGTACAGCGCAAAGAAAGGCCGGATCTCTCGCCGGCTGACACTTGGATTCTAGCGCGTTTGCAGGTCGTGATTGCGCAGGCGACTCAGGCCCTTGAAGGTTATGATCACGTCGCGGCCAAAAGTGCTGTTGAGTCTTTCTTTTGGGGAGATCTGGCCGACAACTACCTTGAAATGGCCAAGAAGCGGCTCTACGATGGTAGTGGGGCTATGCATCAGGGGGCATGTTGGACTTTGGATTGCTGTGTGAGGACCACAGTCAAATTGCTAGCTCCTTTTCTACCTTATGTCACCGAGGCGATTTACCAAGTGCTCTTTGCTCGCCAAGAGGGAGGCGGATCAGTGCATCGAGCCTCTTGGCCCGAGGTAGACGAGAGCCTGTGCTCGGCGAGTGCCGAGCGCATGGGGGCTGTTCTGTTGGCTGTGGGTACTGCGGTGCGTCGGTGCAAAAGTGAAGCTAGTAGGCCCTTATCGACGCCCTTGGAGCGGTTGCAGGTGGTGGTGTCCGACCCAGAGTTGAGCGCCTATTTGCCAGCCGCTGCGGCCGATATAGCCAGTTTAACCCGAGCTCGCCGAGTGGAGGTGGGAACGCACTTGGATGTAGCCTTGCAGGAGGTACAGACTGATGGGGAGATAGAACTCGGTCTGGATTGGGGCCGGGTGCATAAGATTAGCGAGTGACGATGGCTGCGTCGATCACATCGTTTACTTCTGACGAGCTCTCTTGAAGTAACGAATCTGATCCTCTGGGCGCAGATCCTTCGTTTCGAAATAATGCACCTGCTGTACGAAATGAATTTCCTGCATCATTTCGTCGTGCGGGAATTCTGCCCGCACTTCTTCTCGAATTCTCTCCCGCTCAGCATCGGTCAACTTGCACATTGGTAGCTCCTGCAGCGTCCTACTCGACGACAATCGAATGGATCGTGGCTACCGCCATGGCTTCCCAGTCCACGGCAAGGCCAAGGCCCGGCCCAGCGGGTGCATAGGCATAGCCGTCGGGTTGGGCGCGGATGACGTCTTGCATTCCGTATTCGTAGGGTTCGCAGGGGACTGACTGCTCAAAATAGGAGCAGTTGTCGTGCGCCAGCATCAGGTGCAGGTTGGCGGCCGACACTAGGCTGTATCCCCACGACATGATCTCGCATTTCATGCCAGCCGCTTCGGTGAGGGCGATTGCTTTGTTGGTTTGCGTGATCCCGCCCATCATGGCTGCGTCGGTGCGAGCGCGGCCCCACGCCTTTGAATGAAGGGCTTCGGCAAATGTGTGGAGATCTTGGAACCAGTTGCCGGACGGCAGGATGGGAATGGTTACTCGGCTCGTCAGCTCCCGGTAGCCGTCGATGTCTGAGTCGTGCAATGGGGCTTCAAACCACGTGAAACCCATTGCTTCGAGTTCTTGGGCGACTCGCAGGGCACCGTCGCGGTCGTAGTTGTTCTCGGCGTCGAGCATGAAGGCGACGTCGTTGCCGGGGTACTGCTTTCTGACGGCGCGGGCGAGTTCGAGGTCCAATTCGGGAATGCACCAAGTGTGGAACTTGATGGCCTTGAAGCCTTGGGCGATGAACTCCTCGGCGTTCTTCAGATAGGATTCGACATCTTCAAAGAGCGGGGTGCTGGCGTAGGCGGGGATCTTGTCGCGCGCTCCACCCAATAGGCGATAGAGCGGCAGGCCCGTTACCTTGCCCGCTAGATCCCATAGGGCAATGTCGATGGCAGCCAGCGACTGGGGCGATAGCGGAAAGACGCGCGGCCTGATCTCGTGCCATATGTGCTCCCGCAAGAGCGGGTCCTTGCCCAGCAGGATGGGGGCTAGATGGCGTATGGATTCGGCGGTATAGCGCTCGAAGTCAAAGGAGGTCGCGTTCCAGACGCCAGCTACGCCCTCGATGCCCTCGTCTGTATAAATGCGGACAACTGTGTTGGTCGAGTACTGATCCGGCAGATCGTCCGACCAGGTGAAACGATCGACCGGCGGGGCTACGGTGCGTATTTCGACTTTGGTGATGTGCATGGAATGCCTTTCGTGGGAATGAATTTATAAGGTCGATTCGGACGTGAGATTCTCAGGGTATATTTCAATTTGCTCTGCGTACTTCTCCCGCAGTTGGCTTAGAAAAGTTTCAAAGCGCTCTTCAATGCGCTGGCCATTTGCCGAGCGCACCATCTTTTTTACGGTTTGCTGAACCTCGGGATGGGCAAAAGGTAGCAATCGGGCAGGGCGTTGCTCTAGCGTGCGAAACACGATGTAGCCCGGCCAGATTTTTTCGCGCGGCTGGAAATGTACCAAGAAAGGACCGCCGACTTTTCCCACCGGAGTTTTGCGGACGGCTGCCAACACTGCCGACATGGTGTGCGGGGAGTGGGCGTGTTGTTCGTCTTCCTCGCGGTGGATGTGGTAAATGTTATAGTGGAACCAAGCGTCGTGGAAGCGCGGATAACCTTGGGCCAAAGTCCACATGTCGGCTCCTTGGCGCACTTTTTCGGCGACGTCGAGTGCATCTGCTTCGTGGTGGAGCAAGATAGCTTCGTAGATGAGCAGATCGGGATCGGTAAACCAGGATAGATGCTCCTCGTAATAGGTCCGCATAGCAGCTTCGTTGACAATCGGCGCATCTGCTTCTAGACGGCGCAGGTCTTCGATCATTAACACCGTGCGGCGCTTTTCCAGATAGCGCTTCATCTCGTCGTCGTCGGCTAGCCCGGCCTGCTGAGCGGCTAGCGGCAGCAGGACGGAATCGACTACCGTGCGTCTGGCGTACCGAGCGATACTCGCGGTATCTACGGTTACGGGACGCCGTTGGGATGGGGTTGCTACGAGCCATTGTAGGTACTGCCCAAGTGTAACCTGTCCTCCTTCGTAGAGTATTAGCTGCTTTGTTGAGTGCTCGTCCCCGTCGAACTCTGGTATCCCGTGAGAGGCGGTTTTGCCCAGCTTTACTAGCTGCAACCAAGTTGATTCGACTAGCTGTAAATTGAATTGTTTTCTGATGTTCGTGCGAAACTCCGCCGTGCGCACGGCAAGGCGATCTGCGTAGAGCCGGTCTTTGATTCTCTTTTTTAAGGACTCATAGGGCAGCGGGCGCTCGTCCTCCACGCGCACGATGTGGACGTAGCCTTCTCTGCCTTGGAAAGGCTCAGATAGCTCGCCCAACTGCATGGAGAAGAGCGCCTTGCTGACGGGGCCGGCCATCAAGGACTCGTCCCAGTAACCTAGGTCTCCTCCTTTATCAGCGGTCTGTTGATCCAGGGAAAAGCGACGGGCTAGCTCGGCGAAATTTTCGCCGTCTAGGAGCGCTTGGTAGAGCGTTTGCGCTTCTGCCGCTGTTTTTACCATGAGATGCCGTCCCCGCACCTCGCGCTTGGTGCGCAGGTCGCTGTTCTCGTAATAGGTTCTGATTTCTGCGTCAGAGACTGTTACATGGCTTTTGACCTCTCTTTCGATGAGGCGTTCTACCGACTGTTGTTGGCGCACGCGTTCTAAGCTGGATAGTACCTGTGCGCTTTCATCTAGGTTCCTATTCTTGGCTTCTATGAACAGTAACTCGCGGTTGATAAGCGTCTCTAGGACATCGCGCTTTGATTGTTTTTGCTCCTGCGGCAACCTGTCCCAGACCCGTTCCACCTGATCGATCGCGATGGTGCGGTCGGCGATCCGCGCTGCTACAGAATGGTTTTCCGCGCATCCTAAGAGGGTGCCGAACAAAAGGACTGCGATTATCACTATAGCTTCTCCACAGTTCAGGATTGTGCGGGGGAGGGTAAGGACGATGTAGAAGTTCTTGGTGAGGGGCGAAGTTTGCAATTTATTGCACAGGTTCGAGTTCGAGGAGAACCAGCAGCCAAGTGCGCGCCCAGTAGGCGCTGTTGATATAGGGCGTTTCCGCGGTGGGCCAGTTCTGCCAGTAGGTTTCGTTGTGGGGAATTCTGTGGTACCACTGGAGCAGTGGAATGGAAGGCAGCTCGCGCAGCCAGATTTCCATGGCTTGGCGAAAGTGTTCGAGCAGTTGCGGATCGTCGGGGGCCGTGCCGGCCATGCGGTCGATGATTTGGTCGAAGTGGGCGTTTTGCCAGCGCCAGAAATAGATAGCGGCCGTACCGGTCGGTTGCACGTAGCGGCTGTGATAGAGTCTGAGAGTAAAGTACGGGTCGCGCACGCTGCCCGCATTGCCGATCAGAAAGGCCCGGGCGTCGCCCACGGTCATGCGGGTGTAATAATCGGAAGTCATTCTGAAACCAGCATCAAAGCCGGCGCGGCGTAGCTGCTCGACCAGCACGGGGACGATGTCGTGGAGATTTGGATGCAGGTCGATGGTGATTTTGAACGGCGTGCCTTCCTTGGTCCAGATGCCTTTTTCTAAGGACCAGCCTTGGCGTTGCATGATCTCCGCGGTCTTGGCCGGGTCGTGTGTGCCGACTGGATAGCGCGCGAGCAAATCCCCGACCTGGTCCATGAAACGGCGTAGGGGTGGGAAGTCTGGAAAGGGGAGTAGGGAATAGGTGCCCGCGCCCTGCCAGCCGACCTCGACGAGTTGCTGCCGGTCAATGGCGTAGTTGATGGCCCAGCGGATTTCCGCATCTGCAAACGGCGCTTCGAGATTGTTAAAGCCCAAGGCGATGGGCCACCAATCGAGGTAGCCGTAGGGTGGTTCGCGGCCGGTCCAAGTGGATACATCGGGATTCTGGTCGAGAATGGTCTTGATATTGGACGGGCGCAGGTCCAGACAGGTATCCATTTGGTTGCTGATCAGCAATTGCACCCTTTTGTCTTCGTCCATGTAGGGCAGATAGATCAGGCGTTCTACGCGGGGGAGTCGGCGAAAGCCCGTCTCAGCCGCCCACCAGTCTCGCCGCAGATCCCAGATTCGCTGCTGAGGCTCGGAACGGACGAGCCGGTAAGGGCCACTGACTACGGGCCAGTCGCGCTGGAGGTCTAGGTTGGCGAAGGTTTTCGCGTCTTTCCCCTCCCAGATATGCTTGGGGACAATGGGGATGCCGTTGCCGAAATTGTTGGTCAAGTACTCGAATACGAAGCGCGGATTCGGCGATTTTAGCGCGATTTTCGCCTGTAGGTCGTCCACGACGCTGGCTTCTGCGACCCATAGCTCCATATCGACCGAGGCGTTGAGGACTGGGGCGTTCTTTTTGAGCATGTCGATTGTGAATACCAAATCGGCCGCAGTCCAAGGCGTGCCGTCGCTCCACTTTACTCCTTCTCTGAGGTGGATAGTTACTTCAGTGAAGTCGTCGTTGTACTCGTGGCCGGTTGCGATCCAAGGGATGAGGTTTTGTTCTTTGCCATAGGGGTTGTAGAAGTAGAGCGGTTCGTAGAGGAAGTTGTGGCCGGTGCTGGAGATGCTGCCGGGGAGAAATGGGTTGAAGGAATCGTAGTCTTGAATTTGACCGGCGCAGGTATTGGGCGGCGTGCAGTTCATTATGAGCGAGCGGTTGCGGGGGACGTCCGCTTCGTCGTTGACATCGTCGCCGCAGGCAATGAGCAGGCAGCAGGCTAGTAAGCCGCTTAGCACGCAGTTAAACATGGCGGGCAAGCCTCCATAGTGAAAGTTGACATGCACTATGCTATTAAATAGCTTGAATGGGCAAAAGGGCGTATGGTCTAACCATTCAAAAAGGAGGTTTTAGTTGTTAGCAGAACGAGCATATCTGACAAACAAAACAGCCAATTTAATCTCTAAAAGGAGGATAACTATGAGAATCTGTGCTGTTTTTGGCGTTTTGCTGTTGGCTGCGAGCACGTGCTTTGCGCACAGCAACGCCAATGGTTTTGGGTATTTCGCTTTGGAATGGCCTTCGGATGTGACGTACGTCGCCGATGGTGAAGATGGGGATTGGGCGTGGTACGATCCCAATTTCATCGTCACTCCCGACGAAATGGGCGAGGTCGTACAGCAGGTAATTCCAGACAAGAGCGATATTGATGTTTCCATCAGGACCGCTTGGTCGCAGGCACCCGACAATCGCATCTATGGCTTTGTGCGGGTGACGGACGATTCGCTGCACGCGGCCGAAACGGATCCGGAAAACGGATGGTATGAGGACGATCTCGAAATTATTACCGACGGCGACCACAGCGGCGGTCCGTACCGCGATCCGAACCAAGTGAATGCGCAGCAGTGGACCATGCACGTGCAGGTGCCCGGCGGGTATTCGACGCCCTACGGCAACGGCACGACTTGGCTGCGCAAAGATGCCGATCCGGCTAAGCAGTGGGCCACGGCCTATATTGAGGCCGATGTCAGTCTCAGCCCTCCTGGCGCTACGCACGGATCGACCAATGTCACCCTCGGCTATGAGTTCGCCATGCCGCTGTGGGTCAACTTGGAAAACGACGAGGCATCTACCGAACGCGTGGTCCTGCAGCCGGGAATGACCATTGGTCTCACCTATCAGCTCAACGAGGCCGATACGACACCGGCTGAGGGTGCCGCCCGGACGCATCAGCTTGTCACCGGGGATGTCAACGGGGCGCATAGAGATCAGGATTTCGCCTCTGACTTTACCCTATTGACCGTAGGTGAGTACACTCGGGGCAGCGATGCTGGCACTGCGGTCGAAGGCAGTACTTGGGGAAAAATTAAGGCTACTTTCGACGAGTAAAATTTTTCCATTTTATTTTATAGCGGGGGAGGAGAGGTGCGATTATCTCTACTCCCCCGCTTTCGCGTTTTGTAGGATTTTGGGGAAGCGCTTTGCCATGAGTCCATGCTTGAGTGTCTTGGTGCTGTTGGTGTTGATCGGTTGCGGTCGTTACTTCCCAGGACCAATCGAACCCGCGCCCGAAAATAGCCAAGAAGCCTATGCTTCGGTTGAGGACGACGGGACCATTATTGCGGTTTTTAACCGCCTCGAAGTTTCCCTGCGTCCCATGACGGACCAAGAGCTGAACCGGCAATTCGCCGACTACTCTGTGGCGGGTGCCAATTCCAAGAATCCATATACCTTTGGCAACTGGAAGCCGCTGGGCGATACCTACACGCCGCCCAAGTACACTGTCTTTGCGGTTCAGGTGAAAAACTACGAGTATCCCAAAGTGCATCTGGATCCCACCCGCATAACCCTCGTCTCTCAACAGGCTGGCCGCGAATACGATCCCCTCAACAGAACGGACATCCTCGAATTCTATGCTTCCATGATTCCCGGATATGCGGGTAATGCCTACAGTGTCTTCCAAGAGCGCAGGGAGATTCTGACTCGCACTATGTACCCAGCCGAAGATGTTTTTAGCGGCCAAGAAGTAGAGGGGTATATAGTGTTTCCCGCGTTACCTCACGATATCAATGAGTTTACCGTTTACCTTAGCGATGTGGCGATTCGCTTCGACTTTAGGCAGCAACCCGTCGAGACCATAGATCTGGCGTATCGCTTCCAGCGCGAGGTGTTCAGAGGGTATCAGCCGCCGGCAGATTGGGTGCAAGAATGAGACTGCTGGCGAGCAGGCTCACTTTGTGCGGGGTATGTTGTCTGAGCGCGCCGCTTGAGGCACAAGTCGAAAACTATAAAGTTGGTGGGGACGGGCTTTCTTGGGATTCCCAAGCCGCGGTTGCCGGAGGAGTAGATTTGCAAAACCCGGCTCTGATCCGTCCCATCGGCTTGGCAGAAACCGACAATATCCTTCGCTCGCTCGACTGGAGCGACTCGCCTACCTTGGACTTTGTCGCCGAAGGGAGAGCCCATATATGGGACAACGCCGCGATCGAAGGCTCGGCCGCTGCCTTGGTCGATGGCGATGAGCAGACTTCCTCTGGCGACCGCTTCAAAGGGCTGGGCACCGATCAGACGGGTCGCATTTTTTTCTTGGATTTCGGGGCTTCCTTTCCGGCCAATCGTCTGATCTACTTCCCTAGCCCATCTTTTCCCGACGACTTCCCGAGGGCCTTTGAGCTTTCCGTAAACGATGGCCGCGACTATACCCAGCAAGGAGAGCCACGCTATCAGGTCTTGAAGCGCGTTGATCTGCAGACCGAGCCGAGGACGGTAGTCGACTTTCCAGTGCAGCTAGTCCGCTTTATCAGGCTGCGCATTCTGTCGCCCAATCCATTTGAAATAGCGGAAATCCAAGCCTTTGGCACAGGGTTCGTACCCAAGGGCACTTATAACTCCAAGCTCATTGAATTGCCCACGGCAGCAATTCTCGGCACGCTCTCTATCAAAGCCACCAAGTTGCGCCGACAGCCGGACGGCGTCCTGCTCCCGACAGCGGCCGCTGCTGCGTCCGTGGATCTGACTCTGCGCAACGGCGCTGACGAGACCCCTTTGGTCCATTTTGAGATCGTCGATCGCGAAACGGGTTCAGAGCAGCTCACGACCGCAGACGCCTATGCCAAGCTGGCGGAGGATTTCCGCGGTTCTATTCTCGACGATGCCGAAAACTGGACTTGGAAGAATCCGATCCGCATTGATTCGACGGGAACTTTTACCTATCCCCTCGAACTGCCCGGCCCAAGGCGGTATTTCGATTTTCAGCTCTTTTTTCAAGGTACTTCTACCGATCTCGTCCAGATAGACAGCTTGGCTATTAGCTACTCGCTGCCGCTGGCCGACCACGCCGTAGGCGAGATAGCCGTTCTCGCAGATCCGTTCCCTCCCGGTGGTGTAGTTGCGGTGCCGGCAGGCCGAGACACCCTTTTTACCTATGACATCCGGGCGGAATTTGGCAGCGATGCGCAGGTTGGGTTCGATGGCTTGCATATTGCGACCCAAACCGAACCGACGTTGCTCAAATTCGAGATGGGGGAGCCGCTCGTCGAGGTAGTGCCCGACAGCGTCCACGCGGATGCGCAGGGGCTGATGTTGTATTTCCCATCGAACCGAGTCACGCCGAGCAACAATCAGCCGCTGCGCGTTACTTTTCGCACGGCTATTCTGGTCTATGCCACTGATTTGGTGAGCCACCTAATCGACTCTGGAGGCCGTTTGCCCCAGCCGGTCGCTGCTGGCGATGCCAGTCCGAGTGTTGGCACCAACACCAATCGGGTCTTTTTCTCCAACGCCGCAGGGGGTGGGATTTTATCCGCGATGCAGATCGTACCGGCGGTATGTACGCCCAATGGGGATGGCGTCAATGAAGAGAGTCGCATTGTCTTCCAAGTCCTGCGTCTGGTGCAAGAAGTCGAATTTTCCATCGGCATATACGATTTGGCTGGACGCCGGGTGCGTCAGCTATTTTTAGACACCTTGTCCGCCGGAGCCTACGAGCACACTTGGGATGGCCGCGATGCGACCGGTGAGTTGGTGCCTCCGGGGGCTTATATCGCGCGCATTGCGGCTGAGACTGAATCGGGGGAAGAGGTGTTGGCTAGGACGCTCAGTGTGGCATATTGAATAACGGCCGCCGATGGGACGGTGCGGAGCGCGAACCGTCCCTACACACCCTTCTGCACTAATCCCACTTTATCGTCCGCAAGCGCAAAATCCAAGAGTAATCGCTATTCAAATGCGCGATGGCCGACACTTCGAGCTGTAGCGCAATCGCAACACGGCTGTTTCTCCTACACTACACCGCGTCACCGAACAAAGAGCCATCGTCCAGAGTACGGGATGATTTAAGTCGATTGGTCTGCATTTTGCATACGCTATGTAGCCGATTATCTTTGACCCGATACCAAAGGATACTCACATGTCTAATCCACAACCCTCTGCCGAGCTCACTACCCGCGATGTTTTGCAGCAGATTGACCATCGCCTGAGTCTCATTGAGACGGATGTGCGCGAAAACAGTACCAAACTCGAGTCTAAGATCGATGCTCTTGAGGCCAAGACTGAGTCTAAGATCGATGCTCTTGAGGCCAAGACTGAGTCTAAGATCGACGCTCTTGAGGCCAAGACCGAGGCCAAGTTCGACGCTCTCAAGGCCGAATTTACAGACAGGATCGACGCTCTCGACCACAAAGTCGAAGGCAAACTCGACGCGCTCGATAACAAAATTGAAGTCGAAACACGCGAGCTACGCCGCGACTTCAACGGCAAATTCAACTTAGTTATCGGTTTGGTCATCACCACTTGGCTGTCGATGATGGGGACGCTTTTCTTCAAATTGTAGATGTGCTCACGTGCCCTTCTGTACCAACCCCACCTTATCGCTCCACAAGCGCAAAATCCGCGCTGACTCGCGCAACAAATGCACGTATAGAGAACCGGCCCGGCGTCTTTTCTCTAGCCGTTCCCGCTGATTGAGCGCCATGTTGAACTTGCCTCGGGCTTGGGTGACGGCCCGCTGGTGGTTGTCAACGGCGATGGTGAGGACGCGTTTTTCGAGGGCGTCTTCGGCGTCGGCGTTGATCGCCCGCAGCGACCAGATTGAGGTGTCGCCAGCAAGACATTGGTCGGTGTAGGAAAAGACGCAGTGGCCCATGATGCGGCCTTCGGTCTGGAGCTGTTGTGAGGTACAGAGTTCGTAGATAGTCCAGACGAGATTGCACTTGAGCTGCTCGTCGTATTCTTCGAGGCGGAAACCAGCCAAACCTGTAGCCGCCCACGTCTTGAGCGGCACGTCTTCTGCTCCCGACAACGTCTCGTGCCACTGATCCACTTGGTTGAGTAGCTTGGCGGCACTGCGGCCCTTCATGCAGAAGTTGGGCTGTGGTGGAGGGCCCTCGATTTGGGTGCCGTCGGGTTGCGCAATCTGCTGGGGCAGGTACTTCTGGTGGCGGATGTAGTCGTAAACCGGCAGGAAGTAGGTGCGGTGCAGCATGGGGTAGTTGTTGACGTAGAAGTGGATGACCGAGATCCAGAAGTCCTCGTTTTCCAACGAGTCACCCAGTGGTGTGGCAGCTACGTACCAAGAGCAGTGGGAATCGCCGCCGAGTGCCTCCGCTTGGGCGATGCGCAGTGCTTGAAGCAGGGTATGATGTAGATGATTCATCTGCATGAAGATATGCGCCATGCGCTTGGTGACTTTCATCGGCACACCCGCAGTGCGCAGGTTTTGGCCGCCGGCTACGTGCTTGAACCACTCCTGCTGTTGATAGGCTTCCTCAGTATGCCCTTGGAGCCAAGCGGTATCCATAGGCGCGGGAACCTCGTAGCGGGCGAGCAGGTGTCGTACCAGCGACTGGAACTGCGGTCGCTCCTTGGCCGTGTCGGGTCGCCACTCCTCCACTGGTCGCAGCCAGGCGCGGTGGTGCCGCGCCAGTTGCCCGAGGGCGGCGATATAGGTGTTGGCACGGTTGGCACCGAGGCGCTTGAGCACTGGCATGGGCCGCAGCAAATGGCCGTATTTTTCGACGTGCAGCACTAGCCGCCCTAAGGCCTTTTGGGCGTCTGGATTGTCGGCCAGCGCATTGCGTTCAACGCGCAGCCGCGAGAGCAGGTCGTTGAGCTTTTCGTCCTCTAACTCGCCGTTGAACAGCCGGCCGATTAGCGCGGCGCGGCGAGGGTCGTGTTCCTTGCTGGCTGCTGGATCTACCGAAGGCTGCAACGCGGCGAAAAGCGCTTGTTCCTCAGACCGCTCTTGCGGCGTCTTATCTAACGCTGTGCTCAGGCCGTGCCGGTGGCACCAGAGTTTGTAGGCGGCGATTGTGCCGACGCCAAGTTCGGCAAAGTGCGCGGCGAGGGTCTCGTCAACTTGGTTGGGAAGTAGCAGGGTGTGTGTGGCATTAGTCATGTCGTATTATCGCCAGTCTGTGTCGGCTATGAGGCAAATTTTAATTCTAGGGCAGAAAATCAACAGTGACAAGCGGTTCTCCTCGATCGCGAGGGCTTTATAGCGCCATCGTTCTGCCATATATTCTGTCGCCTATGCGCCGAATTTGTAGGGGGTGGTTTGCAAACCGCCCCTTACCGATACGGGGATTGCAACCCAGAGTCTGGACGAATGAAAATTACTTTCATTGCCGTTGCTGCGGTGTTGTTGAGCGGCATTGAGTCGCTACGGGCCGAGATCCACACCTTGGTCCTCGGACAGGGCGGGATCCCATGGGACGAACTGGGTGAGCGAGTAGTAGGCTTGGAGACGGTCCCCGTCGATGGTGCCCTACAGCCCCTCGAACTCTTGCCGCAGCAGAATATCATCGCAGGTCCCCGCACGGAGAGCGGTGAATATACCACGATTTTGGGTAGCACTTGGCAGCTAGGCAAGCAGCCCAAAAGGGACGATTTTGAGTTAGGGGTAACGCCTCGTTTCTGGACCAGCATTCTGCCCCTCTACCACACGGCCCCCTTTCAGGTCATCGACGGAGATCTCGCTACGGTGACCAAGCTGCGCTGGTCTGTAGTGGGTGGGGGTCGCCGGGAAGATATATATACTTTCGACTTTGCGTTTCCCATTCCCATAAACCGCGTGGTATTCTATCCCCCGGCTACCGGACTGGACGAAGGCGGAGGCTTGCGCAAGCAGCGCTTCCCCCGGGCGTATGAAATATCGGGTGCCAGAGAATCGGTGGATTTTCTCCTGCTCAGCGAAGAAGACAGGCCTCACACTCTAGAGCAGGTACTATCCCGCACCTTCGTCAACTCCGACCGCGTTATAGATGTCCGTTTCCCCGCGCAGACTCTGCGTTTTTTGCGCATTGCCTTTAATCTGATCGCACAGGTGTACATGCTGAGCGAGATTGAGGTGTACGGCGAGGGTTTTGCGCCGGAGACTAGTTATCGCACAGCGGTTATCGACTTGGGTGCGCCGGTGAATTTCGGGCGCATCTTCTGGGAGTTCGAAAAGTTCCGCAAAACGCCGGGCGAACCAGAACCCATGCCGGCCCCGGACGCGCCGATCAGCTTGGTGTTGGAAACGCGCACCGGCAGAGACGATACTCCGAAGGCGTACTACATCATCAGCGACATAGGTGCGGAACGGCAAGTAGAGGAAGCGGTTTACAACAAGGCGCTGGAGAAATCGCCCTTTGTCCAAGGCAATCGCCCCGGCGACAAATCGTCGATCAAGCTCGACGAGCAAAACTGGAGTTTCTGGTCAACGCCCTACGACCGCTCCGGCCAGTTACTCCGTTCGCCGGATGCACGGCGCTATATGCAGCTTCAGTTCAATATGGTAGCTGAGGATTTCCACAGTTTCGGTCGGGTGAAATCCGTGGCGATTGAGTACTCGCCGCTCCTCGTGGAATCCCTCGTTGGCGAGGTGGGTTTGGCTGGGGGAGGAGACCAGGTGCCCGAAGCGCCGGCAGGTCAGGAGACAACATTTATCTACGACGTCTTGGCTAGTTTCGGCACCGACGGTCAGCTAGGCTTTGATGCGATCAAACTCAATACTGTAGCTGAGGCCGAGTTCGCCAAGCTGGAGATTGGACAGCCGCTAGCGGAAGTAGTCCCCGACAGCGTCCGCTTCGCCGATGGGGTTTTAGCGGTATATTTCCCCTCGCATAAAGTAGTGCGCGCCGATGGCGAGGAGCATCTGCGGCTGACCTTTCGCACGGCTTTGTTGGATTTTACTACCTATTTCCTCGGCGAGGTGTTGGAACTGACGGGGGAAAACCTGCCCCAGTCGATTGATCCGGGCGACGCGAGTGCAGAGCTCCATAGCGACGACATCCGCGTCTTCGCTACGGGGACCTCCATAGAAGCGCTTTCCGAGATTGCGTTGGACTCGTCGGTCCTGACGCCCAACGGCGACCGCATCAACGACGAACTCGACATCGCATTTACGTTACTGGGCGTGGAAGATATCGCCACTGAGATCGGAGTCTATGCCCTTACAGGCCAGCGGGTCAGGGCATTGGTTCGCGGGAAATTAAACAAGGGTTTTTACACTGTGCAATGGGATGGGCACGACGACCAAGGGGTGCTGGTCCCTCCGGGCATCTACCTTTTGCACATAAAGGTAGATGCGGACAAGGAAGCATCAGAGCAATTTCGTTCGGTGTCGGTAGCGTATTGAATCCGCAGATGGACACAGATAGTATGTACAAGACGATCCACTGCTCGAATAGTTCAAATCATGCCGGATGGCTATAGTCCGAGGATAGCATGTTACAACGGACGTACTTGTTGACGCTGTTGGTGCTTTTCCCGCTCGGGGAAATAGATGCTGGAACGCTGCTCATAAACAGCCAAGACCAGTGGGAGCAATGGACTTTTCCGCAAGGGGTGCTGTCGTTGGCGGCAGATGGCAGCGTGGAACTGAGACGTTTCCGACGCGATATAGATGCCGTCGCCGATGCGGCCGAATTCTTCCATCCAAATGCCAAGGGAAAAGAGGTGCAGGGAGGAATCCGCAGTGCGGGGACTCACGTTGACCAAGCTGCCCATATTCTCGATGGCGCGGCCACTACTTGGTGGCAACCCAGCCAAGAGGCCCCGCTCGACGATTGGTGGGTTGAGATCGATTTAGGCCGTCTTGTCCAAGCGAAAAAGATCCGGCTGACCTTTCCCGATACCGAGGGGGCGCGGCCCCTGCGCGAGTTTTCCGTTTTCGTCACCGAGGGAACGCCTTTTCTCACCGGCCAAGACGTTTTCCGCTATGACCGAGTGGGCGGCACGACCCAGCCCAGCCGGGAGACAGTGATAGAGTACGACCTTGTGACGCCGGAGTTGGGCAACGCCACCGGCGAGTATTTGGCGACTAGCGATACCCTAGAGTATATGTCCATTCAGTACGTGCGCGTCGTCGCCCACGCTAAGAGTCTGGATGCGGCGCTGGCAGCCGTTGAGGTCGAGGCCATAGGCGATAACATTGCTCCGGGGACTATCGAGCGGGGAGGGGTCATACGGACTGGGCGCGACCCGCGCACCATCGCCAATATCATGGATGGAACTGCGGCCACGTGGTGGACCTTGACCTCGCGGGGCGACCTCGACTGGCGCGATAAAGGCGATTGGTTTGAATGGGATCTAGGAGCCACCTTCTGGATTGATCAATTAACGATGGTGGAGCCGCCGCCGGGGTTTGCCACGCTGGGGGTGAATTCTTACAGGAATCAGTCTGGTTTTGAACTATTGACCTCAGACGGCACGCCGATTCCCACCCAAGGGGAAGAGCGGCTTCAGAGCCCCGTCGATTATCAGTTGCTCAGCTTCGTCGATAACGAAACGCTGAGCAGCGCGGGCACGAGAAACCGCAATTTTGATTTCCGCTTTCCCGCTCGCAAGGTGCGCTATCTGTTCTATCACCACGAATCTCCGGTCAACAGGTCCACCGTTTTCCATTTGTTCGAGATTTTCCTCTACGGCGCAGGCCATCCAGCCGAGGTGGCAATGACCTCTAATTTTATCGATCTGGAAGGAGCCAAAAGCCTGCGCCGGATGCGCTGGGAGGCGGAGACAACGGCCGCGACGCGCATAGAGATTCGCACGCGCACCGGCAATACGCTGGACGAAGAGATATTCTATTACGACAAAAATGGTCGCGAAGTTCCCAAAGGACGTTGGGACAAACTGCCGGCCAGCCAGAAATTGCCCGAAGTAATAGTGACGAAAGCTGGTACCGACTGGAGTGCGTGGAGCTCGGCCTACAAGGAATCTGGGGAAGCCTTCCGCTCGCCCACGCCGAGGAGATTCGTCCAAATGGAGGTGCGTCTGCGGACCGAAGATCCCGAGGTGGCACCGACGCTGCGCGAGATAGCCCTCGATTTCGACGATCCGCTCATCGGCGGCGGGGTTTTCGCCAGCGTCTCTCCGCGCGAAGCAACCCTCGATTCGCTGACGGTTTTTACCTTCCGCCTCGGAGGTCGTACGAGACCGGCTGATCGGGGTTTCAACCGCCTCGTGTTCGATTTGCCGAACTCCCTCGAAGGCGAGGTGCAGTTGCGGATAGGGGATCGCCGCGTTGAACCCTTGCAGGTGGAGTCCAGCGAAGATTCGGTCGTGATCGACTTGCCCGAACAGGTCCGCGGGGACAGCATTGAAGTCAACCTGCCGCTGCGCCTGTTGGCCGATGCGGCTGCTTTCGACGCTTGGGTAAGCTCTACGACGCAGCCCGATGTTCGCCAAGGGATTCAGCCAGAAGATATAGGTGCTTTGACGGTGTTTGTGCCCGAGATTGCCCAAGAGGGGCACCTCATACGCGCACTGGAGATGTCCTCGGCGATGGTCACACCCAACGGAGACGGCATCAACGACAGACTACAGCTACGCCTGCTAGTGGTAAAAACCACCGCCCAACCCAAGGTCGCGATTTACGACTTGAGTGGTGCGCTAGTCGCTAGCACCGAACAGATGGATCAAACGCACTATGTGTGGGATGGTCGGGATGAGAGTGGTCTATTGTTGCCCCCTGGTATCTACATTCTGGACGCCAAGGTAGAGACCGACACTGCAACGGAGCGGCGACAGCGCATCGTCCATGTGGTCTATTAGTCGGGCCGGGCGTCGCCATGCGAAGCTGCTATCGATACGGGAAACCAGCGCGATGAATAAAGCCATTTGGTCCTTTGTCTTTCTCGCCCTCTTGCCACTGGAACTCAAGGCCGACTTGCAGAGTGGGTTCTTCAATCCGTACCGAGCGACGGGAACGCCGGTCGATTTTGAGTCGCTGAGTCCGGTGCTGCGAAAATGGTACGTGCCCCAGACGCTGCTTTATCTCTATGGCTGGAAGACCTACGAGTACACCAACTACGCCCGGGATAACTACCAGCGCTACGTCAACCTCTTCTTGGAAGGAGATCGCTATTACGATCTGTACGGCAACTATATCACCCGGGGTTGGCGCATCTACGACTGGCGTCAGGAACACCCGCTCGATTTCGGCAGCAGTATTTTCAAAAACCCCCGCTTCAATAGTTGGTTCAACCGCGTCCTGATATCCTCTGCTTCCAAAGGGCAATTCTACACCGCGCTGACCGTCGGCGAACAGTTGCGGACCACGCTTACGCCGATGACTTTTTCAAAGCCGCTCTTCGACGGTATCCAGTGGGATATGCAGTCCGACAAATACGCCTTGACCCTTATTGCTTCGCGCATTGACAATCCGGCCGTCCAGCGTCTAGATAGCGAAATCTCCGAAGCGAGAGAGACGGTCTTTACCAATTTGTACGGCCTGCGCGGAGTCGCCCAAGTCGGCGATTTCGCCACACTCGGATTGACGTACGTCAATGCCAACCACGGAAACAGCCGCTTGAGCGTCGAGGAGAATTCCCTCAAGGGCGTCTTGGGGGGACGCTTGAATGCGGAGAATGTCCGCCGCATCGTCGTCCGCCTCAGCGACGATTCGCCCGAAGACAACACCGGCGGTGCGCTGCTGTTCCGCGAACGGATCTTCATCGACGATGTCGAGCACCCGGAAATAAAACCTTCGATTGACGGGGGGACGCGGCGTCAAGGTTTGCTCGAAGCTAACGGCGGCGACGTGCTGACGCTCAGTTACGACATCGAACGCGATTTCGTCCCGGGCGTAAAGGACCAGATCGGCGATTTCAAAGAGGCCCGCAAGATCGATATCGAGTTAGTGGTGGCCAATGATTTTCGCATAGAGGTAACCTCCAATATGCAGACTAATTTCACCGGCGAGACGGTCTTCTTGCCGGTCAAGCGGAGCAATGGCAATATCAGCGATGGTTCCAATCAGCAGGTCGTTCGTTTCCAGTACGGCCTGCCGACAGCCAACGAAATCATGGGTTTTACGTTTGAAGTTTCCGAGCTTGCCGGATTTAATCTCCGCTCCGAATTCAACGTCAACCGCCACCACCGCAAGTTTCCCAATCAGAATATCGTCAAGAGGCAGGCGCTAGCGTCCGATCGCGCTGAGGCTTTTTACGTCACGGCTTCGCGCTTGACCTATCCTTGGTTTGCCTATGGCGAGGCATTCTCCATGGATCCGAACTACGGCACCTCTATGGTCATTCCCGACCAGCGCGGTTTTATCGACTACGAGGATGAGCTCAACTTCACCTATGAATTTGTCGAGGACAACGATGACCAAGATCGCTTTCCCGACTGGCGGCGGCGCGTTACCGGAGGCGGTTTTGTGCCGGGGCAGCAGACGACCCGCGCTGCGGATGTCGAGGTGTTTCCCGGCCTCGACGAGAACAACGACTTGGTCAACGACTTTAACCAGAACGACAATTTGCAGCCCGATTACGTCGAACCCTTTCTGCGCTACAATGTCGATCCGCCCGAATTTCTCTTCGGCACCGACATGAACAACAACACCGTCGTAGATCGCCTCGAAAACGATACCGCACCCGATTATCCCTACAAGCGCGACCACCGGGGCTACAATTTCTACGTGGGCGCTGAAATGCAGCCCGGTTCTAAGGTCATGGTCGGGCATCTACGCGAGTGGTTGATCGGTAGTGCTCGGCGCAACCAGACGAGCTATGGGCTTTTTACTTGGCAGGAAGACCTGCCATTGCGCGGCTTTAAATTTCGCTTCATGGAATTTTTGCGCTTTGCCCGCGACGATATTCCCGATGCGCTGATCCAGTGGGTCCAGTCTCCCTTTTCAGCGGGGGGGCTACAGGATGTGCAGGACCGCTTGATAGCCCAGAATACGATGATCAACACTTCGTACCTCGACTTTGCCATTCATCGCCTGCGACCGCTGAATGTGTCTGGTAAAGTCAAATGGGACCATTATTTTCAGCGCGGAGATCAGGCGCAGGAAAATCGCGACGAGAGTTTCTTAGGTGCCATTCTGAGAGCGGAGTACTTCTACGAGCCGTTTGCGGGAATCACCATTTCGCCCAAGTGGAAACAGCAGTACACCCGCCAAGTCCCGACGGATCCCTTGGCGCTGCGACGCAATGAGCTGTCGGAGATTTTTTTCTTAATCGGGACGTACGATCTCATCCCCGGTCAGCTCGTCTCGGAGTCGGGAATCGAATGGGAGGTCTTTCGGAACCTACAGCAAGAGCCCGATCCGCTGCCGCCGGCCTTTGTCGAGGATTTCACTACTCTGACTTTGGCCACTCAGTTCACTAATAGTTCCGAGTATCAGGGCTACGCACTTTCTACCAAGATCGGTGTGCGCTGGCAACGCCGAGCGTTGCAACAAGGCGATGAGACCAATTTCCTCACGTTTGTAACCATCTTCGCCGGATTGCGCTAATAAGCTGTCTCAAAATTCTAAGTGCGCTCCGCTCAACGTCATTTTACCTCTGCGTTCATCTGCGTTCGTCTGTGTTGCCAGCTATCTGTCCTCTTGGGGATTGCGCTGGCCACGCTGGTCGCGTGCGACCAGCCCCTCACGACCAAGACCGACTACCAAATGTGGCTGGAGCGGCATCCGCAGGATAGCGAAGCCCATTGGCAATTGGCCGATCTGCTCTTGCAAGAGCGCGACTACCAAGGGGCCGAGCACCACTACCGCACGGCCCTGAGTATCAATCCGACGACTGTGGATGCTTGGGTCGGGCTGGGGAATATCTCCTGTAAACAGGGCCTATACGAGCAGGCCGAAAGCCACTTCCGCAATGCCCTCTCGCTGGACGATGAGCACGTGGGTGCGTTATGCAGCTTGGCCAGTTTGTCCCTAGAGCAAGAGGAATACGCCCACAGCCGCGATTTGTACCAGCAGGCGCTGGCACTCGATCCAGACAATGCCGGGGCGTTCTACAATCTCGCTTTGGCGTACATCAAGCTCAAGGCTTACTACGAGGCGATTACAGCCCTGCGGCAGGCCACTCGCATTGATACGGGGTACAGTCTGGCATTTTACGCCCTAGGCCAGATCTACGCCGAGCGTCTCGGCGAGTATCAAGAAGGTATTGCGGCGTTTAGGCAGGCAGTGGCGCTGAGAGCGGACTGGCCTAGGGCGCGGATAGGCCTAGGCCACGCCCTGCTGAAAGCTGGCCAAGTAGATGCGGCTACAGCGGCTTTTAGCGAGGCTCTTGCGCTTGATCCGAGCGCGGTCCAAGCCCACGTAGGTTTGGGGTTGGCCGAAGAGCGACGGGGTAGCGAGACGCTCGCCGAGGCGCATTATCTGCGCGCTATTGCCTTGGATCCGGTGCGGGCGCGGACCTATTTCAAGCTCGGTACGCTCTACGTCAGACAGGGAAGAAAGGAGAAAGCCCAACAATACTTGAGCCGCTTTGAAGAGCTGGCACCCCATGCTGAGGATCTAGCTCAACTCAGAGACCGACTGCGGCGAGAGCCGGATAACGCACTGGCTCATTACGCCTTGTCCGGGATTTACGCCAAACTGAGTATGCCTTCCTTGGCAATCAGTGCCCTGAGAAGCTGTCTCGCCGTGCGGCCGGATTACGCGCCCGCCTACAACAATTTAGGCAACGCGTATTTGCGCATGGGAGATACCGGGGAAGCCATTGCGATGTACGAAGTCGCCGTCCGCATTGACACGGCGTACGCGCTAGCCTACAACAATTTGGGGGGTGCACAGCTACTCAATGGCCAACCGCATCAGGCGCTGGCGTGCTACCAACGCGCGCTGCGGATTCGTCCGGACTATGCCGATGCGTATTACGGGCTCGCTATGGCCTATAGGAAACAGGGACTGCACGCCGAGGCGGGGACGGCCATGACCCGGTATGAACAAATTGTCGCGGCCGATGAGCAGTAAATGGACGGTGCTCATTTTGCGTATAAAGGAGGGAATGACTATGCTTAGAGGCCGGGCGGTTAGCTCAGTTGGTCAGAGCGCCTGCCTTACAAGCAGGATGTCCCCAGTTCGAGTCTGGGACCGCCCACCACGCTACAAGCCCCTGAGCAATCAGGGGCTTTCTTCTATCTCCTTATTTTTTCTTGTGATCCAACCTATCGTGCAGTGTCTCTGCTTCAGTCGGCAGTTGCGGCAACAGGAGCAATTGTATTAGATTCGAGGCAACTGCAACAGTGTTTTCTTGTTATAATATTGTGTCCGGCTTTGCAAGTGTTTCAGCAGGGAGGGTGCCGATGGCTTCGATTAAAAAAACGGGATCATACTACCGAGTCAGCTATTCGGTTGCGCTGCCCGGCCGAAAAAAGTACCGCTCTCGCTACTTGCGTACCCGCCAAGCGGCTGGTGACCTCAAGCGCCAGCTAGAGCGGCTGGAAGAGGCTACGCGCACGGGGGTAGCCTCTTCCGACCAG
Organism: Gemmatimonadota bacterium; assembly: GCA_009841115.1. Taxonomy (GTDB): domain Bacteria; phylum Latescibacterota; class UBA2968; order UBA8231; family UBA8231. Next base: position 18,197 of record VXML01000071.1, on the reverse strand, counting down.
ATCGATGAATGGGTTAGCCGGGACTGGCTGAAGGCAGAAGAAGCTCAGGAAACGTTCCGTGCTTGGCGGGAGGCGGGCGGACCGGCGATGAGGCAGGCGGTGGACTTGGCCGCCCTTCGGGCTGCTTACGAAGACTACGCGCTCACCCACTCTAAGGCCGGCGACGCCGGCCGCAAGAGCCACCGCAACCATATGGGGCTGGCCGATAGCGTTCTAAGGTGGCTGAAGGAAACCCATCCGCGCCTGGATCTGACCGAATCGGACATTACTATGTGGCTGGAGAGCCAGAGATCGAGCTACTCACCTTGGACACTACATCACAAGCTGACGAAGCTGAGATTGTTGCTGGATCAAGCCGTGCGTCTGCATATGCTAGCGGAAAACCCCGCTCGTCAGGTATCGGTTCCCACTCCACGCCGTACACAAACAAGGCGCGTCCTCAGCCTTGAGGAGGTCAACCATCTGCTCGAAGCCTCCTTACGCTACAGAAAGCCGCTTTCTGGGGCATTGCCGATGGTGGTGCGGTTGGGGCTATATGCGGGCTTGAGAAACGAAGAGATGTGTTGGTGTCAATGGCAGTGGATGGACCTTGAACGCCGGGTGCTATCTGTGCAAGCGACGGTGTCGCCTACGGGTCAGCGGTGGATACCCAAAGATGCGGAATGTCGAGCGCTGGATGTGAAGTCCTCGTTGGTCGGCTTTTGGGTTTCGGAGCGCCAGCGCCAGGCAGACGCGGGGCTTTTGGGGCCGTTTGTGCTGGTGGCGGGTAGCTGTAAACAACCGCAATATAGAGGCCGTCCCCTCTCTTTTGGTAGCCTACAACGTCCCTTTACGAACATGATTCGGCAAGAGGGTATGGACCCATCCATTACGATCTATTCACTTCGGCACACGTATGCGACGATGCTTTTGCGGGCTGGGGTTGATCCCGCGACGGTCATGGCGCGCATGGGGCATTCGCGGCTGGACACCACGCTGCACTACCTCCATGCGATCCAGCCCGAGGCACATCCTACTGATGCACTGGCGTACTGATACTGAGACCAAGGTAGATGCACCCGTATTAGGCATCGCGGACGCGGCAGCGACTGAGGAACCGGTCTAAGTCGCGGCGTCGAAAGCGGTATTGGCCATTGGGTAGTTGCAGGGCGGGCAACACCCGCTGCTGCGCCCAGTAGCGCACCGTGCGTTTCGGTGCCGCTAGGTAGTCGGCCACCTCATGGACCGACATCAGTTTTTCGTTGGTCAGTTCGGTCATAGAAAGCTCTTTTTTCTCTTCCTCTTTTTTATTGCGCTAGGAATTGGATGACATGGTACGCCACGACGATCAGGCTGTACATTAGCAGGAGAACCGGCAGTGCCTCTCTCGCTTTTTTCATGGACCTCTCCTTTCTATTTTTTTAGCTCGATTTACCCAAGCACCTTTCGCAGTAGGTCATTGCTTCTCATTCCTGGTGTGGGGAGGGTGGGTTCAATCGATAGTCTTTTCCCTCAAGTCGGATCACGTGGCACAGCCCCAAGATGCGCGACAGCAGGGCTTCATCCATCTGCATGAACTCGTCCTCGCGTAGATTGGAGGTGATGACCACGCGTTTTTGCTGGCTCCACAGGTCGTCGAGTAGCGCGTAGAATTGGTGCTGCACCCACGCCGAGAGGGGGTGCTTACCCAGATCGTCCAGCAGCAAGAGCGCATAGCAGGCCAGATCGGGAATGGTAGTGGCGGTGCGCTGGCGTTGGCCAAACTCGGACTGAAGGGCGATCAGGCCGCGCGGCACATTCCAAAACCGCACGGTGCGCCGGCCGTGGAATCGCTCAATGAAGGCGTGTAGAATGCACACGCCCAGCGTCGTCTTGCCGGTGCCCGGCCGGCCCAGCAAGAGCAAGCCGGGCTTGCCTTCGACGTGACCGGCTTGGGCGTATTGCCGGCAGCGTTGCAAGGCATCGGGAGCTACGGCGGGCTGGAGGGTATCAAACCGGGTGTCCCTAAAGCGCCGGGGGATGCCCGCTTCGGTTCGGCGGTTTTGAAGCGCTTGCAAGGAAAGCATGGGCGGCATTACCTGTTCGACACGAATAGGCATGAGATTATGTGTGCCTCCTTTGGTCGTAGAGTTCGTACAGGGTTTGGGTGGGAGCCGCGTCGGCCTGCGACGCGGGCGAAGGATGCTGTCGTTCCAACTCGTGCAAAATCCGCTCGTATTTCCGGCAGCTTTTGTCTTTGGTCCACCCGTAGAGCGCTGCCGGCGACTGACAATAGCCTTGAGGCTGCCAGTGCCGGGCGGCGTATTCGACGACGGCACCGACCTGGTCCCAAGTCAAGCCGCCTTGCGTGTGGATCAGACGGACCTGGTTGAGCAGGTTGGCTTGAGCCTTGGGACTCTTGGTCACCGACGAAGGCAGCGGTGCGTGCGGCAGCCACCGCTGGCGTACAATCGCTACGGCCTCCGGGTAGGCCGTAGCGGGTTCCTGGAGGGCTGTTCTCTTGATTCGTTTTGTGGCACTATTGCCCTCCCTTGTGGCACTATTGCCCTCCTTTGTGGCACTATTGCCCTTCTTATGAGTGCGCATATGATGAGTACCACTGGCGCGTGTCAGTAGCTTGTATCGACGTAGCTTGCCTAGGGCGCGGCGTATGGTATCCGGCCTGCGGGCGAGCAGGCTTGCGATCTGGCGGCTCGTCAGGCCGTCTTGGACCATCAGATACACGAGTTGGTCCAAGGCGCTCAATCGCCGATCGGCTAGTATGGTCTCTTGGTGCCAATCTACCATTTGGTACTAGCTCATCCTCGGTTCAGTTCGGAGCGGGCGCACAGGCGACTTAGCCCTGATCGGTCGTTAGGCGGATAGACAAGCGGGACTATCCACCTAACTACGTTCTCAGCAGTCGTCCGTGCGCCCACAAGCGTAGCTCATCCTTCGGACGAGTTCCTCGCGGTTCGCACCAGCACAGGTGCCGTACTGGATGTGCAGCCTACTTGGGATCCTGGCACCGGACCCTGCGGCCCCCTTGCTGCCTTCGGCTGGGGTAGAGCTGTGCCGCGCCCCGTGGTAGCTCCCTTACCATCAATCGGCCCCACCGTCCTATCGCTGCAACCGTCGGCCAGATTGATGTGTGCCCGATGCCGCAGAGGTTCCCGGCACCAGGTACTACTCAGGTACTACTTAGAACGGCAGATCGTCGTCGTACGAACCGCCGGCCGCCTGGGCGTTCTTTAACACCTCGTCGAAAGCAGCCGGCCGCGGCGTCCAGTCAGTAATCTCAAACTGCGGCGCGTAGTTGGTCGTCGTCCCGTGCGGCGCATACGTCTTGACCGGGGTGGTGCCTGCCAAGGTGACCCGAGGCACCAACGTCTTGTTGTCGGCCTGCTCGAGGCCTTCCACATACGCCGTGTGCAGGGCATCAAACGCCCGGACGACACATTTGGCGGTGTGCGAAAACTGCCGCACGTCGCCGGGGGGTTGGGCTAGTTGGACCGTGATGCGAAAGCCCTGCCGGTGGTCCGGGCTGGGTTTTTCGGGGAAGGAGCCCCCGGTGGCGAGTTGATCTATGCGGATCATCGAAAAGTCGGGTACCCCCGTCTGAAACGAGATCCAGCCCACCTCGATGTGGGCCATGTCGGCGAGAAACGAGACGCCTGTGCTGATGTCGATTTCTTGCTTGCCCCAGCCCGATCCATCGGCATGGGGACTGCGATCGACGCGTAGCAAGCGCCCAGCACGGGCGTCGTATTTGATGATGGGGAGGAAATCCCCGCTGGCTTCGGTGTTGAGTGGTAAGGCCATGATCGGCTCCTTTGGATTGAGATGAGAGCGTGTGAACGGATAATTGGGTAGAAAAAGGCGTCGGGCCGGGTGCCACAGACGACAGAAGGCGCTCTCAGCAGAAGCCCACTTCGACACGCCTGACCGCGCCCTTGCCCCGAGGAGGACATCCTTCTCCGGATTGATTCGACGCCCTAGGTTCATGCGACGGCCTCCGCTTGAGCGGGGGCGTCCCACATGGAGGCTTGTTCCATCCGCTGCACTCGCACTGGTGTGATGCCGCGGTCGCGCAGCGCAGACAGTTCTTCATCCGCCTCATCGCCGCGGCAGATGTAGTGGATCGCCTGCGGGACAAAACTGGCGAAGAGACCCGCCTGGTGCTCGATAATCGGCTTCCACTCGCCCTGCTTGTTGATCTCGTAACAGGGCCGCCCCGCCTCGTCGAGGGTCTGACGCTGGATGGCCTTCCGGTGCGCGAGAAATACTCGCGTTTGACCCACCACGAACCCCTTCGGAATCGCCGCGATTCGTCGGCTGATCCCTAGGGCCGTACCCATCGGCCCTACTGCCGTGGCCTCTCGGAGCAGCTCGTGGGGCGTCGGGTAGTAGCGCTCACCGATCCACAGCAGGCCGCAGCGCCCCAGGGCTACGTGCCCACCCAACGGGCACCGCCCGCACAAAGGCTGAGTCTGCGTACAGGCCAGTGCCTGCTCGCAGAGAGCGTCCCCATCGACCCACGTCCAGCCGCGAGAAGGCTTGATGCCTTGGGAGCAGGTCGGGCACACGTGCAGGGGGATCGGCAGCCGGCCACAGTCAGCCGCGTAGTGGCCAGCGACCAAATACAGGCCCCCCGGCTGGCGCCAGCCGCAGCCTCGTTCAACATCAATCACGGTTTCGATGCTCATGCCGCCCTCCCTTCTATGGGGGCGTGGCCTTTAGTCCGTAGGAGGTCCAGCATCCAATCGGGCGGCACCCGCAGCGTCAGCGACGCCCCGGCCGGGGACGGCACCCCGCAAGAAAGCAGGGTCGCGCAGTAGCGGATGTGCCAGCATAACCGCCATGCCGGGCAGGTGCAGGACCAGTCGTGGCCATGAGCATGGGCGTGGGCTTCGACGCAGTAGCTTTTCCCTGCTTGAATGCGCGAGGCCACCCAAAACCGCAGTGGGGTGTCGTCCCGCGCTGGAGTCTGCTCAGCCTGCTCGACATAGGCACAGCCTCGGCTGTCGCGGCACAGGTAGCGGCCGCGATGGAGATACATCTGGTCAGGGCACCAGACACAGGGCTTGTACCGCGGCCGCTCTGCGGTCGCAGTCGGCCTCTTGCGCTCAGTAGGGGTTGATTCGTACATTGACGGGTGAATCCTCCTTCGGATCGAGGGGCCGCCGGTGCCGTTGCTAGACGATTCGCCGGCGGCCCCTACTCGGTTGACTAGTACCGACGCACGGCCACTCCTCCATCGCACCACTTCACCTACGCCGCCTGGATCGCCCGCCGGCAGCGCGGGCAGTCGGCCTGCGTTGGCTGCTCCGTGACTGCCTCGGCTTCGCCCGATGCACGCCGATCGAGCCGGATATACTGGCCGCATAAGCAGAAAGCCCACCATTCCGTCCGGTCGTCGGTCGCCCGCCGGCGAAAGTCAAGGCCGTAATGCGTCCTCATATCATGCGGCCTCCTGCCGTGCGGGCTTGAATAGGTCCAGCGCCCGTCGTCTCCTCACGCCGCCACCTCCGCCGCCCGAGGCGCAGGACGGGGAATGTCAGAAGGCCACTCTGCGTTTGAGGGCCACTGAGCAGAGAATGCTTGGAAAATGCGATCGCGACGCTGTAATGTGAGTCCAGCCTCTCCTCTCGATAGGCGGCTGAAAAGGCTACCATGGTTCGCAATCCGCAGACTAACAGTGCTCAACGAATGCCCCTTGGCTATGGCATAGGCTTGGGCGAGCCGAAGAATTTGATCAATTTCATTGGACATAAAGCCAATATATTGGCTAATTAACCATTAATCAAGGGAAATCTTCAGCAATCATCAAAGATTTTGTTGTTTGTGGGTGATAGGATTGGTATATTTACCAATCATGGATTACACCGCCGTAATTGAAGCAGGATTAGAAAGATCTAGTTTGACGGCAGCGGAAGCGTCCCGTCGGGCATTTGGGAATCCGTACTTTCTTTATGGGATCCTGAAGAAGGGACAAGTCCCATCGGTTGAGAATTTTGAAGCAATATGTCGGGCCTTAGACCTAGAGTTTTATGCCGGTCCGCCCCGCGATAAGCCGGACCAGAAAAAGGAGGGGAGTTGGGGGTCTGAACAGACCGGCAACGCGGAGCCGTCCCCAGCTTGGGCTAGGGAGATGTACAAAGCGATTGATGACCTACGCATCGATCTGAAGGCGCTGCTGCGCTCATCGCCGCGCGAGCCAGCCTCGGACGAGCTGGACGATCCTGCGGCGCTGGGCGATCCGCTTTCCTCCGATGCGCTGCGAACCGAGGACACCCGCTACATCGAGGTGCGCCAGCTCGCCGCGGCTGCCGGCGTAGGTTCCACGGTGTTCGACGAGACGATGACCGACTGCATCCCCTTTCGTCGCCGTTGGCTTTCGCACCACGGCATTGACCCAGTAAAGTGCAGCGTCATCGGCGTGCGGGGTGAGAGCATGGAACCGACGCTACCGGATGGGTGCTCGATCCTGGTCGATCACAGTCAACTTCAGCGGCGCGTCGGGTGCATCTTCGTGGTGCGTACGGCTGAGGGGCTGGTTGTCAAGCGCCTAGGGCGGGCTAAGGGTAACTGGTATCTGGAGAGCGATCATCCCGCTTGGCCGTCCGTGGCTTGGACAGAAGATACGGAGATGATTGGGAAGGTTCGATGGATGGCTACGACGCTATAAGGATCAGGACTTGATTTCTTGTAAGGGGCCGTGCAGGGCATCTTGAAGCCTGCACGGCCCTTTTACGTGCCCCTCAAAATAACCCCACCCCACCCGTTATACAACCCTCCTGTCCACGCCGCCGAACCATCCCAGTCCAAATACCTCTGTCGCTCGACATTACACAATATATTGTATAATATATTTTCATATTCTCTATATATTGTGATAGATGCACCTTTTTCTTAGGTTCTTAGTACAGATATCCTTCACCGTAAAGATACCCTTCACCGCACGAAAAAGGAGCGACTCATGTTGCTTGCAGTGCTGGTCTTGCTTGCCGCCTCCTCTGTTTTCGCCCAAAGCCGCTTTGTGCCTGCCGATACTGCGATGGCTCCCGCGCTCCGCTCGGGAGTGTCGTACCCAGTGGCGCATCGCGATTCTCTGAGAAAGGACTGCATCGTCGTTTTTACGCGCAACGGCACTTCGGTGGCTCGCAGAGTAGTGGGCGTTCCCGGCTCTCGGCGCTTGACGCAGGACACGAATTTTGCCCTGCGCAAAAACTCGAACTGGAAGTTCGTCTCCATCGCGGAGGGCAAAGTCGTCTATCTGTCAAAAAACACGCCACTGAATCAAAGTAGCCCGCCGGTGCACCTTTCTGACCTGTCGTCCTATACGAAAGTGCTCTCGGTTTCTCTTGACTCGTATAATAGGGCGGAGGTTCTCCCCGCTGGCAAATTCTTCGTCTTGGCAGACAAAGCCTCTGCGGAGGACTCGGCCGAATGGGGGACGATTAGCTGGGCCGACATCACGGGGGTTATCCTGCCCTCAAACGAAGAAGACTACTAGAAAGGGGAGAGGATACAAGAAGATGCGCTACCTATCACTGGTGCTTATAGCACTACTACTGGCGGGGGTGCCCACCCAAGCACAGGCACCCGCCAGCGACCCGCAGCAGGGGTATATCGCAGGCATCGTTATCACGTTACCGGGGGCCACCAACCGCCCCTCGTGTGATGCGGCGCTAGAGGGGTTTTTGTTCTACGACCGCAGCCAGAAGCAGACACTGGCCTGCTCTGGCGGCTCTTGGGTGGGCACAGCCGTCGACAACGACAACGATGGGCTTGTCTTGCCGCACGACCAAGACGACACCGACGCGGCTATCAAGGCCCAGTATCTCCTAGCAGAAAACATCAAGAAAGACATTACGATACTCGGCGTGACGGGCACCCTGGAGTCGGGGCCTTCCTATACCGCCACGGGCGCGTTTGACGAAACGTCGTCGGCCATCGTGCTGCTAGGCCGACGACTGCTTTCTAACAACTGTCAGGCACTCAAAGGCTGTATGACCCAAGGGCATAATATCTTACGCAGTTATACCTCTGGGTCTTCGACTTTGTATCCCAACAATTTTTATTACGGCGCCCAATCCAACTGCGCTGCATCGGCCCTGACTAATTTCACCCTTAGCAATGGGACGACTGTGGCCGAAACCATCTCGACGCTTAATTGTGCGTCGATCATCCAATAGGAGATAACAGTCGATGAAAACAGGACTACTCATACTCTGTACGCTGTTGGCCGCAACCGTCTCCTTTGGGCAGACTAACACGAATGACGCCATAGTAGGCGGCATCGTCATAACGACCCCGCCCGAACTTTCTCAAAGGCCCTCGTGCAATGCGTCAACGCAAAACTTTATCTTCGTCGACTACAGCAACGGCCAGTCCACGGTATGCCGCAGCGGTAGCTGGGTCAATCTCGCGGTAGATGTGGACGGCGACGGCATAACGGCAGCCCTCGACGCAAATGATGCGGATGCGTCCGACCTAGGCGATAGCGACTTGACGGCGGAAAACATCAAACAGGGCGTCGTCATCTTCGACGGCAAAGCGTCGGAGATCACCGGCACGGCGACCACAACCCCCGTCGTCGACGGCAGCAGCTTTAGTATAACACCGGCCACCACCCCGTCCGCCTCCGAGCAGACCGCCCGCAGAACCGTACCAGCCGGCACCTACGACGGCACCGAAGAAGTTACCCACGTAGTGCAAGGCGACTCTGACTTAGCTGGCAACAACATCCGGGGTGGGGTAGACATCTTCGGGGTGACAGGTAGCCTGACCGAAAGAGGCGACTTTTCCATATCCAAAACTACCCCCGGCACTTCGGACAAAACCGCCCGCAAAACCGTGCCGGCGGGTGTCTACGACGGCACCGAAGAGGTCACCCATGTTGTCGCTGGCGACTCTGATCTGCTCGCGAGCAACATCAAAGACGGCGTGACCATCTTTGGGGTGGAAGGCAGCCTGGAGACCTCGCCCACCGTTGACGGCAGCGACTTTTCTATCTCGGCTACCACCCCCGGCGCTTCGGACAAAACCGCCCGCAAAACCGTGCCGGCGGGTGTCTACGACGGCACCGAAGAGGTCACCCATGTTGTCGCTGGCGACTCTGACTTAGCTGGCAACAACATCCGGGGTGGGGTAGACATCTTCGGGGTGACAGGTAGCCTGACCGAAAGAGGCGACTTTTCCATATCCAAAACTACCCCCGGCACTTCGGACAAAACCGCCCGCAAAACCGTGCCGGCGGGTGTCTACGACGGCACCGA
>VXML01000071.1:0-8948 GCA_009841115.1 Gemmatimonadota bacterium | reverse complement strand
CTTCGGACAAAACCGCCCGCAAAACCGTGCCGGCGGGTGTCTACGACGGCACCGAAGAGGTCACCCATGTTGTCGCTGGCGACTCTGATCTGCTCGCGAGCAACATCAAAGACGGCGTGACCATCTTTGGGGTGGCAGGCACCTTGAATAGTGGGTCAAGCACCACCAGCACATACTCCACCATCAATGCTGGCTATAACTCACACACAGACTACGTCCTGTCGGGCGGCTCCGATTCAGCCCACGCCTATTGCGCCGCCCGGGGCCACCATAAAGCATCCACCTACACGCAAAATTCAGTCGGCCAAAAAGGTATTTCTGTCCATTTCCGGTCCAATGAGTCACGCCTTTATGTCACCTCGGGCACCGGCGGCGGCTACAGTGGCTACAGCAGAATCATCTGTAGAACATATTCTGTCGACTAAGCCGCCCCGCCTCCCTCTCTAATCCAAAAGGAACCCCATCCCATGCATATTGCTTTTGTTATGCTGTTGATTGCTTCGGCATCCTTTGCCCAGTCGCCTTCGTTCCGCGCTCCAGACAAGGCGATGGAACCGGCTTTGGTGTCGGGGTCTTCGTACGCGCTTTCTTCTGCCGACAGCCTGCGCAGAGGCCGCATCGCGGTGTTTGTTCGCAACGGTCAGCGTGTGGCCCGCCGCATCGCGGGGGTGCCCAACGATCGACAAATGACCCAAGACCGCGAATTTACCAAGCGTGCCTTGTCGTCGTGGCAGTTTATCTCCATCGACGACAACAAGATCGTCTTTCTTTCCCAAGACACGCCTATGAGCCGCTCCAACCCACCCATGACGCTTGCCGACCTGTCGTCGTATACTTCGGTCATGCAAGCGGCACTGGACACCTACGAGAGCCAGCCCATCCTAGGGCACGGCAAGTACTACGTACACGCCGACACCCGCTCGACCCTTGTAGACGGCACAGCCGTGACGTTTGAAGACTCCCGCGAGTGGGGCACTATCGATTGGGCTAACATTGTCGGCGTTATTTTGCCTGCCGACGAGGAAGAAGAATAAGCCCCCTTATGGCCTACATGAACGACCCCCAAGGCAACCCCTCGGCGATGCGACTGATGTCCATGCTGTCTTTGGTGTGCGCAATAGGGCTTGCCATAGTCGAGGTGATGGGCTGGGGCGACCAGCAGGGCAAAAGCGAGCTGGTGTTGTATTTCCTCGCCGCCGCCTTTGCGCCCAAGGCCGTGCAGAAGTTCGCCGAGCAGCGGACCGGCCCAGCGGGAAAGTAGCCTTGTATCGGATTTGATTCACAGCCTGAATAGGTCGGTGGCACTACTGGACGAACCAAGCCGCTACGCGGATCGAGTACGTGCCGGTGTCACCTTCTTTTTCTGGAACCACTCTCAGATAGTAGTCGCCCGGCTCTAAGACCATCTCGAAAGAGAAGTTGTCCGTAAATTCACGACCGTCAACAATGGTCGTCACCCCATCGCCGGTTCCGGCAATAGGCTTGATGCTGTCGTTGTCGTCCAGATACAAATCGCCCCACGTGTCGCTTGGGCCGTCGGAGTGTATCCAATACTTTGCCCGGTACTTCACCTCCAGATAAAAGTAGTCGGGATCGGCTGACAGCAGGTAGGTGCCCGGCTCCGACGGCGGGCTATACCCTTCGTGGGGGGCAGCCGGTATCCCAATGTCTATCACGAAAGCCGTCTCAAAGCCAGCGCGCAGCACGTCCTCGTTGCCTTCTACCTTGAAGCGCACATCCTCCGGGCCAGGCGTGTCGCTGCCGGGGAGGTTTCTCCATTTGTCACAGGTAAAGTCAACATCCCGTACCCCTACGCCATCCTCGCAGTATTCGACGTAGGGGGCGCTCGATCCGCCCTCTTCTATCTGAGGACAATCAGCGGAGGTCGCCGCTGTCACATCAGGACAGTCCGCCCGATACTCGACGCCGTCAATGCGGACGGCATCTACATAGGCTTGTCCGTCCCGCAAGGCATAAGAAAGCTCAATAGACAATCCGCCCTGCTGGGCGGTTGCGGTGGCCTTGCCGGCGGCCTTGTGGTAGAGGACGCCGTCGATTTGGACATCGGGCCACGGCCCGGCGCTGCGATCGACGACAACGTGCTGCCCTTCAGGGGCGCAGGCCCACAGCGAAGGGATGAAAACAAGCAGGACGAGGTTGTGCAGGCCAAGGCGATGGCCTATATTGGCAAGCATAGCTGTTGCCTCCCGCGTAAAGAGGTAACCGATGGAAGAGCCGTTGAGCAGCCGTTTCAGAGGGGAGCCGCTCGACGGCTCTTTTGTATGTTCTCCATAATACCCCAATTACATCCACTGCACAACACAAGGCCCTTTGTCTTGGCCGACCCAGGCCAACCCGGCGCTTGTATCGGTACCTGATGAGATACTATATGTAGTGTACGGCCCTTTTCGTTGTCTCTATATTGTGTCTGATCTCCTCCTCATTAGCTTCTTAGTAGCTAGATCGTTCTCATCCCATCACAAAGGAGCCTCTCATCACCGTCGAGGTCATGGGCTGGGGCGGCCAAGGCAAAAGCGAGTTGGTGCTGTATTTCCTCGTCGCCGCCTTTGCGCCCAAGAGCCCCGGCCGTGATTGCGCTGTTGCCGCGCTCGGCACGTGAAAGCGAACTGCGACTTATCCCAACAACACCAAGCAGAGCTTGGCTACCCTCATGCGGCTAGCGCATTTGCAATACCCCGCCGCTCGACTTGGCTGTTGAGGGCGGATCTGCGTAGATGAGGTCAACGCTGTCGCTGTTCATGCCGCGCATGACGTGCACGTTATCGCCGACAAACAGCGTCTTGTTTTCCCAGTTCACGCCGCGCCCTCGCCGTCGCGCTCTTCCAGCCTGCACAGTGCCGCCTCGATCAGCGCCAGCCGCCTGTCGAGGTCGTCGAGGCGGCGTGTGGCTTGGGGCCATCAGGCTTTACTCCTGCGCCGCCCATACACGGAGGCTGTACGTGCCGGTTGAGCCTCCTTCTGGCACTACTCTCAGGTAGTAGTCGCCCGGGTCTAAGACCATATCAAAAAAGAAGTTTTGCGTATAGTCTTGGCCGTCAATAACCACCGTCACCCCATCGCCGCTGCCTGCGATGGGCCTGATACCACCAGCCGCATCGACCCGATACAAATCGGCCCATGTGTTGTGGCGGCTGTGGGAGTATATAAGATACCTTGCCCGGCTGTTCACCTTCAGGTGAAAAAAGTCCGCCTCGTCTGACAGCAGGTAGACCTTCACCTGCGATTGATCTCCGTACCCTTCCCCACTGCTTATTTCGAAAGCCGTCTCAAAGCCAGCGCGCAGCACGTCCTCGTTGCCTTCTACCTTCAGACGCACATCCTCCGGGCCAGGCGTGTCGCTGTCGGGGAAGTTTCTCCATTTGTCACAGGTAAAGTCAATATCCCGTACCCCTACGCCATCCTCGCAGTATTCGACGTAGGGAGCGTTGGATGTCCCAGAATCTATTGAAGCTATTTCAGGACAGTCAGAGGTGCTGGCCGCTGTCACATCAGGACAATCCGCCCGGTACTCCACCCCGTCAATGCGGACGGCATCTACATAGGCTTGTCCGTCCCGCACGGCATAGGAAAGCTCAATAGACAGTCCGCCCTGCTGGGCGGTTGCGGTGGCCTTGCCGGCGGCCTTGTGGTAGAGGATGCCGTCGATTTGGACATCGGGCCACGGCCCGGCGCTGCGATCGACGACAACGTGCTGCCCTTCAGGGGCGCAGGCCCACAGCGAAGGGATGAAAACAAGCAGGACGAGGTTGTGCAGGCCAAGGCGATGGCCTATATTGGCAAGCATAGCTGTTGCCTCCCGCGTAAAGAGGTAACCGATGGAAGAGCCGTTGAGCAGCCGTTTCAGAGGGGAGCCGCTCGACGGCTCTTTTGTATGTTCTCCATAATACCCCAATTACATCCACTGCACAACACAAGGCCCTTTGTCTTGGCCGACCCAGGCCAACCCGGCGCTTGTATCGGTACCTGACTAGATACTATATGTAGCGCGATCCAAGCACTGAGCCGAGAAAAGCAAAAAATAAAAAGCCGCGAGATCCATTTCGATCTCGCGGCTTTTTTGTGTCGATTTTAGGTAGTATATCCGTTTGAAATTACACGGGGTTGTGTGGGGTTGGAGCGGCCTTCAGCGTGCAGGACGAGCACATATCCTTCTTACTGGTTAAGGCTGCGGATCATGGTGTTCTGCGATTCGTCGCTGTCTTCGAGATCAAACCACCACTTAAACGATAGTCCGAGCGCGTCCGCTAGTTTGGTGATGATAGCACCAATTAAGACGGCAACCATACTAGAAATCTCATCGTGCAGACAAAAAAGCAAGATGACCGTCTTAGAAGAAACTATAAGGATGATTATAGTTAGCCAAAAACGGAACCAAGGGCGATGCCTGCCGTTTTTGGAGCTTCGGGCTTGGCGAGAAGCCATAGCATTACCACCACCTCACAAAAAGCGCGTCAGCAGGAAGGAAGCCAGCCCGGCCAAGGCCACCCAGCGCGGGCCGAGTATGTCGCCTTTGCCGTCGATCTCAGGCGTAACATTGTTGCGCCGCGGTCGCCGCCAGACGCCGACCTGCTTGTATTTGTACTCGTCGAGCCATTCCCGAAGCCGATAAAAGACGTAGGCTGCCACCCAGCCTATCGCGACCCAGAAGGCTACCGGCCAGCCCAAGACATGCGCGACCACGCCCAGCGCGATCCCAAAAGCCCAGGACAAAAAAGCGTGGGCGTTCCACGACTTGACCGGATCGTCTGCCAGCAGGCGAAAGATCTTCCCAAACATCACGCATCCTTTCTCAATGGGTTTCTTACTCCTGGGCCTATTGCTCAGAAGAAGTCGGTTGGGATGGTTCAGCGTTCCCGTCGGCGATCTGTTGCTGGATCTGCGCAACTTTGGCCCCGGCGATCTGCAGACGGATCTGGTTGGCCACCCGCGAGAACTCGTTGGCTTGGTCGATGGCCTTGGCCAACCCCTCCGGTATGGACTCGCGGCCCATCTTGGCTGACATACGCATACGGGCTGTCATGTCGGTGCTGCGGGACTGGGAGTTATTGTGTGATATGTCAGCACTAATAGATTGCTTAAAACTAAATGGGCCCCAGCCGGCCTTTATTTCGGTCTCGCTGTGGATTTTAACATCGGTAGCAGACTTGACCTCAGTGTGGGAGCCAATCGACATGTCAAAGTCAAACGTGGCCTCTTGGAACGCGAACCGCTCGGCGTTGACCGCCGCGATGGCGGGCGTTTCCGAATGGCGCACCAAGTCGTCAAAATCGCCGGGCATGGCCTCGACTTGGTCAAAAACAACATTGGGCGCTTTTAGCAGAGGTTGAACAAAGTCCTGAAGATGCTGCGTCTGAAGCTGTTGATCCGACCGGGACATCGACGTACCAATCTCAACAATTTTGGCCCCGAGGGTACCCGCCCCCATAGCCAGCGTTTGAACCAGTTCTTGATTGGAAGGATTATTCGGGTTTGCCATCAGACGGCTCCTTTCGTTTTAAGTCGAGTTCGCTCAAGACTTTCTGCTTGGCAACCGACAGTTGCACGCGGTGTATCTGGGCCCACTCTTTGTTGACCTCATTGGCTCGATCCCGGACGATTTCTAGCGATTCGAGGGGTCGCGACCGCTCAAATTCGATTTCAATGTCTATTTCAGGCGCTTTGGAAAACAGGCCGCGCTTGAGCGTGATGACGAGCTCATTGTTGTCATCTAGGTCGATATAGCCCTTGGTTTTCAAGGCTACGCGGCGCGCCAGCATGATGCGCGACGGCATGTTGGCCGCGCCCTCCACGCGAAGAGGCTGGCCCGCGATAGGTATCTCGACGGTCAAATCCTTCTCAGCCCGCTCGGCCGCTTCCACCGCCTCAACCGTTCCCTGCCGTGCGCCATACACCAAGTCCCGACAGATCGACGCGAAGAATTCTTTGGCCGGAAGACGCATTAGCAGTCCCCGTGGGGCGTCTCGATGAGCTCCCCGGCCGCCTTCCGAGAGGCGCACTTGATCGCCTTGCCCTCGATGTCGATGTAGGTATAGCGCCCTCGCTTTTTGAGATTGAATTTCATTAGATTTCTCCCTCCCTTCCACACCAATCAGGACGCGAGCCTTTACCACTATACGGCTTGGCGACACCGCGCTCTATAAGCAGTGTAGATAAGTTCCGTCCATCTACTAGCACATCTGCCACGACACGGCCACCGTACTTGTCTAGCCCGGGCTCAGAGAGCGCGACGACGTGCGCCGCCTTCACGAGGCTATCTGTAAGCGACCGTGCGATAACGGCCAACGCCTTGGATTCCTCGCAGCCGTTTCTTAATTCGGGCGTGTCTATCCCCCGCAACCGAACGGATGTTCTATGCAGTAAATTAGGCCATAGCCGCGCGATGCCTGTGATGGTATCGCCGTCGTACACAGACGACACCTGGAAAGGAATGACATGCTGGATTTCGTGAGCGTCGGACGGCTCAGCGATTTTGTTTACGGCCAGGACACCAGCGAAGATGAGCGCGAACAGCATGAGGTTAGACATAAGACACTCCTTTACGGTGTGTGCTTCAGCACTTGTCACCGCCGCTTCGGCGCTTGCAAGCGCCAAGTCGCTACCTAATTTTCAAACGAATACACTACCGACGGCTGGACGGTCTTGATGCTTGCCACTCGGGAGGGCCATGTCGAGGCGGTAGGGCTGTTGGTCGAAAAGGGAGCCGACGTTAATGCCCGAACTAGCGGCGGCTTTACGGCCTCGATGTGGGCCAAAAGGGAAGGTCACCAAGAGGTGATAGACCTTCTCGAAGCGGCCAGCGCCACCGAGTAACCGTGGACGGCCCAAGAAAAGCCGGACGAGTCCATTATGGTGCTCCTTAGTTCCAAAAGAAGGTTGCGGTTAGTCGCCCATTTTCTTCGTGGTCCCCAAAGCCAGCTAGCGTCGAAGCGTGGTAGAGACGAGCGTCGTAGATTAGCAGCCGGTTGAACAGACCTTCGACGAATAGGTGTTGCTCATAGCTCTCGTCGAAGGGGGCGTGTTGCTGTCGGCCATGACTTCGTAGGCTGTTAGTTGCCACATGTCGATAGAACGCTGTACCGTGTCCTTCTGGACAGAGTTCCCCGGGGGTGAGGAACCAGACGGCTGCGTAGCCGGTATCGTCTGAATGTACCCATGTTTTGTGTTCTTGGGTGCAAAGCTGGAATGCGCCGTTATACTGGGTGGGCCAATAGCGGATTGAGAAGCCGAGGCTGCTTAGGTAGCCTTTGGCGTAGTCTCGGAGTGGCCAACAACATGGAGTGCGGACACCGGGGTAATTGCCATAAACGGTAAAAGGCATCTCTAGGGCTTGCTGGCGTATGGCATCGGCGTCGGGATGCCAGCCGTCGATGACTTGGTAATCGACTATTTCCATGTGGGGCCTGGCATCCAGCAGACAAAAGAATAGCGGCTACCAGAATGTTGTTGTGGCGCGGCATGTTCCATTGTGGCGGGAAAGATTACGACATCTCCAAGCCCTACATTGAGGTGGCAGCGATCCACGAGGAGTTGTCCGCCGTCTGACATAGAGCAGAAGAAGGAGAGTTTGCGGTCATAGTCTAGGTTGAGCAGGCTGCTGTCGTGATCGGTGTGGGTGCCGTAGTGATCGCCGGGCAAGTAGCGGGCTACTTGCATAAAGGATAGTTGCTCAGGGGTAACTTCGATGTTGAACATCTTGCCGGCGTACTTGGACAATTCGATTACGCGGTCGAAGATGGGGCCGAGCGGGTAGTCTTGGGTACGGTCAAAAAAAACGGTTTGGACGTTATCGCGTGGGGCACCGTCCACAAAGGTGGCTTGGCCAAACCCGGTTTGTTCGGCATAGCGGAGAAGGGCATTCATATAAACCGGACGGAAGACAGAGGCTAAGTATAGAAATCGGAGGGGATTGTCGCTTCGGTGAGTATGTTCGCTCATGGTTTGCCTTTCAGGGAATAGGTTTGTTGGGCGAATTCGATTTTTTCGGGGTAGGTGATGAGACTTTCTTGGTATAGAAGGGGTAATTCGCCAATGGAAGACCTTTCTTTATTTAGTCTCTGAGTAGCTTCTTGGCGAAGCTGAATGCTGGCTTTGACTAAATCGGTCTTCTTCTGGACAGATTGAGGGTTGGTTTGGTCGTAGATAAAGATGTCTTGGGCCATTGAACAAGCGGAGAATAGGTCACCGGCTTGATGCTTGACTAGTGAGTCGAGAAGAAGGAGAGTGTCTTCGTAGGCACCTATTTGGGGATGCCAAGATAGGGTAGAGGCCGCCTTGCGAGAAAAAAGGGGGGTGGGACCGGGGCCGGTTATGATTGGATTGCTGGTCCAAAGCCATTGAGCAATCCCGGGTCCATATTCCCAATAGTGTGGAGAGCAGAGTATCCCATTCCAGAAATTGGCATAAGCTCCTTTAGCGATAGGATGATGGCCGAAGCGGGGTTGTATCAGATCGAGTGGGATGTACGTGACTACGTCGAGGCTGCTGTACTGATGGATGGTTTGCTGAATGGATTGGCTGGCACAAGGATAAAGCCAGTCATCGCCGTCAAGTAGGAATAGGAATGGCTCTTGGAAGTTGTTGGTAAAGCGGTCAAAGACTGCTTGCTTGCCAATGCCTGGTTTGCCAGTTGATTTCGAGATATGATATTCGACTCTCATCTCTTCGCATAGTGTGGCTGCTCGGTCCACATACTTAGAATTCCTGCTGTTTATCTCGACCCAGAAGGGCAGCAAAGAAGTTTGTTCTTGAACAGACTGGATCGCTCGTTTTAGCCGGGGCAAGTCTAAGGAGGTTAGAATGGAGATACGGATAGGCTTGCTTTGGGGTGGACCTGATTTCTTTGCAGACATGTCTCTCTTTTCGGTTAGATAGACTCTGTTTATTAGGCCGGTCCCCGTCCAGGCGGGCCAGGCGGGCCGGGTGGGCCG
>VXML01000027.1 GCA_009841115.1 Gemmatimonadota bacterium | reverse complement strand
CCCGAGAAAAGTAATACAGCGAATTGTCGGGGGCCGAGCTCCAAGCCACGTAGAGAATGCAGTCCCAGTCGTCTTTGGCCGGGGGCCACTCACTACCGAGAATCTCGAACATGGTGTCGGGGTTAATGGCGAAAGCCGGATCAATCCAGCCCCAGTCGTCGTCGTTGCCGTCGATGACCATGTTGTCGGGGTTGGGAATCTGCGGCATGAAATAGTTAGCCTGATGCGCGAAAGCAGCCGAAGCAGCCATCACTGTCACCAAGGCAAGAAGGCTTAGTCTCTTCAAGGGAACCCTCCTTTGCAAGGTTGATAGAACGAGAGACGAAGAAGTGGTCAATTTATAACCTGTCCATATACCTGTCAAGCAATTTTATTCACTTATTAATATATTTATTGAATAACTCTCGGCTCCCCGCATTGACAATCCCGCATTTTTTTTTACACTTGGCCCTTTCGCCTCGCATCTTCAACGGATTTTTTCTTGCGCGATCTATCTACAACCATTGCCGTCCTCGCCCTAATCTTGGTCGGTTGGTACGCCCTTAACCGCTGGGGCTTATCCGTCTATCCAGACGACCCGTCCGTAGGCGGCGAGTACACTGTCATCCGCTGGGCCTCCGACCCCAATCCGGCACGCACCGAACAAATGGCCCTCTTCAACCGGCTCTACGAAGACAAAAAAGTGCGCGTCATTCTGGACCCGAGCGCAGACGTGCAAAAAATTCTCACCCAAGCAGCAGCCGGTTCCGGGCCGGACGTCTTCGACATTTATAGCTATGCGACCTTCGCGCTCTACGCTTCCAAGGGCGTCATGGTCGAACTCAACGACTACATGCGCGAGGCCAAGCTGAGCCTCGACGACTTCTGGCTGCACCGCCGCAACGCCCTCGCCGTGCCAACAGCCGACGCGCCAGCCGAGGCCGACGAATACGAGCGCTTTCGCATCTACGCCGTCCCCAACAACGTCACCGTCAGCGTCACCTTTCTCAACCGCTCGCTCTACGACGCAGTTCAGCGCGAGCGGCAAGCGCGGAACTTGGCCATGCCGCCCTTGCCGTGGAACCATTGGACTTGGTGGGACTACGTCCTCTTGTGTCAAGCCCTCACTAAAAAGAGCGCCGATGGTCGGCGCTATGAGACCTTTGGCTCGGGCGGGGCGGGCTTTGGCGGAGGGTTGAACAACTTCATCTACCAGGCCGGTGGCAGCTTCCTCAACGACGATGGCACCGAAATCGCCCTCGATTCTCCAGCCGGTGCCATCGCCGCCCAGTATCTGTACGATCTAGTCAACACCTTCCACATCGTGCCCTCGGCCGAAGACCAATCCGCGCAAACAGGCGGAGGCGGTTGGGGCGGGCAATCCATCTTGGGACTGTATTCGGCGGGCAAGCTAGGCACTATCCTCATCGGCCGTTGGGGGCTGATTAAGGTGCGCCGCGAGGCCCGCTTTACCACCGAGATTTACCCCATGCCCCGCTACGTGCCCTACGAGGAGTGGGAGCGCTGGATGAGCGATCCCGAGATCCGCGCCAATCCGAGCCTGCGCGACGGTCCTTGGGGTGAGATCAGCGAAACCGGCCGCCACCGGGGCAAGGCAGGCGAGATGGGCGGACGCGTGACAGCCATCCGCAAGGGCACGCAACACGAGCGGGAGGCCTTTTACTTTTTAGAGTACTTGTCCAGTCCGGATTTCAACAACTTGCTGACTAAGGACGCAGATGCCTTCGGCAGCCGCAAGCAGTTCTCGGAGCGCTATTTCTCGCAGCCCGATCCCGAATTCCCCGACGAAGACCAACACCGCTCGGCCCTGCTCGACGCCATGGAGCACCCGGTCGCAGAGCAGGCCGCAGCCTACGGGGCTGCTTTTGACATTACCCGTTTGCAGGGCGCGCTGGGCACCAATCTCATCAACGCGGCTTACCAGTCCGCCGACTCAACAGCCCGCCAGACCTACCGATTCCTCGGCCGCATGCCCGACCAGAGCGTGGTGAGCAACCCCACGGTCGGCCAAGCGGCCGTCACCGAAATGTCCGTCCGCATGAGAGAATCCTTGGCCAAGGCCAAGCGCAACCGCACGCTCTCCAGCCGCAGCCACGTACTCGATATCCTCGGGATCGCGATCCTCCTAGTGGCAATCGGCATCGGCTTGGCGTTTTACGCACGCCGGCAACGCGCGGAGATGGACGCTTGAACCCCCGCGAAAAGAGAATTCTGCGCTGGGCGCTGCTCTTCCTCGCGCCGAATCTGAGTGGGTTCTTGATCTTCACGTCCCTGCCGGTGTTCTTTTCCTTTGGCCTCGCGTTCTTTCAGTGGGACACGTTCTCCGCGCCCCGTTTTATCGGCTTCGACAACTTCATTCGGCTGCTGACCGACCCCAAGCTCTGGTTTTATCTCTATAACACGGTCTTTCTGATGATAGGCTTGCCCCTGTCCATCGGCGGCTCGCTCATCTTGGCCATCGTTCTTTCGCAAAAGCTGCGCGGCATCATCGTCTATCGGACGGTCTTCTACCTCCCCACCGTCACTAATGGGGTTGCGCTGTTCTTACTCTGGAAGTGGCTTTACAACCCCAAGTACGGCCTCGTCAACTCAGTCCTGCTGCCCATTCTCTCGTGGCCCTACTTCTCGCTCGCCGTGCGCGTAACGATCCTCTTGCTGATAGGCTTGGTCCTGAAATCTCTAGCGCACAAGGCCAAGTCTGAGCGACCCGCCCAAGTCCTGTTCGCTCTCCTCTCGGCCTTTGCACTCTATTGGGTCATCATCGGCCCATACGAGTACGGCGGCTTCTGGGCTTGGCTGTCGGGACGCCTGCCCCTCCTCGCTGGTCTCAACAGCATCGACGACTTACCCAACTGGCTTTCCAGTAGCGTCGATTTGGGCTGGCTTTCTTGGCTCGGCCTAGAGCAAGCCGCCTATTGGGCTAAGACGGCTATCATCTTCATGGGCATCTGGGCGTCCATGGGCGGAGGCAATATGATCCTCTACCTCGCGGCCCTCGCCAATGTGCCCGAGGAGCTATACGAGGCCTCGGACATCGACGGAGCCTCTAAGTGGCAGCAATTTTGGCACATCACGTGGCCGATGATCGCCCCTACGACCTTCTTTATCTGCGTCATGTCTATTATCGGCGGGCTGCAAGGAGGTTTTGAAATCGCCTACTTGATGACCAATGGTGGCCCGGGCAAGGACGGAGACAACACGGTCACGCTCGGCTACTACATCTATCGCTCGGCCTTTGAAAATCTAGAGTTTGGGTACGCGGCCGCCGTAGCTTGGTTTATGTTCGTCATCATATTCACCATCACGCTATTCAACTGGCGCTTCGGTCGGGGCGCGGTCAACTGAGGGAAAAGGCGCATGGCCAAAGTTGCGCAAACGACCGCGATCCACTCGCTGAGCCACGGGCTGCTCGTCCTCTTCGGCTTCACCACGCTCGTGCCGTTCCTGTGGATGGTGCTCACCTCGCTCAAGAGCGAAAACGAGGTTTTCCAGAGCCATGTCTGGCCGCAGGAGGTACGCCTCGGCAACGAAGGCGACCTGCTGAAGACCCGCGATGGCCAACCGCTGCGCGACGCTCAAGGCGAGCCAATCCGCATCACCCTCGGCAACCCAGTGATCCTCGGTGCCCCCGGCGACCCCATCCGCGATCAACAAGGCCGCCTGATCTACGACCCAGAAGGCCAACCCATCCCCGGCAAAAACGTCGAAGAGCGCGGCGGCCTTGCCGTGTACAAAAACCGCTGGAACCCAGTCCTCGTCGATGGTGCCCCCCTGCTGCTGACCGAAGCCCTGCGCGACAAGTGGCAGCAGCGGCTCGTGCAGCAGCGCCAGAACTGGCGCACGGCCGAGCAGCTACCACCGGCCTCAGTCGAGCTTGCCGACGGCACCCCGCTGTTGCGCGCCAACGGCGAGGCTTACACCTACCGCGACATTTCCTGGGATCGCGTCGGGGATCCGGTTTTGGACGTCCAAGCCAAAGAGCCGATTCTCGACGCCGACGGCAACACTATTCCCTTTCGCTCGGCCTTTCCCGTGCTCCGCAGCGACAACGACCCGCTGATGCGCGACGGCGTCAATGTTCTCTACGCTCGCTTTCCCGGGGAGGACCAGCCGCGCATCGCGTACGGCAGTGACGTGTTGCAAATCAGCGAGCCGCGCTTCATGTGGTCCAACTACATCCGGGTCTTGCGCGACAAGGACATCAAGTTTTCGCTCTACGGCTGGAACAGCCTCTTCGTCGCTGTTTGCGTGATGGTCGGCCAAGTGGTAACCTCGGCCATGGCTGGCTTTGCCTTTGCCCGCCTCGAATGGCGCTATCGCGACGCTGTCTTTTTGCTCTACTTGGCCACCTTGATGGTACCCGGGATCGTCACCTTGCTGCCCAATTACGTGATTCTCAAAAGTCTCGGTTGGCTCGACTCGTTCCAAGCGCTCATCATCCCAGCCATGTTCACCGCTTTTGGCACCTTTATGATGCGTCAGTTTATGACTGGGCTGCCTAGGGGGCTTGAGGAGGCCGCTGAAATCGACGGTGCCAATCTCTGGAAGACCTTCTGGACCATCGTCATGCCCCTGTCCAAGCCGGCGTTGATCACCCTCTCGATCTTCTCTTTTATGGGTACTTGGCAATCCTTTACGTGGCCGCTAATCGTCACCCACTCCGAGCACATGCGAGTCCTGCCAGTAGCCCTGCGCTACTTCGATTCCTCGCAGGGGACCAACTACTCGCTGTTGATGACCGGAAGCGTCCTTATGATGCTGCCGATGATCGTGCTCTTTGTCTTTGGCCAGCGGTTCTTCGTGCGCGGCATCCAACTCGGCGCACTCAAAGGCTGACCAGCGTCAAAGCTCTGCTTCGGGAACCTGCTCCCAGTCCAACTCGTCCTCGTCGATGTCCCAATCGTCGCTCCGCGCCGCTGGCCGGTTGCAATAGGTGTGAAATTGGCAGCGCTGGCACTCGCCTTCGTCGTCGGTCTTGGCGAACGCATCCGCGTCTGGTAGGGCCTCAATGTCGGCAATCGCCTCTGACAAAAGCGCCCGCGTCCGCTCGTGCTCGACAGCCGAATAGGTAATCGGCTGCAAAGCCTGCGGGTACTGCGCATGCCAATAGACCAACACCACGTCGTCGGGTGTCGGTGATCGGCCCTCGTTCAAGACCGCGCCGGCCTCGACCAAGACGAAGCGATAAACCAGCGTTTGCCAGCTTTGGGCATAAGCGGCTTGCTCTGGCTTTTTGCGACCGGTCTTCCAGTCGAATATCCAAGCGCGGCCATCATCGGCCAGAACCACGCGGTCGAATTTGGCGACGAGACGCCGACCGGCTAGGGGCACGGAGAGCATGGTTTCCCCGAACACCGCCCCCTCGGGCACAACCGGCGGCTGTTCGCGCCAATTGCGCCACCAAGCGGCCAACAGCGGATCGCGGCTCCGCTGTACCGCGTCTTCCACATCCATGCCCAAGCTCTCCTGCAGCACGAACTGGTGGAACGCCCGCCCCCGGTCGGCTGCGGCCTCCCACTCGTCGAGCTGGTCGGTCAGCGGCGCTGGCCACGCCAACCTCTCGACATAGCGCAACAAGAACTGCCGCCGACAGCGCGCAAAGGCCGTCAGGCTGCTCTGGCTGTAATTGAATCCTTGCGGTATCATCGGCTCTGCTGCTCACAATAGAGTTGCAACTGGCGGAACACCTCGGCCATAGGCGCGGGCTGCATCCGCGTAGCGCGCGGAATCTGGCGGCTCCAACTCAGGACCAGATAGCGCCGTGCGCGGGTAATGGCCACGTAGAGCAGCCGCAGCCGCTCGGCGATCACCTCGGCGTGGGAGCGATCAGTGGCCGACAGCCGGCTCGACCCGATTTCGCCGATCAGGTCCAACAGCTCGGCCTTTGCATCCTCGCAGGGATCGCCGCCTAAGAATTCGTACTCACCCAAAAACCGCGCGTCGAGGTCGTGGGGAAACCAATCGCCATCAACCCCCATGACATATACCAGATCCCACTCCATTCCCTTGGCTTTGTGCATAGTCGTCAGAAAAATCCGCCCAGGCTGAGGTCCCAATGCGTCCTCGTCCTCGGTGAGTGCGCCCACCCGGCCCTGCACGGCCTCGCTCAACTCGCGCACTAACTCGGGCAACTGCCAGTCTGTGTTTTGGTCGGCGCGGATGCGCACATAGATCGCCAGTTGCTGCGCCCGCGCCATATCTACTTCCTCTACTAGCAAATCTTGGGCAACCGTCATCAAAAGCTGATCCACCGGCAGCGCGACTGCCCGCAGCCAGCGCCGCAGATAACCACACAGGAGGTCAATAGCTTCCAAATCCTGCGGCTCGATGTGATCCACCGGGGGGAAAGCCGTTTCCATGCGCTGACCGGCTTCTGGATAGAGCAGTGCTTCGGGCCGATAGCAACTGCGCAACAGCATGGCCACAGCCTCCTCGTTCCCCGGTCCACTTAGCCCAGGCCAAAAGCCGACCAAGGCGCGATAGGATCGCTCTAACTGATTGCGCCCCAAAGGATCAGCAAGAAAATCTAAAACTGTACAAAGAGCCTCACCCACCCGCCGTGCCGAGCGCGGGCTTTGCAGTACCTCGTCAAAGTCCGCTCCGGCCTGACGCAAGCGCTCGGCCATGTCGTAGCCAATGCGGTTGGTCGGCACCAACACCGCTACCGTCAAGCTCGGATTGCCCTCGGCAAAGCCTTTGGCCCGGCGCGCGATGCTATCGAATTCATCGTGGCGGTTGTTGTATTCTCGGAACCATATGATGCTGTCTGCGTCCGCGGGGTTTTGCTGGGGATCGCCGCGGTCGGTGGGCTGCATCTGCTGGGGTCGGAAAGCGCGCTGGCGCACTTCGGCTAGCGGGTGTTCGACCGCGGCCCACTCGACCAAAAAGTTGGCCAAATCCATAATTTTGGGGGCGCAGCGACCAGAGATCGTCATCTCCGCGACCGCGACTTCTGCGCGATCTAAGAAGTCGCGCAAATAGCGCGGATCAGCCGCGGTGAAGGTGCTCATAATCGCCTGATTGGGGTCTCCGACCCGGACCCAATTGCCGCTCGGCCCCGCCAACAGCGCGATCAATTCCTCCTGCAAGGGAACGCTATCTTGCGCCTCGTCTTCCAAGACAAAGGGCCAACGCCGCCGGTAGCGGCTGCACAAATCCGGGTATTGCTGCAACATCTCTACGGCCATCCACACCAAGTCGTCGAAGTCGAGGCCGCCAATGGTCTCGACTTGCTGCTGGTAGAGCCGGTAAATCTCCGCGCCGATCCGCAAAAACTGGTTTCTGTCCTCCTGGCCGCCAATCCGCGCCAAGAGGTCCTCGGCCCGCAAGCGGCGGTTCTTAGCCGTGGTGATGACCGTGCGGGCGACTTTCCGCGCAATGTCGCGCCACTCCTGCTCCCACCGCTGATCCACGTAATCCCCAGGCCCCAACCGGCCCCACACCCCCTTGTTGTCGTCGTTCCAAGTCCGCACCGCCTTGTCGAGCAGGCTCTCGCTGGCGCGCTCGTCGAGGACCGTAAATTCGGCTGCGGCTCCCACCAGCCCAGGATTGGCTTGGACGATGCCGTACGCCAAGCTGTGCAAAGTCCGCACGTCGTAACCGACCGGGAGCATGTCCATCTCTTGCAAGCGCTGGCCGATCCGAGCGCGGACATTATCCACAGCCGCGTTCTGGTAAGTCACGATCAGCACCTGCCCCCCCTCGGCGCGCCTTTCGGAGATCAGCCGAGTCGCCAAGGCGACAATCGCCGCGGTCTTGCCGCTACCGGGCACGGCCGACACGCCTAGCAGACCGCCTTGGTAAGCCAAGATCTCGCGCTGTCCCGCGCGCGGCTCAAACCTTCGGCTGAGCGACTCGACTGAGCTCGCCGAAGTCTCAGGTCGAAGCCTCACCCGCGATCCTCCTGCAAGACCTGTTGCACCGCCATCATCAGCGGCCCATCCTGCGCCGAGCCGTGGCCTTCCGACTCGCTGGCGCAGAGGTAAATCCCATCGCGGCAGCGCAAACACAGGCCCCGCACCAAGCGATAGAGGTTGCGGTTGCGGATTGAGTAATCCACCGCGTCGGTCCAGCGATCTTCTGAGTTCCAGCGTCGGGTCAGCACGTAGTGGTTGGTCAAGGGCTGATGTAGCGGTTCCCACCAGTTGGCCGAGCCGATGTCCAGCCAGAACTGATAGCGCGCCACGTGGCCGGAGAGCAGATAGGTATAGACCGGCGCGACGAGGGCAATGGACTCAGGGGCCTCGTCGAGATCGACATCGGTCAGGTATTGGGCAGCGACGACCCCGGACCCTATCATCTCGACGTAGCGCTGGCCAACTGCCGCGCCCGCTAGCGCCATCGCTGGAGCCACCTCGCGGAACGAGGTAGCCGAGGAGATCAGCTTGCTGTACACCTCGGCGTCTTCAGGCTCCAGCGCGGCGTGCGACAGCACCTCCCCGAAGAGCCGACGCAAAAAATGGTCCCAAGGGTCGGCCGCGCCGCTGCGATACGCTTCGATCCAAGTGCGCAGTACTTCATAGCGAGCGAGCGCAGCCCGGCTTAGCCGCTCTTCCATAGTAGCATTCAACTCGCTCGCGGGTTTAAGCTGACCTGAACGCGGATCGTACAAGTGCCGCGCCATCAATTCGGCCCGCAGCCGGTCGAGAGGCTTGAGCGCCCGCTCCA
The DNA here is from genome assembly GCA_009841115.1 of Gemmatimonadota bacterium. Classification (GTDB taxonomy): domain Bacteria; phylum Latescibacterota; class UBA2968; order UBA8231; family UBA8231. The sequence continues at coordinate 6,833 of VXML01000027.1, read as the reverse complement.
ACGCCCCAGACAAATCGAAGAGCGAGAGCCGAAGCCCCCAATCGGGATGGGCGAGAATGGCCAGCGCCAGACAGGCTCGCACCACCGGCTCTTCGCGCAGCGTCTCGTAGCGCCGCACGATCGCAAAGGGAATGTCAGCGGCGCGAAAAGTCTCGGACAAGAGAAAGCGCAACACCCCATCGGCGTGTGGAGCCACGACCGCGATTTCGCCCGGGGCCACGCCCTCGGCGATCTTCTGGACGATCCGCTGGGCCACAGCCTCGATCATCTGCCCCCGGTAGCGGGTCTGTACCACATCCGCCACCGCCAGCCGCGGCGATCCTCCTGATGTTCCGTCGGTTGCCTGTCCCAACTTCGCGCCAATGCGGTCGGCAAAAACCACCATATCCCGGCTGGCGCATACCGCTGGCGCTACGGCAATCGTCTCCTTGCACTGCTGACTTAGCTCAGTGGCACCGGGCGCATCAACGCCTAAAAAGATGCGAAAGCCAGCTTGCGCGTCCCCGCCCAACAGGGCCGAGTCGCATTGCGGCAAGAGTCGCCTCACCAGATCGCCGGCCACCGGCACCAATTCCTCGGCCGAGTCAACCAAGAGGTGGCGGTAGCGCTCGGTGAAGTAGTGCCAGAACTCTTCCTGCGCGATCAGGTGGCGATTGCAGACCTCAAAGACCAGCGATGCGTCGAGCAATCCGTGCCGCAGACAGTGGCTGCGGTAGCGGTCGATGCACGTCTGCACCTGTTCGTACACGCGCAACCGCTGCTCTTCCCCAGCCCAAGCGCGACTCAGACGCGGTGCCACTTCATCAAGCGCAAAATCAGCTACGGCCGCCTTGTTCAAATTGTCGAGCAATTGGGAGAGAATGCGCTGGGGCCGCAGGTATAGCCCCTCGAAATAGCCCTCGGCGAGCAGCGGCTCCACCACCTGCCCCATCAGGTATTGAGCGGCCTCATAGTTGAGGAAAACCGGCGGTCGCGCTGGGGCCGCAAAGCCGACCTTGCCAGCCACCAACGGCCAAAACAGCCGCACCAATCGACTCGCTAGCCCGTAGTACGTCTGTAGATCAACGCTGCTATACGGGCCCAAGTCGAGCCGATCAACTGCTTGGCGAAAGCGCCGCGCGGTCGCCCGGTCGGGCAACAGCACCAAAATTGCGTACCCAGGCACCCCGGCTGCGAGCAAAACCCGCAGTCGCTCAATCAGGGCCTGCCGCTGCCCCGCCACGAGCGGCCCGGCGAGAAAGCACGAATGCTGCTCGAATAGGGGGGCGTGCACCGCCCTAGTGAATGCTGGAACCATGATTTTCGCGCTGCACTCAGCCGGGAGGTGAATCGTCAGTAAAAATATCGACGATCTCGGCTGCATCAGCGGCTTGCTGCAAGCGTTGGCGCACTTTCTCTTGCTGCAAGCGCTGCGACAGGGCCGCCAGCAGCGCCATGTGCTGTTTTTGGTGTTTGAGGGGCGTGACCAACAGCGCGATGATGTGGACGAGTTGACCATCGGGCGCGCTAAAGTCAATACCGGCCTGCGAGATGCCGATGGCCAAGAGCTGGCGCTGGATCCCATCCTCATGTGCATGGGGCACGGCCACGCCCTTGCCAATGCCGGTGGAGGCCTGTTGCTCGCGCCGAATCAAGGCCGCAATCAAGCGCTTTTGGTCGGGTACGACCTCGTCTTGTAACAGCACGGTGGCCAATTCGCGAATGGCGTCGAAATTGCGCTGCGCCGCGAGGTTTAGGACAACCTTATTCGGATCGAGTATGCGTTTTAATTTTTCCATAGCGACCCTCAGCGGCGTAAAAGGGAAAGCGACCGTAACTTTATTTAATACTCTATCAAGGCACCCGCAGCAACTCCCCTGCTTTTTTCCGCCAGCGCCGCGCCTCGTCATAGCGCCCCTGTTCTTGCTCAATGCGTGCCATCAAGTGATAGGGCGTAGGCTGCCAAGGGTCGATGGCCGCCGCGTCTGCCGCATGACTCATAGCGCGATCCAACTCGCCGATTTCAAACAACTTAAGTGCCACGTTAAAGCGCGTGGTACGCGAGTCGAACGCGATGGCTGCGGCCTGCTCGTACGCAGCCATCGCCCCAGCCCGATCCCCAGCCCATAGGCGCTCCTCGCCGGCCATAAAATAATAATTGCTCTGGATCTTTCGCACCCAAGGATCGCGAAAAAATCCCGTAGCCAACGCATTGCCCATCTCGATCTGCGGGGCGGCCTCCGTGCTGTCGTCGGGTGCTTGTAGGCGATAGACCAAGCCCGCAGGCACAAACACCCATCCCGAAATCGGCGAGCGGCGCGGGACTAAATAAAAAAGGGGCCGCTCGCCCCGAGCCAATGCAGCCTCGCGCCGCCAGCGCAGTTGCTCCCGCCTGAGCGGCGGCAGCGCGTGCTCGCTCCAGACGAGTATATCCGTCCCCCTCCCCATGCGATTGTACAGGGTCACATCCGGGCGCAAGCCCTCTATCCGCAACAGGTAGTCGAGCACAAAGGCCGCATCGTCTCCCTCGGTAATCAGGATCGCGCCCTCGGGCAAGTCGGCGAGAATATCGCGGCCATAGCGATCGGCGACCCAATTTTCGCTGCGGTCGGATTCTTCGTAGTGCGCGGTTAGCACCAAGGCGACGACGAGCGCGGCGAGCGGCACTGAGACGAGCGGCCGCACCCGGCTAGCCAACGCATCCAATCCCATGCCCAACCACACCGCCAACCCCACTATGCTCAGCAAGTAAAACACTGGCAAGCCATTGGGATCGCGGTGGTAGTTGAGCGCGGCGATCAAATTACAGGCGATCGCCACTCCAACCAAGACGAATACACTGCGATCGCGCCGCCAAGCCGCCCACCCACCCCAAGCAATCAATGGCACTAGTGCGAGATGAAACTCTCCCGCTGCCTGCACTAGCCAGCGCTGGGCATTGAGCAACATGCCCTCTAAGGGCAATGAAAAAAACGACGAGCGATACAGCGCGCCGCTCAAGTGCTGCCACAGGGCCGCTAGGTCGTCTAACGGCCCCCAGTGAAACCCCGCGCCCCGTCCATTGCGCAGCGGCAGGTACGCCACCAAGCTGTACCCTCCCAGCCCAGCGAGCATCCCCTGCACCAGCAACAAGGGCCGCCGCCACAGCGCGGGCCAGCGCCAAGCCAGCACCGCAACTATACCCGGCCAAATGAGCACCTGCATCAAGTGAGCCGTGAGCCCCAAGCCCATGAGCCAGCCCAAGAGGAGTACTTGGCGTGGCTCCTTGCGCTCACATGCTCTAAGGGTTTGAGCCAGGACCAAGATCACTAGTAACAAGGCCAAGCCATAAACTTCGGCGATGACGGCTTGCGACCAAAAGGTGCGCGAGAACGCCAGTGCCAAGGCCGCAGCCAAGGCCACCACAGGGCGCACCCCACGTCCGTAGAGTACGGTCGCCAAGGCCCCACAACACGCCGCGGCAAACAGGGCCGACGCGACATTAATCGCCATAGCCGGACTAACCCACGGCAGTGCCAGCGCAATTAAACGGCTGTTGAGGCAGAACAGGGGATACCCGGTCGGATGCGCTGTTCCCAATCTATAAGCCGCGCCGATCAGCTCGCCGCTCCCCTCCACGTACACGGTCGGGCACAGCGTCATTCCATAGACTACAAGTGCAGCAATTCCTGCGGCCAGTCCGACAATCTCGACCCTCACGACCCCACCCCCAACCGCAGGCGTTCGAGCCACTCGCTCCACAAAGGCCCCTGCGTGGCTATTGCGTGAATAAGGACGACCAAGACTCCCAACACGGCCCGGACCCTCCACTGCGCTCCTGCATCCGTCGGCATGTTCGCCACCGACGGCAAGATCAGCCGCCGACCGCCCCAAGCCAGCCCCAACCAGAGCGCAGCCGCGGCCACGCTGACCAGCAAGCCATAGCGGAAACTATTCGGCTCGTACGAAAAGACGACCTCTTGCGCCCCGGTCGGGACCACTACGGCGCGAAACACGTGATTGGCGCGCAGGATCGGGCGCTCAACCCCATCGACAAAGGCCCGCCAGCCCGGATAATACGTATCGCTCAAGACCAAAATTCCCCCGGCCGAATCGGCAAGGGCCACGGCGACTTCCTCGTCCTCGTAGCGGATGATTTCCGCCGCGCCGCCCAGTCCAATCGGGACGATTGGCGCTTCCTCCAATACTACTTCGCGCCGCATGGGAAACCCGCGAGCCATATAACTCAGCCCGGCCCGCGGGCTGGTGGCGAGATGGTATTGTCCCACTACATACGCGCGTGGCAAGGCCGTGGGCAGGCGCTGCACCTCAAAGCCCCCGTCGCGACTGTAGCGCACCGCGTATTCCACGCCGGCCAAAGCGGCAAACGCCGGATAGCCGCGGGCGAATTCCCCGTGGCGATACAGATGCAGCGGACTCCACCCCGGCAGCGCATTGGCCAATCCGTATAGTCCCCCCGAATACATCCGCAAGGTCTCGTTATAACGCCGATAGGACTCCAAGTCGTAGGCCCATCCCCCGTGCCAGTCAAACGGCGAGTTCCGCTCATTGACCAAGCTGACGATCCGCGGCGGCGCAGCAGCCGTGTGATCGGCCAAAATCTCGCGGGCCGTCGCCGGAGTTTTGGTGTACGCTGTTGGCTCTATAGTGCCATTAAAATCCGCACCAAAGCTGTACAGCTCGACGAAAATAGCTACAGGTGCTGCCCACGCGGCGGCTCGCCGCGCTCGCCGACCGAGCAACCACGCGCCGATTATCAATGCCCCCACGAGCCGCAGGCCGTCGCCGCGCAAGTGATGGATATAGCGCGTTGGTTCTGAACCGTCGCCAAAGAGCGCGATCCCGCTGACCCATAGCAGACCTACACTAGCCATGCCGAGTACTACAGCCAACAGCCACCCATTCGCGGGCCGAGGTCGTTCGCGGCGCAACACTTGGTCGAGGCCGAGGCCGCAGAGCACGGATACCCCCAAAGCAAACCACAACAAAAAGCGCGTCGGGATGCGGAACAGACTAAACCCTGGAATCTGATGGAAAAAAGAAAAGATGGCCGTGTATTTGCCCAGCGCGAGCACCAAACCGATAAGGGCGAGCACGGCAAAAAAACCAACTTGGCCGTCCCGCCGCTCGCGCAGGGCCGCCCAAGCCAACAACAGGGGTACCACGCCGACGTACGCGCAGAGTTGGATGAAGAATCCTATCTCTCGGCTCCCGTACGTGCCGTGTGCCGAATTGCCGAAGAAGTTGGGCCACAACAAGGTAGCCAGCCGCTCGGGCGGCAGCGACATCGCCGCAAAACTGGACCACGACAAGCCGGCCCCGCGATTAGATAGCTGCACTAATTCGGCAGTAGGTAACAGCTGAACCGCAGCGAGGGCCGCACCCAACGCGAATGCCCCAGCCAGCGCCAACCAAGCAAACCATCTCGCGCCTTGCATCCAACTCCGATAGAGCCAGTAGCCTGCGACCGCAACGGCCCCGTACAGAGCGGCTTGGGGATGGCCGGCCAGCAGTTGCAAGCCAATCACCAGCGCGAAGAGCAGCACATAAAAAAAGTGCCCTCGATTCAGGATGCGATCGACGAGCCAAAACAGCAGCGGCAACCAAGCGCACACAGCGATAAAGTTGGGCGACATGGCCCGCACGACCATGTATCCACTCAGGGCATAGCAAAGCCCAGCGCACAGCGCGGCCGACCGCACAGCGCCAAAAGCGCGCACCAGCGCGTACATGCCCGCGCCCGCCAACCACAAATGCAAGACAATGTTCCAGTTGATAGCGGCCCAAGTAGGCAGCAGCAACGCCAAAATCACATTGGGTGGATACAGCGGCCCGGCTTGGCCTTCGGCAAACAGGGGGAAGCCGCAGTTGATGGCCGCATTCCACAGCGGCAATTGCCCCTCGCGGAGGGCGCGGGCGAAAAAGTCGCGGAACGGGTGGTTTTGCACCATCACGTCCTGCACGAAAAACGCCCCTTCTACCACAGCGGCCGGCCAGAAGAAAATGACGACCGCCGCCCCGAGCAGCCCCACCGCACCCACATCCTTGCGCCACTCCACGAGCTAAGGCTTCCTCAGATGTGCGCAGAGCCGCTCGGCTGCCAAGGCGTGGCCAGCCTCGTTCCAGTGGCTATCGCGCCAATACAGGGTTTGGATTTGGGCCTTTTCCCTGAACTCGTCGAGCAAGTCTATCAACGCGAATCCGTACTCCTTGGCAAAACCGGCTAGCTTGGCATTGGGCTTACTCAGGTCAAACTCACCGATCAGACCGTACAGCTCTCGCTTGGCGCGCCAGTTGTCCTCTTCTACTTGGACGATCGACGGCACGTACACGACGGTCAGGCGTGCTCCGTGTCGCTCGACGCTGTGCTTAAAGGCCGCGAGGATGCGGCCCGTCAATTCCCAAGCCGGAGCAAAGCGCGCCTCCTCGCCGTATAGGCCCGCGTAAAAATCCTGCTGCTGCCCGCGCGGCACCTCCGGCTGCCACGCCTTTTGCACCAGCCGGTACAAGTGCCAATGCTGCGAGAAATAGCGTTCCAATCGCACCGTAAGAGGCAAAGAATCCGCAGACTGTCGCCAAAAGCTCGACTCCTTTACCGGGACGCCCGCAAGCGCGAGTTGCCCATTGCCCCGCACTCGGAAGTAAGGCTTAAAGCCTCGCTCGGCACCAATGCCCCGGCGCGAAGCATTGTTCCACAAGTCGTTGCCATAAAAAAAGAGCACCACCTCATCGGCCCCAAAGCGCACACCCTGTTGCTCGAAAAACAGCAGCGCTTGATCGGTGCCATAGCCAGCCACCCCGAAATTAGCCACCTCCACTGCGGCTCCCTCTCGCCGGAGACAGGCTTCGAGCTG
>VXML01000096.1 GCA_009841115.1 Gemmatimonadota bacterium | reverse complement strand
CGGCCCGCTCAAAGCCGACCGGGCCGTGTTCGCTTTCGATCCACACCGCTTCAAAGCCGATCTGCGCCGCCAGCGAGACGAGCAGGGGCGAGGCACTGTTGACGGTGACGCCGCGGATCCGGCGCGGCCGGCCGACCTGATCTAAGAATACGTCGTCGGTGATTTTTAAGGTCATGGGAGCCATTTCTCTTGCTTGAAGTCGCTCCAATATAGGGCTATTTTCCCCACCTCCCAAACGGCCTCATTTCCCACTTCCAAAGGAGGCGATATTGTGACACCACTAGACTACGGACGATCATTTCTAATCGGCAACGAGCCGGAAAACGAAGTGCGGTTTTGGGTCGAGTCGCGGACGCGCATCATCGACGAGGCCTCCGGCCAGAGCGAGGATTACGTGCAGGTGGGGTCGTGCAAGAGCGAGCACACCTTTGCCAAAGACAATCTCCTGCACGAGGACAACTACGACTTCCTGCCCGTCTTTGGCCCAGAGTGGTCGGTCATCTATCGGCGTCACGCCAACCTACGCGACACCTATCGAGAAATCCGCCGCTCAGAGGAGTGTTGGGATGGGCAACAGTACCATCTGATTGTCGGGAGCGACGTGGAGGAACTGACCAGCGACGCGGCGGTGCGCGAGGCGACCTACGACTCGGTGCCAATCGTGGCGCAAACCCAAGTGCGGAACGAGGACACCGGGTTGCAGGCAATCATGGAATACCCAGTCAAAACCATGAACACCAATCGCGCCAACGATATCTACCAAGTTGATACCGGCCCGGTGGCCTTCCCCGACCTGAGCCAGCGCCACGCCCGCCAAGTCGATTCTCTATCCCTGGCCTTTGTGGTCTTCAATGCGCCGCACTTTGCCGACTTCGTCCTCGAAGCGCCGACCCGTGTAGGCGACGAGCAGGTGTACCACTATTCAAAACTGGTGTCCCTAGCGGCGGTAAACAGGCTCTACGCGGTGCGATCTTAAAATTAAAAATTAGGAATTGCGAAGAGATAATTTTTAATTCTTAATTCCTAATTCCTAATTAATCAAAGGAGGCATCATGTACAGAGTAGGAGTCATCGGCTGCAGGGGCATTGGCAATCGGCACGCCCGCGGAGCCGAGAGCATAGCAAACGCCGAGGTCGTGGCCGGTTGCGACCTCGTGCCAGAGCAACGCGACGAATTCGCCGCGCAGTTCAAGGCGACCAATCCTGGGCTGGAGATGTACGACGATTACCGGGAGATGCTGGAAAAGGCACAACTCGACATCGTCACGGTGGCCACCGGCGACAACCGGCACGCCGACCTAGTGGTGGCCGCGGCCGAAGCCGGTGCCAAGGGAATTTTCTGCGAAAAACCGCTGGCCACCAGCGTGGAAGACGCCGACCGCATGGTGGCTGCCGCAGAAAGCCACAACGCCTTGCTGTCGGTTGATCACACCCGCCATTGGTTTCCCGTCTGGCATCGCTGCCAGGAACTGGCAGCCGCAGGCGAGATTGGCGACGTGAGAGCAGTCTTGTGCGAGCACTATGGCACGCGCTCGATGCTGTTCCGCAACGGCACACACCTGCTCGATGCCATCATGTGGTTCGCCGGCAGTGAACCGGCGTGGCTCGTCGCTGAGCTGGAGGACGGGTACGAAGACTACAGCGAGTATCGCGGAGACGGCGGACACGACCCTGCCACCGAGCCGAGCGCCAATGCCTACATCCACTTTGCCAACGGCGTGCGTGGGATCTACCTCGGGGAAAAACAAACTCCCAACCGACTCGACTTTACCGTGTCGGGCACCACGGGGAGCATTTTCATCGAGCGGGAAGGCGATGCGTACATCGAGCGAGACGGAGAGCGGGAGTTGGTTGAACCGCGCCCGTGGGAGGTCGAAGGAATTGAAGCGGGCATGCACGAACTCGTGCGCGCGCTCGACGGCGATGGCGAGCTATCGTGTACCGGTCGAGACGGGCTGATCGTTGTGGAGATGATGATCGCCTGCCTGCAATCGCAGCAGCAGAACAACGCAAAAGTCGCGCTGCCGTTACCTCGGTAGGGGCACAACCTACGGGGAGCGGTTTTCCGAATCCACGCATTTAAGCGTAGGGCCAGAATTGATTCCACGCGGTCAGCCAGTCTTCGGCGCGGCTTTCAACCGAGAGCGGCCCCGTTATCTCAACTCCGGGTCGCCCCTTGAACTCGGCAAGCTGATCGACGCTGGCGAGTTCGATTCGAATAGTCGTTGGCTTTTCAGGGACATACGGCTTAGTCCGGGTCAGATCGGCAAGCGCGTTTTTAGCCCCGTCTTCGATCAACTGACGGGCGCGGACGGGCGGTAGCTGGCGCGCGCTAAACCGACTCAGCCCCTTTTTAACAGCCACGGTTGGCAGCGATTCGCCGAGGAGGTCTCTAGCTTCGCGGCAGACGGCCTCATCGCCGGTGACGAGGACAATCGGCACTCCATAGTACCCGTTGAGCGCGGCGTTGACGCCGGTTTCGCCGACGAGGTCGCCGTTGAACCAAAGATTTCTATACTGGACGCTGGAGATGGTGTGGCACAGCACCCCGTCGGGGGTGCCGTCGCGGGCGTGCATGCCGATCAGCAGGCAAGCGTCGCATCCCTGCTCCCACAGCTCGTCGTAGCGGCCCCACCCGTGATGGGCGACCCATTCGCAATCGGGATCAATTTTGTCGGGGATGAGCGAATTAAAGCTCCATCCTTTGCCCGCACCGTGGCAATCGACCACGACAATTTCCGTCGCACCAGCGGCTTTGGCCCCGCGCACGGCAGCGTTGATTTCTTCCGTATAGAGCTCTCGACCCTCCTCAAACATCGCGGCCCCACCGCTGACTTGCTCCCACACCACAATGCCGCTTACGCCCTCCATGTCGGACATGATCAACACGCGCATTATCTCGTTCTCCTCAAATCGTCAGAATGTGAATTTCAAGGCTTCAACCTCGGCGTATAAGATAGTGCTGAAACCGAAACGTCATAGCCTTTATTTTGCCAGCAACTGCTCTTGCCAAAACCACGTATTTCCCTATGGTCTATAGTTTGACTTTTTTGCGCCGTTGGAGCGCAAAATCCATTCATCTTTAACGGGAGGAGCCATGAATTTGCAACCCTTTTTCCGCGTGTCGTTGGCCGCAGTACTGCTAGCGGTGCTACCTGTCTGGGCCCAACAGGGCACCATCCAAAGCACCGTGACCGACGTCCTCAAAGCACTCGACATAGCGGCGCGGCAAACAGAACAGGGCATTATCCGCGGCACCGTAACCGATGGCGAAGACGCTACGCCACTGCCCAGCGCTGATTTAAATCTAGTAGGCACGATGCGGGGCACGATGACCGGCGACGACGGCACCTTTTTCCTAGCGATCCCGCCCGGCTCCTATACGCTACAAGCGACCTTCATCGGCTACCAAGCCGCCAAGCAAAGAGTCGAAGTCGCCGCCGGGGAGATGGCGACTGTTGATTTTTCCCTGAACCCCAGTCCCGTCGCCTTAGGCGAAGAATTCGTCGTCGTCGGCTCGCGGACGGTGCGCACTGCTATTGAGACGCCGGCCCCGGTCGATGTCATCTCCGAACTCGAGATTCGCCAATCCGGCCAAACCGAGATCAACCAGACGCTGCGCCAATTGGCTCCCTCCTTCAACGCCTCGCACCAGACCATTGCCGACGGCACCGATCACATCAATCCAGCCAGCCTGCGCGGCTTGGGGCCCGACCAAGTGCTGGTCCTAATCAACGGCAAGCGCCGCCACTCCAGCGCCCTAGTACACGTCAACGGCACCTTCGGCCGCGGCACGGTGGGCGTCGATCTCAATTCCATTCCCAAAGCCGCGGTCGAGCGCATTGAGATTCTGCGCGACGGTGCCGCAGCCCAGTACGGCTCGGACGCCATCGCCGGGGTGATCAATATCGTCCTCAAAGATAACACCGAAGGAATCCAACTCAACAACTTGGTAGGTACTACCGGCGAAGGAGACGGCGATCAAGTCAAGACGGATGTGAACTATGGCTTCGGTCTGGGCAACGGCGGCTACATCAACGTCACTGGCGAATTTTTAAAGCGCGATCGCACGCGTCGCGGCGGCCAGTACACCGCGGATGAGGACGACGCCAATATCCAGTGGATCAAAGACAACAACTTGCCAGACGATGCTTTCAATATGAACATCGGCCAAAGCAAGGCCACAGTGGGTGGGGCCTTCTACAACGCCGCGTATCCCCTGGCCGGCGATGCCGAATTATACAGCTTTGGCGGACTGTCGTACCGCCGGGGCGAGGCCACGGGCTTCTATCGCCTGCCGGGAAGCCAGCCAAATCGGGTGGTCTTTGAGTTGTATCCCAACGGCTTCTTGCCCGAGATCAATCCAGACATCGAAGACCGCTCGTTCAGCGCGGGAGTGCGCGGGGCTAAGGGGAAGTGGGATGTGGACTTCAGCGTGACCCAGGGCGGCAACGGCTTCCAGTGGAATATCGAAAACACCAACAACGCCTCCATGGGTGCCGACAGCCCGACCTCCGTCAACGCCGGGCGGCTCGGTTTCAACCAGACCTCGGGGAACTTGGACTTGGTGCGGCCCCTCGACACAGGCATGTTCGAGCGCACTTCACTGGTGGTCGGCGGCGAGTTCCGCGTCGAGAATTACCAGATTGAAGCTGGCCAGTTCGAGTCCTACTCCTACGGTCGCGGTCCGGTGGACGGAACCAATTTTGAAGAAGGCAAAGCCTCCGGTGCCCAGGTATTTAGGGGCTTCTCTCCGGCCAGCGCCCTCAATCGCTTCCGCAACAGCATCAGCACGTACGCCGGCTTGGAAACGCAAGCGTCGGCCATGCTGACGGTCGATGTGGGAGGGCGCTTTGAGCAGTACAGCGACTTTGGCAGCACGGCTACCGGCAAACTAGCCCTGCGCTTGGCCCTAAGCGACGCGCTAGCCCTGCGTGCGACTGCCAGCAACGGCTTCCGCGCCCCGTCCCTACACCAAGTCTGGTTCAATAGCGTCAGCACCCAGTTCGTCGCCGATGAGGTCACCGGCGAGTTGGTGCCCCGCGAGGTGCTCACCGCCAACAACAGCAGCCCGGTCGCCAAAGCCTTCGGCATCAGCGCACTGGAGCCAGAGACCTCGGTCAATGCCAGCGCGGGCATTACCGCCCAACTAATGGACAACTTTTCCCTCACGGCCGACTACTACCAGATCGCCATCGAAGACCGAATCGTGCTAACCGGGCGCTTCTCCGACAGCAACGAGGGCTACGCCGCCATTTTGGCCCCTTTCCGGGCGACAGCGGCCCAGTTCTTTACCAATGCCGTGAACACCTCAACTAGTGGTGTGGACCTAGTCGCCTCGTATAGCGCCGCCGTGGGGGCAGGTGCCCTAAGTCTGTCGGCAGCGGCCAATTTCACCCAGACCTCGGTAGATGAGATCATGATTCCCGAGGGGCTTATCGCGGCCTTTGAGAAGGCCAATGATCGGCAAGCCACTGCCGAAGAGCGCACGGCTATCGAGGGCCTGCTGTTCGATCGGGAGGCGCGCAACCGCCTCGAAGACGCCCTCCCGCGCACCAAGGTCAGCCTGTCGGCGCGCTACTCCCAAGACGCATTTAGCGCCCTAATCCGGGCCACCAACTACGGGCCGGTCGAGCACAAACCCAACAATCCAGACAACGACGAAACCTTCTCGGCTAAGACCTTACTCGATGTAGATGTGTCGTACCAGATGTTGCCGGGCCTGCGTCTGTCAGTAGGAGCCAACAATCTGTTGAATACCTTCCCCGACAAGCATGAAAAAGACAGCAATATCGGCTCGCGTGGTTTTGTGTACAGCCGGCGGGTAATGCAGTTCGACACTAACGGTGGGTTTTACTACGGGCGCTTGAGTTTCGGTCTGTAGCACTAGCGGTACTAAGACAAAAAGCCCTGCACTCCGTCGAGGGGTGCAGGGCTTTTTATGTTGTGTGGTTCCGGTGTCGCAATCGGATTCAGCAACAGCCCTTCACTTCCCGGTCGGAAGGCGCTTGGCAGCGAATAAACTCGTAGAACAGCGCACCGGCCGCAGCCCCTAGCACCGGGCCGACGATGTATGCAGCAAAAGCCGTCCATTCACCGGCGGCTAGGGCCGGACCCAAGCTGCGGGCTGGATTCATCGATGCCCCGCACAACGGCCCGGCAAACATGGCCTCCAGCCCAACAGTGCCGCCAATGGCCAAACCGGCCGCCGGCCCTACGGCGCGAAAATCGGTCGCCATGCTCATAATGACCAGCATCAGTAAAAAGGTCAGCATGAATTCCCACACTAGAGCCGTGGCGAACCTGCCATCCACTGGCAGGGTGACTCCCAAGTTCAGCACCTGCTTAGGTTGCGTGACGGCTAGCACCGACGACAAACTCGCCACGTGCACGTAGCTGGCCACCACAGCCCCGGCGCACTGGGCCAAGATATAGGGCGCGATCTCCCTTTTGGGAAAATGTCGCGTCAAGGCGAACGCAAGGGTCACCGCCGGGTTGAAATGCGCCCCGGAAATGTGGCCGGTGGCATAGATCATCACCATAATGACCAGCCCAAACGTGGCGGCAATGCCTACGTGGCTAACCGCCCCACCGGAAATCTGGTCAATGGCCACAGCACCGCAGCCGGCAAAGACAATCGCAAACACGCCGATGAATTCAGCGGCGCATTTTCGCAATAGGTTCATAACTCTTCAATTTGGTCGTTAGCAAGAACAGGATCCGCAAAAGCAAAATTGCTGCCTCGTCAAACCGAACGATTATCCAGCGAATAGGCGCGGTTGTCGCCGCCTATTTGCCACGTGCCGCGGAACAGCGAGCGGCGCTTGGGCGGCATGGCCTCGATGACCTCGTGGCTGAGGTTGAGCCGGTGCCATTGCGCCCACAGGGAATTGTAGCAATTGAACACGGCACAGCGCGGATTGCCCGTGTTGAGCCAATCGTTGGCTGCGTGCAGCAGACTTTCGGTGAAGACGATGGCCGAGCCGGGCGGGCAGCCATACTGGGCCATGGCCGCCCGCATGCGTTCCTCCCAAGGCGATTCGCCGATATTGGGCCGATTGGGGTCGGGGCCGCCATAGTTGAAATGGGCCTTGTGGGAGCCGGAGAGAAACGTGGTGCCTCCTTGGCCGGCTTTCACTTCTTCAAGCTCCCACACCACCCGCGTCAGTCCGGAAAATATCTTGTTGCCCGCCACTTGGTAGCGCATGGCATTGGCTTGTTGCGGGGGCCGCACCACATGTGGCAGACCGGTGCCGTTGTCGGTGCTTTTCCAGCCAGCGTGTCGCACCGTAGTAAAGGAATTTTCGCAGCGGAAGCTGTAGTGCTCGTCCCCGAGGTACGGCTCTTCAGCGAGGATTTCGGTGAGAATGCCGACCACCGCCGGATGGTCCAACAGTTCCTGCAAGACACCTTGGTAGCCCTGTTTGGCACCGCCGTACACCTCGGCCTTCATCGCTTCGATCTCCGCTTCAGACAGCACCGAGGGTAACAAAATCCAGCCTTGAAGGTCGAAAAAAAACTTCTGCTCTGCGGTCATGGGCACGGGCGCGGTACTATACTCGCTCATGGCGTTCTCCTTGTCGAATCTGCAAACGAACGGTTTAGATCAACTCGGCGTCGCAGCGGGGGCAGTGTTCCCACTCGGGTGATTCCACCGGCTTGTCACAATCCGGACACAAGCCGAGGGGATGCTCGTCCTCGCGGCAGCGGCGGCCGTCTTTGTAGGTAATGCGGCGCCAGACCGTCTCGCCGTCCGTGGCGTAAAAAGTCCACGTGCCCTTCTTGCGCCCGTCCGTGCTTTTGCCGAGGTATTCGTTGAACTGCCCCGCCTGTTTCCGTTTGCCGTTTTCATAGTAGGCTACGTGGTCGCCGGTGAGTTGATTCTCTTGGTAGTGGTTGACACTAGCGGGCTGGCCGTTTCGGTGGTACTCGACCCATTTGCCCGTCTTTTTGCCCATGTCGAAAGCACCTTCGCGCCGCTTGCCGCCGTCGGCGTAGTACAGCACCCAAGGGCCGTGTTTTTTGCCGTCTTTGTATTCGACATCTTCGAGATGGCTGGCCATAATTTCCTCCGTACTCGATTCTTGGCAGAAAGGCTTCTCGTCTCAGAGGGGATTTATCAGCCCAATGGCGTCCAAAACGGCACCGATTTTCTCCACTTCCTCCTCTGTGGCCGTGACCATAGGCGGGCGCAACCAGCGCGAGGCAATGCCATTGAGTTCAAGCGCGGTGCGCCACACAGCCTGACCGCCGCCTACCACATCTGTGGCCACTCCCCAAAAGGGTTCTTCGATTTGGGTGATGATGGTCTGGGCTGTTTTGGCGTCGCCGGCTTGGAAAGCCCGCCAGTAGCTTTGTGCTATGTGGGGCGCAAACGAAGATGGATAGCAAAAGAAGGCACGGATGCCGCAGGGCCATTGCGCGAAATTGCGCCATAGACTGCCGCCAGTCATGAACTTCCACCGATCGCCATAGCGGTGCATAGTCGTCTTCGCGTATTCAAGTGTACCGTCTTCTTTGAAGGCGCAAATGTTGGGCGCGTCGAGTAGCGCGTCGAGAATTTCATAGGGAGGGCACCCCACCAACATCAGAGGCATGACTTGGGCTACTTTGCGGTATTGAACGATCTTGCCCTGCGGCTGGGCTTGTTCCGGCGGCAGCACCATCAGCACGTCGGCTCCCCAACTGCGGCAATACTCGGCGAATTGGACCGCCCGGTCGTCTGGCCAGCGCCGAGTGGCCGCCACCGTCAATGCCCGTCCGGCGACCCGGTCAACCAAGAAGCGAGTGAGCTGGGCGACTTCTTCATCGCTGAGGAACTCGAACTGGCTGTCCCCGTAGGTCAGCAAGCTGACCTTGCTGCCGCTAGCGATGCCAACGTCGATTATGCGACCGATGCCCTCCCAATCTAGTTGACCGTTGGGCAAAAATGTGGTGGGGATGGAGTTGACCGGCCCTTCGAGTAAATTTTTGATCTCGTCCGGCTTCTTGACTGATGGCATTGACGCATTCCTTTCGCGAATAAATGTAGAGGAAAACACCAGCGCCCTCCAGCCTAAGACCTCTCAAGCAGGCATTGCTCAGAACACCGGGAGATACCAGATTATGCATGGCCTCGTGCCGCTTGCATCATGCCACCCAACGTTTAACTAAACATGAACGCTGATTCGCTCGAAATACAACCTCTGCAAAAACCTCTCGACGCTGACGTCTCCGTTCCCGGGTCCAAAAGCTATACCAACCGGGCGCTGCTGGTCGCGGCACTAGCCAACGGAGAATCGCACCTCACGGGCGCACTCTTTAGCGACGACACCGACTACATGGTCCAGGCGCTGCGCAAACTCGGCATCTCTATAGAGGCCGATTCAAAGGCGGCCAGCTTTGTGGTCGCAGGCAATGGGGGACGGATACCCGTCGATGGTGCCGAGCTGTACATCGGCAATTCGGGCACTACTTCTCGGTCGATCACAAGCTATGTCGCGCTTGGCAATGGAACCTTCATCATCGACGGCGACGCGCCCATGCGCCAGAGCCGACCGATGGCCGACCTGCTCGACGCACTTGGCCAACTCGGTATCGAAGCTCGTTCGCGCTTTGCCAATGGATGCCTGCCCATAGAGGTGCAAGCCAAGGGGTTCAGAGGTGGAAAAACCCGGCTCGACGCCAGCAAGAGCAGCCAGTTCCTCACCTCCCTGCTACTCGTCGCTCCCTACGCCGACAACGGCTTGGAAATCGAAATGGTCAGCGAGTTTAAGACCGAATATATCGACATCACTATGGCAGTAATGCAGGCATTTGGGATTGAGGTCAAGCACGACGAGTACCGACGCTTTCGCATCGCTGGCGGCCAATGCTATACGCCCCGTACCTACGCCATTGAGTCGGATGCTTCCAACGCCTCGTACTTCTTTGCCGCCGCTGCGCTCACCGGTGGTCGGGTACGCGTAGCCGACATTGCTGCCGACTCAGCCCAAGGCGATATCCACTTCGTCGATGTGCTCGAGAAAATGGGCTGCACGGTCAACTGTTACGCCCGCGGAGTTGAAGTGATCGGGCCAAACCAACTCAGAGGAATCGACGTCGATATGAAGGCCATATCAGATACCTCGCTGACGCTGGCCGCGATCGCTCCCTTTGCCAAGGATCCAGTGCGCATCCGCAACATTGAGCATACGCGCTGGCAGGAGACTGACCGGATTGCCGCTATGGCCGCCCAACTGCGTCAGCTCGGAGTAGCGGTAGAAGAGCACAGAGATGGCGTTACTATCATGCCTTCTAAACCCAAAAGCAGCAGCATCGATACCTATAAGGATCACCGAGTAGCTATGAGTTTTGCTCTAGTCGGATTGCGAGTGCCCGGAATCCACATCAACGACCCAGGATGCGTCGGCAAAACTTTTCCGACATACTTCGACGTCTGGGATCAGATAAGAGGATCGGCGTGAATAGAAGGGAATGGTCAAAATAAAGATGCCCTACCGGTGGCTTACCGACAGGGCATCCGAGCTTCTTGCTGCTTGAAGGATGCTTATTGGGTAAACTGGGTCACGTTGGCGATGCCGCCCGGCTGAGTCAGCGCATAGACGATTAGGTTGACCCCGAACTGCAACCCGCGCTCTCGTGCATCAGCCAGCGGATCTCCCCAGTACCAGCTAATATTTAGGTCGCTGAAGACCACCGCAACCCGACCGCGCAGTTCCAACATCTCCAAATCGAACACATTGCCAGCCGGTGCACCGCCCATAGGCGGACCATCGGGAAAATCCCAGAAGCTATAGTAGAGATCGTGGCTCTTGGGCACTTTCTGCCACTTGGAGCCATCGCTACCCAACACCAGCGGATCTTTCATCAGGGCCTTGAACTGTCGGTCAAACGGCGTACCCGAAACCCCAGCTTCTTTGCCGTCAAGTCCATTCTCAGCGTCGCTTTGGCGGATTTCCTCAGCATAGAGAAAACCACCATTCTTGAGATAGTCGCCTAGGTTGGTTTTCTCTGTATCGCTGATTTGCAAGACAGCATCGTTGCCCGTCACATAAATCATGGGGGCGTCCATGATGCGCGGATCCGAAAATTCCAAGGTCGTGCCCTCAATGCGGGCATTAATTTGGGTATGGTCGCGCATATAGCGCATCAACTCTTCTACCGCAGTTGGGAACCGATCGCGATTCTTGTCTGCGATGTCGTAGTCAATGACTGTCATGTTAAAGAAGCCGCGGAGATTGCGTTTATTGTCGGGATCCTGAATCAAGATCGCTTGATAGCGGCCGATATCTAAGTCGCCGACATTGAGTAATTCGTGCCTCAGACTCAGAGCCTCTTGCACTGGTGCCGACGTTTCCGCCAGTTCGATCATCGCGACCTCGTCGAAGGCCAACTCTTCGGCCTTAGCACCTGAAAAGGCACCCAAGACCTGCGTACCAGGTAAAACCGAACTCAGCAGGTCGCTACCTACCGCGCTAACATCGGCTATCGCCGATATATCCTGCGGCAAATCCGGCGGTGCCATCGACTGTAGCATCTCCATCTGCACTTCGGATATCTCAGGTCGCTTGGCTAAGTCGAAGTTCTTTTCGAGAATTGGCGGAGGAGCACGGAAAATAATAAGCGCTTCCTTTTCCTGTTCTTCGCCAATGCCAAAGAGATAATCGTAAACGAAGACGCCGACGTGAATGGATACCGAGAGCATAAAGGCCACGCTCATGCTTAACCGGCGACCGGTGGTAGCCGAATATAAGGCGTATATCAACACCCCGGCCCCCGCCAAACCAGCGGCAATCACCACCCACTTGGACAGGATGAAAAGTATGTGAATGAAAAGGGCCGCGCCGACCGCTATATAAGCCGTCTTTTGGCGCTGAGCTTGTACTGCTTTTTTATACTCGTCTACCACAGTTCTTCCCCCTCTTGAAAGGGCCTAGAAACCTCATTCAGTTGCGCTGCGGTTCCGTGGCGATGACCTGATCGATGACACCCACTTGGCGAGCAATATCCATGATCTGGACGATTTGTCCGTGCGTGGAGCGCTCGTCTCCTTGGATGATAATCATCGTGGTGTTATCCAGCAGCTGTCTCTTCGCCTGCAGTTCCTCTTTGAGCGTCGCAAAGGTCACTGACTTGTGGTTCAGTTTCATGTTGCCGTCCTGATCCACGACGATAAAGAGGTTTTCCTTCTCCGGTGCCTGAGCCTCTTCGGCCTCGGGCAATTTGATGTCCAAACCCGGAGTAATAGCGAACACAGCGGTCACCATGAAGAAGATGAGTAGCTGAAAGACCACGTCAATCATCGGCGTCAGATCGGGCATGGCCAGTTCTTTTTTTTCTACTCTATCAGCCATCTATCTCATGCCTCCTAAAAAAGGCCGCCCTTAGGCAGCTTGGGTGCCTTGCCAGCGGCGCAGCAGGGCGTCCACAAAACCGTGGCCGTATGCTTCAAACTCAACAGACTTGCCCGTGGCGCGGTTGCTAAAGTACGTGAAGATGGCGATTGAAGGCACGGCGATCACCAGACCGGTAACTGTGGTAATCAGCGCTTCAGAAATACCTGCGGCGACGATCGTCGGCTCACCGAGGCCCTTTTCCGCAATACCTTCAAAAGCGTTGATCATACCGTTGACCGTACCCAGCAGGCCGAGCAACACCACGGACTTAGACACGAAGTCGATAACGGCCAGATACCGTTCGAGATACCCCAAGGCGGCGCGTTCGACCGTGCCGTTCATTTCCTCACGCATCTCCTCCATCGTGCGTTGCTCGCGCGACAAGTGTTCAAAGCGCTCGAGCCCCTCGCCGTACACCTCGCCTTCTAGTTTGCCAACCTCGGCACAGTATTCCTTGAGTTGGTCAATGGAAGCACCCGAGTCTATACGTGAGTTGATGTCGGTGGTGATTTCGGCCAATTCGTCCTCGGAGCGCAGCCGTGCATACGTCCAAATGCGCTCGAGAAAGAACGCAATGGAAAGCATAGACCAGAGTCCCAAAGGATACATGAAAGGTCCGCCTTCGCGAAAAAGTTCAATCATTTTCTTTTTCCCTCCTTAAGAGTTAGGACGCAAAAAAAGCAAAAGTTAGAGGACGCGAGCTTCCTGCATTACCTGTAGCTGCTCTCTGGCATAGTCCACCTGCGTCACGTATTTGGGGTTGTCGCCATAGTTGTCGACGACCTCCTGAAAGACGGCACCAGCCTGACGGAATTCCTCTTGGGCCATATAGGCGGCACCGATGTTGACTAATGAATTGACAGCCTGATCGCTCTTGGGATACTTCTGCTGCACTTCCTTGAAGACTACCATTGCTTCATCGTAATTTTTCTCAGCCAAAAGCTGTTCGCCCGTTGCATAAAGATTGTAGGCATCAATCTCAGCCAAGTGTCCGAGCAGAGTCCTTGCCTTGTTCGGCAGCGCTCGATCTTGGGCAGTCAACTTGTCAGCGGGAAAGCGATCTAAGAAAGTCTGGTAGCTTTCGGTGGCCTTCTCGTAATCCTTGAGGCCGTAATAGTAATCTCCGAGCGTAAATTGGCTGCGTGCCCCATAAGTGCCATTGGGATGCTCAGCAACGATCCGCTCAAAAACTGGCACTGCTTCTTCCTTGCGGTCGAGGTTGATCAGGCACCAAGCCTTATTGTAGAGTGCATCATCCATATGGCCCGACTGAGAATAGCGTCTAATGATTCGATCATAGTAGACCATAGCATCTAGGTAGTGCTGGTTTTTGTCCTCCACGCCGCTTCTATTGGTCATGTTAAACAGAGCGTCCCCAGCACGAAAAAGCGCCTCAGATGCATAGCGAGACTGCGGATACTTATCTGCTAGGCTAGCAAAAATATCGCTGGCGTCGCGCCATTTACCCATCCGATAATGCGCCCAAGCATCGTAGTAATAGGCATGCACAGCGCGCTCGTCATCAGGATATTGGGTGTAGTAGGTATTGAACGCTTGGGACATCGCTGGCAGCACGTCAATATTGCCATTAGCCGATAGTTTGTTATAAGCTACGCCTATTTGGAATTGGGCATTTTTGGCCCAAGCAATCTGTGGGTAGTTTTCGATGATGGTGTTATACGTAGCAATCGCTTGGACGAACTGCTCCGACCTGTAGAAACAGTTGCCTTGGACGAAGAGCGCATTAGCAATGCTCTCGACATTGACGGCCAAGTCGATTAGCTCCTGAGCCGCTTCAATACTCTGCTGGAACTTATCTAGTTTGAAGTAAGCATTAGCCAAGCGAATGAGCAAGCGCTCCCGGTCCTCGTTAGAAGTAGTGGTAGCCAACATCTCCTCGTAGATGCGCACCGCTTCCTCTGGATTACCCTTCTTTTCGGCCATTGAGATCAGCTGCAGTCGCGCCGAACGCACCAAGCTCTCGTCTCCAGAAGCAATGACCTCGTTTAGCAGCTTCTCTGCCTCGTCGTCATTGCCTTCCGCCGAGTACGAGAGGGCCATCGAGAACGAGACCTTTAGCTGCATCGCCTTGGGAATCTTGGTGTCCAACAGCCACTTGTAATCGATCAGCGCACGGTCGTAACGGCCCGAATAGTGGTAGGCCAATGCACGGCCGTAGCGGGTGTCACGAATGACATCGCTTTCTGGGTACTCTTCAAGCACCATGGTGTAGCGCTCGACTGCATCGACGTAGTTTTTATTGTTAAGGTCGAGTTGGGCCATCTGGAAATGGGCCCTAGCCTCCAAATCGCGGTCGCCGGTCACGCCTTCTAGCAATTGATTGAGCAGCGCACGCCCCTCCGCTATGCGATCTTGGGAAATATAGAGATTGGCTGCCTCAATCAACGCGGCGATATACGTCTCGCGGGCATCGCGATCAACCTTGGAAAAAGCAGCGATGGCCTCGTCTTTCCGGTCTTCGTCTCGATAGAGAATACCAAGGCCATAGTAAGCATCAGCCGTATGCCGCGTATCCTGATAGCTCTCCGTTATGGCCTTGTAGGCTTCAATGGCCTCTTGGACTTTCTGCTGCTCGTAATTGAGCCGAGCGATGCGCAATAAGCACAACGGCGCTTGATCGGAGCGGGGAAAGTTGTCCACTGCCTGCGTGTAGCTTGCGATAGCCTGATCCACCACGCCGAGTTTCTCGGCAGACCAACCTGCACTATAGAGCGCTGCAGAGCGCAAACCCGTATCGCTATCCGGGTAGTCCTCCAGAAGTTGTAGGTAGTCTTCACGGGCAGCAGCGTAGTCTCCGGCGAAGTACTTGGCTTCGCCTTTCTGATACTGAGCGTTCGGCGGATAAGGCGTATCCCCGTAAAGTTCAATCACTTGGTTGTAGGCAGTCCACGCCTCGTCGAACTTTTCCCACTCCATGTAGTTATCGCCGATTCTCATCTGCACCTTGGCTTTATAAAAGCGTTCCTCGGCAGTTTCTTGGGCGGCGATCAACTCTTGGTAGGCTTCCTCAAATTGGTCTGTTTTGCGGAAGATCTCAGCGACACGCAACGAGGAAGTTTCAAAAAGCTGTCGATAGTTTTCAAAATCGACATTTTTACCCTCGCGAAACGAACCGCGCAAGAGTTCAAACATCCGGTCGTAGAGATTGCGCACATCGCGGTAGGCTTTAATTGCCTCCTCGTCGCGCCCCATCTGGTCGTAGGCGTTGGCCTCCAGATAAAGGGCTTGGGCAATGACTGGACTATTGGGATATTTATCTAGAACTATCTGGGCCATCTCAACGGCTTTGGCATACTCGCCTTTCTCATAAAAGGAACTGGCGATACGGAACTGCGAATCCGGCGCATAGCGGTCTTGCGGATAAGCCGCCAACATGCCATTGAGCGTTTCGATGGATTGGTCGTACTCTTTTGTATTAAACTCGCTCCAGCCCGCGTAAAAATACGCCTTGCCAGCTTCCGGCGTCTCGGCGAACAACTCGACATAGCGCTTGTATTCCTTTGCTGCCTCGCCATACTCTTTGGCGAGGAAGCGAGTCTCGGCAACTTGGAACTGCACCAGAGACTTGAAATCCTCGGCTACGCTTCCTACGTCTAGAACTTGGCGATAGGCTTCTACCGCTTCTTCGTGTTGCCCGCTCTTTTTGTAGGCGTTGCCCAACTGATACCAAGCCGCCGCGACTACGGGCAATTCCAAGTCGTTGCCAAACACTACCCGCACACTGTCGGTACGCACGGCCTTGCTGTCAAACTTGACGATCTTTGAATACTCGATGATCGCCCCTTCAAACTCGCCAAGGGCGTAGAGAGATTGTCCGGCGTCAAAACTGGTCTTCAGATTTTGCGGCACCGGTAGGAAAAGGCTAGCTCCTAGCCCCAATCCCAACGCGATAAGTCCGGCCCAGACCGTCATTTGTATATCTCCTTGTTACCCTAGGTTTCTAGTGTTGGAGTTTATCAAATTTTTTGTATTAGAATTCGTAAGCGAATGAGAACCGATGGGCACCATTGGTCTCCGTCAGATCC
>VXML01000010.1 GCA_009841115.1 Gemmatimonadota bacterium | reverse complement strand
ATGATCCTCGGCCTTGGCTTGGCCGTCGTCGGCCATGCGCTGCTGTCGCAAGCTGAATTCGTCTCTACTATCCACCAGCAAAGCTTCATTCTCAGCATGAACTCCCTCGGCTTACTCGGCATCTCGCTGTACATCGTCAACGGCTACCCCTACTTGATGAAGGTCTCCAGCGCCGCCCAGCGCCACCACGTATTCTCGCTCCAAGCCGCCCTCTTCCCCCTTGCGGGTTTCGCTGGCAGTTTGGTCGGGGGCTTCCTGCCGGGCGGCTTTGCCAGTCTCTTGCAACTTTCCCTCGACCATCCCGCCCCTTATCGGCATACATTGCTCTGCGCTTCCCTGCTACTCGCCCCAGGCGTATTTGCCCTTGTGGCGACGAATCAAGAAACCCGCGAACGCCATGAAGATACTCCAACGGAGGCCGCCCCCTTGCCGCTGAAGCTCATCCTGGTAATCTCTTTTATTGCGTTTCTTTATACCGCCAGCGAAGGGGCAGTCCGCACTTTCTTAAATGTCTATCTAGATGACGCATTAAATGCGAGTACCGCTCTAATTGGCACGCTGGCTGCCTCGGGACAATTACTCGCCACTCCCGCCGCCCTAATGATGCCCTTTCTAGTGCGACGTTTTGGTCGCACCCGCACGTTCAATGGAGCGGTTTTGTGCTCGGCTCTGATATTGGTCCCCCTCGCTTTAATTCCCCATTGGGCCATCGCCGGTTTATGCCTTATGGGCACGATGTGCCTAGCGGGGATCCGCCGACCAGCCTTCACCGTTTTCCAACAAGAAATGATGCCACTGCGCTGGCGGACAGCAATGGCCGGAGCGGCGGCCACAATGACCGGCTTTGGTTATGCTGGCGTATCTCTAGGTGGGGGTTATGTGATTGAAGCGGTGGGATATCGCGCTCTATTTCTCATGGCAGGTTGCTTAACTGCCTTTGGCGCGGCGATTTTTTGGCTTTGTTTTAGGCATCGCGACGATCATGGTGAAGCAGGCGCTGGATAGCGTTCTCGTCGAAGTCGCAAGCAACCACCGCCTAAAACATCGCAGTAGACCCACCTCGTCTTCTCTAGATCCGTCGAGTAAAGTTTGAACAGCCAATCTAGACCAGCGCGTCGGCTAGCTCCTGAGCCTGGACCATGCGGGCGTAGCAACCATTGCGGGCCAGCAAATCTTGGTGAGTGCCGCGCTCGACAATGCGGCCTTGGTCCAGCACCAAGATCAGATCGGCCCGGCGCACAGTGGACAGGCGGTGGGCAATGACCAAGGTCGTGCGATTGTATATGAGCCGCTGGACAGCTTCTTGGATAAGAACCTCGGTTGCCGTGTCCACCGAGGACGTGGCCTCGTCAAGGAGCAGGACCGGGGCATTTTTGAGCAAAGCGCGGGCAATGGACAGACGCTGCTTTTGTCCACCCGACAGGCGCACGCCGCGCTCGCCGATCAAGGTGTTGTAGCCTTCGGGCAGATCGCAGATGAATTCCTCGGCGTTGGCCGCTCGGGCTGCTTCCTCCATGTCGGCATCGCTGGCTTCGGGACGGCCAAAGAGGATATTGTCGCGCACGGTGCCGTGGAAGAGAAATACGTCTTGGGGGACGGAGGCGATGTGGCCGCGCAGATAGTCCACGGGCAGACTCCGCACATCGTGGCCCCCGAGTTGGACTTGGCCCTTTTGCGGGTCGTAGTAGCGCGGCACCAAGGCGGCAATAGTACTCTTACCAGCACCCGTGGGGCCGACCAAGGCTACCACCTGTCCGGTTTCTACTTGGAAATCAATATCGTGCAGCACGGGCTGATCTGGCTCGTAGCCAAAAGTGAGGCGATCAAAGCGCACGGACCAGTCCAGATGGGCTGGAGCCACGGCATCGGGCGCATCAACGATAGTGGGCTTTAGCGCCAGCAGAGCGAAGATCCGTTCGGTGCTAGAGACCGCTTTCTGCAGCACATCGTTGATGGAAGCCAAGCGCAGGAAAGGCTCGTAGATGTGAGCCATATAGGCGACGAAGACAAAAAGATCAGCCACGGAAATGCCGCCTTGCAGTGCATCAGTGCCCCCCGCCCAGATCACCAGCACCACCCCTACCCCACCGGCTCCTTCGATTAGGCCGGAAGGAATAATCGAGATTTTGTTGGCGGCGATCATCCGGTCGCGGAAGGTCTGGCTGCGAGCCTCAATGCTGCGGGCGCAGCGCTCTTCCTGGACGAACGATTTGATGACCGAGACGCCAGAGAGGTAATCCTGCACTTGGGCCACAAGCTCGCCCAAGCCGCCCCGCACTCCGGCCCACATGCTCCGCACCCGCGAGACGTAGCGGAAGACGAGGAAGGCGGTCAGCGGGATGGGCAGTAGCGCAATGAGGGCGAGGCGAGCGTCGAGGATGAACAGCACGGTCAACATGGCACCGGGAATGACCACGGCGATGAAAGTCTCGGGAATGCCATGGGCGATAAAGTCCTCCACGGTCTCCACGTCGTTGATGGAGCGGGACATGAGATCGCCGGTGCGGCGCTGGTGGAAAAAGCGGTGCGGCATCCGTTGCAAATGGCGGTACACCCGAATCATGAGCTGGTGCATGACTTGATAGGCGGCCATGTGCGAGAACAGGCCGTACCCATAGCGCACCAAGCCTCGGATCAGGTAAGAGCCTAGCAGCAAGAGAGACAGCTTCAGCAGACCGGCTGAGGAGCCGCCTCCTTCGGTGAGCCATTGAATGAGGCGGCGGATAACTAAGGGCGGTAGTAGGTTGGCAGCGACAAAGAGGAATCCGCAGCCAATGGTCAGGGCTAGGAGGGTGCGTTGGGGACGGACGAGGCGATAGAACTGGCGGATGAAATTCACGGGGTGATCAGGTCCATGGTTTTTCAGGCCAAGGTTCAAAAATAGAACAATAGCAGTGGGATTTCTACCTCGTCCGAGGTCAGCCCCCCGTGGGCACCGTGCTTTGTCATCTCGAATTTGTCTTTTTCATACCACCAGACCGACTCGCCGGCAAAGGGCAGGACGACCAAGTTGCCCACTCGGTCGAGAAAGCGGGAGGACAGCGGCAGTGGCCCAAAGAGACCCGCTTCGATCAGATCCATAGTGCGACAGACTTGGGCGCGGCCTTCAAGTTGACGAGCCAACAGAGAGTGGGCTTCGTCGAGCCGGTCTTCCTTGACATAAAGAAAGAAATCGCGGCACGCACCGGCCGGCACCAAGGGACGGCCAGCGCGGTCGGTGCGCAGCATCGGAACCAAGCCGGGAAAACGAGTCTCGTCATTGAGATACACAGTAGTTTCCGGATTGACCGCAGCCTGACCGTGATCGGCGATGAGGGCGAACAGAGTGCGCTGCAAACGACCAGCTAGCGGACGCCAAAAGAGCCGCTCGACTGCGGTCAAAAAGGTGTCGATTTCGACTTGAAACTGCGGCGAGTCCGGCCCGTAGCAGTGGCCTATAAGATCGATTTGGTCGAAGTAGAACAGGAAATAAGCCGGCCCTGAACGCGGTTTTTGCAGCAGCGTGGCCAGATTGGTCAGGGCCTCGGAAAAGGTGTAACAGGGATGGACTTGGGCACCTTGCAAGTACGTGTCAGAACAGGTTGAGGGAGTAAAGGCGCGGCTTTGAAAAACGAAACTTTCGACCCCTGACTGCCCCAACTCCTGGTACAACGTGCCTTGAGGAAAGACGGTCTGGGCCGCTTCCCGAGGCAGCGAATTGGGCTGTTTGCTATCGGCTCGGGCAAAGGGTAACGGGGTAATAATGGCGTCGACGCTCGGCTCGTAGTACTGCCATTCAAAAACGCCACTGCGACCGGGCGGCAGTCCCGTATGAATGCAAGTGATGTGGGCGGCGGTGGTAGAAGGGAATTGCGCGGTAAGACGATTCACCGATCCCCCGCGGCCAATATCGCTGAGGAAGGGATAGCGGTCCTGGTAGCGCTCAAAGAAGCGCCAGCCAAAGGAGTCGATAAAAAAGAGCACCACAGTGTCGCAAGGCCCCACAGCCGTCAGCAGCGCCGGGTCGAGGCTAGGCGATCCTTGGCCGGTCAGGATCCATTTGATGGTGGCTGGCAGGTCGGCAAAACAGTGGCCGTTATAGCGGGGGCGAATGAAGCGGTCGTCGAGCACGATGCGCAGAGCCTTACAAAAATCGCGTAATCCCAAAGCCCATGCGCCAGTTGTCAGGGGCCGCGTCGTCGGGTGCCCCCACCAAGTACTGGGCTGGACTAAGGCGCGTATTATTGGTGGCGAAGATGTAGAAGGTATGTCCTCCCGTATCTATGGACAGGCCCCAAGCCAGCGAATTGTGCGAGCGGCCCGTTTCGCCCGGCAATAGAATGCCCTGATATCCACTCAGGGTCGGGCTGTACTCCAACCACACGCCCCACGTATCGTCAAAGTAATACTGGACATACGTTCCCAGCGTAAAGGTGTATTGCGTCTCGACGCTGAAAACGGCGCTGTTGTACAGATAGGAAGGCACCAATCCTATGCCCAACTTTTCGTCCAGCAGCGCATTGAAAATCAATTGTCCATAGTACTGAAAATTGTCAGCCGCAGCCGCCTTGCGCTCGACAATAGCCGGCATTTCCGTATTCCAAGCTACGCCGATGTTTAGGGCCAAAACCGCGGGCAAGCGCTCGTGAGGGAATTGCAGCCAATGGTATTGCAACTGCAGATCCAAATTGTCCAGCATATTACTCCGCCCTAAGGTCGCCATCAGCCGGTCGCTGAGGCCGTAACTAAGCGAGGTGCGGATATTGGCCGGCCCATCAAAACCGAAATTGGCCTTGTACCCCTCGTCAATGGCCGGGAGAAAGCGGTGCGAAATCTCGTAGTGGAAATCGCCCTGGGACAGCGTTTCCGCGGTGGGATAATTGGCCGTCCTGATCGCGCTAAACAGCTCCAAGCGGTTTTTGATCGGCATGGTCGCCTGCCACGACGGCTGGGCACCAGCCAAGGCCGGCAACAGCACTCCCAAGCACAAGACGCGAATGTTCACGGTCAATCCCTCCTACCCTATTGTACGTGTTTTAAGTAGAACGAGACCTCAATGGCAATTTCCTGACTCACCTTGACAAAGACCGCCAAGGAGGGTGCCTCGATGTTGTAGTCGGCCAGTTTAATAGTGAAAGCCGCCTCGACCTTGGAGCGCCCCTCTTCCACTACTACGGTACCGAGCACTTCTACGGCGCGATCCACCCCGTGCAATGACAAGATTCCCTTGGTTTTGACGCGATAGGCGGCCACCGTGGAATCGACCGCGGCGTGTTCGGCGATCTCCCCTTTGTACGCGGCTTTGGGCCACTGGTCCGTGTCCAGCACTTGGCGCATGTCCCGGTCCCGCTTGCCAATGCCCGTATCAAAGCTGGCCAAGTCCACTTCAAAATGCAGTTGGTCCTTTGCCTCAAAAAGCGAGTCGCCTTCCCAATAGATAAAGCCGTCGATTTTATCAGTCGTGCCGGTAAAAGTGAGGGCCACCACTTTGGATGTGAACTCGACTTGATTGCCCTCGGCCTTTTTATCGACGTGCCATTCGCCGCCGTGGACGGCCAAAGGCGAGCAGATCAGGAACGGGACGAGCCAACGGATACAAGTCGCCCGGCAGTTGAGAGTCAAATTAATCGTTGGGAGCCCCCTTTTCTATCCAAGCACGCACCATTTCAAGCGCGCCCGGGGTCAGATACGGCCCGCCCGGGGGCATGCGGGATCCATCAATATCGGCGTCTGCCAAAAGTTTGTGATACAAGTAGCTGTTGTCGGGATCGCCCGGCTCGACCAAGGCTATGCCACGGCTGCTCTCCACATTGACGATGTTGTCGTATGCTTGGCCCGCGGACAGGTTGGGCCAAGCGCTGTCGCTGTGGCAGCCGCTCAAAGCGCAGGAAACATCGAATATGGTCTCTTGCACCTGCGCAAAGGTCGCCGGCCCTTCGGCGACAGAGTCGAATACCATATCCGTACTCGTGGTCGGACCGGAACACGATGTCCCCGTCCACACCAACGCGACGAGCACGACGAGCGCTTTCATAGCTTTTTCTCCTTGGGATGCACTACATCCGCAAGCTAACCACGCCGGTCTGGTTTTGCAACACGCGGGAGAATGGGCTTGCACTCCCGAGGGCGTCCGTTGAAGCCGGCACAATCGCATCTGTTCGGATGATAGGCAGAAGTGTTCGCCGTAGGTTACACACTCTCCTATATTCTTAATGGCAAATGGATGTTGTTTATGTCTTGTAGATTCCATAAAACCAAGGATACTTTTCATGGTCACAACAGATTTGAGCGTCGAGCTTCCTTCAGGTCTTTCTGGAGATGAGGCAAAAACTTTTCTCGCAATCAAACTCTATGAAGTTGGCAAAGTGTCGCTTGGTCAGGCCGCAAAAATCGCTGGACACTCCAAGCGTACTTTTATGGAGATTCTTGGGCATTACCAAGTTCCTACCTTTGCTTATTCTCCTGAAGAGTTGCGTCAGGAGATCAGGCAGTGAATGAGCGCATCGTAGCCATATGGGACTTAGAGTTATCGGAACAGTAGGTACTTTGATTCTCGCCAAGCAAAGAGGAATCCTGCCCACCATCAAGCCTGTGCTTCAAATTCTAGATGATACTGGATTCTACGTCAGCGCTGCTTTGAAGGAAGAAGCTCTGCGTCTCGCAGAAGAATAGTGCCTTACAAGCTCTTCTCGATCGTCGCCACAATCTCGTCTGTATTGCGTAGTATCCTAAGACGCTCCACGATCAACCCTTGCGAGTCCACCAAGTAATACGAGGGCAAGGAGTTCACTTGGTAGGACTTGGCCACATCCGCCCCCCAGCCGTCCGCGCGCACGTGGACTCCTTCGATCTCGTGTTTATCAACCGCCTCTCGCCAAGCGGCCTCGTCCGTGTCTAGCGACAGATTAAGGAAGACCAAGGGTTTATCCGCCGCCTTTCTCTTGATTCTGCGGAGATCGGGCAAGTCGCCGATACACGGCGCGCACCAACTCGCCCAGAAGTCGATCAGAACGACCTGCCCCTTGAACTGGCTCAGCGATACGGGCTGACCGTCGAGGTCGTAGAGGGTGAATTCGGGCGCGGGTTGCCCAGGCTGCAGCTTCAGGGCCTTATATAGAGCCGCTTGGACGGCCTTGGTGTATTCCGGGTACGGGTTGTTCTCTTGGAACTCTTCCCACATGCGCTGGGCCAACTCAAAGGCGTCGCTGTCGCGCTTGAAGCCGCCAATCACCTCTCCGGCCAAAAACCAGTAGAGCACTCGCCCCTCCAGTTTTTCTTTGGCCTGACCGTACCTTGCCGAATTACTACTCCACTTCTCCAGAGTAACGGGCCCTGTAGTTGTAGTCATCGAATCAAGTTGGGCCTGCACCGCCCCCGACAGACCAAGGCTCGATAGATCGATTCTCTCGGACAGATTGGGCCTCTGAGGGTGTTCGTACATCGAATCGAGTTGGGCACGGGCCGGTTCTGACAGCCACGATAGATTGAGTTTCTCGGATAGTTTGGGTGGTTCTTTTTTTAGAGAATCCTGCTTTATTTCTAGCGGCAAGTAGAACGCCACGGATCCACCCGTCGTATCCACGCTAGCCTCCTCTACCTCACTTGAAGTGAAGAAGCTATAGGACTTAGACTTTTCAAATAAGGCGTCGATTCGGGCTTGGTCAGTCTCTGAAAGACCAAATACCGACAAGTCAAAACTCTGGGATAGCTTGGGACGTCTCTTCTTTTCGTACATTGAGTCGAGCCGGACCTGAGCAGCCGACAATAACCCAACCGCCGACAAATCGACCATCTGCGACAGCTTGAACCCCCGGCCCTCCTTTTCGTACAGGGCGTCAAGTTGGGCCACGGTCTCCTCCGACAACTCCAGATCCGATAGATTGTACATCTCGGACAGATTGGGCCGTCTAAATGGGTTGGACATCTTATCTAATTCCCCGCGATCTCTGGGCGGCCGACCAATAGATCCACTTCTGAATAGAAAGGCTTGCTCTATCTGTTCCCGCCGCTCCCAGTCCAAGGTCCGCACCAGAAACGTGTGATAGTCCATCGTGCCAATAGCCTTCTCATCGACTAGAGGAATTTCCTGCAGGAAGTCGTAGTACTTCGGGGGGAGGTCGCTGTTATCCTCGCCGTTGGCAAAGCGGTACTCCGTCGGATAGGAGATCATGAGATTGGCCCACTCGTAATTGAAGTGGACTATCGCATAATCGACAAACCCCGGCGACAGCGCGTATTCCTTACTCCTTGCGGCCAGAAACTCGAACTGATCTCGACGCTGCTGATCTACTTGGCGCTTGAAATCCTCGGCCTCCAGCCCCTCGTAATCCAGACGGGGATGACCAAATTCGGCCATCCATTCAACCACGAAGCGGTTATTGTCGGCCCCTATACCGCTAAACGAGTACGAAGAGTCGGAAAAACCCTCCTCCACGACCACGTGCAGACTGTCACCGGGTTCGACGAAGAACATCGACCGCACTTCATTGTAATAGGCCCTGACGAGGGTCCCTCGAACGACAGGCAGTTCAAAGGAGAAGCGGTTCAGGCTGTCGAGAACGACGCGCTGTTCGAAGTCTTCCAGCGCCGACGGCGATTCGTAGCCAAATGTGATTTCCCGCGAAGTTGGCTCCCGGATTTCGCCGGTGATGGTCGCAATTGATGGCTGGCTTTGGGCGCTGGCTAGACAAGCGCTCGACGCTATCAGTATGACAATTCGGAGGCTACAATATGCGTTCGTCATGGGGGTCTCCATTCAGTTAGGGCCTGCTCAAGGGACGCTTGGGCCACAATCCGGCTAAGCCCAATAAAGATCAACAGCGCCAATCCAATAAACACCGCCACCACCTATAATTGCACCCCATCAGCCACAGTCACCATCGTCCCCACGCCAGCCAGCAAGACAGACCGCACCACAATACGGGATGACCTCATTCGCAAAGCGCAGAGTCCTCACAAGCTCTTCTTGATCGTCGCTACAATTCTGTATGTATCTCTTATCTTTCAGCTACCCATACGCGCCGTGATCAAGAAAGCCGAGCAACCTTTTCAACCGGGGATTCGCATTTTCGTACACATGCGGCGGCATTTGGTAGTTTAACGAACAGATACCCCTCGCGGTGAAACTGCTCGACCCATTGGGCGATCTGTTCGGCGGATTGTTGGACCCCGGCGAGGGGCAGTTTTTTGGCATTTTTGGTAATCCCATGTTTTGTGTACGAGGCCGATTGGCGCGCCGCAGGACGATGCCTTTCTTTCCTAAGTGTATATAGCCAAAATCTGGTACGGTAGCTACCTAACCCACAGGAGACGTCATGTACATCCAAGACCAACTCCCCCACGACCGTGTCACCGACGACAACCTAAGCTACTACAAAGCCATTGGCGTCGATTACCTGACCATCAACTCCCTCCCCCTCGACCTACACACCTACCACGAAATGGTCGAGTACCTAAGAGGAGTCCGCGCCTGTGCAGAAAAAAACGGCCTCCGCTTGTACAACGCTGCCTTAAGCGGCCCGGACGAAATCACTCTCGCGCAACAAGATCGCGACGCCAAAATCGAGGAGTGGTGCAACTGGATCCGGGCCATGGGCACCGTCGATGTCCCTACCCTCGGTTACAACTTCAAACCCGTGGGCAACTTCCGCACCCCCTCGGACACCGGCCGCGGCGGCGCTCACTACAGCACCTTTGTCTACTCAGAATACGAAAAAGAGAATCGCGACTATCCAGCCAAGCACATCGACGAGGACGGGATGTGGGCCAATATCGCCTACTTCCACCAGCGCATCGTCCCCGTCGCCGAAGAAGCCGGCGTTACCTTGGCTCTGCACCCAGACGATCCCCCCCTACCCGAGCCAATGGGCGGTGCCGCGCGGATCGTCTCCACCCTGGACCAATACGAGCGTATCTTCGCCCTCAACCCCAGCCCTCAAAACGCCATGCTGTTTTGCCAAGGCTGCGTCACCGAAATGGGCATTGACGTGTACGAGGCCATCCGCCGCATGGGCCGCCAAGGCAAAATTGCCTACGTCCACTTCCGCAACGTGCGCGGTACGCCCAAGGATTTTAGGGAGGTCTTCATCGACGAGGGCGATGTCGATATGTTTCGGGCAATGCGGACCTACAAGGAGGTGGGCTTTAACGGGCCGTTTATGATGGATCACACCCCATCCATCCCCGACGATGCAGGTGGACGCCAAGGCCACGCCTACGCCACCGGCTTCATCCGCGCCATGATCCAAGCCGTCTATCGCTAATCACCAACCGAGGACAACATGACAACACCGACTCAAACTCAGATCACTACTTTTGGCGAACATTGGCTAATCAACGGCCAAACCACGTATTACGGGCGACAATATCGCGGCAGAGAGGTTGAGGGTTTGTTGATGAACAGTCGCATGACAAATGCGGTGTTCAATGACGAAAATCCCGTGACGCAGCCACTTTGGGCGTATCCAGACACGGGCCAATGGGACGCGGACCGCAACACAGATGAGTTTATCGCGCAGCTACCAACCTATCGGGCGCACGGGTTATTGGCGGTAACGGTCAATCTGCAGGGCGGGAGCCCTACGGGGTACTACCGCGAGGCGGGTTTTCGGGAAATTATGGCGACGCGACGCATGGAGGCCAGCGAC
The DNA here is from genome assembly GCA_009841115.1 of Gemmatimonadota bacterium. Classification (GTDB taxonomy): domain Bacteria; phylum Latescibacterota; class UBA2968; order UBA8231; family UBA8231. The sequence goes on along the minus strand of VXML01000010.1, from coordinate 6,098 downwards.
GATGTGATGTGGGCTGGCCTGCCGAGTGCGGCTTCGCAACCTTGGCACAACTCGGCTTTTGCACCCGATGGTTCGCTAAAATCTGAGTATATGAACCGAGCCGCACGCATCGCCGCGGCCTGCGACGAACTGGGGATGGTGTTGATCCTCGGGTATTTCTACTTCGGGCAGGACGAGCGTTTGAAGGATGAGGAGGCGGTGTGCCACGCGGTGGATGAGGCGACGAAGTGGGTTTTGGCATCGGGGTACCGCAATGTGTTAATCGAGATCAACAACGAGACGAACGTCCCGCGTTATGAGCACGAGATCCTGCAACCGCATCGCGTGGCTGAACTCATCGAACGGGCACAATCCCACGAGTTGGCTGGACGGCGGTTGCTGGTGGGTACTTCGTACGGTGGTGGTCGGGTGCCAGACGACGATGTGGTGGCAACATCGGACTACATCATGCTGCACGGCAACGGCGTTACCCAACCGGCGCGCATCGCTGAGATGGTTGCCCAAACCCGCGCCTTGCCCAGTTACACGGCAAAGCCGATTCTCTTCACCGAGGACGATCACTTCGCATTCGACGAGCCAGACAACAACTTCCTGTCTGCGCTATCGGCCTATGCGTCGTGGGGCTACTTCGACCCCGGAGACGCGGCTGGCGGTTCGTCAACCTTCGGCGATTACCGCGATGGCTATCAGAACATCCCGGTCAACTGGGGCATCAACACGGACCGCAAGCGCAGTTACTTTGAGCTGTTGGCGCAAGTTACTGGGGCGAGTGAGCCGAGTATTCTCCCGCGTTAAATATCTCGTCTCCGCGCCATAATCCAAGCTGTAAATCGCCGCTCAGCCCGCGGCCGTCCGAATCGCTTCACCCATCTTCCGCAGCTTGGCCTTGGTATTGTTCGGGTGCATGGACACCAAGACGGCGCGCGCCAAAACGTCGAGCGAGTCTTGGCACGTATTTAGCTTGTATTTGACCCGCGCCTTGCGATTGGCTGGCAGTTTAAAGGGATCGAGCGCCGGATGGTGCGCGCCTTGGTAGCGCAAAATAGGCTCCCAGCGCGTATAGACGTGGCGGCCGGTATCCATGGGCAAAAAGGAGGACACGCCTTGGTCGGCCAGTCCGTTGCGAAAAGAGCGCGCCTCGTCCTCAGTGGCAAACAAAAAGCCCAAGTGCGTGCCGCACTCGTAGTCCAAGCTGTTATTCTTTATCGACTCCAAGCCCGCCTCCAGCCCGACCTGTAGCAACTCCTGCTTGTGGGCGCGCATGGTCTTGAGCATCCCCCGGATCCGCCGCAATTGCACGTTGAGTATGGCTCCCTCGACTTCAGAGCCCCTGAAGTTGGGACCGGCAAATTGTAGCTCTTCGCGCTCTTCGTCGGGATTCCAGTAAAACGAGCAGCAATCCACCGCTACCGAGCCGCGCTGATGCACCGCCTCCGTATTGGTTACAAAAGCCCCACCCTCGCCGCAGGTCATGTTCTTAAAGAAGTTGAAACTAAACGCGCCAGCGTGGCCCCAACTACCCAGCATCCGCCCCTCGTACCCGCCGCCCACCGCCTGACAAGCGTCTTCGAGAACGAGCAACTTGCGTTTGCGGGCGATCTTGGTAATGCGCTTCATATCGCAGGGCAGGCCGACCATGTGTACCGGAATAATTGCCCTAGTGTGTTTGGTAATTCGCCGCTTTAAATCCTTGGGACACAGCGTTAAGGAGTTATCCACATCGGCGATTACCGGAATGGCCCCAGCCCCTAGCACCGCCAACGCGGTCGCCATGTAAGTATAGGCGGGCACAATCACCTGATCCCCCGGCCCCACGCCCAGTCCCACCAATGCTGCGTACAGCGCCGAGGTGCCCGAGCGCGTCATCCGACAGTGCTCCACGCCCACGTAGCGCGCCCAGTTCCGCTCAAAGCGGTCGCACTCCCCGCCCGATCCATAGCGGAAGATCGCGCCGCTGTCGAATAGCTGCTGTAGTTGCTTGATTTCTGCTTGGCCGATGCGATACATGATGCGCTCCTTTAGACAAGTTCCAGTTCGACCCAGCGCCGAACTGAATTAATAAGATAAAGAGCGTCGGCCCGCGCCAATTCGCCGATGGGCAACGGGCGTTCGCAGAGTTGGCCCCGCGCCAACAACTCGGCGCGGAAGGTGCCGGCCAACAACCCAGATTCAACCGGCGGCGTGTAGCGGACGCCGTCGCGCTCCAGCACCAAGTTGCCAATGCAGCACTCGGTCAGCTCGCCGCGCTCGTTGTGCAGCACCACGTCGTCGCAATCCGGGCGCGCCGCCAACTGCCGGTCGTACATGGCCCGGTGAGTCGTCTTGTGGTACAGCAAGGGATCGGTACTGTCCACCGGCTCGGCGGCCAGCGCCACCCGCAGTCGTCGCGGCGGCACGAGCGCCTGATGCTGCACGCGGACCTCGCCGTTGCGGGCCAGCAGCAAGCGCACCCTACATTGGCCCTCCATAGCCTTGGCCGCGTCTTGCAACTGCGCACGCACGCGGTCGTCCGCATAGCAAAATCCCCAGTACGCTGCCGACTGAGACAATCGCTCTAAATGCCTCTCTAACAGGAAGTACGCCCCATCTTCATACAGCAGCGTCTCCAACAGTTCAAAAGACGGGTACGGCCGGGCGCGCAAGACCTCGGCCTTGGTGAGGCATTCGGCGTATTCTCCTGCAGCCGACGATTCCCAGACGATCCCGCCGCCCACGCCAAATTCGAGCTGTCCGCTCTCCCGATCGAGGTGCGCCGTGCGAATCGCCACGTTGAAGCACGCCTCCGACCCTGGCGACACATAGCCCATGCAGCCAGTGTAAATGCCGCGCGGGGCGCGCTCCAGTTCGGCGATGATTTCCATGGTCCGCACCTTGGGCGCGCCGGTCACCGAGCCGCAGGGAAAGAGCGCGGCAAAGATGTCGGGCAGGCTCACGCCTGCTTTGAGTTGGCTTTCCACCGTGGACGTTAGCTGCCACACTGTGGGATAGCGCTCGACCGACCACAGGGCCGGAACCGCCACGCTGCCGACTTGCGCGATGCGCCCTAAGTCGTTGCGCAACATATCCGTGACCATCAGGTTTTCAGCGCGGTCCTTAGCGGAATGTTGCAGATCATCGGCCCGCTGCTGATCCTCGGCTGCAAAGCGACCCCGTGGCCGAGTCCCCTTCATGGGGCGCACCGTGCAACGCCCGTCGCTCAGACGGAAGAACAGCTCGGGCGATGCCGAGATCAGCACATGCCGGCCCAAGTCGAAATACGCGCACAACGCGGACTCCTGCACCTGCCCCATATCGCGGTACAGCGCTAGCGGGTCGCCTTGAAAGTAGCTGTGCAACCGCAAGGTGTAGTTGACCTGGTACGTGTCACCGGCCGCAATGTAGGAGTGGATGCGCGCAATGGCGGCCTCGTACTCTTCCCTCGACACCGACGGACGCCACTCGTCCAGTTCGTAGGTGCCCAAACCAGCACCAGGCGCGGTCACCGGCGTCCGCTCCGCAAAGAGGCCAAAGTAAACCAAGGGAAGTGCACCAGCGGGGCGCGTGGTAAAGGCTGGGTCCAGACCGACCGCGGCCTCGTAGCAGACAAAGCCCGCAGCGTGCAGCCCTTGGCCCACCGCCCGCTCCACCGCGCTGAGGGCCGGACGCACCTCATCCGCCGCTGTGGCTACCACCTCGCCCACCGGCTGGGCAAACGCAAAGGAGCGCTCCTGCCCGCAGAGGGCATACGACGACAACAGCACTGGGCTTTCTAAAGCCATGTCTTTGGAAGAGTCCTCTTGCCGGTCGCTGAGAACGCTAGGATCGTTGCTAGCCTGCCGCCTCGCCGGGCTGGTACTCAATACGCCGCATAAACCGCTCGCCCACATCGTAGTTTGGCTGGTCGGAGACAAAGCGCCACAAGCGCACGCGCTGCATCAGTTCGTAGCGCTGCTCATTGCCCTCCCAGCCGTGGTTGGTCGATAGGATGCGACCGATCTCAGGGTCGTCCAGATCCGCGGTGTCAAAATTGCAGACCTGCGGCCGCGTCGGGTTGAGCCGCAATTTGTACATGAAGCGATCCCGATCCGTGTAGTTGCTGCGCGCCCCGTGCCAGACGCGGGTGTTCCACACGTACATGGTCCCCGCCGGGCAGGTCGCCCAGATCTTGCCGCGCATGTGGTGGTAAATGGAAATCTCCCCGGTGCGCACGTTGCGGAATTGCGTTCCCGGCACCAAGAAAGTACCGCCCATTTCGTCTGTGGTATCCGCGGGAAACAGCGATAGCTGGATATCGAAGTAATGATCGCGGAAATCGATGACCGAGTCTTGGTGCATATTGGGGCCCTTGGTTTGCTCGGCCTTGGTCAAGTGCGCGGCGTGGTGGTCGTACAGGGGATCGGGGCCGACCAAGGAGTGGATGAGTCCCTGCACCTGCGGCAGGCGGAACGCATCGCCCAAAGCCGTGCCTTTGGGCCAAGTCTCCTCAAAGGGGGTACCCACGGCGAGATAGCCTCGGTTGTGGTGCATTTCCTCAAGGCAGGCTCGGCACAAGTCTTTAGGCACCATTTCTTCAAACTTCAAATACCCCGAGGCGACGAATTGCGCCATCTGCTTCGAGTTCAAAAGATGCTCTTTCACGATGTGGCTCCTTCCTCTTTTTGCAGCTCGTTGAATTTTGACAGCACGATCTGGTAGGGCAGCGGCCCCAGTTCATAGCCCTCTTGGGGCGAGCGATGTTTGAGTTCCGACATCTGGATGACTTGCCAGCCGTCGCGCATGGCCGCCATGGCGTTGTGGTAGGGAGGATCGCTCTCCTCGACCAAGTCGCCTAAGCCCGTGCCCTTAGATGCTTCGTAGCGCGCCCAAGCTACTACTTGGGCATCGAGCGCGGGCGTGGTCTGAAAAAATACTAGAATGTCTTGCACTGCGGACATGAAAAAACCTTCCGGTGATATTGGGTTGAAATTGCCGCGCGGTATTTCATCTAAAATATAGAAGTAACAAATTCGCTGGCACGCAATTTGCACCAGAGCGAGAGAAGCCATTTAATACCCTAACATCCTTTCTTCTATAAGGAGACTCACAATGAAAGACCTGCTCTTATCGTCGGCGCTGGTCGCCATTTCTCTGGCGCTTTTCGCCACCGGACCCGCCCAAGCCGACACCGCGCACCAGTCCTTTGTCGTGGAGCCGGGCGACCGCCTAGTAGTGAACACTGAATGGGGTCCCATTGAAGTCCATACTTGGGATCGCCCCGAGGTGGAGTTGGTCGTGGAACGAGCCGATAAACTCGATCTGTCATACGACCAAGAGGCGGGTACTACGACCATCCGGGGCCGCAAAAAAGGCACCGGCCTGTTCGACTTCTTCGGCCTTGTGAGGGGACGCGCCCCCCTATTCCGCCTCACGGTGCCGCACCGGCACGATTTGGAACTGAACACTTCCGGCGGTGGCATTGAGGTAGCCGATCTTCAGGGCCGCGTCTCGGCCCGGACTTCGGGCGGCAGTCTGAGCTTTGGCCACATCGAAGGACCGATCGAGGGCAAAACTTCGGGTGGGTCCATCTCTCTAAAAGGCTGCTCCGGTACGGCGTCGGTATCTACTTCGGGAGGCTCCATCCGCATTGGAGAGGTGGATGGGGAGGTACGAGCTAAGACCTCGGGCGGCTCCATCCACATTAGCCGAGCCCAAGGCTCGGTGCAGGCCAAGACCTCGGGCGGGTCCATCAAAGTGGATGAAGTGCTGGGGCCTATTGATGCTCGGACGTCGGGTGGCTCTATTCGCGCCCAACTCTCGCAGCAGCCTCACGGTCCCTGCCACCTCAAGACTTCGGGCGGCAATGTAGAGGTCTCCCTCGCTGCGGATATCGGTTTGCAGGTGGACGCCCGCACGTCGGGTGGACGCGTCTCCACCGACTTCCCAGTAGTAACGCAGGGCACGCTGGATAAAAACAGCCTCAAGGCCGCGATCAACGGCGGCGGCCCCCTCATGACCCTGCGCACCTCGGGCGGGTCCATACACCTGCGCAAACTGTAGCGCTGCACAACACCGCCTTTTGATCGAAGGGGGGGGGGGGGGGGGGGGGGGGGGGGGGGGGGGGGGGGAGCGGGGGGGGGGGG
>VXML01000007.1 GCA_009841115.1 Gemmatimonadota bacterium | reverse complement strand
GGGGTGGGCTGGGCTGGGCAATGGCGAGTTGCTGGATCGGGCCGAGGAAGCAGGGTATGAAGTTGTGATTACCGCAGACAAGAACATGCCGTATCAGCAGAACCTGGACCGCCGAAAATTGGCATTGATCGTTCTCGGCGCGAATCGGTGGCCCCTCATCGAGCCAAGGATCGCGGATATCCGCGCTGCCTTGGATGGGATCCAGCCCGGCGAACTGCGGCAAGTCCACATCCCGATGAGGGGCGAGGCATAGGTTAGGCTGTGCCCATGAAGAAAATCACTGTATCCGTTGATGAAGAAACCTATCGGCTCGCCCGAATCCGAGCGGCAGAATTGGACACCTCGGTATCAGCCTTGGTGCGGGACTACCTGAGAAGCTTGGCGTCCGATAGCAGAGACGCGGAGAAAGAGGTCGAACGTCGCCGTGAGTTGATGCGGCAGGTCTTCGAGGACTTCGAGGCCAGTGGCATCGGCCTGAGGATGTCCGACAACCTCACCCGCGAAGAGTTATACGACCGGGCCAGAGCTAGGGCCGAGGCTCAGGCAGCGGTCGCCGAAAACCAAGACCTCAAGCGCGGGTGAGCGCCATGCGCTTTGTCGATACTAACTAGCATAATGCCCACCGACACCTCCGAACGCGGCCTCGAACGCCTCATCTGCACAGCCCTAACCGGCCATCCCTGCGACCCACCTTTAGGTTCCACCGTAGGCGAACCACCTGCCCACTACGCCGGAGTCGGCTGGGCCAGCGGCAACTACCACGACTACGACCGCGAATACTGCGTCGATCTCGCACAACTCTCCACCTTCCTGCACGCAACCCAGCCCGAGGCAGCCGAGTCCCTCGACTTGTCCGAGGCCAGCCCCACGCGCCGCCGATTCCTAGCCCGCCTCCAAGGCGAAATCACCAAACGCGGCACCATCGACGTGCTGCGCCACGGCATCAAGCACGAAGCGCACAACCTAGACCTATTCTACGGCACACCTTCAGCCGACAACCCCGAAGCACAAGAGCGCTTCAAGCAGAACCGCTTCACAGTCACCCGCCAGCTTCGCTACAGCCGCGACGAAACCCAACGAGCGCTCGACATCGGCCTGTTCATCAACGGCCTGCCAGTCTTCACCTTCGAACTGAAAAACAACCTCACCAAACAGACGGTAGCCGACGCAGTCCAGCAGTATCAGCGCGACCGCAACCCGCGCGAGAAACTGTTCGAGTTCGGCCGCTGCGTCGCCCACTTCGCGCTGGATGAAAACGAAATCCGCTTCTGCACCCACCTCAGCGGCAAGACCTCTTGGTTCCTCCCCTTCAACCGAGGCTGGAACGACGGCGCTGGCAACCCGCCCAATCCCAACGGACTGGCGATCGACTACCTGTGGCGAGAAGTGCTCCCCCGCGAGAGCCTGACCAACATCCTAGAAAATTACGCCCAAGTGGTGGAGTCAAAAGACGAGAAGACGGGCAAAAAGAAGCAGACCCAAATCTGGCCGCGCTACCATCAACTCGACGTAGTCCGCCGCCTGCTCGCCGACGCGCGCACCCACGGCGTGGGCCGCCGCTACCTAATCCAACACTCGGCCGGCAGCGGCAAGAGCAACTCCATCGCCTGGCTGGCCCACCAACTAATCGGCTTAGAAAAAGACAGCGCTCCAGTCTTCGACTCAATCATCGTCGTCACCGACCGCCTCATCCTCGACCGCCAGATCCGCGACACCATCAAGCAGTATTCCCAAGTGTCGGCGACGGTCGGGGCTGCCGACCGCTCGGGCGACCTGCGCCGGTTCATCGAAAGTGGCAAGAAGATCATCATCTCGACGATCCAGAAATTCCCCTTCATCCTCGACGAAATCGGCAACGAGCAGCGCGGGCGGAACTTCGCCATCATCATCGACGAGGCCCACTCCAGCCAAGGCGGCCGCACCGGTGCCGCCATGGCGCAGGCACTCTCCGAAGCAGGTGCAGAGGAGGAGGAAGAAACCTTCGAGGACCACATCAACCGCCTGATGGAGTCGCGCAAGCTGCTCCCCAACGCCAGCTACTTCGCCTTCACCGCCACGCCCAAGAACAAAACGCTGGAAATCTTCGGTGCCCCGAACCCGCAGGCCGACGGCAAAGTCAGGCATCACGCCTTTCACAGCTACACCATGAAGCAGGCGATCCAAGAGGGGTTCATCCTCGACGTGCTCGCCCACTACATGCCAGTGCAGAGCTACTACAAGCTCGCCAAAACAGTGGAGGAAGACCCAGAGTTCGACGTCAAGAAGGCCCAGAAGAAACTGCGCCGCTTCGTCGAGAGCAGCGACCACGCAATTGGACTCAAAGCGCAGATCATGGTTGACCACTTCCACGACCAAGTGCTGGCGCAAAACAAAATCGGCGGCCAAGCGCGGGCGATGGTCGTCACCAACGGCATCGAACGGGCGATCCAGTACTACCACGCGATCCGCGACTACCTGCAGGAGCGCAAAAGCCGCTACCGGGCTCTCGTCGCCTTCTCCGGCGAACACGAGTTCGGCGGCGAGAAAGTCACCGAAGCATCCCTAAATGGCTTTCCCTCCGCCCAAATCGCCGGGCAGTTCCAAGAAGACCCCTACCGCTTCCTAGTCTGCGCCGACAAGTTCCAGACCGGGTACGACGAACCCCTGCTGCACACCATGTACGTCGATAAGACGCTGTCCAGCATCAAAGCGGTGCAAACCCTCTCCCGCCTCAACCGTGCCCATCCCAAAAAGCACGACGTATTCGTACTCGATTTCCTCAACGATGCCGACACCATCAGCGACGCCTTCGCCGACTACTACCGCGCGACCATCCTAGCCGACGAGACCGACCCCAACAAACTGCACGACCTGCAGACGAGCCTGGACCGCGCCCAAGTCTATTCCGACGAGCAGATCGACGACTTTGTCGCCCGCTACCTCAGCGGTGCCCAGCGCGACCAACTCGACCCAATCCTTGATGAATGCGTGGCGGCCTACAAAACCGATCTGGACGAGGACGGCCAAGTGGAGTTCAAAGGCAACGCCAAGGGATTCGTGCGCACCTACGCCTTCCTCTCGTCCGTGCTTCCCTACAACGACGCCGACTGGGAGAAGCGCTCAATCTTCCTGAACTTCCTGATCCCAAAGCTACCGGCCCCCGAGGAAGAAGACCTGTCGAAGGGCATCCTCGACGCCATCGACCTGGACAGCTACCGGGTCGAAAAACAGGCGATGCAGCAGATCCTGCTGCCGGACGAGGACGCCGCAGTCGATCCGGTGCCGACCGCCGGCGGGGGCCACCGCACCGAGCCAGAGCTAGACCGGCTCTCGAACATCCTCAAAACCTTCAACGACCTCTTCGGCGACATCACCTGGGAAGACGCCGACCGCGTGGGGGAACTCATCACCAAGACCATCCCGTCGCGGGTGGCCGCGGACGCTGCTTTCAAGAATGCGCGGCAAAACTCGGACGCCGCCAACTCCCGCATCGAGCACGACAAGGCGCTGCTGCGGGTCATGACGAACGTCATGAAGGACGACACCGAGCTGTTCAAGCAGTTCATGGACAACGAGGGTTTCAAGCGCTGGATGACCGACAGGGTGTTCGAGTTGGCCTGCGAGCAGGCAAGCGAACAGTAGGGGCGACCGGCCGGTCGCCCTTTGTCGCGGCATAGCCAAAGCACCCGTTTGTCCTTATTTTATAAGTGTTTTAGGCTGTTAGGAGACGAAATTTTCATGGCTACCGAGCCGAGCAAAAACCTATATGTTTTTGCCAATCCTCATCCGGACCGCGACTACAAAATCGAGTTCTCGTGTCCGGAATTCACTTCGATATGTCCCGTAACCGGGCAACCCGATTTCGGCACCATCCACATCCGCTACGTGCCCGACCAACAGTGCATTGAGCTCAAATCGCTCAAGCTCTACCTGTGGTCCTTTCGCCAAGAAGGCGCTTATTACGAAGCGGTCACCAACACCATTCTCAACGATTTGGTGGCTGCCTGCGCACCGCGACGCATGACTGTGGTGGGAGAATTCAATGTGCGCGGGGGCATCTCCGCCGTTGTGACGGCCGAATTTGCCCCGCAGCCCTAACGTCCGGAGACATATCAACTTACCGAATGGAGACTTACAATGGAAGAAGTACGCCAAGACGCTGCTGAGACGGCAGGAGAAGAGGGAACGGAGGAAAAGAACAACCGGCAGGATCGGGCTTGGTTCCCCTACATCACTAAGGTGCAGTTCGAGCGGTTCCTCTCTCGGCTGGAGACCAAGATCCCCGACCAAATCGACCGCGACTACGTGCGGCCTATTATCCGCACCCCGTCGATGATTCACCGCTTTTTGCGCGGCATCGAATCCATGAACCTGATCGACCGCGACCAAAAGCCCACGGACCTGCTATTGCGAATCGTCCCCAAGGAGACGCGCAAATTCGCGTTCGCCGACGTGGTCCGCGACCTGTACAAGGATCTACTGCCAGAGTGGCAACAGAACAACGGCAACATGAGCGACGAGGCGATTGTAGATTACTTCCGCAACCGCACCGGCATGGGGCGCGATTCGGCCAACAAGATGAAGATGTTTTTCAAGTACCTCGTCGCCGAAGCCGATTTCGGCGACCCTTCCGACGCGCAAGAAGAAGCAGCGGTCGCCGAACCCGCCCCCCAAGACGAACCTCCCGAAACGCCCGAACCTACGCCCCGAGAAAGTCGCAGCCGCCGCGAACCCGCCCCCAAGGAGCGCTCCGGACGCGATGGACGCACCAAGCGCACCACCTCCGAACGACAAGAGCGCCAAGAACGGCAAGAACGCCCGGAACGCTCAGAACGTTCTTCAGATCGCCAAGAACGCCCTCTAACCGAGACGCAGCGAGCCTATCTAGAAACCCTCCAGTCCATGGTCCAGATCAAAATTGACGGCGACTGGGACGAAGACATGATCCGCCTCGCCTTCGACCGCTTAGAGCGGCTCTTCGACCGCTTGCGGCGCGCCTGAGCCAAATAGCGTTCGCGCCTACGATTGTCTCGTAGGCGCGAACGCTAAAACATCCTTATGAACAACTACCGCATTGCGATTATCGGCCTCGGCGGCATGGGCGGGCACCATGCGGAGGCCGTACAGTTAGAGGCAAACTGCGAGCTGGTCGCCGGAGCAGAAATCGACCCCGAGCGGGCGGCAGCATGGGGAGAGCGCTTTGGTGTCGAAGCCCTCTACGACGATTACGAGAAAATGCTCGATGAGCAACAACCCGACCTCGTCATCGTCCCAACCCAAGCACCCATGCACCACCAGCCGACGATTGCCGCAGCCCAGCGCGGCATCCACGTGTTCTGCGAAAAACCGATTGCCCTGAATCTCATTGAAGCCGACGAGATGGTTGCAACCTGCGACCAGCACGGCGTCAAGTTTGCCATCAACCACATCAAACGCGCCAGCCCGTACAACCGCCACGTCCTCTCGCTGATTGACCAAGGCGCAATCGGCCAAGTGGTGTTGCTACAGGCAACCGACAAAGGGGGCCGCAAGGTGGGCAACTCGCTGATGGAGATGGGGACCCATCTCTACGATTGGGTGCGTCTCTTTGGCGGCGATGTCGAGTGGACGCACGCGCACCTCGTGCAGATGGATGGACGCGAGTCAACCGTCGATGACATCAAACACACCCAAGAGGTACACCCGAAAGACCGCGATGCGGGGGTTGTGCTCGGCGAGCGCGGGCACGCCTCGTTCCGCTTTGCCAACGGCATCCACGCGGATGTGCAGTTCCTCGCCCAGCCCCAGACCAACGACAACGGCTACGGCATTGACATCATCGGCACCGAAGGACGCATCGCCGTGCGGGAGAGCGTGGGCACGACGATGTTCATCCACAAAGGACAACACAAGACGCCGGCCGAGGCGTGGGAATCCGTGCATCTGCCAGCCGAAGACCTCGACGAGCAAGGCAATCCACGCGATAGGACATCCATACGCTTGCTCTTGCAGCGCCTCATGCTGCGCGACCTCATCGCCGCCATTGAAGAAGACCGGGATCCGTTTGCCAGCGGCAGAGACGGTCGGGATTGTCTTGAAATGATACAAGCGACGTGGGAATCACATCGACGGCAGGCACGAGTGTACATGCCGCTAACGCCACGCGAACACCCGCTGGAGCAGTGGCGCAGGGAGGCAGGCCCCAACGCCGTCAATTGAAGCGCAGTCCCAAACACTATTGAGACTTTGCCAATCCTCAAATCATGCGGCGAATTTTTCGCCTATAAGATCGCAGGTCTGCAGGAGGTAAGGGGAGCTGGCGGTTGAGCGTCCGCGACAAGACGCGCCCTATTCCCCAAAGCGGGCCATCGCCGCGAACTTGTCCAGCCGCTGGGCCACTAGCGCCTCTGGCGTGAGTCGCCGAAGCTCGGCTAAGGCATCTTGCACGTGGCGTTTGAGCATGGCGGCAGCGGCATCCCAGTCGTGGTGGGCACCGCCCATTGGCTCGGACACGATGCGGTCGATGATTCCCTGCTGCTGCAGGTCTTTAGCCGTGAGCTTGAGGGCCTCGGCCGCCTCCTCTCGGCGCTCGCGCACCTTGAACAGAATAGTCGAGCAGCTCTCTGGCACAATCACCGAATAACAGGCGTGCTCCAGCATCAGGATCCGGTCGCCGACCGTGATGCCAATGGCACCGCCACTGAAGGCTTGGCCAACGATAGCCACGACAATGGGCACCGGCAGATGCGACATTTCGTAGAGGTTGCGGGCGATGGCCTCGGCTTGACCCCGCTCCTCTGCCTCAATCCCGGGATAGGCACCCGAGGTATCGACCAAGGTCAAGACCGGCAATTTGAACTTGGCCGCCATCTGCATCAGGCGGCGGGCCTTGCGATACCCTTCTGGATGCGGCATGCCGAAGTTGCGCTTTTGCCGCTCTTCGAGATTGCGTCCACTCTGGATGCCGATGACCATGACTGATTCGTCGTTCAGCCGCGCCGGCCCGCCGATGACCGAGGGGTCGTCGGCAAAAAGGCGGTCGCCGTGTAACTCGGTAAAGTCGGACAGCATCCGCTCGACGTAATCGAGCGCGTACGGGCGGTTCGGGTGCCGCGAGATCTGCACCCGCTGCCAAGGGCTGAGATTGGCGTAGATTTCTCTGCGCTTCTTCGCAGCCTGCGCTTCGAGCTTGCGCACGCCCTCATCCAAATTCAAGCCATCGGCTTCGGCTTGGCTTTTTAGCTCGTCGATTTTCTTTTGTAGCTCGACGAGGTCGCGTTCAAAATCGAGGTAAAATCCACTGTTATTCACCGGACAAAACCTCCTAGGTTACAATTAGGAATTAGGAATTGAGAGTTCCCAACCCCAATTCCTAATTCCTAATTCCCTCCAGCGCTGCCTCAACTCGGTCCAACGCCTTTTCAATCAGCTCCAACGACGTGGCGTAGGAAAGCCGGATGTGCTCGTAGGTGCCAAAGCCAGCGCCGGGCACACAGGCCACCTTGGCCTCTTCAAGCAAGTACTCGCACAATGCCACGGAGTCGCGGACCTGACTACCGTAGTACGCGGAGACGTCGGGATAGGCGTAAAAGGCCCCCGACGGCAACACGCATTCCACGCCCTTAATCGCGTTGAGACGCCCGACCATGTAGCGCCGCCGCGCATCAAAGGCCTGGCGCATTTCCTCGACCGACTCCTGCGGGCCGTCGAGCGCCTCGACGGCCGCCTTCTGCGCCATCGACGAGGGGTGCGACACTTCCTGGCTTTGCACCTTGTTCATTCCGGCGATGATCTCCTCGCTGGCACCCGTGTAGCCGATGCGCCAGCCGGTCATCGAATAGGCCTTGGACACCCCGTTGACCACAATGCTGAGTTCCTTGGCCTCCGGGCTACAAGCGGCAATCGAGTGGTGCTCGGCTCCGTCGTAGATCAGCTTCTCGTAGATTTCATCACTGAGCACATAGACCTCGTGCTCGACGGCCACTGCCGCCAAACTCTCCAACTCCTCGCGAGTGTACACCGCGCCGCTGGGATTGGACGGCGAGCACAAAAAGAGCATCCGCGTACGAGGCGTAATGGCAGCACGGAACTCGTCCGCAGTCAGCTTGAGTCCGTTAGCAGCTTGAGTCTCGACGATCACCGGCTCGCCGCCCACTATCCGCGGCTGCTCGCAGTACGTCACCCAATAGGGCGTGGGGATGATGACCTCGTCGCCGGGGTTGACCAATGCCGCCACCGCCAAAAAGAGCGAGTGCTTGGCCCCATTGTTGACAATCACTTCGTCGGTTGTGTAAACCAAGCCGTTGTCGCGCGCGAATTTGCGACAGATCGCCTCCTTGAGCTCGATGATCCCCGACCCCGGCGTAGTGTATTTGGTAAAGCCCTCAACAATGGCGCGGATGCCAGCGTCTTTGACGTTTTGCGGCGTATCGAAATCCGGCTCGCCCGCCGACAGCGAAACCACGTCGATACCGGCGCGCTGCATGGCCGCGGCCCGTGCCGAAATCTGCATGGTAATCGACGGCTGGACGCGCTGGACATTGTGCGAAAGTGGCATAGTTCCTCAGGTAGTGTATTCGGCGTTCAGGCGCACGTACTCGTACGTCAGATCGCAGGTAAAAATTTCAGCAGTCGCCTGACCCATCGCCAAGTCAATGCCAATGGCCATTTCCTCCGCCTGCATGGCCGCGCTCAATCTATCCTCGTCAAAATCGAGACCGGCACCGTTGCCATAGATGTCAGTGCCGCACAGCGACACGCGCACCCTCTCGGGGTCGAATTCGACGCCAGCATACCCCATCGCGCACAGAATGCGTCCCCAGTTGGGGTCGTTGCCAAACGCCGCGGTCTTCACCAAGCTCGAATTGGCCACTGCGATGCCGACTTGCCTCGCCTCGGCTTCAGTGGCGGCACCGCGCACCGCGATGGTGATCAGCTTAGACGACCCCTCGGCGTCGCGCGCGATCGCTTGGGCCATCTGACGGCACGCGTACTCAATGCCCTCGTAGAGACGCTCGCAATCGCCTTCGCCCAACTCCGAACCGTCGCCATTAGCCATCAGGATCACCGTGTCGCTCGTACTCATGTCGCCGTCAACCGTAATGCAGTTGAACGTGCGCTGGATGGCCTGCGACAGCAGCTCTTGCAATGGTCCACTCGGCACGGTCGCGTCCGTGGTCACCACCGACAGCATCGTCGCCATGTTGGGGGCGATCATCGCCGCTCCTTTGGCCATCGCCCCAACTACGGCACGGCCCGATTCCAACTCGACTTCGACAGCGCAACTCTTCGGCACAGTGTCCGTAGTCATGATCGCCTCGGCGGCAGTAGCACCGCCGTCCTCGGACAACGCCGCAACGATCCGCGGGATACCCGCTTCGATCTTGGCAATCGGCAACGGTACGCCAATCAAGCCGGTGGAGCAGACCAGCACTTCTTCCGTTTGCAGACCCAACTCGCTCGCCGTCAGTGCACACATCCGCCGGGCGTGGTCCAAACCGACATCGCCGTTGCAGACATTGGCGTTGCCGCTGTTGAGAATCACGGCCCGCGCCTTGCCGTCGGCGAGGTGCTCGCGGTCAATGGCAATCGGCGCACCCTGCACCTTATTGGTGGTGTACACCGCAGCCGCATTCGCCGGGCGCGTCGAATACACCAGCGCCAAATCCTTGGCCCCCGACTCCTTGACCCCCGTCTGGATGCCAGCCGCCCGGTACCCACTCGGCGCAGTAACCCCGCCACCCTCAATAATCCTCATAGCGCTCAGTCCGTTCCCGTCGCGCCGACCGCTAGCTCGGCCAGCGCGTCCTTCATCAATTTGTAGTGCAAACTATCGGCCAAGGCGATCCAACTCGCCTCGATCACATTCTCCGAAACCCCCACCGTACCCCACACATCCTTGCCGTCCGACGACTCGATCAACACCCGCGTCTTGGCCGCGGTCCCGTCGCTGCTCGACAACACCCGCACCTTGTAATCTTCCAAATGCACCTGCTTGAGCGCGGGAAACTCCTGCTCCAGCGCCTTGCGCAGTGCTTGATCAAGCGCGTTGACCGGACCATCGCCGCCAGCGACCATATGGTACTCGGCATCGCCGATGACGACCCTGACAATGGCCTCGGCTTCTTCGGCGTGCTCCCCGATCCTGCGGTTGATGGTGCGGAAGTTGATCAGCGTGAATAAGTCCTCGTACGTGCCCTGGACCCGCCGCGCCATCAACTCAAACGACCCCTCCGCCGCCTCAAACTGATAGCCCTCGTGCTCCAACTGTTTGACTCGCTCCAAGACCCGCCCCACCAGCGGATCTTTCTTCTCTATGTCGGGCAAAAATCGCCGGAGCTTGCTGACAATCGTCGCCCCGCCCGCTTGGTCCGAGACCAAGAAGCGCCGCTCATTGCCCACCCGCTCTGGCTCGATATGCTCAAACGAGTGGGAGACCTTCATCACCCCATCGACATGCGCCCCGCCTTTGTGGGCGAATGCGCTCTCGCCGACGTAAGGCTGGCGGTGGTCGTGATAGACGTTGGCGATCTCGCTGAGGAAGCGGGAGAAGTCCATCAGGTCCGCAAGGTTGTCGCGGCCCACCGTCTCGAAGCCCATCTTCAGTTCCAAGTTGGGCAAGATGGCGCACAAGTTGGCGTTGCCGCAGCGCTCTCCGTAGCCGTTAAAAGTTCCCTGCACTTGCATCGCGCCCCGCTCCACGGCCACGAGCGTATTGGCCACACCGACGCCAGCATCGTTGTGCGTGTGGATGCCAAAGGGAATGCCAATCTGCGCCTTGACCTCCTCGACGATCTGGCCCATCTCACCGGTCAACGTGCCGCCATTGGTATCGCAGAGTACCAAAATCCGCGCTCCACCGCGCTCGGCGGCCAACAGCGTCTCGACCGCATAACCGGCGTCGGCCTTATAGCCGTCGAAAAAGTGCTCGGCGTCGTAGATCACTTCGCGATCATGGCCGACCAGATAGGCGACCGAATCCTCAATCAACTGCACATTGCCCGCCAGCGTGGTGCGCAAGATCTCAGTCGCGTGCAAGGTCCAACTCTTGCCGAAGAGGGCAACGCTCTCGGTCTCGGCCTTGAGCAGGGTCTGCAAGGTCTCGTCTTCTTCTGGTGCGTTAGTCGCTCGCCGAGTGCTGCCGAAGGCGGTCACTTTCGCCTGTAAGCCGAGCTTTTTCGCCTCTTGGAAAAAGGCCAAGTCTTTGGGATTGGTCGGGTTGGGCCAACCGCCCTCAATATAGTGGACCCCGAGCGCGTCGAGCCGCCGCGCAATCAGCAGCTTGTCCTCTAGCGAATAGGAAATGCCCTCAGCTTGGGCACCGTCCCGCAGAGTGGAGTCATAGACTTCGATGCGCATGGTGTCGCTTCCCTCCATCGCCTAGGCGTCGGCCACCGCTTGGGCTACTAGATCTCCTACTTCCGCCGTCGAATACCCCATCCTACCCGCGCCCATATCGTCGAGCTTGGTCAGCGTCGAGACGATAGCGCCCTCCAAAATGTTGGCACCTTCGTGCTCGCCAAGCGTGTCGAGCATGAGCTGGCAAGCGCCAACGGCGGCCATAGGATTGATGATATTCTGGCCGGTGTACTTGGGAGCCGAACCGCCGATCGGCTCAAACATCGACACGCCTTCGGGGTTGATGTTGCCGCCCGCAGCAATGCCCATTCCGCCCTGGATCATCGCGCCCAAATCCGTGATGATGTCCCCGAACATGTTGTCGGTGACTACCACGTCGAACCACTCGGGATTTTTGACCATCCACATGCAGATGGCATCGACGTGGGCGTAGTCGCGCTTGATGGCCGGATAGTCGGCCGCGCCGATTTCCTCAAACACCCGCTCCCACAGGTCAAAGGCGTACGTCAGCACGTTGGTCTTGCCGCACAGCGTCAAGGTGTTGTCCTTGTTGCGCCGCTGGGTGTACTCAAAGGCGTAGCGCAAGCAGCGCTCGACGCCCTTGCGGGTGTTGATCGATTCCTGCACCGCGATCTCGTCAGGCGTGCCCTTTTTGAGGAAGCCGCCAGAACCCGCGTACAGTCCCTCAGTATTTTCGCGCACCACAACAAAGTCGATGTCCTCCGGCCCCTTGTCCTTAATCGGCGTCGGCACGTTGGGGTAGAGCTTGACTGGGCGGAGGTTGATGTACTGATCCAACTCAAAGCGCAACCTTAGTAGAATGCCCTTTTCGAGAATACCCGGCTTTACGTCGGGGTGGCCGATGGCCCCTAGGTAAATGGCATCGAACTGCCTAAAGTCGTCGGCCGCCGACTCGGGCAAGACCTCGCCGGTGCGCAAGTAGCGGTCGCCGCCAAAGTCAAACTCCACGGTCTCGTATTTGAATCCCTGCTTAGCGGCTACAGCGTCGAGTGCTTTCAGCCCCTCGACGACCACTTCAGGCCCTGTTCCATCTCCGGGTATTACGGCGATTTTGTGCAATTATTTATCTCCCTCTTTTATGGATTAGTTTGGCGAGCCAAATCAGCCCCGCAACCACTGGGGTGGCCAGCAGTACCACCGCGGCAATGATGATCACCACTGCCAGAGCGATCCCGATATTGATCAGGACCGCACCTATGACGAGAGCGAGAATCAGCGCTGCTGCCGTCACAATCAGTGCGCGGGACACTAGGTTGGTAATTTTCCGCCCATCTATCTTGATGTAGCCCATCTTATCACCTTCTGTCAGAACTCCGCCACGTACGGCAGCTCCCGCGCAGTGTTCTCAACCTGATCGCCAGCGGCCAAAAGTTGTCCCAGCGAGTCCCAACTCCCCTTGAGAAATTGCTCCCTTGGGCCGTCGGCAATATCGGCTGCAACTTGGCCGCCGGCCCAGCGCATCTGCCGCGCTTCAAGGTCAATGACCACCTCCTGCGCCGGATCGCTCTCGACCGCGTCCATCAACGCCTGCATGTCCTCGGCCGCCACCCGCACACAGGGCAATCCCATGGCGATGCAGTTGCCAAAGAAAATCTCGGCAAAAGACTCGGCGACAAAACCCTTGATCCCCCAGCGCATCAGGGCCTGCGGCGCGTGTTCGCGCGAGGACCCGCAGCCGAAATTGGCATTGGCCAACAGAATCGACGCCCCTTGAAAGCGCGCTTGGTCAAAGGGATGGTCGCCGCTGGCGCGATCATCTTCAAAGGCATGAGCACCCAGATTCTCAAAGGTCACCGTCCGCAAAAAGCGAGCCGGAATGATGCGGTCGGTATCAATATCCGCTCCGCGCACCACCACGCCACGGCCAGTTATCGTCTGAATCACACTCGAATTTTCCATTGCGTCCCCTTAAAGAGTTGCATCTACATTATTTCTCATCTTCAGTGGGTGGACTTATGCGGTGAACGTGCTCCGCACACTCACCTCGCAGCACCGGAACATCCCTCTCTATAATCGCCCAAACGATAGCATCATCCACGTTCGGATACTGATGCGTCAATTGATTGCGAAAGTCCACAATTCGACGAGCATGTGTGATACTGCCGAATATCTCCTCCGACATGCGGTTAAGGGCCACAAGAGCTTCGCCAATGATGATGAACTCACGCTCTACCGAGGACCGGACGAGTCGGTTGCCTTCGTAGCTCTGTAGATCAAGGCCTCGAACCGCGTTGGTAATCGCGTCACATGCCTCGATCACATCAGACAGGTAGGCTCTTGCATCACGCGGCATACAACGATTGCTTCGTCCGCTCAATGTCACGAGCGATATAGCGATTCTTCACAGCTCCTGCAACGACCAGATCAACCTGCTTTCCTAATATGGCTCTGAGATCTTCCAGTAGGCCGAAGTAAGCATCGACTCGCGCATACGATTCCATCGGGCCAAATTCGACCAACAGATCGACGTCACTCTGACCGGGGTGGAAGTCATCGCGCAGGGCCGATCCAAAGGCATCCAACCGAGTTGCACCGTGGCGTTTGCAGGCTTGCGCGATAGCGGCGAGCTTGCTTTCGAGTATCTCTGTCATCGGTATCTCCATTTCACTCGGTCAGTTTTGACAAGTTCTAAAAATGGCCCCTCACCCCACCAACTCCCGCACATCCGCCACCTCACCCGCCACCGCCGCCGCCGCGACCATTGCCGGACTCATCAGCAGAGTGCGGCCGGTAGGACTGCCCTGCCGGCCCTTGAAGTTGCGGTTGGACGACGAGGCGCATAGTTCGCGGCCTTGGAGTTTGTCGGGATTCATTGCCAAGCACATGGAGCAACCCGCCCCCCGCCACTGGAACCCGGCCTCCGCAAAGATCTCGTGCAAGCCTTCGGCCTCAGCCGCGGCCCGCACCTGCTGCGACCCAGGCACTACGAGGGCGCGGACGCCGGAGGCCACTTTGCGCCCGTGCGCGACCCGGGCTGCCTCGCGCAAATCCGAGAGCCGACCGTTGGTACAGGAACCGATAAACGCCACATCTACTTTGGTCCCGGCGATCCTCTGCCCCGGCGCAAAGTCCATGTAATCGAAGGCCTCCTGGACGGTGGAGCGGTCGGCATCGGCAAAAGCGTCTAGGTCAGGCAAGGCTTGATCAACGCCGACTGATTGCCCCGGCGTAATGCCCCACGTCACGGTCGGACCAATCTCGCGGCCGTCGATTTGGACTAGGTCGTCGTACTCGGCGTCTGCATCCGAGGCCATGGACTCCCACCACTCGACCGCAGACCCAAAATTGCGCGGCGCGTGTGGCCGCCCGTTGAGATAGTCGTACGTCGTCTGGTCGGGATTGACGTACCCGACCCGGGCACCGCCCTCAATCGACATGTTGCACACCGTCATCCGCTCTTCAATGGACATGGCCTCAATGACTGAGCCGCCGTACTCATAGCCATAGCCAACGCCGCCATTGACCCCGAGCAGGCCGATGATGTGCAAGATGACGTCTTTGGCGTACACCCCCTCGCTCAACGCACCGCTAACTTCGATCCGCCGCACCTTGAGCGGATCCATGGCCAAGCACTGGGTGGCGAGTACGTCGCGGACTTGGCTAGTGCCAATGCCAAAGGCCACCGCGCCAAAAGCCCCGTGCGTCGAAGTGTGACTGTCGCCGCAGGCAATGGTCATGCCCGGCTGGGTCAATCCCAGCTCCGGGCCGATGACGTGGACCACCCCCTGGCGCTGATCGTCGATATTGAATAGCGGAATCTCAAACTCGGCGGCATTCTGCTCGATCGCGTCCATCATCTCCTCGGCCAAGTCATCGACAAAAGGCCGCTGCACCAAGTCCGTGGGCACGATGTGATCCACGGTGGCAAACGTGCGCTTTGGGAAGCGGACCGTAAGGCCGCGCTCCCGCAGCATCTCAAAGGCCTGAGGGCTGGTCACCTCGTGGACCAAATGCAGGCCAACGAACAACTGCGTCTGCCCCGAGGGCAACTCGCGCACGGTGTGCGCGTCCCAAACTTTGTGCAACAGGGTCTTACCCATCTCCAATCTCCTCTACACGGTCTGATGCTGTTCTTTAGCGTTCTTTGCGGCTAGGCGATTCAGCGCATCGACATAAGCCCTCGCACTGGCCTCGATAACGTCGGTCGAAACGCCTCGGCCCCGCGCCTGTTCTCCACTTCTCGACAGATGTACCGTCACCTCGCCCAGTGCCTGGCTACCGGAGGTGATCGCGCGAATCGCATAATCGTCCAGTTGTATATCGTCATCTTCTAGTGGATGGCTAGCGAGAGCTCGGTGAATGGCCTCATAAGTAGCGTCCACCGGCCCGTCGCCCTGAGCCACTCCCTCCACAGGCTCGCCACCGGCGATGCTCAAACGCACCGTCGCCGAGGGCACATCTCCGGTGCGGCTGACTGCGTGTAGAGACTTCAACTCGTAATAGGCTATTCCCTCGCCGGGATTGTCGAGGAAAATCTCAATCAGGTCCTCGTCGAAGACCTCCTTCTTCTTGTCGGCCAGTTCCAAGAACTTCTCATAGACCTTGTCCAGCTTTGCCTGATCCAGCTCGTAGCCTAAGACCTCTAGCCGGTGGCGCAGCGCAGCGCGTCCCGAGCGCGCCGTCAGTACGATCTCGGTGGCCTCCAGCCCCACATCTTTCGGATCCATGATCTCAAAGGTGTCGCGCTGCTTGAGTACCCCATCTTGGTGGATGCCCGAGCTGTGGGCAAAGGCATTGGCACCGACGATCGCCTTGTTGGGCTGGACTACAATGCCCATCAAGCGACTGACCAGCCGACTGGTGGATACGATTTCCTTGGTGACTACTTCAGTATCAAAATTGAAGTAATCCTGGCGCGTCTTTAGCGCCATGACAATCTCCTCCAGCGAGGTATTGCCAGCTCGCTCGCCCAAGCCGTTGATCGTGCATTCAGCTTGGCGTGCCCCTTTTTTAATCGCGGAGAGGGTATTGGGTACCGCCATGCCCAGATCGTCGTGGCAATGGACGCTGATGATGGCGTCTCCACTGTTGGGTACCTCGGCAATAATCCGCGCGATCATCGCCCCGAATTCTTCGGGCACGGCATAGCCGACCGTGTCGGGGATATTGATCGTCGTCGCCCCTGCCGCGATCGTCGCCGCGATGATCTCGTAGAGGTAGTTAGGCTCAGTGCGAGTGGCGTCCAAGGGCGAGAACTCGACATCGTCACAGTACGACTTGGCCTGCTCTACCGACTCCACCGCCATCTTCAGCACCTCTTCCCGGTCCTTGCGCAATTGGCCCGCGAGTTGAATATCCGAGGTGCCGATAAAGGTGTGGATCCGCGGCCGGGATGCGCCCTGGAGGGCCGCACCCGCTCGCTCAACGTCCTTGGGCACGGCGCGGGCCAACCCACAGATTATCGGCCCTTCTACTTCCTGCCCAATGCGGCGCACGGCCTCAAAGTCCTCGTTGGAGGACACTGGAAAGCCGGCCTCGATAATATCGACCTTCAGCCGCGCCAACTGGTGGGCGATTTCCAGCTTCTCTCTAGCCGTCAGCGAGGCACCGGGCGTTTGCTCGGCGTCCCGCAGCGTGGTGTCGAAAATATATACGCGATTTGCATCAGCCATGATGTGTTTTTCCTAGGCT
>VXML01000084.1 GCA_009841115.1 Gemmatimonadota bacterium | reverse complement strand
CAGCCCAGCCCACCCCCGCTCTCCTGCCGCGTCAACGTCATGGCCGACGAGGTGACGGCGAAGCTGCCGAGGCGCGTTGTGGTCAAACAGGATTCGCATGCGGGACCTTGGCAACCTTGGCGTCAAGGTCTTGCACTACGAATTCCAATACAGCTCGCACCTGTGCTTCGTCCACCCCGCCGAACCACTCGATGAAGTCTTGGACAGTCGCGCCCTCCGCCAAGTTGCCGAAAAGGGCCGACACTGGCAGCCGGGTGCCCGTGAAAACCCAGGCCCCGCTGACCCGGCCGGGCACGCTTTCCACCGCTGGGCACTTGCTCCAGTCTATCATACGGTCACCTCCTTTGCACATGTTCAATCTCTCTCCTCTTGTCGAGAACCGGCAAATCCAAATCGGTCGGGATTTTCCCAAATATAGACTTTCCGGTCTTGCCATGGAAAACGTATAGATCGTAACGTCCACAATAATCTGGTCCCCACAGTATTTCTATTCTGTCTTCTAGTTCACTCCATTGATCAGACTTCACCCTGACATTGTTCCAGTCGCGATACTTCTCTTGACGTTTCCACCTCAATCGCCAGCTATGGGTGTGGTGAGATGGGTGAAATCGTTTGTAAACAATCCATTCCACAATCCGGGTAAGCCCATAGGTGACCTCATGTAGATAGTCTACGCTGACTAACGGCATCTTCCCGCTCTGCATTTCCTCTATGAGAAAGTACCGCCAATCGAAGGAGCCGATGTAACTCCCTCGTTTGTTCTTATCCCCGTCTAGATTTACAAGGAAATCCTTGATGGAGACAAATGGAAATTGTCCTAATTCTCCTTCTACAGTTGCCTTATAGTCATCATAATATTCACAGAGGATCAACTTATCATCTTGATCGAGAAGGCCGAATAAAATAGACAGTGCATGCTCCTTGGGAACCTCTTTCTCCCGAATGTGAAGAAGGGCCTTGAATGCCTCTTCAACTAGGAAGTATCCAATAACCACATAGCCCCACCCTTGGGCAGCTTCGTGACCCGGAATCATATCTGTCAGTACTGGAGACTCCTTGTATTTCTCTTTCTCTTTCTCCAAGGCCGTATCTAACCATTCCAAAATCCAAGAAGGGTCTTTGAATTCAATAGCCTGTTTTGGTCTCTCTACTCCCTTGTCCTCTGGTGGATCGTTGTTGTCCCCGTCCGTCATACGGTCACCTCCTCTTCGATTATGCGTTCTTCTGCCGATTCCTCGGCGTCGCCGGGGACGTCTCCCTCAGGTAGTTCAGCCGCCGCCTCGCGCACATCGAGCTTGCCGGTAACGACATCGGCGATTAGGCGAGTGCGGTATTCCTGTAGGAGTTCGATTTGGCGAAAAGCGGCATGAGTACCCCGACTAATCTGCGCTTGGACTGTCATAACCCGTTCGATGATTTTCGACTGCTCGGCCAAGGAAGGTAAGGGAAGCACAATACCCTTCATTCGCCCAAGCCCGAGATCCTGGTTGGTAGCACCGCGTGTAAACAGTTGAGATTGTTCATAGCACCGTGGTGTATTTAGTACTGTGGCAAGATAGTGTGGTAAGACTCGATCCTTCCTCAATTTCAATACCGCAACGTGAACCCAAACTTGGAACGGGAAGTCAAGGTCTACAGCTCGAGCGACACCAGTAGTTCCGCCCTTTGTGTAGAGCACGTCACCCATCTCGGGCTTCACTCGCTGGCAGAAGGTGTCGTAATCGGTCTGCGAAATAAACTTGACATCTTCAAGACTCCAACGGTCAACCTTGATGTTCCTCGCTGACAGGAATGGAATTCCTTTGTCTAAGTAGTCAGGCGAAAGGTGTGGACCGTCTACGGCTCTCAAGATCACCCGTCCCATGGGAATCACATCCCAGGCATCGGGTACTTCCGGGAACCACGAGTTTCCTGTCGGCTTCAAGGAAATCGCGGCATCTATCCCACGAGTTACGGCCTGATGGATGATGGCCTGCTTCTGCTCCTCAAGCAGCGCAATCAGCTTCTGTTTGGCGCGGATGTAGCGCCGGATGCGCCGGTCGGCGTGGTCGAGGAAGCGGACGATGGCGGTTTGTTCGAGGAGGGGCGGGACAAGAGCTTCAAGGCGGTAGAGGTCATCTGTATAGAGACGTAGTCGGCTCTCTACTACTCCGGTAGAAACAGCTTTGATACGTGCCTTGTAAACCGGAGAACGAAGCAGATGGTGAAAGTACCATGGGTGAGAGTTCGCCCTAAAGCGATAAACACAGTAAGCGGGACTCGTAATACCACGGAATTGTGAAACGCCCATGCTACCATTCCATGCGAGCATGATATTTACAACGAGATCATCGGGCTCGACACGCTTGTAGCCGACCAGTGATGCTGCCCGAGTATCCGGCTCGTCTCCATCGTCCGTCGGACTACGCAGGGTGACACCGGTGTACTGTGAAACACGAAGCAGTTCCTCACTTCCATCAACAGAGCGGGTATCACACTCCTCTAGTAAATACTTCGCTCTCCGAATATCCCAATGCGCGGGCACCTTCCCCAGCCACTCAACACCAGAGTCCTTCATTTCCGGATATGGCTTCAGTTCGCCGGTGCTGGGTAACTTCATACCAAGAGAACCTCATCGCGCACGAAGTGAAGGCGTATCAACTTGGGCCGCGGCATGGTGTCGTCGAAATGGCAGAGCACCGCGTCTCGCACCATGGCCTTCAGATCGTTCCAGTCTTCTCCCTGCGTATGGATGCCATATCCAAGCGCACTTGCTGAATAACCCCCATCTACTTCGTCCTCGCTGACTTCAAAGATGATCTCAGTGCTGGGATCGGCAACCACTGGGTCTGAATTAGCCATGACTTCCTTGTACTCTATAGATATTCCACTTTTGCATTTTTTGAGGAAGCTTCGAAGAGAATTCTTGACGTAAGGTATTTACAAATGCTCGACTCTCTTCGAGCGACTGGTCAATCTCATGCCGGTGATCGAAATAGTAAGCCAATGCCGCATACACATCCGCGAGGGTTATATCGTAATCGCTGGCGATTTCGTCGGCACTCTTGCCTAGGCGCTCGTGCCAGATGACGATATTCTCCACAGTGATTCGATGACCGGCAATGCGGGGTTTGCCACTTGATATGCCTGGGGTGATCTCAATGTGTTGATTCAGGGTTCCCGTTGTCATTTCCATTCCCTCTTGGCTCAGTCGTCGCGACTATCTGTTGGCTTGGCCTGCGTTGATTGGCGCATTCGCGCGGCCAATTCTTCCAGCGCGGGGTCGGAATACCGCTTGGAATTAAACCACTCTATCCGTTCGTCAATAGTCATGTTGGCGGTTTCGGCGGTAATTCGGGCGCGGGCTTCGCGCATGAACTTGACGCAGTCGAATTTCTTTTTGGCGCGAGGGGCTTCGGTCATGGACAATTTCCTCTGGGGTTCGAAGGTCAAGTGCCCCGTGTGTGCGGCTGAGCTCCGACGATCTCCCCGAGCAACCCTTCCGTTTCTTTTTCCAAAGCTATAATATCCGCCCGAATCTCCTCCAGCGTCCGCATCGGCTGGGGCTTGTAGAAATATCGGGTGAAGCTGATCTCGTAGCCGATTCTCACGCTGTCTGGTTGGTACCAGGCGTCAGCGGCATAGGGCAGGACCTCGCGCTGCAGGAACGCTTCAATGCCGCCTTCCTCTTGCAGCGGAATCTGCTCGGTGTCGCGCAGGTCAGTGTCCGGTTCGTACTCAACCACGGCGGGCCTGCCATTGACAGTAGCCTCGAACCGGCCGCGCAACGGGTCGGTCTCTGTGCCTCGCTTGTGGATTTTCTTGATGACGGGCGGCGCGGTTTCGCTGCGCTCGCAGTCCTCCTTCAGCTTCTTGATCTCGGCGGCCTTGTAGGCGCGGTTGGGGTCGGTTCCTTCGAGCCGTAACGGTCGTTCGACCGTCACCTTATAGTAGCCGAAGGCGGCATTGTCGAAGATCTTGCTCTGCTCGCTCTCCTCAAAGGCGAGGAAGGTGTCGCAGATGCGCTGGATGTCCGCCTCGCCGAGCTCGCAGTTTTTCTTGCCCAGGTTTTTGCGCAGCGGCCGGTGCCACTCGGTGGCGTCGATCAACTGCACCTTGCCTTGGCGATGATCCGGCTTGCGGTTAGTGAGCACCCAGACGTAGGTGGCGATGCCGGTGTTGTAGAACATGTTGAGCGGCAGGGCGACGATCGCCTCCAGCCAGTCGTTCTCGATGATCCAGCGGCGGATGTTGCTCTCGCCTTGGCCGGCGTCGCCGGTGAACAGGGAACTGCCGTTGTGTACCTCGGCGATGCGGCTGCCGCCCGGCTTCATCTTGGAGAGCTTGTTGGCGAGAAAGAGCATTTGGCCGTCGCTGGAACGGGTGACTAGGGAATACTCGGGATCGCCGTCGTGCTCGATTACGAAGCGCGGGTCGCGCATGTCGCGCTTGCCGCCCATGCGCTCCAAGTCGGTCTTCCAACTCTTGCCGTAGGGCGGATTGGAGAGCATGAAGTCGAACTCGCGGGACGGGAAGGCGTCGTTGGCCAGGGTGGAGTGCTCTGGGCCGCCCACGATGTTGTCGGCGGCGTCTCCTTCACCCTTCAGCAGTAGGTCGGCCTTGCAGATGGCGTAGGTCTCGGCGTTGATCTCTTGGCCGTATAGGTGGGTGGAGACTTCCTTGCCGTGGTCGGCGGCGAGTTGCTGAAGCACGTCCTCGGCCACGGTCAGCATGCCGCCGGTGCCGCAGGCTCCGTCGTAGATCAGGTAGGTGCCGGACTTGATCTGGTCGGCGACAGGTAGGAAAACCAGCTTCGCCATCAGGGTTACGGCGTCGCGCGGGGTCCAGTGTTCGCCCGCCTCCTCGTTGTTTTCCTCGTTGAAGCGCCGGATCAGTTCCTCGAAGATCGTGCCCATGCCGTGGTTGTCGAGGCCGAGATGCCTGACCTTGCCGTCGGCGTAGTGAACTGGGGCTGGGCTCAGGTTGATGTCGGGGGAGGTCAGCTTCTCGATCAGCGTGCCGAGGGCGTCGGCCCTAGAAAGCCGCGAGACCTGGTTGCGAAATTCGAAGTTTTCGAGGATGTCTTGGACGTTGGGCGAGAACCCGTCGAGCCAAGCCCGGAAGTCGGCTTCGAGTTGCTGGCGATTGGCGCGGGCGCGTAGGTCGCTGAGGGTGAACTTTGAGGTGTTGTAGAAGGCTTGGTCGGCGATCTGCCGCAGGGTTGGATCCTGCTCGATGACGCCGGCGTTGTCGAGGGTGGTTTTCATGTCCAGTACCGCCTGTTTGCTGTCCTCTAGCACTGCGTCGAGCCGGCGCAGCACGGTCATCGGCAGGATCACGTCGCGGTACTTGCCTCGTACGTACAGATCGCGTAGGACGTCGTCGGCGATGCCCCAGATGTAGTTGGCGATCCAATTTAGGTCGGTGTTGGTTGTCGTCATTTCGTCGTCGGGATTCCTTGTAGGGGCAGGTTTGAAACCTGCCCCTACGGTTGGTCAAAACATCCGGTTGGTTAAAACATCCGATCCGGTTGGTCAAAACATCCGGTTGGTTAAATCATTTAGAATAAAACCAAACGGGTGCTTTGGCTATGCCGCGACAAAGCGCTCGATGACGTTTGCGGTAATGCGCGAGACGGTCTCATCTACGAGAATTGAGGCCGGATAGGTGATGGAGCCGACGGAAAAAACTGCGCCGCCGCTGGCCGTCTCGTAGTGGACGATTTCCGCGCCGCCTTGGTCGGGGTTGAGGCCGCGAGCGACGATTTCGGTGCCGGGGGGCGAAAAGGGTGAGGTCTTGTCGGTCTCGTGGCCGGAGGCACCGCCGGGGATCCGCTCGTGTAGGCTGGCCTCGCCGAAGGAATCGCCGTTTTTGACGCCTGTGTTGGCAAAAATCCAGTGGTCGGCGGCGAGGACTTGGTACGGTGCGGCCGTCATAATGCCCGGATGGGTAAAGACCACGCCGAGCAGGTTGGCCTCAGACTCGTTGTACTGGTGAAAGCGGCTCTCGTGGCCCTCGGCTCGCTGGACGCGCCCGTCGCCGTTTTTGACCTTCATCGTCTGCTCGTCGAGCATCTCCACCTCGCAGTTGAGGCCGTTGCCGCCTAAGTACATGAATTTGCCGCCGCGCTCGCGCACCCATGCCTTGACGTCGTAGTACATCTTGCGCGACCAGTACTCGGGGTGGGTGGTGGTGATGAGGATTTTGTATTGGTCGAGGTCGAGTTGGTCAAAGTGAAATTGGGTCTCGGCGTACAGGTCGTAAGCATAACCCTCGCGCTCTAGCCAGCCGAGGAAGCGCCACTCGGCTGGGGCGACATGGCAGGCCGCGCGTCCCGCGATGGGGTCGGTGATCTCGATGTGCTCGGGAATGTGGTTGATCGGCTCGGGCCGGTCGAAGGAGAGGGGAGCATAGTCCTCGGCGTCGTAGTTGATGTGCTCGGGGTCGGTGTAGCGCTTGAGTTCTAAGCGGGCATTGATCGTCGGCGTGGGCGGAAAGCAGTCGGGATGGATGTAGTTGGAGCGCCCGCCGAAGTTGTTGTACGCATTCCAGTTGATGTTGGCGGCGAGGACCGCGATGTCCGCGCTGGGGGCGGCTGGGGCGACGATCCAGGGAAAGGAGAAGAACGCGCCGGACTCGCCTTTGGCGTGGAAGTAGTAGAGGCCAGAGCGCTCTGGCGCGGTGACGAACTGTTTGTGGGAGGGGCTGGTGTAGCCAAACTTGTTCCACATTACCCCGGTCTGGGTGTAGTCGCCGTCTGGGGTGATCTGCATGGTGGCGCGCGGCCCGTGCTCGTCGAACCAGCCCAGCGGGCAAATGTGTTCTTTTTCCCAGCCGTAGCGCCACAAATCGAGGCGGTAGGCTTCGAGCGCGTGGACGCGGAACTCGGATTGCTCGCCCGATTGGACCCACTTGGGCCAGGCGTAGCCGAGTAACTGATGCGAGAGCAAGCGGAAGTGATGCGGCCGCTCGGGGTGGATGTTGATCTGCCCGCGCTTGGGGCCGAAGCCGTCTTTTTGCAAGGTCACGGTGTAGGGTCCGGGAGGGATGTCGGCGAAGATCTCGCCGGTGGCTCGCGAGCGGGTTTCGACGTGCAGGTTTTCGTTGGCGATTTCGAACTGCACGTCGTGCAGGGCGATGTAGCGTTCGTCGCTGACGTAGCCGATTAGCATGGGTTAGCTCCTTGGTGAGTAGTGAGTGGAGAGTGGAGAGTGGAGAGTGGAGAGTGGAGAGTTGGGAACTGGCCACTGACCACTGGCCACTAATCACTGGCATAAGGCAAGGGGTCGCTGGCACCGGCACGGCGAAAGCCCGCCAAGCGCATGCGGCAACTCTCGCAGTGGCCACAGGCGAGCTCTTCGTGCTGATAGCAGGACCAAGTCAGGTGCAGAGGGGCTGCTAGCGCGAGGCCGCAGCGGACGATGGCGGCTTTGTCCCAGTCTATGAGTGGGGTCTGGATGTGGATTTGGGTTTGTGGGCCAGTACCAGCGGCGACCATGCGCTCGTAGGCGGAGAAAAACTCTCGTCGGCAGTCCGGGTAGTGGCTCTCGGCTTCGTGGGCACCGATGTAGATGTCGGTCGCGCCAATGACCTCGGCCCAAGCTACGGCAACGCCGAGTAGGTTGGCGTTGCGGAAGGGGACGTAGGTCGTGGGTAGACAATCCGTGTCCTCGTCTTCGGGAATGGGTTGAGTCGCATCGACCAAGCTGGAGCTGCCGATTTGGCGCATGTAATCGACGTCCACCACGAGGCGGGTCTCCACTTGGAAATGATCCGCGAGGGCGGAGAATGCCGCGAATTCGCGTTCTTCGGTGCGCTGGCGATAGCGCAGGTGGAGGAAGGCCAAGGGGCCGCGGCGGGCGGCAATGGTGGCGGTGACGCAGGAGTCGAGTCCACCGCTGACGAGGACGATTGCGAGGCTCAAAGTAAGACGACTTCGTTTTGGATGGGGGTTGTAACTTCTGGTCCGGTCTCTGGATCTACGTACACATTGACTTCGAGCCGCACGCCGAACTCCGGCAGGTACGCGCCCGGCTCGACGGAAAAGCCCGTGCCCGGTAGAATCGACCGCGCGTCGTGGGTCTCCAAGTCGTCGAGGTTTACGCCTAGTGCGTGGATGCTCGGCCCTGGGCCAAGGCTGTGCCCCGTGCGGTGGACGAACTGCTCACCCAAGCCGAGCGTTGTCAGGACTTGGCGCGCCACTTGGTCGAGTTGCCAGCCCTGCAGTACTTCGTCGGCGCGCCACGCGGCGTCGAGCCGCGCCAGCACTTGATCGCGCGCTTCGCGCACTGCGGCAAAGACCTCGGCGTGAGCTGCGGGCACGTGCGGGCCGGCAAAGGCGACCCAAGTCATGTCGCCGAACACGTGCTGCTCGCCGGGGTGGCGCGCCCACAGGTCGATGAGAATCCAAGCGCCCGGCTCAATGGGGGCGGCTGTGTCCGCGCGCGGCTCGTAGTGAGGATTGCCGCTGTTGCCATTGACGCCGACGATCGGCGGATGCCCGCTGTCGAGGCCGCGCTGCTCTAGTTCGGCGACGATGAACGATTGGACGTCGAACTCGGTGAGGCCGGTGTGGAGGCGGCTGCGTATGTGCTCAAAGGCCGCGTCTTTGACTTCGGCGACTTGGCGGCAGGCGTCGCGGTGCGAGGCGAGCGCGTCCGCGCTCCAGGTGGCCAAGGCGACTTGGCACAGATCGGCCGAAGACACCACCTCGGGGCCGAGGGAGCGCACCAACTCTAAGGTGCCGCCATCGACCCAAGACACCGTGGGCAGCGCTCCTCCGGGCCAGTATTCCATGGCTACCTGCGGCAGACCATCCACCGCATCGCGCAACAGGACATGTAGCTGTTTCCAGCTAGCGTAATGGGCGATCTCTATGCCCAGTCCGGCGAGGGCTTCCGGCTCGACCGCTGAGCCGAGCAGACGCGGGGCACCCACGGCTGGCACGATGAGAAAGACGCGCCGGGTCGTTTGCCGCCGCTGGCCCAACAACTGCCACAAGACCGGATTGCCGCCGCGAAAATCGTACACTAGCCAAGCGCCGATCCCTTCTTGCTGCATGTAGGCTTGTATTTTTTGTAGGTCCAATGAAAATCTCCTCAATTGCTCAGCCTTGCGCGGCAAACAACTTCTGCAAGTACGCGCCCGTGTGGGAGCCGGCCGCGTCGGCCACTTCCTCGGGGCGACCGCAAGCGGTGATTGCCCCGCCAGCTTCCCCGCCTTCCGGCCCTAAGTCGATGACCCAGTCGGCGGCCGCGATGAATTCGATGTGATGTTCAACTACTACTACGGTATTGCCCTCGTCAACTAAGCGCTGCAACAGCGCGAGCAGCAAGCGCACGTCCTCCAAGTGCAGGCCCGA
Organism: Gemmatimonadota bacterium; assembly: GCA_009841115.1. Taxonomy (GTDB): domain Bacteria; phylum Latescibacterota; class UBA2968; order UBA8231; family UBA8231. The sequence continues at coordinate 92,956 of VXML01000084.1, read as the reverse complement.
GGTTGGCTCGTCGAGGATGTAGAGCGCGTGATCTTGGCGCGAGCGACCCAGTTCGGCGGCCAGCTTAACCCGCTGGGCTTCGCCGCCGGAAAAACTGGTCGCTGGTTGGCCGAGGTGCAAATACCCCAAACCCACTTCCGCGAGGGTCTCTAGACGCTGCGCGACTTGGGGCACGGCCGCAAAAAGCTCGCTTGCTGCGGCCACGCTCAACTCTAGCACTTCGGCGATGTGGTGCTGGTGGAAGCGCACGTCCAAGACCTCGGCGCGGTAGCGCCGTCCGCTGCAAGCGGGGCAGACGACTTCAAGATCGTCGAATGCGCCCCGGCGCGTGCTGTGCACTCCCCGGCCCTTGCACAGGTCGCAGGCTCCCTCTGGGGCGTTGAAGCTGAAGTGGCCGGGTCGGTAGCCCCGCAGACGGGCTTCGGGCAGGTCGGCAAACAGGCGGCGAATCGGCGCTAGCAACCCCGTGTAGGTTGCCGCATTCGAGCGTGCGCTGCGGCCGATGGGCCGCTGATCAACCGCGACGACGCGCGTTACCTGCTCGATTCCAGTGCAAGTGTTATAGGGCAGGGGGCGTCGCTGAGCGCCGTGGAGTTTGGCCGCCAAGAGCGGGTGCAGGGTGTGGCTGACCAGCGAGGTTTTACCCGACCCGGAAACCCCGGTCACGCAGGTCAAAGTTCCCAACGGCCACTTCACTTCGAGTTGGCGCAAGTTGTGGCCGCGGGCACCGGATAGGATCAACCAGCCCTGTGGCTGGCGCGCTTGGGTGTGCGGCAATTGCAGCGCTCCGCGCAGATAGCGTCCGGTCAGAGACTCGGTTGCGGCTACCTCACTTGGCGTGCCCTCGGCCACGACTTGCCCTCCGGCGGTCCCCGCGCTCGGCCCCATATCGACCAGCCAGTCGGCCCCGCGCAAGAGCGCGGCGTCGTGTTCTATTAGGAACACGGAGTTCCCAGCGTCGCGCAGTGATCTGAGCGCGTCTAGGAGTTGGGCGGCGTCGCGTGCGTGCAAACCGGCGCTGGGTTCGTCGAGCACGTAGAGCATTTGCGTGGTGCCCGACGACAGGGCAGACCCGAGGCGCAGTCGCTGGAATTCTCCGCTCGACAGGGTGTCGGCGCGGCGGTTCAGTCGCAGGTACTCTAGTCCTAACTCTTGCAATAGGTTCAGGCGGCGGCTGATCTGGCTGCGGATGGCCTCTCCGACGGGAGCTGTAGTTGCGGGAAAATCGAGGTTGCTGAGCCACTCAGTCGCCGCGACGACTGCGCACTCGCCGACCTCGGCAATCGACGCTCCGCCCAATTCCACTGCGAGCGATTCGGGCCGCAAGCGCGCCCCATCGCAGCTAGGGCACGGCGCGTCGTCGAGGCGTTCTTCCAGCCAAGCCAATTCCTCGCCTTCGGCTTTGGCACTGACGCGCTCTAGCCAGCGCGCTAGCCCGATGAATCGGCGTCCCTGTCCGTGCCACAGCCGTTCGGCCGCTTGGTCCGGCCAGTCGCCTACGGGCTGTTCGGGATCGACTTGGTGCCGCCGACAAAAGGCTTGCAGGCGGTCGCGCAAATCGCCGTGCCCAAAGTCGTGCCACAAGGGACCCAAGGCCCCTTCGAGTGTAGCCTGTCCACCAGCGAAGATTTGCTCGCTGCTCAAGCCGCTCTGTACCCCTAGGCCCCGGCATGCTGCGCAGGCCCCGACTGTGCTATTGAAGGAAAAGAGCGCGGGTTCTAAGGGCGGAAAGGGTGCGCCACAGGCCGAGCACGCCGGTCGCACGGCAAAAACCAGATCGCTGCCTGCGTCTGGGGTGGAAAGCACCACTTGGCCGTCGCCCGCTTCCAAGGCCGCTTGCAGCGACCCTTGTAGGCGGCGCGCGATGCCTTTTTTGACGACGAGGCGATCGACGACCACAGACAGATGTTGGGCGCGGGCGATGCGTTCGGGCGCGATGTCCTCCAGCAGCAGGTCTTGTCCGTCGAGGCGCACATGGCGGTAGCCGGCGCGATCAATCGCGGCGAGAACTTGCTCGGGCGTTTCGTCCTCCCGCCGCCGACGCGGCGCGAGAATCATTAGGCGAGTGCCCTCTGGCATACTCGCAGCCGCTTCGTTTGCTTCCTCAAAGCGATGCGTCTGCACCCGTCCGCCGCAGTGGAGGCAGCCGGGCTGACCGACGCGGACGAAGAGCAGGCGCAACAGGTCGTACAAGCCGGATAGGGTCGCCACTGTGGCGCGCGGACTCTGGTGGCCAGTCCCCCCGGCCAGCGCGAGGGCAGGGGCTAGGCCGTCGATGCGGCCGACCTTGGGCACGCGCAATGTGCGCCAGCCACCGCCTTGGTCCAGTGCCGCTAAGAAGCGCCGCCGCGCCTCGGCGTAAATCGTGTCCAATACGAGGGAAGTCTTGCCCGACCCAGACGGGCCGCTGACGGCCACGAGGGATTCGTGGGGCAGGTCCAAGGAAACGGCGCGCAGGTTGTGTTCGCAGGCTTCCCGGACGATTAAAGTCGGCTGCATGGTGCCCGTCTATTCGCGCATTTTAAGCAAAACATAGGTGCATAAAACATAGGGTCCGGGTGTTGTACAATCCAAGAAGCAGACGGGCGTTTACATTGACGATAAATGGCGCAGTCTGTATATTAACTTAACTATTTTTAACAAGTTATAAAAATAATGACAGACCCGCGCTACCACCGCGAATTCCGCCTCTTCCGCTGCTGAGATTTCCCATTGACATGCAAAATTGCGCTCCCTTATGGCTGGGGGTTTGTATCCTCGCCATGTGCTTGCCCGCCTTCCCGGTCCGTGCCCAAATGCCCGACAAGCGCTGGACGCTGACTGAGCTTATCGACCGCGCCTTGGACCGCGATGGCGAGGTTGCGAGTGGCCGCTGGAAGGTCGAGTCGGCGGACGCTCGCCGCCGCCAAGCTGCGGCCGCCAAAATCCTTCCCCGCCTGCGCATCGACAGCGAAAGCGGCCTAGTCCCAGACGCCATGGGCAGCGTGTTCAACCCGCCGGCCGATACTACGGGGTTCCGATCCTTGGGGCCTTTTGCGCGCGCTGAGTTGCAATTTGTGCAGCCGCTCTATCCCTTTAGCCTCGGTCGCCATTTAAACGAGGCCGCCACCCGAGGGGTCGATGTGGAGCAGTCCGACCTGTCGCAGACCCAGTTGGACGTGGCTTTTGCCGTCAAGGAGCTGTACTACGGACTGCTGTTGGCGCAAGACTTAGACGCCTTGGCGCGGCGCGTGAGTGATGAGCTAGCCAGCAGAGCTGAGGAGTTGGACGACGATCCCTCGCTCTCGTCGTCCGACCGCTACAAGCTGCGGCTGGCCCAGCTCGATTTGGCCGTGCAGCAGCGCGAGGTGGGCGACCAATTGGCCTTGGCGCGGTCGGCGCTGGCTTGGCGCACGGGCCTGCCCAGCGATGCGCCGCTCCTGCTCCGGGCCGAGCGACTCGCGCCGGTGGCAGTCTCGGTCCCGTTCGTAGACGAATTGGTCGCACAGGCCCTCAACCTGCGGCCGGAATGGCGCAAGCTGCAAGCGGGTCTCGCCGCCAAACAGGCCCTCACACAAGCGGCTCGCGCTGCGTACCAGCCCCAAGTGTTTGTCGGCGGTGGCTTGCGCTATGCCGTGGCTCCTGGGCGCACGGATCAGCGGAACCCATTCGTCAAAGACGAGTTTAACTTTTTCAACGGCGGCGTCTTTATTGGAGTGCGGCAATCCTTGGAATGGCACTTGTTAGCTGCGGATGTAGATAGGGCGCGTGCTGAATACCGCGCGCTCGAAGTGCGCGTACCGAGTGCGCAGGAAGGGATCCGCTTAGATGTCCACCGCGCCTATTTGGACTATCGCCGCGCCGACCGCGATTTGCAAGATGCGCGCAAGAGCCGGCAGTTGGCCCGGCAGTGGCTGCGGGAAGCCCGCGACGATTTTGAGTTCGATCCGCAGACCATCGGCGAATTGATCGCCGCCTTTGAGACTTGGGCCCGCCGCGAACAAGCCTACGGCGAAGCCCTGTACGACTTCAACCTCAGCGTCGCCCGTCTCGAAAAGGCCACGGGCGGTCTCGAACTGATCCCACGCGATGATGAAACTCCTTAGCGCGGTCGTGCTGTTGGCGTTGGCTAGCCCAGGTGACGGCTGGGCCGACGCGGCTTGGGCGACGGCGGCTGTGGCGCGGCTAAACGCGCTGCTAGAGGCTCCCAACCGCGAGCGCGCTGGCTCGGCCGACCGTCTGGTGAGCGAGCACTTGGCCGTGGACGAATTCACTGCAGCGACTTTTGGTGACTATCTCGAAGAGTCGCTGGACGCATACCGGAGCCTGCTATCCAGCCCGCGTTTTACAAGCCTCGTCGAGCACTATCGCAGCCGACTAGCTAGGGCCTACCAGCATCGCCTCAGCGCTGACTTGGCAGCCCAGCTAGCTGCTGAGGACTTGCGCGGTTTGCGCTTGGATAGCCTCGAAGTGAATGGCCAGCGGGGCCGTGCGCAGCTTAGTGCGTTATTGGCTACGCACTCACTCGGCGTGGAGGCCGACTTGATTCTCGCAGACGGAACTTGGAAAGTCGCCGAGCTGAAGATTGACGGCAGGCCCGTCTCCAGCCACTACAGGCGTCGCTACCAATCGCTGATTGACGGTGGCCATTCGCCGCCGGTAATGGAGGCCCAACTCGCCGAGCGCGAGTACGTCGTCCTCGAGGACTTTGCCGCTACTTGGGATGGGTCGCAGCCGATGGAGTGGGGGCCGTGGAAGAAAAAGGACCGGCTCAAACCCGTGCTCTACCGCGTAGAGGGCCGACCCTCGGCTGAGCTCGGGTCGAAGCCACGGCGCTACATGGCGGCGCGCGATTCGAGCCATTCGGTCATCTTGGGGAAATTCGTCCACTGGAATCCCCGCGAGTACCCGATTATGACTTGGTGCTGGCGGGCCACGGCCTTGCCGCTAGGTGGCAACGAGTTTCTCGACGACGCCAACGACAGCGCGGCTGGTTTGTACGTTATATTCTCCAAGAATTGGCTGGGGGTTCCCAAACAGCTCAAATACGTGTGGAGCACGACCTTGCCCGAAGGCACGGTGGGCCGGCGCGACAAGATATTCCGGCCTTGGTTCTTCGTCGTCGAAAGCGGCGCGGCCAACTTGGGCAAGTGGACCTTTGAGGTCGTTGACTTGGAAAAGCACCACCGAGAAAAGTTAGGCGGTCGGCCGGCTAAGCGCACCATCGGCTTGGGGCTGCTGACAGACGCCAACTCGACTCGTTCGTACGCCGAGGCGTACTACGCAGATGTGCGAGTCTGGACGCGCGAGGCCTTTGACGGCGGGCGCGTTGTCAATCACTGCGGCGGACTTCCCGTCTCCAACGGCGCGTACTCAGGGGAGAATTCACGATGAAAACGCTATGGTGCGCCGCGTGGGTGGCCCTCTGCATTGCGGCTGCCAGCGCGGCTGCAGAAGATGACGATCCCATCGTCTTCCTCAAAAGCCACGACGCCGAGGTGCAGGCCATCCTCGCCGAAGCACCGGCCGACTCGCTGCCCCCGGCCGTGCGGGAAGAGATCAAGCAGCACATCAACGCGGCCTTTGACTTTCGGGAATTGAGCCGCCTCGCCTTGGGGGATCACTGGGAAGAACGCTCTCCAGACGAGCGCGACTACTTCGTTGAAACTTTCAGTAGCATCATCCGCGAGCAGAATTTCGACAGTTTTTCCCGTTATTATCGCGAGGGCGATATCCGCTACGAGTCGGCCGAGGTGCAAGAAGACGCCGCCGTCGTCCAAGCGCTGGCACCTGTGCGGGATGAGGAAATAGAGATCGAGTACAGGCTCCATCGGGTGGAGGGCGTGTGGCGGATATACGACTTGGTAATCGACGGCGTCAGCACGGCCGAGGGCAACCGGCGGCGCTATGCCCGCTACATCGAGAAAAATGGCTACGAGAAGCTCATCGCCCAACTCGACAAGCAGTTGACCCGCCTACGCGAAGCGGTTCTCTCGCCGCCTTCAGGCGGTGAAACTGAGGATTAAACCTCTGCCATGCCCATAAGCCACCAGCGCTTGGTTCGCTACATCTACCACCACTACATCGGCATAATTGCGCTGGCCACGATACTGTCGGTATTTGCCGGGTTTTTTGCCGCCAAGCTGGCCGGAAACATCAAGACCGACTTCGCCGACCTGCTGTCCGACGACTACGTCAGCGTCAGGGAACTCAACCGCATCAAGGCCCGCATCGGCGGCATCGGTCCGCTGATGGTCGTCATTACCAGCGACGATTTGGACGCGGCCGTTTCCTTCATGCAGGTCTTGGCCGATTCGCTCGAACATAGTCCGCTGATTAGCTCGGTAAGCCGCTTCGATAGCAAAAAGGATCTGCTCGAAAAAAACCAGCTCCTCTACATGAACTTAGAGGACCTGCAAGAGATCAACCGCCGCCTCGACGAACACATAGAGCTGCAAAAGCTCAAGCAGTCGCCGCTCTACTTTGCCTTTGACGACGAGGAAGAGCAGGTGCTCGACTTTTCGGATATCGAGGCCAAGTACCAGCAAGATGGCGAGGCGGCCGCGGTCCCAGAGCAGTATCGCCAGTACTTCATCACGCAGGAGGGCAACGGCGTCATCCTCCGGCTCTATCCAGCCGGACTTACCACGGATGTCGCCTTTTCGCAGGACCTGATCGACCATATCGACCAGACCATTGCCGCCATCGGCCCGGAGCGCTTTCACCCGAGTATCGAATGCGTGTACAAGGGTAGCTTCCAAAACAGCGCCAACCAATTCACGATTATTATACGAGACCTCAAGTCAACGGCCTTATACAGCATTGTCGGCGTGCTGCTGCTCATCACCCTGTTCTTCCGCCAAGTAGTTGGCTCGCTCTTCATCACCTTGCCGTTGATAATGAGCCTAACTTGGACTTTTGGCGTCACCTACTTGGCCATCGGCAGCCTCAACATGATCACCGTGGGGCTGTTCGCCATCCTCTTTGGGCTGGGTATCGATTTTGGCATCCACATCTTCGCTCGCTACCGCGAGGCCCACCGCCGAGGCATGGACATCGAACAGGCCCTGACCGTGACCGTCCGATACACGGGCAAGGCTCTGGCGACGACGGCGGTCACTACCTCGATCGCCTTCTATTCGCTGCTGTTGACGGATTTTAAGGGGTTCTCGGAGTTCGGTTTTATCGTCGGCACTGGCATCCTGTTCTCGCTGGTGGCCATGGTCGCGATATGCCCGGCCTTTATCGTCCTCGCCGAGCGCCTGCGGTTAGTCATCCCCATCCGCAAGCGCAGCGTCTTGTGGCGCACTGGTCGCTATCCAAAGCCTTGGGCCACTTTGTTGATAGGCACAGTGATCACTGGGTACTCGCTGTACCATCTCGGCGACTTGGAATTTGAATACGACTTCAGCAAGCTCAAGCCTGCGCCGCCGCCCAACATCAACAAGGGCAGCCTGCCCCAGAGCCTGAAGGAAGGCCGCTCGCCGGCCATTGTCTTGACTGAAAGCTACGACGAGGCCATGGAGGTGGTTCGCACAGTCGAGGCCATCAAGGCCGCCAACGGCGACTCCTCCACGGTCCTCAATGTCAAGAGTGTGTACTCCGCACTGCCGCAAGACCAAGACGCCAAGCTGGCGCTCATCGCCGACATCCGCGCTTTGCTCGACCGGGAAGAGAGCCTGTTTAGCGAGAGCGAGCGGGCTAAACTGGACTCGCTGCGCCCGTACCTCGACGTGGAGAAGCTCACGCTCTACGACCTGCCCGCGGATTTGACCAATGAGTTCAAGGACAAGGAGGGCAACATTCTCAACTTCGTGGCGATCAACGCCGCAGTCGAGCTCAAGGACGGGAAAGACGCCATCCGCTTTGCCGAGGAAATCAGCCACATTGAAACGCCGACGGGCAAGACCTACATAGCCTCTAGCTCGCACATCATCGTCGCCGAAATGCTCAAGGTCATGCTCGAAGACAGCTCCCTTGCCGTGATCCTCACGCTTGCGGTCGTCGCGGTGGTGTTGCTCATCGACCTGCGAAGTTTTGTCGATACCCTGCTGGTGCTCACGCCGCTTTTGAACGCCTTGGTGTGGGTCGTGGGCTTCATGTATGTGTTTGACATCAAGCTCAACCTCTACAACATGGTCGCCTTCCCGACGATCATTGGCATGGGCATTGACAACAGCGTCCACATCTTTCACCGCTATCAAGAAGTCGGCCGCGGCTCGCTGCGCTTGGTGTTGCGCACGACCGGGCTCGCGCTGTTGGGTACGTCGCTGACGACGATGGTTGGCTTCTCGGGATTGGTGCCAGCTATCCATCCGGCGCTTACGTCGATTGGCGTGCTCTCGCTGGTGGGCTTGGGGTCCTGTTTTATCACGTCTGTCACCCTGCTGCCGGCCCTGCTGCAAATCCGCGAGCGCCGCACTGAAAAGCTCTAGCCCCATGCGCGTCGGCATTGTAGGGGCGGGGATTTTTGGCTTGGCCGCTGCTTTGGAACTCAACCGGCGGGGCCACCGAGTCACCCTTTTTGAACGCGGCCCCATCCCCTGTCCAGATGCCTCCTCGACCGACGTGTCCAAAGTCATTCGCCGCACCAGCTATCCCGAGGAGACCTACCACGAGTTGGTCGAGCGGGCCGCGCACCAGTGGCGTCGGTGGCACGACCAACTCAGCCGGACTATCTATTATCAGACTGGTAAGCTCAATATCTGGGGCGATTTGCCCGCCGACAGCCCGGCTCGCCGCGGCTTGGAGACGCTGCACCAGCGGGGAAAGACGGTCGAAGTGCTGAGCCCGACTCAGGTCCGCCAGCGCTTTCCCCAATTCGCCGTACAGGACGACGACGCGCTCTTTTACGATCCTTGGTCCGGCTATTTGCGCAGCGGTCAGGCCGTGGCCGATTTGGCCGATCTGGCCCGGGACCAGGGCGTTGCTATCCACTCTCACACTCCTGTGCAGGCCATGGATGAGACCGAACGGGGGATTCACCTAGCCATAGGGTCAGAGCGGCCTCTGTTCGACCGCGTCGTGGTCGCCGCTGGTGCCTGGGTGGTGAGGCTTTTTCCCACGTTAAAGGACTACCTGCGCATAACGCGACAGCAAATGGCCTTCTTGGTCCCGGTCGATCCCGAAAAATTCGCCCAGAAGGTGTTTCCCGTGTGGACAGCGCTGAGTTCCGAGACGGCTTGGTACGGCTTCCCGTTGCTGCGGGAAGGATACGTCAAAATCGCCGAGGACAGTAAAGTGGAGCGCGCCGAGCCCGAAGCCGACCGCCAACCCAGCCCCGACTTTCTCGATCAGGCTCGCGCCTTTGTCGCCCAGCGCCTGCCCGCGCTGGAAGGGGCCCGACTGGTGGGGGGGCGCGCCTGCCTGTACACTAATACGCCCGACGACCACTTCGTCATCGATTGGGCCCCGGCGACGCGGGGGATTCTCATTGCCGGGTGTGGCAGCGGCCACGGCTTTAAATTCGGCGGCTCCATTGGACCGGTTATAGCCGACGCCTTGGAGGATCGCGAAAATCCACTGGGCGATTTGTTCCGGCTTGGCCAGCGCTTTGCCAGCCCGTTGGATCCCTCTGGAAATTGAGCGTGGACTCCCTATAACTCGACCCGGCGCAAGACCGGGCCAGCTTTTCTCAATAGGGGTTTTAACTATATTGAAATGAAGGTTGAGGCAAAAAAATGGAGCGAGAGACGGGACTCGAACCCGCGACAACCACGTTGGCAACGTGGAGCTCTACCAGCTGAGCTACTCTCGCTCGAAAATCACTCGCTATGGAAGGAAAAAATATAACCATGCCCCATATAAGCGTCAAGGTGCGCCAGGCTCTGTTACCTCTCGTCGCGGCCCTCTTGGGAGTGGCCTGTGAACAGGGGCCGCCCGAGGAGGCACCGGCTTGGCCTCCCAAGGCGCGCTGGCACAATAATCAGGGCGTGGTCTATATGGATCAGCACAACTACACGCGCGGTCGGGAGGAGTTTGCCCGCGCCCTTGCCTTGGCTCCGGACTACGCTAGTGCGCAGGCCAATTTAGGCATTTCGTACTACGCCCTCGGCAAGTACGACAGCGCGGCCACGGCCCTGCAAACCGCCATCGCCATCGACCCCGATCTCCTCCACGCCAACTACGCGCTGGGCCTGATCTACAATGCTCAAGGTCGGGAGCACGACAAGGCGCTTGCCGCTCTGCAAAAGGTCGCGGCTGCCGACCGCGACGACCCCCACGTGCGCTACTACATGGGGCAGATGCGGGCCAAGCTAAACGAGGGCGAGGCCGCCATCGCCGACTTTAAGGAGGCCATCCGCCTCGATCCCTACAACGTGTCGGCGTACTACGGATTGGCCAATCTCTACCGGCGGCTCGGACGCGAGGAGGAGTGGAAAAGCACCTTGGAGCAGTTCAACCAACTCAGCCAAGCCGGTCACCAAGGCGTTTCTTCGTCCTATCAAGGACAGGGCAAATACGCCGAGGCCGTTGCCGACGCCGGTGGTGGCGATCCGAGTCAGGACGATGTGGCCGGACCTTTTGCCTTCGCGGCGGCTGGTCCGGCGGCTGTTTCGGTGCGCTTTGCTTCTCTTGGCGACTTTGACGCGGATGGCCGGCCGGATGTTTTGGCCGGGGCCGAGGGCTTGCACTTGTACGCTGGCGGCACAGGGGAAATGCTCACTGCTCCGACGCTTCCCGACGGCTTTGGGGCGACTGGCGCGATCTCCGGCGACCTCGACAACGATGGGACCGCCGACTTGGTTCTCAGCGGCGCGGGCGGAACTCTGCTCTATCGAGCGGCCAACGGCGAATGGGCTGCCGGAGAAGACCTGTCCGCGGCTTCGACCGGTGTCGTGCTGGGTGATGCCGATCACGACGGCGACTTGGACCTGCTTGTACTTGGCCCAAGTGTCTCGCTGCTGGCCAATGATGGCGAGGCCCGCTTTGTCGCTACGGGCCAACCGGTCGGTTCGGTCGCGGCGGATCGGGCTGCATTCTCCGATCTCGACAATGACCGCGACGTGGATATAGTCCTCCTATCGGCTGAGGGCCTGCAAGTGCAAACCAACAATCGCGACGGCACGTTTTCGGAAATCGCTGACGCTTTGGACTTAGGTGCCGTGCAGGGAGCGGGCTTGGCCGTCGAGGACTTCAACCAAGACGGCTATATGGACTTGGCGATCGCGGCCAACGGTGCCGTGGAAACGCATATCAACCAAGCCGGGCGCGACTTCGTCCGGGCCGAGGCGTCGGCGGCGTCCAGTGGGCGGGCGCTGCTTTCCGCCGATTTCGACAACGATGGCGACCTTGACCTATTGGCCTGTGAGGACGAGCGGCTGCAACCGCTGGCGTACGGCGGCGGACAGTTCCAGCCGCAACCTTCGATCGACGAGCCGGGTGGGGCGGTGCTCGTGGCTGATTTTAACGGCGATGGGCGCGTGGATATTTGGGCGGGTGGCCGGGTGCTGCACAACCAAGGCGAAGGGGGACACTGGATCGAGATCGCCGCTCAGGGGCTCAATAGCAATCGCGACGGCGTCGGGGCCAAGGTGGAGGTAAAAACTACCCACCGTCTCCAGAAACGCGAGATTCGCAGTGAGGGATACGCGGGCGTGCTCCACTTCGGCTTGGCGCAGAGCGATTCGGTCGAATTCATCCGTATCCTCTGGCCCGGCGGCGTGCGCCAGACCGAGTTGGCGACTGGGGCTGGACAGCGGCTGGAGTTGACGGAACTCGACCGCAAGGGCACATCGTGTCCCATTCTCTACGCTTGGGACGGCGAGCGCTATCGCTTTGTCACCGATATTTTAGGGGGGGCCATTATTGGCTATTTGACCTCCCCGGGCCAGTACTACCAGCCCGACACTGACGAGTACGTTCGTTTGGGGCCGTTGGCTCCCAAGGACGGTCACTACGTCTTGCAGCTAACGAATCAGCTAGAGGAAATCATTTACGTCGATGCCCTCGAATTAGTGGCCGTTGATCATCCGCCTGAGTTCGACGTGTATCCCAACGAACGCCTGCTTTCCCAGCCTCCTTACCCGGAGTTCAAACTCTATCCTCTGCGCAATCTGCGCCCGCCGGTAGCAGCCAAAGACCACCGGGGACTGGACGTGTTGGCCACGCTGGAGGAGATCGACGACGAGTGGTACGACGGCTTTGGCCGACTCGACATACACGGCTATGCCGAAGACTATGCGCTAGAGTTGAACTTGGGCGACTTGTCCGAATTCGCCCATCCGGTCTTGCTCGGCTATGGGTGGGTCGATTACGCGCATTCGACCTCGAATTGGAGCGCGGCGCAGCGCGGCTTGTCGCTGTATCCGCCGCGTCTGTCCGTAGCCGATGGCGAGGGGGGATGGGTAGAAGTCAGCGCGGATATGGGTTGCCCGGCGGGCCTGCCCAAACACGCGCTCTTCGACTTGGCGGGCCTGTTCCCGTCCGACGACTACCGGCTGCGGATTGAGACCAACACTGCGCTCTACTGGGATCAATTGCTGGTGGGCGACGCTGCGGACGTTCCGCTTACAGTCCATCGCCTGCAACCGGCGCAGAGTGACCTCCACTGGCGTGGCTACCCAGCCCATACGTCCATCAAGGGCACCTTTGCTTTTCGCTATCACTACGATCAATTGGAGTTAGAAGCGCCTTGGGGTACTCACGCTGGAGCTTTTACTCGCTTCGGCCCGGTGGAGGAACTAGTCGGGGAAATCGACGACCGCTTTGTCATCATGTTCCACGGCGATGAGCTGACTGTTGAATTCGCCGCCTTGCCGCCGCCTGCGAGCGGTCTGGTGCGCTCGTTTCTGCTGTACGCCGATGGCTTTGGTAAGGACATGGACCTGCACTCGGCGCACTCGCTAACGGTCGGGCCGCTGCCCTTTCACGGCATGTCTGGCTACCCGTACCCAGCGGACGAGCACTATCCGCAAACCAGCGCGCACCTAGAGTATTTGCAGGAATACAACACGCGCTGGGTCAAGGGCTACTATGAATAGAGAGCTTCTGGGCAGGGTGATAGAAGGAGCGAAACGCGCGATACGCCTCTTACTGCTCAATTTTAATAGAGAGCTTCTAGACAGAGTGGTAGAAGGAGTAAAAGGTGCGATTACGCTCTCACTGTTCAAGAAGCTGCTGCTCTACACCGCTTGCTTCCTCGCCTTGTACGCTGCTGTTGGCGTGAGTGCCTATCTGATCTTCAACGACAACTTGCCCGACATCGACGATTGGAGCTTCCGGCCCAAACGGGTCACCAACGTGTATTCGGCCGATGGCCGCCACTTGCAGGACTTCCTTGAGGAAAACCGCGAAATCCTCACTTATGAGGAAGTCCCCGAATCCGTGCGGGCCGCCCTCCTCGCGGCTGAAGACCGGCGCTTCTTCTCGCATTGGGGCATTGATATCTACCGCATCCCCGGGGCACTGCTGGCCAATCTCAGGGACCGGCGTCTCGTCGGCCAAGGGGCCAGCACGCTTACCCAGCAGCTCGCCCGCAGTATATTCGCCGAAGTTGGTACTCAGCGCAGCAGTGCTTCCTTTGCCGATGCAGCGGCCACGTATGCGCGCAAGATCCGCGAACAGATCACCGCTGTTTTAATCGAGCGCCTGTACACTAAGTCCGAGATAATGACTATGTACCTCAACACAGTCTATTTCGGCCATGGTGCCTACGGGATTAAGTCGGCGGCGCGTTTGTATTTTGACAGCGAAGTCGATCAGCTCGCGCTCGAAGAGAGCGCCTTGCTCGTCGGGCTGCTGCCGGCCCCTAATAGATTTACCCCCCTGCGCCACCCCGAACGCGCACATACGCAACGCAATCTGGTGCTGTACAGCATGGCCGACAACGGCGCGATTACTTCCGCCGAGCGCGATTCCCTGCGCAACAAACCCATCGACGCCCGCAGGGGCAGCCACGAGGAGACGTTTGGCATAGCCCCGTACTTTGTCGAGCACGTCCGTCAGCAAATGCAGCGCGAGTTTGGCATGGCAACCTATCGCGAGGGCTTTGTGGTCCACACTACGCTCGACTCGCGCTTGCAGCAGATCGCCGAAAAGCACTTTGATACTGAAATAAGCAAGGTGCAGAAAAAGGTGGATCAGCACCTAAAAGCCATAGGCGCGTCTCGGAGCGCGCGCGACTCGGCCTTGGTTCAAGCGGCCTTCGTGGCTATGGATCCAGCTACAGGCCACATCTTAGCTATGATTGGGGGCCGCGACTTCAGCCACAGCAAATTCAACCGCGCCACCCAAGCCAAGCGGCAGCCTGGGTCCGCGTTTAAGCCCTTCGTGTACACGGCTGCCATTGACAACAATCGCTTTGCGGTAGATGTGCTCGACGACAATGCCTTTACGTTGTGGGACCACAGACGCGAACAGTTTTGGGACCCCGAGAATTACGACAAGAAATTCAAGGGGCCGATGACGCTGCGCGAAGGGCTGAAACAGTCGCGCAACCTCATCTCCATTAAGTTGGCCGACGAACTCGGCCCGTCCCTGATTCGGAGCTATGCCCGCAACATGGGTATATCCACGCCCATCCAAGCCATTCCCTCCATTGGCGTCGGCACGAGCGAGGTACTACTTCTCGACTTGGTGGCTGCGTACGCGGTCTTTCCCAATAAGGGTATCTACGTCGAACCGATGGCCATCAGTCGCTTGGAGCGCAAGGATGGAGATGTCTTTTTCACGCAGGAAAGCGGTCTCAAGCAGGAGGTGCTGCGGCCGGCCGTGGCCGTAGTTGTCGCGGATATGCTGCGCTCGGCCGTCGATGAAGTCGGCGGCACCGGACGCCGCATCCGCACGGTCTACGGCTTCCGGCCGCAAGCGGCCGGCAAAACCGGCACGACCAACGACTACACGGATGCGTGGTTTATCGGTTTTACGCCCCATCTCGTGGCTGGGGTCTGGGTCGGGATAGACGACCCCAGCCTGCGTCTCTGGCCGAAGCAGGCCGGCTCTGCGGCCGCCCTGCCGTTGTGGGCGGAGTTTATGAAGGAGGTGTATGCGAGTGTGGAACCCTATCGCAGCCTGAGGAATCGCGGATTCGAGTACCCAGAAAACCTCGTCGTGCGCCGCGCGGTCTGCAACGATACCCACAAGATCGCCACTCGCTTTTGTCCCGATCAGCGAGAGGAGCTCTTCATCGCTGGCGAAGTCCTGCCGAGCACGTGTCCTCTACATGGGCGGTCCCAAGAGCAGGCCCCGAGGCGCATCCAGAGGTTTTGAAGATTACAAAACGAAGAAGATGTAGAATAGCCCGCCGAGAATGCCGGCCGATAGGCCGCGCACGATGGCTTTGTTTTCTGGTTTGAGTACCGTTTGTTCGACCATGTCATCCCCGCCTAAGACTCCGCTCAACCCCTTAGACACCATATCCGAGCTATAGGCTTGGACGCGGCGGTCCCAGCGCACGATGTGGTCGGCGGCTGTTTCTATTCTGAGAAAGAGGTCGCCATACGCTTCGCGCTGTTGTTCGTTGCCCCAGAGGAGTAGCCGCCGGGGCGCTGGCGAGTACACCACGCGCGCTCTGACCAGCCGATAGTACACCACGTCGGCTGGCGCGTCTTCTGGCTGGCGCACCAGCACCTGATAGCCTCGTTGCTGCAAGGTCTCGATCAGGGCGTCCTCGACGACCCAATTGGCCTCGTTCTTGTCGTCTTCGGCTTGGAGGAAAAGCCGCGTGCCCGGGGATAGAGGTAGGGCATCCATTTGGTGGTCTAGGGCGCGGACAAAGGCTTGATTGATCAACTGCAAGTCCGTGGGGGTTTGCTGTGCGCCGCCTGGGGCTTGGGCCGTTCCTGGCCATACCACGCGCACTGTGTTCGCGCCGTGCAGGGGAATAAAGTGCTCCCGCCCCACGGGCTTACAGGCGCTCTGCCAAGTAAAAGGCCCTGGACGCTGCGGCACAGCCTCGAGCGTCACCCGGATCGCTGCGCCCGCGCCCAAGCTATCCAAGCCGCTCACCAGCAGGCTCGGTGCGGCTTCCTCGTCGCTTCGTACGAGGGCCGCGCCCGGTGGCCCTTCCACCAAGGAGACATCCGAGAACGCTGGCGCAACTTGCAGGCGCAGGGCCGCCAAGGCGATGGGGTCGGCGCTTTCGTTGCGCCATATACAGGTGACTGGCCCGCGCTTGCCCACTTCCATAAACCCTGTTTCCAGCGCCATCATAAACCCAGGCTCCAAGGCCATCACGGGCAGCGGGTCCACCTGCAAATGCTGGGTTGCCAAGTCCACTGGGCTCTGGCCGGAGACCTGTGCAGCGACCGTCAAAGGTAAAGGGCCAAGGTGGGTCGGATCTACGAGCACCGTCCAAGAGAGCGTGTCAGCCTGTCCGGGGGTCAAGCTGCCCGACCAGCGCTGCGGAGCGTCGCCTTCTGGCCAGCTCAGTTCAGGTGGCCAGGTCCAGTTCAGCTCTTCTAAGGGTGGCCCGGTGGTATCGTCGAGGCGCACGATCGCGCGCAAGTCAAAGTGCTCGCCCTGATAGACCCGCTGTGGCTCAATGGACCACGAAATGGCTGGCGGCGGGCGTACCGCTAGGTCGAATTCGATCTGGTGGGCCGGGGTGCCCTGTGGGGCGAGCGAGGAGTGAATTGCCGCGGACCAGCCGATTGTTCCCAACTCAGCGGCGACTAGGTCGATGTAGAGGGTGTCGATGTGTTCTCCGGCCAAAGGCCGTGCTGCATAGTCTATGCCGATTGACGCCGCCTCTAGCTGCGCCTTGCCCAGCGCCGAGCGAACGCTCTGCAACTGCGCGTTGCCGAGGCACCGTAGGTCCGCGCTGATTATGGCTTCGCCATCGCCGGGGAAGTAGTGCAAATAGAGGATGGACTGCTGATCCAACGCCGGCCCGGCAATTGCCGGTTGGTCTAGGCGAGCACTGAGCGTCGAGCGGGCGCTCGCCGGCACCACGGCCGCCCACAGCGCGATGACTACCCCTAGCCCGCGCCAATATCTGCCATAACTGCCCGCGCCCTCTCCGCCTTGAAGGGCGCGCCTTCCTACTGTCTTTCGGGTTGCCATTCGGTTCGCCTTTTGTCGCTATTGCCGCGTATTGATCCCTTAATCAAAAAAGCCTAACTCACTTTTTAACTGTAACTTACGTCTAATTTAAGCCTAACATACGACGGGGGTGCTGTCAAGGCAGTTTAGCCCCTAGCCGCATCCGTAGAAAGGCTTGACTGAACCTGCGTGCGCCGCTAGGTTGTACAAACCAGCGCGAGGAATGTTAGACGCGCTGACCCTGAGTAAGTGAGCATTTCTGGGATGTTCTTGGTTTGGGCGGAAATTCGTCTGTTTCGCGTTGTGTGTCCACTTTTTTCAAGGCTATATGACCCTTTGTGCATTGTCCCTTTGTTCGCCGTTGTGCATCGTACCAGACGCGCAGATTGGAATGTGGTGCGCCATAAAAAGCCGCGCTTTTCTTCATGCTAGACTGGCTATTACCCGCATTGGGCGCGTTGGGTGTACTCGGCCTCGGTGCACTGTGCGCTCCTATGACTTTTGCTTTGCGCTGTCGGCGCGAGGGCTTGCCGGACTTTTGGGAATGGGGAGCGCGGCTGTCCTTTTTCTGGGGAGGGCTTGGGCTTGGGCTGCGATGGGGCCCCAAGGGCCTGCGCATCGCGCCCGTGCTCTTGGGTCAATTCCTGCCGTACCCCTACCTGCCGCTGCGGACCCAAGCAAAGCGCAGGCGAAGAGCACGGCGAAGAACCGAGCGAGAGGCCGCGCCTAAAGCTAGGGAGCGGAACCTGCGCGCGCTTGTGAGGCTGCTGATCAAGCCTAGTCTTAGGCTATTGGCGAGTCTGCCGCGCATCATTCGGCTCAAAAAGCTGCGGGTCCAGGGCCGTTTAGGATTTGCCGACCCGGCGCAAACCGGGCGGGTTTATGGCTATTTACAGGCGGTTGCCGCGCGCAAGGGAAAGGTGCAAATAGACGTCAGCCCGGATTTTGTGCGTGCGGGGGCCTTTGGCCGCTTGGACTTGGTCGCTCATTTGCACTTGGGCTTGTTAATTTTACTCTTAGGGCGCTTTGGCTCACAGGCGGCATACCGCTTGTTGGCCGTGCGCTTTCGCACCCCGATCTAACTAAGTCGAGGAGTTTTTCATGGCATCGTCCGTAGAATCCCTAGTCGAGCGCGTCCTAGGCGAATTGCACCGCATCGTGCAAACCGAAACCGTCATCGGGCAGCCGTTTCAGTCCGGCGACTTGACCATTATTCCGGTGTCGAAAATATCGTTTGGCTTTGGGGCCGGTGGTGGGCTGGAGGGCAAGGGACAGAGCGGGACGGGCGGCGGCGCGAACATCGAACCCATCGCCTTCCTCATCGTCGATGCCGACGGTCGGGTACAGGTGGCGTCCATCGGCGATCAGGAGGCTGGTTGGAGTCAGATCATCGCGCTGGTGCCCGAGGCCATCGCCAAGATAAAGAAGTTCGTCAGCAAGAACAAAGATAAAGACGCCGAGGCCGAGAGCGACTGAGTTGCCTCAGTGGTGGTCTTGGCTGGTGGGGAACACCTTGAAGCACCCGTCTAACAACAGGTGGGTGTACCAACCGACGATGCAGGCGATAAAGAAAACTACGTGCCCTTCCAGTAGGGCTGGTACGTTGTCCCAAGTAAATTCCCCCAGAAAAGCCTGCCGCGCCCGCCAGTATTCGTAGCTCGTGCCCAGCACCCCTACGGTGATGAACGGGCTGATCTTCCAATGCGTCCAGCCGCGGTGGTGGTCCAAAAGCGGTAGGACGCACAAGATGCCTACTATGGTTGCCAATTCGTAGTGCTCGGTCCAACCCAGATAGAGCAAGACGCAGAAGACGCCGCGGAAAAACCACCGCTGCGCTACTGAAGCCGTGTCTAAGTCGGGAAAGAGGGAGAAAAATAGCGCAGTGCCGACGACGGCGGCTTGGGTAGCTAGGTCGTCGGGTGCGACAGCGCCGGAGGAAACCGCACCTATCGCCACTCCGGTTCCTGCGACGACTCCGCCCAAGACATGGCCTTTGAAATTCACGATCCCAAGCTCATTTTTTTTGCTGATGATAGAGTTGGCCGCAGGCCGCGTCGATGTCCTGTCCACGGCTGTGGCGCACGGTAAACTCGACGCCGCAGCCTTTGAGCACTTGGTAGAATTGCTCTAGACGCTGACGGGTTGGTCGGCGGAAACGGAGGTCTGTTGTTTCGTTGTAGGGTATGAGGTTGATCTTGCAGGGAATGTCGCGGGTCAGTTCGGCCAGTCGCTGCGCGTCTGCGTCTGCATCGGTCAACCCGGCCATGAGCACGTACTCAAAGGTGACGCCATAGCCGCGACAGGCGAAAAATTCGCGCGCGACCGCCAAGAGGTCGGCGATCTTGTACTTGCGGTTGATCGGCATGAGTTGTTCGCGCACCTCGTCGGTCGTGGCGTTGAGCGAAATGGCCAATCCCACGTTGAGATCTTCGGCTATGAGTCGGCGGATGCCCGGGATGTAACCCGCAGTAGATACCGTGACTTTCCGTCCTCCCAACCCAATGCCCTCTTTTAGGCGCATTAGCTTCAACGCGCGCGCGACCGCCGAGTAGTTGAGCAGCGGCTCGCCCATTCCCATCATCACCACATTGGTCACCCGCTCGCCCTGCTCGCGGGCGAACTGGTTGACCTGCAAGAGCTGATCGACGATCTGCCCGGCTTCGAGGTTGGCGATCATCCCCATCCGACCGGTGGCGCAAAATTTGCAGTCGAGCGGGCAGCCCACTTGCGACGATAAGCAGGCCGTGCGCCGGGTGCCATCGACGATCAGCACGGACTCGACGCGATGCCCGGTGGGCAGCTCAAAGAGGAATTTGACGGCTTCGCCCGTGGCCGACTCTTGACGCTTGACGAGGTTTAAACAAGTAATGCGCGTCTGCTCGGCGAGCTTTTGCCGCAAAATTTTGGAGATATTGGTCATCTCCCGGACGTCGCGCACGCCCTTGGCGTAGAGCCAATCGAAAATTTGGCTGGTGCGGTACGCCGGTTCTTTGAGCTCGCCGACGAGCCGGTCGAGTTCGTCGGGCAGCATGGCTTTTAGGTCGTAGAGCTGACTAACCACCTTAAAAGTCCTTGACGATTGAATGGTACATTATATATGTTAAACGTTTGCGGCTATTGGTCAACGGTGCCCCAACCGTTGCCGATTCTCTTGTTTTTCTCCCCTAAGTTTTGAATATGCGATTTGGATCTGCTATCAGGTTCTGGAGCATCCTACTAGGCTGCTTTGCGCTTATGGCGCTGCGCTTGGAGATGTCCTCCCAACACTCGACGACTGCTGCCGCCCACCTAGGGGAAGTAGCTTTTACTCCGGCCGCTGCGGCCGCCGTATGGGAGCTGCCGTTTGTCGGCCCCCCGATTCCGCCTCCGCCCGACGATCCCACGCGGACGATCGCCGCCGAGCTGCGTCCGGGGGATTCCATTGACCGCTTGCTCAAGCAGTGCCATGTCCCGAGTGGCCAATTGGAACGGCTGTACGAAGCGCTGTACGCGGTTTTCGATCCCGCGCGAGTCAAGGCGGGCGACCACTGCGAGGTCGCAATCGACACCAGTGACGCCATTCGCCGCTTCTGCTACACGCCTCACCGCACCCCTGATCGCCCGATCGAGGTGAAATTGCACGATGGTCAGTTTGTTGCTCGCCAGTTGCAGCTACCGCTGGAGCGACGGGTCGAGCGGCTCGAAGTGCGCATTGAAGACAATCTCTCCAACGCCATCAGCGAGGCCGGGGAAGGCTGCGCACTCAGCGACGTGCTCGCCGATGACATATTTGGTGCCGTCATCGACTTCCAGCGGGATCCGCGGCGCGGCGATCGGCTAGGGGTTGTCTTTGAAAAGCTCTACATCGACGAGCACTTCGTCCGCTACGGCGACGTCCTGTTGGCGCGCTACGAAGGCAAACGAGTGACCGAGTTGGCGGTCCGCTATGCTGCCACCGAGGGTGAGGATACCTATTACAACGCCAGCGGTCGCTCTCTCGGCCGGATGTTCGTACTCAAGCCCCTCGGCGTCAATCGCATTACCTCGCGCTTCAACCGCCAACGCTTCCATCCCATTCTCAAAAAGCAGCGCCCTCATCTAGGTACGGATTATGGTGCGCCGACGGGCACTTTGGTGTGGACTACGGCCCGCGGACAGGTCGCGTTCGCTGGTTGGAAAGGCGATTACGGCAAATTGGTCGAAATCGTCCATGCCAATGGCTATCGCACCCGCTATGCGCACCTGAGCAAGATATTGGTTCGCGAGGGGCAGCTCGTAGAGCAAAAAGAGATCATCGGCAAGGTCGGTGCCACCGGACTCGCGACCGCCTCTCACCTGCACTACGAAATCATCAAGAATGGCCACCACATCAATCCCGAACTCATCAACGAAGGCCATGCCGTCCCAACCCTGGCTGACGATCTGTTGCCCGACTTTGTCCACCAGCGCGACGCGCTTTTGCGCGTCCTTGAGCTTGGCCCGCGCACTTGGCGTTATGCCTCGACCTTGATATCCGCACCGCTCTAGTTTTATTGGCCGTATCGCCCTTCCTCGATGGAACCAAAAACGCTGCAAGAAATCGAAAATCTAGCCGAGCGCGACGGGCGCTATAAGAGCGATGCGTATCTTTTTCTCTACGATGCGCTAGGGTACACGGCGCAAAAGCTCGGCAAGAACAACGATACCTTGACCGAAGAGAAGCGACACATTTCCGGTCGAGATCTGCTCCTTGGCATCAGCGAGTACAGCGCCGATCAGTTTGGGCCGCTTACCCGCTCGGTCTTTACCCACTGGGGCATTGAGCAAACGCGCGATTTTGGCGAGATTGTCTTCAACTTGGTCGATGCAAATTTGCTGCGCAAGACAGATGAGGATCGGATTGAAGACTTCGTTGATGTGTACGATTTTGCAGAGGAGTTTGATTGGAAGAAGCGCAAGGCTGACCTCAAGCGCCTGCCCTGAGCGCGGGGGGCGAAGATGAAGATCGCCTACTTCGACTGCTTTTCTGGTATCAGCGGCGACATGATCTTGGGTGCCCTGCTCGACGCGGGTCTCCCGCTAGAGGATCTCAATCGAGAAATTGCCAAGCTGGGTGTACAGGACGTCGCCATTGAGCGCGAATCCACCGCCCGGCACGCCATTGCCGCCACCCGCGCTAAGGTCTGCGTGGCTGGCGCACCGTTGGCCGACGCTGAGCACCATCTCGACCTGTCTGGCGAGCCTACGCACGATCACCCTCACGCCCACCTCAAAGATATAACCAGCCGCATTGCCGCTAGCCGCTTAGACGACGTCGTCAAGGAGCGCTCCATCCGCGTATTTGAGCGCCTGTGTGCAGCCGAAGCCGAGGTGCACAATGCCACGCCCGCCGAAGTAGGACTGCACGAAGTGGGTGCTCTCGACGCCCTGATAGACGTAGTGGGAGCCGTGGCCGGTCTCCAGCTCTTGGAGATAGAAGAGGTTTGCGCTTCGCCCCTGCGCTTTGGCACGGGTTTTGTGCGCTGCGCGCACGGACGCTATCCAGTGCCCGTGCCTGGGGTCTTGGCCCTCTGCCGCGACGTGCCGACCGAGCAGACCGATATCCGCGCCGAACTCGTCACCCCGACCGGGGCGGCGATCATTACCACTTTAGCTCGTTCCTTTGGGCCGCAGCCGCCCTTTTGCCAACAGGCTGTCGGCTATGGTGCGGGCCGCCGCGATTTAGAGGCCATCCCCAATCTCTTGCGCCTGCGCTTGGGCGAGCGCGTGTCGGCCAGTGAGCGCGTCCTGCTGATCGAAGCCAATATCGACGACATGAATCCAGAGGTGTACGGCTACCTCTTCGACCGGCTGCTAGAGCAGGGCGCGTGCGATGTGTACGCCACGCCGATCCTGATGAAGAAAGGTCGTCCGGGCAATGTTCTCAGCGTCCTCGCTCCGGCGGGCCGCTTGGATGAGCTAGCTGCGATCGTGCTGCAAGAAACGACTACCATCGGCCTGCGCTACTACGGAGTGGAACGCCGCGTCTTGGAACGCCAGATCCGCGCCATTGCCACTCCGTACGGGGAGGTCAACGTCAAGTTTAGCTATCTAGACGGACGCCGCCGCGCCGCCCCTGAATACGAGGACTGCGCGCGGCTAGCCCAACAGCACCAAGTGCCCTTGCTTTCCGTATATGAGGCCGCTCGGGCGGCCGCCATCAAGGAGTAGTGACCATCATGTTGCGATTGATCTTATGCGCGTTATGGCTGGTTCCGCTGTCGAGCCAAGCTGCGGAATGGCCGGCTTATAGGGGAGACCTAGATGAATTCGACAATATCCAGCGCTTGCCTGCGGATGAAGGCTCAGAGCGCCTCGTGCTCGGCGACAACGATGGCCGGCTTCACGTCTATGAGGAGCGCGACCGCACCTATACCGAGGTGTGGGACAGCGACTATCTCGAAGGGGCGGTGGCCGGCGTATTCGTCCTCGACATCAACGACGACCAGCTCGACGAGATCGTCGCCTATACCGACCAGGGCCGCGTGTATTACTTCGACTCTCAGGACTACACGCTGCTGTGGAGCAATTCGCCCAATGAATACGAACGCATTACCAGCCTGACCATCGGCGACATTGACGACGACCCCCAGCCTGAGCTCGTGTTTTGCGCTGATGGTCGCTTAGTCGTGTACGACGGCCGCGACCAGTACGAGCAGTGGCGCAGCGACCAGACCGACTTGACAGCCCATCAGATTCTCATCGGCGATGTAGATGGAGACGACGAAGACGAGATTGTGCTCAACGACGGGTACGTGTTCGACGCCCGTTTCTTCGACTTGGAGTGGCAGTCGCCCGAGCCTTTTGGCGAGCGCATGGGCCTGCTCGATCTCGACGAAGACCAGATTCCCGAGGTCATCGGCGAATTTCAGGGCCGCTATCTGCGCATCTTTGACATCGACCTCCGGCGGGAAAAGTCGCTCGGCCGTTGAGGCAGTGGTCAGTGGCCGGTGGCCAGTCCCCCAAGGTGGTAGGGAGGGGACTGATCGCTGACCACTGGCTACTGGCCACTAATTTGACACTTCGGCGTATATCGGCTTATATACTCCCCTCTCATCCAAACACCAACAAGGAGCGATTGCAATGAGACCCGTCACCCTCTTCACTGGCCAGTGGGCCGACCTGTCTATTGAGACCCTCTGCCAACAAGCCGTTGAGTTTGGCTACGACGGCTTGGAATTGGCCTGCTGGGGAGACCATTTTGAGGTTGACCAAGCCACAGATGCCTATTGCGAGGCCAAGCGCGAATTGCTCGCAAAACACGATCTAGCGCTGTTTTCCATTTCCAATCACCTCGTCGGCCAAGCCGTGTGCGACGTCATCGACAGCCGTCACCAAGCCATCCTGCCCCCGCGCATCTTCGGCGATGGCGACCCAGAGGGCGTGCGTCAGCGCGCAGCCGAAGAGATGATCGCCACGGGGCAAGCAGCCGCCCGGCTCGGGGTTGACGTGGTCAACGGCTTTACCGGCTCGTCGATTTGGCACCTACTCTATTCATTCCCGCCGGTATCCCCCGACATGATTGAGGCTGGGTACGCGGATTTTGCCGCGCGCTGGAAACCCATACTCGACCAATACCAAGCGCTCGGCGTCAAGTTCGCACTAGAGGTCCACCCCACTGAAATCGCCTTTGATATTGCTTCGGCCGAGCGCGCCATCCAATCACTCGACGGCCATCCGGCCTTTGGCTTCAACTACGACCCCAGCCACCTCGGCTATCAGGGCGTGGACTACGTTGAGTTCATCTACCGATTCAGCGACCGCATCTTTCACGTACACATGAAGGACGTAGGCTGGTCCGCGACGCCGACCGAGGCCGGGGTCTTTGGCGGGCACACTGAGTTCGGCGACCGCCGGCGCTATTGGGACTTCCGCTCGTTGGGCCGCGGCAATATCGATTTCGAGGAAATCATCCGCGCCCTCAACCGCATCAACTACCAAGGGCCGCTGTCGGTCGAATGGGAAGACAGCGGCATGGATCGCGTCCACGGCGCAACAGAAGCGGCTGCCTTCGTCAAACAGGTCGATTTCCCGCCCTCGGACATTGCCTTTGACGCGGCGTTTGAGGACTAGCGTTGCAGCGTTTTCAAGATGATCCGCAGATGGACGCAGATGGACGCAGAATAGTAGAAACAAGGCGATCCGCAGCGCGAATTGTTCAATCATTCAGGATTGCCATAGTTGTTGCCCTGCTCGTCGCTTGCGGCCAAGAGGAACGCTCGCAGCAAACCTTGGTTTTTGGCCGCGGCTCGGATTCGATCGGGCTAGATCCGGGGATTGAAAACGACGGCGAATCGTTTAAGGTCTGCGACAACATCTACGAGACCTTGGTGACCTACGACAGCGAGAGCACGGCCGTGGTACCGCAGCTTGCGCATTCTTGGGACATCGCTGACGATCAGCTCACGTGGACCTTCCACTTGCGCACGGGGGTCCGCTTTCACGATGGCACCTCCTTTAACGCCGAGGCCATGCTGTTTTCTCTCGGGCGGCAGTTTGACAAAGACCATCCCTTCCACAAGGTCGCTGGCGCGTTCAAGTACTGGCAGGCCATGGGCATGGACGACATTGTCGCCGCGCTAGAAACCCCGAATGATTCGACCTTTGTCGTCCGCCTCAAAGAGCCACATGCCCCCTTCCTGGGGAACTTGGCGATGAACTTCTGCGCGGCCGTTAGCCCCACTGCGGTGGCTCGTTACGGTCGCGATTACTTCAAAAACCCGGTCGGTACCGGCCCCTTTCGCTTGGTCGAATGGCGCAAGGACGAGCGCATCGTCTTGGAGCGCAATCCCGATTACTGGGGGCCACAGCCGCAGCTCGACCGCCTAATTTTCAAGCCTATTCAGGAATCTTCGGTGCGCTTCTTGGAGCTTTCGCAGGGCACGATTCACGGCTTCGACAACCTCAGCCCTGAGTACATTGAGCCGATCCGCGCCGACCCCAACCTCCAGCTCTTGACGCAGGCGGGCATGAATACCGGCTACTTGGCTATGAATATGGACAAGAAGCCTTTCGACGATGTGCGGGTGCGCCGAGCCATAAACCACGCCGTGGATAAGCAGGCCCTCGTGGATAATTTCTACGAGGGCTTGGCCATGCCAGCCAAAAATCCCATCCCGCCGACCTTGTGGAGTTACAACGATACCATTGCGGGCTATGGTTATGATCCGGCTAAAGCACGGGCCTTGCTGGCGGAAGCTGGTTATGCCGACGGCTTTGAAACCGAGTTGTGGGCCATGCCGGTGCCGCGGCCCTATATGCCGCAGCCCACCAAGATCGCCGAGGCGATTCAGGCCGACCTCGAAAAGGTGGGTATCCGCGCCCGCATTGTGTCTTGGGAATGGGGGACGTACTTGGACAAGGTATTCGACGGTCAGCACCAGATGGCTTTGTTGGGCTGGACCGGCGACAATGGCGACCCGGACAACTTCCTCTACGTGCTCCTCGACTCCACCGCAGCCATCAAGCCCGCCCAGAACATCTCCTTCTACCGCAGTGGCGAGCTGCACGACGCACTCGTCGCGGCCCGTCGCTCCACCGATCGCGACGTGCGCACGCGGCTCTACGCCCAGGCGCAGGAAATCGTCCACCGCGACGCGCCTTGGGTCCCCCTAGTACACGCAACGCAGACGATAGCTTTCCAGCGCCGCGTCACTGGCTTCAAGCTGCATCCCACGGGCAGCAAGTGGTTCCACAGCACCGCGCTGGCCCCTTGAGCCATGCACCGCTTCGTCCTCCGGCGGCTCATTGCGCTCTTGCCGACGCTGGCGGGGATTTCGCTTTTAGTTTTTCTGATGCTCTACTTGGTGCCGGGGGATCCGGCCCAAGTCATGCTCGGGGAGCGCGCCAATGCCGAGAGCTTGGCCGAGTTGCGCGCGACTATGGGCCTCGACCAGCCCTTTCACGTGCAGTTTTACCGCTTCTTTACGGGCCTGTTGAGCGGTGACCTCGGCCGTTCGATTCGCACTCACGAGAAAATTACCACTGAACTCTTCCAGCGCTTCCCGGCCACTTGCGAGCTAACCTTGGCCAGTATGCTGCTGGCCATGACGGTCGGCATCTCTGCTGGACTGTGGGCTGCGGTGCGGCGGGGCAAGATCGCCGATCTGCTCAGCATGATCTTGGCCACGGCCGGCATTTCCATTCCCGTATTTTGGCTGGCCCTGATGCTGGTGTTGCTGCTGGCCTTTTACGTGCCGCTTTTTCCGGTGTCCGGTCGCTTGAGCACGCATATCTACTTTGAGCCGATTACCTATTTCTACATAATCGACACCCTCGCGCAGGGCGATTTCGCGGCCTGCGGCGATGTGTTGTGGCACCTTTTCCTGCCGGCCTTGACTTTGGGGACTATTCCCATGGCCGTGATTGCGCGCATGACCCGCGCTAGCTTGCTCGATGTCCTCGGCGAGGACTACATCCGCACGGCTTGGGCCAAGGGCCTGCGGCAGCGGGTGGTAATTGTGCGCCACGCTCTGAAGAATGCCTTTATACCTACGCTTACGGTCATTGCCCTCCAATTCGGCTATTTGCTCGGGGGCGCGATTATCACCGAGACCATTTTCGCTTGGCCGGGGGTTGGACGCTGGCTCTTTTTGGCGGTGCAGGCGCGCGACTTCCGCGCCGTGCAGGGCGGGGTTTTGCTGCTGGCCACGGTCTTTGTGCTGGCCAACCTCATCGCCGACATTCTCTACGCTTGGCTGGATCCGCGCATACGCTACGACAAAGAATAGGGATAACAAAAAAGTGGAGGCAACGAGCAAAGCCGTTACCTCCACTTTTTGTGTTTAACAGTGCCTATGTCGCTGGCACTGCGTCCTCTCAGCCACCAGAAGAGGAGATGGTGATGCGCACGATATCGGCGATGGCTGGATAGGTGAACCCATCATCGACTAAGCGCACTACGCCGCCTTCGTCCACGCCGGTGTTGGCACCAGCCTGACGCGGTGCTTGATTCGCGCCTACGCCGGGTTGCTCGTTGACTTCCGTACCGGCATCCCACAGCCCGATCTGATCGGTAACGTCGCCGCTTATGGGCTGGCGATCGTTGGTGAACAAGGCAATACCGGTGTCGCCGGGTGCCAAGAACAGGTCGTTGGATTGCACGTACATGGTGGCGAAAGACAGCCGGTCGCCCGGACGAGCGACGAAGGTGAACTCATAGGCGTTGCCCATGTCCATAAACGCCAATGGTCCGGGGCTGTCGGCTCCTACCGGCGTGTTGAAAATCCCGCTGTTTCTCGGTAAGCTCGCGGCTAGCTCGGCGGGATTGCCGTCTTCGGCGAGTGCTTCGAGGCCCGCGCCGCGATCGGCTCGGCCATCGATGAACAGGGGCGTTCCACCGCGCTGGGCGACCCATACGCCAGGAGCGAGGAGGGTGCCGAGGTTTTCGATCCGCACGGTGAATTGTGCTGGAGTGCGCAGTTCTGCCGAGCCAGCAGCCGGATCGTCAGATAAGGTCCGCGCAGAAGTGATGGGCCCCTCAGGGAGGTCGTCACCGTCGGTTTCGCCGTCGCCGTCGGTATCACCATCGCCGTCGGCATCGCCGTCCATGTCGCCGTCGGCATCACCGTCCATGTCACCGTCGGCATCACCGTCCATGTCGCCGTCGGCATCACCGTCCATGTCACCGTCGGTCTCGCCGCCATCACCGTCGGCATCACCATCTCCACCCATGCCGCCATCCTCACCCGCCGCGATGATATCATCGATGTCATAAGGTACCCCAACGGTAACGGTGCCGCTCAAGGATGGTTCATCGCCAGACACATCGACTACAAGGTCTAGCAATACCGTGGCATCAGTCGTACCGGAAGCGGCTATATTGCCCGTTATGGGAATGTGCGGGAACTGATCTTCGCCCACGTTCAGGATGCCGTTGAGCACTAGCAACCCGTCGGACGAATAATCCGTTAGTACCCACTCGTTGCCCGCGATGGCCAATGTGCCACCGCCGGCTCCGTTAATCGTCACCTCATCCGCGGTCAGCGCGATCAACAGGACGTTCTGAAAATAGCTTATCAGCGCATTGGTCAAGGATAGGATATCGGGCGTTATCGCAATACCGAGCCCGGTTTGGCCGTCGCTCGTGTCGCCATCCATGTCGCCGTCGTCCATAGTACTGATGTATAAACCGCCTCTGGAGGTGACGGTGACGCTCACGATATCGGCTACGGCCGGATAGGTAAACCCATCATTGACTAAGCGCACTGTGCCGCCTTCGTCCGCGCCGGTGTTGGCAGCGGCCTGACGCGGTGCTTGATTCGCGCCTACGCCGGGTTGCTCGTTGACTTCCGTACCGGCATCCCACAGCCCGATCTGATCGGTAACGTCGCCGCTTATGGGCTGGCGATCGTTGGTGAACAAGGCAATACCGGTGTCGCCGGGTGCCAAGAACAGGTCGTTGGATTGCACGTACATGGTGGCGAAAGACAGCCGGTCGCCCGGACGAGCGACGAAGGTGAACTCGTAGGCGTTGCCCATCTCCATAAACGTCAATGGTCCGGGGCTATCGGCTCCCACCGGCGTGGTGAAGACGCCGCTGTTTGGGTGGAGGCCCGCGGCGAGCTCGGCGGGATTGCCGTCTTCGGCAAGTGCTTCGAGGCCCGCGCCGCGATCGGGCTGTCCGTCGGTGAAGAAGGGGGTTCCACCGCGCTGGGCGACCCACGCGCCGGGCGCGAGGACAGTGCCGAGGTTTTCGATCCGCACGGTGAATTGCGCGGCCACGCGCGGCTCAGGCAGACCAGGGGTCGGATCGGAAGAGGTCGTAGCCTTGCCTGCTGCGCTAGATGAGTCTGCGGTGGAGGATAGGGGGTCTCGGTCTGCACAGGCGGCGAACAAGACGGCCCCAATGCAGACAGCGTAAAACAGTTTCATGGAAGATTCTCCTGAAAAGGGTTTATGGAGCTCCATCTTTAGAACTCACATAGAGCCTACATAGTTTCAAAAAGCGATGCGCCGCGCTAAACCTGCGTCCACGCACCGCTGTTGTTGGAGGATTCTACTGCGGCTGCGACGAATTTCATACCTGCTACGCCCTCCTCCACGCCCGGATGCGGAAAGGCCGCGGGCACATCTTGTTCGCCACGGCGCGTGCGGATGAGCCGCTCGATGGTGGTATGGAGGTTGGCGAGGGCCGGGAAGAAGTCTTCGTGGTGTCCCGAGGGGACCCGCAAGTACGAGGCGACCGACGCGGGCAGGTCGAATTCAGCGCCAATCCAGTAGGTCATGTCGCGGCCATCGCCGTGGCGCACCAGCAGGCATTCGGCCCGCTCCTGATGCCATTCGAGGGAGCCTGTGGTGCCGAAGACGCGGAAGCCATTGTCGTTGCGGTAGCCAACCGCGATCTGCGTGGCCGTGATCAGCGCGG
This sequence comes from Gemmatimonadota bacterium, assembly GCA_009841115.1. Taxonomy (GTDB): domain Bacteria; phylum Latescibacterota; class UBA2968; order UBA8231; family UBA8231. The sequence goes on along the minus strand of VXML01000084.1, from coordinate 62,631 downwards.
TGCCGCCGTTTTCCAACTCGCCGATTACGTTGAAGTCGTCGTCGAGTACGCGGCCTTCGACAAAGGTGTTGAGCCGTGCCGAGACCCGCTCGACGGACAGCCCGGTCACCCAAGTCGCGGCGATAAAGGCGTGCGTGCCAATGTCGCCGCCGCAATTGGAAATGCCCGTGCGCGCGGGATCGGTGCGCCAGGACGCCTGCTGCTGGCCGGTCTGTTCGAGGGCCGTGGCCAGCCAGCCTTGATTGTACCAGGAAACCACCTTGCGAACTTGGCCGATCTCGCCGCTGTGGATCATTTCCTTGGCCAGCATCATCATAGGATGGCCCGTATAGGTATGGGCCAGCACAAAGGGCACCTGCTCGCGCTCGACGATTTGGGCCAAATTTTCGGCTTCGGCAACCGTCATGGTTATGGGCTTTTCGCAGAGCACTGGGATGCCAGCCTGCAAAAAGGCTTTGGCTGGCTCGTAGTGGGCGAAGTTGGGCGTGACGATGGTGACGTAATCGAGGGCTTGCTCGCCGCTTTGCACCGCCTCTAACAGCGCCTGATAGGTGGGATAGCCCTCGATGCCGTAGTCGTCGGCCGCGCGCATGGCCGCCTCTGGGTTGGAGCGCAACGCGCCAGCGACCAACTCGCGGCTGGCGTCGAGTGCGATGGCGCGGTTGTGGACCATGCCAAAGAAGGAATCGGAGCCGCCGCCGCCGATCATGCCTACTTTGAGTTTGCTCATGGAATTTCCTCCCCGAAATGTATGATTGAAATACCCTCTTCTAAGTACGCATGAGGGCCTAAAACTGTCAAACGATTCAGTGCTATTTGAGTAGAACCATCGGCCGCACTTGATAGAAGGGACCAGCGGCGAACTGACAAAAATAAATGCCCGTCGCCACGGGACTACCCCGGTCGTCTTGGCCACCCCAGGTCACCCAGTGCGTCCCCGCCGCCTGCATAGCGTTGACTAATTGGCGCACCGGCTGGCCGATGGCGTTGAGTACAGTCAGCCGCACTTGCGCCTCTCGCGGCAAGCGGTAGGCAATTTGCGTCTCTGCGTTGAAGGGATTGGGGAAATTGTGCAACAGCGCGAAGTCGTTCGGCAAGGCGGTCGGTGCGCCAGCCACAACGATCGCAAAGGTATCCCACCATATCGGAACGCCGTCTTTTTCGACGTGTACTGTAAACTTCACTTCCGTTCCGGGTGTAGCCTCCTCACTCAGGGTTGGGTCTGGGCCGAAGAAGAAGACGTTCTTTTCGCCAGGGGGAAAGGAAACAGTGCGCGACCGGCCAGCACCGCTGGACGGATGCAGCAGCGGGTTATTCCACTCGATAAAAGCGCGCACATTGGCGAGAAAGGTGAGCGGCGAGTGGTTTTCGACCTTCAAGGCCAGTGGGATTCGCACCCCTGGAGCAAAGGTGCCGCGGCCCGCGGCTTCCTCGGCTTGGGCGGAGAGAAAGCCGTGAATGACCAAATTTTCCGCCGCAGGTACTCCTTCGACCACTAGGCCGCGCACTGCGTCAACAATCTCGTAGCTGCCGATGGGAAAGGTCAGTTCGCTCGTCGGGCTTGGCGCGATAAAAATCCCGGCCCATTGCTCTCCCGGGACCGCGGCTAGAAAGCGCGTGGTATCGGGGTGGATGTGCAGGGTATTGGCTATCTGCGAGATTGCGGCCGAGCGGATGACGAAGTCGCCGTGTATGTGGAGTTCGGTCCGTTCTGGATTCAACCCCGTCTGCAGGCGGTCCGATCCGGCCACCCTGATCTGGGTATTGCGGAAAACCACGAGTCGGCCGGTGGGCGCAACCGTCAGATCGCCATCAATCAGCACCTCACCCGCCCAATGCACTTCCTCGCGCAATATCCCGCCCCAGCGCGGCATCACCACATCTAGTGCCAATCCGTCGCCGTCCGGCCGCATATTTTGCAGGGTCAGGCCCGTGGTCGCTTGGCTGAGCGTCGGCGTAGCGAGTGTCGAGGGATTGGTCTCGATGGCGAGGCGGCGATAGCGCACTCCATCGAATAGATCGCTCGCGTCGCCGAGATTGCCGCCCCGGGCGCGGGCGTAAGAAGCGTCGTGTGCCCAGAAGTCGAGATTGTCGCGGCCGGCGAAGCGGTCGGCTGTCTGGCCTAGGGGAAAGCCGGCGTCGGCGTATTGACCGTCGGCTGCAACTAGGTCGAGGTGTTTGCGTCGCTCGTCGTCGTTGTCAAAGACTTGGGGCCGGACGTGCCAGACCAGCAGCCCAGCGGCAGGCTCGCCTCGGTGGTAGTAGTTTTCCCGCCCGCGATATTCCAGCAGCAAGTATTCCGTCCACAAGGTGTTATTATTCGGCGTCTCAGCGCGCAACGGAATTTTGTATATCGCACCGCCGGAGTACAAATCGCGCACCCGCAGATCCCAACTGTCGCGCTCGACCAAGATCAGCCGCTCGTTTTTCGCGCCGATCCAACCCAATTGCTCTAGACTGCGGGCGCTGAAGGCCACTGGACCGCTCATGCCATCCCAGCCATGCGCTCCCCAGCCCATTAATCCCCAGCAGCCAATGCCGGCGCTGTCTTCGGCCGGATTCTGGGTGGGGTTTTTGAGGAAGGAGGTGTCGAAAAAATCGGGTAGTCCTAGGCTGTGCCCAAACTCATGGGCCATCACCCCCACGGTCTGGGCGAAATTGCCGGTCTCTTGAATCGCTCCCTGCGATGGCAAACCGCTGACGCGGATGGGGCTGCCGTCGGGGCCAAGCGCCCGGGATACAAAAGGCTTTTCTTCCAAGCCCAAGCTCGCCAACCCCGTCGCCGAGCCAAACAAAAAGCCGTTGGGCACCGACTGCATGTTGATGAAGATATAATCGACCCAGCCGTCGTCGTCGCCGGAGTTAGGAACGCCGTCGGGGCCGTCGTTGTCAAAGCGCGCCAAGTCGATTCGGGCATCGACTTGGGCGAGGATTTCGCGCGCGAAATCTCCGTAGCGACCGCGCTGGTCCGGGGCGTCGGCCAAATAGGCGGATGCTGCTTGTGAGGCGGCCAAGCGTTGCGGCAGCACCTCGCCGGCGATTGCGAGTTGACCGAAGGACATCGCGTGATAGAAGTGGGCAAAGCTCCCCTCGCGCTCGGGGTCAAAGAGCTGGTCAGCCCACTTGGGCACGGGTGTAGGTTCTTCATCGGCGAAGCGGGCGAAGACCGTCAGGACGTAGATTGAGCCTCTAGCGGGCAGCACGGGCAGCCGCACCTCGCTGGCAATTTTGGCGGCAGACAGCGGCTCGTTCGGCGCGTGTCCGGCGCAGAGAAATGCTTGGGCTCCAAGCGTGGAGAATGCGCAGAGGGCAATGCAGCAAGCGATCAGCAAATGTCTCAAGCTAGGGTTCACTTGTCTTTTGCTCCGTTTGGCTGCTAAGAGGGAGGCCACCTCTATCTTATGTCACCACACCCCGTTTTAAGGCATACCCCGTCGCAACTGTTCGGCATCTAGGCCGCGATTGAAAGCGTAGTTTTTATAGGACAATGCCAGCAAGATATCGCGCTGACGAATTTCTACCCGGCGCGGCAGATAGAGCGCTTGCTCCCGCCGGTATTCTTTTAGCTCGCGGAGTAGGACTTCGCCCTCGGGTAGGGGGATACTCTCGCGCAGCACCAAGCCGCGGCGCAGGTCCAGCCACGCCTGCCGTCCTCCCGCGAGCGCAACCACCGCGTGGTCGGCGTGCGGGTATTCGACCGGCTCAACGATGGAATCTGGCTCGACGAAGCCGAGCAAGGCGTAGCGCAGGTCGTAGGACCCCAAATCTAGTCCGGTCAACGTGGTTAGCAGTCGGCCATGCACCGATCCTTTTAAGGGCTGGTCCATGCCCCGGCCGTACACGGTTAGGCTGTCTCCTTCGAGGAGAGCGGTAAAGATGTGTGTAAAGAAAGGGCCGCGTACTTCGACGCGGAAGAGATCTGGATTGACTAGCTGCACGAGGGCCGTCCCCCGATCGCGCATCTCGCCGCGACGCAGTTCAATGGCCGCTTCTGCCGTCAGATCTGCGAACTGGGCGAGGGATGTCGAAGCGGCGAGCAAGGCAGCCGGTCCTTGGGTCGCATCCCAGCCTTCCCGCACTACCAGCGGTGGCGCGCAAGCTAGCGCGAGGGCACAGAGCGCAAACCATTTGTAAACTGTCTGGAAATTTCGGGGGTGCCCCGAGCGCGAAGTATGCATCACGGCAGCAGCTTGCGCTGGACCTCTTCGTTGTCCGGCGCGAGTTCCAGGACCTTTTGCCAATGTGCGCGCGCCTCGTCCATTTTACCGAGGGAACTGGCAATGTCGCCGGCGTGGTCGAAGATCACGGCCTGCTCCTCGGGGTCGCCCTCGTCCATCTGCTCTAAGGCTTGTTGCAGGTATTGTTCGGCCTGTGCTAGCTCGCCGAGGCGGAAATAGGCCCAGCCGATGCTGTCGAGGAACGCGCTGTTGTCCGGTTCGAGCGCGATCGCCTTCTCCAAGAGCGCGACTGCTTCTGTCAGCCGCACGCCCTTGTCCGCGTACATGTAGCCGAGGTAGTTGAGTGCGTACGCATCGTTTGGCTTGATCTCCAACAGGCGTTGGAAGGTCTCTACGGCGCGGTCGAAGTACTCGTCGCGGCCCAGTTTGCGCGAAGCCTGTTCGTAGCACGCTCCGAGGTAAAAGAGCACGCGGCTCTTGTCGTTGGCGAGGGCAACGGCCTGATTCAGCTTCTCAAGGGCCACTTCCCAGTGCTCTAGTTCCTCTAAAGCGATGCCCCAGTGCAGAAAGGTTGGGCTATACGCAGGGTCGAGTGAGGCCGCTGTTTCGTATTGGGCCAGCGCGTCTTCCCACTGTCCCTGTCGCCCGAGGCTGATGCCCCATTGCACGTGCAGTGCGGCGTGGCCTGGGGATGCTGCAAGGGCTTGGCTATAGACTTCTATCGCCTCTGCCCAAGCGTCTTGTTGCTCTAGGGCGAGTCCCCAGTACAGATATATCTCAACCGCGTCGGGCAGGTATTCAAGGCCGCGCTGGTACACGGCGATAGCCTCGTCGTAGCGCTCAGTGCTTTCGAGGGCCATCCCCCAGTACAGGTAGATCTCGCTGCTGTCGGGCATGGCCTCTGCCGCTTGGCTGAGGACGGCGGTGGCCGAGTCGTAGTCCTCCAAGTAGATGTAATGGCGCGCTAGGTCGGTCCACTGCTCGACCGTTTGGGGCTGCATCTCGACGATGCGCTTAAAGACCAACGTCGCTTGGTCGTACTGGCCGGCCTCGGACAGGGCTACTCCCAAGTGGTAGAGCACTTCGGCACCCTCTTCGACGAGGATGTCCTCTAGGTCGCGCTCGGTGAGCATCAGCCGCGCCAAGTGGTAGGGGATGCTGCTGTCGGGCCGGTGGCCGGCGGCCTCGCGGTAGATGGCAATGGCCTCGTGGCGATGTCCCTGTGACAGCTTGAGCTCAGCCAGACCCAACCAAGCGTCCTCGACCATAGGGTCGGCCGCGAGGACGCGGCGATAAATGCGCTCGGCCTCTTTTTGCTGGTTGATGCGCGAAAAAATGCCGGCTATATCTACCTTGACCTCCGGCGGCACTTGCTCTTGGGCGAGCACCTCCTTGAAGAGCGGAGCGACGCGCTCGGCTTGGCCCGTTTCAAAATAGAGATAGGCCAAGTGGCGGTAGAGCGGCCAATTGTCTGGCTCGTAGCGCAGCAACTCTTCAACGTGGCCGATGGCATCCTCGCGCTCGCCTTCGCTCTCCAAGATGCGAATCAGCAGACGGCGCAACCGCACTTGGCTGCCGTCCAATGCCAAGCCCTTGAGGGCAAAATGGACGGCCATGTGGGGATCGTCGATGCGCTGATAATTGTAAGCGAGACGGGCGTAGATAGTGGGCGAGGTCGGGTCGAGATCGGCTGCGTTGCGCAGGGCGACTATTGCGCCGAGGTAGTTATATTGAGCTTCAAAGACTTTGGCCTTGACGAAGTACTGCATGGCTTGATCGGAGGCCGTCAGCCCTGCGGATGCAGGCGCTTTAGTGCCCCGCAGGCCCGCGCAGCCGCCCACTGACAGTGCGAGGACGCAGAGTAGGGAGAGGGTATTTTTCATAATTCTCAACTCCCCATTAGGTGATTTTGGGATCCAAGGCGTCTCTAAGCCCGTCGCCAAAGAGGTTTAGTGCGAGGACGACCGCGAAAATAGCCAGTCCGGGAAAGGCCATGACCCAGGGCGCTTGCAAGAGCAGTTCGCGTCCGCCGGATAGCATGGCTCCCCACTCGGGAGTCGGTGGCTGGGCTCCCAATCCCAAAAAGCTCAATCCGGCCGCGTCGAGGATGGCCGTGCCCAAGCTGAGCGTGGCTTGCACGATGAGGGGAACCGTGCAGTTGGGCAAGATGCTATAGAACAGCAGCCGCGATTCGCTTGCCCCTAGTGCGCGTGCGGCCTCGACGTAGGTGGCCTCGCGCACGGTCAATACGGACGAGCGCATGAGGCGGGCAAATTGCGGTACCAACACGATGCTGACGGCGAGAATGGCATTGTCGATGCCCGGCCCGATGACGGCGACGATGGCAATGGCCAAGAGGATGCTGGGAAACGCCAGCATCAGGTCCATCAGCCGCATGATGAGCATGTCGGCGACCCCGCCGCGATACCCGGCTACGAGGCCGAGCAAGGTGCCGGCGGAGGCGGCCAGCGCGATGGCGACTAGCCCGATCCGCAACGAGATGCGCGCGCCGTACACGATGCGGCTGAAGATGTCGCGGCCAAAGTCGTCCGTTCCCAGCCAGTGGCTGGCCGATGGCGGCTGCAAGCGCGCGTAGAGGTTTTGCGCCAGTGGATCGTGCGGTGCCAGCAGCGGTGCCAGCAGCGCGACTAGACCCGCACTCGCCAAGACTCCGCCGCCGATCAGCGCGAGGCGCTGTTTGCCGAGCCGCCGCAGTTCACTGGCGACGTGTGAAAGTATCTCAAGCATGGCAAATTAGCTAGGCTCTAGAACTAACACGCCCAGTGGCGGTAGGCGCAACTGCGCCGAATGCGGCCGGCCGTGGCAGGCGACTTTCTCGGTTTGCACCCAGCCGCTGTGACCCACGCCACTGCCGCCGTAGATTTCGGCATCGCTGTTGAGCACTTCGCGGTACGGCCCGGCGGCTGGCAATCCGAGCCGGTAATCCGTTCGGGGGACGGGGGTAAAATTGCACGCGAAGATCAGGGGTTTTTCGTCTTCGGCGCGGCGCACAAAAGCCGCGATGCTCTGCGCAGCGTCCGAGCAGTCAATCCACTCAAAACCAGCGGGAGACGCATCGGTGCGGTGCAGGGCCGCGCAGCGGCGATAGAGTTGGTTGAGATCGCAGAGCCAGCGATAGACGCCGCGATGGGACTCGTCATCGAGCAGGTGCCAGTGCAACTCGCTTTGGTGATCCCATTCTTCCCACTGCGCCAGTTCGGCTCCCATAAAAAGCAGCTTCTTGCCTGGGTGCCCGTACATAAAGCCGTAGAGCAAGCGCAAGTTGGCCAGTTGCTGCCAGGCGTCGCCGGGCATCTTGCTCAAGAGCGAGCGCTTGCCGTGTACCACCTCGTCGTGCGACAGCGGCAACACGAAGTTTTCGCAATAGGCGTAGAGCATGCCAAAGGTCAGGTCGGATTGGTGGTGGCGGCGGTGGATCGGATCGCGCTGCATGTAGCGCAGCACGTCGTTCATCCAGCCCATATTCCACTTGAAGTCAAAGCCGAGGCCGCCAGCGTCAGCCGGTCGGGAGACCTCCGGCCAAGCAGTCGATTCCTCGGCGATCACCAAGGTACCGGGATAGTGCTCGCCGACGGTCGTGTTGAGTTGTTTGAGGAAGTCGATGGCTTCGAGGTTTTCGCGCCCGCCATAGGCGTTGGGCACCCATTCCCCTTCTAAGCGCGAGTAGTCGAGGTAGAGCATGGAGGCCACGGCATCGACCCGCAGGCCGTCGATGTGAAAGCGTTCGAGCCAAAACAGGGCGTTGGAAATGAGAAAGGAGCGGACTTCGGCACGGCCATAGTTGAATATGCAGGTCTGCCAATCGGGATGCTGCCCTTGGCGCGGGTCGCGGTGCTCGTAGAGGCTGGTGCCGTCGAACTGGGCCAAGCCGTGGGCGTCGCTGGGAAAGTGCGCGGGCACCCAGTCGAGAATCACGCCGATTTCGTGGCGATGGCAGTAGTCGATGAAATAGGCGAAATCCTCGGGCGTACCAAAGCGCGCGCTCGGAGCGAAATACCCCGTTCCTTGATAGCCCCACGAGCCGTCGAAGGGATGCTCGGCTACCGGCATTAGTTCGATGTGGGTAAAGCCCAACTCAGCCACGTGGGGGACCAATTGGTGAGCCAGCGTGCGATAGTCGAGATAGTCATCGCCGTTGCGACGCCAAGAGCCAAGGTGCACTTCGTAGATGGCGAGGGGAGCTTCCACCCAGTTGCGTTCCCGTCGCTCGGCCATCCAGGCGTCGTCGTCCCAGGCGAACGCATCGCTCCGGCAGACGGCGGAAGCAGTGCGGGGCGGTGGCTCGGTCGCAAAGGCAAAGGGATCGCTCTTGAGCAGCACATCGCCGGCGCGGCTGAGGATTTCGTACTTGTAGAGTGCGCCCGCGCCCACCTCGGGGATGAACAGTTCCCAGGCACCGGATGCACCCAGCGAGCGCATGCAGTGCCGCCGACCGTCCCAGCCATTGAAATCGCCGACCACGCTGACCCGGCGGGCGCTCGGTGCCCACACTGCGAAATACGTGCCTTCGGTCCCGTCGATGCAGCGCGGATGCGCCCCTAGCACTTCATAGGCACGGTAGTGAGTTCCTTCGTTGAAGAGGTATTGGTCTTGGGGTGCGAGTTGCGGCCAGAATGAGTACGGATCGCGGCAGCAGCGGACCTCGCCTTGTGCGTTTGTTACTTCTAGATGGTAGGCAAAGGATGTACTGCGACCCGTGATCTGCGCCTCGAACAGCCCGTCGGTATGAATTTTGGCCGCTGGAAAGCTCGCGTTTTGCCCCCCGCGCTCGACGACCCGCACGCTCACTGCATCGGGCAAGAACGCGCGCACGACCCATCCGTCGTCTAACGGGTGCATACCCAAGGCCGAGAACACATCGGCGCATTCGCCGTGTATAAGGGCTTCTATGGTCTGCGGTTCAAGTGTTGTCTGCATGGTCGCACTCGCCATTCAGCCATACTCTCTATGGGAGTGCGAAGGGTTCATCACGCGCCGAAAATTTCGTTCAGGTCAGCGGTGAAGCCGACGAGCGAGGGCGAAGTCATCGTCTGTCCCTCGCCGTAGATGGCCTCCACCTCGAAGGTACGCTCTTCGAGCCGCAGCACCGTCACCGTGCGGGCGTCTGGATCGACCAGCCAGTACTCTTTCACCCCGTGTCTTGCATACAGGCTGCGTTTGAGCGTCCGGTCCCGCCCAGCGGTGGAAGGGGACAGGATTTCGACGACCAAATCCGGTGCGCCGAGGACATTATCGCCGCCGAGTAACAGGTGTGCTCGCTCGTTGGAGACGAACAGCAGGTCTGGCTGCACCACGTCCGTGTTCGACAGCACCACGTCGCAGGGGGCGGAAAAAACCTCGCCCAAATCCCTCTCCTCCACAAATTGAGCGAGTCGCCATCCCAATTTGGCGTCAATTCGCTGGTGTCCTAAGTTGGGCGCGGGGGCCATGATCAATTCTCCGTCCAATAACTCATAGCGCTGGTCTTCCGGGGTGTGCCGGTAGTCCTCATAGGTGAACTTGACGGCTGGATTGGGGCTGAGCATAGCGCTTTCCTCTCTCGTCGCTCGATACGCGGCGTGCGAACTTCTTATCAATAAAAAGTAAGGTAAAACAAACCCCATCAACAGGGCGTGGAGAATCGCCAGTCCCCGCGCACAGGCTCCGGCGATGCGCAACGTCCGTTATATTATCTATCTTTGCTACAAGAAAACCACTCGACTTACTTCGGCTATTGGACAAAAAAATCGCCACTTCCGGCTGGGGGCTGTACCCGCTCGTCGCCGCCTCGGTTCAGCGCGCGCGCTATCTAAGCGACCTTGGTCGCGCCGCTGCGACCCCGATTTTGCCCCAGGGCAATTGCCGCTCTTACGGCGACGCCTGCCTGTACGAGCGCGTCGTCTCCACCCTGCCCCTCAAGCACCTGCTCGACTTTGATCCGCAGCGCGGGCTGTTGCGCGCGCAGGCCGGCATTACCTTCGCGGAGATCATCCGCTTTGCCCTACCCCAGGGCTTTTTTCCGCCCGTTACGCCGGGGACCAAGTTTCCCACGCTCGGCGGCTGCATTGCCGCGGATGTGCACGGCAAAAACCACCACGCCGAGGGGTCCATCGCCGCCTTTGTCGAATCACTGGACATGGTGTTGGCCGATGGCTCACTAGTGCGCTGCTCGCGCAATGAGTGCGCCGATCTGTTTTGGGCCACGCTCGGCGGCATGGGCTTGACGGGATTTATCTATGCGGCGACGCTGCGGCTGAAAAAGGTGCCGTCGGCGTACATTCGGCAGCGCGCCATTAAGACCGCGAATTGGGCCGAGACGTGCCGCGTCTGTACGGAGACGCAGCATCAATACACCTATTCGGTCGCGTGGATCGACGGGCTGCAAACGGGCCGGCAGCTAGGGCGCGGCCATGTGCTGTTAGGGGAACACGCCGACGCGCGCGAGCTCAAGGGCAAACCGCCCTTTGCTATCCACGGCGATGGCCGCTGGGCCGTGCCGTTCTTCTTGCCCGGCGGCGTGCTCAATGCCAAGTCGTTGAAGGTGTTTAACGCGCTCTACTATCATCGCCAAGTGCGCCGCGTGGCCGACGCGCTCGTCCACTACGATCCGTACTTCTATCCGCTCGACGCCATTCGTGGCTGGAACCGTCTGTACGGTCGGCGGGGCTTTTTGCAGTACCAAGTCGCCGTGCCCTATACCGATGGCGCGGAGATGATCGCCGATTTGCTCGGGCGCATCGCCCGCGAGGGCGTAGCTTCGCCCTTGGCCGTGCTCAAGACGTTTGGGCCGCCGAGCGAGGGCTTGCTTTCTTTTCCCATCGCGGGTTATACCCTCGCGCTGGACATTCCCTTGCGCGACTCTGGGACGATTACCTTTTTGCGTGAACTGAACAAGATCATCGTCGAGGCCAAAGGCCGCGTCTATCTGGCCAAGGATGCCATTTTGGAAAGGGAGGATTTCGCCGCCATGTATCCGCAACTGGACCAATTCAAAGCGGTCAAGCGCAAGTACGATCCCGAATGCCGCTTCCGCTCCTGTCTGTCCGACCGCTTGGGGATTACGTGAGGGCTTTGGTTTTGGGGGCGAAGTCGGCGATTGCCCAAGCCATCGTCGAGCGCCTCGACGGGTACGACTTTGCGCTGGCCGCCCGCGAGTGCAGCGCGCTGGAGCCTTTTGCCGCGGACTTGCGGCTTAGACACTCGTGCGAGGTGGAGCTGTTCGAGTTCGACGCCTTGGACTTTGCGGCGTTGGCGCGTTTGCCGGAGCAAGTTCACGAGCGCGGCGGCCCTTTCGATTTGGTCGTCCTCGCCTTCGGCTATCTCGGCGACGAGCGCGCCGCGCAGCGCGATACGGATGAGTTGGCTCACATTCTCAATGCCAATTTCACCGGCGCGGCCATCGCGCTGGCGCATTTGGCCAATTATCTGGAGGAAAGGGACACGCCGACTGGCATCATCGCCATTTCGTCTGTGGCCGGCGATCGGGGCCGCCAGGGTAACTACGCGTATGGGTCGGCTAAGGGGGGGCTGTCGATTTTCTTGCAAGGGTTGCGCAATCGGCTGGCGGCGACGTCCGTGCACGTTTTGACCGTCAAGCCTGGGTTTGTCGATACGCCTATGACCGAGGGGTTAGACGGGCTTTTTTTGGTTGCTCCGCCGGAGAGAGTGGCCGCCGACATTGTGCGCGCGTATCGGCAAAAGAAGAACGTGCTCTACACGCCGTTTTTTTGGCGCTGGATCATGCTCGTGATCAAGAGTATCCCCGAGCGCATTTTTAAAAGGCTGAAGTTGTGACCCTTGTGTGAAGTAGGGGTCTGCTTAACTGCTCTCGAATGCGTTGATTGCCGCGGCCCGAGACTCATAAATCGGAATGATCTGATCAAAGCCGCTGATTGCTAGGACATTGCGGATTGGATCAGAGAGGGTGCAAATGCCAAATTTCTTGCCCGAGTCGTTGAATTTCCTGGAAATTACTAGACTGATTCGCAGCCCTGCGCTACTGATGAAGAATACGCGCTCAAAGTCCAAAATCAATGCCTGATCTTCCGCATCAATTCCCGATTCTACGATACGCTGGAATCTATCGGCGTTGCTGCTGTCGATATGACCAATGAGCATCGCAATCAAGATGCCGTCTTTTCGTTCCCACTTAACTTGTACGCTCATTTGAATTTACCTCTTTCTTTATGGCTAGAAGCGCAGCCCCACCTGCCCGAAGACGAGGCGGCCCACCGCCGGAGCGCCGACGAACGACTGGTAGGCTTGGTTCAGCACGTTGTCCGCATCGACCTGTAGCACTAGGTCCTGCTCCAAGGGCAACTGGTAGGTCAGGTTGAGATCCAACACTGTGTAGGAATCTACCTCGCCCACATATACCCCCGAACTCATGGGGAAGGAATCGATGTAACGCATCTGACCACCTAGCGCCAATCTCCACTCGGCAAAATTGTAGTCCATTCCCAGCTTGACCTTGTGTCGGGGCGCGTTGAGGGCTATGTCACCTCTTCCTTCGCCATGGGAGTACTGTAGATTCTCGAAGAAATTGTCGTTGACAAAGGAGTAATTCCCCGTGAGCCGCCAGTGCTCGGCGGGGAAGTAGGCCAAGCTCAGATCCAACCCGCGAATGGTCACAGCTTCGAAATTGCGGTAGCTCATAATCATCGCGTAGGGATCGGAAGCCTGCTCGGGCGAGACCGTGCCATAGGGGATGGCGGCCGCTCCTGCGGTGAGGATGCCGGTCAGTTCGTCCACTGGTGAGCCGTTGTTGTTGCCCTGCACTACTCCGGGCACCTGTGCTGCGTCTAACGCCGCCAGCGCCCCAGCTAGTTGCTCGTTGGCCGGATCGGACAGGGCCGCGCCGATTCCTTCACCTAAAGCCGCGCCTAGACTTTGAGGATCGAGAAAGACATTGGGGGTCTCCACTGACACGGACCCGACGAAATCTTCAATCCTAGACTGGTACAAATCCGCGGCCACCACCCACTTGTCGGCCACCACGCCTTTGTAGCCAAGCTCGATAGTCTGAGTAATGGCCGAGTAAATGCGCGGCATGTCATAGGCTGTAATGGGGGTGATGCCGTCCGCCTCTACAAAGAAGAAAGGCGGTCGATTCGGATCGGGCTCTGCGCCGAGCGGCTCCGTCTCGATGTTCAATCTGCCCATGGCATTGCGCAGGCCGGGCAATTGCTCGGGCACAATGCCGGGCAGGGCTGCCGCCAACTGGCCGGCTGCTGCTTGGGCGTCTTCTGCTTCCATTCCTTGGGCCATCAAGGCACCGGTCGCCAGCTCTTGGAAAGCAGGCCCAAACTGTGCCAGTACCGCCTGCCGACCGATTCCCCACATCACATTGGTGAACAGTGGATCGTCCAAAGGCAGGTACTGGTCGGCTGGCAGACCGGCCATTGGGGCAAAGGGCGAGCGGAACAGAGGCCGACCCGCCTCATCCCGCCGGAAGGTAAAGCCGTAGCCGTTGCTCCGGTAGTTCCCTTGGGTCCAGCCATCGATGGATTTGAACTCTCCTAGGCCGAGTGCCGCAAAAAGGGGCGAGAAATTCGGGCTCAGCCCAAAGGGATCTCTGGCCGTTTGCAGGTCGAGGAACAGATTGTTCGCCGTGGGCGTGCTGAACGCTCGGTTGTAGGTTAGCCGCAGTGTCTGGGTCACCTGCGGCTTGAATACTAGAGCGGCCCGAGGCGACAGTTCGGGATCCTCGAGGTGGTTGTGGTAGTCGTAGCGCAGGGCCAATACCAAGTCCAGCATGTCGCTCAGGGCAGTCTCGCTCTGCACGTAGCCTCCGTACTCGTTGAGGTCGTCGTCGGCCTCGTTTCGGCCCATGATGGTGCCGTCGGTATCGGGCCGCGTCAACAGGGCGTCAAGGCCGTAGGTGAAGCGCTGGCGTTGACCTAGGCTGGACGTGTGCTGCGCTTGGAACACGTTGAGAGACGACCTATCGACGACGGGAATGCCCGTGCGCAGCAGATACGTGTCGCCCGCGTCGTTCCAGTTGCGGAAGGCCTGCAAAAACCAGTCGCGGTACAGCAGCCGCAACTGGGCGTAGTTGTACTGCCAGTCTATCGTCTGCGACGCCCCCACGCCGGTCCCTCCGATTATGTTCGCCTTGTTGTGTCCCGCCGCCAAGATGGCCGTCAAGTCGTCCGCGGCCCGCCAGTCTAGGCGCGCTTCGACACTTTGGTTGCTGTTGTTGGGATCGCGCGTTTTGAGGGGTGGCAAGTCCGCTCCTGCATCTATCTCCGCCTGCCTTAGTGCTTGGGCCTTCACCTCCTCTGGGTCGGTGTACTCCCACTCCGTCCCCGTATAGTACTGGCCCGAAATCTTGTAACCCAAGCGATCCCCCACCACGCCAGCATGCCGGACCGTGGTATGGCGCAGGTCGCGCTCCCCCATCCCCACATGCACGTTCGTGCCCTGCGAGGTAAAGGGGGAATGGGTGATGATGTGCATGACCCCATCGGCGCTGTTGGGCCCGTACAGGGCCGATCCCGGCCCTAGGACTACCTCTATGCGTTCCACATCGTCGTTGGTGAGCGGAATGAAATTCAAGGCGTTGACTCGTAGCGAGGGCACGCGGGCGATGCGGTTGTCCGTCAGCGTGAGCAGGGTGCCGGAGAATATATTGTTGAAGCCGCGCACCACCACGTTGGCGTTCGCCAATCCCCTCTTTGCAATGTCCACGGCCGGCAGATTCTTGACGTGGTCGGAGAGACTCAACGCTGGATTGTTGCGGATTTCGCTACCCTCTACCACGGATACCGAGGCTGGGGCGTCGAGAATTTTCTCCTGTCGGCGGGAAGCGGATACCACGCTTTGCGCGAGAAAAATGACCTGCTCCACCAAGACCACATCCAGTCGGGTGGTCTGGCCAGCCCGCACCTGAACATTTTCTCGTAGATCGGACTTGTAGCCGACAAACGTGATTTCGACTTGGTAGTTTCCCGCTGGAACGGCGATGCGGAACTGCCCATCTGAGTCCGCTGTAGTCCCAGCTTTGTAGTCCGCCGTCGGCAAGCGCACGGCGATATTGGCACCGGGCAAGGACTCTCCCGCCTCCTCTGTAACTGTCCCCTCGATAAAACCATCCGACTGGGCCCAAGCGACCCCATAGCCCAAGGTCGCCCATAGGCACATCAGCTTGGCCATTTTGCTCATTGCAGCTTCCCTCCCACAGATGCCCAAGGCCTCAAACCCTGAAAGCGCGGTTTGCTAGAATAAAAAGTTCCTGTATTGCCTTGGGATTTCTATTATATAACAAGGATTTCTGTATAACAATTGGACGGAATTCTAAAAAGTAAATTAGCTCTATGGACTATCGTCTGAAACAGGGTGAGAGCGTACCCGAAGGGACGCGGCGGATGGCCGCCGAACAGCTCGACAGGGCCCTTGAATACCTCGGCTGCCAGGACGGGGAACGAGACAAGCACGTTCACGAGGCCCGCAAGGCCACGAAGCGTCTGCGGGCCTTGGTGCGCTTAGTCCGCCGCGACTTGGGAGACGAGGTGTACGCTCTGGAAAACCAGTGCTATCGGGCCGCCGGTCAGCGGCTTTCGGGGCTGCGCGACGCTACAGTGCTGGTCGAGACCTTGGACCGCTTGGTGGAATCCTTGGGCAAAGATGTTCCGAAGAGCCGGTTCGCAAGGGTAAGGAGGTGGCTGGTGGAGCGCCGCGATCTGGTCTATGGCCAAGTGGATAGCAGCAATCGGGCCGTTCAGGAGGCAATCGTCGCGCTTGCGCAGGCCCGCGAGCGCTTGGAACATTGGAATCTGCAGCGCCGGGGCTGGGGAGGAATCCGGGTGGGGGTGCAGCGGATATACGCGCGGGGTCGGCGCGATTTTGCCGGAGCCTACGCGCTGCCCAGCGACGAGGCATTCCACGACTGGCGCAAGCAGGTGAAGTACCTGTGGTACCACGCCCAGATACTGGAGCCTATCTGGCCGCCGGTTATGCAGACTCTAGCGAAGGAACTGGACCAGCTAGGGGAGTTGCTGGGCCAGGATCACGACTTGGCCGTATTGCGCACTACGGTTATGGTCGAGTTTCCGAGGGCTGGAGCCACGGCCACGTTGATGGCTCTGGAAAGGCGGATTGGCGAGGTGCGTTCCCGGATGCAGGGTCAGGCGCGCCTGCTAGGCGAGCGCATCTACTTGGAACGACCCCGGGAGTTTTCTCGACGTCTGCGGGGTTATTGGCGGGTGTGGCAGGTGGAGCAAGACGGCGTACCGGCCAACGGCGAGTAGGGGGCGGTTTGCAAACCGCCCCCTACAAATCATTCGACGAAAAAGGAGCTATTCCTATGATCCATACGACTATGTGGACCTATCCCTGGGATGTGATTGACGAGGGGGTGGACCGCGTCATCGGCTTCCTCAAGGAAGAGGTAGGGCTAGATGCGATCAGCCTGTCCACGGTTTATCACACCTACGATCAGTTGCGCACCCACATACCCGGCAAAAAGCTCTTTTCCGGGTACGAGGACGCCATCTACTTCCAGCCTCAGAGCGAGTTGTACCAGAATACCAAGATCGAGCCGCACGTGCATCCTATGGCGATGGAGCAAGATCCGGTGCGGATCATTGCCGAGGCCTGCCGCGCACGCGGTTTGGAACTGATTTCGTGGACCGTGCCTCTTCACAACCACTACATGGCGAGGCAGCATCCAGACTGCGCCCTGCTTGGCGTGTTTGGAGATCGCTATCCGGGTTGCCTGTGCCCGGCCAATCCCGAGGTGCGGGAGTACGTACTAGGCTTGAGCTTAGATTTGGCCACTAACTGCGATGTGCAGATGATCGAATACGAATCCCTCCACTACATGGGCTTTGGCATGTTCCGCAACCACGCCAAGGTGGGAGTTGAACTCGGCGCGGTGGGCTCGCTGTTGATGTCGCTGTGCTTTTGCGCTGGGTGTGCGCAGTGGGCCGCGGACAGGGGTATGGATGTGGGGGAGTTGAAGGGGCAAGTGGAAAAGTGGCTGTTGGACATTTTCGAGGAGGGGCCGCCGGAGTGCAGCGTGGAAGAATTTGTCGCCGACGAACCCTTGGTTCACGAATACGTAAAGATGCGCGCGGATGTGGTGACGTCGCTGGCTGCGGAGGTGAAAGAGGCCGTAAAAATGCCCGTTTCTTTTTTGTACATGGGCAATTATCACAACAACGGCATCGACCGCAAACCCATCGAACAGATCGTCGATTGGGTCAATGTCTTGTGCTACAGCGGCTTACCTGAACAGGCCAGCCAAAGGGCACAGGAGACCTTAGACGGCATGGATGATCCGTCCATGTTGATCTGCGGCCTGAACGGCCACAAGCCCATAGACAGCGCCGAACAGATGCGAGATATCATCGCTGCGATTTACGAAACGGGGGCACGCCGGTTTTCGTATTATAATTACGGTATGATTTCCCAGCGCAATCTCAGGTGGATTGCCGAGGCCATTGCCGCGGTGCGCGCGCTCGACGCTGGCGCTCGCTAAGGGTTCCAGCGTCACTCCGGCAACGCCAGCGCCACTAGCTGCGGCCCTCCGTCGTCGTCATTGATTGGGAATACGAGATACTGGCGTCCGTTGGCCATATAGCTGATGGGACTGCCGTTGGGATGGCCGGGGAATTCCAGCTCGGCCAACACGGCACCTGTATCTAGGTCGAAGGCGCGCAGATAGGATGTTTGTTCGACAAAGTCGTCGTCGCGGAGGTCGCCCCACCAGTCGGGCTGCTGCGAGACAACTACCAGCACGGTCTCGGTGGCGAGTATAAAGTTGTAGTGGAACCAGCCCATAGCGGGCAGGTCGAGGTCGCGCAGGGCCCTGTGATTGACGGGGCCTTGACCCACCGGACTCATCCAGACGTGCTCGCCGGTATCCAAGTCGATGGCAGTGATCCGTCCATAGGGAGGCTTGGTCAACGGTAGGCCATTGACGTATTCGGCACTCCTCTTGAAGGATGCGTAGGCCGAAAAGGCGCGCGGGTTTTTCACCTTTTCCAGCCACACGATGTCGGGATCGGTGCGCGAAGGCACGTAGAGCACGTTCTCTTTTGGCACCAGTGCTGCGCCGCTCCAGTCCGAGCCGCCCAAGCCCCCAGGCAATACCAGCGTGCCCTTTTCGCTAGGTGGGGTAAACAGCGGGCCGTGATCGTATCTTTGTAGGATCGCCAGCGCCTTTTCTCGCAGTTCGGGCGTAAAGTCGATCAGGTCGTCTTCTTGCAGACTCTGGTGGTCGTAGGGCGCGGGCTTGCTAGGGAAGGGCTGGGTCGGCCAGCTTTGCTCGCCCGGGGTTTTCGACTGGGGGACAGCGCGCTCTTTGATTGGCCAAACCGGCTCGCCGGTCGTGCGGTCTAATACGTAGCAAAAGGCCTGTTTGCTCACTAGGGCTAGGGCCTTGATCGCTTTACCTGCTACTTTGATGTCGGCTAGGACCGGCGGTGCTGGTGGGTCGTAGTTCCACAGGCCGTGGTGGATGAGTTGGTAGTGCCAGACGCGTTCGCCGGTTGCCGCCTTGAGGCACACCAGCGTTTGGCTGAAGAGATTGGCACCGGGACGCTCGCCGCCGTAGTGGTTGTGGGTGGTGCTGCTGATGGGTAGGTACACGTAGCCTAGCTCGTCGTCGGCGCTCATGGCGGACCACACATTGGCTTGGCCAAAGGTCTGCCATGCGTCGTTTTCCCAGGTGTCGTTGCCGTACTCGCCCTCCTGTGGCACCGTCTGGAAGACCCACACTTGTTCGCCGGTGTGGGCGTCGAAGCCGCGCACGTCGCCGGGGGTGGAGTACTGGGGTGGAGACCGGCCGTGCCAATCGGTAATGGCGGAACCGACCACCACCACATCGCGGCAGACGATCGGTGCCGAGGTAACGGAGTAGCGCTTACGGTCGATGTCGCGGCGCAGTCCCTTGCCTAGATCGGCGAAGCCGCCCTCGCCAAACTCGGGGTCGGGTTGGCCGGTCTCGATGTCGATTGAGTAGAGGCGGTCAGTGGAGGTGGCGTAGAAGATGCGCTTCTTGCCGCCGCTTTGCCAGTAGGCGATGCCGCGCAGAATGCCGGTGAAACCCTCGTAGTTTTCCCATACTTTAGGATCAAAGGTCCACAGTTCTTCGCCGTTTGTCGGATCGACCGCGCTGAGGATGTTGAAAGGCGATCCGTAGTAGAGCACGCCATCGACCATTAGGGGGGTGCCCTTGTTGGTGCCGGTCCACATATAATGACGCTCGGCGATTTCCTTGTCGGGGGCCGTGTAGCGCCAAACTTCCTGCAACCGGGCGAAATTGTCGCCGTCAATCTGCGATAGGGGGGCGTATTTGCTGCTCTTGGCGTCGGCCGCGTAATAGGGCCATTCCTCGCCTTGGGAGGCAACAGCGATAAGGATCAATAATGTGTGGACTAACAAGGGATGATCGGCGTATCAGGCTCCAGGAGGTCGGTAGGGGACGCTTTTGCCGATGGCTTCGTCTATGGTTTCCGGCGTGACCAGTACGGTAACGCTAATGTCGAGCGCGCCGGCGTTGCCAATGACCATGGACACGGCCGCGGCCGTTGCGTCGTCGGGCAGATCGGCAATTATATAGAGGTCTGGATCCCCGAAGGCGTAGTAAAGCGATTCCACACTGCCACCCATTCCCTCAATGGTCTGGGTCAATGCCTTCCGCCGCCGCGTGCCGCCTTCCTTCAGCAAACCGGCAAGCCCGGCCTGCGTGTACGTTGAGCGAAACATGTATTTGCGCATCGGATTTCCTCTTTTCAGCCAAAAATGGACTAGGAACGCAAATGGCTGTTGCAACATAAGTAGCACTGAAACCTTGGTCAAACCGAAATGACGACCTCTACAGCAGGATACCGGCCACGCAGGCAGTCATAAAGCAGGCTAGGGAGCCGCCCAGCATGGCGCGAAAACCCAACCGCGCCAATTCGCGCCGCCGCTCGGGGGCAATGCCGCCGATGCCGCCGATCTGGATGCCAATGCTACTGAAGTTGGCAAAACCACACAGAGCATAGGTCAGGATGATCACCGAGCGCTGGCTCAGCTCCACGCCCGAGTCAGGCTGGATCCACTGGCTCAATTGGACGTACGAGACAAATTCGTTGGCCACCATTTTCTTGCCCAATAACTCGCCAGCCAACAAACAATCTTTGGCCTCAATGCCCATCAAATAGGCAAAGGGCGCAAATAAATAACCCAGCGCCGCGGACAACGACCACTCTAGACCCTCCATACCTAGCATGTAGCCCACGCCTTGGCCCAACAGGCCCAGTGCCCCATCTACTAAGGCGATCAATCCCAGCGCCGCAATGAGCATGGCGGCCACGTTCAGGGCCAGTCGCAAGCCGTCCAAGGTGCCGTTGGCCGCGGCTTCCACCACATTGGTGGCCGTGCGCTCTACCTCAATCGATACCCGCCCTAGGGTTTTGGATTCTTCTACCTCGGGCTGCATCACCTTGGCCACCAATAGCGCCGCCGGAGCCGAGATCACCGAGGCAGCTACCAAGTGACCGGCGTCAATTCCCAGACCTACGAAGGCGGCCAATACGCCTCCGGCAATAGTGGCGAAGCCGCCCACCATCAAGGCCATCAATTCCGACCGGGTCATGCTGGCCACGTACGGGCGCACTACCAACGGAGCCTCAGTCTGGCCGACGAAGACGTTGGCCGCCGCGGCTAGGCTTTCCGCGCCCGAGGTGCGCAGGGTGCGCTGCATGACCCAGGCGAAAGCCACCACCACGTACTGGACTAGGCCCAAGTGATAGAGCACGCCCATCAGGGCGGCAAAGAAGATAATGGTCGGCAGGACCTTGAAGGCGAAGAAATGCTCGCCGAATGCGTCGCCAAAGACAAAGCTAGAGCCGGCATCGACGTAGTTGAGCAGGGCGGTGAAAAAAGCGCCGATATAACCGAAAAGCGCCTGTCCGGGTCCAGTCTTGAGGACGAGCAGGGCGAGGAGAAATTGCAGTCCCACGCCAGCTACTACCAAGCGGCGATCTACTTTGCGGCGGTCGGCGCTCATGGCGAAGGCTAGAGCGATCATCACCACAAGTCCGAATAGGCTAATCAGCCGTTCCAAGAGAATTTACCGACGCCAAGTTGCTTTCAGGCTGCCCCAAGAGGTTTCGGCGACTGCACTGGATTCATCCATGCGGTGGAATTCCCAGATTGTGACCCCGGTCTCCCTCGTAGTCGTGAGGATCAGGGTGTCGCCCTCAAGGGCATACGCACTAACCCCCCACTCATTGAGTATAGCGAGGAACTGCACCTTATCGAGTTCAGCGAAAAACGCGTCGATGAATTCCTGTTCAAAGGCGGGGTAGTTTTCTGCGGGGATTTCGTGCGAATCCGCTACATACCGGGCAAAGTCGCGGGCCACTTGGGTGAAGAATTCGACGAAGCCTTTGCCGTCAACGGAAATATCTAATGCGGTTATACTAATTAGGAGATTGTCGCCCAAGATGCCATAGGTGCCGGTGCCGTGGGCGGAGATCGTCTCCATGGTGGGTGGTTCCGGGACTTGGACATCAGCTAGGAAGTCGTCTTTGACCTGAATGACTTGGTCGATCTCAAAGGCTCCATCCTCCGCAAAGGTCAGGCGAATGGCAATCTCGCCGATTTGCTCATCGACGATAGTGGCCTCCCAGGTGCCGTACAGCGCCTCTTCCTGTGCGGCGAGCGGCGGGACGAGCAGGCAGAGTAAGAGGACAGACGACAGGAGTTGGCGCATAAGAACTTCCTTTGAAGGATCACTCGTACAAATGGGCGACGTACTCTGCGTAGCCGTTGTAGGGGAGGGTGTCGCGTAGTTCGGTTGGGTTCAAAGCGGTGGAAATGAAGCGCTCGCGGGCTTGCGACCAGCGGGGATGGGGAACGTGGGGCTCGACGTTGGAGATAAAGCCGTACTCGTGGGGCACTAGGGTATTCCAAAACGTTGCCGGCTGTTCGCTGGTGAACTCGATTTTGGTGATCGACTTGAGGCCCTTATAGCCGTATTTCCAGGGAGTTACCAAGCGCAGGGGGGCACCGTGTTGCTTGGGCATTTCGTGGCCATAGACGCCTGTCACCAGCAGCGTCAACTCATTGGTCGCTTCGGCCATGGTCAGGCCCTCGGTATAAGGCCAGGGCCAATCGGAGCGATCCCATTGTACTGGGGCCACTTCGGGATTGAAGAAGGAGATCATGCGCACGTAGCGGGCCGATGACAGCGGTTGGACCAAGTCGATGAGGTCCCGCATGGGAAAGCCCGTCCACGGGATGGCCATAGACCAAGCCTCGACGCAGCGGTGGCGATAGAGGCGCTCTTCTAGGTCCATGATGCCTATTAGGTAGTCGATGTCGTAGGTCTTGGGCTCCGGCACTAGGCCGCTTATTTCCACGGTCCAAGGGGCAGGCTCAAAATCGTCTATGAAGCGCCAGACCTCCTTGGAGGTGGAGAATTCATAGAAGTTGTTGTACAGGGCCGCTATAGACTCGTCAGTGAGCGGCCGGTCAAGCGTGGAAAACTCATCGTTCGTGGGGGCCGGATACCACTCTGAAGGCGGGATTGGTTCGACGATCTCGGAGCCAACATATCTTGTTGGATCGACGAGCGTTGCTGGATTGAGGAGCTTTTCAGGGATGCATCCGGCCAGCAGGCCGATGGTGCCCAAGCCAGCTCGTCTGATGAACTTGCGGCGGTTGAGATAGACATCTTCGTCGGTGGCCTGACGCTCGGGAAGGTTCCATTTTTTGCGCGGCATCACAGCCTCCTTTCAGTAGCGGTACGGGCAAAATATAACAGATTTGTTCTTTCGCCGCGATTTTCTAGCGCTTGAAAGCCAGCCCTGCGGCGTAGGTTGTGCCCGCTGCGGTATTGCAGCCAGACGCGATGTGGAATAGATCGACGCCGAGTTCTAGGTGCTTACTGAGGGACCAGATCAACCCTGGGGCCAGCTTGAGGATGTCTTGGTCGCCGACGAGACCGCCTTGTCCCATAGCGCCGCAATCGCCCATGGTGCGCATCCCTTCGACCACGCCTTTGACTAGCAGGCGTTTATAGGTGACACCGGCCTCTAAGCCATAGAAGAACTCGTCGCTGAAAGCCCCGCCCCGCTTGCGATAGCCGACCGTGCTCGTCAAGTAGCCTGGGAACGGATACAGCGATTTGCCTACCAACAGGCGCATGTCGATGTCCCTCTCGCCCGTGCCCAAGGGAACCTTGTTGTCGGCACCTGCGGTGCCATCCACTGGACTCGGCCCCAAGCCAAGCCCGCCCGCGCTGAGGGAGCCAATGCTGTCTTGATCCATGTCGTAGCCTAAAGGGAATTTGCCTCCTAGCGCTAGGGAGACTACCGCTGGGTTGCGGAGCAAGCGCCAGCGCAGGCGCAGTTCTAAATCGGCTAGACCCGAGTTGATTTCGTCGGGGTGGATGCGGGTTATGGTGGTATCGAGAAGGTCGCTTTTGAATACCTTCACCTCGGTATTCTCGTACACCAAGCGCTTATAGGGCAGGGTGGCCACCAAGGTCAGGCGCTCCCGCAAACCGTATTCTAGATAGGCCGATATACTCTCGTCGCTCAATTCTTCCATGCTGGGTTTGGCCACTCGCTCCCGCCGCTCGCCAACGGCGTCTAGATAGTCTTGGGAGCGGAAGGAAAGTCCGGCGATCTTGAAGTACATGCCGCCTGGGGACTGCGTCCAAGCGCCAGCGTGTAGTTGGGTGGGGGCGAGCGCTAACAGGATGGCCGCCAGCGGGATCCAGCGCCGCAGTGGGCGGGGCGAATTTGGTTGAGTGTTGTGGTTCATAACAATCTCGCGGAAAATGATGGTGCTTCCTATTAAGCGGCTTGTGGCTTGACGTAAATTTCGACTTGCATCCCCGCCCGCGTCAGCATGTTAATCAGTTTATCCACACTGAAACGACTAATCTCCCCCTTCATTAAATTGCTAATACGCGGTTGGGATTCGCCAAAAAATGCCGCGGCTTGACGTTGGGTCCACCCTCTAGTTTCGATGTACTTTCTCAGGTCGAGCATTAAATCAGCCCGGACTTTTAAGCTCGCCGCTTCTTCCCGCTCAAAACCAATATCCTCGAATACGTTATCGCGGCCTTGGGTCACTTCCATAGCATAGCCTCCTTATCATCCTTGCCTATGTTCTAGCAGCATCCGGTATCGTTGCTGGCCAAGTTGAATATCTTGCTTCGATGTGCGCTGAGTTTTTTTTTGAAAAGCATGCAAGACATAGATACCTTCTGCAAATTTGGCCATGTAAAAGATGCGATAAGCATTGCCTGCATTGATGCGAATCTCCATGACGCCTAGGCCAATTGAGGGCATGGATTTGCAATTGGTCGGCGTTTCTCCACGCTGTAATGCTTGCAACTCAAGACCCGCTTTGCGACGCGCCGATGCGGGGAAGTTGCGTAGATCCTCTCTTGAAGACGAGACCCAAAAAATTGATTTGTTTAACATGTATTATACCTAATTTGGCATAAAAAGCAACTATACCGCTTGATTCAGTTATCAATAAACGTAGCGCAAGCCGACCTGGACTTGGCGCGGGTCGCCCAAGCCCGATTGCACGGTGCCGTCGAAATTGAACAATAGGCCGACGCTAGAGGGATCGCGGAAATTGTCTGTGTTGAACAGGTTGAAGACCTCGACGATGGCTTCTAGTTGGCCGCTGCCCACTAATATGGGCCGCGATAGGCGCACGTCATAGGAAAAAAAGTCATTGTCCTTGCGCAGCGTATTGCGCGCCGTGATGCTACCGTCGTCGCAGATCCGGTCGGAGGCTGCGCCCCACGGGTTGGTCGAGCGGCCGCCCGCGCAGGAAGCGGAGACTGGCTGCGCTGAATAGTAGCTCAGGCGCTGGTTGAGCAACATTCCGCCGGGCAATGCGGCCAAGGCCCACGCATTGAAACGGTGGCGCTGGTCGCGGTCTGAATAGCCCCATTCGCGCTCCAATTGGGTCGCATCGACGTAGCGGAAGGTGAAGGGATCGCGCTCGTTGTCGTCGTCAGATTTGTCCCACGACAAGGTATAGTTGAGTTGGAATTGCAAGTCGTCGTGCACCATTTGGCGCAAGCCGAAGCTGAGGCCGTGGTAGCGCGACTTGGCCGTGCTCTCGACCACGGTCAAATCGCCGATACCGTTGCTGCCATCGGCCCCCAATCCCGTCGCCCACGGTGAGCCGAAGATGGCGTCGTTGCGGTTGACAAAGCGCGTCAGATTATCGGTGCGGGCATACGTGTACCCGAAGGAGCCGACTAGACCGGACGTATGTAATTCGCGTTCGATGCCGACGTTTGCGCTGATGGTGCGCGGGTTTTCGAAGTTCTGGTCAAAGACAAAAATGCTGGGCCGGAAGGGATCGCCTTGGGGCGTGGGTAATAATTCGCCGTAGGTCGGCGGTGGACCCAAAATGGGCGTCAGGGCGCTGGAGCGGAAAATGGATTGCCCGCGCGAGCCGTTGGTCGAGCGCGTGCTGGCCAAGTTCAGACCCGGGATGCGAGCATAGTACACTCCGGCACTGCCGCGCAGCAAGGTCTTGTTGTCGCCGTGCACATCGTAGGCCACCCCTAGGCGCGGCTGGAACATGTCCCAATCCGAGGGAATGGTACCGTTGGAAGGGAATTCGTAGGTGCCCGTCTCGTTGGTCACTGTTTTGCCGATGAAGTCGGCGAAGAAGACCTCGTCTGGATCGGTGAGCACATCGGGCTGTATTTGCGCCTCCCAGCGCAAGCCGTAATTGAGCGTCAGCTTGTTTGAGGGCTGCCAACTGTCCTGCACAAACAGAGCCAATTCGTGCTGCGGAATGTGCTGGGTGCCCGCTTCTTCCACGGTCAGGCCGCCGACGCCGGACTGCTGCAAATAGAGCAGGACCGGCCCGGTGATATCCGTCCCGTCGGGGCAGGCTCCGGTAGTGCTGGTGCTGCCGTCGGCGCACTCGACGTAGCCGTTGCCCTGCTCGACGAAGTTGAGGAAGCCATCTAGCGAACTGAAGATGTAGCGGCCATTGGCAAAACCGATAAAGGTCTGCACGGATTCGACGCGGTTCCACTCGACGCCGGCTTTGATTAAGTGATCGCCCTTGGCCACGGAGATGTTGTCGAGTGCTTGGATGCGGGTGTCGTAGTACTCGACCGGAATGAAGAAGGGCATACCAAAGCGATAGCCGTGGACAAAATCCATGCCCGTGTCGGGGAAGGGGCGGCCAGTGTTGGGGTTGTCCGGGCCAAGGTAGGGACGCGGGCGATCTTCGCGGGAGACTTGGAAGCGGAACTCGTTGGTGGTGGTCGTGGACAGCAGCGACAGCAGGCTGCCGTTGAAGGCGTGCGACCAGTCCTGTTCTACGGCGTTGGCGCTGCGCGTCCACGAATCTACGTCAAAGGTGCCGTTTTCCTGTTCGGACCAAGTGTAATTGTATTTGAAGGTAGCGTAGTGTTCATCCGACAGGCGGGCGTCGATTTTGGCGAGAAAGGCGCGGGCGTCATTGGTGCGGTCAATCGGCCCGTAGTCGTCGGCCAACGCTCCGTTGAATTGCTCGTCCATGAATGAGCGCAGCCGGGCATCGATGCGCGCGCTATTGCTCTGCTTGGTGTCGCGAAAAACTTGCTGGTCGTAGGCGGTGAAGAAAAAGGCCCGGTCCTTTATCAGCGGCCCGCCCATAGTGAAGCCGAACTGCCCTTGGCTAAAATCCGGCGCGCGCTCTATGCCTTCGTGCCGCGCGGTGCCCGACAGGGCGTCGTTTTTGCCGAAAAAATGCAGCGAGCCGTGCAACTGGTTGGTGCCCGACTTGGTGATGACGTTGACAAAGCCGCCGCTGGAGCGACCGAATTCCGCGTTGGCTCCCTGCGGCACTACCACCATTTCCTCTACTGCGTCTAAATTAAAGGTGAATGCCGGGCGCTGGCCGCCGCGCTGCTCGCCGAAGAAGGGGTTGTTAAAATCGGCACCATCCACCGAGATGTTGTTGTGAATGCCGCGCTGGCCGCCAATACTCAGTTCGTCGCCGTCGGGGCCTTGGACGATGGCAACCCCCGGCGTCAACAGCGTCAGGTTGAGGAAGTTGCGCCCGTTGTTGGGCAGGTCTTGCACGGCCTCTTCGGGCAGGCGCGTGGCCGATTCGCTCTGGGTTATATCCACTGTGGGCAAGGCCGCCTCGACGATCATTTCCTCCATCTGCGGCAGCATTTTGACGATCAACTCCACGGTCTCGCCGACGCGCACTTGCACCCCGGTTTGCCGCACTTCGGCCTGTCCGGCCGCTTGTACGGTCACGTCGTAGGAGCCGAGGGGCAACAAGGTCGCGGTGAACAGCCCTAAGTCGGACGAGGTAAGGGTGCGCTCGTAGTTGGTGCGGGTTTCCTTGAGCGCGACGATGGCGTCGGCAATGGGATTGCCGAACTGGTCCCAGACGAAGCCGCGGATCACGCCGGTGGTCGCTTGGGATTGTGCCCAAGCTCCATCGAGCAGGACGACCGAGAGTAGGATCGTCAGAAAAGGCAGAAAGCGAAGTTGATGCGTTGGCATAAGCTATTTCATTGTGAAAAGGGTGAGGATTTCGGATTCAGACGGAGCCGACCTTGCGCGGATAATGCAGTTACCTAGGCGGAGAGACTCCTGCCGAGAAAGTCAAAGCCCGAGTTCCGAATGTGATCCGAAGCGAACGAGCCGCAGTGTGTCGGCGTCGGGCTTCTGGTAGATCAGCACTAGGTCGGGCTTCACGTGACAATCGCGGTGATCTTTCCAGTTGCCGGTTAGCGCATGGTCGCGGTGCCGAGGTTCCAGTCGCTGGTCATTCGCTAGGGCAACCAAGACAGGTACCAAATCGGCGTCGAGCGTCGCTTGGTGCCGGCCCTTGGCTTCGCGCTTGTAATCGCGTTTGAATTGGCTGGTGCGCTCAATTTTCCTCATGCAGGTCGTCCATGAGAGCCTGCACGTTATCGAATCGAGGTAGGCCACCCTTGCGAGCCTCCTCCATCGCCTCGATAGTGACGGCGTTTGGCATCAACGGCTCGAACGGTAGTGCCTTTTCCTGCGCCACCTTGGTCAGCAGCAATCGCACGGCATCGGACACGGTAAGCCCCATTGCAGCCAGCACCGCGGCCGCTTCTTCCTTCACGGCTCCGTCAATGCGAGCTTGTACAAGTTGGTTAGCAGCCATGGTTGGTTCTCCTTCGTTGGCGTGTATTAAATTGTAATGCACGATAGAGCGAAAGACAAAGTACCGCAACACCGCTCAATAGATGTGTGGGTTAGGCGCTGATCGCCGTCGAGATACTTGCAAGTTGCTACAGCACCTTATCAATCCGTCTAAGAAGGCGGCTACTGGACGAACTTCACTTGGTAGTTGGAGCCGACGAGATCTTTGGAACGATCATAGACCAAGATATACCAGCCACTGGTGCCTGGAACTGAATAATCACTGCCGCTTCCACCCCAAATTACCGAGGAAAAGTCAATCCTGTTGTAAATCCCATTTTCATTTTCAATTCCCAAAAAGAGTACGGTTGGTTCGGTGCCAGAATTGGCAAGAGGAATCGAAACCCAATAGGGATTCCCGTCCGTGTAATTCCGATTCAAAATCGTCCCTGTATCGACCTTCACCCACAGAGTGGAACCGTCCTCGCCTTGTCGTCCGCGCGGTCCTTGCGGTCCTTCTGGCCCTACGGGGCCTTCGCAAGCGGCAAGGATTAGCAGCAAGCTCCAGCCCCAGCAATATCTCCACATGATGATGTTCTCCTTCTTTGATTCGTGAGGGTTA
Source organism: Gemmatimonadota bacterium (assembly GCA_009841115.1). Classification (GTDB taxonomy): domain Bacteria; phylum Latescibacterota; class UBA2968; order UBA8231; family UBA8231. The sequence continues at coordinate 33,724 of VXML01000084.1, read as the reverse complement.
ATCGCAGCAGCCTCGCTTTTGGGCCACTTTTGCCAAAATTACAGACAGGCTATTTTACAACGTTAGCCAAATTTTGAGCTTGGTCAACTATCTACCCGGCGACTTCTTGCCACTCGACAAATGCAAAAAATACAGCCCGCCCTGATTGCCTTTGACGCCGACGTGAGGGTGGAGAGGGCGATCCACGTCTAGGTCCAGACGGAGCCGACCTTGCGCGGGTCAAAGGTATCTATTGTATATTCGTTACTGATATTACGCACAGGTAGGAGGATAATACTTTGGGCATCTTTCGCGTTCCCGTCAAAATGAAAAACTGGCAGAATCGGTTTCTACCACCGGAAAAACAGGGGCGCGAAGTTTCCTGTGACGTGCTGGTGGATTCTGGGGCCGCTGAATTGGCACTGCCCGCTGAACTCATTGAGCTGCTCAAGCTCGAAGACCTGGGGACCATGCGCGTGGTTACCGCGGATGGCGGCCAGCACACATGCCGCGTCTTGGGCATGGTCGAGCTCGAAGTGCAGGGACGGGTATGTCAGGTCAGAACCATTGAATTGCCGCGTGGAACTCAACCGCTGCTGGGAGCCTTTCCGCTCGAAGAAATGGACTGGCACATTGACCTTGCAGGACAAAAACTGGTCCCCAATCCTCTTTCCCCCGACCAGCCTCTGCTGCACCTGTGATGGGCGAGCGTCCGGCCTGCCCCGCCCTGCCCGTCCTGATTGCCTTTGACGCCGACGATACCCTGTGGGAAAACGAGATTTACTTTGAAACGGCCAAAGACCGCTTTAAGGATCTGTTAGCCGCCGACTGCGATCCGGCGTGGACCGAGCGGGAGCTATACGAGACTGAAATGCGCAACTTGTCTCACTTTGGCTATGGCATCAAGGGCTTCACCTTGTCGATGATAGAGACGGCTCTCGACTTGACGAAGGGCGCGGTGACGGGGCGGCAGATCCGCCAGATTTTGGACTATGGCAAAGAGCTGTTGCAAATGCCCATCAAACCGCTGCCCCATGTCGAGGAAGTGCTCACCCACCTGTCCAGGACGCGTCCCCTGATGCTGCTTACTAAGGGCGATTTGTTCGACCAAGAAGCTAAGATCGCCCGCTCCGGCTTGGCCGACCACTTTACGTATATCGAAATCGTCAGCGAAAAAAATGAGGAAACCTACGCAGGTCTGCTACAGCGCCACGATATCCAGCCAGCCGACTTTTGCATGGTGGGTAATTCGCTCAAATCGGATATCCTGCCCGTCGTCGCCTTGGGCGGGCACGCCGTCTATGTGCCGTACTACACCACTTGGCTCCACGAACGCGTCGAGCCTTCGGAAGCCGAGCGCCAGCAATATCACCAAATAGCCCACCTAGGCGAACTGCCCCGCCTGCTCGCAGAGCGGTTCGCTTCCACCGTCCAAAACTAAAACCGTGACTTCGTCCGGCTTTCCCGCGCGACGGATTTGCAATGCCGGAGACTGGGCCTACCGCACCTGAGCCGGGAAGGGTTGGCCGTCTGCTGCCGGCTACCTTTCGCTCGCGGCTGGACTTAGACCTGCCCGACCCGGAGCCTGCCGTAGAAGAGGCTGGCTCGGCCTTTACGCTTAGGGCTTTTGCACTGGGTACTTTTTTGGCCGCTTTCATCGGCGGCGGCGTGGCCTATAGCACGCTGTACTTGCAAGGCTCCTTCATGGCCTTGGGTTTTAGCACGGTCGGCGCGGTTTGCCTGCTGGCCCTGCTGGCGGGGCTGGTCAATCCCCTGCTCAAATTGTGCGGGACGCGAGGTTTGCGCCGGGGCGAATTGCTGCTGGTCTATATTATGATGGTGATGGCCTCGCCCATCCCCGTCGTTTTTACCTCGAAGATCATCAGCCAACTCGCCGCTCCCTTTTACTTTGCCACGCCCGAAAACGATTGGCAGAGCCTCATCCACCCCCACATTCCCGACTGGATGATGCCGCGCCAACTCGGCGACGCCCAGTTTTTCTTTGAGGGGATGGGTGCCGACTACGCGGTGCCGTGGAGGGCTTGGCTGCTGGCGCTGGCGGCTTGGCAGCCCTTTATCTGGTCACTCTTCTTGGTGATGATCGCCATCATGGTTGTGCTGCGGCGGCAGTGGATCGACAACGAGCGCCTCGTCTATCCGCTGGTGCAAGTACCGCTGGCCATGACTGAGATGGGAGAGGGGAACGAGCGCTGGCCACCTTTTTTTAAGAATCGGGGGATGTGGATTGGCTTTGCCCTTGCCGCTACTTGGAGCACGCTGCACGGCTTGTACGCCTATTTCCCGGAAGGGATGCAATTCGCCCACGAAGTCGATTTGTTCCGCCAAGAATTGCCGATCATGCGCGGCACCACGACGCTGTATATCACCTTCCGCTTCCACATCATTGGTTTTTTCTACTTCCTCAAGACCGAAGTCGCGCTCAGCCTGTGGGTTTTCAATTTGTTGGCCAATGTTTTGCGCGGCACTTTCGCCATTCTCGGCGTAGGCGATGCGCCCAGCTTGGGCAGTGGCCACGGCATCCGGCACACGCTACAGGTCTATCACGCCATGGGCGCTATGCTGGTGCTATTCCTCGGCGGCTTGTGGGCAGCCCGTCGTCATTTGGCCGCGGTCTGGCGCAAGGCTTGGTCTGGGGACCCGGCTATTGACGACACCGATGAAATCCTGTCGTACCGAGCGGCGGTAATCATTCTCGTCGTTGGCACGGCGATCATGGTCGGCTGGCTGTGGCTGGCTGGATTGCCGCTGTGGGCCGGTGTGGCGTTGCTCTTTTTGGCTGGTGCTCTTTTTGTCGCCTTTACTCGGGTGGTTGCCGAGGGCGGTCTGTCGGACGGTGCGCCGCCCGTGGTGCCGGCCGGCATCCTCATCTCTGCGGTCGGCTCATCGACGCTGGGAGCACCGGGCTTGGTTTTGTTGGCCAGTACCTATATCTGGACAGCCAATGTCCGCAGCTTTGTCATGGCCTCCTGCGCCAACAGTCTGAAATTGGGCCAGGAATTGAGCCGAGGGCGTCGGCCTTTGTTCTGGGCTATGGTCGTGGCCATAGCCGTGGCGCTAGGGGCTTCGACTTGGATGATCTTGGAGCTGAGCTACGAGCACGGCAACCTCAATCTGCGGGCCATGGTCAGCCGCGAAGCGCCCTACCGCTATGTCGAGGGCCTGTTGCGCTATCCGAGCGAGGCGCATCTGTGGGGCTGGATCAATATGGGTTTGGGCGCGGCTATCATGTTGGGCTTGACCGTGGCCCGGTGGCACTACGCTTGGTGGCCCCTGCATCCTCTGGGCTATCCCGTTGGGCCGACTTGGATTATGGATCACCTCTGGTTCAATATGTTCTTGGCTTGGTTTGTCAAAGTCTTGGTGCTCAAGTACGGCGGTGCCGAGCGCTACCACCGGACTAGGCCGTTTTTTATGGGACTGATCTTGGGGCAACTGCTGCCGGGCGGCATCTTCCTCGTCATCGACCATTTTACCGGCACGGTCGGCAATGTGATTTTCTGGGGTTGAATCGCGTGGCTTGCAAAGTGACTTATCGATGGCTGGGCAGCATATACCTCGTCGGGCTGATGCTGCAAACTCCCTGCTACGGCGAGGTGGCTGCTTTGCGCGCCACCATCGAAGCCCTGAGCGCCGTTGAATCGCGCTTGGCCGGCTATCCTGGTGCTGAATCGGGTGCCGCATTGGTGGAGCGCGAACTGGTCGCGGCTGGCGTCGAAGCGGTGCGGCGCGACTCGTTTGCAGTGGTGGTGCCCATAGAGCGCGGCGCTCGTCTGCGCTTGGAGCGAAGCGGGGAGGAGGTGCCGCTGTGGGGTCTGTGGCCCAATCTGGCGCGGACGGTTACGCTGCCGCCAGAGGGCCTGCGAGCGCCGATGATCTACGGCGGCCGGGGCGAGTGGGGCGACTTCGACGGCTACGCTATGGACGGGCGCATTGTCCTGCTGGAATTCGACAGTTGGAACCACTGGCTGCGCGCCGCGTCGCTGGGCGCTCGGGCCGTGGTATTTATCGCGCCCGAGCAGGCCAATCGCCACCAAGCCGCGGACAAGTACGCCCACGTGCCGCTCGACATTCCCCGCTTCTGGATCGAGCGCGAAGCGGGCCTCGTGTTGCGCCAGCGCCTGCGGGACGGTGAGCTATCGGTACACTTACGGGGCCGCATGGATTGGCAACAGCGTCCGGCGTGGAATATCTGGGGCGTGATCCCCGGTGCCGACCCCGAGCTGGCCGCCGAGCGCGTCGCCATCGAGGCGTACTACGACGGGATTTCCGTGGTGCCGGGCCGGGCACCTAGCGCTGAGACTGCCTGCGGCATTGCTGCTTTATTGGAATTGGCCCGTCATCTCGCCGCCGATCCACCGGCGCGCACTACCATTTTAGTGGCAACGTCGGCCCACTTCCAGGGTCGCCAGGGCATGGCCGACTTTCTCGCCCGCCACGCCCAACCCGCGAAGGAACCGCTCCACATAGACCTGTTCATCGGCCTCGATCTGTCGAGTCGCACCGATCAAGTCGGCATTTGGAATAATACCTCCAGACCTGAATTGCGGCGCTTTTTCGCCCCATTCGGCCGCCGCTTCAGCGGCTACGCTAGCACCCTAGACTCGGCCGCCGTGGGCAGTTTGGTCAACGGCATCACTCCCATCAAGGGTTTGGACTGGTCGGCGTACATGCCCGGTGGCATCGCCGCCAACAGTCAGTTCGCGCTCGAAGGTGGCTTGATCTCCTTGGGCTTGATCACTGTAAACGACGCCCGCTTGCAGATTGATTCGCCGCTGGACCAGTCAGCCGCAGTCAACTACGGCAATCTGGCGCGCCAAGTCTCCTTGATAAACGGCGTGCTGCAACAGGCCCTAAACGATCCGCAACTGTTGGAAGAGAAAGCGGCTTTTGGGCCGGTGTTGCAGGATCGGATGCGCGATTTGCGCCTCAAGGTGCGGACCTTTCCGCGCCGGTCGCAAATGCCGGACCGGCCAGTGGCCGATGCGGTAGCTGTAGTGCGACGGCAATGGGCGACCGCGGGCAAAGCCGTCAAAGGGGTGCGCACGGCCCAAGTCCATCTGAGCGACGACGAGGGGGAGTTGCTCATAACGGGGCTGCCGCAAGCTCAATACCGCACCAACGTGTACGTCTTGGAACCGCACGACGGGGCTATTACTTATGCCGCCGATCTGAGCAAAAGGGCGGAGGGATTCCACGGGAAACCGCTGCCCGACGGCTCCATCCCTATCACTGTCCAATGGGCGCTTACCGAGAAATCGGTGGTGGTGTTCCCCTGTTTGAGCCGCCCTTTTTACGGCCTCATTAATCCGCGCTCGCTCAATTTCTTGGGCGGCATCACCGTGCTCAACCGCTACGACACCGCCCCGCGCCAATACGGCTACGCGCTGGGCAGCAGCCTCGACGAAGCGGCAGGGGTGGTATTCGGGCCGCAGGACGCCGACCCGCAAAACCGCATCAAGATACTGGCGGGCCGCCAACTGTTGTTACTCAACAACGGCATCCCCGATAGCCGACCCAATGGCGAGGGATTTTTCCTCGCCGAAGAGCGGCTGGTGCCGACGCTGTTGCAGGCCGCTTGGGACATGTGGCGTCTCGACGAGGATCGGCTGCAAACCATGCGCGACCACGCCATTGAAAACCAGCACTTACAGCGCCTGCACCAGCGCACCGCCCAAGTTCTCGAAGCCGCCCAAGAGGCCGCCCAGCGCAAAGAATGGAGTCGCTATGTGGCCCATCTGCGAGTGGCGCTGGGATTGGAAAACCAAGTCTATCCCGAGGCCATGGCGACCTTGAACGATGTCATAAAGGGCATGGTGTTCTTTTTGGCGCTGCTCATTCCCGCGGCTTTTTTGGGCGAGCGTCTGCTGCTGGGGGCAACGCAGATCACGCGGCAATTGGCTGGTTTTGGCGCGTTATTGGCCGTGGTCTGGCTCGCGGTGTCGCAGGTGCATCCCGCCTTTGCCATTGCCCATCCGCTGGTCATCCTGCTGGCCTTTGCCATCATGGCCATGGCCAGTCTCGTCCTCGTCCTCATCATCAGCCGCTTCAACAGTTTTATGAAGGAACGCGGCGACCGGATCCACCACGTTGAGATGCGGCGTTTCAGCGTCGCCCATGCCGCGTTCATGCTGGGCATATCCAATATGCGGCGGCGCAAACTGCGCACCGGCCTGACCTTGACGACCTTGGTGTTGCTGACGTTTACGGTGCTTTCGTTTGCCTCGTACGAGAGTCGGGCGCGCTTTATCTCGCTATCTCTCGAACACGAGGGTGGGTACGAGGGCATCTTAGTCCGCAACCGGGCCTGGAATCCCTTGGGCCAGCCCATGTTGGATTACATTCGCTCCCACTTTTCCGCGGTTGGCCCGATCAGCTTCCGCAACTGGTTCATTTTGCAGGAAAACAAAAAAACGTATCTCGAAGCCGCGTCCGGGCGACAGTTGGTGCGGACCTATGGCTTGCTCGGCCTAAATCCCGAGGAAACTGACATCACAGGGATTGATCAGACCTTAACCGCCGGTCGCTTTTTCACCGCCGCGACTGAGGCTAGTTGTCTGCTGCCCTTGCCGATGGCCGAGGCTTTGGGCTTGGATGCTGGCGACTTGGGACGGGCGCAAGTGCAGGTGATGGGCAAAGAACTGACTGTGGTGGGCTTGTTCGATCCAGAGATTTTTAACGACGTCCGCGACCTAGACGACGGGCCGCTGACGCCGGTGGACTTTGAGCTGTCTCGAACCGCCGGCAGCACCTTTCAGCTCAATCAGGGCGCGGCCACGACAGCTACTGCCTCCCAGTACCGCCCCTATGTACACATACTGCCGGACAACGTGCTGATTGCGCCCTATGAAATCGTCCGCCAAATGGGGGGACGGTTGCGCTCGGTGGCCGTTGCCTTTGATCGGGAGCGATTAGACTCTGGGGCGGCCCAAGCGCTGTTGGAAGACTTCTTGCTGCGGGTGGCTGTCAGCCTATTCGTCGGCTTGCGGCAGGACGAAGCCTCGACCATCGGCGTCTGGGCCTATTCGTCGATTGGGGCGACGGCGATAAAGGGCTTAGGGGTGCTGATCGTACCCATGCTCATCGCGGCCTTCATCGTCCTCAATACCATGCTGGGGACGGTGTACGAGCGCCTCAAGGACATTGGCATTTACGCAGCCGTAGGGCTGGCTCCGTCCCACATCGCTCTGCTGTTTATCGCCGAAGCCTGCGCCTATGCGGTTCTGGGCATTACGCTGGGATACTTGGGGGGGCAGGGGATGGGTTTGGTGCTGAATCACTTGGACATGCTGGGCGGACTCAATTTGAACTATTCGTCCTTGGCGGCCGTGTTTTCGGCGCTCATCGTCATGGGCGTGGTCTTGCTGTCCACGGTGTATCCGGCCCGGGTGGCCGCTCGCACTGCGGTGCCCGACCTAGTGCGGCGTTGGCAGCCCGAGCCGCCGGTGGGTGCCGAGTGGGAATTCCGCTTTCCCTTCTTGGTGTCGGCGGCCGAGGCCAAGGGGTTGTGTGGCTTTTTGTTGGATTACCTATCGTCGTACGGCGAGGCGTCGATTGGGTCGTTTTACACCGAGGGAACCTTACTCCAGTCCTTTGCCACGCCCCAAGGCACGGCCTATGCCCTCGAAGCGCGGGTGTGGCTGGCACCGCTGGATTTGGGCGTGAGCCAGCACGCCGTGCTGTGCATCCGCCCTGAGGATCAAGCCGATATTCACGGCCTAGTGTTCTATCTGCGCTGCCTCAGCGGCGACAATGATTCGTGGCGTCGGGCCAACCGCAGCTTTTTGCAGGCAATCCGCAAAGAACTGCTGATCTGGAATACGCTCAAAGCAGCGGAGCGGAGTGCTTTTCAGCAGTGGGCGGAGGAACAACTTCAGCGGCAATAAAACTATCCATCCGAACTTCTCTGGTATCAAAAAAATTAGTGATATTCAAATTTCAGGTTCAATAACGAGATAACTAACGCTCTTTGCTTCCATCTCAATTGGAATATCAATGTTGTAATATCGGTCGATTTTGTAGCATTTGGATTCTCCTTCTTTTTCACGAACCTTGGCAATTTCAGACAACCCGGTATAATAGAGCGGTAATTTCAAAGTCATCCGTTGTACCGTCCGTGTAGGATTATAGAGCATCGCGAGTCCACAGGGATCGATTTGCGCGTTGGCATGGAGGACACAATCAATAGAGCGGCCATCTGGGCGGCGCACGTGAATGAGGTCAGAATCCAATATTGGGAGATACTTTTTGTAGAAGTCAACCCATTTCTTAACGACAGTTTTCGTCTGTTCAGTATCAAAAAGTCGAGGACCGCGATAGCACGCAATCACACCGCTGCCGAAGTTCTGTGCGAGATGTGATTCGTAGTCATCAAGGTGTTCACAAAGCGGCTCAAACGTTGCGGCTGCTCCGCCGCCGTGGTACTCCACCAACGGGACGAACATCCAACCCATACTGGGCGTCTTTTCATACGTGGCATCGTAGATATTCTGCCGGGCAATTAAAATTTGCCGCTCGCGGGGCAAGCTGAAGTTCGTTTCGCGATAGCCCATCCCGCATTTGTTTGAACCGTTGAGATAATACTGATCTGGCGAATTGATATAGATACCGCGTTTTCGACATTCGTGGTAAAAATGAACGCACGCTTCCCACTGACGCAACTGCGAATCCGCTAAACCGTTATGATGCTCGTGCGTCGTTGCAGCACAGATGTCGCCATGATACGGACCGTCAGTCTCTATGATATCCATTCCGGTTGCATCCATGAAATTCAGCACTCGTTGGAAATAACCATCTGCCCATCTGCTCGCAAGACAAGCACTCTGTCCAAACCTACTTCCGGGTTGCCCGGTGTCTGGGTCAACACAGTTGAAATCTTCACCCGCATTCCGCGAAGCACACATCAGTGTATAACCGCCGAGTTGAATATCTTTGTGGTGGGCATAATCGGTCAATTTTTTCATTGTGGTTATGTATTGCGGATCTTCGCTCTCAATATTGAATCCACTGCCAAAGGTCATAATCACCATTTCAAATCCGACTTCGGCGCACTGATCGATCGCTAAACGGACAGCATCTGGCTCGGCACTCCGAACGTGCATGAAAATTGGATTCTCCGTGACCTGTGGCGCGACCGTGCGATACATTTTGCGGCGTGCGAGTCCTTTTCGCTCACGCGCATCACTATCATGTAGAATCTCGAAGGTGCGGAAGCTCTTGAAGGTCTCACCCGGTTGAAGAAGGACTCCCGGACCGAGTGGATAGCGGCTTGTCATCAACAGTGGCATCTGATAGTTATAATCGACTTGCGTCTTGTAATCTGCATCTGGTCCCCAGTGTGTCGTTTCCATTCCGCTGAAGGCATAATCGCTCTCGACATACAGCCGATGCTTTTCCTGCTCGTTGACAGCAAGGATTTCACAGTTTAAGGCATCAAGTTGAATCGGTTCTTGGCTCTCATTGTGAATAGTGATCCACTTAGATAGTGCTGGAATGCCTTGGTATAATTCATAATGCACGCATACCTGAAGGGAGTTAGTGGATGGCGGCGGTGAGAACACAACCGTCAGTTTCACACCTTCTGGTGGATGGACTGATGATGTCGTAGAACGCCTGTGTACCCACGGATAGCGGATTTCAGGTTTACCGACCCTATATTCGCAGAATTGAAATGCGTTCTCGTCACTGGTCAAATCCGCGATCCAATCCGAATCAAGATAGGCGTAGTCGGGCTGTCCTTTCAAGCCACCCACTTCATATTCATTTCCGTTTATCGCAAGTCCCGCCTCTGGTTTGATGGCACGAAGAAGGGTATTACCGGTAATTTGATTGGTATAATCAACCGTTGCGAAATTAGGTGTGATAGCGAATGTTCGGCGAATGAGTCCATTGTCGAGAATAAGTTGACTGTCCTTTTCTTCTATTAAAGCGGGTTGGCGAAAGGGCTGAACCAACCAATCATTTTGTTGTGATGTGTATTGCATGTTAAGTCCTTATTCTATTGAATCGCAGTGCCGTGGGAACAGAGGATGACCATGGACCACAGCGCGTTCTCACGCACGGCCGTGTTCTGGCTCGCTGTAGGCTAGTTGGGCCGGGGCAGAAGAAAGCTCTTTCGCGGTCATGTCAATTTCTACACCTTCCTGTTTAGTTTCATCGAATCTAACCACGGGTTCTTTCCCATCCAATTCAGGAGTCATTATGGCGCAAAAGAAGACGCTCAGACAACGCATGCGAGACGGCGAAGTGCTAACAGCCCTGCGCGGATCGCTGACCACGACCAAGGAGGAGTTGGCCGATGTATGGTCAACGGGCCAGTTCGACTACATCTGGATCGACAGTCAGCACACCCCCTTTAGCGAAGAGCAATTGGTCGCCTACTGCCGGGCGGCCGAAGAGTTGGATATCGACGTGCAATTGCGCATCCCGCACACCCGGCAGGCCTACATGGTCGGGCGCTATCTCGACTTGGGTCCCAGCGCGGTCTTGATCCCCGAGGTCATGGAGCCGGAGACCGTAGATGACGCCATTGCCTATGCCTATTACGGTCCCATTGGACGGCGCAGTTGGGGGGGCGCGCATCGCCGCGGCCTGCGCGGTGTAACGCAAGGAATAGACCGACGAGCCTATGCGGCGTGGTGGAATGACTACGCAATTTTGGCGATCCAGGTGGAATCCGTCGAAGCGGTGACCAATATTCGCAAATTGGCCAAGCCGGGCGTGAGCGTGGTCACGTTTGGGCCCAACGACCTTTCCTTCAGCTTAGAGGATCACCCGGATTATCCGCTGCGCACGGTCGATGAATGTATGCGCAATGTCGCCGCGCAATTGGCTGGTACTGGCATCAGTCTGGCCATGGGAACGGGTACTAGTCCCGAAGAACGCGACAAGTATCTGGAGATGGGATTTACGCTTTTCCAGGGGGATGCGCCGAGCTAGTTTTTGGCTCCACTTTCTCGGTAGCCGTATGTTAATCGTCCATTACTAAACCGACCTTTCGGAGGATATGCTATGTACATCGGATCGCAATTCGGGGAACAGACCGACGAAGAAATGAAGGTCTTGTCGCAACTTGGCATCAAAAACGTCGATCAGACGCCTGCTGCGCCGTGGCGGGAGTGGAGCACGGAGATGCTGCAGCAGATGAAGGAGCGGTGGGCCAAACACGGCATCAGCATGGAGATGATCCACATCCCTTTGGGATCGCGCAGCGCCTACGACAACGAGGCTGGGGCGATCTTTCTCAAACCGAGCGACGAGCGCGACCGCCAGCTCGACTGGATGAAAGAGACGGTGCGGATGGCGGGCGAGGCCGGTATCCGCGGCCTCAACTACAATATCACCATCTTGGGCCACTTACGGACGCCCTCGAAGACGGGGCGCGGAGGGGCCACGGTATCGACCTTTGAACTGGACAAATTGGACCAGTCGCTAGGCGAGTTCGAAGACGGGCCGGCCGATGAAGACGAGATGTGGGAGCGCATTGACCACTGGCTGCAGGAGATCATACCCGTGGCCGAAGAGTACAAAGTCCAGATGGCCTGTCATCCGTCCGACCCGGGCATTGGCGTGGGCAATACGTACCGGGGCGTGGCGCGCCCCTTAGGGATGGCCGAGGGATTCAAAAAGCTCATCGCGCTCTATGACAGCCCGTACAACGGCCTGAACTTCTGCCAGGGCTGCATGTCCGAGGCGCTGGCCAATCCGGCGGAGGAAATTTTTGATGTCATTCGCTACTTCGGCGAGCGCAAGAAGATTTTCAACGTCCACTTCCGCAATATCAAAGGGGGCTTGGGGAGCTTCGTCGAGGTTTTTCCCGACGAAGGCGACATCAATATGATTCGAGCGCTGAAGGTGTACAAGGAGGTGGGCTACGAGTACATGATCATGCCGGATCACGTCCCTGGGATCAGCGGCCCTGAGCCGAGGAAAGTCGGCTTTGCCTATGCCTTTGGCTATATCCACGCGGCCTTGCAGGCGGTGGAGGAGTTCTAATGCAAAGCAGAGGCGTTTCCTTTTCCGTTTTTACCAAAATGTGGAAGGACAAATCGCCAACCGAACTCGGAGAGTTTGTACTCGATCTGGGCTTCGACGGCATTGAATTGCCCGTGCGTGCGGGGTATCCAGTGCCCCCCGAAAGTGTTGGACGCGATTTGCCCAAAGCGGCAAAGGAACTCAGCGCCTTGGGTGTCGCCATTACCAGTGTGGCCGGGCCGACGGATGAAGCAACCATTGCGGCTTGTGGTGCTGCCGGAGTTCCGGTCATTCGCACCTGCCCAGCCATCGCTGCTGGAGGGTATTTGGCCAGCATAGAAGATCACCAGCGAGCCTTTGACGCCCTGATTCCCTTGCTCGACAAGCACGGGGTGGCTTTGGGCATCCAAAACCACGAAGGCCAATGGGTGTGCAATGCCATGGGTATAAAACACCTAATCGACCGCTACGATCCCAGCCATATCTGCGCCATACCCTGTGCCGGGCACACGGCTCTCAACGGAGAATCCCCTGAGATGGCAATCGATATCGTCTGGTCGCATCTGTCCCAGTTCAAGCTCAAGAATGCGTACTGGCGGCGGCAGACCGGAGCGGAAGCGGAAGACGTGGAATGGTGTCCTTATTGGACCACGGGACGGCAGGGCTTGGCTTCGTGGCCGCGGTCGGTCTCGGAACTGAAACGGAGAGGCTTCAGCGGTGTCGTCTGCATGGATGCCGAATACCACGATGCAGCTTCCACAGAGCGACTCCTCGCCGAAGACTTGGCCTTCGCCAAATCTCTGTTTTGAGGGTTATCCGGCGCGAAACCCCACTTCGACCCCATCTCCTACATCGACAGTGGCTCGCAGTACCCGGGGCCGCACTAACTCCGCTGTCTGCGCTACGCCATCGACCCATATGCGGGGAAAGTTGCACCAGGCCGCTGGCACTTCCGCTTCAAAGGTCAGTTCCTTGCAAGCCACGCCGGCGGGCAGACCGGTGAAAGAGATTTGATACCGTTGCTCATTGACGCTGTCGTCAACAACATCAATGGTGGCATGACGCCGGCTCAGATGATAGAACACGACTTCTTCGGGCACGGCACACCAGACTTCGTCGCCGCCCTCTGTAAGCACCGTCTCCAAGCGCTTGCGGAGCTGGGCTGCGGAACAATCCTTATTGATGTGGATGGGCTCTTCGATCGGGCAGTGGCAGTAGTCGATGACCCAACCTCGGGACTGGCGGGCGGGGAGAATATTGCGGAAGGGATCGTGTTTGCTGAAGAAAGGCGGGGGGTATTCGTGGATCAGAGGACTGCGGTCGAGCCAATAGCACTCGTCCGCGGGTCGATTTATTCCCTCTCTGATACTCATCGCGCCCAAATAGCCGAGTTGGCGGCAGGCCTCGAGAATGTGTGGGGCCATATTGCGGTTGCTGCCGGGGGCACAATACAGCGGCACCGGCGCGTCAATGGCTTGCTCTAAAACCTCCCTGGCCACGCGCAACTCCTGATCGACCATCTCGGGTTTGATAAAGACGTGCGTCCACGAGTGATTGCCGACGCCCCAGCCGCGCGCCATCAGGTCTTTGAGCTCATCGGCATTCATATGTCGGTAGCCATTGAAGCTCGACCCGTCGATCTGGCGCACTTCTCCTATTTGCCCGACGACTACTTCCAAGTGCCCAGGAATACCGAATTCTTCGTGATAGGGCACAGCAAAGCGGTGCAGATCGATCAGGGCCTCGTCGTAGGTAATGGAGTAAACCCAGCGTTTGCCGTATTTCCAATCGCAAATGCGCAGCGACATAATCAATCCTTCGCGTCGAACGGTTTTTAGGCAGTTGTTGTACTGCGACCCACTTCTTATCTACTCAGAAAGTTGAAGGACGAAACAGCAACTCCGTCCCGTCCTCTGCTTCCACCGTCGTCCGCAGCAGGCGAGGGCGCACCACAGAGGCCGACCGGGGCACCCCGTTTACCCACACTCGGGGGTAATTGCACCAGGCCGCCGGCACCTCCACTTCAAAGGTCAACTCACGGTGCTCAACCCGGGCAGGCAACGCCTCATAGCGAATCCGGTATCGTTGTTCGCGAGCCGTTGCGGCCACGGTTTCGACCACGGCGTGCCGTCGGCACAAGTGATAGGAAATGACCTCTTCGGGCACGGCGCACCAGACTTGGTCGCCGCCCTCTTCGATGATCGTCTGCAAACGCAGGCGCAATTGCGCTTCTGAGCAGTCTTTGTTGGGGTGAACGGCATGTTCCAACGGGCAGTGGCAGTAGTCGATAATCCAGCCCTTGGCCTCTTGGGCCAGCAGAATGTGGCGGAACGGGTCGTAAGCGCTGTAAAAGGGCTCCTCATAGCTTTCGTGTAACGGCGTGCGATTGAGGTAGTATAGTTCATCGCTCGCCGCGTTTACCCCATCCGTTATGCTCATGGCACCCAAGTAACCGAGTTGGCGACAGGCGTCCAGCACGTAGTCGGACATATTTTCAATGCCGTTGGGGGCGCAGTACAGCAGCACAGGAGCGTCGATAGCCTGTTCTATAACATCGCGCGACAGGCGGATTTCCTGATCGAGCATATCGGGCCTGATAAAGTGGTGACTCCAGCCGTGGTTGCCCACGCCCCAGCCGCGGGCGAGCAAATCCTTGAGCTCATCGCCATTCATGTGCCGATAGCCGTTGAAACTCGAAGTACCGATATTGCGGATTTCGCCGATCTGTTGGCCCACGACCTCTACGTGTCCGGGAATGCCGAATTCCTCGTGATGGGGAATGGCAAAGCGGTGTAGATCGGCCAGCGCCTCGTCGTAGGTAATCGAATAGACCCAGTTCTTGCCGTATTTCCAGTCGCAGATGCGCAGGGCCATAGTTCTGTTGCCTTTTTATTGTTCTATCGTTGCAACGGCGGCTTGGAAGTCCGCCCATGTGGTGGAATAACCTACGGCTATTTCAAAGCGGTGGATGCCATAGCGCGTGGCCAGGCGCTCGGGAAAGGTATCGGGCGTTTCCACGCCCACCGTGCCGTCCCGCATGAGAATACAGCGGTAGCCCGCCCGCAGCATGGGGCGGCCTCCCCCCTCTGAGTTGAGAATGCACATATCCGCGGCAAAGCCCGTATAGATGAGGGTTTCGACGCCGCGCTCTTGTAGGTATGCGTCGAGCTGGTTGGTGTAAAAGACGAGGGGCTCGTCCCCCATCGGCTCGACGATTTTGGCCCTTTTCATGCGCGCAGCGGGCGATTTGGCCAGATCGACGCCGGTCGATCTTCTTTCGATGGCTTGGAGTTCGCCGGTGCGGACGATGGTCCAGCGGTCCGACTGGGTCTGCAGAGAGGCCGCGCGGCGCTGGTTTTCCGGGGTGCGGCGAGAAGGCACTTGGGGGTAGTGCTTGTCAAAATCATCGGGCTCGACGTGGCACACCGGCATACCGATCCGCCGGGCGATATCCATGGCCGGCCGGATCACTTCTCTCATAACGCGCCAGGATTCTTCGGTGGCCTGGGGCCAGCCCATGCCCGTGACGTAGTTGACGTCGATCTCAGGGCCATCCGGCAGCCCCACATTCCAGCAGTGCAAACCAATGAGCGCCGTGCGCTCCACTGGCAACTCGAAGACGTCCTCTGCGTAGCCGGCTTTGTCTATGGGCAGGGCGCGGTAATGGCGAGTCTTGAGTTTAAGCGTCTTACTCAACGGCCTATCCCACCCGATTGCGGTCCGCCACTTCTGCGACGATGGCCGCGATCATCTCTATGTGTTCGTCTTCCCATTTTTCGGAAATTGAGCAGGTGCGGACCCAGTTTTCGAGAAAAGCCCAGGCCGTGGGGCAAGTAGCGGAACTGTAGTGGTACACATGCGAGGCTGGCGGACGCGAAAACGGGTACTTGTTGGCGTCCACGTATTCCTGGAGAAAGGGGAGGGCGGCGGGCATCAGGTAATACTTGCCTTGGCCCGCTCCATTTACTCCGGCTTCTAGGACCTGGGCGGCAAACTCCTCACCCGTGCATTTGAAGGCCTCTGGGTTGATGCTGAAGCTGGACATCCAGGCGGAATATTTGGTGACGTAGTCGGGAATGGGCAATGGCGTAATGCCGTCAATAGAGGAGAGTTTCTCCGTGATCAGCCGCACGGTGCGGTCGATCTTGGCTACCTGAGCGCGGATGGTCTCCAGTTGACCTAGGCACAGCGCCGCGGTCATGCGGCTCATATCGTAGGCATGACCAAAGGCCGTGTGGGTGCGGCCGAAGTGGGGCACATCCACCCCGGCGCGGCCCGAACTGAGGAAGCGCACTTTTTCCGCTAGTTCGTCATCGTCAGTAGCGATGCAACCTCCTTTGTCCGAGCTGAAAGTTTTCTCCGAATCGAGAGAGAAGGCCGAGGCCGTCCCGAGGGTGCCGACGACGCGCCCCTTGTATTCGCTGAATATGGCCTGACAGATGTCCTCGTACACGATCAGTCCGTGTTTGGCGGCCAATTCGTTGATCGGATCCATATCGTTGGGCAGGCCACATTTGTGCACCGCCAGAATTGCCCGCGTGCGATCGGTGATGCAGGGCTCTATGGTCTCGGCACTGAAATTGACCGTGCCCGGCGCCGTATCGGGAAAGACGGGAATATAGTTGTGCATGAGCACGCCGTACACGGTGCCGTAATCGGTGAGCGGGCTGATGATGACTTCGTCGCCGGGATCGAAGTCAAAGGCCAGTGCTAGGGCGGCCATGGCCGTGGTGCAGGTGGGGGTGGCGATGCAGTGTTTGACGCCCAGTTCTGCGGCGAATGCCTGCTCGAACTTGCCCACTGAATCGAGGGTTAGTCCCGAATCCAATACCTCTTGGACGTACTTTAGACTATTGGGGCCTATGGTGCGGGGAAAGAGGGGAGGCACGATGCCTTCGCTGCTGTGGGCTTCGGCCCCGCGCTTGATAGGCTTGTGAACCAGTGCTGGTTGCTGAGACATTAGATTCTCCTATGGGGGCTGAACATTTATTGATTTGAATCGCTGCATTTTTTAGTCGTTGCGACCCAACCTATCCCTTTTGTCTATTGGGTGTCAAGTCTTGCCGATCGCAAGTGCGGCTCAGCCCTATGGCTGTTCGCTCTCAGCTTGCTTTAGATGTTGAAAATCCCGCAGTAACCGCAGACCTTCTTCCCGGTGCCCCTGTTTGAGATAAAGCTGAGCTAGACGGTAGTGGGAGGGAATGTGGCGGGGATCTTTTTTGAGCGCTTGCTGGTAGAGATAAGTGGCCTCTGTTGGCTCTCCTTGCTTCTCTAGGACGGCGCCTAGACGGCAATAGGGGTCGGCAAAGTCGGAATTCACCTGAATAGCCTGCTGGAAATAATTTCTGGCAGCTTCCAATTCATTTTCTCGCTCACTGACCACCCCTAGATCGTAGTAGATTTTTGCCCGTCTTACTCCCAACTCAAGAGCGCGTCGATAGGCATTCTTGGCTTCGGGATAATCGCGAAGGTCCATGTAACTTTTTCCGAGATGCATGAGGAAAATCCCATTCTCGGGTGCTTGGGCGATGGCCCTTTTGTAGTACGGAATGGCTTCCCCCGATCTTCGCTGCAGTGTATAGGCCAAACCGATCTGGTCCAGGGCCAAGGCAAAATCTGGCTTCAGATGCACGGCCCGGCTGAATTCTCCAATTGCTTCTTCATACTGACCATTTTGCAGGTAGCGACGACCGCGACGGTAGTGAACCTCGGCAGCAATCTGCTCCTCTTGTTCGACCTTTAGCGGTTGGGGTTTGCTTTCCTTTGGCGCGTTGGGTGACGGCCCATCAGCCGGTGTTTGTCGTTCTTTTTCATCGCAGCCGATCCATCCCCAACTGCCCATGAAAAGAGCTAGGAGCAGCCCTAGCAGACGGTCGCGTCCGGTGTGGTTCCGCGATACTCTTAGAGACTGTTGCTGATGCGCCAAGGTTTACGCTCCTGATACTCGACAATATAGCGCAAAAATCTAAAGACTCCGGCGGTCGGCTCAAAAGGTCGACGCACTGCGCTGTTAAAGAGCCGACAGCTTGCACCAGATAACTCTACAGAGTATCTATATTTCTCATGTGGACGTTGAACTGGGTTAAATTGAAGCGGGCCGTCCTCGCTCTGATAATCGCTTTGACCACGACCGTTGGTGCCCAGCCGAGCGCTCTGACCGATACTACTATTGCGGGCCGCAGCTATACCCTGCTTGAGGCTGGGGAATTAATGGATCGCCTAGGCTCGGCCAATGACCATAGCCGTCTCGTTTTACAGCAAACAGCCGTAAAGGGTCGCCTCTCCAGCTTAGCGGCCAATCTCGACACCGTGAGGGCGGCGCTGGAATTGGCCGATGTGCTTTTCCTCGACGAAGTTTTGCTGGCCGAGGTTGTGTTTCTCGGTCCGGTGATCTTTTCTCGCACTACCTTTGCTGCTGACCTTTCTCTAGCTGAAGCGCAATTCTTGCAATCCTTTGCCCTGCGAGAATGCGAGATAAGGCAGAAAACCAACCTTAGAGATGCTCGCTTCACCGCCACGGCCGACTTCACCCAAAGTCACCTCGCCGCCGCATTTTCCTGCGCCGGAGCCCACTTCAGCGACGCCACTTTCGCGCGCCTGCGCTGCGAGGGCGGGGCCTATTTTGAGGATGTTCTCTTTACTGGCCAGGTCGATTTCAGCGACGCCCGCTTTGCCGGTGTCGCCTCGTTCAAGACAGCGCGTTGGCGCGCTCCCGTCTCCTTTGCCGGCGCGCGCTTTCTGGAGCGGTCTTTTTTTTGGCAAGCCCAATTCGACGCCGCCGATTTTTCCAGTGCCCGCTTTGCTGGGGAAACCTCGTTTAAGCAAGCCGCTTTCGCGCAGCGGGCGACTTTTGCAAATATCGCCTTTGCCCACTCTGCCCACTTCGAACAAGCCCGTTTTGACGACGGAGCCGTCTTCGACGGCAGCATCTTCGCAAAAGAAGCGGTCTTTACTGGTGTCCACAGCGACAACGATCTCCTGCTCAATGCCCTTTTTCGCATCAGCCTCGACTTGCGCCATCTAGTCACTCCCAGCCTAGATCTGCGGCCTTCCGCCGCCATGCCCGACTCGCTGCTAGGCCCCGGAGCCCAGCTCTTGCTGCAAAATGCGCGTTTCCAGCGCCTGTTCTCCACCTGGGATCATTTGCGCGGCCACTTGGCCCAGCCCCCAGAGCAGGCCAACTACGATCTGGACCGCGTCTATGCCGGCCTGCGCCACCAGTTCCTCATCTCCGGCATGGCCGCGGATGCCCGCGGCTGTTATATAGAGTCGCTGGATCGCCGTCGCCACCACCTGCCTTGGACCTCTATCGAGCGCTACGCCCTCATCACCTTTGACCTGAGTTCGCGCTACGGCACCGACTTGAAACGCCTAGCCTTAGTCGCTTTGGCTTGGGTGGCGCTCTTTGCCCTGCTGTACCGTTGGTTGCTGATAGATGACCTGATGGAGTGCCTGCTTTTCAGCCTGCATAGTTTTTTTATTGCGGGCGCGGCATCAGTGCGTCCCCAGGGCAAAGTGCGCTTTCTGGTCCTGTTGCAGGCCCTTTCCGGCTGGCTCTTCTGGGGCCTTTGCATTGCCGTCCTGGTCTCCTTTTTACTGCGCTGATTCATGTTCCGCTCTGTCTGTGCCTTTTTTCTTTTTTCATTGCTGGTGGCCTGTATCCGAGAAGAACCGACGCAGGCCCTGCGCTTTGTCGATGTCGCCCAGACTGCCGGTCTTGACTTTGTACACTACAACGGTGCCCAGGGCGACTATTTCTACGTAGAGACTTTTGGCTCGGGAGCTGCTTTCTTGGACTACGATGGCGACGGCTGGCAGGATATCTATTTGGTCAACTCCACGTATCTCACCGGCCTGGCCCCCGAGCCTTTGCCGACTGATAAACTCTACCGCAACCGGGGCGACGGTCGCTTCGACGCCGCTCCCGGCAGCGGCGATAACGGCTACGGCACGGGTGTGGCCGCGGCCGACTGGGACAACGACGGGGACCAGGACTTATACGTGACTCGCTTTGGTCCCAATGCTTTATATCGCAACGATGCGGGAAAATTTACCGACAGCGACAGCGCCAAACGGGCGGGCGTTGACGATGACCGCTGGGGTGCCAGTTGCGGTTTTCTTGACTACGACCTAGACGGTGACCTCGATCTGTTCGTCGCTAACTATGTGGACTTTACTACGGCCAACAACATCATCTGCAAGCGGGGCGATATCCGCACCTATTGCGACCCGGACGAATACGGCCCAACGAGCGATTTGCTCTACCGCAACGACGGCCAAAGCCAATTCACCGACATCACCTATGAGGCGGGCATCACATTAGAGGGCCCTGGTTTGGGCGTGGCCTTTTCTGACTACGACTGGGATGGGGATACCGATATCTACGTGGCCAACGACGGCACGCTAAACTTCCTTTATGAGAACCGCCAGACCCACTTCGTCGAAACAGGTCTGACGGCTGGGGGCCGCTACAACCAGGACGGTCGCGCCGAGGCCGGCATGGGCGTGGATTTTGGTGACTGGGACAACGACGGCAACCAGGACCTGTTCGTCACCAATTTCGCCCACGAGACCAACACGCTCTACCACAACGACGGCCAGGGCCAATTCGCCGATATCAGCGCTGAGGTCGGCCTTTTCGAGCCCAGCTACAATCCCCTCGGTTTCGGCACTAAATTCTTCGATGTCGATCTGGATGGCGACCTCGATTTGTTCGTCGCCAACGGCCACGTCCTCGACATCGTGGAACAGATCGACTCTACGCTTAGTTATGCCCAGACCAACCAGATTTTGCGCAACGAGGCCAACGCCTGGGATGCCGTCTCCACCGAGCCGAATCCGAGGAAATTTGTCGATATTTCCTCCTCTTTGGGCCCCAGTTTTGCTGCCCCCAACGTCGGTCGTGGCGCGGCCTTGGCCGACTACGACAACGACGGCGATCTCGATCTGCTGGTTTGCTCTGTGGCCAGCCCCGCGCGCCTGTTGCGAAATGACATCGACAAACAAAACCACTGGCTCCTAGTCGAATTAGTCGGCCGCCAGCAGCGCGACGCAATCGGCACCCTAGTCGCCGTCACGGCTGGGGTCCATCGCCAAGTGCGGGAACGCCAGTCTGGCGGCAGCTACCTTTCCAGCCATGACCACCGCCTGCACTTTGGTTTGGGTGCCGTTGCTAGGGTGGATATGGAGGTGCGCTGGCCCGATGGCACTGTGCAGACGCTTGCCGATGTCGCGGCTGATCAGATTTTGCGCCTAGTACAGCCGTAGGAACTTTCATAGGAAGAATGCTATGGGCACACTGAACATCCCCGTCCGCTACTGGGCCATGCACAGCGGCTCGCCAGAAGAAAATTTGGAGTCCAATCCATCTCGAAGTATGAGGAGCGAAATATGCCAGCGCTAGAAACGAGAGCTTTTGCCAAGACCGGAATGCAGCCCAAATCTCTGGGATTGGGCGGGGCCTGGTGGGGCAGCGGGACTGAGGCCGAGTGCATTGCTGGCATCCACCGAGCTCTCGAACTGGGCTTTAATTACCTGGATACATACCCCGAACTGGAAACGTGGTGGGGTAGAGCCCTAGCCGGCGGCAGAAGGCACAATATATACCTGCAAGCCAAGGTCACTACTAATGGCCCCAAAGAGACGATTTCAGATCACTCGGGGCCGCAAACGCGGCGCAGTGTGGAAGATAGTTTAAGGCGCTTGAGAACGGACTATCTCGACAATGTCCTCATCCACGGCTACGACGAGCCCGAGGACGTTGGCAGCAAGGAAGGCATGGTGGATCCGCTGGCTCCGGGCCATGCCCTAGATGAATTGGTAAAGATGAAAGAAGAGGGCTCAATCCGCCACATCGGCATTGGCGCGCGCAATTCGGCCGTGCACCGCCGGGCGATCGAGACCGGCCAAATAGAAATCTGCCTCACGTATCTGGAATACAACTTGTTCAATACGGCCGCAGCGGCGGATCTATTTCCCTTGGCCCGCCAGTGCCAAGTAGGTCTCATTCTCGCTAGTCCCCTCGGCATGGGGCTGTTGACGGGCGATGAAAAAGTATTTGAGCGCTCGGCGGCCTACTTCGACAACCGCGAATACCCCGAACGCGGACTCCATCCGGCGGTCCGCGCCCGGGCCATGTGGGATTGGTGTCGGAAACGAGATGTGAACATCCGCCATCTGGCCATCCAGTTTTGCTTGGCGGCGCCCATCAGCAGCATTGTCCTGCCCGGTGCGGCCTCAAAGACGCAGGTCGAAGAAGCCTACGAGGCGGCTACGGCGGATATTTCTCCTGAGATATGGCGCGATTTCGAGGTGGAGTTCGGGGTGGGGATTTAGGTGCTAGGGTCTCTCCGCTAATACCCGGACTGAGAATTTCTGGCGCAGTGCAGCCAAGTGCCGACGCTCTTTTTCCTCTTTAGCCAGCCGCTCGGCCCGCCGTTGCGAAGCCCGATCCCACTGCCCCCCTTCCCGCACTTTGTCCTCTACGACAAATACGGAGAACTTTCCGGCCCACTCTAGCGGCCCCCCGACGGCGTTGATCTCCATGCCTTTGGCGCGCTCGTAGCGCATTGATGGCATGGTATATGGGCTGAGCTTTACGCGTCCCCCGCTTGTTCCGACGTCTTGGGAGAATATGGGGACTAGTAGCTCTGGATCGACACCCCGCGCTATTGCTAGGCGCAAATCTTGGGCCAATTTGCGATTGTGGACCACAATCTCGGTGATGGTGATGGCCTCATAGGCGGGAAATTGATTGGGATGAAGCGCAAAATAACTTCGTGCCTCTGCTGGGGTTACGTCGATCTGTTCCAGATAATAGCTCAGGAGTACATCCTCGGCGATGATTCTGAATTTTGCCTGTAGCTCGGGTTCCTTATCGATACCACTTTGCAGTCCTGCGGCATAATAGAGATCGGAGATATGAGCATTGTCGGGCCCAACGGATGAGGAATCGAACGCGTGAAAGTCAGATGGATTGTCCTGAGCAGTGCCGATGGCGTATTTATCGCTCAGAGAGATTCCGAGAGCCCGCTCCATCTTTGCTCCGATACGGGAGCGCAGGCGGCATTCTATAAGCTGCCGCACGGCGATGAGAGGGACGCGTTTTTCATCGAGAACTTTAAAGGCCACAAAGACTGTATCCGCTTTGATCGGCACAGGGAGAGCTGGGGAAGTGGATCCTACGGGCAGAGCGAACAATTCGTCGGCCACTTGCTCATTGACCTGTCCTTTGAGCACATAACCGGGGAGACCCAAAATGGATTTTTCCGCGGCCAAGTCCTCTACCGCGGCGGCTTTTGTCGCTCTTGCAGAATAGATGAACTTGAGACCGCGATTCCAGTTCGCATCATGGTATTCCTGCAGAATATCTTCTGCTGTCACGACGATTTTCGCGTCAACCTGGCGCTTGAGATAAGATTCAATTACCGCATCTCGCCGCCGCCGTTCTAACCGGCGCACGAAAACCGAGTCAGCGGCCATACCGACCTTGCGAGCCTCTAGCAGCAGCAACCTTCTGGCGATGAGCTGTTGCAGCGGATCGCTCGTATCGGGGATTGCAGTGCCGACCCTTATAGCTCTTTTTTCCCTCCGCTCCGCAAAGTCGCGAAGTTCTGCCGTAGTGATCTCTTCATCCCCGACCAAGGCGATGACCTCCGTCTCGGGCTGGCCGCAGCTAAAAAAGAGCGGGCAAAGGAATACGATTAAGCGTTTTGGTTTTATCATTACAATAAGATCGGTGGAACGATTCGTCCGGTGAATAAACGGTACACTCCCCAAACCGCATAGGTTGCCATTTTGAGCCGCGGTGCCCACATCTTCCTTCTCGTCCTGTTCTTCCTTTCCGGTGCCTGTACCTTGGTATATCAGGTGGTATGGGTGAGAATGCTCGTCCTCGTATTCGGCACCGGGGCTTTTGCGGTCAGCACGGTCCTGGCAGCTTTTATGGCGGGGTTGGCGCTGGGCAGCTTCTACTTCGGGCGCCTGGCCGACAAGAGCGAAAACAATCTGCGCCTCTACGCCTTCCTCGAGCTGGGCATCGCCGCCTTTGCGCTAACTTTCCCCTTAATCCTGAGCGGACTGGACGAAATCCACACTTGGCTCTACCTGCAACTGGAGTCAACGCCCTATGTCTTTGCGCTCATGCGCTTCCCACTTTGTTTCCTCGTCCTGCTCATTCCCACTACGCTAATGGGGGGCACCCTGCCGATTCTGATCCGCTTTGCAACTCGGCACATGTCGCAGGTGGGTTGGAGTGTGGGGACCTTGTATGCCGCCAATACGTTCGGAGCCGCCTGCGGGGTCGGGACCGCGGCTTATCTGACTATCGAGTATTTGGGCATCAGTGGCACGACCACAGTCGCCGTTGTTGGCAATGTTCTCATTGCGGTTTTTTCTCTGGCGTGGTATCGCCGTTTGTCGGACTCAGCCGAGCCACACAGGGTGAGTCTAAGCAAGAGAAACAACGCGCAGCAAAAGAATCCTTTAGCACTGCCGAACTGGCTGGTGCAATTGACGCTTTTGGTCTTCTGCGCATCGGGTTTCACCGCTCTGGGATACGAAGTGCTGTGGACGCGGGTGCTGACCATGATACTGGGGCTGAGCACGGCCCAAAGTCTCAGCATCATCCTGATCGCCTTCTTGTTCGGTCTGGCGCTCGGAGGAGCCATCGCCTCTCGTTTTGTCGGCCGCTGGCCTGATCTGCTCATTGCATTCGGCGCTATTGAGATACTCCTGGGCCTGTTTGGTCATATCTCCATCGGCGCATTCGGCGTTAGCACTCATTTCATTCCGTATCTCAGTACGCTTACCTCGTGGACGGGCTATCTTTTCGCAACAGCTATCTTGGTTTTCTCGATTGCGCTCATTCCCACCTGTCTGATGGGATTGCTCTTTCCGCTCGTGGGACAACTCAACACTACGCATTTAAAGACCTTGGGCACAAAAATTGGCAAGGTCTATGCCGTCAATTCACTGGGATCTATCGCTGGTGCTTTTGGCGCTGGTTTTTTATTGATTCCGCTACTGGGCACGGAGCGCGCGGTGCAAGCCTTGGCCTGGACTAACATCGCCTTGGGGGCGCTGCTGCTGCTGGTCCATCCAAACGCCGGTAGCCGTTTTAAGCTGCAAGCCATAGGCCTGCCTGTCGGCGCGGTACTGCTGCTGACTTGGGCCATGCCGAGCAATCTTTTTATCGCGCTGTTTACAAATACAGAAAAAGACAGCGAGCTTGTCTATTATCGCGAGGGTACTGCTGGGACGGTAACGGTCCAGCAAATGAGCCACGGCAACCGCATCCTCAAAGTAAATGGCATGGGAGAAGTGCCGACAGACCATGCATCAATCAAAATTTTTCGACTCTTGGGCAATCTGCCGATGATCCTGCATAACGACCCCCGGCAAGTCTTGGTGATTGCTTTCGGGGGCGGCATTACCCTCAATTCGGTCTTGCTCCACCAACCCGAGCAGGTGGATTGCGTCGAAGTCGTACCCAGTGTGGTCGAGGCCGCCGATTTTTTTGCCCGCTACAACAACTACGTCTTCAACAGGGTAGGCACGGATCGCCTCCGACTAATCCACGGCGACGGCAGAAACCACGTGATGCGGACACCAGAGCGCTACGATATCATTATCGCCGACGCGACCCATCCCGGCACGGCGGACAGTTGGGTGCTGTATACGGAAGAATTCTACCAGCTCTGTCGCCAGCGACTCAAGAAAGAAGGCTTCATCGCCCAGTGGATCCCCCTGCACGGGCTGACCGTAGCCGACTACGAGATGCTCTTGCGAACATTTCGCGCGGTTTTCCCCCACGCGACCCTGTGGCTGACCGACAAATACTCCATTGTGCTGGGGGCAAACCAGCCGCAACACATCGACTTTGAATTATTGGCACAACGGCTGTCAGCAGCGGATTTGCAAGAATCTCTGCAAGAGGTAGATCTCGCCACTCCGGTTTCTTTTGCAGGGACCTTAGCCTTGGACGAGCGCGCTTTTGCAGACTACGCCGGCCATGGCCCTTTGAACACCGACGATCGACCCTATATAAGCTTTACCGACCGCAGGCGAGGGGATACGGGTGCGGGCCTGCCCGCTTTGTCAAGCCTGTTGCCGCACTTGGTGGTGGAGGTGAACGAGTTTCTTTTCGACGTGGACGAAGAGAAGAAACAAAACATCGAGCGCCGCTTCCGATCCCGTAAGTACTCGATCCAGGGTGCGGTGTCTCTGCTAAACGACAAAACAGGCGACGCGATTTGGCACTACAGACAGGCCCGCAAAACCGATCCGGACGAAAGAACGGCCCTGCGGACCTTGAGAAGGTTAGAAGGAGCCGACTAGCGGTCGAAAAGATAATGCGTTCTCTTCACTGCCGAATAACTAGCTAATTGTCGGCCTGAAATTTTCCGTCTTTGATCATGTTGGGAATATTGGCGGGAAAAACTTCCACGTTGTATTTCTCCCGCAAAGCGCTCACGAACTCCACATAGCCGTGCTTGGCCTTGTTGATCCTGACATAGGCGGTGGCGCGTTTTTTTGAAGCGGCATTAAAAGGTTTGGGCTTGGCCGCTTCCCGGGCGACTATTTTAAATACAGAATACCCTTCTGCTACCTTGATGGGGCCACCGACTTGGCCTATTTCCATATCTTGGGAGAGATCGTATATATGGGGGTAGTGAAGTCGCTTGTAGGCGTCGAGGCGCACAAATCCCCTTTTTTCTCCATGGACCCCGCGAGTGTCGTATTTTGCGATAAATTGCTCTGCATCGGCTCCCTCTTGCAATTGCTCTTTTACTCGCTGAGCTTCCTCTTCGTTGGACAAAAGAACCTCTGCGGCTATAGTGGCTTCGAGATAGCGAAATTTTTCGGGGTTTTTGTCGTAGAAGGCGCGGGCTTCTTTTTCTTCAACCCTGATATAGGCATCGACATTGATCTTGCGTAGCAGACTAACGAGTAGATTTTCGCGCTCGTTTTCCACGCTGGCTACCAAGGCAGAATCCCGATCTAAGCCCAGGGCGTAGGATTCTTTGAGTAGCATCTGGGCAGTGAGCAGGCTGCGGACCTTGGCCGCTACTAACGCAGTATCGGCGAGTTGGTGCCGGGTCTCTGGACCGGCTTTGTGCAGCACGACGGGAAGAAATTCGCCAATGGTCAGATCGCCGTCTCGATAGGAACCCAATCGCATAGTGGCCTCGGCCTCGGACACATTGATTTGGCCGTCGGCTGACCGCTCGGCCAAAAATGCCACCCCATCGGCATCTACTAAAGGCTTGTACACGCCTGCCAGCGAATCGGTCAATGCCGCTCTACGGGCATTTCGTTTGGAGCCGAAAATTTTCTCCTCGAGGACCCCTTGCACCTCGTTTAAGGCAATGGGCATCTCGTCCAGTACCTTGAATACGGCGTAGTGCTTTTTCCCTTTATAGGCGAAGGGAAACGGCTTTGATAGGTCACCTACCTGCAGGGTCAATAATTCTTGCAGGGATTCATCGGCGGTGTCTCTGGACAAATAGCGTCCCGTATCTCCACCCCAGGCTTTGGTCGTCTCGTCGACAGAATAGGCATCGACGAGCTGGCGGAACGCCTTGCCGCTGTTGAGCTCGGCTACTAGTTCGTCGGCTTTCTCCCGCGTCTCCACTACTATGGCTGCAAGGCGCAGTGCTTTGTTCCAAGCCTCGCTTTGGTAAAGTTCGAACAGTTCCTCTTGCGAAATCGAAATCTGCTGGTCCACTTTGAGATGGTTGTACAGCTTCATCATTTCCCGATCTCTGAAGGCGGATAAATCGAGGACAAAGCCCGGATCGCTGTGCAATTGCTGTGCCTCTGCTTCGGCTAGCAGCACTTTTTTGTCGATTAGCGCATTCAAGACCATGACATTGGCCGCACTGTCGCTCTTGCCTTCGTGGATGCCGTCCGGCAGGCGGGCGGCGAATGCTTGCAGTTCGACCGTGGTGATTTCTTGCCCAGCTATCCTTGCGACCACATGGTTTTGGGGTTCTGAGCCGCATCCGACCTGCAAAGTTAGGACAAAGTAGATGGACAAAATGGTCCAGGCAGTATTGCACTTGGCCGTTCGAGCAAAAACTGGGAAATACATTAATAGTCCCTTTTTTGGGGGAATTATATAGAATATCCCTCCTGAAGACTACCCTCACCTATCCTCATAGATAGGGACCAAAAAGGCGAATTGGTAAAAGATGATATATCTATCTCGTCAAGCCAACGTCCCGCTGTAGGTCGGACAGCTTAGAAGATTAAGAGAGATGCTCTCTGGCGAAGAGGTTTAGGTTTTTTTATGATCTGACGCCCCAATCAATCAGAACATCCAGACCATCAGGGATTAGTCCGTCCATGAAGCATGAGACCCTAGGATTTCAAACGGATACACTACCTCCACCACTAGCTAGCTCCCGCAAAAAGCTCATCGAAGTCGCCCTGCCGCTTGACGCCATTAATGCCGCGTCGGCACGGGAGAAGTCTA
This sequence comes from Gemmatimonadota bacterium, assembly GCA_009841115.1. GTDB lineage: Bacteria > Latescibacterota > UBA2968 > UBA8231 > UBA8231. Next base: position 5,277 of record VXML01000084.1, on the reverse strand, counting down.
TTCGGCACGGGCATCCGAGTACGCTGCATTTGTGGTGGGCGCGGCGGCCGTTGGCCGCGGCGCGGGCGGTGATTTTTGCGCAGATGGTCGATGATCCGTCGGCCAGCCCCGAGCTGTTCCCTACGGAGGCCGACCAGGAAAAGGAGCGCGAGCGGCTGTTTCGCCTCATCGAAGAATTGGTGAAGTGGGAGAATACCACGAACGAGAAGGTGCTGGAACAGGCGCGGACGGAGATTCGCAAGAGTTGGCGGCGGACCTGTGCTGACAATGCCGATCACCCGCGCGCTGCCGAATTGTTCGACCCGGATAAGCTGCCAGCCTTTCACGATCCGTTTGCTGGCGGCGGTGCCTTGCCGTTGGAAGCGCAGCGGTTGGGGCTTGAAGCTCATGCCAGCGACCTCAATCCGGTGGCGGTGCTCATCAACAAGGCCATGATCGAGATACCGCCGAAGTTCGCCGGGCAGTCGCCGGTGAATCCGGAGTCCCGTGAGGAAAGGAGTCTGATTGAGCGCGAATGGAAGGGGGCGCAGGGGCTGGCTGAGGATGTGCGCTACTATGGCCAGTGGATGCGCGACGAGGCCGAGCGGCGCATTGGGCATCTGTATCCGCAGGTTGAGATTACCGAGGAGATGGTGCGGGAGCGGCCCGATCTTGAACGATACAAGGGGCGTAAGCTGACGGTGATTGCGTGGCTGTGGGCGCGGACGGTGAGAAGCCCGAATCCGGCGTTTGCCGATGTGGAGGTGCCGCTGGCCTCGACCTTTATGCTTTCGACGAAGAAGGGGAAGGAGGCGTATGTCGAGCCGGTAATTGAGGGGCGTGGGTATCGGTTTGTGGTGAAGGTGGGAACGCCTGCAGATGCGGAGGCGGCGAAGGCGGGGACTAGCGCGGGAAAGCGGCAGGCATTTCGGTGCCTGATGTCGGGAGTGCCGGTACCCTACGGTCACATTCGGAGCGAGGGAAAGATGGGGCGCATTGAGACGCGGTTAATGGCAATCGTGGCTGAGGGTGATCGAGGACGAGTATATCTCTCGCCGACATCTGAACATGAAGCAGTCGCAAATAAGGTGAACCCCGTCTGGAAGCCGGAGGTGGCTCTACCCAACAATCCGCGAGATTTCAAAACCCCAAACTACGGCCTTCCAACTTACGCAGACCTCTTCACCTCCCGCCAACTCGTCGCCCTGACCACCTTCTCCGACTTAGTAGCGGAAGTGATGGAGCGCGTCGAGCAGGATGCCGCCAACACCGATTTGTCCGATGACCGGCCCCTGTGCGATGGAGGTGCTAGTGAGACGGCGTATGCGGAGGCAGTGGGAGTATATCTGGCGTTTGCATTATCGAAGCTCGCCGACCGGGGATCAACAATCTGTACGTGGTTTACCGAGCGTGACTCAACGCGAAACACTTTCGCCCGTCAGAGCATTCCGATGACGTGGGATTATGCTGAACTCAACATGCTGCTCGGCGGAACTGGCAGCTTTCTCGGTGCAGTCCAATGGACCGCCGAAAGTATTGATGGAGTCGGTGCTGGATGCGGCTCATCGGTCGGTGCTGGCACCCAGATAGATGCGGCTCATCAGTCGTTGACCATAGATAAGATCATCTCCACCGACCCGCCCTACTACGACAACATCGGCTATGCCGATCTGTCGGATTTCTTCTACGTCTGGCTACGCCGCTCATTGAGATCAACATTTCCTGACCTCTTCGCCACGATGGCAGTACCGAAGGCCGAAGAATTGGTCGCTACAGCATACCGGCATGGCAACAAGGAAAAGGCAGAGAGCTTTTTCCTCTCCGGAATGACGGAGGCCATGCGTCGCCTCGCGGAGCAAGCTCATCCCGGATTCCCGGTCTCCATCTACTATGCCTTTAAGCAGTCCGAGACCAAAGGCGAAACCGGCACTGTCAGCACCGGATGGGAGACTTTCTTGGCCGCAGTGATCCAGTCAGGTTTCTCCATCAGCGGTACTTGGCCGATGCGGACCGAACTGAGTAATCGTATGATCGGTGCTGGCTCCAACGCCCTCGCCTCCAGCATCGTCCTCGTCTGCCGCCAGCGCCCTACCGATGCACCAATGGCTACCCGCCGCGAATTCGTCGCCGCGTTAAGGGCTGAACTTCCCACGGCCCTCGCCCACCTCCAATCCGGCAACATCGCCCCAGTCGATCTCGCCCAAGCCGCCATCGGCCCCGGCATGGCCGTGTTCACCCGCTACGCCAAAGTGCTCGACGCCGAAGGCAATCCCGTCTCCGTGCGCGAAGCCCTAGCGCTCATCAACCAAATGCTCGACGAAGTGCTCGCCGAGCAGGAAGGCGACTTTGACCCCGACAGCCGCTGGGCCTTGGCGTGGTTCGAGCAACAAGGCTTCGACGAGGGTGAATACGGCGTCGCCGAAACCCTGTCCAAAGCCAAAAACACCAGCATCGCCGGCATCGTCGAAGGCGGCATCCTCGCCTCCAGCGCGGGCAAGGTGCGCCTGCTGCGCCCGGACGAATTAGCCGACGACTGGGACCCAACCACCGACGCCCGGCTCACCGTGTGGGAAGCCGTCCATCACCTCATCCGCGCCTTGGAAACTGGCGGCGAACCAGAAGCAGCGCGGGTCGTGGTCCGCCTCGGCGCATCAGCCGACATCGCCCGCGAACTAGCCTACCGCCTCTACACCATCTGCGAACGCAAGCGCCGCGCCGCCGAAGCCCTTTCCTACAACAGCCTAGTACAGAGCTGGCCCGAAATTTCCGATCTGGCGCGAAAGGAGCGGCAGGAGGTGCCGCTTGAGCAAGGTGGGCTGTTCGGCGATGGCGCTACGGAAAGTGCAACTTGAGTGCGTCGAAGATGACTCCCGCTGAACAAATCGCAGAGGACACATGGGGAAGACTCAAACAGGCAAGGGACGTGCAAGTCCGGTTGGGAGAGGAGACGCTTACTGATCTACTTATTTTGGATTTTACACGTTCAATGAAGGGTCGTACTAGGCTATTTCAAAGCACTAAAAGTCAGGAGTCGAGACGAGGTACCGACTTGGAAATCCGGATTCACGTCGGTGGCAACCGAGCCGCAGCATTTGCAGTGCAAGCCAAGAAGCTAGATCAAGCTAAGGGGTGTTATCGTCTCGACGCCAAAGCGAAATCTCAGCTAGACATCCTTGAGACGTACTCTCAGAGCGTACGCGCCATCCCACTTTACCTTCTGTACAACTACGTGTACGTGGACCAGCACAAAATACAACCGTATTGGCATTGCTGCCGGTGTCCCGACAAAAGGCAACTGGGTTGTACTCTGGTGCCAAGTTGGAATATTCGCCAAGCGATCCGGGTTAGAGCTAAAAACTTTGACTCGATTCATACATCATGCGCCGCATTCCCTTGGCGTTGCCTTTTCGACTGCCGGCAGGGTCGCGACTACCGATTGCTGCCCGCAGCTTACCGTAGCCTGTCCGCATTTCTCGGGTCATTTCTACCATTAGATGTAGATGACGTGCAAAACTATGACTGGGTACACTTCGAACCGGTTGACGGTGGCTGGCCGGAATGGCTGTGGTCCCGAAATGACGCAAAGCTATCGGATGAAGATGTTGAGAAGTTACGGCATGAGATATTACGGCACGAGGGATTACGACATATGGGATTACGGCGGGAGTATAGGGCGTTAGAGACAGAGGAAGCGCAAGTATCAGATGTCCCGCCCGAGGGCTTGCCCCGTCGCCTCCTTTTGATCGATGAGAGGCCGGAATGACAGATACGCATCTGGCTCAGTGCGTACGCTCTCGCCGAGCAGCTTGCACCTGCGGCAAGCCCGTCAGAATAGACTCATCGTTAAGGGATGACCAAAGGCTGGACGGGACGCCTGCTCCGAGCAATCGCACTGATTGACTGATATTACGCGGCGACTCTACTCGTCGTCTAACAGGTTGCTAAAGGCTTGTAGGCTGGGCACTTGGATGGCCGCACGATGCAACTGCTTGAGACGCAGCCCATCGTCGATGGCACCAAGGCGGTCGGCCAAGCCGCGTACGGCCTCCGGCTGAAAGCGCAGTGCCAACACTTCTTGGATGCTTTCGCGGATGCCTTGCTCAATGCCTTGCTCAATGCCCTGTTCGATGCCTTGCTTGAGGGCCTCCTCACGGGCACTGGCGGTCAGATACTGGGCAAACGAGGATTCGCGGATGATATCCATGAGCTGCTCCTTGGCAAGAAGGGCCGTGATCGTCTGTGGATTATACGCCAACCCGCTCAACGTCGCCAGTTCCGCCAGACAATCGGCCCTGTCGGGCGGTGCCAGCGGCAGCGCCGCCACCCGGACGACGCACTGCTCCAACCACGCGGCTTCGGCCTGACCAGCCGGTGGCTGCATCAGCGGCGTAAACGGCAGCAAGCCCACCAACCCGCCGTCGAGCACGGCCTGACCGCCCAACTCGCTCAGGCGAATGACCTTGTAGCGGATGGCGACCGGATAGTCGAGATGCTCCTGCCGGTAATAACCCGGATCGCGTCGTCCGGCGTGGGGACGCAAGTAGAAGACGTGAGCGTACACTGGTAGGCCATATTGTTCGATACAGCGGCCGATGTAGCTAGCCATGCGGCGAGGCATGGCTGGGTCGTCGGTGGTTTGAAACTCGTGCAGTAGCAGCACCTTCTGTCCGCCTACTTGGATGCGGAGGAGGCTGTCGGTGTGGCGGATGGTGGGTTGCTCGGTGTCGAGCACTTCGACGCGTTGGATGTCGTCTCGCTGGAGGGCGAAGCGGGCGAAGTCGGTTGGGTGAGTTTGGATGAGCCGTTTGGCGATGGTGTCGAATTCGGCCATGACGAGCAATTTGCAAAAACTGTGCCACGGCAGCGGCTCAGAGCAGAGGCGGAATCGGCGGTGCTGGAGTGTGTGGGAAAGGGTACAGGGATGGGTAGCTGAGGACCAAAAATGCGTAACATCAGTGATTGACTTGGAGAAAGGACAAGAAAACTACTCATCCTTTGGCCAAGCGACGAATGGATTTGGTCACTCGGCTAGCCGTTTTCTTAGTACTGACGTTACACGGCATCCCTATTCGGCTTCGTCTAACAGATGCCTAAAGGCTTCGAGGCTGGGCACCTGTAGGGCCGCCCGAAACAATTGCTTGAGACGCTGCACATCGTCAATGGCCCCAAGGCGAGCGGCCAAGCGGCGCACGGCCTCCGGTTGAAAGCGCAGTTCCAACACTTCTTGGATGCTTTCGCAGATACCTTGCTCAATGCCTTGCTCAATGCCTTGCTCAATGCCTTGCTCAATGCCTTGCT
>VXML01000107.1 GCA_009841115.1 Gemmatimonadota bacterium | reverse complement strand
TGAGTACGTCCAAGGCAAGATCAACACTCCAATCGAGTTTTAAAACGGTCTCTTAGTGCCCTGAGGTGCAAGTTATTGGGCACGGACATGGGTAGTCGGCGATAAAGCGGCGGACGGATTGATCCAATACTGTCCGCCGCAACCTTTTTACAAGTTTGAACTTTAAAATCCCGATTCCTTATGTTTGAACAGCAGGGCCTCAAACCACCGGAGTTGCCATGTCTGTCCAGCCTACTCACGCAATCGGCAGTCTCATCGGATTGACGTTGAGCGTCTGCATCTGCACCGCGAGCGAAACCGAGCACTCACCCCAAGAGCTAAAAGCAGCAAAAGCACAACTGCGCGAGCACAATCGGTTGTGGACGTTCGAGGAGGGAGCCATACTCGGCCGTGAATGGACTAGCCGCGCACCGGAGGACGCCGAACTGCGGGCACTCTACGCGCGTCAGCTAGAGGGGCAGTTGGACGGGCGCCGAGAGATCCAAGAGCAAGCCGACGCGATCTTGGAACGGGAGCCGGACAACCCGTGGGGACTCTACGCGCAAGCACTCGCGTTTCTGACGGACTGGCAGTATTTCGGCGAGGCAGCCGAGTCTAGCTTGCGCGCTTGGAGGCTGCTGCCCCAGCCGGAGTTCGCCGCGACATACCTTCAGACGCTTCGATTCAGAAACACGGAAGCAGGAATGGCATTTTTGGACTCGCTGGACGCGGCGACGCTCCAGCATCCCGAAATCCTCCATGCCCGCGCGGAACTCGAGTACCGGGCACAGTACTCGCTGAATAATCCCGCCTATGCGGACACGAGCCTCGCTACCTTGGCCGCGCTGCGAACGCGTTGGCCCGACCACGTCAGCGGCTACCTTAGCGCCGCGCAACAGCTACACCGATCCGACAAGCCGCAGGAAGCACTCCCGCTAATTGAAGAGGCCATTCGTCTCTCCCCAAGCTCCGCGGATGTGCGCTACTTGCATTGGCAAATTCTCAACGAGACGGATCAGCTCCCCGCCGACGAGCGACGTCCCGCTATTGAGGCCAGCATCGCCGCCTATCGGCAGGCCGTGCCGGAAACCATACGCGGCCTCGCCCTGCTCACCACGGCTTATAGGAGCGTACTAGAGGACGAAGAGCAGGCCGCGGCGTTCGAGGCGAAGCTGATGGCGCAGGCTCCCGCGAGTTGGCATGCGTCGCGGGTTCACCAAGAGAAGTTCCGACGGGAGTACCGACGCTTACAGTCCGAGTTGGAGCGCATCGTCCGCAGGGACGCGCCCGAGTACCAAAATCGGCTTCGCCTCATCTGCGACGCAGCCTATAGGTTCCTCGAAAAACCCCTCTACGACGATAGCTTCCGCGAGGAGCCGTACCGAGCGCTCCTTAGTTCCCTAAGCGCCATGAACCCGATTCCGGCCGAAGAACTCGCCGAGGCGGTGCGCGGCTTGGTCCAGTACGAGCGACAGCCTAACCCGTACGTAACGTACGGTGCCCTTATCTTGATGACTGATCGCACGCCGTACGCCGAGGAGGCGGCCGAACTCGCTCGGGGCGTCATACAAGCCATGCTCGATAGGGCCGAAGAGGATACGCGAGGGCAGGGTCGGCTGAACTTCTACTTGGGCCTCATCTACGACGCCCTCGGGTGGGCACTCTACAAAGCGGGTCACGTCGAGGAAGGCCGCAACGAGATCGAGCGGGCACTGAAGTTTTCGCAGAGAAACACCCGTGCTCACTATCACTTAGGCCAGATGTTCGAGCACATGGCGACCGAGGCTGAGGCTCGGGATGCAGCCGAGACAGCCGACACTTGGCTCGACAAGGCCGCGGACGCCTATCTCGCCGGCCTCGAAGTCCGAGGCTGGGGACCCAACCCCTGCCAAGCGGCCTTAGCCGCGCTGTACGAGCGCCGACACGGCTCGCGCGAAGGATTCGACGAGTATCTCGCCACACTCCGCGGCGAGGACGCTCCCAGTCAAATCCGCTTAACGCCCAAGATCGACCTCCACCTTGAACCAACTCCCGTCGAAGGACTCCCCGACCGCACGCTAAATCTCCCGCCCGGCTTTAAGGTCAAACTCTTCTCCGACCAAGTAGATAAAGCCCGCTTCATGGCTTGGGACGACCACGGCGTCCTACACGTGGCCAACATGAAGCCTCAGAGTACATGGAACCCGGTCCCTGGCCGCCAAAGCACGGTGTTGGCCCTGCCCGACAAAGACGGCGATGGCCGCGCCGACACCGTGTACAAAGCTGCCGACGACCTTAACTGGCCCCACGGCATCGCCTTCTACCAAGGAGCGCTCTTCGTCGCTGACGACGATGCGATCTACCGCCTTGAAGACCGCGACGCAGACGGCTTTTACGAGGAGCGCGCTGTCTTCGCCGAAGTGCCCGGTTTCATGGGTCGTCCCGTTGAGCACGTAACTCATACGCTGGTCTTCGACGAGCCCAACGACAAGCTCTACTTCCACATTGGCTCAGGTTGCGACGTATGCCGCGAAGACGACCCGGAGCGGTCCACCGTCATGCAGATAAACACCGATGGTACGGGTCGGCGGATCTATGCCTCTGGGCTGCGCAATGCCATCGGCCTCGCCTTGCACCCGGTCACCGGCGAGCTGTGGGCTGCCAACTCCGGGCACAATCTCGAGGGCAAAAACCTGCCACCGGAGTGGATCACCCCCTCCGCGATGGCGGCTTCTATGGCTGGCCGTTTGCTTATGCGGACAAAGTCTGGACCGATTTCTCCATTCGCCGTTACCGAAATTTGATCTTTCCACTGACTAGTGCCGATTCGCTGTTGGTTGCCAACATGGATACTCCAGCCGTCCTCATTCCCGCCCACTTGGCACCCATGGCGCTGCATTTTTACGAACACGACCTGTTTCCCTCTCAGTACAAACACGCCGCATTCGTCGCCTGCCGCGCCGGAGCTTTGAGCAGCGATCCCGGCTACAAGGTCATGGCGCTCTTTGCCGAGCCAGATGGCTCCAATGCCCGCGTCGCCGATTTTCTCACCGGCTTCCGGCTCGAGTCCGACGAGGATACCGGCCGGAGTCTGTTCTCCGGTTTTTTCTTTTCTCGTTCCAGTAACGCATGGGGTAAGCCGGTTGGGCTGACTACCGACGAGGCAGGACACCTCTATTTGACCAGCGACGAAACCACCCAGGCCATCTTCCGCATTGAGGCCAGCCCCTGAATTAAGTGAAACACCTCCCACTCATCGCCCTCTGCTGCGTGTCGCTGTGCTCCTGCGGCAAAAGACTCGTCGACTCGAACGTTCAGTCTCTGTCTGCGACAACCCCCCAAATAATGGTCCACTACATGCCCTGGTATTCGTCGAAACCCGTCAGCGGCGAATGGGGCTGGCACTGGACCATGAATCACTTCGATCCCGACACCATCGCCGACGATGGCCGCCGCGAAATAGCCTCTCACTACTACCCATTGATCGGGCCGTACGATTCAAACGATCCACGCGCCTTGGAATGTCACGTACTGCTTATGAAATTCGCAGGCATCGACGGTGCAATCATCGACTGGTACGGCATCAAAGATCACCGCGATTACGCCGCGATCCACCGCAATACCAATCACCTAATCGCGTACATCAAAAAGGCCGGCTTGAGCTTTGCAATATGTTACGAAGACCAAACGATAAAACACCTCGTCAACGATGGGATTCTCCGCGAAAGCCAAGCCCTTAGCCACGGCCAGGAAGTCTTGCGCTGGATGCAAGACCACTGGTTTGTCGCCGACGAATACGCCAAGATCGCCGGCCGACCTCTGCTCCTCGTCTTCGGCCCGCAGTACTTCAAAGGAGCGGCGTGGAAGGAGCTGTTTTCAGGCTTGTCGCAACCTCCGTACTTCTACACTCTGAACACACTTCAGGAAGGAGCCGACGGGGTATTCGGATGGCCTCCAGTACACGGCGGCCGCGTCGTATCTCCCGCCGCTTGGCGCGCCTACCTAAGCCAACTCTATGAAAAGGACGGCGTCGGCACGGCGTTCCCCAAGTTCCACGACATCTACGAGGAAGCCGGTGTGCGAGAAAGCTACGGGTACCTCGACGACCAAGAGGGCGCGGTTTTTGGCGAGACGCTAGCACGCGCCGAGGAAAACGCGTCTCTGATCCAGATCGTCACTTGGAACGATTACGGCGAGGGCACCATAATCGAGCCGACGATAGAATTCGGCTATCGCTATCTCGAAGCGATACAGAACTACCGCAAAAAGCAAGCCGGTAAGACCTTTCCCTACAGCCCAGAAGATCTGCGGCTACCCATCGCCCTATACCAACTTCGCCAGCAAGCAGCGGCAGACGGGCGGGCGGCCACACATCTCGATAGCGCCGCGGCATTTCTGTTCGCGTCGGAGAACGAGGCCGCGAGAAAAATACTGCTCCATAAACAATGACCGTAGGGGCACCCCTTGTGGGTGCCCTAACTGCGATCTCACACCATTGACTAGAACAAACAGAGGGAATACCCTTTGACGACCCTTTCAATCCGGAGCATGTCATGAGTCTAACCACTGCCGAACGCCAGCAATTCCACGATCTCGGCTACGTAGCCAAAGAAGACATCTACTCGCAAGCCGATCTTCAACCCCTCAAAGACGGCCTCACCGCCGTCATTGACCAGACGTGTGCCACGCTGCAAGAAGAAGGGCTGCTCGGCGCGGAAACCTTTGCCTCCGAACCCTTTGAAACCCGGCTCGGTGCCCTCTTCAAAGCCGATGTCGAAGTCGGCGAGCGCGTGACCCGAGCGATCATGGGGCACGGCGGCGGCGGCTTCAAAGAACAGGCCATCCTCGACTTTTTGCGCCATCCGCCGCTCGTCTCCTGCATCGAAAGTCTCGTCGGCCCCGACATCATTGGCTCATCCGTGTACCGCGTCCGCCCCAAGGCTCCCAGGTACTCGCGTGGGGCCGTGCCCTGGCACCAAGATTCGGGCTACTTCATGCCCCACTGCGACGGGAGTCTGATCGTGACCTGCTGGATTCCCCTCGTCGATGCCACCATTGAAAACGGCTGCCTGTACGTCCTCCCCAAGTCTCACCGCAGCGGCGTCTATCGCCACTACACCGGCGGGCAAGGCGGGTATCTCGAAATCGCCCGCGAAGACCTGCCAGCCCCCGAGCCGGTGGCTTGCCCAATGCGCGCCGGCTCGGTGCTCTTTATGACCAATCTCACCCCGCACGCCTCCTTTGAGAACAACACCGACATCGTCCGCTGGAGCGTCGATCTCCGCTACCAAGACGCCGAGATTCCAAACAACATCGACGAAGACCCCAAAGACTTCGAACCGGAACGCGACCCGGTCACCATGGCTTGCTTGCCCACAGAGGGCGACTTTGTCATCAAAGACCCGCAAAACCCAGCGCGCGAAGTCACCGACATCGCCGAATTCAAGAAAATCCGCACCCGCTACGAACGAACTCCCGTCCACAAGCCCGGCCGCGGCTGGACCCCTTTTGCCGAGCGCCAAGTATGACCACCAACAACAAGCCCCTAAACTTCACCCACTGGATTTTCGATCTCGACAACACCCTCGCCGATAGCGCCATTGATTTCAATGCCATGCGCCAAGAATTGGGCCTGCCTTTGGGGAAAGGTATGCTCGAAGAAATTGACACTCGTCCCGCTGTCGAAGCAGCCGCACTCAGACGCCGTCTTGCCGCACTCGAACGCGAGTACGCCCTTCGCGCCCAGCCCCTGCCCGGCGTCCACGCACTGCTGACCTCACTGGTCGAACGCGGTTTCCGGCTCGGCATCCTCACCCGCAATAACCACGCCAATGCGTTGCAAACACTCTCCGTCTGCAACCTCGCCGAATTCTTCGACCCCGCCCACGTCTTAGGCCGCGACGAGGCCGCCCCCAAGCCCGATCCCGATGGCATCCACAAGCTGCTCGCCGCCTGGGATGCTGCGCCCGCAACCGCCGTAATGGTCGGCGACTTCCGCGACGACCTCGAAGCCGGCCGCCGCGCCGAGGTCACCACCATCTACTACGACGCTGCTGGTCAAGACCTCTGGACGGCTGAAGCCGACTTCCGCGTCCAAAGCCACGCCGAGCTGCTCGCGCTGGTGCATCGGGCACGCGGTTGAGAACATTCCGTAAGCCCCTACTCGCCACCAACAAAGACGGTTGACCATGTTCGCTACATACTCCAAGCTCCAACTCGGCAGGCTTCGCCGATCCGCTCTTTGCGCCTTTCTACTCTCGCTTGTAGCCGGGCCGTTGCTAGGGCAAACTTCCCCAGTGCTCCGAATCTGCGAAATCCAAGGGGCTAGCCACACCTCGCCGCACAAGGACGAGCAAGTCTCGACGCGGGGCATTGTAACGGCGGTCGCACGCAATGGTTTCTACTTCCAAGACCCAATCGGAGACGGCGATGAGCGCACATCCGACGGGATGTTCGTCTATACCAAAAAGGCCCCGAGGGTCTCCGCTGGCGACGAGGTACAGGCAACCGGCACCGTGATCGAATACATTCCCGACGGCGTAGCCACCAACAATCTGTCCATAACCCAACTCTCCCAGCCCGACCACATTCAGACCTTGTCAACCAACAACCCCATACCGGCTCCAGTGGTCCTTGGCGCGGCCGGCCGCCAGCCGCCGACAAGGGTCATCGACAACGACAACTTCGCAATTTTCGACCCAGCCGAGGACGGCATTGACTTCTACGAGTCGCTAGAGGGAATGTTGGTGGAGGTACCAGACGCGGTCGCCATTAGTCCGACCAACCGCTTTGGCGAGATTTTCGTCCTCGCCGATGCAGGTGCGGGGCAGCGGCTCAACTCGCGGGGCGGGTTGAATCTAACGCCGCATACCCTGCATCCGCAGCGCATCCAGCTCGACGACAGCCTGCTATCCGGCGACATGCCGGCTGTGCAGGTCGGCGATGCCCTTGGCCATGTGCACGGCCCGGTTAGCTACCGCTTTGGCAACTTTGAGGTGCTCGTTTTGACCGAGCCGGTGGTCGAGAGCGCCGGCTTGGCACCGGAAACGACCGCCCTCGTCGGCACGGCCCAGCATCTGACGGTGGGCAGTTTCAACGTGCTCAACCTCGATCCCAATGACGACGACAACAGTGCGGATATAGCGAACGGTCAATTCGCGGCCATTGCCGACCAAATCGTCCATCGTCTGCGTGCACCGGATGTGCTGGCCTTGCAGGAAGTGCAGGACAACAGCGGCGCGGTCAACGACGGCACCACTTCAGCGGACCAGACGGCGCAAACGCTCATGGCCGCCATTGCTGCGGCCGGTGGCCCGAAGTATGCGTACGCGGACGTCGCGCCCCCAGATGGGGCCGATGGCGGTCAGCCGGGCGGCAATATCCGCGTTGCGTACCTGTACCAGCCCGCTCGGGTGGCCCTGATTGGTTCGGTAGAGCGCATTGAAGACGACGCCTTCCGCCGCAGCCGCAAACCGCTCAAGGCCGCGTTCGATTTCAAGGGAACCAAGCTGACGGTGATCAACTGCCACTTCTCGTCCAAGTTTGGCAGTCCACCCCTCTTCGGTCGAATCCAGCCGCCGACCAATGGCGGGCTTACCCAGCGCCTCGCCCAAGCCGCGTTCATCCACGACCTCGTCGCCAACCTGCTTACCGTTGATCCCAACGCCAACATCGTCGTGCTCGGAGATCTCAACGAAAGCCCGTTTCCGCTCGCCCCAGTACAACCGCCGCCGGGCGACGTCCTGCAAACGCTCGCCGGCACGCCGCCGGTCCTCTTCAATCTCGGCGACGCGGTGGATGGAGATTTAGCCTATTCCTATAACTTTCAGGGAATTTCCCAGCAGCTCGATTACCTGCTGGTCAGCTCGGCCCTGCTCGCGCTCCAGCCCGAGTTCGACTATGTCCACGTCAACACCGAATTCCCCAACCAAGCCAGCGATCACGACCCCATTCTCGCGCGGTTGCTGCTTTATGATCGCCCAGACTAGGACCCCCGCCGTCCACTCCGCCGCATATTGCCCGCGTTCTGCTGGCCGCCGCGAGGTGAGAAAAAACTACTGCGCTGCTGGTCAGCGCGGTTGCCGCCCCTGCCCGACCCGCGCCCGGCCTTATCCTTGCGCTCGTGCGCCTCGGTGAGGTGCAGCTTCTGCCCCTCAAATTCCTTGTCGTTGAGATGGGCGATGGCCTCTTCGCCCTCGTGCCGAGTAGCCATCTCCACGTAGCCGAAGCCGCGCGAGGCACCGCTCTTCTTGTCGCGGGCAATGGTGGCCGCCACGACCTTTCCGTACGGTTGAAAGAGCTGGACCAGCGCTTCCTTTTTAGTTGTCTTCGCCAAATTGCCCACGTGTATGTTCACAGTGTACTCCTTTCGCTGGTGTTGTCGCCGGTGCACGGTCCCGCTCTATTGGCGACGTACATGACAAAATATATAGCGTATTTCTTTTACCGCTGCATCCGCGTCTTTCCGTACCAATCCATCATCCGCTCCACCATTGCTCCCCGCGCTCCCGCATGAGCCGGATCGTCGTACAGGTTGTACAGCTCGTCCGGGTCCTCTTCTAAATGATACAACTCCCCGTAGGGTTCCCCGGGGTAAAAAACCAATTTCCACGTCTCGGTTCGCGCCATGATGCGCGGGCCGTACTCGGAAAACACGGTCTCGTGCAATGCGGTCTCTTCTCCGCGCAACAGCGGCCCTAAAGAAAGCCCCGCCGCCCCGACCAACGGCCCCAATCCCGCCATTTCCAACAGGGTCGGGCCTAGGTCAATCAGTTCTACTAGCGGATCGCGCACCCCCAGTCGCTCGACTCCGGGTCCGGCAAAAACCAACGGCACTCGCGCCACTGAGTCGTAGTGGGACGAGAACTTATAGACTTGGTGATGGTCGCCGAGGCAGTCGCCGTGGTCCGAGGTAAACACAAAAACCGTGTTGTCCAGCTCGCCCCGCTCGTCCATGGCCGCGACCATCGCGCCGACCCAATCGTCTATGGCCGTGATGTTGGCGTAGTAGTGCCGACGCATGCGGCGAATGCGCTCTGGGGTCGCCCGACTCCACCAGATCGCTGCGGGCGCAAGTCTGCCATCCATGCCCTCCATAGCTTGGCGCTGTGGCGGCGGCTTGGTGTCCAGTTCGTTGGGGATCCCCACGGGGTCGGGAATTTCCACGCCTTCGTAGCGCGCCAGCGCGGACGCGGGCGCGTCAAAGGGGTCGTGCGGGCCGGCGAAACCGCTCCACAAAAAGAGCGGCTTGTCAAAGTCGTGATCGCGAATGGCCTCCACGCTCCAGCGTCCAACGCAGTTGTCGATAAACAACTCTTCGTCGTGCGGCCACACAGCCGCGCCCAAGTAATCTGGCCAATTGGGCACGTCTCGGTAGTAAGTCAGCGCCGGTCGCCGAAGCCCGAACTGCATCAGATACAAGTCGTAGTCGTCCGGGTCGGGACCGTGGTGGCCCTGGTGATAGTTTTTGTTTTCGACGACCGTGCGGTGGCGGAAACCGCACGGCAGGCGGATGGGCGCGGTGTGCATTTTGCCGATGTTGACCGTGTGGTAGCCGCCGTCTCTAAGCTGCTCGATCCAATTGGGCTGGTCGGGCGTCAGCCACGCCTCGTTGCGGTCAATGCCGTGAGTGTGGACGTACTGGCCCGAGACGATGCTGTTGCGCGACGGGCCGCAAACGGCCCCTTGCACAAAGGCGCGACTAAACGCCATGCCGCGAGCGGCCAGCCGGTCAATGTGCGGGGTGATGACGTGGTCGTAGCCCAAGCAGCCGAGCGTGTCCCAGCGCTGCTGGTCGGTGACGATCAGGACGATGTTAGGCGCGCTATTCTCTGTCTTGCTCATGCTTCTCAACGGCCTTTTCCAATTCGGGCAGCAGTACGTTTTTGACCCAACTAAAATCTGGATTGATTGCAAGCGCCTTTGCAAAGGCTGCTCGCGCCAGCGCTAGCTCACCTCGGTCCTGGTAAGCGAGGCCGAGCCAAGCGTAGGTGCGGCTGTGTCCCCATGCGGGCTGGATGGGGTCGCTCGGCTCTTCCTGAGCGAAAAGTTCGGCGGCGCGCTGGAATCCTCGCAGACCCTTTTCCTTGCTGCCACCAAACATTCCGGGGGTATTAAAGTCGCGGATGGCCGTGCACAGCACCACGCGCGGATTGTCGGGTGCAAGTTGTACCGCTTTTTTCAGCGCCTTCTGTGCTCTGCGCCCCAAGACCATGCCCTTGATCGAGTTGAGGCCGATCTGTCGTCCGTACGCGCTCGATAGTAGGGAGTATGCTTCGGCCGCTTGCGGGTCGATCTCAGTAGCCTCTTTCAAATGCTCGACTGTGGCTTTAAGGTGCTCAGAAGCAGCGCCTTTGTTTTCTTCGCCCTCGGCCAACAGGTAATCGGCAATGCGGTAATCAGCCAAGGCAATGTAGTAGTGGCCCCACGCGGCCAAGCTAGTGTCGGCCAAGGTGCGCTCAAACGTGGCTTTAGCCGCGTACATCGCGTCGAGAGAGCCTCCGTTTTCACCGGCTCGCAGCATCTGTTTGCCGCTGACGAGCAGACTGTCAGAGGACTGTGCGAATGCAGGAGCGGCGAGCGAAAAGACAAAAGCGAGCGCAAGCAAAAAGCGCGACATACGCATCCTTCCGCCGACCGCACGGTCGGTATGGTTCAATGCTTCAGGGAGACGCCGCTGGTGGGATCTGTATTTAGGAAGCCTCGCTTTTTTCGGCCCTAGCCGCCCCGCAACTCCAACAGTCCGTAAACGCCCCCGGGCACTCCTCGCCGCACGCGGCGCAGGTCCACGATTCTCCGTCCTCCGCAGCCGTTGCAAACAGAGTGTCGATGTGCGACTTCGCGGCCGCGACCTGTTTATCGTCCAAAACCCACAACTCCGGCCAGCACTCAATCGGGGGCAATTCACCCACCCCGCCGAGCAGATGCTGACCGCGCAAAACGCATTCAATGCCCTGCGCGGCCAGCGAGTTTTTGAGATGGCTGAGCATGGCCAAGTCCTGTGTGGTGTAAACTCGTTCCATCGTTTGTTCTCTCCTTCGACATTACGCGTCAGCCGCAACCCGCTCCCGCAAAGCCGGCAACAACCGCGCCACTTCGTCCTCCAGCAACGCTAGGGCCTCCTCAGCGTCGGCAAACATTTCCTCGCGCCCGATTTCCTCCAACCGATGCGCGGCCGCGGCCACCACCTCCGCCCCGAAAACGTGCGCAGACCCCTTGAGCGTATGCGCGGCCCGCCGCAACTCGGAGCCGTCATCGCTGGCGATATGCTCGCGGATCTGCTGCATCAGCTTGGGACACTCGGCAAAAAACATCTCCG
This sequence comes from Gemmatimonadota bacterium, assembly GCA_009841115.1. Lineage (GTDB taxonomy): Bacteria > Latescibacterota > UBA2968 > UBA8231 > UBA8231. The sequence continues at coordinate 332,147 of VXML01000107.1, read as the reverse complement.
CAAGCTCGCGCAGCATGGCCTCGTCGCCGCCGACGCTTTCGAGCGCGGCGTTCCACTCGAAGGGCACATCCGCAGGCGCGAGCAGTCCGTCCTCATCATTGGGGCTGCCACCCTCCACGGCCGCGTACAGCTCGTGCGGGCGCACCGGCTTGGCGACATAACCGTCCATGCCCGCCGCCAAGAAGCGGTCGCGGTCGCCTTTCATCGCGTGGGCAGTCATGGCAATGATCGGAACGTGTCCGCCGGTCTGTGCCTCTGCACGGCGAATGGCTGCCGTCGCCTCTAGGCCGTCCATCTCCGGCATTTGCACGTCCATCAGCACCACGTCAAAGGGCGGCTCGGCTGAGCTCGCCGAAGCCTGCGCGGCCACCTGCTCCACGGCCGCGCGGCCATTGTTCACTACCACGACCGAGTGACCGCGCTCCTCCAACAGCCGCACGGCCACCTGCTGGTTGATCGCCCCATCCTCGGCCAAGAGGATGCGGCGTGCTGTTCGGCCCCAGCTCTCGACCGCCACCGACTCGTCCGCAGACGCATCACCGCGCCTTGCCTCCACCGTCGGGGCAGCCTCAAGGGCTGCGCCAATGGCCTCTAGCAGATCGGACTGCTTGATTGGCTTGATCAGGCTGCGGGCAATGCCCAAGGAGCGCGCGCGCGCGCTGAACCCGGCTCGGTCGGCCGAGGAAAGCAGCAGCACCGGCACTTGAGCAAACGCCGCATTCTCGCGGATTATCGCCACCGTTTCTAGACCGTCCATCTCCGGCATCATCAGATCCATCAGCACTATGTCGAAAGGCGACTCGGCTGAGCTTGCCGAAGTCTGCGTCGCAGCCTCCAAAGCTGCTATGGCAGCCGAGCCGCTCTCTACGAGTTCGACCTCCATCTCCCAGCTTTTCAGGATCTCTTCGAGGATTCGCCGATTGGTCGCGTGGTCGTCAACGACTAAGACCTTTAGCCCCTGTAGCGAGACTAGATCGGCGCGCTTAGTCTCCGGCGTTCCCAACCCTAAGCGGACCGTGCAGTAAAAGATGCTGCCTTTGCCCTCCTCGCTCTCGACCCAGATGCGGCCCCCCATTAGCTCGACTAACTGCTGCGAGATGGCTAAACCCAAGCCGCTGCCGCCAAAGCGACGCGAGGTCGAGCTATCGACTTGGCTGAAAGAGTCGAATATCCCCGCCTGTTTCTCCGGCGCAATGCCGACCCCGGTATCGCGCACCCACAGGCGCAGGCCCACGGCATCCGGCAAGGCATCTTCCACTGCAATGCCAACTTCCACTTCGCCTTCTTCGGTAAACTTGACGGCATTGCCCACCAAATTGATCACCACTTGGCGCAAGCGGCGAGGGTCGCCGATCAAGCGGTCGGGAACGTCCGCGGGGATGTGGCACACGAGCTCTATGTTTTTGCTCGCCGCGTGCATGGCCAGTGTCTGCACGGCATTGCCCACTTCGTCGCGCAGGCCGAACTCGATCTCTTCCAGCGCCAAGCGGCCTGCTTCGACCCTGGAAAAGTCGAGGATGTCGTTGAGCAAGGACAGCAGGGATTCTGCCGACTGCTGCACCAACGTCAAGTAGCTACGCTGCTGCGATTCGAGCTGGGTGCGCCCCAAGAGCTCGGTCATGCCGATGATGCCGTTCATTGGAGTGCGGATCTCGTGGCTCATATTGGCCAAGAACGCGCTCTTGGCTTGATTGGCCGCTTCGGCCTGCTCCTTGGCATCGCGCAGGGCCTCCTGTGACTCTTCGAGTGCCAACAGGGCCTCGTGCTCGGATTGCGCCGTGGCCGCGGTTAGGCGGTATTGCTCCTGTAGCTGCTCTTCCGAGCGCCGTCTTTCCGCATCGACTCGCGAAAGCGACGCGGCGTTCCACCAAATGAGTAGAGCAAAGGCCAAGATGTTGAGCAGCGTAAAGAGCGAGAAGCCAAACTCGTAGCCATAGAGGCTCTCAACCTGAATGCGCACCCAGTCGAGGACGAGAGGAATGACAAAGGCGGCCGGCAAGAGGCGGCGCGCCACCGAGCCGCCCTCCGTAGTGCTGATGATGGTCGCGACTGGCTCTCGGTGCGGACGAGCGCACAGCAGACCAGAGCAGAGGATGAGGAATTCGGTGGCCGTGTCGGGGACGACCGGAACGAACCCAGATACTCCATAGAGCAGCAGCACGTTGTGGAAGTAGCTGCTCATCGACAAAAGCCCGATGACCGTCGCCGCGAGCACGCAGATCTGCGACAGATAGGCGTAGCCTCTCATTCGCACATCCATCAGCACCAAGGCCAAGCCTATCAGCAAGAAGGAAAATGCCGCATTGGGCGACATCCGAGAGACACCCAGCTTGAAATAAAAAAGGTACGTATCGACGCCCCGCTCCCAGTTGTACTGATAGCCGATTAACTTGAGCACGGCAATCACCACTACGATCGCCCCCAGCACCACGCCCACATACCGCCGCCAGCGGCTCAGCGGCTCGGCCTGTAACAACAAAAGCGCCGCGCCAGCCAAGATAAACTGCATCGCCACGAGCGGGTGCGTCGCCACCCAACTGATGTGCATGAAGCTTTTGAGGTATTCGTCGTTGGTGTGCCAGCCCCACAGCACCAGCGCGCCCGCGAGCACGGTCACGGAAGCTGCCAATCGCGCCAGCCAGCCAGCCCAGTTCAGGAAGCGGGGATCGCCCCCCATAGCTAACCTGCTACGGCCTCCCGGATAGACCGGGCCAAACTCTCGCCATTGATCTGCGTTTTGATTAGGTAATCTCGGGCACCGGCCGCCACGGCCTCTTCGGCGAGTACTTCGTCATCAAGGCCCGTCAGGACCAGTACGGGGATATTCGGGACGGTTGCTTTGACGCGCTCGAAGGTGGCCAGCTCCTGGCTGTCGGGCAGTACTAGGTCGAGGAGAATTGCGTCGATCCCACCAGCTTCTAGCCGCGCCAAGCCGGCCGCCAAGCTATCGACCGCTTCCACGGCAAATTCCGGTTTTAGAAAGCCCTGCAACAGACGGGCGTGAATGGGATTGTCCTCAAAGAGCAGGACGGATATCGGAGAATTAGTCATAGTGCGTTATTCATCCATTCGGTGGTACCGTAATCCGGTTGTATGAGATAGGTTCTAGTCGTAATTGCTCGGCATGTGGTCACCCAAAAGCCGCCGCTGCCGCGGCGTAGCCTGCGCCAACAGGGCCGTGTCGAATTGGAATTTGTTCAGATAGGGTGGGTACTTCTGGGTGATAATGCGCTGGGCGTAGTGTACTTGGAGGAGGTAACGCGTCTGATTGCTCGTATTGGCCGTGCCCCGGTGCCAAACCTCGCAGCGGAACAGCACGCAGTCGCCGGCCTTGCACAAGATGCTCTGCTCCTCGACGCCCTTGAAACTAGTCTCGCCCGCACGGGGCCGCCGACCCGCGCGGTGACTGCCCGGCACGAAGCGAGTAGGCCCCAACTCCTCGGTCAGATCGTCGAGATAGTAATGGGCCGTGGTGATAAAAATCGGAATCTCTACCTCTGGGTGGTCCATGACTTCTTCGGGCAGGGTCAGCGGCTGCCAGTCGGCGTGCAGAGTTTGGTCCGGGCGGCCCGGGCCGGTTATCCAAGCCGTCATGCCGATGCAGTGGCAATCGTCGCCGTGTACTGATTCGACTAGGTCGATGATTTCGGGGCGGTCCAAGTACTGGGCGAAGATCGGCGCGCGGTTAAAGGCGTTGTTGATGCTCTTGTTGAGGAAGCCGTGCGCGGCCGGATCGGTGTGGCGGTCGTAGCTTTCCTCCAGCGCGGTCAACTCGTCCATGGCTTGGCGCAACTCGGCGATCTCTTGCTCGTTGAGCACTTGGGGAAAATAGGCGTACCCATCTTCCTTCATCGCCTGCACATAGCCCTCGAGATCGGGCCGCGCCACCAGCGGCAACGCCGTTGTCATAGAGCCTCTCCAGCAGTGGTCAGTGGCCAGTGGTCAGTGGTCAGTCTCAACCCCGCACCTCACTCTAAGGGGAGGGGGACTGGCCACCAGCCACTGGCCACTAACCACTAATAGTACGGATTTTCTCCTGCGGCGTGATCCGTCGCGTCCTCTACGGCTTCCACCTCGGGCACGGCTTCCTTGATCATGCGAATGATGCCCTGTTTGAGCGTCACATCGGCTTGGCCACAGCCCTGACAACCCCCACCCATCTGCACAAATACCGTGTTGCCTTTGATATCCACTAAAGTCACCACGCCGCCGTGCGAAGCCACGCCTGGGTTGATTTGGGTTTCGATGACGCGGTGGACGGCCTCGGCCACCGGACCGCTCAGGTGTGCGGGCATCTTGCGCGGACGCTCGATCTTGAAACCCGACCCCATCAGCCCATCTACGTAATCCACCTTGGCTTCCGCCAACAGGTCGGCACTTTCGGGATCCATATACACGTCAAAGCCCGAAAAGTGGACGACCTGATCGTCGCCGCCTATTTGCTGATCGGAGATGAATGCCAGCTTGTAGTCAACCTGCTTGGCCGGGTCGAGGCGAGCACCGATGCGCAGGCCCTTGACTGGCTTGTCGCTTGCGGCGACTAGATTGGCAATTTTCTCTTCTGCTGCTTCAGTAATGGTAATCATGGTCTATCCTCCGTCGAGACGTAACTGTTTGATAATACCGAGACAGTGGGCGGCGACGCAAGCGGCCCATTCTTAGAATCTCGGGTCAATCGGCGCGCTTTCCAACGCCAAGACCCCAAAGACGCATTCGTGTACCCGGTGCAAGGGCTGCCCGGCGACAAACCGCTCCAAACCCTCCACCCCCAGCGCAAACTCCCGCAGGGCTAACGCCTGCTTACCCTTGAGATTGCGGCGGCGCAACAACTCTATGCGCTCCGTGTACTCAGGCCCGTAGATCAGCCGCAGGTACGTACGGCCTCGACACTTGAGCGCCGGCTGGACGAGACCGCGCCCGTTTGTGCAGACGAAATCCAACGGCTTCGCGACGAATCCCTCGCTACCGCTGGCAGTCAATTCCTCCCACCACTGAACTACTTCGCTGCTGCTGTCCATGTCGTCCAAAATCACCCGCCGACGATCTATCGCGCACAGCAACTCCGGCTCAGCCGCGCAGAGCTTGTCCAAGGTCTCCAGATGCCAAGCGTGGGTCTGGTTGACGTGGACCTGTCCCTCCGTGGCCAAGAGGTGAAAAGGAGCCAATTTGAGATCCTTGAGCGAGTGCACGGGCCAGCAATAGGGGCGATAAGCCGCTGCGTAGTGTGCCACGGACTCGGCCCGGCCGCGACAACGGCTCAACAACTCGCCTACCTCCATGCCCCTTGCCGCCGCCTGCTCCAGCGCGCCCACGGACGCTGCCAGCGACACCCGCGCCGCCGCGCCCACCGCTGCGTACTGGTCTTCGAGTAGCTGCTGCGCCTTGGCCGACCAAGGCATGATCTCGGCGTCGAGTACCGCCCAGTCCGTCGCCAGCGCACTCCACAGCTCGCTGTGCTCAAAGGCCCGGCGCACGTGATCCAAGATCCCGGCTTCCAAGCCTGCATCCGTAAAAAAGCGCCGGCCCGTGCGCGTGTAGCAGATACCCGCACTGCCGTCCTCTATTCCAAAGCGCCGCTGTGCTGTCTCCGGGTCGCGGCAGACGACCAGCACGGCCCGCGAGCCCATCTGCTTCTCCTCGCAGACGAGCTCGCGCACGCCGCAGCGGCGATAGTACGCCAATACTTCGTCCGGGTGTTCGAGCAGGTCGGGGCGGGTGCTGGTTTGGGGCGGAGCCATCGTCGGCGGCAGATAGACCAGCCACCGATGATCAACGGCAAAGCGGCTCATCACTTCCAGCGCCGCAGCCGCCCGCTCCGCATGGACGAAAACTCGGCCCATCAACCGCGTCTCCACGCGCCGACCTTTGGCTGAGCTCGAGTCGAAGCCCCCGGCCACATCCGCTAAGTCGAGCACATCGTCGCGCGTCTGTTGCGCCGCCAAGGGGCGGACCGGCTCGGAGTACTGCGCCTTGGCCGGGACGGATACGAGTTCCAACTCGGGATAGCGCAGCGCCGTCAGCGCGCCGCCAAACACGCAGCCAGTGTCGATGTTGATCGCATTGTTGACCCACTCGGGCTGCGCCACAGGCGTGTGGCCATAGACGACGCGAGCGCGGCCCCGATACTCAGCTGCCCAATCGCGGCGCACCGGCAAGCCAAATTCATCCTCCTCTCCCGTTACGTCTCCGTACAGGGCAAACGAACGCACGGCCCCAGAGGCGCGGCCAGCCATCTCCTCCTTCATACCCGCATGCGCTACTACCAGCGCCCCGCCGTCGAGGACGTAGTGGCTGACTAGGCCGCCGAGAAAGGTTTCGACCTTCTTCTTGAACTCCGCGGTCTCGTCGTCAAGCTGGGTCAGCGTCTCCGCCAAGCCATGTGTGCGTTGGACCTTCCTGCCTTGCAAGGCCCGGACCAAGCGCGCGTCGTGATTGCCCGGTACGCACAGAGCCGAGCCTGACTCCACCATGCGCATGACCAGCGCGAGGACGCCGGGGGCATTGGGGCCGCGGTCCACTAAGTCGCCGACAAAGACGGCCTTGCGCCCCGGCGGCGGTTCCACCTTTTCCCCTGCAATGCGATACCCTAGCTGGTCGAGCAGGGCTTCAAGTTCGGCGCAACACCCGTGGACATCGCCGATGATGTCGAACGGACCGCCCTCCTCGCGGCGGTCCGGCCACAGCTTCTCCCGCACTGTTTCGACTCGCGCCACGTCTGTGGGTGAGCGCAGCGCAAAGATGCGGCGAAAACCCTCGCGCTTGAGACCCTTGAGGCTGCGGCGTAGCTGGCGATACTGCCGGGGGATTACGTGGGGGGGCAAGTCGCGGTCAGTGCGCACAGCCGCACGCTCCTCGCAGAGAGATTGGGGCAGGTCAAAGACGATGGCCACCGGCTGGGCGTGGTAGCGCTTGGCCAGTTCTACCAGTGGCTTGCGCGCCTCGGGCTGGACGTTGGTCGCATCGACCACGGTCAACAGGCCCCGCGCCAAACGGCGGGCAGCGACAAAGTGCAGAGAGGCAAACGCATCGTCCGTGGCCTCTAGGCTGTTTTCGTCGTCGGCGACCAAGGCGCGAAAAAAGTCCGCAGACAGCACCTCGGTCGGGAGGAAGTGCTCGCGGGCAAAGGTCGATTTGCCCGAGCTAGAGACGCCGATTAGCACCACCAGCGAGAGATCGGGTATCGAGAGTCGAATTTTTTCGTCAGCCACCGGCACCCTCCGCAGAGAAAATCGCCATTTGCGTCGGCGCGCCTAGCTCGGAGTCCTCCGGACCGACGGGCGCGATGCGCACGGCATATCCATAGCGCGTCCCCATCTCCTCGGCCCACGCCCCAAATTCCGCTCGCCGCCACTCGAAGCGGTGGTCGGGATGGCGAAATGCACCGGCCGGCAGCGCGTCCCAATGGGCGTTGTATTCGGCGTTAGGAGTCGTTATCACCACCGTAGCCGGGTGGGCGAACTCGAACACGGCCCGCTCGCAGGCTCGTAGCTGCGGTGGGTCCAAATGCTCTACAACCTCCACCAGCGCCGCCGCGTCGTACCCACTCAACCGAGCGTCGCGATAGGCCAGCGACCCCTGAAAAAGCGTGACCTGCTCGCCGCGCGGCAGCCTCTCTAATCGCCGACGAGCACGCGACAGGGCTTGCGGCGACACATCCATTCCCGCCACTTCGGCGAACTGCACTTCCGCCGCCAACAGCGCGAGCAGCCGCCCTTCCCCACAGCCGAGGTCAAGCACTCGCCGGGCACCACTCGCCTTGAGTTCCTCGAACACGGCGGTTAGGCGCTGCTGGTTCAAGCTCAGCTCTGCTTCAAGAGCTTCCTCGCCCGCGTGATTTTCAGCCTCCCCTGCTTCCTCTACCAACAGCCGCGACAGCGCAGCCTGCTTCAGACCTCGCTGGTGCTTTAGGTAGCGCTCGACGACTAGGTCACGCAGCGGGTGGCCTGCCAGCCATTCCCCTCCTCGCCGCATCAGCTTGTCGATCTCCTCCTCGCCCACGTAGTAGTGCTTCTCGTCGTCGAGCACCGGTATCAGCACGTACAGGTGCGCCAGCACTTCTTTTAACGGCCGCATGCACTCTAGCTCGACCTCGTAATAGGGAGAGTCTCCCCACTCTGGAAAGTGCTCGTCGAGCAAGAAGCCCCTAACCTCCACCGCATATCCCAACGGCTCAAAGAGGCCGCGCAACAAATCCTCGCCTCCCCGGCAGGGCAGCGCGCTAACGCCCACTCGCAGCGGCAGAGGCTCTTCTACTAGCTCAGCCCGTTCTCGGCACTGTCCGTTCAAGGCCGAGGTAAACACGCGGGCAATGGCCACGCTGGTAAAAGAAGAGGCCGCGTACGGACGGTCGTTGACATAAGACGCCAGCGCAAAGTCGGAAGACGCCGCGCGCCGCTTGAGCGCGGTTGGATCTACGTCGAGCAGCAACGCGACCGTGCATCGCTCAGACGAGGCTTCTGGATAGAAGACGTGCGCCGTCCCAAAGGGCAGGTCAAAGGCTTGGGTGCGGCCTGGGTGCTTGTACAGGAGATAGCCCAAGTCCGTAGCGGGCTGATGGACCGTACTTATAGTCAGGAGCACGACATCCGCCCGCTTGCAGCCGAGTATTTGGTCTTGGGTGCTTTTATGGACATTTTCAGGTGGAGGATTTACCTTCTAGATTATTAATCCCCCCAACCTTATCAAAGGTAGGTAAAAATGTCCGAGCCCGTAAGGAGGCCCCCCATGATCCAGCTCCCTAAGTCCATCCTCGGCATCATCGCCGCCGTCTTCGTCTTATTTCTCGTCAGTCCGCGCTTCTACCAAAGCGTCCCGGCCGGCCACGTCGCCGTCGCCACCCTCTTCGGCGAAGTCCAATTCAAACACTTCGGCGAGGGTCTGCACATCCCCGTCAACCCGCTCTACGAGTGGCACCTTTTCGACGTGCGCCAAAAGACGCACTCCGAAACCTCCAGCGTCCCCAGCCAAGACCAGCTACAGACCAAGATAGACGTCAGCGTTCAGTACCGTCTCGTATCGTCCGACACGCCGCGCATCTTGCAGGAGACGGGCACTTTTGAAAATGTGCGCTCCGTACACATCGTACCCAAGCTGCGCTCACTCATCCGCGAGCAAGGCAAGACCATCAAGCGCGCCGAGGACTTCTTTTTGGAAGCCACGCAGACCACTTTGCAAACGGCCTTGCTCGAAGGGCTGAAGGATTACCTCACGCCCAAAGGGGTCGAGGTAGAAGCCGTGTTGATCCGCGACATCTCGCTGCCGCCCTTTATCACCAAGGCCATTGAGGCCAAAAAAGAGCGTGAGCAGGAAGTTGAAAAGCAGAAGGCCGAGCTAGAGCGTTTCACCACCGAGCAGGAACAGATAGTCGCCGCTGCCGAGGCCGAAAAGAACGCCGCCGCCGCCCAGGCCGAAAAGCGCCGCCTGCTCGCCGACGCCCAAGCGTACGAAATCACCAAGATCAACGACGCTATCGGCCGCAATCCCAACTACGTCAAACTTCAGGCGCTCAAGTCCCTTGAGGCTATTTCCAAGGACCCGGCCGCCAAGGTCTATTTCATCGACGGCGACAGCCCTGCACCGCTGCCCCTGATGCACCTAGGTGACGCCAAGTAGCGATGCCGGCCAAATACCGCGTTGGCGTCATTGCCTCCGGCCGCATCGCCCGCGAGCACGGTCGCGGCTGGGCCGAGTGCGAGCACACTGAAATCGCCGCCATCGCCGACACGCATCCCGAAGCCTTGGCTAGCTACGCTGCGGATTTCAACGTCGAGAAACAGTACCTCTCCTACCGCGAGATGCTCGACGTGGAAAACCTCGACATCGTCAGCGTTTGCTCTTGGGACCCCCAGCACGCGGCAATGTCCATCGCCGCCTGCGCCCGCCGGCCCCAAGCTGTGCTCTGCGAAAAGCCCATGGCCGTCTCCTTGGGCGAGGCCGAGGCCATGGTCATTGCCGCCGAGCGCAACGACGTCAAACTCGCCATCGGCCACCAGCGCCGCTTTTACTCTTCTTGGCGCGAGGCGCGGCGAATGATCGCCGACGGAGCCATCGGCAAGCCGCAGCGGCTGTGGTCCGCGGTCAAAGCCGGGATGATGAACACCGGCACCCACTGCATCGACTTCCAGCTCTACGCCCTCGGCGATCCACAGGCCGAGTGGGTCATGGGCTCGGTCGAGCGCCACACCGATCACTTCGTCTTCGGCCACCGGGTCGAAGACCGCTGCGCGGGGATCATCGGCTATCCCGACGGAGTCGAAGGCGTGATCGAAAACGAGATGAACGATATCTATCAGGTGGGTGCCACCATCTACGGCGAAGACGGCATGATGATCGTCAGCGACAACAGCCTGCGCTACATGACGACCACCTCCGGCGGCTGGCAGGACTTCAAACCCACCGACAAGTCCAGCGGCTACGGCAACGCCTTCGTCGATCAGGCATACGGAATCTGCCGCTGGATCGAGGGCGATTTTGAGGACTACTACGGCAAGGCCGAGCACGGCAAAGCCGCCACCGAGATCATGATGGGCGTCTATGAATCGGCTAGGCTGCACGAGCGCGTGGCCCTGCCGCTGCAAACCCGCGACAACCCGCTCGATGTCGCCGTCGAGGAGGGGCGCATACCTGTCACCCGGCCCGGCCATTGGGACGAGCGCTCCTTTTTGGTGCGCGGCGAGGGCATGAGCTGGATCAGGGGCAAGTAAGCGTCCCCCGCCCCAATGCGGCCCCAATGCGGCCCCCATTCGGAGGCCGGACTACACGGAGGCCGGACTACACGGAGGACGGAAAGCCCATGCAGATCGGCTTCTTAGTTACCAATCGCCAACAGCTTGAAGAGTCCGCCGACTGGGACTTCGACTATCTCGAAGGCTCACCCGGTTTGCTCGGCATTGACGCAGACAACCCACGAGCGGTCGAGCGCGAGTTCTTAGCGCTTTTGGCAAAGCACCCGCTCCAGATGAAGACGATGTGCGGTTTTGTTGGCGATCCGCAGGGGCGCGGGCTAATGGTCGTCGGCCCCGACGTGAGCTTGGAGCGGCTGCGCGCTTTTGTCACGCGAGTCTTCGACCTCATGCAACGCGCCGGAGTCGAGGTCATCGGCTACGGCAGCGGTGGCTCGCGCTGGGTGCCCGACGGCTTCGACCGCGACAAAGCCCGCCAACAGGTCGCCGACTTCTTGCATCTGTGCGCCGACCTCGGCGAGCCTCGTGGCGTCAAGGTCGCGCTCGAACCTTATAACCGCGACGACGCCAACCTGCTCAACACCGTCTCCGAAGCCACCGAGTTCATCGCGGACGTCAACCGCTCGCACGCCAAGCTGATGGCCGATTTCTTCCACATGAAGCTCAACGGCGAGTCCTTCGACGCACTCAAAGAAGCCGGGCCACACCTGATCCACGCCCACATTGCCGAGCCGGGCCGCGGCCGACCGCAAACCACGCCAGCCGACCACGCGCTTTTTCTACACACCTTGCGCGCATCCGGCTACGACGGGCGCGTAACGCTGAGCGGCGCGCTGCCGGTCTATGCCGACGACGGCGAGATCGCCATCGCCCTCAAGAAGGCCATCGCGTGAAGGTTCCCTCCTTCGCCTATAGCCGCATGGTAGATCTTTCGCGGACCATCACGCCGTCGGAAGGTCGCCTCATTCACTACCGCACGGCACGCGTACCCGTCGATGATCCACCGACCGACCGCTGGTATATCACCACCAGCATTGAAATGGGCGGTCACGCCGGCACCCACGTCGAAGGGCCTTTACACGCCGTCCAAGACGGCCCGGCCATCGCCGACCTCGACGTCGAGCGCTTCTTTGGCGAGGCCATCGTCTTCGACTTTAGCGATGCGCCGCTGGGCGAGCCGCTTTCGCCGGAGCAATTCCGACGGGCCGCCGACCCGGGTGGAGGCGTCCGCCCGGGAGACATCGCCCTCTTTCGCTTTGATTGGGATCAACGGGCTACCGCTGGTTCCTATCCGCCTTACCCCACGACCGCAGCCCTGCGCTGGCTCGTCGAGGCCGGCATCAAACTGCTCGGCATCGACACCCCCGGCCTAGATATTCCGGGCGACCGCAGCCTGCCCAACCACCACCTACTCTTCGCGCACGGCATCCCCCTGATCGAGAGCTTGGACCGCTTGGGAGACCTGCGACAACCGCGAGTTTACCTCTTCGCCCAGCCGCTGCCGGCTGCCAAAACCGACGCCATTCCACTGCGCGTTCTCGCTTTCGAGGGGTAGCTGCGATCCGCGCTGGAGATTCCCGCCGTTGGCCCTGCAAACCCTCACTCCCGCCGAAGCCGACCTCGAAGCCCTCAACGCGGCCCTGCTCAACGCCACCAGCAAAGCCGGGTTCAAAAGAAAGGGGATATAGCGATGAGCAAACGATTTTGGGGGGTTGGACTCGGAGCTTTTTCCGCTAGCTGCGCCCTACTAGCGTGGGGTGCTTTGGGAGGGCCGGGGTGGTCGGGGCACGCGGGGTTCGGAATCTGGTTACTCCTAAGCCTTTGGGCCTTTTGGGGCTACTCCTCTCACAGCAAAGGGGAAAATTGGAAAACGAAATACGAAGCGAAAAAAAAGGGCCAACAGCAGGCCCGAGAGGAGGATCGGGCCCTAGGGCTAAATCAGAGGAGATAAGACGAATATGCACCTCAGAAATTAGATGCTCGATGTCAATCACTATGATTCCCAAGGAACGAGCACATTGATCTCCGTGGCAATGCGCTGCAACATGTCGAGGTGGTCTTCAGTCAGCGGGATGCCGCTTTGCTCGCGCGTTTGCTCGCGTTCCCATTCCAAGCTGCCGGGGACTTCGGCGCTTGCCAAGCCCGGCATGGGATTCAGCGACCGGCTCTCGCGCACAATGCGAGCAAGCTCTGCCTTGTAAGCCTCCAAATCACTCAACCGCGCCACATCAATCGCCACAATCGTAAATGCCCGCGTGGCACTGGAAAATTTTGGTCTGCTCGACTCAGGCGTCGCCGTGCCCGCTAAGATGCCCGCCAAGAACCACGACGTAAATCGCATCCCCAAACTCTTAAAAACAAAGTCTGGAAATGTCTGCAACGCCTCGGCGAGCTTGCTGCGGTCTTTCAACATATTCGCATTCATATCCAGCACAAAAGGCGGGCCTTCCGCCGTTGGAACACCAAAACACATCGGCGGAGCACCCATCGCATCCCACACCGTTGCATCGGGTTGCGTCGGTTTATCCCAAGCAACACCTCCTGCCACGGAAAAGGTCGCCAAGTCGCAGGCCAGTGCCAGCCGCGCATAAATCCCCACGCTGCCCACATGCCCGTGATTGCGCGTACACACAACTGCAATGCCATTCGCTTTTGCCTTTTCAAGGACCGCCTCTGTCGCCCGCGTTGCCACCAAGTAACCCGTACCGCCGTCGCCGTCAAAAATCGCCATCGAAGGGGCATCCATGACTTGGGCAATTTCGGGTCGTGGGTTAATGCGCCCCTCGCGGAACTCAGCTACATACCGTCGCAACTGGCGCGTACCGTGCGAGACCACCCCGCGCAAATCCACATCCACCAGATAGCGCGCAATCAGCGCAGCATCGTCAGCGGGCAAATCGACTTTGCGCAACACTTCGGTAGTAAAGTCGCGCAACGTATCCGGCATGATGCGCCTAGCATCTTCGGGAACACAAACGGGCATGAACGCCTCCTATCTGCGAACGTCAGAAATCGTTCCGCACCTTCTCCGGCATTCCCGATCTGAGCGAACCCCAACACGCAAGTCCTGTGGCAACAACTCTAGCCCCTTCTCGAACGCCAACCCAAGGCTTTGCGCCGTTCAGGACGCAATCCGCCATGTGCCGCAGCATGACGATCATCTCGCTGGCGTGACCTCGCTCCGATGAAAACTCGACGGTGACCTTGCGCGAGGGCAGGTCGCCAGTCGGATCGAGGCTCTTTGCACCGTTGAGAATAGTGCCACGGGTCCCGTAAACGGCTAGACTGTTCATCGGAATCTCATGCGGGTGTACAATGCCGAGAAAGTTCGCAATGCGCCCGATCTTGCCGGATGCAAACTTCACGTTGATGACGAAGTTGTCCTCTTGGGGATAGTCCGGCGCGACGCCGCTGCGCAGCCCGTAGCAATGGACTTCGTCGATGTCGCCCATAAACCAGCGCAGAAGGTCGATTGGATGGCAGGCCCCGCCCAAGATCAGATCTTGCGGCATCTCGACCCGCCAAGGGGAGTAGTCATAGACCGGGCGGAGATCGTGGACGTAGTGGGATTCGGCCATGAAGAGTTCGCCGATCTCGCCGGCGTCGCAGGCGCGCTTCGCCTCAATGAAGTCATACCTCCCGCGCAGACTCTGCGTGACGAGCAGCACCTTGCCAGACCGGTCAACGGCTTCCACAACCTGTTCAATCTCTTCCATCGTGTACACCATCGACTTGGTGACCATCACGTGCTTGCCCGCGTCGAGCGCGGTTAGGATCTGTGGGGCGTGAAGCGGTCCGGGCGTGTAGATGCCGATGATGTCGAGGTCGCTGCGCGCGACCAGTTCGTCGAAATCAGATGTCAGAGCGTCGATCCCGAATTCGCGGCCGAGCGCTTCGAGCTTGTCCTGCCGCGTGTCGCACAAAGCGGTGACGCGGACCGGCAGGGCGCTGTTTTCCGGCTGGTTGGCACCGAGCAGCGTTCTGCCGTGGCCAAGCCCGGCGACGCCGATGCTGAGTTCGCTCATTTTCGTTTTTCTCCCGGTTAATTTTGCTAGTCGTGCGAGCGCGGGTTGCAATCAGATCATGCGGCCTTCCAACTGGCGATGAAGTCCGCCGTACCGTAATCCGCGGGCATCTCGTTGAAATAGTGCTTCATCGGGGCGGCTTGGAAGCCCGGCACAAAGTGTTCCTCGTCCGCTTGCAGCAGATCCTCAAGCGGACTGAAGCGATCCCACAGCAAGCGCGCCTCATCCGAGGTGAATCGATCGGCGAACTTCGGCCCCCAGTTGAGCGTAATGGGGTGCTTCCCCAGAACGCGACGCTGGAGATCCTCGGCGATACCCTGCAGTGGCGGATCCTTGTGCAGCCGAATCGCCAGCGCGGCCTTGCACAGGTAAACAGTTGATAGCATTCTGCCCTTCTCGACCCGCTCCGGATGGAGGCCATCCAAAGCGTTCAGATACGCGGCACCATCTCCCGCGACAACAGCCCGCAGCGCCGATTCCGTATGCCGCTTCATCTTCTCGCCGCGGTCGTTCCAGCGCGTGAACGACGCCTGTGCGTCTGCGGAGATATGCTCGGTAAACGAAAGTTCGTCAATTGACGTAAAAGTCGAGAAGCCACCGTGCACGGTTCGCCGCATTTTGGTGCTGTAGTTGCTACCCCAGTGAAGGATCGGGAGAATATAGACAACGCCGTCCCCAGCTTCGAGATGGGTCTGCACGCCAGTGGGCAGCGGGCGGGGGGGGTCTTCCAACATCACCTCGTTCTCTTCGGGCGTATTCAGCCGCAGATGACTGCCCGGCACCACCCACAGGACGCTGTCGTCGTAGAGCGGGATGTTCCACTGGACGTAGCGCGGGCCTCCTTCGAGGATGTCATCGATATAGCCCTGGAGCGGCGCAGTGTCGATGGGGTGAAGATCGCGGTGCCACCTCGCCGGGCCGTGATCCCGGACGGGATTGCACATCATCATCATCTCTGTGACAGCCCCGTCCGCTATGCCGAGGAGTTCTGTGCTAACTCCGTGGATGTTCTCCTCGAGCCACACCTCGACCGCCGGCGCAGTCTTCGGGTCGATCTGATTGACGAGCGGCGCCCTTGACAGTTGCAGGCGAGGCTGCGCCCCGGTCTCCCAAACGCCCCCAGGCGGGTCGCCTGCCGCACGCTCGGCCTTCCAGTTCTCGCGCTGGCGGTTGACGAGCGTCTCGTACGCTTGCCGGACGCGTTCGAGTTTGTCGCGTGGCACGGCTTCCTTGACGATGAGGTAGCCGGTTTCCAGAAATTCGTCGCGGTTGAGTTTCATGTTGGACTCCAATCAGGGTAAAGGAACGTTAGCCTAAGTGGACCTGTTACACGCTGCTTATTGAGCGAGTGAGCCATCGGATACGAACTGATATTCTAGTAAAACTGATATAGATGTTCAATTGAGTAAAATGGCCGCGAGGCGAGCCCGGCCCCGTGTTGGGTTGAATAAGCACTGAAACCCATTACATTGTGGAGTACTGCTGAGGGGAGTGTTACTTCGGGCTGAGGAATCAATACGAGAACAAACAATGGCAATGAAAACACGCATACTAGGTAAGACAGGTCTCAACGTCAGTGAACTCGGACTCGGCTCTGGTTTTATGGCAGGTCAAGGGCAGGATGGTGTGAATCGTTGTGTGGATTATGCGATTGACCACGACGTGAACTATTTCGACACAGCCGCAAACTACGGGGACGGCAGGGATGAAACGATGCTGGGAGCCGCCTTGAGAGGAAAACGAGACAAGGTCATCCTTGCTACCAAAGTGGGATTTACAAACCGTGAGCGCTACCGCTTAGAGGGTCATCGCAGCGCCGACCAACTCATGGAGCAATTCGAGAATTCCCTCAAGCGACTTCAGACCGATTACGTGGACATCATTCAGATTCACGAAGCGGACTACATGAAATGGTGGACTGACGATATCCCCGAAAATGAAGATGCGGGGGATTGGGGTGCACTCATTGAGGATGACACAGACTACGACTTCTCCAATGCGCCGGCGGTCAAATTCCTCGTAGATGCGAAGCGTAGCGGCAAGGCCCGTTTTATCGGATTGACGGCCAAGAATGCACGCGTGTTGGCGCGAATCCTGAAAGTGATCAAGGTTGATTCTGTCATGACAGCGCATCAGTTCAACCCGGTTTTCAGAAACGCTGTTGAATTCCTGTTCCCGACTGCTCAAGACCTACAGGTAGGCGTTGTGATCGGTGCACCATTGATGAAAGGTTGGCTTGCCGTTCCCCAAAACGCATGGCGGGAGAGTCCTCCCGATTGGATGGACGAGATTTTCAAGGCGTCCTATTTCAGGTTCCTTGATATTCATGCGGACGCTGATATTCCCATGGCAGAACTCTGTATCCGCTGGATGCTTTCCGAGCAAAAGCAACAGTCCATCGTTGTTGGCTTCAGTAATCTCCAAGAAGTCGAATTCAATATGTCTGCTGCGCTTCGTGGAGTACTCCCGGACGATCTCAACGCTGCGATAGAGGAGGTTGGGATTGTTCATCCTCTCATCTATCAAGGGCGGACGCGGATCTGAAGTCTCCAACTGTCACGAAGGGGCTGGGGTTGTAACCGCCAATCATCGCTTCAGCCTCCCCGCAGGGCCGACGTATTGATTGACCCCTTGTGGAACGTGCATCATATTCGGTTTGAGAAGTTAATCGTACTCGTGCGTCCAATACGCCGAGGGCGCGATGACACATCAAACAGGAAACCAACCCATGCCCCAACTAACCCCATCCCAACTCGACCAATACCACGAACACGGCTTCGTCCTCGTCGAAGACCTCCTCGACCCCACCGCCGACATCGATCCCGTCTTGGCGGAATACGACGAAGTCCTCGACGACCTCGCCGACGAGCTTTTCGCCTCAGGGCAGATCGCCTCCAAGTACGCCGATCTCGGCTTTGACGAGCGCCTCTGCCAGATCTACAACGAAACCGGCCAAGTTTACGCCCAGCACTTCGACATCTCGCTGCCCCAGGGCGGCATCGGCCCGGACTCGCCCATCGCCGTTGGCCCCGCCGCCTTCGCCATGCTGCGCAACGAAAAGCTCCTCGACATCATCGAAAACCTCATCGGCCCGGAAATCTACTCCAACCCCGTTCAGCACATCCGCATCAAACCGCCCGAGCAGTTCCTGCCCGGTGTCCCCAAAGACCACCACGGCCGCATCGCTGGCTTCGCCGTCGGTGCCACGCCCTGGCATCAGGACAACGGCGTGGTTCTGCCCGAGGCCGACGAGACCGACATGCTCACCGTATGGGTGCCGCTGACCAACGCCTTCCGCGAGCACGGCTGTATCGAAGTCGTCGCCGGCAGCCACCGCGACGGGCTGTTGCACCACTGCCAGCTCAAGGGCGTCGGCCACTTTATCCGCGATCAAGACCTAGCCCTCGACCGCGTCGTCACCGCCGAAACGAAGCGCGGCGATGTGCTCTTCATGCACCGGCGGACCTGCCATTCGTCGTTACCCAACGTCAGCGAGCAGGTGCGAATCAGCTTCGACCTCCGCTACAGCCCCACCGGCCAGCCCACCGGCCGACCGCTCTTCCCCGGCTTCGTCGCTCGCAGCCGCAAAGATCCCCAAAGCGAACTGCGCGCCCCAGAGGCTTGGGCGCAATCTTGGTACGACGCACGCGAAAGACTGACGGACAAAAACCTACCTTCCTTCAATCGCTGGCCGCTCGAAGACCCCACCTGCGCCTGAACGCTATGGTCGAGTTGGAATTGAGCGCGGCCGAACACAGCGCGCACAAGCTAAAACCAGAGCACCTGCAACAGGCCGTCGCCGCCCTGCACGACGACGGCTTCGTCGTCCTCCACCGCGCCATTGATCCCGCGCATATCGAAATGCTGCGCGAGCGCATGCTCGCCGATGTAGAAGAGATCCTCGCCCTCGCCGACGTCCCCTACCAGTTCAACAACGGCCACCTGCAACAGGACCCGCCGCCTTTCCCGCCGTACCTCTTCCGCGACGTGCTGGTCAACGACCTTGTCGTCGAAATAACTCACGCAGTGCTCGGCGAGGGCGTCAAAAACGCCTTCTACAGCGGCAACACCTGCTTGCCCAACACCACTCAGCAACCCCTCCACGTTGACGCCGGTCAACTCTGGCCCAATCTCGAGGTGGCGACGCCGGCCTACGGGATTGTCGTCAATGTACCCGTCGTCGATGCCACGCCCACAAACGGCAGCACCGAACTGTGGCCCGGCACCCACCTAGACACCACCCGCGCCCTCAACGACGGCGACATCAAGCTGCCACCCGCAATCGAAGAGCGCCTCCACGCCGAGTGCAAACCCCTGCAGCCGACCGTGCCCGCCGGCAGCGTGCTGATCCGCGACATGCGCCTCTGGCATCGCGGCATGCCCAACCTCACCGACCAGCCTCGCCCGATGATCGCCATGATCCACTGGGCGCACTGGTGGCACACGAAGAAGCCGATGCTGTTTCCCAAGGGGACGGAAGAGTTGTTTGCAGATAGTGCGTTGGAGACGGTAGCAGAATTTGTCGATGGCCCGATCGACTACATCAGCCGCAACCGGAAGTACGATTACTCCGGGTAGACCAATCGACTACATCAGCCGCAATCGGAGCCGTCCGGCCCCAGCATTGGGGCCGCAATACGACTACTCTGGGTAGAGTTGCTCACGGCACCAGCCGCCGACACTCCAAGTAGTAGCGCTTCTCCGCAGCCTCGCCCAGCGAGAACGTCTTGCGCGGCGTGACCCCGTCGATGACGATCGTTTTAAACAAGTCGCGCTTGTCCATGGTCGGCAGAAAAAAGCCGATGCTGTCCGGCTTCGTAGCCAGTTGCTCTATCACATCCTCGCCGTGAATATAGTCGAGACGAGCGCGGGGATGCGCGTCGAGATAGCGATCCAAAAAGGCCTGTAAGGACGCCACTTCGAGCTGGAAGCTAGGCTCGGCTATACTCAACAGGCCGCGCTCGGTTCCGCTCATATAGGGAATGTGGTGCCCCGAACCGACGGCCGCTTCGCGACAGGCAGCCTTCCATCCGTCCCGATCCGCGAAGGTCCGACGGCTAAATCCCCACTCTGTGCAGTGAGTCTCCATCGCCCGCAAGAGATCGGCCGCATCTACGCCAAAAACTACCCGATGGATTGGCGCGAATTCCAATCCCTCGTCGTGGACATTGACTAGTTCGGCCAAGGCGTAGCGCGCCGGGTGATTCATTATCTGGCGCTCGTCCTCCGCTTGCGCCTTGAGCCGCTCCCAGACGGCGCGCGCCGTGGCGAAGGAGTGGTTGCCGTCGCCCATCGCGTAGATCAACGGCGGCTCGCCGTACGCAAGGCGGGCGATATGCCCAGCGATCTCGTCGATCAACGCCCCATCGTCGATATGCCAGCCTCTAAGCCTGCCACCTCCTAGCATCAACTCGAAATCGTAGGCCAGTTTCAGGTCTTTTTCACCAAGCGGCTCAATCACCGTCTGCTGCGGATCGTCGATCAGCACCATGATGTGCGGCGTTTCCAGCGGCGCGTTCTCCCGCACTTGGATCCTCGGAGGCAGCCGACGCTGATCCGTACCCTCGGTCGTGCGAATCAGCTTTTGCGCTCCGTCGCGGTAGTCGTACTGCTCCAAGTCCAAGGCGACGACCAACCCCTTGCGCGGCGTAGCGCGCCCTACCTCGCGCTCTATCAGCATAAATCCAGGCCGCTGCTCCGCCAGTACGCCGCTTTTGAGATATGCCTGCATCCGCTGGTTAATGCCGGCAATGGTCTGTTCGCGGCAAGTCTCCCCGAGGTAGGCTTCGGGAAAAACCAGATGTAGCGTCGAAGGATCATCCCCGACAAGCCGCCGCACTTCCTCCCAGTATTCGAGCTGCGAGGTGTACTGGTCGCAGGCGATGACCGACCACGTTTCGAGGGGAATGTCTGCCCTCGGCAAGAGCAAGGTCGGCACGTGCAGGGCGATCTCGGGATAGTGTAGCTGCATGGGCCGACTAACCGAGCAACGGTCTGACCCAAGTCGGAAAAATCGGAAAGATATCCTCGGGATCCGCTAGTTCGGGATGCCAGCGCTTCTCGTGCTCGAACATGATCCAGCCGTCGTACCCATGCCCCTTGAGCAGGGCTATCGCTTCCTCTAAGGGCAACTGACCCGCGCCCGGCGGCACGTAGCGCCAACCGTCCCTCATCGCCTCGGCGTGTTCGGGCTCATAGACCGCGTCTTTGACGTGGGTATAACCGATGCGCGGCCCCACGGCCTCGTAGGTCTGCTCTGGCGACTCCTCGCCCACCCGCGCCGTATGGCCCATGTCCCAGAGCACGCCGAACGCCTCATTGGGAATGCGGTCGAGCAGCAGCTTGCACTCCACCGACTTAATCCACTCGTCGTGGGTCTCAAAAAGCCACCTGAGCTCGCAGGCTCCATCCAATGCGAGGATCTGTTCCATCGTCTCCCGCCCGATGTCGGCTAGCTGCTCCTTGGAATAGGTCTTGGAGTCGCCGCCGCCAAAAACCCGGATGGAGCCGCAGCCCAACGCATTGGCCACCGGGATCGAGCGCCGCGCCTCCTCTACGTTCTCCTCCAACTTCTCCGGCACGCAGACCCGGATGCTGGAGCTGATCCCCGACACCTCCATGCCAGCGTCTGCTAGCTGTCGTCGGGTCTGGGCGACCCCGCTCGTGAAAGCCGGCAATTGGGTAATGTCCATCGTCTCCTGCAACCCACGGAAATCGACGCCGTCGTAGCCGTATTCGCTACCTCTGCGGCAAATGGTATCCAAGTCCCAGTCTGGGCAACCCAACGTCGTAAAGCTGATTTTCATGGCATCTCTCCGTATCCGTTTTCGTCCATGGCATCCCTAAAAAAGTCAAACATGTGCTGCTCCTGGTCCGTTTTCCACCGCCCAATCGACTCCAGCCGCACCACAATCCGTCCCAACCCAAACCCCAAAAACGCCTCTAACTCCCGCAACACCTCCTCCTGCTTCAGCACAAAATCCTCGAACCGCACCAACATCCACTTCTTTGGTTTGGGCGTGGCCTTCATCAGCTCGTATTGGTATTTCCACGAAATGGCCCGCCGCCGCCGGACGTCGTCCGTGCGCTCGTACTCAATGCCGAAATCCGCTAGGTCGTCGGTCTTGTGGGCACCGATGATGCTGTCGCGCGGATCGCGGATCCAGTGAATGTAGTGGATGTCGGGAAACATCCGCACAATCCACGGGTAAATCAACGTCGTCTCCGGCAGCTTCCAACCCTTGTGCTCCGAGCGGTCGGCCGCAACGTCTCGCAGATATTCGCCGATCAAGTCCTCGAATTCCGGGTCGATTTTCCCGCTGTGCAAATCGTCGAAATCCCATTCTAGTCCACCCTTCCACACGACGTATTTGGCCATGACCCGACAGGCGTCGTAGAGCGCGTGCGGCGGCACCTTGTCGCCCGAGCGATTGAGCGTGTGGCCCATGAAAACGCCGCTGGCATAGAGCGTGTGTGCGATGGCGCGCGTGCCCGAGTGGCCGCGGCCAATGACGGTGATTATCGACATACCTATTCCTAAGAGTAGGGCCTAAGTACACGACAGTAATCACTCATAGACATCTCAGACTACTTCTAGTGTCGTGTACTTAGAGGGCGGCTAAAAATTCTCGGTACCGACAGCCGAACAGGTCGTGCATGTGCTTGGGAATTTGCTAAGTACTCGAAACAACTAAGCTACGTGCCTTGGCAGCTCTATCTAAATCGTACGTTGACTGCATGTTCATCCAGAGCCTCGCCGATGTCCCGAGGGTCTCGGCAAGATCGAGTGCCGCATCGGCCGTTATGTCGCGCTCGCCTCGAATGAACGCATTAAGTCGAGCTTGGGACCAGCCGATCTTCTCCGCAAATGCCGTCAGGTCCATATCCATGGGTTCGAGAAATTCCTCGAGAAGCATCTCGCCCGGGTGAAAGGGGTTCTTGGGTTGTCGCTCCATAGTTTTTACCTTGCCTCTGTCAGTGGTAGTCGGTAATCCGCACCTCATACGCCTGCCCGTCGCTCCATCGAAAGACCAATCGCCACTGATCGTTGATTCTGATGGAGTAAAAATCCTCCCTCTCTCCCTTGAGCTTTTCCAATCTATTCCCCGGCGGTGTTCTCAGATCTCTCAAGTCTGCTGCATCGTGGAGGTAGAGCAGTTTTCGCCTAGCTGTCCGATGAAGCTGGGCAGAGAATGAACGAGTCGCTTTACTTCTCCTGTCATAGAACAAATCCTCCGCCAAGTCATGTCCAAATGTCTGAATCATTTCGACAATTCATTGTATGGAATCCACAAACTCAGTCAAGGTCGGCAAAGTCATTCTCCGATCCCCGGTGTTCATATCGGCTGGATAGTATCGCCAAAGACGTTAAAAAAAGAACGCACTATGGCGGAGCAAATCATCCAACAAGAGGAGCATCCGATGTATAAATTGTTGGCCTCAAGGGGCACAACAGGATAAACTACCTTGTAAAAATACATTTTAAGTGGATAAACTACCTTGTAAAAATACATTGAATCGCCTAATTCTCCCGCACATACACCTCATCAATAGTAAAAACTCATCTGCACCAACCCACTCTTCGCCCCTCCTCCGTACTCGCTCCGCAAGACCGCGCCACTCGGCCGCTCCCCATAAGGCCAGTACGCGCTAGCCGCTAGCGTCAGCGCGTCGGAGAAAATCCACGTCACCGCGCCCGCTAGCACCCCGGAGCCATCTATCGGCGAGAAGAGCCAACTTAGTGTCCTCGGCACAGTGCCGGTGATTCCCTGCGATAGCTGCACGGCTCCGGCGTGCCGTCCCAAGATCTGCGCGTCGCCTTGAATCAGACGCGCTAGGTAAGGAGCCGCAGCTAGCTCGGCAATGTCGCTGACGCCAAAGCCCGAGAAGTGATATTCGCCCACGAGCAACAAGCCGCCCTGGGTGTCCCACGCGTACGAGCCGCCCAAAAGCGCCTTGAGCACCACCTCACCCCCTTCTGTGGCGGGCGTCTTGAACGACGCCAGTTCGCCGTGCATCTCAGCGCCCCTGATCCGCATGGATGCGGCTGTGCCGACAAAGCGATCGCCGCGGCGACGCCCCAGCAGCAATTCTCCGTCGAGCGCGCCAGTGTAGCCGTAGAACCGCCCGACAAAGGCCGATTCGTCCACCGACTCGCCGCAGGCTGCTACCGCGTCCAGCGAAAAGCGATCTGCAAGCGGCACGGAAACGCGCAGCGCATCGACGCCGCGCCGCCATTCGCGATCGCTTTCCAAGGGATTAAACGGCGCGAAAATATCCACCGCGCCAAAGAGCACGCCGCGCCCCCACCCAACAGCTTGACGGCCAATTTGCAACTCACCATGCCCCAAGCGCCAAGCGACGAATGCGCGGTCTAGCTCGTGCCGATAGGTCGCGTTCTCACCCATAGCCAGCGCATCATCGAACTGTCTGAGCCGATACGGCGCACGACTTTCCGGCACCAATATACCTGCACCCCCGCCAGCGCCCGCACCTGTAGAAACCGCCCGCACCCGTTGCTCGTAGGCCAAGCGCACGTGCAAATCCGCCGCAGCTTGACCTCGCAACGCCAGCCGCCCCCTCCCCAGCGCAGCGGCGCTCCAACGCTTGGGGTACAGCAGCGGCGCGTCGGGTGCATGCGACGAGAGCGCGCTCCACTTCAGCGCGGTATCCAGCGCCCAGTAGCGACTCCCGTCAGCACTCGACCAGAGGCTGACGCCAAACGCGGGCTGCGCCGCCAAGAGAACCGCTAGCGTCAGCCGCATGTATCCTTGCGCTCGTCGCTCAGCACCTCACCATCGCGCAAAGTAACCACCCGCGAGGCATACGAAACCACCAAGGGGTCGTGCGTCGAAAAGACAAAGGTCATGCCCATCTCGTCGCGCAGCCGCCGCATCATCTCCAAGAGAGCCTGCGCGTTGTCGCTGTCGAGGTTGGCCGTCGGCTCGTCGGCCAGCACCAAGCTCGGTCGCGAGGCCACGGCCCGCGCCACCGCCACCCGCTGCTGCTGGCCGCCCGACATCTGGCTGGGCCGCCGGTCGGCTAGCTCGCCTAGCCCCAACTCAGTTAGTGTCTCTTCGGCTCGCGCTCGCCGCTTTTTGGGGTCCATGCCCTGCAACTCTAGCACGAACTCCACGTTCTCGCGCGCCGTCAACACCGGCACTAGGTTGTAAGCTTGGAACACAAAACCCAAGGAACGGAGCCGCAATTCGGCCCGCTCGCTGCGACTCAGCGCCCCCAAGTCGCGGTCAAAGAGCACAATGCGTCCGTCGGTAGGCACGTCGAGTGCGCCGATTAGATTGAGCAGCGTCGTCTTGCCGCTGCCGCTCGGCCCGACGATGGCCATGAACTCCCCGCTGCCGATTCCGAGGTCTATGCCGCGCAGGGCCTCCACGGCAATATCGCCCGTCCGAAATACCTTCTTCACATCTTGAGCCGCTACTAGCGCCTTATCCATATAGCAATCCGGAATAATTTGAACGATTCAAGCGGTAGATCGTCTTGTGCATCCCATTCTGCGTCCATCTGCGTCCATCTGCGGATCGTCACGCATCCCGCTGGCTCAGGGCTGCCGCTGGATCCAAGCGCGTGGCAGACCAAGCCGGATAAAGCGCGGCCAACAGCGTCGCACAAAGCCCCAAGCCGAAGGCGTAGGGCAGCATCCACAGCCCCATGTCCGCGTAGATTATCGGATCGAAAAAAACGCCCATGACCGTCATATCGTCGCCCATCGCCGAGGAAAAATCAATCCCCGCGGTCGCCGTGTGCCAAACGAGCGGCAGCGCGAGCAACAGGCCCAAGAGCGCCCCGAGCACTCCCATGAACACGGCCTCAAAAAGCACCAAGCCCACGAGCTTGCGCGCTCCTAATCCCAGCGCCATCAGCACGGCAAATTCGCGCCTCCTTTCCAGCATGGCCGTCAGTTGGGCACTCGTCACACCCAAAATTACCACCGCGGCCACAACCACAATAAAAAAGCTGGAAAAAGCTCGGTCAGCCGCCTCGTCGCCGCCCATCGCCGGCAGAACTTCGCGCCACGTGAGCACTTCGTCGCCCTGCACCCGCTGCGCCAGCTCGGCCGAGAGCGCAGCCACCTGTTGCGGGTCCGCAAAGGCTACCGACACCTCGGCCACGCCCTGCAGGCCCGTCAGCCTCTCGACATCGGCGAGCGTCGCGTGGCAAATGGTCTCGTCAATCGTGCGGCTACCGGTAGACGCGATCCCGACGATCCGCAACATCGCGTACTCCATCTCCCCGTCGGCGCGCGTCAGCGTCAACAGCAAATCATCCCCCAACTCTACATCCAAGCGCTCGACAAGGGCCTTGCCGACGACCACAACTCCCTCGTCGTCCGCTTGCAAGTAACGTCCCTCATCGATAGTGCGCACCAATCTGTTGAGCTGCGGCTCGGCGGCTGGATCCACGCCCAAAAGCTGGACGCCGGCCACCCGCGTGCCAAAAGCCAATAGACCCTGCACCCGCACATGAGGAGCCACTACGGCTACGCCTTCAAGGCCGCGTGCAGCCTCAAGCGCAGCCGCCGAGTCCTGCAAGCGCAACTCGTCGCGGCGACTCTGTTCCCAGCCTGCGGGCGCAATCCGCAAGTGGCCGTACCCGCTCTGGGAAATGGCCTGCACCCGCATGGTTTGGCCGCCGCGCATAAAGGCCGTGGCAAAGAGCGCAATAGCGCATCCTAACCCCACGCCCAAGACGGACAGGCCCGTCCGGCGGCGACTGCGCCCCAGCGAGCGCAAGGCGTATTGCATCGACAGATTGCCGCTCACGTCCGCATCGCCTCCACCGGCTCCAGCCGCGCCACGTGCAGCAGGGGCCAGACGCAGGCCGAAAGGGCCGTCACCAGCACGGCCGACACGCCCGCCAATACGTCGGATCCACGCACCTCGGGATAGACCCGCGAGGCTATCTGCACGCCTTGGAAGCCCATTTCAAAGGCCTCTTCGCCGCCCAATTCGGCGAGGTCAAAGCCCGACCCAGCCGTCAATGCCGCAAAACACGCGCCCAGCGCAGTACCCAGCAACACCCCCAGCGCACCCAGCAGCACGGCCTCGGTCGCCACCATCCGAAAGAGCCGACCCGGATTCGCACCCAAAGCCAACAACATCCCTAGCTCGCGGCGGCGCTCAAACGTGGACATCATCATGGTATTGGCAATGCCAGCGATGGACGCCAAACAGACGATCCCCAAAACCACCAGCGAATACACGTCCATCAGCTTTATCATCCCGGCTAGCTGGGGTATGACCTCGTGCCAGCGCTTGATTTCCACCCCTTGCAGTGCCGGCTGCGCACCGAGCGAGTCTGCGGCCTGATCTATCTGCTCGGCCTCGTGCAGGCGGACGGTAATCTCGTGCGCTTCGTCATCCATTCTCAGGAGCGCCTGCGCGTCTTGCAGCCCGGCGACGATGCCAATGCTGTTGACGAGCTCAACCGGCGATTCGACAACCGCCGCCACCTCGTATAGCGCGCTGGCAATGGACCCGTCAATGTCTTGGCCCACCACGGCCAGTTCGGCACCAGCCTCAATCCCGTGCTGCTGCGCCAAGCCCTTCCCCACCAGTACTCTACCGTCTCTCAAGAGGCTGGCCAGCTCTTCGCTACCCAACAGGCCGTCCGCGACCCCTTCTAGCGCCGGGTCCGCGCCGACGACCATCCCCACAAAACCTTCCTCTTCCAGCGCGGCCAACACCGGCGCGTAAATCCTCGGCACGGCCCGCTCCACTTGGGCTTGCCCGCGAATCGCCGCTAGCATGGCCTCGACGTCGCTTAGCGTCTGATCGACGGCTCGCTCCTCGCGCCAGCCCGGTGCCACGATCTGCACGTGGCCCACCAAAGGACCGGTCACCGAATCGAAGTAGTGATCGGCATAGCCCCGCATGATCCCGGCCGTGGCCAAGAAGGCAAACTGCCCCAGCCCTATTGCCGCTATCGCCAAGACCGACCGCTTGCGGTTGCGGCCCAAACCGCGCCAAGCTAGGCGGAGCGTGCTGTTTTCAGCCATCTAGCGCCTGCGCTCCAACTGCGCCAAGCTAAAGAGACTCTCGTCCAGCTCGACATCGAATTCCACGTGTAAATAGGTCATCACTGTGCGTCGGCCCTCCTCGCGCTCGGGCACAATCACAATCCGGGTGGGTATCAGCCGGCCTCCTATCTTTTTGATCTCTTCAAGCCGCATGGTGCGCGAGAGCCGTCCCTTGCGGTCGTAGTAGCGCGCGAGTATGGGCAACCGTTCTGTGCGCTCGAAGACGACTTCCACCCGCTCCCACAAACCCGGCACCTCGGGCTTGGCCGCGAGATCCACCTGCCAGCCGGGCGGCTCCTCGCTGGGGCTGATCCCGGCAACCGAGTAGTCGTGGGCGTATGACGACTCGCGCACCAAGTCGTCGTTGGTCAGGTCGCTGCCCATCCACGCACCCATCATCAACGCGGGAGGTACGCGGATCGTGCGCGAGATTTTGGGCAGGTAGTTCCACAGATTGCTGCCGACCCGCAGCGTGGCCGTGCCGGCGTCGCGGGCGGGTGCGTCAATGACCACCAGTGCCTTGTCCTCGCCCTGGCTCCAAGAGCGCATCTGCATCGTCCGCACCTTCTTTGGGCGCTCGATCTTAATCTCAATCCGCGCCGCCGTGCCCGTAGAGCGATACAGCTCATCGAACTGCTCCAATAGGGCTTGCGCCGCAGGCACTGTGTCTTGCGCCGCACTCGGAGCCGCGCAAAGCATCGGCACGAGCAAAAGACCGATTCGACCTATATTCATATTCGTCTTCTTTGAATGGCTGAGCCTGGTAGTTGCCCCTTTATTAAACTATTTCGCCGAAACAGGTCAGCCAAACAGATCATTTGCGCCCGACCGCAGCGCAACCCATTATTCAACGGTTTCTCAATCTTAACCCAAGGGAATCCCATGATTATCCAACCCAAAGTTCGCGGCTTCATCTGCACTACGGCCCATCCCGACGGCTGCGCCCGCGCCGTCCAAGACCAAATCGACTGGGTCAAACGCCAACCTCCCTTCGACGGCCCTAAGAAAGTCCTCGTCGTCGGCGCTTCGACCGGCTACGGGCTGGCGTCGCGCATTGCCACCTGCTTTGGCGCGGGTGCCGCTACGCTCGGGGTCTTCTTCGAGCGGCCCGCATCCGGTAAACGCACGGCAACGGCCGGCTGGTACAATAGCGCAGCCTTTCACGAGGCTGCGCGCAACGACGGCTATTACGCCCGCAGCATCAACGGCGATGCCTTCTCCGACGAGATCAAGGCCGAGACCATCGCCGCTATCCGCGAGGACCTGCAAGCAGTCGATTTGGTCGTTTACAGCCTAGCTTCGCCGCGGCGGACCCATCCGCGCACCGGCGAAAATTTCAACTCTGTCCTCAAGCCCCTCGGCGGTACCTACACCAACAAGACCGTCCACGTCCAGACCGGCGAAGTTTCCGACATCGCCATCGACCCGGCGAGCGAAGAAGAGATCGCCCACACCATCGCGGTCATGGGCGGGGAAGACTGGCAGATGTGGATCGAAGCGCTCGCCGGAGCGGGCGTACTCGCCGACGGCGTTCGCACGATCACTTATACCTACATCGGCCCTGAAGTTACTCACCCGGTCTATCGCGACGGGACCATCGGCCACGCCAAGAATCATCTGGAAAACACGGCCAAGGCCCTCGACGAATATCTGCAAGCCAGAGGCGGCAGTGCCCACATCTCCGTCAACAAGGCCATGGTGACCCAATCGAGCGCCGCCATCCCCGTCGTGCCGCTCTACATCTCGCTGCTGTACAAGGTGATGAAGGAAAAGGGCTGCCACGAAAGCTGCATCGAGCAGATGCACCGCCTCTTCGCCGGCAGCCTCTATGCAGACGCCTCCACCGACGCCGAGGGACGCATCCGCATCGACGACCGCGAAATGCGCGAAGACGTGCAGCGGGAAGTCGCTGCGCTGTGGGAGCAGGTCGATACCGACAACCTCGAAGCCCTGTCGGATATAGAGAGCTACCGCGCAGAATTTCTCGGACTTTTCGGCTTTGGCTTTGCAGGCGTTGACTACGCGGCAGATGTCGAGCCCGAGCGGGGGCTGTAACAGAGGCGTCGTTGGCAATGAAGCCTTATTGCCTCTTACTAGCGGCCCTAGTCTGGCTGGCAAATCCCCTGTGGGCGCAAGTTGATATCGAAAGCCTACGTCGGGATGATCAAGCGGGTTTTTTCGGTTCCGTGGCGATAGACCTGACGTTGCGGGCCGGCAATGTCGAGTTATTCGAATGCGGTCCCGAGCTTTCCCTCAGTTATAGCCGCGCCAAGGACACGTTCATTTTTATCGGCTCAGGCGACCTCGGCTGGGAGGGTAAGGAGCGCTTTTCCAATGAAGCGCTGGCGCATCTGCGCTACGTCCGCGCCTTAGGCTCGCGGCTGCACGGAGAAGCCTTCGGACAGGTTAATTACGACCGATCCCGCCGCTTGGATTTTCGCGGCCTTGTCGGCGGCGGCATCCGCTGGGCTCTCATCTCCCCGGGCGAGTCGTCTTTTTGGCTGGGCTCGTCGTTGATGTTTGAGCACGAGCAAAATGAGGTCACCGCAGCAGACAGCCATGCGGCTCAAACCTCTCTTGGCCGCTGGAGCAACTACTTGTCGGCGGATATTGAGCTCGGTGAAGCAGCCCAGCTAGCGGGAACGGCCTACGTGCAGCCCGCAGTGCGACAATTCGACGACTATCGAGTTTTGTGGGACGTGGTCTTGAAAGTGTCGATCACCGAAGCGCTATCCTCGACTACATCCGTGGCATTCCAGCGCGACAGCGATCCGCTCAATGGAGTGGCTGGAAGCGATTTTAGCCTAACAACGGGTTTAGCACTCGATTGGAATTGAGCAACCAAGTAGTCCGTGACCCTTCAATAGGTCGCCCGACCGCCGCTCACGTCAAAGCACTGGCCCGTGGCAAAGGTCGATTCGTCCGATACTAAAAATAAAATCGTCGCCGCCACTTCTTCGGGACGGCCCAAGCGGCCGAGCGGGATTTTGGCAGTTAAAAAATCGACGCGGTCCTGGTCCATGCCCTGCAATATCGGCGTGTCAATCAGGGCCGGAGCCACGCAATTGACGCGGATGCCGCAGTCCAAAACCTCTTTGGCCAAGGTTTTGGTAAAGCAGATGACGCCCGCCTTGGACACGGAGTAGGGCGCCATATTGGCGTTGCCCTCTTTGCCAGAGATAGAGGCCAGCGAGCAGATGACGCCACGCTGTTGCGGCAGCATGTAGCGCAGGGCCGCTTGCGAGCACAGAAAGGTTCCCTTGAGATTGATGTCGAGGACGCGGTCCCAGTCGTCTTCAGCTAAGTCTTTGACCGGCGTGTCCGTGCCGACAATGCCGGCGTTGTTGACCAAGATGTCGAGGCCACCCAACTGATCGGCGACTTGGGCAAAGGCCCGATCAACCGAAGCAGCCTGGGCTACATCAACGGCAAGGCCGATGGTCGAACCACCTATTTCAGCGGCCGTCCGCTGCGCGCCGTCGGCGTCGATATCTAAGATGGCCACTTGGGCACCCTCGGCGGCAAGGCGCTGGGCAATGGCGCGGCCTATGCCGCGCGCGGCACCGGTGACAACTGCGTTTTTTCCCTTGAGGGGTTGCAGGTCCATTTGGTTTTCTAAGCTCCCTAGCTAGCGATAGATTAATCGACGCCAAGATTGGCGGACATCCTAGTGATCGAAGGTAGCCATCGCGGCAAAACCATTGCAGATTGACTTACGTGGTTTTTGATCGGCGCGCAATCGCAGTTTTATGGCAATACCGAGGAAAAAGCGATGTCCAATGATAGGCTTTCCAAATGCAGTAGAGCAAATGCAGTGGCGGTGGTTTTGCTGCTGGCCTCGATCCTCTCCAAAGCGACAGCCGAGACTCTCTTCGTCGAGGTGGCACGTCAGTCGGGGATTGACTTTAACAATGTCTCAGGTTCTCCTGAGAAGAAGTACATAATTGAGACCCAAGCCGCGGGTGTAACCACGTGGGATTACGATCTCGATGGAGATCCCGATTTGTACTTCACCATTGGTTCTCACCTCAAAGGGGAGGGAGCGCCGACAAACGCCCTATTTCGCAACGATGGCGGGCAGTTCGCCAACGCAACAGCAGGTAGCGGTGCCGGCTTGCAGGGATGGAGCATGGGGGCCACGCCGGCCGACTACGACCTCGACGGCGACGACGACCTCTACGTCACGCGCTGGGGTCGCAACGCCTTGCTCCGCAACGAAGGCGGGGGCCGCTTCACCGAGGTCGCTGCACTCGCCAAAGTCGATGACAATCGCTGGGCAATAGGCGCGGCATTCGCCGACTACGACCTCGACGGCGACCTCGATCTCTACGTCGCAAACTACATCAAGTTCGAGCTCAATGGTCCCCCGTTCTACGACAAGTGGTGCAATCACAGGGGAATAAAGGCCGCTTGCGGTCCGGCTGGCTTCAAGGCGGAAAGAGATGTCTTATTCCGCAACGACGGCAACGGCAGCTTTAGCGACGTGAGCGCGGCTGCGGGGATTGACAACCCACCCCGTTATGGCATGCAAGTCGCTTGGGGCGATCTCGACGCGGATGGCGATCTCGACGCGTACGTGGCCAACGATGGACACGCCAATTCCCTCTTGCGCAACGACGGTCGCGAAAAATTCACCGATATCGGGCTATCATCGGGTACTGCCTTCAGTGGCGATGGCCGATCTCAAGCCGGGATGGGGGTAGCCCTTGGCGATGGCGACGGCGACGGCTTGTGCGACATCTTCGTCACCAATTTCTCCCAGGACCACAACACGTACTACGAGAATACAAGCACCGGATTTTTCGCCGACATCAGCGGCCAAGCCGGGCTAGCCGGCAGTAGTCGCCCTTTTATGGGGTGGGCCACCTTTTTTTTCGACTACGACGGTGATACCGACCTAGATCTATTCGTCGCCAACGGCCACCTCATGCCTGCCATTGACCATGCCGGTAGCGGGCTACACTACGCTCAGACAAACCAGCTATACCGCAATGACGGAGGCAGCCGATTTACAGAGGTCAGCGGGCGCGCTGGCCCTGGGTTTGGCTTGGCAAGGGTGAGTCGCGGCGCAGTCCACGGCGACCTCGATGGTGACGGCGATCCCGATATCGTAGTGGCCAATCTCGACGCGCCGCCGAGTTTACTGCGCAACGACGGCGACCGCATTCATCACTGGCTCGGGCTAGACCTGCACGGTCCACCTGGAAATCGCCACGGAATTGGTGCCTACGTCCTAGTTCGCGCGGGTGACCGCGAGCAACATCGCCAAGTATTCAGCGGCGACGGGTTTATGGGGCAAAACGACCCGCGCCTCTTCATCGGGCTGGGAACAGCGCGCATTGTGGACCACTTGGAGGTGCGCTGGCCTTCCGGGCAGGTACAGCACTACCAGAACCTGACCGCCGATCGTCTCTATCTGATCCACTACCAAGACGGGCTTACAGTCCAAGGAGATGGGGAGAGGATGGGCTCTGAATGAAGCGACGGCTCCCGCTAGGCACCTTGCTGTTGCTCAAGGCTTTTCTCGTCGAGGGCTGCGGCTACCAAGAAGAACAGCCCGGACCTCAGACTACGGAAGTTGGAACGGCCTCCTTTGCTGCGGCTGCCGTCATCGACAAGGCGCACAATCTGCTCAATGTGCGGCAGTCCGAGGAAGCCGAACGAGTCCTCAGAGAAGCCTTGGAGGTCGCCCCAAATCACGCCCAACTCAACAATTTGCTCGGCGCAGCCCTAGTGGAGCTGAGCAGCTTTGCAGAGGCCGAAGCCCGCTTCCGCAGAGCAGCAGAGCTGGATTCAACCCTAGCGGACCCCCTAGCTCGGCTCGGCTGGCTTCTCTACGAAAAGCAGGGGAAGGCGATTGAAGCCAAGGAGTTGTTGCGGCAGAGCCTACAACTCGACCCCGACCACGAGAGGGCTCGCTATACCCTAGGGCTTGTGCATCAGCGCGAGGGCGAACTGGACAGCGCCGCCACGGTGTACGCCAGCCTACTGGAGCGAATACCATCGGCCGAAGCCCACCGCCAACTGGGCCTAACCTATCTGCAACAAGGCAACCTAAAGCGCGCCCAGCGATCCCTCCAAGAAGCAGCGCGTTGGTCCCCGTACGACCCCCAAACCCTAGTGGGGTTAGGCCAAGCAATGGCCCGCCAAGGCAAGGCCGACAGCGCCCGGCTGATCCTCAAGGGGGCGGAGAGGATACGTCAAGAAGAAGAGGAACTCCGCCCCCTGCGCGACGCCACCACGCGCCATCCAAATCGTCCCCAGTCGCATTTCAATTTGGGGGTGGCGTACGCCCGCATGGGACGATTGAAGTTGGCGCAGCAGGCGTACGGGCGCGCCTTGGAAACAGATCCTTCATACGGGCGCGCTTACAAGGGCCTCGGCACCCTTGCGATGTCCGTGGGAGAGTTGGAGCAAGCCGAGATTCTCTTTGCGGAAGCCCTCGCGCGCGACTCGACCTTGGCCACAGCGCACAACAACCTAGGGCTGATCTATCACGCCAGAGGCCGCCATGCGGAAGCCGTCGCGCAATTTGAGGCCGCTGCTCGCGACGCTCCTAAGCAGGCCCCTCTCTGGGCCAACCTAGCGCGGGCCTGCCGCGATCTGGGACAGGCCGAGCAGGCGCGCCGGGCAGCAGCAAAGGCTCTGGCGATCGACTCTACACTGCACGGTGCGAGGGAGATACTCGGAGACGCGCACTTTCTGGACGGGGCGCTGGAGAAGGCGCTAGAGAACTGGCGTCGCGTCGCGAAGACAACGCCTAGCGATACAGCGCTAGCCGCCAAAATTGAGCGAGCCGAGCGAGCGCTAGAGAGCAGACCGCGATGACCCGCGTGTGGGAAAGGATCGGGCCGATTATCGCGCTTTACATTATCGCCAGTCCACTCGGCGCAACGGAGCCGACGCCTGTTCGCTTCGTGGATGTGGCCGAGGAGACGGGCTTGGTATTTCACCACGAAACCGGAGCTTGGGGAGGCCACTACCTGCCCGAGACGATGGGAGGGGGGGTCTGCGTTCTCGACTTCGACGGAGACGGCCTGCTCGATGTTTACGCCGTCAACGGCGCTCCCGTAGTCCCGTCGCCCAAAACCTCCGGCAAGGCACCCGTCAACGCCCTCTTCCGCCAGACTGCCGCAGGTCGTTTTGCCGAAGTGGGTACTGCTGTGGGAGTGGACCACGGCGGAATTGGCATGGGCTGTGCGGTCGGCGATTGCGACAACGACGGCGACCCAGACCTCCTCGTCACCAACTACGGCTTCGATGCCTTCTACCGCAACAACGGGAACGGTCGGTTCGACGAGGTATCTATCTCCGCCGGACTCGCCGACAGCCTGTGGAGCACGGGCGCAGCTTTCGGCGACATCGATTTGGACGGCGACTTAGACCTATATGTGGTCCACTACGTCGAGTTCGATCCCGAGCGTCAGACTGGAGAGATGGCTCCCTACCTCGCCGACCTGTCACTGGCGCAGGTAGCGGGCGAAGAGTTGCCCGCAGCCTATCCGCGACCGTCCAGCTTTCCCGCAAGTCCAGATCGCCTACTGCGCAACGAAAATGGGCAGTTTGCCGACATCACTGATCGGGTGGCCACAGACGCTATGGCCGGCAGAGGACTGGGGGTCATCTTCGGCGACTACAATCTCGACGGTTGGCCCGATCTCTACGTCGCCAACGACGGAAATCCCAACTTCCTCTACCACAACCGAGGCGATGGGAGCTTCGAGGAAGTGGGAGCGGCTTCGGGGACGGCCTATGGACTATCGGGGCAGGCCGAGGCCGGTATGGGAGTTGACTTCGGGGACTACGACAACAACGGCTTTCCAGACCTCGCGGTCACCAACTTCCAGGGAGAGCCAAACGATCTCTACCAAAACACGGGGATGGGTTTCTTTGCCAACGCCACCTACAGCTCGGGGACCGGGTGGGTGACGCTCCCCTTCCTCGGGTTTGGGATTGCCTTTTTGGACTTCGACAGCGATGGATGGCTCGACCTATTCGTCGCCAACGGGCACGTCTTGGATAACGTCGAGCGTTTTGACCCCTCCACTTCCTATCCACAGCGCAATCTGCTGTTCCACAACAACGGCGCAACCAAGGGCGGAGAAAGTCGGTTCGTCGAAGTGGGCGCTGAATCTGGGCCGGGGATGGCCCAAGTTCGAGTGAGCCGGGGGAGTGCAGTAGCAGACTGGAATGCAGACGGCGCTGTCGATCTGCTAGTGTCTAATATCGGCGAACGGCTTTCCCTGTTGCGCAACGAAGGGGGAAATGGACATCACTGGCTCGGGGTGAAGCTGCAGGGGCAATCGAGCAACCGGGATGGAATTGGCGCACAGGTCTGTGTTCGGGCTGAAGATCTGAGACAATGCCGGGAAGTACGGGGGGCCGAAAGCTACCTGAGTCACAGCGAACTGCGGCTCCACTTTGGCCTAGGGTCGTACGCCGCAGTGGATTCCGTCGTGGTGCGTTGGACCGCCGGGGGCGTGCAGCATCTGGTGAACGTCGAGGCGGACCAAACGCTGTTTGTGCTAGAGTCCCCTACTGATTAGCTGACGTTACGCATTGTAGGGGCAACTCTGAGAGTTGCCCTCCCTCGTGGTTGCCCTCGTAGAATCCCGCTGGCTGAATACGCGGTGTCGCTTGCACGTCCACAAGGGACGCCCCTACATCTAGCGGTTCGGCCCAGAGAGCTTAAATTACTTGACGGACTTAGCTTGTAAACATTATCTTGACCAACACTTTAGATAATTTTTATAAGTTGTTGATAAATAAAGATTTATGGTAATGGGATTTTTACATTCACAAACTGCTAAAAAATAAATACTTACGAGCCTTATGAAGCCAAGAATCGTCCTCGTCCTAATAGCCGTCTCAGTGGTCGCCTGCGAGCAGGAGGACCCGGTCGTTGCCCGAATCGGCGACGCCGAGATCTCGCTTTCGCAGGTAGAGCGGTTTGTAGAACGGCTGCCCCAAGGGCTACGCAGCCAGGACACCGGCCACGTCGCGGTCGAGGATCACGTCTGGTCCCTTATCGACCACCACCTCACTCTCGCGGAAGCTCGCCGACGAGGGTTGGCTACCGATGCCGAGATTCAGCGCGCGCTAGCCCACCAAGAACGCCGTTGGCTAGCGCAGCTATACAGAGAGCGGAGCGGGATCGCGGATATCGCAGTTTCCGCAGACGATGTAGAGCGGACCTTTCTCCGCCTAGGCTTCGATAAGGAGCGCTTCCTCACTCGGCTCATCGTCGCCGACGAAAACCTGCTAGCGGAAGCCCTCGGGCGCGTTCGTTCTGGAGCGGAATTAGCTGAGGTGGCGCATTCGTATGGAGAGATGGATTCGCTCGCGCTAGGGGATGGGACCGTCGGCTGGATCGGCCGCGAAGCTCTAGCCCGCTACCGCATACCAGAGGAAGTGTTCTTCTCCATCCAAGATAGGCGTCTTGCCCCTGTCGCCGACTTGGGTGGGGCGTGGCAGATCTACCAGTTTGAGAACACGCGCTCGCGGCCCTTGGCGGATGTGTGGGAGTTGGTGCACGAACGTACTCTTAGGGAACACCGGAGCCGGCAAAGCCACCAAGAGTACGAGCAACTCGCCCACCATTTAGCGCTTCGCGTGAGGCCGGAAGGAATAGAAGTCGCTCTCGCACTCGGCAGCGCGGGTGTCGCTCCCCAGAGTCTAGAGGAGCCTTTGGGTGCCCGGGTGCTGTGCGACTTCGACGGAGACTCGCTGACCGTGCGCGACTTTTTGACCGCATTGCTGCGCATTGGCTTCCGCAGTGCCTTGAGGGACAGCGGCCACGTGATGCAGTTGGCAAGCTCCGAGGTGCTGCCAATCTATCTGTTCGCCGCGGCGGCCCGTAGCCAAGCGTGGGATAAAGAGCCCGAGTTCCAAGAATTTGCCGAGAAGAAGAAACAGCAGTTGATGCTAAAAGCTCTTGAGGAGCAGGCCGCGGCAGAGAGCGGTCCTATTGAGGAAAAAGACATCCGCGCGTATTACGACCGCAATCAGGGGCAGTTCCGGGTACCGGAGTCTGTCGTCATCCGGCGTCTCTATGTGGATACTTGGGAACAGGCACGGGACCTGCGCGAGGAGATCGATGCGGGAGCAGAACTCGCCGCCCTCCTCAAACGCCCGTTGGTGGCCCGCCACGTCCATCCCCAGTTGCAGGGAATAAGGCGATTTTTCCGCATTCACGAGGCGCACTTTCCGGAATTGGTCGCGGGGGCGTTCGGTGCCGCAACGGGCGATGTCGTAGGCCCGGTGCCGGTCGGAGACGGCTTCGCGGTCTTTGAGGTGCTAGGGCACATAGAGCCGGAAGTGCAGCCGTATGACGAGGCCCGCTCGGAAGCGCGCCGATTGCTGCTCAAGGCGAGAACGGACGAAGCCATGGCGAGCCTTATTCGCAAGCTCAGGGAGCAACACCGCAACCAAATAACGCTCTACGACCTTCCCGTTGGTGAGGTGGAGGAATTGTAGCGGATGAAGACTTCCCGTAAAGTTCTGGTCTGGGCCGTCGCGGCAGGGGCGATCTTGTGGTTTGGGGGAGAACGGACTCAAGCCCAAACGGCAGAAGGATTCGACCAGCGGGGCAACGAACTCGTCGTGGACCGCCTAGAGCACTGGCAGACGTGGGAAATGCCCACTCACTTGGTGCGGTTAGACAGCAGCGGGACGGTACAGGTCCGGGACTTTCGCTCCGTCTATAATCTCCTAGATGATCGCTCCTTCAGGCGACAAGTGGACATCAGCTCAGACAAGCCTCGGGTGATGAATCTGGACAGCACTCGATCCGTCGATGTGAAGGGCAATTTCAAGGAGGACACCGCGGGCAATCCTGTTTTCGATCACTTCCTCCGTCCCGGCCCCAGCAGGGCCGGCTCTAATCTGGAACTAGCGCCCAATCTCTTGGATGGAGATCCAACGACCTTCTGGGAGCCAGATCTCAACGATCCCATAGAAGACTGGTGGGTGGAAATTTCGCTGGGTCGGACGGTTCCGGTGGAGCGGATTCGTTTGCAGTACGTCGATGCGGAATTGGGCGACCCTTTCCGGCGCTTGCTCGTGTTTTTTGAGGACGCCCAGTTTCCACTGGTGGACGAAGATGCAAATTTTCAGTTCGAAGTACTAGAACCGCTTCTGGGCATCAACGAGGAGCAACGGGAGATCGTCATCGACGCGACGCAAACGAGCGGCCTGCTGCCCTTGGCTGGGAGCGGCTTGGTGGAAAAACGGCTGGAGCAACCTAGGGCGAGTTTGAGTTGGAACGGGAAGCTCGTCGAGACGATTCGCTTTCAGGTTACTGACACCAAAGGAGGCAGGGCCGAAGAGATTTCAGAGAGCGATTACCTAACGCTGCCCGTCGAGGCGCGTGGCGACGTCGAATACCTCTCGAAGAGCGAAACGGGTCGAGGAGAGCCGGTGGATTCGACGACCTATTTCGAACTACCAGCAGATCGCCGCGGCGAAAAGCGGTTCTTCCGGCGCGAACTGCCCCGACTAGCAGAAGTAGATGTGTGGGGCTGGGGCGACAATGTAGCCTTTAACATGATCGAGGGCGGCGGCAGGATCATCCAACAGCTTCCCAGCGGGGGAGGGGAGCAGGCCTTCGACGGAGTATTGGCCAGCTTCTACCAGAACAACTATTGGCTGGAAGAAACCCCGACTGAGAATATGATGATCGCCGACCTCGGCGGGACCGTGTGGGCCAAAGAGTTCAGGGTGCTGTCTCAGGGCTACTTCCAGTCGCCTTCAATACGGGGCTACCTGCTCCAAGGCAGCGCGGGCGAACGCGATTCGGAGGGTCAACTGAAATTCACGCGGATCAGCTCTCAAGAGCGGGAGATCAACTCCAGCGTGGGATTCTTCCTCGAATTGGCCGACATCCTCGAACCGGCCCGGCAGGTGCGATTCTTCGAGTTTCGCGCCCTAGAAAACGATCCGGGCGGCACGGTCACGATCAGCCGGACTCCGGGGATCGGCGAGTTCATGGTCTTTTCAGAAGGCCCTCCCGCCGAAGTGATCCTCACCTCCGGCCCGCTGGCTGTGCCCGATCAGTCCAATCTCGTGTCGATAAACTGGGAGGCCCAGACGCCTCCGGGGACCAGTGTCGAGTTGAGAACCCGGACGGGCAGCGAGGTCGAGCGCCAGATCAAGTACTACAACTCGGGCGGCGGCGAAGTCACGGCGAAAAAACACAAAACGCTCGCCTTCTTTCTCAGAGGACCGATCGACACCGTCTTTGTTCCCACGGCTGACTGGAGCGAATGGAGCGAAGCCTATATCCGGCCGGGGGCCGAAATAACTTCCCTGAGCCTGCGCCGCTTCGTCCAGATTGAGGCGCGTCTAAAGGCCGAGGCAGGAGTTGATCCGCCATCCATCAAGTCAGTGCGCATGGAGTACACCGATCCATCGGTCGTTGGACTAACCGGGGAAATCTGGCCTCAGGAGGTCGTCCCGGGAAGGCGCGACACCTTTGCGGTGTTCGTCAGCGCCGCCGTCGTAGAGCGCCCCAATCCGAGTCCCGGATTCGATGAACTGCGACTGCGCTCGGAGCCAGCCTTAGACATGGAGTTAATCGACGCAGCCCTCGGCACGGAAGGGGAATTTGCCGCGGGAGCACCCTACCGGTTGTACGCCAATCGCGTCGAGGAAGGGCTGGCCTCGGCCGCAGGGGACCTCCTGCGCGTTCTGAGCGGTCGGGGAGATTCCTTGCAAGTTCGGTTCCCCGAGGTCTTGTATCAGGCAATGGGCGACGGAAGCAACGTATTCTACCGCCGCGTCGAAGAGGGCGAAGAGGTGCCGACGAGCGAAGGGGGGACTTTGCTGGACCAAGTAGCATACAGCAGGCTTCCCGAACAGCAACAGGGGGAGATCCGCTACTTCCAGAAGCTCGCCGGAGACGACGGAGAGAGTCTGGAGGAAGTGGATGAACAAACCTTCGCCAATCTCGCGCCAGAGGCGAGAGGGCCGGTGCGATTCTTCCGCAAGGCAACGTCGTTGACGAGAGAAACCGCCTTCGACGAGCGCGGCGACCCACTCACGGCCGAGGCGTACGAAAGTCTGCCTAGGAGTCGGCAGGGCAAGGTGGTTGGCCAGACGCGCCTAGTGCGCCTGCGGTTCGCAGCCGAGGTCTTCCTCCATGGCACCCGTTTGAAGCTGGCGGGCCGGAACTCCACTGTCGGACTGCCGTTCCAGTTGGGCGGGGGAGGAGAGGTGACGTCCCTGACGCCGGGAAGCGGGCTGGTAGTCAGCGCACTTGGAGCGGAAGATTTGGTGCGGGATATGGAAATCCAGCCCAACCTCTTTACCCCGAACGGCGACGGAATTAACGATGTGGCAACCATCGGCTTTTCCCTGTTCCGCGTGTTTGAACCCCGCCCGGTGACCGTCCGCATAACGACGCTGGCCGGCCGGGAAGTGAAGCGCTTTGAGCAGAATCTGCTCGGTGGACGCCGATTGGTGCAATGGGATGGGCGAGATGCCGGAGGGACCCTCGTGCCTCCGGGTCTGTACATTGTCCAGGTGCATGGACGAGCCGATCAGCAAGGGCTTGCCAGCACCCGGCGCAGCCGCGTCGTCGGCCTCGCCTACTGAACTCGAGCTTCACGCTAGCAAGCAACTCAAGGGAGGGTACTCGTGAGAAGCGGATATCTAGCCGCTTGGGCCGTATTGAGCGCACTTGTTTTCCAGATTGGCAGCAGCGCCGCCCGGGACGACTACGGTGCGCGCATTGGGGAGTCACTCGGAGCGCCTTTACCGGGGCGGACCCAAGGCCCGATCGTCTTAGTCAACGCCGTAGATCCCGCCCTCCGGCGCTGGTATGTCAACCAAGAGTTGTTCCACGAGTACCAATGGCAGCAGTGGGAATATACCAACTACGCGAGGTCCTTGTACCAGCGCTACGTAGATATCCGCCTCGAAGGAGACTCCTTTTACGACATCTACGGAAATTTCGTGACTCGTGGCTTTCTCATATACAACAACGCCCAAGACCGCCCAGCTCAGTTCGGCAATACGCTGTTCAAATCGACTCGCTTTGATAACTGGTTCTCAAATGTCGTCATCGCCCAAGACAAGAAGGGCCAGTACGGTTATGCGCTGACAGTGAGCAGCGAGTTGAACACGACTCTCACACCGCTGACCTTCCGCAAGCCGACCTTCGACGGGGTGCAATTCGACATTGCCACGGATCGAGTCGAAGGCACGGTATTGTACTCGCGCATTAGCAACCCCGGTGGCGAATCAACCGCCGACCTAGAACTGCAACGCACCAACAACACCATCTTGGTCGGCGGACGCCTACAGGGCCAACTGACGGACTTCGCCATACTGGGGCTGACCATGATCAACGCCCACCAGTCGAACACCTTGAGCGACGAGTTGGCGGGCAATCCATTCAAGGGCGGGCTGACGATTGATCAGAATCAGACAATCGACTTTGTCGAGGTGGTGCTGCGCGACGATTCCCCAGGGGATGGGATGGGCGGAGCCGCGTTCTTTGAATCAGGCTCTGACGTGGTCATCACCTATACGGACGGAACCGTAGACCGGGGGACGGATATCGGCTTTGGCCCGGCGATCTCTGGAGGATTTCAGCGCGCTGGGTTCCTCGCCGCAGATGGGACGGAGGAGATCAGACTGAAATACGATTTCGACAATCCCCGTTTTACGGCGAACGCGAGTGCCCCAAAGGACTCGATCATGCAGGTGGAATTCGAGTTGGTGGTGGGCAATGACTACCAGATTTGGGCTACTTCAAACAGACAGATCAATCGGCAAGGCCAGACCGTGCTGCTGCTGATAGAACGAGCCGCCGGGAACGTACAGGACGTGTCGAATATCCGCACTGTAGGCTTTGAATACGGCCTACCTACGGCCACCCATATCATGGGAGCAACCTTCGAGTTGCTCGATGTGCACGGCTTCAACTTCTACGGCGAGGCCGACCTCAACTGGAACTACCGGAAATTCCCCAATCAGAACCTAGCGCGGCACAGCACGAGTTCGGGGACTGCTGGAGAGCCGTATCGACCCGCTTGGTTCATCAATGCTTGGAAGCGGGCCGGTCCTGTCTCCTTGTTCGCGGAGGCCTTCGGCATGGACCCGCATTACAACACCACGACATTCGTAACCGCCGGCAATGGCCAGATTGACTACGAGAGCCCGCGCCGCGGTCTAGTGGAATTCGTCGATGACAACGACGATCACGACCGCTTCCCCGACAACGTCCGCTTCGACTTCCTGCCCGGCGACGACCGCGTCTTTCCCGGTTGGGACCAGAACAACGACTTCATCCCCGATTTCAACCAGAACGACAACGCGGTCCGCGCCAATCGCCGGCCCGATTACGACGAGCCGTTCCTGCGCTTTGACGTCGATAGGCCGGAATTCCTGTTCGGTGTTGACATGAACAACAATTTCTGGGTGGACCAGTTCGAAAACGACGATCAGCCGGACTATCCGTACCGCAAGGACCACAGAGGGTTCAACGTATACGCCGCGTATGATTTGACGCCTGAACTGCAGATAGCAGGGGGCGCGATGCGCGAGCACCTCATATCGTCGGACCAGAAGAATGAGCAATACTACGCGCTCGTGAAAATGGACGGAAGCTCGGCGCGGTGGGGTGATTTTAAACTGTTTGAGATGTCGAAGCGAGTCGAGGACGATATCCCCAATCGCCTGCTTCAATGGCTGCCCAGCCAGTCTATCGACGGGGGCACATTGACGCAGGTGGAGGATCCCATGCTTGCGCGCGACACGTGGGTGAATCACCTCTTCGTCGGGCACAAGGTCCACATCGGCCGGACGAAAGTCGAGACGCGGATGAACTACACGCTGTTTCACCAGCTCATGGACGAGCGCACGCGCACAGAACTCGACCTGCGCAAAAGCGACTTCTTCTTTGGGGCGATCAACAAAGTCAAGCACCGCCGTCAGATAGGCGTTTTGACTATCGAGCCACGCTGGAAGAGCGAGTTCCTCAAACAGACGCGCGGCCTGTTTGGAGAAGAGAAGCGCGAACAGCTAAGAGAGTTGTTCAGCGTCATTGTGGAAATGGACTTCCTGACCGGCAGTACGCTGCAAGGGGGCCTAGAGTACCTCTGGAACGAGGATTTCGCGGACGATGCCAACGACTTCAGGTCTGTGTCGCTGGGGCTACAGTTGACCAACCGATCCACGTACCTCGGG
Source organism: Gemmatimonadota bacterium (assembly GCA_009841115.1). GTDB lineage: Bacteria > Latescibacterota > UBA2968 > UBA8231 > UBA8231. The sequence goes on along the minus strand of VXML01000107.1, from coordinate 288,210 downwards.
TATAAGATCGTGGCCTTGGCCGGGATGCGGTTGCGGACTAGGGACTTCGAATTATCAGACGCCGTCACGACCAACACGACTTTCGTAAGCGTGTTCGCAGGTCTGAACTAGATGGGCATCGGGAAGCAAAGAAATGCGTTGGGGTCGTGTAAGAGGGACTGGCGATGAAGGAAGCGAATGCTTGGGAGTGGGCAGGGCTGTTGGCGGCCGGTATTGCCGTGCGGCTCGCGCACGTATGGCAGTGGGAGCAGAGCGCTTTTGGAGAAGTGGCAGTAGGATCTGCGGCGTACTACGCGGGAGGGTTGGGAGATGGAGGATGGTATTCGCGATTATACGCGGCTTTGTGTGCGGTCGCGCTGCAGGAGGAGACGGGACTGTGGATTCTGCGCGTGATTCAGGTCGGCATCGGAGGGCTCGCCTGCGTGCTGGTGTGGTCAATCGGCAGACAGCTATTCTCACCTGCGGTAGGCCGATGGGCGGGTATTGCGGCTGTGCTGTACGGTCCGGCGATTTACTACGGAGGCGAGATAACGCCGGCCGTGTTAGCAGCTTTCTCGGGCCTGTTGCTCCTGTGGGGGTTGGTGGGATCGGCTGGTATGGGGCCGTTGAGGGCCGGGGTTATGGGGGCAGTGGGCGGCGTGACTGCACTGGTCGATTTCCGGGCGCTATTCGCCGTCGGCGTGGCATTTGTATGGGTGGTGCAGGGAAGCGGGGACCGGAGGGCGGCGTGGTGGTTTTTTGCGGGAGCAGCTCTAGTACTGGTTCTAGGAGGTGCGGTATGGAGCTGGGAGGGACTAATACCCTCGATCAGTGGTTTAGGACTGAAGGAAATGGCAATGCGGGCGTATTTGTTTTGGCATGGTGCCGAGGTCTTGGGCGATATAGACCCCTATCGCGCCGCTGCGCCTTCGTGGATGTTGGCTCCCCTCATGTGGCGAGCCTTGTTGGGTTTTCCCTTTGGGCTGGTAGGGCCCCTGGCGCTAGTGGGAGTTCTCGTCGCAGTCCGCGGGGAGGAGATGGATCGGTATCGCGCGCTGCCACTGCTGTTTGCCGGCGCTTGGATGCTGGGATCGCTCTTGGAGGAGGCGTCCGGTCGCTCGCGACTGAGTGCGGCCTTGGTCTTGCTTCCGGGGGCGCTGGCGGCGATTCCTCTGTTGCTAAAAAAAAGACAGCGCGTTTGGGGCATTGCCTTGGCTCTGGTTCTATTGGCGGCAAATTTTCCTATTGCTGCCGCAGCCAGGGCTCAGAGTTTGCACGACACCTGGGCGGGTTATGCCTACCGAGAGTTGGACATGAAAGCCAATTCCATTGCCGCATACGAGCGGGCCATCGAGGCCGAAGATGCTGGAATTCGACCGTACGCGGAACTGGCGGAAATCTACTTCGACACCGGCGCGTACGAACACGCCGCGGAAATCTACCACTCGCTGGTGCAGCGGCATGCAGTCAACAAGGACATCTGGGTCGCGCTGGCAGAGTCGTATTTAAGGGCAGGTCGAGCGGAGGAAGCAGCGGCGATCTACGCCGATCTGGCGGCACAAGAAAACGAGCCTTCTCTCGCGGGGAGATTGGGCGACGCCCGTGCGGCTCAGGGGGCGCTTGAGGACGCCATTGCTGCCTACCAAAAGGTCGTAGCGGTCTGGCCCGATAGCCATCGCGTGCGCTTCCAGCTAGCCCGCACTTGGGAGCAGCAGTCCGCGCTGGACTCCGCAGCAGTCCACTATGGAATCATAGTCGGGCTAGCGGAGTGGGAGGGCCTTGTGGGGTGGCGGCTAGCACAAGTATTGGGCCGCATGGAAAAAGATAACTTGGGGCGAATCGAGAAGCTGTTGCGCGACGTACTGGCAGATCACCCCGATTCGGCCCCAGCTCTATTGTGTATGGCAGGCTTACTGCACAGAACTGGCCGCAACGAAGAAGCCCTAATGCACTTGCAGAGGATAGCGGCAATGCATCCAGACGTGCAGTCCGGCCTCAGCATTGGGGCCGTGCAGTCCGGCCTCAGCATTGGGGCCGTGCAGTCCGGCCTCAGCATTGGGGCCGAGTACCGAGCCTACGGTTTGATGGAAAGCGTTTACCGAGCCATGGGGCGACCCGAGGAAGCGGCCCAAGCCGCCAAGCTATACCGGGAAAAGCGGCTGCGCCAGCGGGCCGACCGCCGGGTCTTGGGAAATTTAGAAGCATTGCTCCAAGGGGGCACCCCGTAGCGGGGATGTGAGAATATGACCCTGTTCGACTATGCCGCGCGAATTTCCACAGCCGTCCGTCGCCAGCATTGGCGACGCACCGCCCAATTGGGGAGTTGTCCGTCGGCGCAAGGCACTAGAATGCGAGCATCGGCACCGTGGGTCTATTTGGCGCTTGTCCTAGTCCTGAGCGGACCGCAGGCGCTTCATGCGGTCGAGAGGCTGACGCTCGGCAAAGGGGGAGAAATCGACTGGCTGGAGGGAGCGTCGAGCGGAGCAGACGTGGAGACGATCATCCCCGAGCACCGCACGTTTCTCGACCCCAATGTCACCGAGATAGGGATCGCACCGTCGAACCTGATCGAGTTTGAGAGCGGGGATCACCCCGAGGCCATTCTGCCCCGGCAGGTCAGAGAGGGAACCAACGTCGCCAGCCAAGTCTTCGATTTCGGAGGGTCTATCACCGCGCCCTCGGTAGCGGATATCGAAGGAGAGGAAAAGAGGAAGGTCCTCGAGAGTCTCATCACCGAGGACCCGACCGGGTTGGCTTTGGCGCGCAAGGACAACAACGCCCTCGGAACCATCGTCAACATAGACCTCGGAACTCGCATAGGCGTCCGCAGCATCCGCTTCTTCCCCCGTAACACGGTGTTTCCCAACCCTACCGCGCCCTTCCAGTCAGACTTTCTAAGAAAGTTCAGAATCCGAGTAAACGATGGTCTCAATCTAACCGACGCCGGCAATCCAATCTGGGAGGAATTTCTGGTCGAAAACGATAACATTGATCCAGTGACCACAATTCCACTAAATCCGCCCCGTCTGCTGAGGTTCGTGCGGCTAGAAGCGATTTCGGGTATATCCTTCGAGCTAGAGAAGATACAGATCTTCGGGGAGGGATTCCTTCCCACCGCCAGATATATCTCGCCCATCATCGACATGCAGGCCGGCACCAATTGGGGACAGCTCCGCTGGGATCAGGTCGCCATCGGCAATGAGGAGGCTGCGAGGGTGGAGATCCGCACCCGGACCGGCAGCGACATCACACCCTTTGTATATACCCGCAAACAGGTGGGCAGAAGGGACGCCGAGGAACTCGCGACCTCCCTTGCGAATTCGCTCGACCCACTGACGCGGAAGGAATACATGGCCTTGCCGGTCCGGGGCGTTGTGGGAAAAGACGAGTTTGAGCGCGGGTCCGTACGCGACGACGTAGAAAACTGGAGCCCGTGGTCGGCACCATACGACCCTGTGGTGGGCACCGGCGAGGGAGGTACGGACATCACCTCGCCAGGCCCGCGACAGTACGTCCAAATCCGCGCGGATTTCATCAGCGAGGATCTGAACTCCGCAGTCGTGCTGGAGAACCTATCCTTCACCTTCACCTCACCTCCACTGGCTAGGGAAGTGGTGGGCGAGGTATTCCCCCGCGAAGTAGCGGGAGCAACGGACGTGCCTTTTGTCTTTGCGGTGCGCACGGAAATGGAGGCCGGGCTACAAGGATTCGACGCAATCGAGGTGCGGTCGGACCAGCCGATCAGGAGCGTGCAGGGAATCGAGATCCTTGACGGCGACCAGAACCGCATTCTCGAACGGGATTTCGCCGTCCAAGATGCGCCGACAGAGGAAGAGGATACAGCCATCCAAGAGTTGGATGGGAGGCGCTTCGTGGTGCGCTTTCCCCAAGTGCGCGAGAGCGGCACCGTCGTCATGGTGCGATTCGTGGGCAGGATGCTCTCTTTCAGCAATACTTTCAAGGGACGAGTGCTCTTAATTGAAGAGGAAGCGTTTCAGGACGTGCTTTCGGGCAACGCGGCCTATCTCGGCGCTGACGACGCGCCAGGACGTTCCAGTGTCACTGTCCTGAGTCCACAGCTCACCACAGGGCGGCTGGTGCGCAATCTCGAGGTCAACCCCGTGGTGACCCCCAACGGGGATGGGATTGGGGATCGGGCGTCAATCAGTTTTGAAGTAGTGACTATCGTGGGCCAAGCCGGTATCAATGCCGCCGTATTCGACCTGTCGGGTCGGCGCGTGAGACAACTCCTATCTCGCTTAGGAACGAACGGCCTGTACGATCCGCAGCGTTTCGGCGATTTGGCCTGGGATGGCCGGGACGAGTTGGGGCAGCTAGTAGCTCCCGGCGTGTACGTGGTCCGAGTCGAAGTTCAGGCCGATGCGCGCCGCACCGGCGCGGCCCGAGCGATCGGAGTCGCATATTGACCATCGCGCCGCAAGACTGGCGCAAGGAGTTGGGCATGTTTCTCTGGAGACCTATCTGTCTGTTGAGCAGCGCGCTGTTACTAGCGGGTGGAGATGGAGGATGGGCGCGGTCTGAATTCCAAGTGGGCGTCGGTGCGGACAATTCCTTCATCGACGTGGCCAGCGAAGGAGGGGGTGCATACCTGGTATTCGACCAAGATGGGCAGATCATCGACCGAGGGAGCGCTGTACCGATATCCTACGACCGGGTCGCGGATGTGGAAATCAGGGACTGGGGCACCATTGGCGAAGGGGCACGGGCGAATGGGATGATGGATCTGAGTGAATCCTCGCTCCGGCCTGTGTGGATCGACCCGAGCGAGAATCTAGTGGAGACGGTCGAGGAACGGGGTGGCTTCGTGGCTAGCTCTGGGGGCGGTGTAGGGGGAAGAATCGAACAGGGCGTCTTGCAGAATATCGGCGACGGGGATTCCACCACGGCGATGGTCAGAGCAGTAGAGCTATCGCCGACGGAAACAGGCGTCAACCACGGCTGGATCAAAAACGCCATCATCAACCTCGGTTGGGAGTTGCCCATAAACCGGATTCGGTTCTTCCCCCGCCCCTCCTTTGAGGACAACTTCCTCCCCTGGTTCGAGTTGGGCGTGGCCTCGGGCAGTGCGCCGATCATCGACCGACCTTCCATCGCCCGGCGGGGCCAGCGGTGGTTCTACGAAATCAGTCGGGGTTTGACGGCCAAGAACGATCCGATCATCGACATCATCGAAAGCACTACGGAAAACCTCGATGTCGTAGTGGACCGACGGTTTCCCACTCGGCCAGTAAAGTGGGTCACCCTCCGGCCCATCAATCCCGAGCGCACCTGGGAAGTCGCCGAACTCCAAGTATTTGGCGAGGGCTACGTGCGGCAGACGGTCTATCGCACGGACATCTTGGATTTCGGGCGGCCCGTCGCTTGGAGCAAAATTCGCTGGGAGGGCGCAGAGCCGGAGGGGACGAGGGTGGAGGTGCGGACTCGCACGGGCAACACCGAGCAGCCGTTCCGCTACAGCAGGAAGCAGCGCACTGGGCAGTTCGCCTCGGTGGACCGGCGGGAATACAACGATGTCTTCAACGCGGTGACTGTGGCCGATCCCTTCTCTAGCGGCAGCACGCGGGGATTTGAACTGGTCAAGAAGGAAGTCGATACCGAAAACTGGAGCTTTTGGTCTCCGGCCTACGATTTCGCCGCTGGCCTGCGCGATGCGACCGCGCCGCCCTCAGCGTGGACGGACGGCGCAACCTTCTTATCGAAGAGCCCGGCCCGCTACCTCCAGTTCGAGGTGCTGTTTTTTCCGACGGGTGAAACAGCTCCGCGCATTGAGCGAATCGAACTGCTCTTTGGCGATTCCGTGGCCGACGCGGTAATCGGGGAGATCTCACCGACGGTGACCACGGATTTCCAACCTCACACCTTCACCTATGTTGTCCGGCCCATCCTGCGCGAGGGCAACAGCGGTTTCGACCGCTTGGAAATCGCCACCGCCACTCGCGTGGAGCGACTGCTTTCGGTAAAGGTGGATGATGCAGAGGTAGGAGAGGAGTTCCTCCGCGACATCCAAGACGACCGCATCGTCGTTGGATTCGACAAGCTCGTGGGCAGCGAGGATACTGAAAAGCGCATTGAGGTGGTCTTCGAGGTGCCGGTTTTGCGCTTCGGACAAAAGTTCACTGGCTTTGCTTTCTCCAGCGACGATCCCGACATCCGCCAACAGGTGGAGGAGGGCAATGCCACCTTGCGCTTCAGTACCAATTCCCTGTCCGTGAAAACCCCTAGGGGAGGCGAACTCATCGGCGAGCTGAAGGCCATTCCAGCGGCCTTCAGTCCCAACGGCGACGGAGTGAACGACCAAGTCCTAATCCAATATCAAATCCGCGCTCTGGGAAACAGCGTGCCCCACGTACTTACCCTGTACGATCTGGCGGGCAGGGTGGTCCGTCGGCTAGAGACAGAGCCCGGAGCAGCAGGGGTGTACGAGCGCGAGTGGAACGGGCGGGACGAAGCGGGAAAGCGCGTGCCCCCAGGCACGTATGTTTACACGGTAAAGGTGGAGGCGGATCTAGGGAAGCAATTGAACACGGGTACCGTATCCGTGGTGTATTGAGTCCGCTGGATAGGTCGCATAGCTATTGAGGATCTAGTGTCGAGTTGTACAAACACAATGAGACGTAGTCTGAAGCTCGTCGTTGTGGCCGCGGTGTTGGGAATGGCCGGGGAAACGAGTGCCCAGTCGGGCAGTCGGCCCGACTATGGGAATCGACTGGGAACGCAATGGGGGCACGAGACGAGCTTTCTGCCCCAAGGAGTGCAAGTAGCGCTCAACTCGGTTGATCCAGCGGTGCGCAAGTGGTACGTGCCCCAAGAGTTGTTCGCCGAATACCGATGGCGGCAGTGGCAGACGACCAACTACGCCCGCACTGATTTTGATCGCTACGTCGCTCCCGGCATCGAGGGCGACTACCTCTACGACATGTTCGGCAATGCCGTATCCAAGGGATGGCTCATCTACAACACGGAGCAGAACACACCCGAAGAGTTCGGCAACCGGCTCTTCAAGGGGAATCGATTCGAACGGTGGTTCAGCCAAGTCGTAGTCGCCGCCGATGCAAAAGGGGGTACGTACTACGCGCTGACAACGTCCAACACGCTGCGGACGACCCTTACGCCGCTGGTTTTGAGCAAAGTCCAAATGGACGGAATCCAGTTCGACATGGCGACGGATAAGTACCAGCAGACGCTGATCTTTTCTAGAATTAGTGGCCCTCGGCTGACCTTTAACCGGGACGACCGGCGCACCAATACCACGACCTTTTTCGGCGGACGGTTTACGGCTGCTGTCGGCGATTTCGTGACGTTGGGCGTACACGGGGTTAACTCCCATCAGTCGAACTCGAAGATCGACGAGGCACCGGTGGCGAGCTTGTTCAAAGGAAGGCTAACGGAAGATCAGAATGCCGTGCCCATCTCCGCGATTGAGATCGTACTCCGCGATGAATCGCCGGAGGACGGCACGGGCGGAGCTGCGTTCTTCCCCGGCTCCTCGGACATCATCATCACCTATGAAAGCGGCCTCGTCAACCGGGGCAAGGAGATAGGCTTCGAACCCGTATTGGAGGGCGGCATCCCAGCGGGGGGACGGTTGGAGGCCAACGGCAGTGAAGAAATCCGGCTCCTCTACTCCTTCGATGACCAGATTTTTGTCCACCGCGCAAGCGGTGCCAAGGACGAGATCACAAAGGTCGAATTCGAACTCACTGTTGCCAACGACTACGACATCTCGATGAGTTCCGACCGCCAGTTGAATTCCGCGGGTGCGAGAGTGTTGCTTCCGGTCACCCAAGCTGAGGGGAATATCCAGGATTTGAGCAATCTTCGGACCCTGCGGTTTGAGTACGGCTTGCCAACGGCCACCCAAATCCTCGGCGGCAGCCTCAGCGTCTCCGACGTGTTGGGCTTTCGGCTATACGGAGAGTTCGATCGAAACTGGAATATCCGCCAGTATCCAAATGTCTCCCAGGAGATCCACAGGACCAGCTCCGGGCTGACGGACGAGCCGCACAACGATGCTTGGCTGATCAACGTGTCCAACCAACGCGGACGCTGGTTTGGTTTTGCCGAAGCCTATAGAATTGATCCCCAGTACAACACGACGACATTTATCTCAAACGAAAACGGATTCATCGATTACGAGGCACCGCAGAACAAGGTCGATCTCGTAGAGGACAACGACGACCAAGATCGCGTCCCCGATGCCTTTCGCGGGGACTGGCTATTCCCGGATCTTCTGATCTTTCCAGGGTGGGATCAGAATGGGGACTTCCAACCGGACTTCAACCAAAACGATAACGAGGTCCGGCGCAATGCAATTCCCGACTGGAGGGAACCATTTATTCGGTTGTGGGTGGACCGCCCGGAAATGCTGTGGGGACGGGACATGAACAACAACTTCTGGCCCGATCTCTACGAAAACGACAAGGACCCCGACTATCCCTACGACAGAGATCACGACGGGTGGAACGTCTATACGGGATTCCGCCTGCGACCGGGTCTGAGAATTCTGGGCGGAATCCTGCGAGAGCAGCTAATCTCTTCGGATCAGAAGAATCACATGGTCTATGGCATGTTAGACTACGACGAGACTTGGCCGCGTTATGGCCGCGTGAGAATGTACGAGATGGTCAAATCCGTGCAGGACGACATTGAGGATCCGCTACTCCAGTATGCACCCGAGACGCTGATTGATCTGGCCGAACCCCAAGAAAGCAAGCGCGAGATGGAAGATCCTCTCTTGGGGCGCGACAGTTTCGTCAATCAATTCTTCATCGGTCATCAACTCAAGACAGAAAAAATACTGATCGAATCTAAACTGAACCACGTGCTCTTCCATCAGCGCATGGCTCGCGAGGAACGTCGCCGGATAGGATTGGACGAAAACGAGTTCTTCTTTGGATTGATCAACAAGGCGATGTACCAGCGGGAATTGGGACGAGTGGGATTGCAGCCCTTCTGGAAGAGCGAATACAGAAAGCAGTCCCGCGGCCTATTCGACGCAGAGGACAAGGAGACGCTCACCGAGCTGTTTGGCGCATTCGCCGTGCTGGATGTTCTGCACTCCACGCAGCTACAGATGGGCAGCGAGTTTCTGTTCCAGAAAGACTTCGGCGACGAAGAAGGGGACTTCCATTCCCAATCGATCGCCTTTCAAGCGACTAACTGGTCTTCGTACCTCGGCTATGTGATCACGATGCAATCGGGGATTCTGTTGGAGCGCAGGAATCCAGAGGGCGAGGAGAGCTTCACCAATACGCGTGCGTTCATTTCCGTCTTTGCTGGTCTGGAGAATCTGCGGTAATCGGGTAGAAAACTTCGTCTAAAAAAGGCTTGATAGCGAGGCGGGATTTCCTTATGGTAGGCATTGAAAGAGGCACATTGTCGTGTAGCAGTCTATTGCAACTATCTCACTCCCAAAAGGAGGTTTGAATGATGCTAGGCAAGCGGATCATCCTAGGTGCGGCGATCCTAACTGTTGGTCTGTCGGCCCAAACGTGGGCCCACGATCCACCGGATCTGCTCATCCCGGCGGCGCAGTTCCCACCGGGGGCAGAACCCGTCATCGATGGCAACCCCGTCGAATGGGGCCCCATTCCGGTGGAGACCTACGGTTCCGTGGGCGAACTGCTGTATCCGGTCGGTGCGGCGACGCGAGAAGGACGAGTGCTGGAGAACGCCTCCCAAGGGGACATCAACCCCGCGGACTTCCAGATTAAACACAAGCTAGGGTGGAGCCCAACGACAAACGGCTTTTACATCCTGACCGAGGTGTTCGACGACCTGCACTTCATCGGGCGTCCCGACCCCGCTCGCTTCTGGCTCGACGACAGCGTCGAGTACGGATTGAATTTCAAGCACCAATCGTCGGAGGATCAGACCTTCAACGATGGGGACATAGTGACCTTGCAGAAGTACAAGTTCGCCTACCCTCCATTGGAAGGGGAGTGGCAGTTCTATGAGCCGCAAGGGAATTTGCCCTGGCTGACCAGCGGGACCAAGTGGTTCGACATTGGGATCACTTTTGAAGGTGAGGAGTTCGGCGAGAGCACCTACTTCTACGAACTCAGGATCCGGCCAATCGCCGAAATGCCCAACAGCGAGAGCGCCACCGAAGACCAAGCGGTCGAGGGCATCCTGCAGGAAGGTATGATCATCCATTGGGGCAATATGATCAGCGACACCGACGAAGGAGGCACAGAGGACCAGAAGCGAGAGACTCAGTGGTCCACATCTCCCTCCGGCGCTGCAGCCAACGGGACGACCGACGTGTTGCTGTCGCCGGTTGATCCAGGCATCGAGTTCGTCGAGCAACAGACGGCCGTCGAGGCCACGAGTTGGGCGCGGGTCAAGGCGCAGTACCGATAGATCTGAAGGATCGCAGCAGCGATCGTTCTGAAGATAGGGTGCCGGCAGGTCTTGGACGCGATAGCGTCCAGGGCGGTCGGCACCCTTTATTTTTGGAGTGTATGCGATGCGGATCACCAGAGTCAAGACGTACATAGTAGATGGCGGCTTCCGTCCCTGGACCTTCGTGAAGATCGAAACCAGCGACCCGGGCCTCGTGGGGTGGGGGGACTGCACCGATTGGGGCTCTCCCGGACCCGTGGCGGCGACGGTAGAACGGTACGCCGAGCGGATTATCGGCAAGGATCCCATGGCGAGCGAGGCGATCTGGTGGGAACTATCCGCCTTCTCGGTTCGCCACACCGGAGGCATTGCCTACAAGGCGATGTCCGGCATTGACTCGGCCCTGTGGGACATCCGCGGCAAGGTTCTAAACGCGCCCGTGTGGCAACTGCTCGGCGGCCGTATGCGGGACCGGCTCCGGCTGTACTGGTCTCACTGCGGTACGACCCGAACCGGACCGTGGACGCAGAAGTTGGGATTGCAGCCAGTGCGGACGGTTGCCGATTTGGAGGAATTGGCTAGAGAGGTGCTGGAGCGCGGCTTCACGGCGATCAAGACAAACCTTATGCCCTTGGAGGACGATCCTTTGGGTACCGGAAGTGGCGTCGGCGATGCATCCCCTGCTGTCCTGCGTCGCGCAGAGCGAATAGTTGGCACCTTCCGGGAGACCCTCGGACCGGATGTGGGGATCGCACTGGATGTGGGATTCCACTTCAAGTTGGGCGGCGCAGCGCGGCTCGCTAGGGCCTTGGAGCCGTATGACCTGATGTGGCTTGAGACGGAGACCCTCGACGCCTCGGCCCTGCGGACCATTCGCGAATCTACGACCACGACGATCTGCACCGGCGAGAGCCTCTTTGGCACCGCCGACTTCCGACCTTTTCTCGAACTCCACGCTCAAGACATCGTCATGCCCGACCTAGCCTGGAACGGGATCGCGATGGGCCGGCGGCTCGCCGACCTAGCTCACGCTTATGACGTGCTATTTGCCCCCCACAACTGCCACAGCCCACTGACGACGTTGGTGTCGGCCAATGTATGCGCCACCGTACCCAATTTCTACATCTTGGAATTCGATGTGGACGACGCGCCGTGGCGGGACGACCTAATGAGTCATCCCTTTGAAGTGCAGGACGGACACCTGATTCTACCGGAACGGCCCGGTCTAGGGTCGGACTTGATCGAATCCGAACTTGCGAAGCACCCCCCCGACCACTACCCCGACGCGCGCTGATGCTATGACTACGCAGGGGCAGCCGGATTTGCCGGCTGGTGGAGGGCGCGTGTTTACCGTACGCGCCTTTCTCCTCGGTTGCCTGCTGACGGCGTTCCTTGGAACTGGCCCGCTCTATGTCCAGTTCGTCCATCACACGGCACCGCTCAACGCCGACTCCATCACGGCCGGTGCCGTGTTCCTGTTTTTCCTGCTCACCTTTGTAGTCAACACCGCACTGCGAAAAATCCATCCTCCCTGGGTGTTTACAACGGGCGAACTCGTCGTCATCTACACGATGATGATCGTGGCTTCCACGATCCCGACGAAGACGCTGATGGCGAATATGATCCCCGTTCTGCCAGGAGCTTCTTATTACGCCACGCCGGAGAACGAATGGGCCGAGCTGATCTTGCCCTTGATCCCGGATTGGATAGGACCCCACGACCCGCTCGCAATAAAGTATTTCTACGAAGGAGCCCCCTCCCATGTCTCGGTCCCGTGGGGGGCATGGCTAGTGCCCTTCGCGGCCTGGGGGATCTTTATCGCCTCCTTCTTTGCCGTGATGATCAGCAGCATGGTAATCGTCCGGCGTCAATGGGTGGAGCACGAGCGACTCGTCTTCCCCTTGACCCAAGTGCCGTTGGAGATGCTCCGGCCTCCCCAAACAGGGCACATCCTAGGCTCCCTTTTCCGGCAACCGCTGCTGTGGGTGGGAATCGCGCTGCCTTGGATCGTACTGAGCACGCATGGGCTGCACGCCTATTTCAACTACATCCCTAGAATCGAGACGAACACCTACTTCGAGCTATTCAGGGATACCACCCCGTTCCGCATTCTCCTGAGCTTTTCCGTTATCGGGTTTACCTACCTAGTGAACCTAGAAATAGGATTTAGCCTCTGGTTCTTCCACGTGCTGATGAAGCTACAGTCGGGCCTGTTGAATATTATTGGCTACGACATCCCAGGGCGCGAAGAGGTCTTTGTCGGCGGGGGGGGAACGGTCGCGGTCGGCCACGAGGCAATGGGGGCCACCATCGCACTGGTTTTGTTCGTCCTGTGGACCAGTCGCCGGCATCTAGCCTCGGTCTTCGGCAAAGCCTTCGGCACCGCCCCACACGTAGATGACAGGGACGAAATCATGTCCTACCGGGCAGCGGTGATTACGCTATTGGTTGGGTTGGTCGGCATGGGTCTGTGGCTCAACGCTAGCGGGATGCCGCTGTGGCTTACGCCCTTCTTCGTGGGCACTGCCTTTGCCGCGTTTTTTGCCCTAACTCGCATCATCGCCGAAGGCGGCGTCGGCTTTTCCCGGACTCAACTCGTCCCGGCCGTGTTCACAGTTTACACCTTTGGGACAGGGCTCGTGGGGCCTACGGGACTAACTAGCCTAGGCTTCACCTACACCTGGAGTTCCGAGATCCGTTCCCCACTGATGGCATCGGTAATGCACGCGCTGAAAATGATGGACAGCATTGGAGTTCGCCGACCGCGTCCCCTCCTAGGTGCCATTGTGCTGGCGGCGCTGATCGGCACGATCTGTTCGGGCCTGATGACCGTGTGGCTCGCCTATACGTACGGGGGGATCAATCTGCAGCGCTGGGCTTTCTTAGGACTGCCCCAAACCATCTTCGGGTTCGTGGGAGACAAGCTGCAGAACCCCCTCGGCAGCGACATCACCCTGCCGCGAATTGCCTTTGCAGGGTTGGGCGGCACAGTCATGGCTGGACTGATGTACGCCCGGCACCGGTTTATCAACTGGCCACTTCACTATCTAGGCCTACCCATCGCCACATCGTTGCCGATCAGCGTAGGTTGGTTCAGTATTATGATCGGCTGGCTGTTTAAGTTGTTTATCGTGCGTTATGGAGGGGTGCGTCTATATCGCACCATACGGCCCTTCTTCATCGGCCTGATCGCCGGACAGATTAGCTGTGGCGCGAGCTGGATGGCTATAGACTACTTGACGGGCATGGTGGGCAATTGGGTGAGCGTGGGAGTACCCTGATCTTTGCCGCTGGCAAGCAGACGACAAGGAAACTGTGAGGATATGAGAGTCTTTTGTCGCAACAAATGGCGACACAATCGTCAAAGGAGGATATATGAAAGTATGGATAGCCGTAGCGCTGATAGTCCCTGGCCTCTGGACGGGGGAAGCAGGAGGCGCTGAGCGGCCTGTGATTACTCTTCGCGGCGAACTGGCACATTTGTCCATCGATCTAGCAGGCGGCGGTATCGTCGATTTTCACCTGCTGTCCAACGGCATCAATCCGCTCAAGTGGGAGGGCGAAGGCGGCGAGCTGGAGCCGCGCAATCGCGGGCACTTTCTATGTCTGGACCGCGTGGGCCGTCCGTCGGCCGCAGAGCAGGCCAATGGCATGCCTTTTCACGGCGAGGCGGCGAGCCGGATGTGGGAACTCCTCGGTGAGCCGGAACAACAAGGCGATGCCGTCGTGGCGGAAATGAGCACCCACCTGCCATTGGCGGGGATGCACGTACGGCGCGTCGTACGGCTAGAGGGGACACACTTCAGTGTTCGCGAAGAGGTAACTAACACCAATGCGCTAGGGCGCATATACAACATAGTGCAGCATCCCACAATCGGGCCGCCTTTTCTCGACGAGAGCACACTGGTGGACGCCAATGCACGCAAGGGATTCATGCTCAGCAGTCCCATGCCAAACCCGGAGGAGCCAGCCGTGTACTGGCCTCAAGCCCTCGACGCGGGGATGCCGGTCGATATGCGCCGACTCGTGGACGACCAAGAACCGGCCGTGGTCGTCTATGTGATCGACGATGAATACGGCTGGACCACCGCCACTGCGCCGGGGCACGGCCTGCTCTTAGGCTACCTTTGGAAAACCGCTGAGTACCCTTGGTTCAGAGCGTGGCGTCACATCCGCAATGGCCGTCCCTTCGCCCGGGGCCTCGAATTCGGTACTACGGGACCGGGAACGCCCTTCGGTTTTCTCGTGGAAAAGGGACGCATCTTCGGTCGCACTCTCTTCGACTACATCGATGCAGGCGAGACTATTAGTCGATCATATGTCGCCTTTCTCATCGAAGTGCCAAGCGACTTTGCCGGCGTTGAACGGATTGACTACGACGGTGCGCAAGTGGAGCTAAAGGAGTGGGAGGGAACGCGACGCCTCTCGCTTGAGGTTGGAGGCCTGTAGCAAATTATGGCGATCAGACCAAACTTCCTTTTCATCTCCTCGAAATCTGCGATCCGGCTGTTTCTCACTTGCAGCATGGGATTGCTGGCCTGTGCGGAAGAGAGGCCGGGCAAGACGGGGCAGGAGGGGACCCAATCCATTCCGCGAGAACGCACCCTCGTCACCCACTGCTCGGACATAAATACCTGCGGCGGACAGATCGTCGATTACAATACCTTCAACCCTTTTCTCCTCGGTTCGTCCTCCCGCACCGGTGCGCACTTCCTGTACGAGCCGCTGTATTTCTACAGCGCCTATGACGAGGACGACCAACTCATCCCCTGGATCGCCACCGGACACGAGTACAACCAAGATTTCACGCAGGTCACGGTCCACATCCGGCAGGGCGTAACGTGGAGCGACGGCACGCCGTGGACCGCCGCGGATTTGGCCTATACGGTCGCAGCCCTCAAAGAGAATGCCCCCGAACTATTCCTCTCCACCGACATGGAGACTTGGGTCGAGCGCGTGGAGGTAGAAGACGAGCTGACCGCGCGGTTCGTGCTCAAGCAGCCCAACCCGCGCTTTGTGTTCAACTATCTGACCAACTGCTTCTTCAACGGGATCGTAGTTGTTCCCAAGCACATCTGGGAAGGAGAGGACCCCAAGACCTTTGAGAATTGCTGTGGCGAGGGCCAGCCGGTCGTCAGCGGTCCCTATCGCCTCAGTCTGTCGGTTCCACAGCAGCGCATTCTCATTAGGAGAGATGACTGGTGGGCGGCCGCAATCGGCTTCCATGCCTTGCCCGAAGTCGAGCAACTCATCTTTCTCCCCTATATGGACGAGGCCAAGCGCGTTCAGGCTCTAATCAGCAACGACATCGACATCTCTTTGGATCTGCGCCCCCCCAACATCAAGACGGCCCTCGATGAGAATGCCAAGATCGTTTCCTGGACGGGTGAAGCGCCGCCCTACGGGTACGTTGACTGGTGGCCGGTCAACCTCGGATTCAACAACCTAGAGGACCCCTTCCGCGATGCGCAGATCCGCCACGCCATCAATCACGCCATCAACCGCGAGGAACTGGTGGCAGTTGGCTGGCAGGGAGCTGGGAAAGCGAATTTTCTTCCCTTCCCCAATTTTCCGGCACTGCGACAGTATCTCGACGAGATCGCGCCGCTGATAGAAAAGCACCGCGTGGCGACGTACGACACGGCTCGGACGGCCGCCATAATGCGAGCGAAGGGATGGAGGCGGGATGAGGAAGGGTTCTGGGCGCAGGACGGCACTCGATTCAAAATCCCCATCGACATTGGCACTGTGCACCAAGATCTGGCACCGGTACTGGTGGCACAACTTAGGCGGGCCGGGTTCAATGCGAGTCATCGCATGACCGCCGATAGCATAACGCGCATGGCGCAGGGAACCGCAAGGGCCTTTATGATGGGAAGCGTCGGTTCAATCCGCGATCCCTACTTCACCCTCAACTTTTTCCACAGCCGCTACGTCCAACCCACTGGAACCCATTCCGAGCGCTATTGGCGCTGGCGCAATGCCGAGTTCGATCAACTGGTTGACCGCATGGGACGCACGCCGCCGGACGACCCGCAACTGGTGGAACTGTTTCGCGCGGCCATGGACATCTGGTTGCGCGAATTGCCCGCTATCCCTCTGGTCCAGTGGTACCACCGAATTCCCCACAATCAGACCTACTGGACCAATTGGCCTTCGGAAGAAAACCCTTATATCAACAGCGCCTACTGGCACAAGACATGGCTACTGGTGCTCCTAGGGATCAAAGCTGCGAGATGACCAAAAAGGTTTTGCTACGATTATTTCAAACAGCCCTGCACAGTCGCTTTATAGCTCTCCAAGCCCGGCGTCTTCAGGCCCTTCTCCTTGGCCAAGTCGTCCCATTTGCGCAACTGCACGGCACTTTCCCAATGGGGATTCTGTTCAAACGCCGCCTTTTCTTTGGCCGACATGAAGCCGCCCTGCAACTCAAAACTCCGCTTGGACGCCCGCGACAAGGTCTGGTAATAGGATCTATCCACCGTGCAGATATAGCGCTTGGCCGGCACGTGCAGCCCGACCGGCTCGGTCACTGCGTCGATGAAAAAAGGCTCCAGATACTTGGCTCCCACTTCTTCGTGCAGTAAATCCTCGGTGAGGAAATCGGCCTCTTCGCTGTGCTCATCGACTAGGAAATGACCCAAATCGTGCAGTAGGGCCGCGGCCACTTGCTCCGAATCAGCCCCGGCCTGTTGGGCTTGATGGGCGCATTGCAGGGCGTGTTCAAGTTGGGTTACAACTTCGTCGTAAAAGGACTGGCCCCGCCGCTCCATGTACGCGAATAAGGCATCGACTTTCTGGGTCGGCGTGCCTTGGGCCAATTCTCTAGCTAGGGAGGGATCTACGAGATTATTCATGGCGTTGCGGTCTTTCCTTGAAAGTGGTCGATTTTGCTAATCAGTTGGAACAGCCTCCTTAACATTGTTACCAAAACTACCTTTATTCTTTAGTTCGCTTACACCTAAGAAAGCCAATCTCAAACGGCGCATTGCCAAACTGGAGGAAATGTATGGCCCGGTATCTTCTGAGTCTATCCCTAATCGTCGCGCTGCTAGCCGACGCCAACGCCCAAAACCCACCTGTCGAGGAGTCCTTCGCCTTCGCCCTGATCGCGGATATGCCATACTCTCCGACCGACAGCCTCCGCTTTGGTCGGCTCGTCGAGGAAATCAATCGGGCCGAGGGTTTGGAATGGATCATCCACGTGGGCGATATCAAAGGCGGCAGCAGCTCCTGTAGCGACGACTTGCTACAAAGCCGCTTCGAGTGGTTCCAGCAATTTGCCCGCCCTTTCATTCTAGCTCCGGGCGACAACGATTGGACCGACTGTCATCGGAGCGGATACCAGCCGCTGGACCGGCTGGCCCACGTGCGGGCACTCTTTTTTCCGCGTCCAGGTTGGACTCTGGGCCAGCAACCCATGCGCGTCGGCACCCAAGGAGGCACTTTCCCCGAGCACGTGCGCTGGACCCACGGGCGTACGAGCTTTGCGGTACTGCACATCGTCGGCAGTCACAACGCCACCGTCAAGTTTGAAGGTCGCACGCGGGCCAATGATGATGAAGTCAAACATCGCACCGCCGCCGCCATTGCCTGGATGCGCGAAACATTCGCCCAAGCAGCGGAACAGAATCATCGCGCCGTTTTTCTCATCATCCACGCCAATCCCCGCTTTGAGAGACGCGAAGACGAGCCGGACGGGCCATACGCGGCTTTTTTGCAGGCCCTAGAGCAAGAAGTCATCCGCTTTGGCCGGCCGGTGGCCCTAGCCCACGGCGACTCCCACTATTTCCGCGTGGACAAGCCCCTGCGCCAAGCGGCCACGGGCCAGCGCTTGACGCGCTTCACGCGCATCGAACCTTTTGGTACGCCCGATATCCACTATCTGCGGGTGATCGTCGATCCAGCCGATAGTCATATCTTCCAAGTTCATGCCGAAATCGTCGAGGCCAATCTCGACTGAGCCTAGGCTAGACACGGCCACTAGAGCAGTGCGACGGACGCTTGCCACCGGGGACGGGAGCAGCGAGCCACTTCAGCAACGTTTAGTATAGCCAACTCTTCGACAAGGTCAGTTCTTGGCTGCCTCTGATAACCTCTCAGCAGCCCATTGATTGATGCTCTTGCCGCTGACTTCTGCTGCGGTAGCTACCGCAGCGTGTACTTCGGGGGCAACGCGCAACAGGAGTTTGCCCGAGTAGGGCTTGTTCGGCATCTCGCCCCGTTCGGCACTGGTCTCCAGGTAGAAATCCAGTGCCTCCTCAAACGCCTGCCGAACTTCATCAACGCTCTCGCCGTGGAACGTGAGTAGGTCGCGGATACCGGCCACGCGACCAACAAAGCAGCCGTCTTCGTCGCTGTATTCAATCCGGGCCGAGTATCCCTTGTAGCGCATAGGCTTCATGGTTCAATCTCCAATTGTCGCAGAAATTCGCGGACGGCGCGCACCTGATAGGGTTTGGCCTCTTTATTTGGATGGGGCCGATGGAAATCAGCGCGAAGTGTACCGCTTTTGAAAGCCACCCGAGACCCGCTGCCTTCGATCATTTCACAGTTGACGGCAATGAGCAGGTTTTCGATACGCCGCCACGCGATATTGCGCGACACCGGATCTGAAAAAATGGCTTCGAGCGTCTTGCGATGGCGATTATTCACAGATATATGCTATCATAATACAATATCACACGCAAGCACTGTCGATTTAAGCGAGGTCTATAATTTCCGAGGGCGTGGCATAGCCACCGGGGATGTGGGCGGCGCGCCACTCCGGCGCATCGCGTCGCGGCAGCGACAGGGCTGGCTCGCCTTTGCAGCTCAAGCGGTACAGCAGCCGAGCATCGTCGAGCGAGTTGATATTCGACTTGATCGGCGGCGAGTTGTGCAGGGTCATGTAGTTATCCCACAGCGTCACATCGCCCGGCGCGTGCGGGTGGTCGTAGCGGAACTGCGGCTGCAGCACGTGCGCTTCGAGCCGGTCGAGGAACGCACGCGATGCTTCCGCCGACATCCCTTCCACCTCAACCGCCGGTCGCACCCGTGGCCGCGACGCCCAGATTGGACTGTGCAGGGACTTGATGCCAGAACGCGGGTTGGTCCGCACCAGCGGAGCGAGCCAGCCCTCGTCGCCCTCGTTCAACCGCCGCCGCAACTGAACTTGCTCCAGAGCCACCTGCTCTGTCGGCGGCAGCGCCGCAAAGGCCGCAGCCGTGTCGGCAAAGGCCGTCTCGCCGTTCAACGGCAGACACTTGCGCAGCCGCATAAGTTCGCGATCCGAGCCTTCGTAGTACGGATGAGCCTTGTCGTCGTCAGGTGCTTGCAGCCAACTTCCGCCCGGGGCATCGCGCGCCACCGGCGACTTGTGGGCGAGGAACATCGAGACGTAGATCGGCAAACGCTCGTACTCAATGTCCGTATGCCACGAGCCGCCCCCAGTCACCCTAGCAGATGCGGCACTGCGCTCCCCCCGAAAGTTGGACACCACCAGCACCGCCGGCGACTCGTGCGGCAGGCATTGTAGTTGGCCGGGGAAGGCGGCGTTGACCGCGGCGGCTGTGCGGCGCTCGAAGGGAATCAACTCAAAAGGGCCGTCGCTGTCGCCATCTTGCTGGGCCGGTTTGCCCCCGCGCATGAAGTTATTGGGGTGCGGCACTGGCGCGCCCCAGTGGTTGGCGAAGCGCTCGAAGTGGGCTAGAGAAAAGGCTGCCAAGTCCTGCCCGGCAATGCAGACGATGCGAAACTGGCTCAGGGCGTCCAGCAGAAAGGAAACCTGGGCGGGATTGAGCGGGCGGCACAGATCGATACCAGTAAAGCGCCGCCCGGCACCGCTAGCGGCCAGCGGCCCCTCGCTGCGGGCGTCTGCGCCGAATAACTCGCGCAACCTTTCATCTAACGGGTCTGCCTGTTGGCCCATGATACTCCATTTTTTAACGGTAGAGAATGCCCACAACGGGCCGTGCGATGCTTCTAGGCGTTTTTATCTCGATCCCTCGCGGTTCCCCCGACGCCTCCGTGGAGGAGCGGCGCTGGAGTCTGCGTCCGCCTGCCCTGCGGCGGCCTCAGAGTGCTCTCTGAGTAGCTCGTCGAGCGCCTCGGAGGTATCCAAGTAGTTGGACAGTTCATAAGGCGTGATGCGAAAGCGCCGCGCCCTCACTAATGGATCCGCGCCCCGTGCCAAGAGCAGGCGGGCCATCTCTAGCTGATCGGCCATGACGGTTTTGTGCAAGGGCGCACTACCTCGATCGTACCGGTGAAACCCACTGGCAATCCCGTTGACATCCACACCGCGATCCAGCAAGTATTCCGCCGCCTCCAACGCACCACTATAGGCCGCAAAATTGAGTGCTTCTACCATAATCTGCTCGGCGGTAAGCACGGTATCCGGGTCGGGATGGTACAGATGGCCGCCCCCCTCTTTTAGCTGGCCTTCGGAGTTGAAGAACTGGTCCATCAAGTCAACGCGGTTGACCCCAGCGGCAAAGCGCAAATCCACGTCCGCTCCCTCGGCGACCAACATGCTCGCCAACTCTATATCCCTCTCTCTAAGCGCGTTCCATAAAATTTGGCCCCGGTTGCGGTTCACATCCACGCCGTTGGTCACTAGGAGTTGGATCATTGCTGGCTTGCTCTCGACCCATTCGAGCGGATCGCTTTCTATGAACAGATCCAGCACGCTGATCGAGTCGTACGTAGCGGCGTTGGGATCGGCACCTGCTGAGATCAGAGCCGAGGCTAGTTCAACCGCGTTTTCGGGCAACGGCACTCGTTGCGGCTCGCCGGCTAGATGGTGCAAGAGCGTGGCCCCGCGAAAGTAAGGGTATTCGTAGTACTCGTCGAAATAACCGCGCGCCGTCGCTAGCTCGGGATCCTCAGCGAGCAACTTTTGTAGCGTCTCACTGTCCCCGGCATCGATGGCTTCTACGGCTTTGTAAAAGGCTTTGTGGTCGGCGTCGCTCCGGTCGCGTCCCTGGGGCGGCAGTTCCTCTCCTTTGTGTGGAATGGCCAAGGCGATCAATTCGGGCGGGCGCTCGGACCTGCCTTGAGAGTTGCCCAGCGGCACGACCACGTATTGGCGGCCACCGGCCACATAGCTCATCGGCGCACCGTAGGCATTGCTGGGCATCTCGACGCGGCCGATCTCCTCGCCCGACGCCAAATCGTACGCCCGCAGGTACGCGTCGCGATCGACGAAGTAGTCCCTGCCAGCGTCGGCTAGGCCGTGCGGGTCCTCGGAAGTAGCCAACAGGAGATTGGGCGTGGCCAAGACGAAGGTGCGGTTGTCCCAGCCCATGTCTGGCAGGTCGAGGCCCTTGAGCGCCGGGTGATCAACCGGCCCCTTGCCCACCGCAGTCCGCCACAGATGCTCACCGCTGTTGAGGTCAATCGCCGTGATGCTGCCGTACGGCGGCTTGACCAGCGGCAGACCCCGAGGACCGCGGATGTGCCGACCGGCGCGGGCAGAGAACGCCGAATAGGCATCTAGGTCGCGTACCGGCCGCAGCTCCACATTGGTAATGGCCATGTGCGATGGCACGTAGAGCACGCCCGTGCGCGGGTCCGCCGCGCCCCCAGCCCAGTCGGCTCCGCCGGCTTGGCCGGGAGCCAACAAAGCGCCCTTCTCGGTCGGCGGCGTGTAGAGCGGACCGTAGTCGTACTCGGCGAGAATGGCCTTGGCTTCCTCGCGCAGCTCAGGCGTGAAGTCAATCAGGTCGTCCTCGCTGAGGCCCTGGCGCTCAAAGGGAGCCGGCTTGGTCGGAAACGGCTGCGTCGGCGAGGTTTTTTCCCACGCTACCTGCGACTGCGGCACCGGCTTTTCCTCAATCGGCCAGATCGGCTCGCCGGTTACGCGGTCAAAGACAAAGCAAAAGGCCTGTTTGGTAAGCTGGGCGACGATCTTGCGCGGTTGGCCATCGACGACCACATCCAACAGCAGGGGAACAGCCGCCGGGTCGTAGTCCCACAAGCCGTGATGGACGAGTTGGTAGTGCCACACTCGCTCGCCGGTTTCGGCCTTTAGACACACCACCGACTCGCTGAACAGGTTGTCGCCGGGGCGCTCGCCGCCGTAGTAGTCGTGGCTGGCCGTGCTCACCGGCAGGTAGAAATTGCCCAACTCCTCGTCGGCCGTCATCGTCGCCCAGACATTGGCCGCGCCGAAGGTCTTCCACGCATCGTTTTCCCACGTTTCGTTGCCGTACTCGCCCTCTAACGGAATCGTGTGGAATTCCCACACTTTCTCGCCGGTGCGCGCGTCAAAGGCCTGCACATCGCCCGGGGGCATGTATTCGGGCGGCGGCCTAAAGCGCGCATCCATGATCGCCGAGCCAACGGCAACCACGTTGCGACAGATCACGGGCGGAGCCGTAACTCCGTAGCCCCTGCGCTCCTCTTCACTCAGCGGCCGGCGCAGCAAGGCTCCCAAATCGACGCGACCCCCCTCGCCAAAATTTGGGTCCGGGATGCCGGTCTTGGCGTCGATGGAGTACAGATAGGCGGTCGAAGTCGCCAGAAACACCCGCTCGACCTCGCCATCGGTCCAATAACTCACCCCGCGCGAATTGCCCAAGAACGTGGAAGGAGCTTTCCAAGACTCTGGATCGAACGCCCAGAGTTCCTCGCCGCTTTGGCCGTCAACAGCCGAGAGGATGTTGTATGGCGAGCCGTAGTAGAGCACGCCATTGACGGCCAGTGGCGTGCCGCGATTGTTGCTGAAGCCAAGGCGAAAACCCCCGCGCCGCCGATCACCCCGACCCCGATCCCGGTCCCGGCTTCGGTTAGCTCTCGCCGTCTCGTAGATCTGCTGGTCGCGGGGTCGGTAGCGCCAGATCACGCGCAACTGATCGAAATTGTCGCGATTGATCTGGTCGGCGGGGGTGTAGCGGGTGCCGCCCTGATCGGCTCCGTAGTACGGCCAATCGACCTCGTCGGCAAACGCTGCATACGCGAGCGACAGCGAGAATGCGATCGCTAAGGTCCAGCAGGCGCGTTTATTCATTGGAGTTCTCCTTTTTGAGGACCTCGCACATGGCGTCATTATCGCAGTAGCCCACCCTAAAATTTGCGGAACACTACGCTAATTAGACACCCTGTCGCCGCGATTCATTCCCGCGCATGTAGCGATTGATCTGGTCTGCCAATCGGTATTCTAACGAGCACCCGCCTTCTCTACGGCGGCCTCATGGTGCTCTTTGAGCACCTCGTCGAGGGCCTTAGAGGTCTCTAAATAGTAAGTCCACCCATAAGGCGTGGTGTCATAGGCCCGGTCTCCCACCAGCGAGTTCGCGCCTCGCGCCAAAAGCAACTGGGCCATCTCTAGCTGGTTGGTCATGACGGTTTTGTGCAGAGGCGTACTGCCGTGGTCGAAACGGTGAAACTCACCGGCAAAGCCGTCGATATCCGCACCGCGATCCAGCAAAAACTCCGCCGCTTCCAATGCGCCGCTATAGGCCGCAAAGTTAAGCGCTTCCACCACAATCTGCTCGGCAGTGAGCACGGTGTCTGGATTCGGGTGATAGAGGTGGCCAGTTCCCTCTTTCAACTTGCCCTCCGAGTCGAAGAATTCCGCCATCAGATCGACGCGATTGACCCCAGCGGCAAAGCGCAAATCCACGGGCGCGCCCGCCGCAATCAACATGCGAGCCAGCTCCAAGTCTTCCTCAATAAGCACATCCCACAGCACCTGACCTCGGTTGCGCCCTAAGTCCGCGCCCTCGCCGGCCAAGAGCTGAACCATCTCGTCCTTGCTCTCAGCCCAACCGAGCTGGGCACTGCTTACCACCAAGTCTAGCACGGCGACCGTGTCGTACGTGGCGGCGTTGGGGTCGGCACCTGCTGAAAGCAGGACAGCGGCTAGTTCAACCGCGTTTTCGGGCAGCGGCGCTCGTTGCGGCTCGCCGGTTACGTGGTGCAAGAGCGTCGCCCCGCGAAAGTAAGGATATTCGTAATACTCGTCGAAATAGCCGCGCGCCGTCGCTAGCTTGGGGTACTCAGCGAGCAGTTTCTGTAGCGTCTCGCTGTCTCCGACATCGATAGCTTTCACAGCCTCATAAAAGGCTTTATGGTCGGCGTCGCCGCGGTCGCGGCCTTGGGGTGGCAGTTGCTCGGCCTCGTGCGGAATGGCCAAGGCGACCAACTCGGGCGGACGACCTGACTCTCCTAGATAGTTGCCCAGCGGCACGACTACGTACTGGCGACCGCCGGCCGTATAGCTCATCGGCGCGCCATAGGCGTTGCTAGGTAGCTCAACGCGACCGATCTCCCGACCCGACGCCAAATCGTACGCCTGCAGGTACGCATCGCGATCAACGAAGTAATCCTCGCCAGCCTCGGCTAGGCCGTGCGGATCCTGCGAAGTAGCCAACAGGAGATTGGGCGTGGCTAGGACAAAGGTGCGGTTGTCCCAGCCCATATCCGGCAAGTCGAGCCCCTTGAGCGCTGGGTGATCGACCGGCCCCTTGCCCACCGTCGTCCGCCATAGATGTTCGCCGCTATTCAGATCAATCGCCGTGATACTGCCGTACGGCGGCTTGACCAGCGGCAGACCCCGAGGACCGACGACGTGCAGGTTATTGCTAGCAGAAAACGCCGAGTGCGCCTCCGGGTCCTCTACCGGATGCAACTGCACGGTGGTAATGGCCATGTGCGACGGCACGTACAGCACACCCGTGCGCGGATCCGCCGCACCTCCAGCCCAGTCAGCACCACCCCATTGGCCGGGAACCGACAAGGTGCCCTTCTCCGTCGGCGGCGTGTAGAGCGGACCGTAGTCGTATTCGGCGAGAATGGCCTTGGCTTCCTCGCGCAACTCAGGCGTAAAGTCGATCAGGTCGTCCTCGCTGATGCCTTGGCGCTCGAAAGGAGCCGGCTTGGTCGGAAAAGGCTGCGTCGGCGAAGTCTTTTCGACTTGCGACTGTGGCACCGGCTTTTCCTCAATCGGCCAGATCGGCTCGCCGGTCACGCGGTCAAAGACAAAGCAAAAAGCCTGTTTCGTAAGCTGGGCAACAACCTTGCGCGGTTGGCCATCGACGACCACATCCAACAGTAGGGGAACAGCCGGTGGGTCGTAGTCCCACAGGCCGTGATGGACGAGTTGATAGTGCCACACTCGTTCGCCGGTCTCAGCCTTCAGACAGACCACCGACTCGCTGAAGAGGTTGTCGCCCGGGCGCTCGCCACCGTAGTAGTCGTGGCTGGCCGTGCTCACCGGCAGGTAGAGATAGCCCAACTCCTCGTCGGCGGTCATCGTCGCCCAGACATTGGCCGCGCCGTACTTTTTCCATGCATCGTTTTCCCACGTCTCGTTGCCGTATTCGCCCTCTAACGGAATCGTGTGGAATTCCCAGACCTTCTCGCCGGTACGCACGTCGAAGGCCTGCACGTCGCCGGGAGGAGTGTACTCGGGCGGCGGCTGGAAGCGCCAGTCGCCCATAGCCGAGCCAACGGCGACCACGTCGCGGCAGACCACGGGCGGGGACGTGATTCCGTAGTTCCAGCGCTGCCTTTCGTCCAGCGGCCGGCGCAGCGAGGCCCCCAAATCGACGCGCCCGTCCTCGCCAAAATCTGGGTCGGGCAGGCCGGTCTTGGCGTCGATGGAATACAAATGGGAAGTCGAAGTCGCCATAAATACCCGCTCGACCTCGCCATCGGTCCAATAGCTAACCCCGCGCACATTGCCCAAGAAGCGGAAATTCATCCGCCAAGCCTCTGGGTCGAAGGTCCACAGTTCCTCGCCGCTTTGGCCGTCGAGAGCTACGAGGATGTTGAAGGGCGAGGCATAGTAGAGCACGCCGTTGACGGCGAGTGGCGTGCCGCGATTGTTGTCGAAGTAGAGATTGCGCCCCACCGGGTTGGGGCCAGCCGTCTCGTAGATCTGCTGGTCGGGAGGACGGTAGCGCCAGATCACGCGCAATTGATCGAAGTTATCGCGATTGATCTGGTCCGCCGGAGTATAGCGGGTGCCGCCCTGGTCGGCCCCGTAATACGGCCAATCGACCTCGTCGGCAAATGCCGCCGTCGCGAGCAAAAGTGACAATAACGCCAGCAAGGTCCCACAGGCTCGTTTGTTCACGCTTTCTCCTCTATTGTTTTTTCGTTTCCTTGGCCGCCGCATCATGTGCGCCGATGGCCTTGCGCATAGCGTCGTTTTCGTAGTAGCCCGCCCAGTCGTAGGCTGTCTCGCCCCAGCGCGCATCTCCAATTGTCGTGGATGCGCCCTTTTCTAGCAAATAGCGAATCAACTCGACATCTTCGGTATCCACGGCCTTGTGCAGGGCCGTGCTGCCCCAGTCCCACTCCCAGAAAAAGCCGACTAAAGCGTCTATATTCGCACCCCGTTCTAGCAGAAAGTCAATGGCCTCCCGACCGCCGCTATACACTGCGTAATGCAGCGCCTCATCGACGACCTGCTGGCCGCTGAGGACGGTATCGGGGTTGGCGCGATAGAGGCGATTGGCCTCCGGCGTCGGTACACCGTCTTTGAAAAAGCCAGCCATCAGGTCCGTGCGATTAAGTCCAGCGGCAAAGCGCAAATCGACCTCGGCTCCGGCGCTGAGGAGCGTCTCGGCTAGCTCTTTTTCGCGGCTGATTAGCAGGTCGTGCAGCAGCTTGCCATTGTTGCGGTTTGGGTCAGCTCCCTTCTCGTAGAGCAGTGCGAGCAGGTCGCTCTTGATCCCGGCCCACTCGAGCTGAATAGCGGTAGCCGCAAGCTCTGCCGTAGTCGTCGAATCGAGCGTCGTTGCTTTGGGATCTGCTCCCGCGTCGAGTAGAATTTCGGCTAAGCTCACGGCATTATCGGGCAAGGCCGCGCGTAGCGGTGCACCGGCCGTCAGATGCAAGAGCGTAGCGCCGCGCAAGTTTGGGAACTCGTACCACTCGTCCAAAAAGCCGCGTGCGCTTGCCAGCTCTGCGTGCTTTTTGAGGAGTCTGCTCAACTGCTCGCTATCGCCCGCGTCGAGTGCCGTCATGGCCTCGTAGAACGTCTTGTGGTCGGCGTCTTTGCGGCTCTTGCCCTGCTCGGGGATGGCCTCGCCCTGGCGCGGAATAGCCAAAGCCACTAGCTCGCTCGGCCGGTAGGAGTCGCCCAGCGACAAGACCACGTATTGACGGCCAGCCACCTGATAAACAGCCGGGCTGGCATACGCATTGCCCGGCAATTCGACTTGGCCTACCAATTCGCCCGTCGCTGGGTCAAAGGCCCGCAAATACGCCTCGCGATCGACGAAGTATCCTTGACCAGCCGCCGGGCCGAAACGGCCATCGCGTGGATCTTCGGTCGCAGTCAGCAGCAGCGTCGGGGTCAGCAACGGAAAGGTCCGCGAGGGCCAGCCCAGATCTTCTTTGATTTCGAGGTCGCGCAGCAGGGGATGGTCAACCGGGCCGCGCCCCATCGGCCGCATCCACAGATGCCGACCCGTGTTGAGGTCAATGGCAGTGAGGCGACCATAGGGCGGCTTGAGCAGCGGCAGGTTCTTCGCCGCGGTAAAGTTGTGGTTGAAGACGCCAGCATAGGCCGAAGAAGCCTCGTCATCGTCGGTCGGTCGCAGCGTTACTAGATAAGGCATGGTCTTGGAGGGCACGTAGAGCACGCCCGTCGCCGGATTCACGGCACCGCCCGACCAATCTGAGCCACCTAGAAGACCCGGCACGAAAACCGTTCCCTTTTCCGCAGGCGGCGCATACAAGGAGCCGTACCTGTGCCCTTCAATCGCCTCCATCGCCATTTGCCGTAGCTCGGGCGTGAAGTCAATCAGGTCTTCTACACTTAAGCCTTGGCGGTCGTAGGGCCGAGGCCAAACGGGGATCGGCTGGGTTTCAGAGACCGCTTCGCCGACAATGGTCGAGGCGGGCACCGGCATCTCGATGATCGGCCACACGGGCGCGCCCGTGATCCGGTCGAAGACAAAACAGAAGGCCTGTTTAGTTAGTTGGACTACGGCTTTGATCGGCTTGCCGTCAACCTCGATATCGACGAGGATCGGCGCAGCGGGCGGATCGTAGTCCCAAACTCCGTGATGGGCAATCTGGAAGTGCCAGACCCGCGCACCGGTCCGGGCGTCGAGGCAGACGATGCTGTCGCCGAAGAGGTTGTCGCCGGGGCGCTCGCCGCCGTAAAAGTCATTGCTCGGCGTGCTAACCGGCAGATAGACATAGCCCAACGCGGGGTCGAGGCTCATCATCGACCATACATTGGCACCCCCAAAGTCCCTCCACGACTCTGCGCCCCAAGTCTCATTGCCGAAGGAACCCTGTTGAGGAATCGTTTCAAAGATCCACTTTTGCTCGCCTGTGCGCACATCGAAGGCGCGCACATCGCCCGGCGGCATGGGCCGAGGCACGGGCCGACCGCGAATGTCGGGGACGGACGAGCCGACGATGGCCAAGCTGCCATAGACCATCGGTGGCGAGACCGAAACATACTCGCCACGCTGCACCTCTCGGCGCATGCCTTGGGTCAGATCGACGCGCCCGCTATCACCGAAGGCCGGGTCGGGTCGGCCGGTCTCGGCATCGAGCGAGTAGAAATAGCCGTCGGTCGTGCCGAAGAGCACGCGCTTGGCCCCGTCCTCCTCCCAATAGGCCACGCCACGATGGGTGCTGGGGAACCACTCTTGGTCGCGCCAAGATTCGGGATCGAATTTCCACAACTCCTCGCCAGTGGCCGCGTCGAGCGCGGCTACAATCCCAAAGGGCGAGCTGACGTAGAGTACGCCATTGACTACTATCGGCGTACTGCGATAGTAGTTTCTATCGACATCGTGTTCTCCGAGAATTTCCGCTTCGGGGGGCCGCCAGCGCCAGATGATGCGCAGGTCGGCGAAGTTGTCGCGGTCAATCTGAACGAGCGGCGAGTACTTGGTGCTGCCCGCATCGCCGCCATAATAGCGCCAGTCGGCCGGCTGGGCTAGGGCGGCAGAATAGGTTACTAGAAGAAAAAGTAAACGAACGACGCAATCGGTCTGTCTCACGAACTCCTCTCTTCGTATAAGGTTTCAAGCGAAGGAAGAGTTGGCGTTAAACAGTGTCAACGAGGCCGTTAGTCGCAACGCCCTCGGCAAATTCAGCGGTACTGGTCCAAATTCCCCTTGTACTCCAAACCCAGTACTTCCCGACCCCGCGCCGTATTGCAGGTGGCATCGGCTTCGGGCATGCCGACCACGTGCAATACGTCAAACTCGACCTCGTCCCGTTCTAAGGCCAATCGGCAGGCTTCGGCCAAATCGTGGCGGCAGACCAAGCCGTTGCGAATGTTCTGCAATGGTTCCCGGTTTTTGCCAATCCCCAAGCGCGAATCCACGATGTAGTCGGGCCGCAACACCACAATGGGTAGCCCAAAGGCTTCGTGCATCTGGCGGCACATTTCCTCCTGTAGTCGCTTGCACACCGCGTACAAGCTGCCGTCGGGCCGCCGCACCTCCGAGGAGAAGAAAGTTCCCTCGGGATGCACGGTCTGACACGAGCCGATGTGTACTACCTTGCGGACGCCCTGCTCTTGGGCCGCTTGCAGAACATTCCACAAACCCTTGAGGTTGATGAGGAAGGGTTTGTCGTCGTTGGGATCGCCGACGAAGTAAACCGCGGTGTGAATGACGCAATCCACGTCGCTGATGGCTCGCTCCACCGCGAGGGAATCGGCGATATCGCCGTGGACCACTTCGCCGCCGTTCCAATCGCCGTCTAGGTCGCGATAAGCCTCCCAAGCTTGGGGGCCGTAGTCAAAGGCGCGGATGTCGTGTTTGCCAGCCAAGTTTTGCAAGACGGCGCGGCCCAGCCAACCGGCGGCACCGAAGACCACTGTTTTCATGGGGAATTCCTTCCTCGAAAATGCCGATGGCATCGCGTTCTGCGTCTATCTGCGTCCATCTGCGGATCGCCTGGTGAATGCTGTAGGATTGCTATATCACGCCTAAATCACCGCTGCTCATAGCGGTCGGCGCGGCGGCGACCCAATAGCCCCGGACACAGGCGGCGGAAGTCCTCGGGCATGCGCTCGTACGTCTCTGGCCACAGAGGCTGGTGGCCGCCTTCAATCCAATTGTTAAACCAAGGCGGGTAATACGCGATATTCAGCCCTATCCGCACGTCCTCGCTCTGATTGGCCCGGGCTTGGTGAAAAGCCCCCCCGTGCCACAGCATCACGGAACCAGCGCGGCCTTCCACGGGCTTGATCAACGGACTATCAGCACCCATATCGGGTGGCGGAGCGGGCCGCCGCGATCGGTGGCTCATGGGCACGACGCCAGTGGCCCCGTTGGCCTCGGTAAAATCTGTGAGCATCCAAATGGTGTTGATCATCCACGGCACATCGGGCACTTGGGCAAACGAGCCAGCAGAATCCGCGTGTAAATGCTGAGCGGGAGCCCCAGGCCAAGTCGGCTTGGAGCACGCTTCGACGACCCGGCAGCGCGGCCCTAAAAAGTGCCGCGCAAGGGCCACAGTATCCGGGTGGAAGGCGCAGTTCCAAACCTCGTCGTCCTGGTTGAGCATACCGAACAAAGTCTGATAGTACTCGTCGCCCACGACATACTCCTGACAGCGCGGGTCGCTGTGCAGCGCCAGACAGCGGCGGCCCAACGCCAAGGCGGCCTCGCGTGGAATGCGATCCTTTAGCACGCAGTACCCATACGCGTCTAGATGCGCGGCTGCGGCTTGCAATTCTTCGTTCACGTCTCTACCTCCACGCCGGCTTGAAATCGTCTCGTCATATAACAACGCTGAATGAGTTGAACGATTTGAGATACGGACCCTCTTGTTTCTTATTCTGCGCTCATCTGCGGATCATCTAGTGAACTCACTCGACAACAAAGGTCACCCGGGTCTCTTGGCTCTCTTCGTACCCAATGCGAATCGCCTTGGCCCGCAAGGTCGTCGTCCCAATTTCCAGGCGCAACGGCTCGGTGTAGAGGTGCCAGTGCGGATCGTCGTCCACGGCGTACGCCATAGAAGCACCCTGCGTGGCGCAGTGGAGTTGCACCAGCAGCGGCCCCCGGAATGTACCGCCTTCCAGCGCGGGCTCGGTCCCAAGGCTGTCGGCACAAATCGGTACACACACCGGCGGAGCCGTCTGCGGCTGTTGACCATCGGGATACCACTGACGCACCATTTCGCTTTCCGCCATGCGGCCCATGTCGCCTACTTCTTCTAGCCACTCGTCCAAGGCTCCGCGCAGGCGATCCCGCTCCGACTGGTACTGGGGATTGGCCGCCAAGTTGTCGATCTCGTGCGGATCGGCTTCGGTGTCGTACAGCTCTTCGACCGGCCTCGGATAGCGGAACATGACCGATTGCGTCTCGTCCAACTCGTCGGCCAAGTGCAAGCGCCACATTTCCTGCACAATGGGGTGCCGATTGCGATAGGGGATCCACGCCAAGTAGGGGAGGTCTGGCCGGTAGTTGCGGATGTATTTAAAGCGGCGGTCGCGCACGGCCCGCACCATGTCGTACGCCTCGTCGTGCCGGTCTCGACTCGCGTAGATGTACTCTCTCGGCAGTTGGGCTTGGGGTCCCAAAAACGCACGGCCCTGCATGTGGGCGGGCACGTCAATCCCCGCGAGCGAGAGCATTGTAGGGCCTAGATCGACGGTGCTTACCAAGTCCTCGCAGACCTGCCCTGCTTCCATGCCGGGGCCGCGGGCGATCAAGGGCACGTGAATGCCTGAGTCGTACGGCCAGCGCTTGCCGCGCGGCAGCGGGCCGTGATCGCTCCAGTGAAAGACGTACGTATTCTCGGACAAGCCGTCTTCGTCGAGTTGTTGCAGGAGCTGGGCCAGCTCTTGGTCGCTGTGCGCAATATGCGTGTACATCCGCGCCATGGCTTGGCGCACTACGGGGGTATCGGGGAAATAGGGCGGCAGCGGAATGGCCTCCGGGTCGAATTCCGGCTCGGGGCATTTCTCGGGCCACATGCCGCTTTCGTGGGTGCGCGTGGGGTTGAAGACCGCGAAAAAAGGCTGATCTGGGTCGGGACGGTCGCGCCAGTGGGCGTGCGGGCCGAGCGCGTCCCAAGCGGTCAGCGGGGGAGTAAACTGGTAGTCGGTCTTGGCGTTGTTGGAGCAATAATACCCAGCCGCTCGCAGATACTCCGTGAAGCACTTTGCGTAGTGCGGCACAACGGCCGAATACGGCGTGGGCATTTCCGGCGTAGCCCGATTGGCGTGCGTCGTGCGCATGTGATGGGTACCGATGGAGATCGCGTACATACCGGTGATAATGGCCGACCGAGCCGGAGCGCAGACGCCGGCCGTGGAGAAACAGCGCGGCCAGCGGCACCCCTCGGCGGCGAGCCGATCCAATGTGGGCGTGCGCGCCACCGGGTCGCCGTAGCAGCCATACCGGGGATTGGTATCCTCAAATGAAATCCACAGGAAATTGGGTTTGCGATTCCTAGCCATAGACTCCTTGCCTTATTTTTGCTAACAGAGTGATAATTCGAACCTCCCACGCCTCCCACGTCGCGCCGAAAATTGCAGCCGGACGCGGCGCACTGTCAAGCGCGCGATTCACCTACACCTCGACCGCTTGCTCACTGGCGCAGGGTTGTTTTCGGCCTACTCGTTGCGCATAATATGCGCTGCCAATCCTCACAGATAGACGACGCCAGAAGAAATCACCATGAATGCCTATCGTCGCATAGAAGCACTGCTCAAAGAGGCCGACGTGCGCATCGGTGGAGATCGGCCCTATGATATAGCAGTCCACGACGACCGCTTTTTCGCGCACGTACTGGGTCACGGATCGTTGGGTGCCGGCGAGTCGTACATGGAGGGGTGGTGGGACTGTCCTCAGCTAGACGAATTTTGCGCACGGACCTTGCGCGCCCAGCTAGACTTGAAGTTGCGCGGGCGGCATCTGCTTTTGCCCTATCTGAAGGCGCGGCTACTCAACCTGCAAACGCCTGCCCGCTCCTTCCAAGTCGGCCAGTGCCACTACGACATAGGCAACGACCTGTACCGGGCGATGCTCGACCAGCGCATGATCTATAGCTGCGGATATTGGCGCAATGCCGCCAACTTAGACGAGGCGCAAGAGGCCAAGCTCGACTTGTGCTGCCGCAAACTGGGGCTAGAGCCGGGAATGACCCTACTCGACATCGGCTGCGGCTGGGGCGGCACCCTGCGGTTTGCAGTCCAGCGCTACGGCGTCGAAGGGGTGGGCGTCACCGTCTCCAAAGAGCAGGCGAAACTGGCGGAGGAGATGTGCCACGGGCTGCCGGTGGAGATTCGCTTGCAGGATTACCGCGACCTAGATCAGCGTTTTGACCGCATCTTGTCGATCGGCATGTTCGAGCACGTGGGCGTCAAGAACTACTCGACCTTCATGCAAACGGTCAAACGCTGCCTCGCTCCAGACGGACGCTTTTTACTGCACACCATTGGCCGCAGCACCTCGGCGACCAATAACGAGCAGTGGATTGAGCGCTACATCTTCCCCAACTCCATGCTGCCTTCGGCCAAGCAGATTACCACGGCCGCTGAGGGGCACTTCGTCTTGGAGGACTGGCACGCCTTCGGCCAGCATTACGACCGGACGCTGATGGCTTGGTACGCCAATTTCAACGAGGCTTGGAGCGAACTCAAGGCCCACTATGACGAGCGCTTCTACCGGATGTGGACGTTCTACTTGCTGGCCAGCGCCGGCTCCTTCCGCGCCCGGTCGAACCAGCTCTGGCAAGTGCTCTTCTCGTCTAGGGGGATTGAAGGATCCTACG
Organism: Gemmatimonadota bacterium; assembly: GCA_009841115.1. Taxonomy (GTDB): domain Bacteria; phylum Latescibacterota; class UBA2968; order UBA8231; family UBA8231. The sequence goes on along the minus strand of VXML01000107.1, from coordinate 254,169 downwards.
AGGTTCCAAGGTAAAATGTCTGCGGAGACAATACTTTTAGGAGGTCAATTTTGGCTGAGGTAAAACACCTACCCATAGAAACGCTAACCACCGGGCTAGACGACATCCGTCAATCGCCCAAAGCCACGGGCGTCTTGGAGCTAATCGTGCGGCGGCCACAGACCGAGGCGCGGGAAGTCTTAGACGTCGGAGAACTCGATCTAGTCGAAGGGCTGGTGGGCGACAACTGGCAACAGCGCGGCAGCTCGCAAACCGCCGATGGATCGGCGCACCCAGACATGCAGCTCACGCTGACCAATGCCCGCTTAATGGCCCTAGTGGCCCAAGACAAGCGGCATTGGCCCCTAGCCGGAGATCAGCTATACGTCGATTTCGACCTAAGCGTGGACAACATACCGCCCGGGACTCGTCTGTCCCTAGGGGCGGCCGTGATCCAAATCACCGAGCCGCCCCACACTGGCTGTAAAAAATACGCCGCGCGCTTTGGATTGGACGCCCTGAAATTCATCAGTTCTCCAGAGGGCAAACAGCTTCAACTGCGCGGCGTCAACGCCAAGGTCATTCGCCCAGGCGCGATACGGGTTGGTGACGTCGTGAAGAAGCTGTGAGCTAAAACCCACCGCCGCCCGGACCGCCTCCACCGCCCCGCGGCCCACCGCGTTGGCGCTGCCCTTGCTGCATATGCCCTTTTAGGGCTTCGACCTGCTCGGCGCTTAACGCCGTGGAGAGCGCGGCCATCATCTTCTCGCGCATCTTGCTCTGCTGCTCGCGCATTTTCTCGCGCAGAGCCCGAAAATCGGTCTCGCCGCGACTGCCGCTGCTGAATATTTCCGCCATCATCTGCCGTTGCTCGACAAATAGCGGCTTAAGCACCTCCCGCAACGCGATTAGCTGCTTGTCGTTCACTTTGAACTTCTCGTCAAAGGCCAGTAGGCCAAAAACCTGCTCCGGGGTCACGCCACCGCCCATGCCGCCGCCCGAGCTACCACGCCTGCCCCCTGGCTGGGCTTCGAGCGCCACGGTGCTCGCTAAACAAATAGCGACAATCCATAAGGCCATCTTGCGAATGCGCATCTCGATTCTCCTCGTAAAAGTTTTGCGGGACACTACGGCTAATTAGACACGCTATCGCCGCGATCCATTCCCGCGCTTTGGCAGCAGTTGATCCGACCGCCGAGGTCGGGCAACTTTCGGTCTAGTACGTCCACTGTCGCGGCAGCGGCCGCTCGCGCTCTAGCAGCCGTTCTAGCAGCCGCTTGCGCACCGCTTGCAACCGGTCGGCGTATTCGCTTTCGCCCGCCACGTCCTCGTAGGCCAGCGGGTCGCGTTCTAAGTCAAAGAGGGCCTCCGCCCCGCTGGCATCCACCACGTAGCGCAACCCCTCCACGCGCAGCGTTTTCCAGTGTCGCTCAGGTTGAGTCATTTCCGTGATGGCGCAGCCGCGACCGTCGCCTTCCTCGTCGCGCAAGTCGGCCAGCAGGGAACTGCCTTGCAATGCCACTGGCCGCTGAATTGCGGCCGCTTCCAGCAGCGTCGGCACCACGTCTAACGCCTCGACGATGCGAGAGCAATGTCCGCCGGCCCTTGCTCCGCCGGGCCAGCGCATCAGCAGAGGTACTCGCGAGGCCGCGTCGTGCCCAGGGTAGCCCTTGCCGTAGCGCAGGTGTTCGCCGAGCCATTCGCCGTGGTCGGACGTGAAAACGACGATGGTATTGTCCGCAAGTCCGAGCCCGTCGAGCCGGTCGAGGATGCGGCCGACGTGGTGATCAACCTCGGACACCATCGCGTAATAGCCGTGGCGCGCAGAGCGCAATTCGTCGTCGGAAAAGTGCTGTGGGCCTCGGCGAGCGTCGAGAGCAGGGGGGAAGGGCGGCAACGTCAGCGCGGCCGGATCGTAGAGATCGAGAAACTCCTCGGGAGCCACCCACGGACTGTGCGGCGAATAGAACCCGGCGATGCAGAGGAAAGGGCCGTCCCGGTGGCGCGTCAAAAATTCCATGGTCTGTTCGGCGACAAATGCCGTGTGGGTCAGGTCGCTGCGGCAGCGGTTGGCGAGGGCGCATTTGGGGAAGCGTTCAGGCGGATGCGCGATTCCGTCGCGGACATTCATAATTCGCTTCCACTCGATTGAACTGGGGGCCTCGCCGAGGCTGACGAGGTCGAGCTGCTCAGGAGCCTGCGCCGCCACCCAAGCGCGGTAGGCATCGTGATAAGAGCCCGGCTCGTCCGAGATTTCCAAGTGGTCGAAGCCGTAGTCGGGGTGAGGCTCGCGGTGGTCGCGGTTGGCGTGCGGCAAAAAGTGCAGCTTGCCTATCTGGCCGCTGCAATAGCCGTAGTTGCGCAGCAAGCGCGGCAAGGTCGGCGCATCCTCGGGCACGGGCACTCCCATGTGCGAGAGCCCCAGCGTGGACGGATACTGCCCAGTGAGAAAGCTCACGCGACTGGGCATGCAGACCGGGTTCTGCACAAAGCAGTGGTCGAAATTCACCCCGGCGGCAGCGAGCCGGTCCAAGTGCGGCGTGCGGATTTCAGAATTGCCGTTGACGCCGAGGGCGTCCCACCGCTGTTGATCCGTGTAGAGTATGAGGATATTCGGTCGCTGCATGGTTGGCATGAATTCCTTGGAGATGCTGTGTGGATGAGGCTATGGACCGGTCCGTGTCGGCGTCTGCTTGGCACACGCTGATTTGCGCCGCCTCCTAAAAAAGCGCTGCGGAAAATCCGGGCCGATGATTGGACTCAGTGGGAACCAAAGCACCGCGTGGACGACCTTGATTATTTTGTACAAGACGTTTTTCATGGTTTTTCTTTCTCGGCAAAGAGTTGCTCGGTTACCGCGGCCATCAGCTCTGGGCCGTCGCTCTGGCGGAAGAGGAACCGCACCTTGCCCTGCTGATCAATCAGGTAGGTATAGGTCGAGTGATCGACTAAGTAGGCTTCCTGCTCCTCTCCAAGGCTATAGTGAGCACCATACTGACGCACCACTTGGTCGATTTCCTCCTTGTCGCCGCGCAAGCCAATCGCATCAATGGCGAAGTAGTCGAGGTATTCCGCCAGCTTCTCCTGCGTATCGCGCTTGGGGTCAACGGTGACGAAGAGGGTCGTCAGATCCTGCTGGTCCTCGTCTAAGAGCTGATATACGCGGCCCATTTTCGACAGGGTCACCGGGCAGATGTCGGGGCAATAGGTGTACCCGAAGAAGAGCATGGCGGCTTGGCCGCGCAAACTTTGCAACTCAAAGGACGCGCCGTGCTGATCCACGAGCGCGAAGTCGCCGCCAATGCCGCCGAAATCCTGCAACGAGGGGACCTCCACAGGGGTGGGGGTTTCGGCGACCCGCTCCTTTTGGGCCTCTGGCTGTGCGCTGCAGGCTGCGAGCAGCGCAAAAACCGCGCAAAAAATCAGCGCGTCACTCGCTCTCATAAAGACCTTTCTTTTGCACTGGTACCTGGGTGCGCCTTTCCGTTCCATCGCCAAAGCGCAGCACCAGCTCGATCTCGTCGCCATCTCGCAACGGCTGGCGTAGTTCCATCAGCATCAAATGGGTACCACCCGGCTTCAGCGCAACCTCTTCGCCTGCTGGGACCTGTAGCTCTGAGACTCGGCGCATCGTCATCCGGTCGTCTTTGTATTCCATTACGTGTATCTCGGTTTGCTCGGCGGCTTCGGTTGCCACGGCGATCAACGCGACGGGTTCGCCGCCTCGGTTCTCAATGACTAGGTAACCAGCGGCCGGGCTGCGCGGCGGCGGCTCGCGGATCCAAGCGTCGCGCACGACAATGGGGTCGCCAGTATATTCTTTTGTACATCCAAATATCGCGACCAACAAAAACGCAACGACAATTTTCACCGGATGTTTTCCTTCATACATGGCCAGCAGCCCTCAGACCTTGACGCCTATCACGCCAACCATGGGCGGCGATGAAATGCTAGCTCGCGGATCGCGGGCGTTTGCCTGCCATTCTTCCCAGTGCGCCGCGCACTCTTCCTCGCGCAGTACGCCACGAGCCACAAGCTCGGGCAGATACACGCGCAGGAACTGCTCTATCCAGCACCAGATGCGGTTGCTTGGGCGGGCAATGCCGCCGATGGGGACGACCTCCACGGTTTCCAAGCCACACCGCGCCATTAGCTCCGGCAGCTTCCCGCCTATATCCAACCGCTCGCCAAAACTCTTATGGACCGCCTGCAACACGCGCCGCAAGTGAGGGTACTCAATCCGGGCGACAAACGCCCCATAAGCGCAGTAATCCACAATCACTAAGCGACCGCCCGTTCTCAGCGACCGCGCCACCCGCTCTATCACCCCTTGCGGCTCCTCTATGAAGCAGAACAACCAGCGGGCAAACGCGGCGTCCATAGAAGTGGCCGGTAAGTCAAGGGTGCGGACATCCGCTACGGCGACCTCGACTTGCTGCAAGCCGGCTGACGCGGCGCGGTGCCGAAGAAAATCCGCGAACTTCGGCGACCCATCAACCGCCAAAACGCGCCCCTCTGCCCCCACGCGCTCGGCCAGTTCTAAACTGGTAAAGCCCGGTCCGCAACCTAGATCGAGAATCGCCTGCCCGACACTGAAATCGGCACGCTCCCACAAGTCTGTGGTCTCGGGGTGCCACGCGTCGTGCTGCGCTTGCAGGCGGCGCAGTTCCTCGTCGTCGGTTCCCAATAAGTAATCGCGTTCGGCAGCGGTGCTCACGGGTGCTTACTCCGGCGGCAGGACCAAGTACTCGCCCTCGCGGATCCCATAGCTCTCGCCGAGTTCGGGGTACGCGACCCCCACCCGGCCGTTCCAGTCCCAGACCACTTCGCCATCCTTGACCGTCAGTTCGCAAAACAGCCGCTGCTGGCCGTCCAACCGGCCGTCGAACGAATCGGCGTAGCCAAAATTCCCCTCCATCAGCTTTAAGACTGCCACATCGGCCACAGCACCCACCGACAGGTGGCCCAACTCGGGGTGGCCGATCTCCCGCGCCGGATTGATGGTTGAGGCGCGGATGACCTCGCCGAGCGGCATGCCCATCACCAGAAACTTCGACATAGTCGTCGCCATGTCGAGCATCCCCATGTTCATGCAGAGGGCGTGCAAGTCGGTCGAGATCGAGTCTGGATAGAAGCCTTGGGCGATGGCTGGGACCGCGTTGCGGAAACAGAAACTGCCGCCACCGTGCCCCACGTCCAAGATGACGCCCCTCGCCCGCGCCTCGTGCAAGTAGGGCAGCACCTTGCCCTCGGCGTCAAACCACGGCGTCGGTCCGCGGAAGATGTGGGTGCTTATGTCGCCTGGGCGCAGTTTTTCGCCCAAGAGCTGGTAGTAGGGCCGCTCCTTTCTGAAGTAGCCAAAGTCGATCATCACCCGCGTCGCGGCCTTTTCGGCGGCCGCGAGCGTGCGATCGACCGAAATCCATTCGGGACCGATGTAGTGCGCCGTCTTGATGCCTACTACCACGTCCTCGTTTTCTCGCGCCACGCCCGCTGTCTTGTCGGGATCCATGTCGTACGGATTCTGTTCGTGGTCGATTGAGGTCATTCCTGTCCCGGCAATATTGACCAGCGCGAAGAGCCGCGTCTGACAGCGATCAATTACCCGATAGCGAAAATCCTCAAAATTGCGCCAGCCCGCGCTCCCAGTATCCACCAGCGTCGTCACGCCAGTGCGGAAGCTAAAGCCGTCGGGCAGAATGCTGTTGTCGCCGGCCCACGTATCGCGGTGGCCCGCCGTGGCATAGGCGTGGATGTGGATATCTACCAGCCCCGGCGTCACGTAGAGTCCGCTCACGTCGATGACCTGCCCAGCACCCTCGGTCGGCAACTCCGCATCTACGGCCGCGATTACCTTCCCCTCAATGCCAATGTCCTTGGGTCCGTCAATGCCGTTTTGGGGGTCGATCAAATGACCGCCCTTGAGTACGAGATCAAACTGCATGGTGAAACTTCTCCGAGAATTTGGTGGAGATTAGAAGATAAAAAACAGCGTCGCTGTCTGCTACGCGCCCAGCAGTCCGGCCTCAGCATTCCGCAGCTTCAGACCGGTGCCTCCACGTGCGAGGGCAGCTTGCGCGTAAACCGCGCAAACAGCGCTTTGAGCACCACGTCGCTGCGCGCCGCAAGGCTGGTCACGATCACGGTTGCCCAGACGCTGCGCCGCGAAATTTTGACCTGCTGCCCACTGGTAAAGTCCGCGTGGGCGTGGATGCGGCGCAACGTCAGCACGGCCATGCCCAACGCCCAAAGACAGAACCGACGAATGCCGGGCTCGCGACCGGGGATGAGCAACGTGAACGCCAGTGCATTGCCGAGGTGCATCCGGGCCACGCCGACTAGTTTGCTCAGCGCCGTGCGGAACGCGGCATTGGTCTGGCCGGCCTCGAGCGAGTGCAGGTCAAACCCGGACTGCTGGAACACGTCTCGCGGCAGCCAACACGCACCGCGCGCCCGGTCATCCCAGATGTCCTTGAGGATATTGGTCATCTGCAAGCCCTGGCCGAACGACACGGCGAGCTGCAACAACTTCTCGCGCTGGCGGTCAATTTCCGCCGAATAGTCGCAGAACAACTCGGTGAGCATCTCGCCGACGACGCCAGCGACGTGATAGCAGTAGCGGTCGAGATGGGAGAGGTCGTCTAGGCCCTTGAGGCCCGGGCTTTGCTGAAACTCGGCCATGCCGCGCGACATGATCCGCACGCAGCGCACGAGTGCGGCGCGCTGGCGCTCGGAAAACCCTTGCGTGAGCCGCAGCACCCTTGGGGTATTGGCCACAAGCTGGCGCTCGGCGGGCAACATGCTGTCGGACAGGCGCGGCGCGAGTTGCTCGGCGAATGGAGCGGGCGGCTCCTCTCCGGCGACGACCCGGATAAACCGCTCGGAAAACTCGCGCTTTTCGCTAGCCGAAAGGGCTGGCTCATCCTCGATAGTGTCCGCGATGCGGCACAGCAGGTACGCGTTGCCGACGACATCGCGCAGACCCGACGGAAGCTGCGGAATGGTCAGCGCAAACGTGCGTGAGACATCTTGCAGAATCGCGCTCTGCCACGCCAGATCAGCGGTATGTTCGTCAGTCGTCATGGGTAGTCAGCCCTAAAGGGTCGGTGAAGCCCGACGTGTCTTCGCATAATGCTTCTACTATTTCAGCGAGCCTGTCAATCAGGTAAACCGGTATGTGGATCACTTTTAGACCTGTAGATGTCGTGAGTTTCCCCGGCATAGCGAGATTGACGAGGACGCCCAATTTGCTTCCATGCCGCTCAGCGTATTCCGCCAGACCCCCTGTATCCCGCGGTCTTGTAACAAGTGATGCTTTGCATTCAATGGGTATGGTATCGCCCATCGTCATGCGATAAATAAAATCGACTTCGGAACTATTGACGCCTTTTTTCCAACCCGTCAAATTCTGTCCCAAGGCCACGAGTTCGGTCGCCAGCACGTTCTCTACAATACCCCCAATGGGCGTGCGCTGAGCAGCGTCGAGACTTGAGAGGATGTCGATACGCGGCAGCGCAGTCAGTCGCAGATCATTGGCCAATCCCGGATCGTAAAGATAGCGTTTGGGCGCAAAGCCCCTCTGCTCTGGGCGCGTGCCCCGGGTATCGGACTTGTAGATGAGTTTCCACGCCTCGAGTAGTTCCAGAAAATCCGGAACCCTTCTGTAAAGAGCTGATGTCGTCCGCACCATCTGCGCGTATTTACTTGGGCTGCCGAGATTTGATGCCACGCCGCGCAAACATTGATCAAATAAAGATGCTTCGGTTGCCGAAAAAATTCTAGCAAAATCACTGCGATAGTCGAGATACAAATCCCGACGCAATTGCCGCCAGTTTAGCTGGTCAAAAAACGCTGATGCAACCGCCGGTAGCCCCCCCACGTCGAGATACGATTGCACGTATTTGAGAAGGCGTTCATGTAAAAACGGTGGAGGGTCTTTGCAAGCGAGCAATTCTTCCTGTTTGCCACAGCGCAGAAATTCCCTAAAACTGAAGGGCTGCAGCAAGAATCGCGTGACTCTTCCAACTGGAAAGCGCGTTTCCGGCCCGAAGATTCGCGTCATGGAACTGCCCGTGAGAATAACCTGTGTGTGCTGCCATTTTTCTTTCATAAACCGCACAAACCCACCCAGCGCAGAACTCTCTTGCGCCTCATCAATACACAGAATGCGCTGCCCGTCGCCTTTGAACTGGTGCGTGGTCGCAAGATACGTTTCAAAATCTGCAAAATCCCGGCAAGAATTAAGCTCGTAAACCGCGCGGCTGTTTTCCTCCAAATTCAAGTAGAGGATTTCGCGGTCGAGTTTCGGTCTGATGGATTCTATAAGCGTGGTCTTACCAACCTGCCGCGCACCCTCCAACAGGGCGACATTCGGATGCTCAGCGCGATGGGTCAGGTGTGCAAGCAGACGTTTTTCCAAATCTCTTTGTATCATGCTTAATCACTTTCTGAACGGGTGAATCTTCGCTTTTTCAACGAAAATTAGCTAGAAATTGTCATATTTTCAACAAAAATTAGCCAACCTCACTCCGCGACAACAAACATCCCCTTGTGTCGGTGTTCTCTTTGCGCTATGTCTTTTGATCTGCGCAAAGCGTTCCAATATCGACTGAGACTCTATAACGATTAACGATTAAATACTATGAAAATAGACCTCAATCACCGCTTCAAAGACATCAACTACATCGAATCGCCCAACCAAGGCGGCCTATTTGCCCCGGGGCTGCCCGACACCATCGTCATTCACTATACGGCCGGTGCTAACGCCGAGTCGGCCATCCACACCCTCTGCGACCGAGAGCGCAAAGTCTCGGCCCACTTGGTCGTTGGCCGCGACGGTGTCGTGACTCAGCTTTTACCCTTTAACACCGTTGGCTGGCACGCCGGCCGCAGCCAGTGGCGAGAGCGCACGAGCTTCAACCAGTACTCCATCGGCATCGAGATCGACAACGCCGGCCAACTCTCGGAGCGAGATGGCGGCTACGAGTCGTGGTTCGGGCAGACGTATCCGGCCGCAGAGGTCATGCGCGGCGCACACCGCAACCAGAACCTGCCCGGTGCCCATCCGCAGATCCGTCAGCCTGTTTGCTATTGGCATCGCTATGCGGAAGTGCAATTCGAAGTCGTCGAAACCATCTGCGCTGCGCTGATTGCGGCCTACGGGATACACTACATCCTCGGTCACGAGGAGATAGCCCCCGACCGCAAGGTCGATCCCGGTCCGGCCTTTCCGCTCGACGAAATGCGCGACCGGCTTTTGGCCATCGCCTAGCGCGCAGGAGGCGCGAAACCTTTGGCAGCACCCGCCATTGATGTCCGCGAATTGAGCAAGACCTATGAGGTCCCCGTGCGCGAGGGAGGCCTGGCCGCGGCGCTCAAGAGCCTCGTGCAGCGCCAGACGCGCCACGTCGAGGCGGTTAAGCAGATCAGCTTTGCGGTCGCTCCCGGCGAAATCGTCGGCTTTTTGGGGCCGAATGGCGCGGGCAAGACCACCAGCCTCAAGATGCTTTCGGGTCTCCTGCACCCCTCCGGCGGACAAGGGCGAGTTCTCGGTTTTGAGCCGTTCAAGCGGCAGCGCGATTTCCTCCGCCAGATCACCTTGGTAATGGGCAATCGCAACCAGTTGCTGTGGGATATCCCCGTAATCGACTCCTTTGAGCGCAACCGGGCCATCTACCGCCTAGAGCGAGGCGCGTATCAGCAAACGGTCGAAGAACTGACCGCGCTGCTCGACTTAGACGCGCTGCTCGACAAGCCCGTGCGCAACCTGTCCTTGGGCGAGCGCATGAAGTGCGAAATTGCCGCCGCGCTTTTGCACAAGCCGCAAGTCCTCTTCCTCGATGAGCCGACCATCGGCCTCGACGTGACCATGCAGCGTCGAATCCGCGCCTTTTTAACCGAATACAATCAGCGCTACGGTGCCACCGTGCTCCTCACCAGTCACTACATGGCCGACGTCGAGGCGCTGTGTAAACGAGTGGTGGTCATTCACCGCGGGCTACTGCTGTTTGACGGCCAGCTCACCGAGCTTGTGCAGCGCTTCTCGCCGCACAAGACGATCATCGTCGAACTGGAAAATGGGCACGGCGACCTCGGCAACTATGGAGAGATCGTCGCCAGTAGCGAAGGGCGCGTCTCGCTGCGAGTGCCCAAGGCGGAGACCGCGCAGGTGACTGGGCGGCTCCTCAGCGAGCAACCCGTCCTCGATCTGACGGTGGAGGACCCGCCGATTGAGGACGTGATCGAAGAGGTCTTTGAACGCGCATGAGGGGGCTAGCGGACATTTACACTACGCTCTTTCGCACCGATCTGGCCGTGCAGTTCCAGTACCGGGCGGCGATGGTGATCTGGCTGATCGGGCGCATCGTCGATACGCTGGTCTTCCTTTCGGTTTGGACCGCAGTGGCCCGCTCCAAGGGCGGGCAGGTGGGGGACTTCTCCAGTGGAGATTTTGCCGCCTACTATATCATCATGATGATGATGGGGCACCTGACGTTTACTTGGTTCATGTTCGAGTTTGAATATCGGGTGCGGTCGGGAGCCTTCTCGCCGCTCCTGCTCCAACCCCTGCACCCGATCCACCGCGACATCGCCCAAAATATCTCCTACAAGTTCCTGACCCTGGCGGTCATGCTGCCGACGGTGGGGCTGATGGTCTGGATCTTCGATCCGGTCTTCGACCCGCCGACTTGGGCAATTTGGGCCTCGATACCCGTCGTTCTGCTGGCGTTCCTGATGCGCTTTTTCGTCGAGTGGGCACTGGCTTTAGTGGCCCTGTGGACCACGCGCACGGCCGCGGCTAACCAACTCTACTTCGCGGCCCTGCTCTTCTTTTCGGGCCAGATGGCACCGCTATCGCTGTTGCCCGAGTGGCTCCAGACGCTGGCCGCGCTGTTGCCCTTCCGCTGGATGCTGGCCTTCCCCACCGAACTTCTGCTCGGCCGCCTCACGCCCACCGAAGTACTCTGGGGCGCGGCGACGCAGGTGGCGTGGCTGGGGCTGAGTTGGGGAATTATGGCCGCGGTCTGGTCGCGTGGCGTGCGCAGATACTCGGCGGTGGGATCGTGAACTATTTGCGGCTCCTGTGGGTCTTCCTGCGCGTCGGCGCGATGAACGAGCTGGCATACCGAGCCAATTTCTGGGTGCAACTCTTACAGAGCTTGCTCAATTTGGGCGTCGCGCTGGCGGGTTTGGCGGTAATTTTTTCGCACACCGAAGAACTAGGCGGCTGGCAGCCGGCCGAGCTAGTAGCACTCTTGGGGGTTTTCTTCCTGATGAGCGGCCTGATTGGCGCGCTGATCCAGCCGTCAATGCAGCGCTTTATGGAGGATATCCGCCTAGGCACGCTGGACTTTACCCTCACCAAGCCGGAGGATGCACAAGTGCTAGTGAGCATCGGCGAGGTGCGGATCTGGAAGTTCTTGGACGTAGTGCAGGGGGTGGCGCTGATTGCCGTTGCATTGGTCGAAATCGGAATGCGGGCGGGCCTTGTACACGCCGCGGGATTCGCCCTGACGCTTGCGGCTGGCGCGGCAATCGTCTACAGTTTTTGGCTAGTGCTAGCAACAACCGCGTTCTGGTTTATTAGAGCGGAGAACATCTTGGTGATCTTCCAAGCCGTTTACAGCGCGGGCAAGTATCCGGTGGCCATCTATCCGCGCTGGCTCAAGCTGGCGATGACCTTTCTGGTGCCGGTGGCCTTTGCGGTGACCGTGCCTTCGGAAGCCTTGGTGGGGCGACTGTCGTCGGAGGTGCTGTGGGGCGCGTTGGCGATGGCGGGGGGCATGTTGGTGGGAGCGCGGGCGTTTTGGTTGTGGGGGGTGCGGCACTATTCAGGAGCGTCGGCCTAACAATCAGTCCATTTTGCACTTTCTAGAAAGGGACAACGGACATGAGTGACGGACAAAGCGGCATGCACGTCGGAGTGCAGGGAATCGGCACCTCAAAGATGGAATTGGAGTTTCTGGTGCGACACGGGGTGACGCACATGGACGCCAGTGTTGAAAACAACGAGGTCGAGACCTTAATGCGGCACAAGGAAGAAGCGGCTGAGTACGGGGTAAGTATGGAGTCGATCCACATCAGCGTGCCCAAAAGCATCACGCTGGCGCAGGACCCGCAGCGCGACCGGGACCTCGACGAGGTCTGCCGCTGGATCGAAAACGCAGGCAAGGCCAGCCTGCGGGCCTTGCTCTACAACTTCTGCATCCTGCCGCACCAGCGCACCGAGCCCACGCCCGGGCGCGGGGGCGTGACGTACAGCTCATTTGACCTCGCGAAATTCGACAACGAAACGCTGAGCGAAGCGGGCGTGGTCAGCCGCGAAGAAGCGTTTGAGCGGGCGGCCTACTGGCTGGAGCGCGTGATTCCGGTAGCCGAGGAAAACAAGGTGCAGATGGCCTGCCATCTCAACGACCCGCCAGCTCCTGTCCTGCGCGGCGTCGAGCGCTGGAACTGGCCGGTGATGGAGGGGCTCAAGCGCTTTTCCGAGCTGGTCGATAGCCCCTATCACGGCTTTAACTTTTGCTGCGGCGTGGCATCTGAGGGGCTGGAGAATCCAGCCGAGGAACTCTGCGACATCGTGCGCTATTTCGGTGAGCGCAAAAAACTCTTCAACATCCACTACCGCAACATCAAGGGTGGTCTGCACAATTTCCAAGAGGTATGGCCCGACGAAGGCGACGTGGACATGCACGAGGTGGCGCGCACCTTGCGGGATGTAGGCTATCAGTACATGCTGATGCCCGACCACGCGCCATTCCATCCCGACGACAAGGCGCCCGAGGGCGTTTCGGGCCGGGTGCGCCAAGCCTGGGCCTTTCAGTTCGGATACATCATCGCCATGATCCAAGCGGTAAACAAAGAGCGGTCCGGCCTCAGCATTGGGGCCTCAGCGCAAACTGCCTAGGCAGAAACGGAAAACTGCGGCATGTCGATTCATTGGCTGAGAGCAGTACTATTGCTGGTCCTGCTCAGCTCGTTTAGCGAAGCTCAGGTCCGAGCAGAACAAGCCTTGAGGCGGGACTTGCAGGATCTGGAGGGGTTCGTCTCGCTAGTGGGCTTGGCCAGTGGAGCTGCCCTGTTGATCTCGCTGGGGCTACTCGTTGCGCGGTGGCGGATGGGGACGGTGCGGGCGCGGCGCTTTGTCTTGCGCGGCGATGAGGGCCAATCAATCGCTCAATTGGTGCAAGGTCCTAATGGCGGCGAGTTGGAGTTGAGGGATGCCGACGGTGAACTCACCGCGGTGCTGGGCAGTGGACTTAAGTTGTGCGACCGATCAGGACGGGCGCGGGCCAACTTGCGGCTGGAGAGCGATAAGGCCCCGCTGCTGGAACTCTACGACGAGCGGGGCGAAGTGCGGGCGGGCCTTTCGCTGAGCGAGGACGGAGCCGGCAGTTTGGCCTTTTACGACGAGACCGGGCGGCCCCGCGCTGGCTTGGGCAGCGGCCACGCCGGCGCAATGCGGCTGAGTTTCTTCGATAAACAAGGACGATTGCGGCTGCAAAGCGGCATTGAAGACGAAGAAACTCCCTCGCTCAAGATCTACGATGACCAAGGCGAGGTCCGCGCCACCTTGAGCGTGCGGGCCGCCGATGGCATGACCTTGCTCGAAATGCGCGACCAAGACGGCCACACACGCACTATCGTCGGGGTCCTAGAAGAGGGAATCGCTTGGCTTGGAGTTCTCGACGAGGAACAGCGTTTCCGCGCGGGGTTAGGCGCACCGACCGACGGCAACCCAAGGCTGGACTTCTACGACCAAGACGGGGAGACGCGGGCCTCTTTGCGCATCGACAACCAAGGCCGCTTTAAGACCGAGCCGGATTCTTAGCTCTGGGGGAACGGCATAGACTACTAAAGTGCGGAGGCTGGCTAAAAAACGTTCACAACTCGTCGTAACGCGGCACCTCACTGATGAAGCCGCGACCGGCGACATAGCAATAGTGAATCAAGCCGTTGGTGACCAAAAGACAGCGCGCCTGAACCACGCGGTTGTACGCGGTAATTTGGTCGAAGGTCTCCTGACTGATGGAAACGTCTGGCTCTTTGCACTCGGCCATTAGCACAGCACGGCCCACACGGTCGTGGACGATCACATCGGCGCGAAATCGCTTGCCGTGGAGGTCAATGCTTTTCTCAATGGCGATCAACCCGCGCGGGTAGCCCAAGTCCGAGATTAGGTGTTGCACCAAGTGCTGTCGCACCCACTCCTCGGGCGTCAACCGCACGTACTTGCGGCGCAAGGGGTCGAGTATCTCGCGCTTGCCTTCAACTTGGCGGATGTCAAACGCTGCGGCCGGGAGATTGAGGCGCTGCATGGCTATTTGAGCAACAGCATCTTGTGGACTAATGCGACGGTGCCCTTCTGGAGACGCGCCAAATAAACGCCGGTGGCCACAGGCTTTCCGCTGGCGTCCGATCCATCCCATTCAACTTGGTAAACGCCCGGTCCTACATCGCCGTCGGCGAGCATCTTCACTTTCTGGCCCTGCACGTCGAAAATTTCCAAGCGCACCCGACCCGGCGCTGCGATGCGGTAGCGGATGGTGGTGGAGCTATTGAACGGGTTGGGATAGTTCGGATCTAGGGCAAATTCTCGCGGCGCTGCGATTCGGGCGTCCTTTTCCCCAACAGCCGTAACACCTCCAGAGTACTGGGCGGCGACCAAGCGGATTTCGTCGAGGTAGAAGGTTCCGCGCAGGCTGCCGATCAAGCGCAGCGACTCAATGGGGCCGTCGAGAGCTAGTTCGTCTAAGGCGATCTCGACGGTCTGCCACTGATCCAAGTCCAGATCAATTTGGTCAATGAGACTCAGCGGGCGGGCGGTCTCGCCGTTGACGACAAGGCCCAATGAGGGCCGGAAGCCGCCGGTGGCCGTACCCGGATGCAGGGCCATGCGCAGTCCGACGTAGCCGACTTGGGCGACCGGCGCACGGGGCAGGAACTCAATGGTGAAACCTCGGGCATCCACCCGCAGCGCTCGCTGGCCGGCGAACGCGGTATCGGCATGGGTCGGGTCGAGTTGCGCGCTGTAGAGTGTGCCTTGCTCCCATGCAAACTCGTCGGCAAATAGGACTTGATCCTCTTTGGGCAGCACGACGACGGAATACACCAGTTTGGTCGCCTCGTCGCCTTGCACGAGATGCACCACCAGCTTTTTGCGGCCATTGTGCTCACCAGCCGAGAGGTCGGCTTCAAGGCGATAGGTCCGGTCGTCTATCCTTTGCAGGGACAGGGCCTCGGGACCCTCCAACGCACTCAGATCAGCCGTGAGCTGCGCTGGTTCTGCGCCCTCTACTTGCCGTCGGAGGCGAATCGTCGAACGCAAAGTCAGCGCGGCTCCAGCGAGCAAGGTGTCGGGGGGCGGATTTTCCCACATGCCTTGGAGGGGGCTGGCTTCGATGCGGAAGATCGCCTGCGTGAAGCGGTCGCTCGTCAGATAGAGAACGCCCTGTTCGTCGGTAGTCAGCCCGACCGGCGTTCCCCAGAAGGAATCGCTGTTGGGGTCGGGACGGAAGCCGGTGAGAAAGTCGGCGATGCGAGCGTTGGATCCATCCGGCTCGGCAAAGAGCGCCATGACCTTGTAGCCGAGATCGTTGCCCAAGACACCCGCGCGGAAGGCGACAAACGCGGCGTGTTTGTACTGGGGAGGGAACTGGTCGTCCTTGTAGAAATGCAGACCCATCGGTGCCAAGTGGGCGGGGACGAGAGCCGCCGGACGCTCCATGCTGGCAACTAACAGCGAGTCAGCAGCGGTCAGTGGGAAGATCGCCCGTTGGTAGGCACCAATAGAGAAATCCGTCCAGACCTGATAGGCGTACGCCAACGGCCAGCCATAGAAGCCGCCGTCGCGAAGGGGGGTGATCCACTCCGGCGGCAGGTCTGGACCCTCGCGGTCGTGTCCGTTGCCAGCGCCCCACAACTCGCCGGTGACTGGGTGCAAGTCGAGGCCGATGGCATTGCGCAACCCAGAGGCGTAGATCCGCCGACCCGTGCCGTCGGTGTTCATCTGGATGACGGTGGCCCGCTCGGGATCGTCTTCGCGGCAGAGGTCGCAACCCGAACCGGCGTGGAAGTAAAGCTTGTCGTTGGCTTCGTCGAAGACCAGCGTATGGGTCACGTGCTCAGAGGAGCGGCCCATAAAGCCGGGCACCTCGGCGAAGACGGAACGCTCCTCGTAGAAGCCGTCCGCGTCGCGGTCTTCAAGGCGATAGATCGCATCGTCATCGGCGACGAAGAGCGCTCCCTCGTAGAAGGCGACGCTGTGCGGCCAGTGAAAATCGTCAGCGGCCTTGTACACAGTGTCGGCGCGGCCATCGCCGTCTTTGTCGGGCAAGGCCAACACGGTGCTTTGGCGACCGGAGGCCGGACTCCATTGACTGCTTCCTCGAGTCCTCATATTCGCCACGTGTAGGACGCCTTGGTCGTCCCAAGCCATAAATCGAGCCTTATCTACTTGGTCGGAGAAGAGTTTGACCTTAAAGCCGGGCGGGAGGTTAAGCGTGTGGCCGGGGAGACCTTCGACCGACACCGGTTCGAGGTGGAGGTCAATCTTGGGCGTTAAGCGAATCTGACCGGGAGGATATTCGGCGTGGAGATCCGTGCTGCTCGTCGCCACACTGGCGAGAAGCAGACAGAACAGGTAGGCGAGCGTGGAACCTTTCCTAGAGAAGATGCGTACAGCGGGTAGAACAGACATGAGAGCTTCCCGTCGCCAGTATTGGCGACGCAATTCCAGTGGTTTGAGGTCTAGCGGTCGCGGCTGGCGTCTAAGAGAATTGCCGACGTGAGAAAATGCTTGGGGGCCGGCGGTCCAGGTGCCGGACGGTCGCGGCTCTCGGCGATTATGCGCAGGCGCACAAAGCCTTGGGCATCGGGCGGGATCTCCAGCGTCCATTCGCAGCTCCCAGCGGGCCGGGACTCCAAGCACTCCAGCACGGCGGGCGCGGCGTTTGGCTGCCACTGGCCAATCAACTCAACCTTTTCAATCGCTTCGGTTGCCTCAAAGGCAACGCGCAAAACACCGGCCCCTCCCGTCCAAGTATCGCCGATAAAATGGTCATCGACCGAAAAATCGCCGAGATCAAGCCAGTGCCCTTGAGAGGCACACGTGCGCCCTTGGCGCAGGCCAGCGAAGATCGCCTCTGGGGTAGGTGGATGCCCCGCCTCCACGCCGACCCGAACGTGATTGAAGACGCCCAGCGAATAATCGGGCTGGCGCTCTTGCTTGTGGACGTGGAAATCGGAGTTCAACAGCAGGGAAAATGGCCGCTGGCAAGCGTACACTTGATCAACCAAGCCGCCGATGGCTCCTCCCGGATAAGCACACGGGTCCATCGCCGCGACTTTGGCGTGCGCTTGGTGTCCGTGCAAGGCTTCAATGCCAACGACAAGGGCCGCCGCTTCTACGCTCGCGCCATCAGCGGCGAGATAGCGGTTGATGCTCTCCGTGGACCACTGGCCAGCAGCAGGGTGGTTGAAGAAGAGGACGGGGCGTTCCACCGCCGACAATGCGTTCAAGTGATCTAAAGCCGCTTCTACACTGCTAGGAGTGGTAGCCCCCAGCCGGTCGTGAGCTGCGGCGAAAGCATAGGCATTTTCGGCCTCGCGCTCACCGTTCGGAAAGACGAGTCCTGCGTGGCCTCCCATCGGCGCGTTCCACTCTAGCCCGAAGAAGATGGGGAACCCCGGCAGGATGCGGCGCGCTTGCTCAATCATGCGGTGCTGCTCAAAAAAGACGGGCTTTTGCGCGTGATTGGTCAACGCGATAAAATCGAGTGTGTCGCATGCTCCAGCCAAATGCTCAGCGACCAAGGCATGATCTTCACAGTGGTTGTGTATATCGCCGCGGAGCCACCTCAGAGGCCCGCGCGTTATTTTGTCGGCCATGGGCAAAACGGACGGTTGCGTATATTCTTTATGCCGCCTATCGGCTTGAGCTTGAGGCACAAGCCTTATAGATTAAGCGAAAACTTGGACCGCGTAAAAGAGTCGCTGACAACCTCAGCGACTGGCTCAAGAGGTAAAACAGTGCACAAATGGTCAATTCTCATCGCGCTCGCGCTTTTTTCAGCACCGGCAGCCGCCCAGGTTTCGCTGTGGAAAATGGGCGGCCAAGGCTTGGCTTGGAGCCGGAATGACAGTAGCGAAGTCTTTATCGACTTCCAGACCTTTCCCGGCTCCATTGCGCCGACCTACTTCGATGGCGAGGAAAACATCCTTTCCAAGCTCCCGTTCTGGTCGCCCTTCAAGTTTCCCACCGACTTGGGCTACGAAGACGGCCTCATTCCGCGCGTCTGGCGCGCAGCCAACGGCTTCTATTGGTTCACGGCCGGAACCCTTACTACCGAGTGGGTCGATGGCGACAGCTCTTCTTACAGCCCGCCGGTAGCGCGCGGCATCAATTCGGAGTGGTACACTTTCGACGTAGGGGTTCCAGTGCCCGCCAACGTAGTCGGGTTCTACACGCCGCCGCACGGTTTTCGCGCCGACGGCACGCTGCTGCGCGACGACATTTTCAAGGCGTTTGAAGTCTCTATCGCCGAAGAGTTCGATCCGGTCCTCAACCTCGAAAACAACGACAACGACTATCACCGCCTAGAGACCTTGATCGCCGATGTGCCGCTCAATTTCGACGCCAATGTCCAGCTTAAATTTCCCAAACAGTACGTGCGTTTCATCCGCCTGCGCCGCAACCCCTCCATCGACGACAAAGCCTTTGCCTCGGGCCAAGCCAATGTCCAGCAGGGAACCATCGGCGAGTTTGAGCTAAAGGGCGAAGGGGTGCCCAAGCGAGTATTTTATCTGTCTAAGATCATCTCCCTCGGCCGCACGGTGAATTTCGGGCGTCTATTCTGGGACGCCACGCCCATGCGAATGGTCAACGGGGTCCCCACTCCCGTTGACGACGCCCAAGCCCAACTTGGGATCTCCGTGCGCTCTGGCCGCGACGACGACCCCAACGTCTATCACGAGTTCACCGACACCGGCGCCGAGCGCACGGTCTCGCGTGCGCGCTTTGAGAAAGAACTCAAGCAACCGGACCAAACGACCCAAGGCCAAATCCAAGAAGGCAAGCCCGGCCTTAGAGCCTCCATCATTTACGACCAAGACAACTGGACCTTCTGGTCTTTTCCCATCGCCGAGTCTGGGCAGCCCGCCCCGCTGGAGCGCGGCAACCACGTCCAAGTGAGGCTCACCTTCGAGAGTAGTTCCTTCTTCGACTTCGTGCGGCTCGACTCGCTGTGGGTTGAGACCGCACCGCCATTGGCCTCGCAAGTCATCGGCGAGGTTGCCCGCTTTGACGAGCCGACGCCCGACGGCGGCCTCACCGAGGTGTACTTAGGTGAGATGACGGACTTTACCTACGATGTGCGTGCCCAGTTCGACGCAGCGAGCCAGCCGGGCTTCGATACCATCCGAATCCGCACAGGTAGCCGCCCCCAGTTCAAACGGCTAGAGATGGGCCAGCCACTGCAAGTCATAGAACCGACCGAGGTGATAGAGGCGGAGAGTGAGCTAGTAGTGCGCTTGCCGCAGTCGATCACGCGCAGCCGCAATGAACCCGTGCGGCTGGTCTTCGGCACCGAGGTCTTCATCTTTGCCAACACGTTCGCCGGCGAGGTGTTTGACGCGAACGAGGAGAGCCTGCCGCAGCAGATTGAGGCCGGTAACGCCTCCGACGAAGTCAACACCAACAGTCTGCGGGTTTTGGGTGGCGCACAAGATGCCGGAGCACCCATCGAAAATCTAACTTTTTCAAGCGAGGTATTGACCCCCAACGACGATGGTGCCAACGATATGTTGGCCATCAGTTATACCTTGTTTCGCCTGCCCGGCCCGGTGCCCGTGGCCCTCAATATCTACGACTTGCGCGGCGTCCGGGTCGGCAGCCTCGAACTCGGAATGCAGGGGGCCGGGCCG
This sequence comes from Gemmatimonadota bacterium, assembly GCA_009841115.1. Classification (GTDB taxonomy): domain Bacteria; phylum Latescibacterota; class UBA2968; order UBA8231; family UBA8231. The sequence continues at coordinate 234,267 of VXML01000107.1, read as the reverse complement.
CAAACCGTGCATTGGAATGGCCGCGACGCGGGCGGCGAATTGTTGGTACCAGGTCTGTACCTGGTGGAAATAGTCCTCAAGACAGAATTCAAAACTTTCCGCCATCAGCAGCCGCTGGGCTTGGCCTATTAGCTTAGCCACTTCAATGCCTGCCAGAGACATCTGCCGCCTAGGCGAAGACATAGTATTTCAAGAGACTCTCAGGGGGCGCGCTTTTACCTTCCACTCCACTTGGGGCCTTTTCAACCCCAAGCGCATTGACCCAGGGACGCGGCTGCTCATCGACCACATCAAAGCCGGGCCTGCCGACTGCTGCCTCGACTTAGGGTGCGGATATGGTCCAATCGGCTTGGCGTTGAGCCATCTCTGCCCCGAGGGCGAGGTCCATCTGATCGACAAAGACTTCGTCGCCGTCGAGTACGCGGCGCAAAACGCCGCACGCAACGGGCTGACCAATTGTCGCGCCTATTTGAGCAACGCCTTCAGCCACGTGCCCGCCCACGTGCGCTTTGACACTATTGCCTCCAACTTGCCCGCGAAGACGGGCAACGAACTCCTGACGATCATCATGCACGACGCCTGGGCCCGCCTCAAGCCGGGCGGGCACCTGTGGGTCGTCACCATTGCCGGGCTAAAGGAGTACATCAAGCGCAATTTCAAGGAAGTCTTCGGCAATTACAAAAAGATCAAACAGCGGGGGACCTACCTATTATCTCTGGCGGTTAAAGAGTAGAGGTTCTTTCTCCCGCCTCTGCGTCCATCTGCGGATACCTAGAGCAACTCCTCGTTCACCTCGACGCCAAATCCCGGACCTTCGGGCAGTACTAAGTGACCTTCCTGCGGTTGCGGCTCACCTAACCACAGCTTATCGCGCACCGCACCGCGCCGGCCCATGACCATTTCGGCCAAATTGCCGCCGTAGCCAGCCGCCAGAAAGTGCAGACCCCAAATCTCGCCGCCGCGATGAGGAACCACAGGGATGCTGTGGGCTTGGGCCAGCTTGGCAATGCGCAGCGCCGCCGTCAAACCGCCGCACCAAGTGACGTCCGGTTGCCACAAGTCCAGTGCCCGCATCCTAGCAATATGGTCGAAATCCCGCGCAGTGAATTCGTGTTCGCCGCCAGCCAACAAAATGGGGTGGATCTGCGGACGCAACGCCGCCAAGCCATCCAGGTCGTCGGGCAACAGCACGTCTTCAAACCAGTATATGTTGAACGGCGCGAGTTGCTGCGCCACGGCCAAGGCAAATTCGGGCGACCACGACATGTACGCATCAATCATCAAGAGCGCGTCTTCGCCCAAGGTCTGGCGCGCCCCTTCGGCCCACTCAAGTATGCGCGCCACATCAGCGGATTGGCTTCCTTGCCGCGTCTGCGAAGACTTATGGGCATTAAAGCCCAAGTCGCGATACCAAGCGCAATCTGGGCCTGTGGCGTAGGCCCGCACCTCGTCCCGTTGCCGGCCACCCAACAAGTCGCAGACGGACTTTCCTTCGGCCCGACCCAAGACATCCCACAGCGCCAAATCCACGCCGCTGATAGCCATAACGGCGATCCCGCTGCGACCGTAGGGCAAGCTGGCCTTGTACTGATCGTCCCAGAGCCGGGCGATATCTTCAATGCTGTTGATGCTGCGCCCCACTAGCAACTTTCGCAGGTGGCGGTTAATCACCTCTACGGCAGCAATCCCACCGCCCCCCGCTCCCCAGCCGCTGACGCCGATATCCGTATCGATGCGCACGACCATCTGCCAGAAGTGCCGACGCCAAGCCGCGGGCTCGACGCGATAGCGGGGATACATCGACTGCACTTCGGTTATTTTCATGCGTAACCCCTTGTGTACATTTTGTTTTTATTGCCTTCCGTTTTGGTAATAATCCGCTTCGTGTAGTATTATTTACATATCAAACACCTTGTATTCTATATCCCCATTATAGGAACAGTCCATGTCCTTAGGACGCAACCTGAAAGAGCTGCGACAGAAACAATCGCTCAACCAGAAAGACCTCTCAGACCGCTCTGGCGTCTCCCAAGCCACCATCTCCCGCATTGAAACCGGCCGCGTGCGCCAGCCAGGCTCGGCGGCCCTAAAAAATTTAGCTAACGCCCTCGGCGTCTCGGCAGACTCCCTAATGGACGATACGGCGCACTTGGCTCGGGTCCACAAAGACCGTTTGCATCAAATCGCCGAGGCCCTCAACGCCTTTGTCATCCACGAAAACGGACAGCTACACCTCATCAGTCAGACCTTGGCCGACTTATTGGGTTATCGCGAGGAAGAATTGCTAGCCAAAGACGGCATTGAACTGCTGTTCGCCCCCCAGTCCCGTCCTGAAGCTCGGCACATGGTCGCCAGCGGCTCGTCCAATGCCTATGAAGCGCTCATGGTACGAGGCGACGGCAGCTTTCTTCCCGTCGAGATCACCAACGTCAATATCAGCGAAAAAGAGTGCTTGTCCATCGTGCGCGACATTACCACCCACTGCTGCCAGCAAGCGGCCTTTCGCGTCTTGCTAGCTGGCTGCGACGCCGCCAAGATGCGCGATCTGGGCAAGGTCGTGCGCATCCTCGGCGACGAATTAGAAGCTATGGGCGTCCAATTCGAGGCGGTTAACCTACAGGTCATAGATGAACAAAGAAACCTCTTGGCTTGCTATCGCGCCTATTCCGCAGCGCGTGGTTACCGCTCCTTACAGAACGTGGTAAATCTCCAAGAATCCCTCGGTCGCTTTGCCTCCTTGCGGAGATTGGTTAGCTACTGGAACCGGGACAAAACCTGGAAGCGCGAGGCCGACGAGGATTTTCGCCAGATGACCCAAGAAATTTTCTCGGACTCAATGTATCGCCCCGGACTACTGATCGACGTGCCCTTTGCACAGGGGATGTTAGGTCTGGGGCTACCCATAGGCGGGCCTAGGCGCACCGAACAGCTAGCGACCATATTGGGCGAGTTTGCCCGCTCTATCTCTTTGGTCGTCAAGCGGCTGTTTGAGCTTCTATCGTTGCGCGAAAAGCTGGACTCTACCTAGCCTAGGAGCACGCTTCTTCAGGGCTGACCTTCCGCTGGCCAGAGCGGCGCGGAGGGGCCTCTTTGATTTGGGGGCGACCCTCTCCGGCTTCTTCCATGCGTTTCAAGAGCCGTTCCCGCATTACCTGAGCCACTTCTCGGTGCGACCCGTGGCCGACTAGATTGTTGAGTTCGTAGGGGTCTGCCTGTAGATCGTAGAGATACTGCTCCTCGTAGAGATCGGCTCCTGCCACATCTCTTCCTTGCTCACCGGGAGCATCCACTCCGTACTTCCACCGATGGGTGCGGACGGCCCGCCCCACTTGGGCTTCGCTGATCTGCACGAAGACCTCTGAGGGCCAATCGGCTCCTCCTCCGCGCAAAAGCGGCATGAGCGAGCAGCCCTGCATCTGATCGGGAATTTCCAGACCGGCCGCGTCCAAAAGAGTCGGAGGCAGGTCGATCAAGCTAACCAACTCCTGCAATTGGCCGCCGCGAAAACCGGGGCCAGTCAAGACCGTCGGCACGCGAATCGAGCTTTCGTGGCAAGAGCGCTTGTACTCGCTGTTGCGCGTCTTGAAGTGACAGCCGTGATCCGACGTAAAGAGCACGATGGTGTCGTCGGCCAACTCCAAGCTCTTGAGCGCGTCGTGCAGGCGGCCATAGGCTTCGTCGAGCCGCTTGACCATCCCGTAATAGCCGCCTAAGTGCTGGTGAGTCGAGCCGCCCAATGCCGCGAGATCGGGCGGGACCCAGCCGCCAGTATATGCTTCCCGGTAGCCATCAGGGGGTGGATAGTCGTCCAAGTGGTTCTGGTGGTGGGGTTCAATGTAGGAGATAAAAAGAAAAAAGGGACGATCTTGATGTGCATCCACGTAGCGGATTGCGGCATCTGTGACCGCATCTACTCGATAACCGGGTAGGCGGACTGGTTGGTCGTCATTGTCGTAAAGAACCGTGCTATAGGCGTCGGAAGTAAATTCGAGCACATTCGACGCCAACCAGTACTGATAGCCAAAGCGATCTGCTGCCGGCACCGGGCCGGTAGTCCCTCGGTCGTGGAGATGCCACTTGCCGATATATCCCGTGTCATAGCCTGCCGCGGCAAAGCAGTGGGCGAGGGTCTGGCTGTCCGCGGGCAGGGGAATGCCGTTGCGGTAACAGCCTGTAGTCGTGGCGTAGAGGCCCGTTTGCAGGCAGGATCGCGCCGGGCCACAGACGGGCTGGCACGTAAAAGAATGAGCCGCGTGGGTGTACTCGCGGGCCAAGCGATCGAGATGCGGCGTAAGGCCCATTGGATTGCCGTGTAGCCCCGTTGTGTCCCAGCGCTGTTGGTCTGTGAAAAAGACTATGACGTTTGGTTTTTTGCGGTCTTCAGTCATTTTACACTGCCTCTCCTTTTTCGCCTACGGCTCAAGCGTCTGATTTGCTGCGCGTTGTAATTCTTCCACCACTTGTTCGACGTCCCCGCCTTCAATCGCCTCTATCATCGCCTCTCGAATCAATCGCCGCACCCGTTCATACCCTGCCATCGTCGGCTCTGACTTCCCGTAGTCCAACATGCCAAACGCCACTCCATAGTGCGGGTTTTCCGCAAAATAGCTTTCCAACTCCCGCGCCGTACTCTTGCGTACCGGGAAGTAGTTGCTTGCCCGCACCCACCGCGCTTGTTGCTCGGGGGCCGTAAACCACTTGAGGAAAAGCCACGCCGCTAGCTGTTTTTCGGGCGTACCGGCGCAGAGCGATACACTAGCTCCGTACACATCAACAACCGGCTTCGAGCCAGTCTGCGGCGGATGGGTCACACCCCACTCAAAGGCCAACCCAGAGTCCTCAATGCCACTCTTGTAAAAGGGCAACCCAGAGGAAGAATCCTGCGAGAAGAGGATCTGACCGGTGACGAACTCGTTTACCTCGACATCCTGTTCGCCGGCGATGTCCAGCGCGCCGTCTCGCGCTAGTTCCTGTAGCAGTTCCAGCACTGCTTTAACTTCGGGCGAGTCCAGCGCATAGGCGGTGCCGGTTGTATCTACTAGGTCGCCGCCGCGGCTGAAGACCATCGCCGCGAATCGGCTGGCATCAACATCGAGCAAAAAACCCAAACTGCGCGCTGGGTTTTCGTTTTTGCTAAAGGGTTGCTCTTTGGCCAAGCGGCACATCGTGGCAAAATCGTCCCACGTCACCGGCGGGGCATCGTGGCCCAACTCGCGCAGCCAATCAGCATTGTAGTAGAGCAATTCCATCGAGCGATTCGGCGGGAAACCAACCTGCACTCCACCGATATTGTCCTGCACCAGAAACGCTTGGACGTAGTCGTTGCGCTCCTCTGGCGACAAGCCCCATTTGGGCGAGTCCATATAGGGCGCTATATCCACTATGCCGTCGGCTTGGTAGTAGGCCCAAGCTTGGTTTTGGTAGGCTACGACCAAGCTGGCGGCCAGCGCACCGCTCTGGATACCCACATTCATCTTGTTGTAGATGTCCCCATAGCGCCCCATGTACTCGCCGCGAACCTCAATTCCATAGCGATTGGTCTGGTTAAAGTCGGCAATCAGCTCTTGCAGTGCATCTTCGCGCTGGCCGGTGTGTTGATACCAAAAGACGACCTTCTGGCCTTGCGGATCGAGGGCTTCGAGACTGGTCGGCTGCTCGTCAACAGCCTCTTGCTGGCCGCCACAGGCCCACAAAAAGGCACACCAAACCAACGTCATCGCACTTCTCGGTTTCATCGCGTTATCCTTTGAGTCCAGATATGGAAATACCCTCGGTGAATTCTCGCTGAATGAGAAAATACGCCAAGAGTACGGGAGCCGTCGCAATGACCGCTCCGGCCATTTGCAGGTGGACTTCGGTCCCGGCCTCACTGGCAAACTGCTGCAACCCCACGGCAATCGGACGCCAAGCCGGCGTATTGGTCACTAGCAGCGGCCAAGCCAAGGCGTTCCATGAACCAATAAACGTAAACATGCCGACCGTCAAAAGGGGTGCTCGGCACAAGGGGACCGCAATTTGAAACAGAAAGCGCACATGGCCAGCTCCCTCAATCCGGGCCGCATCCCACAGTTCGTTGGGCAGGCCTCGCATAAACTGGCGCAGGAGAAAGATGCTAAAAGCACTGGCCATAAAGGGAATGGTCAGGGCCGGCCAGCTATTGAGCCAAGCAAATGGCGTATTGCGGTGCAGCCAAGTCACGACGAGAAAATTCGGCACGATGGTCACGGCCTCGGGAATCATCAGCGTAGCCAAGACGCCGGTAAACACCACATCGCGGCCGCGAAACTCCATCCGCGCCAGCGGGTAGGCTGCCATCAGCGAGAAAAGCAAGGTCCCACTGACCTGTAGGACGGCGATGATCAGCGAATTCTCAAAGTAGAGACCAAAATCCGCCTCTTGCCACGCTTCGATGTAATTGTCCCATTGTACGCGCTCGGGCAGCAACGCCCGCCGCAGCGATTCGCCGCGGCTCATAAAAGAGGCCAACAGCATCCACGCGAACGGAAAGCCCGCAGCCAGCCCCCCCAAGCTCAAGCCGCAGTAAACCAGCCCAGCATTGCCGCTCCTAGTCGCCATAAAACACCCGCCTGCCGAGCACCCGGTTTTGCAGCAGCGTCAGCGCCAAAATCGCGATGAAGAGCACAAAGGCCATCGCCGAGGCATAGCCGGCGTTGTGGTACTCAAAAACCTGATCGAAAATGGCAATGCTGAGCACATCTACCGAGTCGCGGGCACCCGGCGTCCGCAGGATATAAACGTGGTTAAAGGCTTTGAAGGTTCCAATGACGGCCACCATCGACAAAAAGAACAGGGTTGGTGAAACCAGAGGCAGGGTAATATGCCGGAAGACCTGCCACTCGCCAGCGCCGTCCATTTCCGCGGCCTCATAGTACTGCTTGGGGATCGCACTGAGGCCGGCCAGTAAAATCACCGTGTCGTAGCCAACATAGACCCAAATGTTGTAGAGGATGATTGAGGTCAGAGCTAGGCTCGGGAAGACGCTATCGACCCACGCGGGGTACGAAGCGAACCCAGCTCCCTGTAGTAACAGGGCTGCGACGGACTTGCTCTCGTAGAGCCAACGCTGATTCTCCAGTCCCCAAAGGCTCCAGAAGCGGTTGGCCAGGGAGGAAGGATGCGGGCTAAAGATGGTGCGAAAAACCACGGCTGAGGCGATAATCGGCGTGATGTAAGGCAGGAAAAACAGCGTGCGAAACGCGCCTCTAACCCTCGTGATCTTGAAAAGCAAATACGCCAAACCGGTGGCCAAGCTCAGTTGGAACGGGATCGTCCCGGCTGCGTAGAAAAACGTGACCTTGAAGCCGTTGTACAGCGCTTGATCGCCTGTCTCCACTAGGCCGCCCAAACCTTGGGCCAATCCCACCCAAAGTCCCAACAGTGCGACCGCGCCCCAAGCGATGCGGGCATAAAGGGGACGCAGACCGCGCTCGGAGCTTCCCGTCGCCAGTATTGGCGATGCTGCTAACGAGGCGCGCAGGCGATAGGCCGCCCAAACGAGACCGATTCCGGCGACGAAGGGCAGCAGGTACTGCGGATCTCCCAAGGCGCGGACATAGTGGTCGAATCCGACCACCGCTTCCTTCTTGATTCGCCACCTGTGCAGGCTGACGTACAAGGCATAGCCAATAGGGAAGAGTCCAAACGCGCCCAGCACGACAAGGGCCGGCGCGAGGAGGCCCCAAGCAAGCTGTTGTTCTCGGATGCGGGTACCCATCGGCGTGAGATCTTGCTACGGCGAGAGGCTATTTGCGGGGAGAATGCGGCCCCGTCCCGACTTTCGGCAGGATCTAGGCCCCAAGAAGAAGGCTCCTGAAGCATTCCCTTCAGGAGCCAAGATTGGCTGCCCCCCTAGGGCTCGAACCTAGAACCTCCTGATCCAGAGTCAGGCGCACTTCCAATTGTGCTAGAGGGCAACTAACGAAAATAATGGCGGAGAGGGAGGGATTCGAACCCTCGGTACGGGTTACCCCGCACAACAGCTTAGCAGGCTGCCACCTTCGGCCACTCGGTCACCTCTCCGCGACCATTGCAAAATAAAATTTTAACGTGCTCCCATCGCTAAAAAGGATGGGATTGTGGCGGCATCAAATGGTAAATGGCGGAGGGTGAGGGACTCGAACCCTCAAGGGCGTGAGCCCGGCGGTTTTCAAGACCGCTGCCTTACCAATTAGGTCTAACCCTCCTTTTCCCGAAGGAGAAAAATATACATGAGGCCCTATATTAGGTCAACCCAAAGCCTTCTCATCGGCCTTGCCGTTTTCCACGCTAGTTTCTTCTTCGCCCTCGTCCTCGCTGACGGGTAGCGGGGCCATGTCGATAACCCGGTCGCCCTCGTCCAGATTGATCACCCGGACTCCTTGGGTATTGCGCCTAATGGTGGATATCCCTTGCACGGGTATGCGGATCATAATGCCGTTCTGGGTTACCAACATGACCTCCTCTTCGCCTTCGATCTCCCTACAGGCTACTACGGGGCCGTTGCGCGGGGAGGTCTTGATGTCGATAACGCCTTGGCCGCCCCGGTGCTTGCAGGGATACTCGACCTGACTAGTGCGCTTGCCATAGCCGTTTTCGCAGATGGTGAGCAGACTGCTGCTTTCGCGCACTACGACCATGTCCACCACCTCATCCTCCTGACGCAAACTAATGCCTTTAACGCCCGTAGAAACCCGGCCCATCGCGCGAACTTCGCTTTCGCTAAAGCGCATGGCTTGGCCGTTGCGCGTCAGCAGGGCAATATCCTGCTGTCCGTCGGTGATCGCCGCCCCAATCAGGTCGTCGTCATCTTGGATCTTCAGGGCGATGATCCCGTCGCGGCGAATATTCTGGTAGGCCGAGAGCCTAGTTTTCTTGACAATGCCGTTGCGCGTAGCCGTGAACAAGTACTGATCGTCGGAGAACTCTTGGACGGGTACGATGGCGCATATTTGGTCGTCTTGTTCAAGTGGCAACAGATTGGCTATCGATCGCCCCTGGGCCGTGCGGTCGCCTTCGGGTATGCGAAAGACCTTGAGCCAGTAACACTTACCCTTGGCCGTCAAAAACATGATATAGGAATGGGTTGACGCCACGAAGAGGTGTTCGACAAAGTCCTCTTCCTTGGTTTTCATGCCCGTCACTCCGCGCCCGCCGCGGTTCTGTACTCGGTAGGCCCTAGGGGGTAGGCGCTTGATGTAGCCAGTACGCGAGATAGTTACCACCATGTCCTCTTCGGCAATCAAGTCCTCAATATCGAATTCCTCAGCTGCATAGACGATCTCGGTGCGGCGCTCGTCGCCGAAGCGCTCGGCCATCTCATCAATCTCGTCCTTGATGATCTGCATCTGCCGCTCGCGGCTGGCGAGGATGGCTCTTTTGTCCTCAATCGTCGTTACCAGTTCCTTGTACTCGGCTTCAATCTTGTCGCGCTCCAAGCCCGTCAAGCGCTGCAACGGCATGCTCAGGATGGCTTGGATCTGCCGCTCGCTCAACTCGAACTGCACCTGAGCAACCGCGTCTGTCGCCACCGGGCGGAGGCTAGCCAGCCGCTCTTGAGCATCGGCCGGACTCGACGAGCGGCGGATGGTCTCAATCACTAGGTCAATGTGATCTAAGGCGAAGCGCAGTCCTTCCAGAATGTGCGCCCGCGCTTCGGCTCTCTCCAAGTCGAATTGGGTGCGGCGCACGATCATCTCATGGCGGTGATCGATGTAGTGCTGCAGCATCTGCTTGAGATTGAGCGTCTCGGGGCGGCCATTGACAATGGCCAGCATCATGACCCCGTAGGTAGTCTGCAACATGCTATGACTATAGAGTTGGTTGAGCACGACCTCGGCCTGGGCTTCCCGCTTGCACTCAAATACAATGCGCAACCCCTTGCGGCCCGACTCGTCGCGAATATTGGCAAGTCCGTCGATAGTCTTGTCGCGCACCAGATCGGCGATTTTCTCTAACAGGCTAGCCTTGTTTACTAAGAAGGGGATTTCGGTGACGACGATGTTTTCGCGCCCGTTCTTGAGAGTCTCAATATCCGCCCGCGCTCTGATATAGATCAGTCCCCGGCCCGTTGCATAGGCCTGCTGTACCCCGCTCATGCCGTAGATGATTCCGCCGGTGGGAAAGTCAGGGGCTTTAACGTGATCAAGCAGCTCGGCAATGGAAATATCGGGATGATCGATCAGCGCCTTGAGGCCACTGGCAACTTCCCGCAGGTTGTGCGGCGGAATCTTGGTGGCCATGCCGACGGCAATGCCCATGGAGCCGTTGCATATCAGGTTGGGGAACCTAGACGGCAGAACTAGCGGCTCTTGCTGCGTCTCGTCGTAGTTACTGGCGAATTCGACCGTGTTCTTGTCGAGATCCGCTAGCAACTCCATCGCCGGCCAGCTCAGCCTCGCCTCAGTGTAGCGCATGGCCGCCGGAGGGTAGCCGTCAATAGAACCGAAGTTGCCCTGGCCTTGGACCAGCGGATACCGCAAGCGGAAGCTCTGCGCCATGTGCACTAGCGTCGGATAGACGATGTCTTCGCCGTGTGGGTGGTAATTACCAGAGGTATCACCGGCAATCTTGGCGCATTTGCGATAGCCGCGGTTGGGAAAAAGGCTTAGGTCGTTCATCGCTACCAAGATGCGGCGCTGGGACGGCTTGAGACCGTCGCGGACATCGGGTAGAGCACGCGACCGTATGAAGCTCATGGAGTAGTCGAGGAAGGAGGTTTTGAGCTCCTCCTCAATCTTGACCCGCAGGACCCGGCTTTCTTGCTGTTCAAGCATTAATTAAATCCTAGCTTTTTAGTCTAATAAAACGCGTCCAGATTCTTTACATCTAGCGCGTACTTCTCGATAAATTCGCGGCGCGGCTCCACCTGCTCGCCCATGAGTAGGGTAAAAAGGTGATCGGCCTCAACGGCATAGTCGATAGCTACCTGCAGCAGCGTGCGCCGCTCGGGATCCATCGTCGTCTCCCACAGCTGCTCGGGGTTCATTTCGCCCAACCCTTTGTAGCGCTGGATAACAATGCCTCGACCATCACCATTGCCGCCGAGTGCGGAAATGTGTTGGTCGCGCTCGGCCTGATCGAAGGCATACAACTCCTGCTTGCCCTTCTTCACTTGAAAAAGCGGCGGCTGGGCCAAGTAGAGTTTGCCTCTCTCAATCAGGTCGCGCATGTAGCGAAAAAAGAAGGTCATGATTAGAGTGCGGATATGGCTGCCATCGACATCGGCATCGGCCATGATAATAACCTTGCCGTAGCGCAGCTTCTCAAAGTTGTAGTCTTCGCCAAGACTAGTGCCCAGCGCAGTTATAAGTGGCAGCAACTTGTCGTTCCCCAAGACGCGGTCGATCCGCGCTTTCTCCACGTTGAGCGGTTTGCCGAACATTGGCAGCACGGCTTGGAAGCTCTGGTCGCGCGCCATCGCCGCCGAGCCGCCGGCCGAATCGCCCTCGACCAAGAAAATTTCGGTCTGCTCCGGGTCGCGGATTGAGCAATCGGCCAGCTTGCCGGGCAACGCTCCGCCGTCGAGAATCCCCTTGCGCCGGGTCAGTTCGCGAGCCTTGCGCGCTGCCTCGCGAGCGCGACCGGCCTCCACGATCTTATCGACGATCCGCTTGGCGATGTCCGGGTTCTCTTCGAGGTAAGTACTCAATGCGTCGGAGACAAACGAATCGACGATGCCTTTGACCTCGCTGTTGCCTAGCTTGCCCTTGGTCTGTCCCTCGAACTGCGGCTCGGGCACTTTGACGCTGACAACGGCAGCGATGCCCTCGCGAGTATCCTCTCCCGAGATGTTGAACTTGACGTTCTTGAGTAGATTATTGCGGTTCGCGTAGTTGTTGATCGTCCGAGTCAGCGCCGAGCGAAAGCCCACCAGATGAGTTCCGCCCTCGTCGGTCTTGATGTTGTTCGCGTAGGTAAAAAGGGTCTCTTGGTAGCTATCGTTGTATTGCAGAGCCACCTCTACGACGACTTCGTCGCGCTCGCCCTGAAGGTAGATCGGATCTGGGTGTAACACGCTTCGGCCTTCGCTGAGGAAGCGCACGAATTCTCGTACACCGCCCTCGTAGAAATAGCGGTCGGCCTCTCCGCTGCGCTCGTCCCGCACATTGATCTCCACTCCCCTAGTCAGAAAAGCCAATTCGCGCAGTCGTACGGCAATAAACTCAAAGCTGAATTCCACGGTTTCGAATATCTCGGCATCTGGCTTGAATTCTATGATAGTGCCAGTTTGGTCTGTGTCGCCGATGATCTCTAAGTCCGTTTCAGGAACGCCACGGGCGTAGCGCTGTAAGTGGACGTTGCCTTTTTGCCACACTTCGACCGTACACCACTCGGACAATGCGTTGACCACCGAAGCACCCACGCCATGTAGTCCGCCAGAAACTTGATAGGCCTTCTTGTCGAACTTGCCGCCGGCGTGGAGCATAGTCATTACCACCTCGACTCCCGATTTATTTTCCTCGACGTGGAAATCGGTCGGAATGCCGCGCCCGTTGTCTTGGACGCGAGCAGTGCCTTGGGTGGTGATTGTTACGTCAATGCGCGAACAACGCCCGGCCATGGCCTCGTCAATGCTGTTGTTGACGATTTCTTTTACCAATTCGTGTAGGCCGTCTTCGCTCGTATCGCCAATGTACATAGCCGGGCGCTTGCGTACCCCTTCAAGCCCTTTGAGAACCTGTATGGCGTCGGCTGTATATTCCTCCTCCTGCGCTACTTCTGCTTCTTCCCTAGGAAAATTTCTGGCCGGTTCCGTCATCTACTCCTCCTTTTGTTCTCCACACTTTCAGACTGGTTTAGTAGTTTTAGCCCTTCGACGACCTTCTTACCCAGTAAAGTATTGATCCGCGTCGTGATGTCCCGCTGCATAAAGTTTAGTTGCGTTCGCCACACGGCAGATGGCACCGCTACTTCCAAAAATCCTTTGGACAAGCGCAATGGACGGGTGTACTGAGCCAAGGAGGGACCTACTGCTTCTTCCCACGCCATCCGCGCCCGACATTCCACTAGCTTCTCATTGATCCCTAGCTCCTCGACTGCGGCTTCAAGCAAGCCATGCAAAACGGTGGGGGGACCAACGGAGCGGCCCTTACTTTTGGAGATCGATCGATTCAAAACGAGCTTCCTGCCTTGTGTTAGGCTCTTGGGGAATCGTCGCTACGACCTGTTCAAACTCGCCCACTATGTCCAATAGTTCTCCTATCCGGCCCGAATCCAACTCTGAAAAAGCATCATCTAAGAGCAGTACGGGCTGCTGATCCGTTTGCTCTTCCATGTAACGGGCCTCGGCCAGCTTCCACGATATGAGTATGGTTCTTAGTTGGCCCTCAGAGGCATAGAGTTCGGCCGGTTCTCCGTTCAATATGAACTTCAAATCATCGCGATGTGGTCCACACAGCGTATAGCCTATTTGGGTCTCCTGCTCTTTGCGGCGACTGAGTGCCTCGCGCAACTCGGCTTTAAGGGCCTCCAAGTCCTGTTCCTTGGTACCTTGATAGACAATAGCTGCCTCTTCATCAGCCAAGGCGAAGCGGCCGTAATAGCGGAGAAAGGGCGCTCTCAACCTATTCAGCGCCTCTAGGCGATACAGGCGAAGTTGGGCACCCAAATCCACTAGCTGGACATCCCATGGTTCCATTACTTGACCATCGACAAGCCCGTGTCTCGACTTTTTGGCGGTACGCAACAAGTGGTTTCTCTGAGCTAACACGCGGTAATAGCGCTGCATGTATCGCAAGTACGCTGCGCTAGACTGCGCGATAAGTATGTCGAGGAGCCGCCTTCGCTGGGCCGGGAAGCGCAACACCAGCGATACGTCTTCAGGAGAGAAGTGAACGGTGCGGAAGGTGCCCAGCAGTTCCGAGACTCGAGGCAAGGGAGTGGCATCGACAAATGCCTTCTTACCTTCCTTTTTACTGTAAAAAACGCGTACTTGCTGGTCGTGGCGACCATCACTACACAAGGATCGAATATCAAAGAAGTCTTCGCCGTGCGGCACGACGTGTTGATCCTTGGCCCCGCGCACTGACTTACCGATAGATAAGTAGGAAATCGCTTCTAGAATATTGCTTTTACCGCGGCCGTTTGGGCCAAAAATCAGCACGTGATCTGCTGCAAAGCCCAAGTGAATCGCGGCAAAATTGCGGAAGGGTCTCAGCGTTAATTCACGGATCCGCACTATTCCCGCTTACCTCATCCTGTTGGCCGCAAGGGCATTAGCAAGCAGAAGTAATCCTCACCTTCCTTTTGTTCTACCGGCCGCAACAAGGCTGCGGTGACGTGGTCGTTGAGCTGGAAACAGACCTCGGACGCTTCCATTCTGCGCAGGATCTCCATTAGATATTGGGCATTGTAGCCAACCTCTAGCTCTTCAGAGCCGTATTGGGCCGGTACGCTTTCCCTCGCTTCGCCACCGATTTCGGGGCTGGCGGCCGACAACTCAACCTGACCACTGTCCAGCTTAAAACGCACTTGGCGCGTATAAGAGCTGGAGAGAATAGATACCCGACGTACGGCCGGCAGCAGATCTTCGCTAGCTATTCTTAGCTCTTTTGTGTTGTTTTGCGGAATGACTTGAGCATAGTTGACATACGGTCCTTCGATCAGACGCGACAGCAAATGCGTATGTCCTATATCAAACAGGATCTGGGTCTCACCTAGCGTGATGTTGACCGGCTCTTTATGGCTACCCAGCAATTTGACGATCTGGTTCAACGCTTGGGGGGGGACGATGACTGCGGTCTCTTGGTCGTCCTGTACCTGATTCTGCAGATCTATGGCTTTTCTGTAACAAGCCAAGCGCGACCCATCGGTAGCCACCATCTCCATTCCCTGCGCATCGATGCGCCAGAGCACCCCATTGAACACAGGACGCGTATCATCGCCAGAGACGGCAAAGACTGTCTTGTTGATCATGTCTGATAGAACATTGGTCTCGCCTTCGTCTCCTCCCAGACTCAGGCTCACGCCGTCGAGGGCTGTCGGCATAGGCGGAAACTCGTCAGCCTCTATTCCCGACAGGCTATATGCTCCTTCGCTGCTTTCGGCGTCCCCAAGCCGCCCTGAGAGCTTGAGGCGCTCGTCCTGCACCTCAATACTCACTTCCGCCTCGGGCCATTCTCGGGTGATTTCTGCCAGCTTGCGGGCCGAAACAGTCGTCCTCCCATTCTCCTCTACTATAGCAGGGACTTGAGTCCGGATGGACAAATCTAAATCCGTCGCCGATAGAGATAGAATTTTCTCATCGGCCTCAAGCAGGATATTAGCCAACACCGGTAGGGAGGGTTTTGACGACACGGCTTCTAATACAGTATCAATGCCCCGCCATAATTCACTACGATCCACTCTTAACTTCATAGTGCTTCTCGGAAAATCCTTCTAATAAAATTGCCCTTATGAGTATAAATATAAACTTAGCTTTTATCCCTACTTACGTCAAGTTCTATATTATATAGGGTCCCATTTTTCAGTAAGGGTGAACATATGAATAGGTGTGTGTAAAAAATAAAAAAGATGTGTATAATCAAAAGCCGCAATCCACATCCACAGTTCTAATAAGACTACACTTTTTTGTGTTCTTTTATTTTTAGAAGTTTTAGTTATGGTGTAGATATGTGGATAACTGTCTTAAATAGTTGTCTATAAACGGCAAAATGTATTGTTAATAAGATACTTATGTGATCAAGTTGATAACTTGGTAACAGGAGCTTATCTGTGGATTGTGGAGTGGAAAACTTTGGTTTTTCACACGCAAGAGGTCAAAAACGATGGTTTTCTTTTTTCGACAGACTTATCCACACCCAATCAATACCTAAGCGGGGATAGATGTTAATAGTTTTCCACTGCCAAATAGGCACTATAGTAGTGAAAAATACAGACAGAGAGGACTAAAGAGATGGGGCTCTAGCGGCTTTGCCGACGGATGGTATCCGACAAATCTTCGACTAGTCTAGCAAAGGATGGATCGTTTTTACACCGTTTCTCAACAGTGTTTACAGCGTGGATGACCGTGCTGTGGTCGCGGTTGCCGAAGTGCAAGCCGATGGTAGTGAAATGACTGCCGAGGAGAGTCCTGATTAAGAACATAGCAATGTGCCGTGCAGTTGCCACGTCTTGCTTGCGTCCTTTTCCAATGAGTTGTTCGCGAGTCAAATTAAAGTGGTCGGCGACCTGCTGTTGGATTGCCTCAATGCTCACTTCCGACGGGTTGGGCCCCAATTCATCTAGAATGTGCTTGGCCGCCTCAATGTCGAGTTCCTTCTTTTGTATTGAGCAGTAGGCCATCAAGCTAATCAACGTACCTTCGAGTTCTCGGACATTCGATCTGATGTGATTGCCTAACAGAGCGGCCACATTGTCGGGAATCCGTATGCCGTTGCGCTCGGCCTTCTTGTGGAGGATGGCAATCCGGGTTTCGAGCTCAGGAGGATTTATTGCGGTGGCCAAACCCCATATGAAGCGGGATTTCAACCGTTCTTCTAACCCATCAAGATGGCCAGGCGCACTGTCGCAGGTCATGACAATCTGCTTTTCGGACTGGTGCAAGGCATTAAAGGTGTGAAAAAATTCGTTTTGGGTCCGTTCGCCGTGGAGCAGAAACTGGATGTCGTCAACAAGGAGGATATCCGCGCTGCGGTAGAAATTCTTAAACTCACTCGTCTTATCGCGGCCTTGAGCGAGTGCTTGGACGAAATCGCCCATAAATTTTTCCGAGGTGACGTAAACGACCTTCTTAGCGAGGTTGAGACTATGGGCTCGATGCCCAATCGCTTGCAGCAGATGCGTTTTACCTAGCCCAGCGCCGCCATAAATCACGAGGGGATTAAATTCCGTCTTACCTGGGGCATTGGCTACGGCTAAAGCTGTTGCAAGGGCAATTTGATTGCTATCGCCAATGATAAATTCTTCAAAGGTATAGCGCTTGTTCAGCGATTGAGCAGGATCTGCTTCTATTTCTTGTTCATCTTCTGCGGGGTCTCCTTCGTTTGCAGGTACCTCCTGCTCAACAGGTAGCACTTGATCGCCAACGGATTGGGGGGCTTGTGTAACCACAAAGGAGATATTGGGAGTCAGTGTCGTCTCTTCCCATACTACGGATTGGATCATCTGCAAGTAGTGCTCTTCTATCCAAGCGGCAGAAAATGCGCTGGGAACTTGGATGACCAATAAGTCTTGGTCGAAGTGGCTTACTGAAGTCTGCTTAAACCAATTAGTAAAACTCTGGGGACGAACTTGACGCTCGATGTTGAGCAGACATTGGGCCCAAAGTTCTTGGGGATCTTGTATTTCCAGCGCCATTTATTGAAGCAGAGATCGCAGTTTTTAAGGGAGATTTTCAACCTATGAAGAAGGCGTACGCCAGTCAAGAGTTTCCCGCGAAGTTTCATTGAATTCGCTAGCGTTCAAAGAGTTGAAAGTATTGACACTTAGCAGAATAGCCACTAAATTGGAACGTTTCTGCGTATGCTTCACATAAACCAACGCGAGGTGAGAATTTTATTTTGAAACGCACATTTCAGCCTAGCAATAGACGTCGCCGCAACAAGCATGGTTTTCGCAAGCGCATGAGCACGCCGGCTGGTCGCAATATCATCAATCGTCGTCGGAGAAAGGGCCGCAAGCAGCTAGCCGTCTAGCGCTTGATGGATTGGGTTAGAGGCCGCTGTTTTTGGATCCGCTGCGGTCGAGAAGACCGCGGTCAAATTTTTGTCGTCCGACGCAAACTGGGCAATGCTGTAAAGCGCAATCGGCTCAAGCGGCGCTTGCGCAGCATTTGCCGCAGTCGCCCGTCCTTTCCTCGTGATCTAGTCGTTTTCTGCCAACCGTCAGCCATCGAAGCTCCCTTTGCTGACTTGGAAAGGGAACTGGACTCCCTGGTGGCCAAACTACCTATTTTTCTTGCCCCACAATGAAGCAAATCGCCATTTTCGTCGTCCGTGCCTACCGTCTTCTCCTGTCTCCATATCTTCCCCCGTCCTGTCGTTATCTACCTACTTGTTCTCAATATGCCGAAGAAGCACTAGATAAGTACGGACCATTCAAGGGGGGAATGCTTGCGCTAAAGCGGATTGGTCGATGCCATCCTTGGGGAGGGCATGGATGCGATCCTTTGCGCTAGAATATATTTATAACACGTTGTTTATAAAAGGGTAAGTAAAACCTATGGAAGATAAGCGGACCCTGTTGGCCTTTCTCTTTATCGGCCTGATTTTCCTCTTGCTTCCCTATTATAATGAATGGTTTGGGCTAAATCCCAGGCCCCGGCCTCCGTCGCAGGAAGCTTTGCCGCAAGAATCGGTGCCTGAAGTGGCTCCTGTTGCTGACGAGCAATCTGAGGCCGAGCGCGTACGAGATCCCGAGCCTGCGGAACAACTCCATTCAGAAGAGCCATTACCTGTTCAGTCTCAGGCCATTGAAAGAGTCGAATCGGCCGAAAATCCGTCTTTTACATCAGAAGACAGAGCGGACACTATTGTAGTACAAACGCCGCTTCAGAGATTTGAAGTCTCGACAAAGGGCGGTACCATTATATCATGTAAACTCTTAAAATACAGATATGTAGATGGAAGTATTATCGAACTGCTGCCCCCAACCGGCCGCGGCCTGGGAGTCCATCTACAAAGAGCGAACTACAGGGAGGATATCTCCTCGGCAGAGTTTGTTGCCAACCAATCGAGTCTGCAGGTTGGACCCGGGGAAGAGCAATCCCTAATCATGGTAGCCCAACTCGGTGGCGGCAGAAGACTGGAAAAGGTCTTGACCTTTAATGGGGGCCGCTATGGATTCGATCTCCAGGTGCGCTACGAAGGGTTTGACGACGATACCGAAGCCATACTCACTTGGGAAAACGGCATCGCGTTTACCGAGCGCGAGCCGGAAATTGACCTACCTGAAATGCGGGCTTTTGCCTATATCAACGAAGAACGGGTCGAACTCAAGGTGGATGATGGAGAATCGGACGAATTAGAGGACAAAGGGTTGCTAAAATGGGCGGGTATTCGCAACAAGTACTTCTTGATTTCCTACATCCCCGTCGATAGAGAGCAGCGTTCCCGCGTCGTCCTGCAGGGCGATCACCAAGAGTCTCAATTGTGGCCCGAGTATTCTTTTCAGCTAGGTAGGCGACTCGAACGGTCTGGTTCTTGGCACAACATCATTTATCTCGGCCCACTCAACTACGACGAACTCATCGGCTATGAGGCCGAACTAGAGCAGGCCATTGATTTTGGCTGGCCGATCGTAAGTCAGATAAGCCGCTTTCTGCTCATTCTATTCATAGCGGCCCATCAATATATCCCCAACTATGGTTGGATCATCGTCCTTTTCGCCGTTGTCATTAAAATTATCGTCTATCCGCTTACTCACAAAACGTATGAGTCTGCGGCGAAAATGCAGGAACTTCAGCCAAAGATCACGGCGCTACGAGAGAAGTACAAAAACGACAACCAACGCCTAAGTCGAGAGACTATGAAGCTCTATAAGGAAGAAGGCGTTAATCCTCTTAGTGGGTGTTTGCCTCTCTTGTTGCAGATGCCCATTTTCATTGCGCTCTACAATCTTTTTGGCAAAACAATCGAGTTGCGCCAAGCCCCCTTTGTCCTCTGGATACAAGATCTCTCCCTTCCTGACGAGTTGCTTATCGGCGGTTTCGGGCTTCATGTTCTGCCCTTATTAATGGCGGTCTCCATGCTCATCCAACAGAAAATGACTATGAAGGATCCCAAGCAGGCCGTTCTGGTTTACATGATGCCAGTTGTGATGATCTTTATCTTTTGGAGTATGTCGTCGGGATTAGTGCTCTACTGGACCATCTTCAATGTCTTGACCATCGGCCAGCAGCTATTGGTCAATCATTTTAAGAAGAAAGCCGCTCCCTCCAGCACTTGAAATTTCAGCCGGACCTCGACCTTGATACAGCCGGATACTGTTGTCGCTATCTCTACGCCACGGGGGGAGGGGGGTATCGGGATCGTGCGTTTGAGCGGGCCGGAGGCCCTATCGCTAGGCCAGCAGATTTTTCGGTCTCATCCTCCGCTCGGCGAGCGAGTCCGATATGTCGAATACGGACGCATATGGGCTGGTGGTCGAGCAATCGACACAGGCGTCGCTTGGGTCTTTGCTGCACCGCACTCTTATACTGGTGAAGATACCGTCGAGATTAGCTGTCACGGCAGCATGGTCGTATTAGAGTCAGTCGTCGAGGAAGCGCTTCGCTTGGGAGCCGTCGCCGCCGCACCAGGAGAGTTTACTCGTCGAGCTTTTCTCAATGGCCGATTGGACTTACTAGAAGCTGAGGCTGTAATCGACCTCATCCAAGCCAGTTCTAAAGCGCATCTCGACAATGCCTATGGCTTGGCTAGTGGTCGGCTGTCTAAGATGGTGAGAGAGCTTAAGGGACAGTTGGTTAAAATGCTGTCCCTACTCGAGATAGGGCTCGATTTTTCCGACGAAGACATCGCTAGTATTGAGCGTCAAGAAATACAGGTCGCGCTGCGCGAGGTGGTTGAGTCCTCTTTGCGGCTTGCCGAAACATTCGAGGGAACAAGGCGTCGCCAAGAGGGATATTTAGTAGTGCTCATCGGGCGTCCCAACGTAGGTAAGTCCACGTTGCTCAACGTGTTACTTGGCGAAGATCGGGCAATAGTTACTCCCTTACCAGGAACGACGCGAGACTTAGTGGAAGGTCGGACTACGTGGGCAGGAGAGACGATCCGGCTAGTCGATACGGCTGGGATTAGGCAAAGCCATAACCTGATCGAAAAAGAGGGGATTGAACGAGCATCGCAGGCGATAGGGGAAGCAGATGTGGTTTTAGCAGTATTTGACAGTTCGACTGAGTCGCATGAGGACGATATGGCTGTGTTGGACCTGCTTCCGTCTGACAAGAAGTCAATTGGTGTCTTCAATAAAATTGATTTGCCGGGTGCTGACATCCGATCTAAGGTCGAAGCAAGGGTCTCGGTATCTGTTGAAATATCAGCACTTAGGGAATTCGGTATTGAGAAATTAAAGAGAGAAGTGACGGCTCAGTTGCCCCATGGGGCGGAAGTAGATGGGATCGGAATCACTCGCCAGCGCCACCAAGATTGCCTGTTGCGAGTAGCTAAATCTGGCGCTATTGCAGAGGAGCTTCTGAAGTCCGGCCAGCCCGATGAGTGCGTCGTTGCCGAACTTCAGGACGCATTGAATGCCTTGGGTGAGATACTGGGAGAGGCCATAGAAGAGGAAGTTCTCGATTCCATCTTTTCCCAGTTTTGCATCGGCAAGTAGTGTTCCACGTGAAACATTGAGCCTCGTCTCAAATGCTCCACAAAATTCTTCCAAGCTATATTGAGCTATTTTAAATGTTCCACGTGAAACATTTTGATATGGTAATTCAATTGCCCTCTGATATTCAGGAGGACTTTGAGATATTAAAAAGAAAGAGCCTTCTCTCTGGTTCTTTTGAAGATATCTGGCCTAAGCTGGAAATATATCTATATCTCTTGAGTCGGTGGTCGAGAAGAGTCGGCCTTGTCTCTCGGCGAGATCAGTCCGTAGTAGCAACTAAGCACTTGAGGCAGGCGTTGACTATGGTTCCGGTCGTAGCAAGTCTCCCGCATCAGCTAGTTATGGACCTGGGATCAGGAGCTGGATTTCCGGCGATTCCCCTGAAAATAGCTCTTCCCAATGCATACTTTATGCTCGTCGAAAGCAGGAGGAAGCGGGCGCACTTTCTCAAGGAAGTCATAAGGTCGGTGGGGCTTGACCGAATAGAGGTTGTAAACGAGCGGATAGAGCGTTTGAGTCCAGTGTGCGCGGATTTAGTAACGGCGAGAGCAGTGGCTTCTCCTGATAAGTTGCTTGCTTTAGTACAAAGACATTTATCTCCTCATGGCTGGATTCTTTCAACGCTTGGAAAAGATGCTGCTCATTCGGAGTTGTTGGCATGGAGGGCCGATCAGGCGGGGAGTGCATTGGGACTATTCTACTAATTGCTATCGTCGGTCGTTCCGAGTGTACGTTTTACACATACTTATCCACACCCAAAATTAAAAGAGTTGTGAGATTTAGGCCCCTTTGAGGGACGTATATGTCTAATTTTATCCAATAGATAGGTCATAATTTAGCCAAGTACTGAGTAGAGCCGATGAGGTGTGATGTGGAAAACTTGTTCTTAAGAAAGTGGAAAACTCGGCGGTAAATCCTTTGGAGGAAAAGAAAAAAACAAGTATATTTTTAACGTAGTTTCCGAGGACAAGGGTTTTCAAGGCCACTCTCAAGCGTCTGCGAGATAGGTTCTTTTTTGCTAGATAAATATCTGAAAAAGTGGTGTCTGGTCATCCTTAGGCCGTTGGCGCATTTATTTATTCGCTTGGGCTTCAGACCCGATTGGCTGACGCTGATGGGGCTAGTTATGAACGTGGGGGCAACTGCGGCGTTTGCCAAGGGCTATTTGCAATGGGGGGCTCTTATTATGATAGTGGCGGGCCTCTGCGACATCTTGGATGGACAAGTTGCAAGAGAGGGCCACAAAGAGACCAAGTTCGGAGCCTTATTGGATTCGACGACAGATCGGTACTCTGAGATATTTATTTATTTTGGAATCGGTGCGTATTTGATTGGCCGCGATGAGTGGATTGCCTCGGGGATTCTCTTTTTTGCTATTACTGGTTCGCTGATGGTTAGTTACGTAAGGGCTCGTGCAGAGGGGCTGGGCGAGGATTGCAAGGTGGGCTTCATGCAGCGCCCAGAACGTCTAACGGCCTTGGCCGTGGGGAGCCTAATAGGCCATCAAGGTTTGGTTTTCGTGCTGGTTCTATTGGCCGTTACGACCAACTATACGGTTGTTGAGCGCCTTGCACATATTCGCAACAGGCTGAAATCAGGTCCTAATTCTCCCGCCTCTGTCCAGCAGTCCTGATAAACTTCTCCTGCCGTCGTGTCTCGGGGTCATTTCATCGCATTTGAAGGAGTGGATGGCAGTGGAACTACAACCCAATCCCGCCTGCTAGCGTCGCATTTAAGAGAGGCGGGTCTTCCGGTTACACTGACTAGAGAGCCAGGCGGGACGCCGGTCGCAGAGAAGATTCGCCAGCTTGTTCTCGATCCAAGCCTAGAGGGAGTATCCCCAACGGCGGAACTGTTCCTCTATGCAGCCAGTCGTTCACAGCACGTAGAAGAGGTGATCGCACCGTCGCTCAACCGGGGAGATGTGGTTATTTGCGACCGCTATATTGCCTCATCAATAGCGTATCAAGGGTACGGGCGCGGTTTGGACTTGGAAGTGATCGAACAAGTCAATCGGCTGGCTGTGGGGGAGTGTTTACCGGACGCGACAATATATCTGCTCTTGCCCGTAGAAGTGGCTTGGGCTCGCCTGAGACGGCGGAATGTCGCGGATCGGTTGGAGCAAACAGGAATGGCACTACAAGAGAAGGTTTCCCGAGGCTACCAACAGATAGCCCAAAAAGATCCAACAGGCTTGGTTTTTGACGCTCAGCTCGAAATAGACCGACTAGCTGAAGGAATTCAGGACGCGTTGCGTCGGCAGTGGTCGTGGTTTCCCGAGGAGAAAAAGTAGTTATGCGACACTTCTTAATGGGATTGGTTTTTTTATTTGCAAGTGCGAACGCAATCCAGGCAGCGCCTACGGAAGATCCGTATGCGGAGGTAAATGCCAGTTGGGAGCGTTTCGGAGCCGTGTATTCGCGCATTCTGGAAAACTATTACGCTCGTCTGGACCAAGGGGAGGTTATGAGCGCAGCCATCAAGGGCATGCTCGGCCAACTGGATCCATACAGCGAGTATTACGACGAGGAGGGTTTGCGCCAGTTGCGCCAAGACACGACGGGCAAGTTCGCGGGATTGGGGATTACGGTTGCCATAAAAGATCGCTTTCCCGTGGTAATTTCCCCTATTGAAGATACTCCTGCCTTTCGGGCGGGGCTGAGACCGGGCGACTTGATCGTCGCTGTGGAGGGCAAAAGTACCTTGGATATGCAGCTTGAATCTGTGGTCAATGCGCTGCGCGGAGAACCTGGCACAAAGGTCGCAATCTCGGTCGCTCCCCACTTGGGAGCCACGCCGCGCGAAGTTGAAATTCAACGGGAAATAATCACGATCAAGAGCGTTGTGTTGGTAGAGGAACTCCAAGAAAAAATCGGTTATATAAGTATGCGCCAGACGCGTTTTTCCGAGCATACCTCCAGTGAAGTGGAAGAGGCGATAAAAAGTCTCCCTCGGGTTGAAGGGCTAATTTTAGACCTGCGAGGAAATCCCGGAGGCTTGTTTAGTCAAGCCACCCAAGTTGCCGATTTGTTTTTACCCCAAGGAGTGCCGATCGTGTCGATTAGGGAACGCGACGGGCGGAGAGAAGAAGTCAAGTATTCCCACCGTCATTCTATTGCGCGCAATGTGCCCTTGGTAGTTCTGATTGACGAGGGGAGTGCCAGCGCCTCCGAAATCGTTGCTGGAGCCATCCAAGACAACGATCGAGGCGTGGTTGTCGGAGCGGCATCATTTGGCAAAGGTTCGGTACAGACCATTTTCGACCTGCGTGAACGCGAAGAGGAAGCTAGTGCCTTAAAGCTGACGACGGCACTCTACTACGCGCCCAGTGGGCGCAGCATTCACCGCGAACAGGACATCGCCAAGCCCGTACATAGCGTTCTGTTCGGCGATAGGGAATTGCCGCATCAGTTGGTGATGGACCTTATTTTGCGTTCAGAGAATAGGGCTAAGGCCCTTTCTGCTCTCCAGTCTCATTTTGATATGGATTCTGAGTCCGCAGAGAGCCTGCTCCTGATCCGTTTGGGCGATTTAGTGGGTAAATCCAAGATGAGGGCGGCTGGATCGCCGGATAGTATGGGAAACCAAACCTATTATACCCAGCGAGGTCGCAGGGTCTTCGGCGGCGGCGGGATTAAGCCCGATATTAGCATTGAGTCGGAACCATTTCCCCCCTATGTACAAGAGTTAGTGCGTCGTCGGCTCTTCTTCGACTTTGTCATAGATTATGTCTCGACCGACTCGTCTTGGGTCGAGGAACATCCAAACCTGACTGTCAGCGATGAGATGGTCGATGGCTTTATGGAGTTCGTCCGCACTAAGGACATAAGTATAGACCAAGGCCAAAAAGGATTGAATCAAATAGAAGAACTTGAGGACTTGGCCGCGGAAATGGATTGGGGTATAGCTGCACAAGAGCCGATCCAGCAGCTACGAGCAGCAGTGAAGCAGGAGTGGGAGCGGCGGTATAGCCGCGAGTTGGAACCTTACATAAAGAGTGCCTTACGTCGAGAACTAATTTTGCGCTTCAGGGGGAGAAAGGCCCAACTGATTGAAGAATTGCAGGAGGATGTGCAGCTAGCCAAGGCGATAGAGGTGCTCGCAGACCAAGACCAGTATTTGGAGGTATTGGCTGCGGAGGAAACCAAGTGAACGGCGATAAGCAGAGCTTTGAAATCGCCGATACTAATATTATGACTACTAAGCGTGAGGACAGATCGTGCAAACAGAAATTTTTATCAACCAAGGCATTCACGAATCCCGTATTGCCATCTTGGAAGATGGGCGTCTAGCTGAAGTCTGGATCGAAAGACCCGAGAATGAGCGGACGGTAGGAGACATATACAAAGGAGTTGTATCGGCCGTTTTGCCCGGGCTACAGGCCGCCTTTGTCGAGATAGGCCATGACCGCACCGCGTTTCTCCAAGTGCGCGATATGATGGAAGCAGACAGAGACGAGACCGATGGAGCGCGTAACGGGCGCCGTTCTCGCCATCGCGGTTATCCTGCTATTCAAAACCTGATCAAGAAGGGCGAAGAGGTGTTGGTGCAGGTTACCAAAGAGCCCATCGGCACCAAAGGTGCCCGTGTGACAACGCAGCTATCGCTTCCGGGTCGCTTTATGGTGCTGGTTCCGGGCGGCAACTGGGTTGGTGTGTCCCGCAAGATCATCAGTCGAAACGAACGCAAAAGACTGAGAGATCTGGTATTTAAGATCAAACCCGATGGCTACTCGGTAATCGTGCGCACAGAAGGGCAAGGGCAGAGTGATCGCGAGTTCAAACGCGATATGAAGCAGCTAGTGAAAAACCACGAGCGTCTGATCAAGACGAGCAGGAAGGTTGAAGCACCTGCCTTGGTGTACAAGGAGATGGGCATGACCTCCAGCATAATACGCGACCTGTTCACCGACAATGTGGAACGACTAGTCGTCGATAGCAAAGAACTGTACAAGGAGATTACAGCTTATTTGCGCCAAGTTTCACCTAAATTGCGCCAGAGGGTGGAGTTTTACCGGGATCGTCGGCCCATTTTCGATGCCTTCAACATTGAGGAAGATATTGAGAAGGCGACCGATCGCACCGTGTGGTTGCGGCGGGGCGGAGCCTTGGTCATCGACTACGCCGAGGCAGGAACCTTTATCGACGTGAATTCAGCCCGTTACCTCGGCTCCGACGATCAGGAGGAAAACAATCTCAATACCAATCTGAGGGCAGCTCGTGAGATTGCCCGCCAGCTCAAGCTCCGCGACATTGGCGGCATTATAGTCATCGACTTTATCGATATGAACGAGGAGCGCAATCGCAAAAAGGTCGTTGACTGCTTGGTTGATGAATTCAAACGGGATCGGGCGAAAGTCTCGATCAGCCCACATATCAGCGAGTTTGGCTTGGTCGAAATGACGCGCCAGCGCGTCCGGCCAAACCTTTTGCACACTCATAGTGAACCTTGTCCCATTTGCAGCGGCACGGGCCGGATTATGGGGCCAGACACCACCCTGACTTGGATTGAACGCTGGCTTCAGCGTTCTTATGCTGCCACCCGCGAAAGGCGCTACGTGTTAAAGGTCCATCCCGAGGTGGCCACCTATATGCTAGAAAACCGCGAAGAACGGCTCAAATCATTGCGCAAGGCGACCAAAGCTCGCCTCCAAATAGAGACCGATTCTACGTTGGGCCCCCAAGACTATCGGTTCTTCTCGACCAAACGCAGCCTAGATGTGACGGCTGAGTTCCGAGTTTGACAGAAAAAATTCTGACCCATATCTTTAAAAAGTAGTCTTAGCGTAGGAGTGCAATTCATGTATGCAGTTGTCAATATCGCCGGCCATCAGGTCAAAGTCGATAAGGGTCAGCGTTTGCGCGTGCCCCGGCTTCAGGTCGAAGAAGGTAGCACCCAGGAATTTACCGACGTCCTGCTAGTTTCCGGCGACGACGAGACTAGGGTTGGCAGCCCCACGGTCGAAGGAGCCAGTGTTTCGGCGACGGTTGTCGGCCACGGTCGCGGCGACAAGATTGTCGTTTTCAAGAAGAAACGGCGCAAGAAATACCGGCGGCGCACCGGCCACCGCCAGGATTACACCGAGATTCGGGTCGAGGACATCGTTCTTCCGAACTGAGTGCGAAAGGACTAGGTATTATGGCTCATAAAAAAGGTGTCGGCAGTTCCAAAAACGGGCGCGATAGCAATGCGCAGCGCCTAGGCGTTAAGCGCTTTGGCGGAGAGAAGGTCAGCGCCGGCACAATTATCGTGCGGCAGCGCGGGACGCGCATTCATCCGGGCGTCAATGTCAAGAAGGGCGGGGATGATACGCTCTTTGCTACCATTGCCGGGCAGGTGAAATTTGAGGCTTTTGGCAGGAAGGGCAAACGGGTGAGCGTTTACGCCGCCTAAGAACTGCGTTCCTAAATCACAACGCGAACTGATCCATAGAATTGGGACAGGCCCACCAGAATGGTCGGGCCTGTTTTTTTGACTCCTCACTCCTCCAGCATCAGGTGCGATTTAGGCTCCCAGCCCAAAACAGCTCGTGCTTTGGACATGTTCATTTCACGGTGGTCGGCGTCGCCCGATATGAAGAAGGCGTCGCAGCGGCCATGACCTATGCAAACGTAGTCCAGAGCGGCTAAATAGGCGTTGGCCAAATCTTCCTCATCGGTAAAGTAAAGATTGCCGGGAGGATAGTGTGGTGGACTTTTGGCTTGTTCTAGGAATTGCTCCCGGGTGCGCGGACCGGTAATGCGAAGGACCGCCACGTTCAGGTCAAATTGGCGGGCAAAGTAGCGGCAAATGCCCTCGGCTAGCCCCTTAGTAAAGCCGTACACACTAGGGCTATCGAGCGGGATTTCCTCCTCGGACGGATAATAGGAGCGGGCGCGGTAATGGGCACTCATGGTGGAGGTGTGAACGCCTCTTTTAATACCTAGCCTCCAAGCGGTGTACAGGAGCAAGTGCAGTCCCAGACAGTTGACGGTGTAATTATCGACGATTTGGGTCTCGGTCTGGTGGCTGTCGAGGCCACCTTGGCCGCTCTTCATGGTCAAGTTAATGAAGGCATCCACCCCATCTAGGGCGCAGGCGAGGGCCTCCGGGTCGGCGATAGAGCCTTCGATGTATTCTACCTCGTGCCGAGGCTTGGCGATGTCCAACACGCGCAGATCGTGATGGCGTCTAAGGTAGGGAGTAGTGCAGGTGCCGACGCGGCCGGCCCCGCCGACTAACAAGATTTTCACGGGCTACCTCCTCGGGATCTTTAAATGTACCTGAATA
The DNA here is from genome assembly GCA_009841115.1 of Gemmatimonadota bacterium. GTDB lineage: Bacteria > Latescibacterota > UBA2968 > UBA8231 > UBA8231. The sequence goes on along the minus strand of VXML01000107.1, from coordinate 205,731 downwards.
TTACGAGACTTTCCCAACGATCAACAGCCTTAGTTTGGTACTTGCGCTGGTCGCTTCTTAGATCGCCTTGCCGGTAGGGGGAGGTTTTTATACTCTTTTGCGTTCCTTTCACCGATAGAATAGATAACGCCCATGAAAATTCACGAATATCAAGCCAAAAAGATTTTGCACCAGTACCAAGTCACCGTACCGAGTGGCAACGTGGCCACTACAGCCGACCAAGCCGAACGCGTGGCCGCTGAATTGGGTGGAAAGGTCGTGATTAAGGCCCAAATCCACGCTGGAGGTCGCGGCAAGGGCGGAGGCGTCAAACTGGCCGCTAATCCTGCAGAGGCTCGCCAAGCAGCCAGCCTGATTCTTGGCATGCAGCTCGTCACCCACCAGACAGGCCCTGAAGGCCAAAAGGTCAAGCAAGTCCTCGTGGAGAAAGCCTCGGAGATAGAACGCGAGCTTTATCTGGGCATCACCCTCGATCGAGCCCAGAGCAAGCCAGTGGTCATGGCCAGCCAAGAGGGCGGAATGGAGATCGAGGAGGTAGCCGCAGAGACCCCAGAGAAAATTCTCAAGGAAACGGTCGATCCCGCAGTGGGGCTACAGGCATTCCAAGCGACGCGCCTAGCCTTTGGGCTTGGCTTTGAGGGCAAGCAGGTGCGCCAAGCAGCCAGTTTTATCCTTAGCCTCTACAGAGCCTATGTCGATGCCGACTGCTCACTGGTCGAGGTCAATCCCTTGGTGGCGACCGCCGATGGGCAGCTTTTGGCGCTGGATGCCAAAATAGACCTAGACGACAACGCACTCTTCCGCCACCCCGATTTAGCGGAAATGCGCGATCTGGATGAAGAGGAAGGGCTGGAGGTCGAAGCAGCCAAATACGATCTGAACTACATCAAGCTCGACGGCAATATCGGTTGTATGGTCAACGGTGCCGGGCTGGCGATGGCCACCATGGACATTATCAAGCTCTCGGGTGCTGAACCAGCCAATTTCTTGGACGTAGGCGGGGGTGCCAGCGCTGAAACCGTGGAAAATGGCTTCCGCATCTTGCTTTCCGACCCAAACGTAAAGGCCATCCTCATCAACATCTTCGGCGGCATTGTGCGCTGCGACCGCGTGGCCGCCGGCGTGATTGAGGCGCGCAAAAACATTGAAGTCAACGTGCCGATCGTCGTGCGACTAGCTGGGACCAACGCGGATGTGGCTGCCGAGATGCTGGAAAACTCCGACATGGACTTTGCCGTTGGACACGGGCTGCAAGACGCGGCGGCGATGGTCAAGGCGACTATTCAGTAAGAGGAATACAGGGATGAGCGTTTTAATCGACGAAAACACCAAGGTCTTCGTACAGGCGATTACGGGGTCGGAGGGATCATTTCACACGCGGCAAATGCTGGAGTACGGCACGAAAGTGGTCGGGGGAGCAACACCTGGCAAAGGCGGCCAAGAATTTGAAGGCGTTCCGGTGTTTAACACGGTCGCCGAAGGCGTTGAGGCTACAGGTGCCAATGCTTCAATCATCTTTGTGCCAGCCCCCTTTGCCGCCGACGCCATCATGGAAGCGGCCGATGCGGGTATAGAGCTAGTCATCTGTATCACCGAGAACATCCCCGTGAGCGACATGGTTAAAGCCTACCATTATGTCCAAGCGCGCTCTATTCGGCTGATCGGGCCTAATTGCCCTGGCGTCATCTCTCCGGGGAAGTGCAAAATCGGCATTATGCCCCACTTTATTCACCAGCCAGGTCGCGTGGGGATTATCTCCCGCAGTGGAACGCTGACCTATGAAGCCGTGGGTCAGCTCACTGAGCGAGGCTTAGGCCAATCTACAGCCATCGGCATTGGCGGCGACCCAATCATCGGTACTCGCTTTGTGGACGCGCTGGCCCTCTTTAAGGACGACCCCGAGACCGATGCGGTCGTGATGATCGGCGAGATCGGCGGCACGGCTGAAGAAGAAGCGGCCGCCTATATCAAAGAATGCTACGACAAGCCCGTCATTGGCTTTATCGCGGGGCGCACGGCACCTCCAGGGCGGCGGATGGGACATGCAGGCGCTATTATTTCAGGCGGTAAGGGGACGGCCGAGGACAAAATGGCGGCGATGCGGGAAGCGGGGATTCACATCTGTGAGAGTCCGGCGGAAATCGGGGAAACGGTAGAGAAGGCGCTGAGTTGATTTAATTGGGGAACGTTTCTCTACGCAACTGCCTCTCCCCCAACAGTTCAGTTGCAATCGGGTGGAGCGAATTACCTCCTAGTCAACAGCGGCATAATGGCGGGTTGGCGGCTGATAAGCAGGAGGCCGCCAAGCAGGAGTAGGCCGGCGAGCAGGACCAAAGGCATGGGGAGATGTTGGGAGGGACCGAGGCCATCTATGCCTAAGTAAGTGCGCAAGTTGATCCCAATTATCGAAGTCAAGTTGTTGACCGCGTGGGCGAGCATGGCAGGGTAGATGCTGTGAGTCCAGTAAACTAAAGCGCCGAGGAAGAGCCCAAAGAGGAGGAGGGGGATCATTTGCCAAGGGTTGAAGTGAGAAATGGCAAACAGCAGGGCCGAACCGCCTAGCGCCCAGCGCGGCCCATAATGGGCGCAAAGGCTCGTGAATACAAGCCCGCGGAAGAGGGGCTCTTCGCAAAACACAGGTACTAGCACTAGCGTTACCAGTCCCTTCGGTATATCTGCTAGTCCGCGGACAATCTGAATCTCCAGCAGGTTTTTCTGAAAAGACAGCGGCATGGACAGGTCTATCAGGCCGAGAAGATAGGCCAGATACAAGTCGAGTTCGGCGATTACGAGGCTACAGCAAACGGTCACCGGAATTGTCAGCAACAGGGACGCAGCCGGTGTGGCGTTGAACAGAAGCAGGTCTTCGGCAATTAGGCGATGACGGCGAATATAAAGAGCAACAAACCACAAGAGGGTACATTCGGCGGCAATAATACCAGCATGTAGGGATAAGAGGCCGACGATGGGCCAAACTATGAAGTGGGCCAGCAGGAGCGCAGGTAGCGCTACGCGGAGAACTTGGGGGAAGCGGGGATAGTGCGTACGCATAAGGCTATATAATATAAGTCGTTATTCTTTATTTGTTTAGAGCACGGATATAACCCCGCGTGCGGCTGGACCAGAACAAATAACTAAAAAACAGATCCGGGACATAGGTTTTCACAAGCCAGCGGGTCACCCAGCGGATGGGGTAGTGAATCGGCGACAACAAGGCTAGCTGGAGCGCGAGCCGCCGAGGAGAAAAAGCCGCGGCCCTGATAAAGTCCAACCGGAGTACGGCGTCTAATTCGGGATGCTTGTTTAAAAGGATCGGGATTGACTTGTTGCCGTAGGTCTGCATCAGGCGGCAAAGCGGCTCCAACGAACGCAAGTGATTGTGGTGTGACAGGGCTTCAGGGGCATAGTAAAGCGGAATGCCCGCCAAGTGGAGGCGGTACCCCAATTCTAGATCTTCGCCGCCATAAGCCGTGAGATTCTCATCGAAGAATCCCACGCGCAGCAGGGATGACCGGCGCACCGAGGAGTTGCCGGTGACGAAGCACTTGAAAGGTATGGTCTTATCCGCATCGACCCTATGGACCCCCCTCCCTTCGAGATAGCGAGTCAGGGAGGTAGCGGGAATTTCACTGGCAAAGCGGATGTTGCCGACAAAAACGGCTTCTGCGTGGTTTTGATGCCGTTGGGCATGGGCGCGGAGAAAATTGGCACCGACGGTCATGTCGCTGTCGAGAAAGACGACGATATCGCCGCTGGCAATCCGCAGGGCTGCGTTGCGCGCCCGAGCGCGTCCCTGATTCTGTGCGTTGCGGAGTAGCTGCAACTTTAACGGCGCGATCGCCGCATGCAGCCGCTCGGCATCTAAATGGGGAGAGGCATCGTCCACTACGATGATTTGGGTCGCTTCGTGGGGGTAATCTTGCTGCGACAGGCTTTTAAGTGCTGCTTCGAGGCGCTCAGACTCGTCATAGGTAGGTATTACGACGCTAAGCGTCAGCGGGGTGCTCATGCTAAGGTTTCGTAAAGCTGGGTGAGTTGAGCGGATTCTCGCTCCCAATTATAACGCCGTGCCGCCTGCAAACTCGCCTCCGCACATGCCTCTCGCATCTCTGCATTGTCCAAAAAAGCGGCGATCTGCTCTCGAATGGCTGCTATATTGGTTGGATCGACCGTAGTTCCGGTACGCGTTTTGCGGACGATGCGCTCCATTTCAGGGAAATTGCTGGCTAAGATCGGTAGCCCAGCCATCATATATTCAAACAGCTTATTGGGCAGAGAGTAGTAGAAGCTCTTACCCGTGCCTTTGATCAGACACAGGCCCAAGTCGGCCGAGCAAGTATAATTGTGAAGTTGGTAAAAGGGCACCCGGGGAATAAAATAGACCCGGTCCTCTAGGCCCGCAGCGCGAACTTGGTTCCGCAGGGCCTGTTCACTCGGCCCATCCCCAATCAGTACTAGGGCGGCGGCAAGCCCCGCGACGGCCTCGATTTGCTCGCGCAAGCCATTTTCGGTGAGAAATCCTCCTTGGTAGAGAACAACGGGGCGATCATCGGGCAAGTCCAGCGTTTCGCGTATCAGGTTGCCTTGGACCTTATGGCGGAAGAGCGGCAAATTGCGCAGAACGACGACCTCGTCAAGGCGGTAACGCTCCCTGAGCGATTGGGCGATAGACCCGCTGACGGTTATGACGCGATCTACCCGTCTTATCAGCCGCTGCTCCAGCAAACGCCAGCAGGACCGCATCAGCGGTCGGTTGACCAGTGAGGACTGCTCGGTCCAAAATTCGTGTGCGTCATAGACGATGGGCAGATCTAATCGCTGTGCAGCTCGCACTGCTGGCCAGAGAGAGTCTAAGTCGTGGGCGTGATAGGCATCCGGCTGGGTCTCGACGAGCAGGGGATAGGCCCGTTGCCAAAACAAAGGGTAGAGGCGGCGCAGCGAGCGGCTCCGGTCTAGCGGAATCGGGTAGATTTCAAAATCGTCCCATCCTTTGAGAGGGACTGAGTTGAAAGAGGAAGCGACAATGACGACTTGGTGACCAGCGCGGCGCAGCGAGATAGCCTCTCGGTAGATGCGGTAGTCGAAATTCAGGTCGGTGAAGGCGACCATACAGATACGCATGGTGTATAAAGGAACCGGCGTAAAGGCTAAACATAAAAAAGCAGCCCATCAAAAAATGAGCTGCTTAAAAAATAAAGAGTGTGGCAGCCGAAAGGTGTGATCTTGAAACGCAAATGAGATCCTCAAACGAGGCGGTGTGGGGAGGTAGTTTTGAAGATCTCAACGACCCGAAAAGGGAAATCCGAGCTTCGCGTATCAAGACGTTAGCCACGCTAGCGGACCACCACACTCTATTTAAAACAAAAATACACACGCTAGATTGTGTTGTCAAGCGGAAAAGTGGACCGAAAGAAATGACAACAGAGCCTTGCACACTTACAAGTGTGTGCGTATCTTTAACAAAGATAGTGGTGAAAAATAATGTAGAGGGAACGCAAATGCAGTTTGCAGAAATGGTTAAGGAGGCCCGGCTACAAGCCCACCTAAGTCAGCAGGGACTGGCCGAACAACTCGTGACGGCGCGAAGGCCCAACGGCGTATGGGCAACCTATATAGGACAAATTGAGAAAGGGGAGAAGGTCCCTTCCGACGAAGTGTGTCTCAAGTTGGCTGAGGTTTTGGAACTAGACTCTAATAGAGTGTTGATTGCTGCTTATGAGGCCAAGGCGAGTTCGGAGGAAGGACGTGTGCTCTATGGCAAGATGATGCGCTCGCTGTCGGACCCAGTCGTCAACAGGCTCCTGTCTAGCGCTGAGCCGTTGGACCCAGCCCTCTTGGGGATACTATCTAAGCCAGAAATTTTGGCTCTGCTCGGGGACCAACCGTGGTTAGAGGCCGTTGCTCGGGCGCGCAAGAAGCAGAAGGAGCGCGATGTGTTACGCCTGCTCGCTCTGGTAGAGGCGATGGACGACAAGCAGTGGGATATGATAATGGGCATTATAGAGACTTGGAACTTAGAGCCGCCCAGATGAGGAAAGAGTTAATGTCTAATGGGAAGGAAGGGTTAGAAGTCGGGTAGTTTGTACTCGCCGCGCTCAATGGCTTGCTCTAACTCTTGATGGAAGGTGCTGTCTAGATGGGAGGTAATTTTCCAACCACTGGAATCGCGAATAAAATAAAAGAATGGCGATGTGCGCTCATCGCCTAGCGTAGAGGAATCGAAGAGTAAGTAACCAATGCGCTCGTTGATGATGCGCTCTTCAGCGATTTCTCGCCGCAGTTGAGTCTTGATCTCGGCTGGCGTCTTTTGCCGCCACCGTTCGACAAAGCTCTGACGATCCTCCCCCTCCACTTGCGAAGAACTGAAACATTTCCAAAGCAAGTCAAAGTCGCTGTTTTCTAGCGCGCGCTTATAGGTCTGGAAGGTCTGGGCCGGATGTGAGAAGCGTTGGTCTATGTCTTCGCTATCGCAGCCGAGGAGCAGGGCGAGGCAAACAAATAGTTGTAGGACCATTGTGTATAGCGCACGGATCAGCGTCTTGGGCAACTTCAGCTACTTGGTAGGTGTTACGTCTGCGTCCACCCGGATTGGGGTTCAACGCTTGGTTTTTTTAGCTAGCGATTCGATGGCGTCGCGCAGACGAGCAGCTTCTTCGTATTCTTCGCATATGACGGCCTGCTGTAGCCGATGCTGAAGCAGGCTGAGCTCGTCTTTCTCTTTTTTCGGCGGGCGTTGAGCGTCGGCCTCTTCGGCGTTCCGCTTCGGGGAGCGGATCTTGGCCGAGTCAGCTTTTGCATTGAGCGATGTGAAAATCTGCGCTTCAAACTCGCAGAAGCGGTTCAGGGTGTGTTCAACATCCAAGTCGCTTTCCAAAGGCTCCAAGCCCACCTCGTCGAGCAACGCAGGAGCAACGTAGATTGGCGAACCCGTGCGCAAGGCCAAAGCGATGGCATCACTGGGACGTGCGTCGATGTCTTTTATCGTGTGATTCTTTTCAATAACGACTCTCGCGTAGTAAATGGAGCGGCGCACATTGTGGATGACAACTTGGCGCACGCGTATAGCAAGGGAGTTGACCATAGAAGCGAGTAAGTCGTAAGAGATTGGGCGTATGGAGCCATCGTTTTCCAGCCGCATCCGAATGGCGGCCGCTTCAAATTCGCCGATAGGAATGGGCAGGAGCCGCGGGAGGTCTCCGTTCTTCTCGCTCAACCATACCAAGGGCCTGTCCTCGCGCAAGTAGGGGCTAACCTTGACCACGGTCATCTCGACTAAAGAGGTAGTACTCATTAGTCATCTCCATTGAGGCGACTAATCTCGTCGCGAAGCCGCGCCGCCTCCTCGTAGATTTCTTCAGCAACCGCTTGGTGCATGCGTCTTTTGAGTTGTTCTAGCTGATTGACGGCTGATGTGGCGATGGTCGGGTGCTCTTCCCGCGGTGCGACCACGGATTTGGTGATGGCATTAACTTCAGCCGTAACCCATTCATCGTCGTCAGAACGAACGCATCCCACGTCTTTGAGCACCTTGACGGCAGCGTAGATCGGTGCGCCAAAGCGCAAGGCTAAGGCAATGGCATCGCTGGGACGTGCATCGAATGTATGAATCTTGCCCTCGTCGTCAACGAGGTGAATCTCAGCGTAGTACGTTTTTTCGCGTGAGTTAAAGTCCGTAATTTCGACCCGGACTACCCGGGCGTCGACGTGGGCGAGAATCTGATGGGCTAGATCGTAGCTAATGGGGCGCGCAGGTTGCCGCTTGCTGTGGGCGGTGGAAATGGCTGCCGCCTCAAAGCGGCCGATGACAATGCGCAGATAATAGTTGCCTTCGACTTCTTTGAGTACTACTTCAGGGTATAAAGATAGAGATTTGCTTCTTAAGACCCCCTTGACTTCCATCAGAACCATAGCGGTACACTACAATTTAATAGGCGTCTGCCAATAGATGTGTAAAATATAATACGACGTAAAAGCGGGTGTCAACTAGCTCGCGCCTCTTACTCATCCGGTAAATCTCCCTCTCTGTTTTTCAGCTTCAACTCAAGCTCCGCGAGTTGGCGACCTAGTTCCCCAGTGCGCCGATTTAGGTACGCCAAATAGGCAAAAAGCACGATCCACACGGCCGCGAAGGCAGCAAATAAGTAGTGGAGATTGTCCATAGATAGTCTCTTACGTTTCGTCAGTTAGTTTTTGCCGCAGGAGTACCACGGCCTTTTCAATGCGGGCTAGTTCCATGCGTTGCGCTATGAGGCGAAAGAGCAGCAGGAAGAAAGCCGCGTAGCAGATCCACTTGGTGTATTGCATCGTCGGCTCAAGCTCTACGTTGCGCGGCGGGTGTAGCTGTTGGTCGGCGGCCCACAGATCGACAGCATAATACACCAAAGGAACGTTGGCGAAGGCGAGAATGCCCAGTACAGCACTGATGCGCTGTACCGGAGTGGAGTTAGCCCCATATCCCCGCACCATTAGGTAGGCCACGTAGATGGTGAAAGTAATCAGCATGGAGGTCAGGCGCGGCTCCCATCGCCAGTAAACTCCCCATATGGGCTTGGCCCACAAAGGCCCAGTGATCAGCACGATCAACGCAAAGATCACGCCCAATTCGGCAGAGCATAGCGCTAGGCGATCCCACTTGTCCGCGCGAGTGCGCAGATACTGCACACTGCCGACGAATACGAGAAAAAAGGCCAGAAACGAAGAAAACGCCGCCGGCACATGAAAATAGAAGATTCGCTGGACGATTCCCATTTCTTTTTCGGTAGGGACCCAGAGAAAAATCGCGCCCAAGGCGACGAGCATGACCACGAAAATCAAACAGGAGAATGGGACCGAACGCATCATTCCTCGATCGCGTATTCAAAAAGCATTAGCGATAGCACCGTGAAAACCACCGCGTACACCCCCAACATTTGCAGGTGCGGGAAGAGCTTTTCGCAACAGTCATTGGCCAGCACTAACCCCGTCGCCTCCACGCAGGAAATCAACGCCGGCAAGATCATGGGCAAGAGCAAAAGGGGCAGCATTAACTCGCGCAAGCGCATGTTGTTCGACAATGCCGCAAAGAGCGTGCCCGCCGACGCCATACAAGCTGATCCCAAGACGAAGACAGCCAACAAGGGTAGCAAGAAAAAGCCTAGAGACAGGTTAAAGAAGAGCGCAAAAAAGGGCAAACTTAGAAGTTCGATTGCTAAAAGAAAAACAAAATTGCCCAGCATTTTACCTAGATAAATGGCACCGCGGTCCCCAGGCGCTAACAGCAGCGCGTCGAGCGCGTCGTTGTCGCGTTCATCAGTAAAAGAGCGACCCAGACTCAGGAGGCTGGCGAAGACGTAGGATGACCACAGGGTCCCAGGCCCAATCTCGCGTAGAGCAGCTCCGCCTAAATCGAAGGAAAAGTTGAATACCAGCAACATCAACAGTATAAAGAACACCATCGGACTGAGACGCGCCTTAGTGCGCCACTCGGCCTTCAGATCCTTGCGCAGTATCGCCAGTGCCCGCCCGAAAAAGCTCATGAGTTGGCGTCGAGATAAGGCGCGCAGAGCGTGTGCAGTTGGTTAGAATCTTCCGTCAGGACTTGGTCCAAGCGCCATTGACCACGTTCAATCACCAGCAGGCGATCCACTAGGCCCTCGGCCTCGTCGAGGCGATGCGTTACCAAGATGCAGGTGCGTCCTTCTTGCCGAAAGCGGCGTAAGAGGCGGTGTAATGCAGCGCTCGCACTGGTGTCGAGGCCGGTAAACGGCTCGTCAAGCAAGAGAATAGAAGGGCCATGCAGGATGGCACGGGCAATGGCCAGCCGCTGCTTCATACCGCGGGAGAACGAACCCACGCGCTGGTCGAGCCGCCCGTGCGTCGCCAATACTGGCGACGGAAAGCACAGACCAACAGCCGCTAAGGCCGCAGCGAGTCGTTCGTCTGGATTGTCCAAGCCATAGAGTTGGGCGAAGAAGCGCAAGTTCTCCCGTGCCGTCAGTTCGTCGTAGAGCAAGGTCTGATGCGAGAGCAGGCCGATCTCCGCCCGCGCCTCGGGGGTGCGTTGGGGATCGCGACCGTTGATTTTCACGCTTCCCGCCGAAGGTCGGCAGAGGCCAGCCACCAGCCGCAATAGGGTACTCTTGCCCGCGCCATTGGCACCAACGAGCAGCGCCGCTTGCCCGCGCGGGATGACCAGATCGATGGGATGCAGGGCAGTGTGGGTGCCGAAGCGTTTAGCAGCGCCCGCTAGGACGATGGCATCATCTCCACTCATCACACGTCAAGCGCTTGAGTCAGGGCAACAGCTTCGCGCATCAGCTGCGCCCGCTGGTCCATGTAATGCGGATCTTCGGTCCGACCGGCAAAAGAATCGTCGAGCCGAGCGAGTTCCTCAATGAGATGCTGCCGCCGTTTTAGCACGTGTGCGCGATCGGTGCTTGGGTGTTGGCGGCTCAATGCCAGCGCGACACCACCGGCGAGGAATGCGCCGACCAGTGCGACCCATTTGAGCGACCAACGCAGCGAAGGGTCAAGAGGTAAGGGGATCGCCACCTGCTGACTTGGCTGTAGGTTTTCCATGGCCGCTTTACGGTACTGGCGTCCGTGCTGCTCAACGATACCTAGATCGATAAAAGGCGGTTTGATCTCTGTGGAAGGTGGGTCGAGAAAAACCTCCAAGCGGTCGGTCGGATATATCACCTGATGCACATAGGGGCTGGCGAAGTTGCGCGCGTCGAGATTAAAAGAAAAACTCCGTTGCGAGCGGCCCGGAGGCAGGGGCTGGTTGTCGAAGAAACGACCTTCTCCGGCTTGGTGGAGCAGCCCCGAGTGGCTTTGGAGGTTGAAGATGCCCGTTGGCAAAACAAGTTCAGTCACTTGCCGCTCGCGTCCGTCACCACGGCCTGCGTACGTGCGCTCACGGGTGTTGTGAATTTGCAGGAGCTGGATGCACTCAATCGCGTTCTCGCGTAGCGCGAAAAAAAGATGATGAGTACCGATGCGGATTCCGGAGGGGTCATCGGTTTTTTCGTACACTTCAAGGATGACCTGTTGTTGCGCACCGGCCTCAAGAGTCGAAGAAAAGTAGGGGATGTCGTCGTAGAAAGCCGCTAGCCCGAAGTGGAGTCCGCTCTGTAGAAAAGGGCCAGCAAAAGAAAAGCGCCCCTCGGCGTCGGTCTCCTTGCGCAGCATCTCGAGTATCTGCCCATCTTGGCGGACGTAGAAGGCCACGGGAATGCCCGGAATTCGCGCCTGGGTGAAAGGGTTGAGCACATAACCGTTGATCGCCGCGCCCCACAGGTCAGAAGCGCAAAGGACGATTGCAACACAAAGCGAGCGCAGAACCATGGCTCAGCTAGATTCCACTAGCGAAGCGCCGCATTGCGGACAGAACCGATCGCCCTCGCGCTGCAAGGCTCCGCAGCCGTGGCAACGAGGAACGGCGGTCTTTTGGCGCAGAGCCGCGACCTCCTCTTCTATGCGTCGTTCGAATTGATCGCTGCTCGCGCCGTTGAGCCGATCCAACTCGCCGATAACCGCCAGCGTCTCAGCCTCCAACTCGGCAAAAAGGCGCTGAAAGTCCTCTGCGGACACTTTCCCAAGTTCGCGGTCAAGCTCCAGTTCGACGATCTCGCCCAGAAGCTGCTCCTTGCGCTCAAAAAGCTGTCGCGTCGATCCACTCGCCGCGCCCACCCGCCCGCTCACTAGGAGGGGATGTACCAGATAGAGCAATAGCCCTAACAGCAGCGCGATAGAACATATTATGGGTAAGAGTTCTATCGCGTTCATTTATATAAGGTTCTCATAGGCCTGAGTCGGGTCGGCCGAACTAGCCATCGTCGTAGTGATCCAATTCGCGTCTCAAGCGATCTGCGTCTTGGCTGCGGTTGGTCGGCTGGGGCTTGGACGGCAGAGGCGCTTGGCCTTGGTCCTTCCAGCGAACTAGCAGGGTGCGTACCAGGGCAACGCCAAACAAAAGAGCCAAAAAGGGTGCGACCCAAGCGAGCAAGTTAAAGCCCTCGTGCGGCGGAGTGGCTAAGGCCATCGGGCCAAAACGCGCTACATAGCCGTCGATAATCTGCTGTCGAGTCTGGCCTTGGTCTAGGGCTGAGCCAATCGCCTCGCGTTCGGGGACCGCGAAGTCCGTACAAAGGCAAGTGGCTAGGGATTCCCGAGGACAATTACCGCAAAGACAGACCAAATCCTCAGCCACGGCCTTGATTTCCGCTGTTGTTGCCGCTCCTACTGGAGAGAAGCCCAGCGCCAATGCAGCGAGCACAGGCACGTACATACGAGGTTTCCGTGCGACAACCGAGTCCATTGCGGTCTCGCGATCAATCCGCGCTAGCCGCCGGTCTCGCGGCGTGGGCCACATTGCCCACAGGGCACCGATCACTAGGACGACCGCACCGAGCCACACGAAATTGATTAGTGGGTTGATATAGATTTGGAATTTGGCACTTTGGTCTTCGGCAGACCCCACCAGAATTACATAGAAGTCCTCGCGCCATGTCGAGTAAATGGAGACTTCAGTAGTACCTTGGTCAAAAGCCGGATAGTAGCGTCGCTCCGGCAGCAGCGTGCCGAGGAATTGATCGCCGCGATGCAGGGCCAAGGCCGCGGCGGTAGTACTGTGATTGGCGTTTTCGGCAAAGGCCAGCGACGCAAACGTAAGCCGGTATTCGCCGACTTGACTCGAAGCTCCTTGGTCGAGGACGACTTCGGCTTCTTGGGTAAAGGCTTTGCCAGTAAAGCCAGCAAAGAGCAATACCAGCCCAAGGTGGGTCAAGTACCCGCCGTAACGCCGTCGGTTTTTGGCGCAGAGGCGATACAATGCCACCGGATAGGACTCGCCCGTACTGTGCCTCCGCGCCCGCGCCCCAGCGTGGAATTCGGCAGTGAGCGCGACGAGTACGAAGACGCATAGCCCGAATGACAGCACCACATAGGGATCGCGTATGCCAACAACAAAAAAGACCCCGCAAGAAAGTGCGCCTGCCGTCACCGGGCGAATAAAATTTTTGCGCAGACTCTCGCTAGAGGTGCGACGCCAAGCAAAGAGCGGACCAGCACCTGTCAACAACAGAAGCACTAGGCCGATGGGAATCGTGACTTGGTTAAAAAAAGGAGGTCCGACCGTGATTTGTTCGTCGGTCAATGCCTCGGAGACCAGCGGGAAGACCGTGCCCCAGAACACGGCGAAGAGCATCCCCAAGAGAACCCAGTTGTTGAGCAAGAAAGCCGTCTCGCGCGAGGCAAAAGATTCCAAGCGATTCTCGGCCTTGAGCAAGGGTAGCCGCAGCCACAAAAGCCCAAAAGAAAAAACCAGCGTCAGGACGAGAAACGTGCCAAAAAAAGGCCCGATGTTGGATTGGGCAAAGGCGTGTACCGAAGAGATGATGCCACTGCGGGTCATAAAGGTGCCGAACAGGCACAGCGCGTACGTGAGAATCGCTAGGGCCACATTCCATACCTTGAGCATGCCCTTGCGCTCTTGAATCATGATCGAGTGCAGAAACGCGGTGGCGATCAGCCAAGGCATCAGCGAGGAGTTCTCCACCGGATCCCAGGCCCAATAACCACCCCATCCAAGTTCGACATAGGCCCATTTGCCACCTAGCAGAAGGCCGAAGCCGAGAAAGGTCCAAGGGATGAGCATCCAGCGGCGTGCAGCGCGGAGCCAAGTAGCGTCCAACTTGCCGGTCAAGAGCGCGGCGATGGCAAAGGCAAAGGGCACGACCATGCCCACCATGCCCAAGTAGAGCATCGGTGGATGAATGGCCATAACGGGATGTTGTAGAATCGGGTTGAGCCCGCGGCCGTCTTCTGGTGTGAAGGGCAGGCGCTGGAACGGGTCGGCGGCAAAAAGGTGCACAATGCAAAAGAAGAAGCTGGTAAGGGATAGGGTCGCTATCGCGTAGGGCATCAATTCGCGGTAGCGCTGGCGGTAGAGTGCGGCCAAGCCCGCCGAGTAGAGGGATAAGATCCAGCCCCAAAATAACAGCGACCCGTTCTGCCCGCCCCACAGCGCCGTTATTAAATAGAACAAAGGCATGGCGCGGTTGCTGTTCTCGGCCACGTACTCGACTTGGAAGTCGTGGGAGAGGAGCGCGTGCCACAGCGCGAGAATTGCCAGCGTCAGCAGGCCACAGGTCGCCAAGACCCCGTTTTCGCCCGAGCGCACTAACCCCAAGTGGCCACGCCTCGCCCCGAGGGCCGACGCCAGCGCTCCATAGCCGGACGCTAGGAGCGCGAGGCACAAGGCAAAATAGCCGATATCAACCATAAAGAATCGGGAAAAGCCAAAAGACGTGCGGGCTAGCCCTTTGGGCTATTCATCGCCTGCACGTGTCCTTCGTAGCTTTGTCCCTCGTATTTGGAGGGGCATTTGGCAAAGACGATCTCAGCGGCAAATATCTGGTCGGCTGCATCGTATTCGCCTTCGAGAACTACCAGTGCTTCGTCTTTGAAGGTATCGGGTAGCACGGCGTGTCCGACGTAGCGCACCCGCAGCGTGTGTTGCCCGTCGGTAATCACAAATTCGGGGCGCGAGCGATACCGGTCCCACTCAATCGAACCGGGCACCACGGTGCTGCCGCCTAGCTGGATGCGCTGGCCGTCGTCTGTGGCTTCCTCCATCAAAGTTTGCAGGGTCATGTGAGTCGCCGTCGACTGCTGAACGCCAGCGACAAAAAGGTAGATTAGACCCGCAGCAATGACTAGGGAGCCAAGGGTGAATTTGTGCCGTCTCATAAGAGTAAATCTGCTGAATTTCCCCTTTTTGTCAACGAGTACACCCGTTGACAAAAAGGGCCGCGTTCACACTTCGAGCACCTTGGGCAGGCTGCATAAGTTCTCGTAGCCGCCGGCGCAAACGACAACCGTATCTTCGATCCGCACGCCCCCCAAGCCTCGGTAGTAGAGCCCCGGCTCCATCGTCACGACATGTCCGGACTCAAGCACGTCGCCGCGCGGACCGATCCTCGGCCCCTCGTGGATCTCCAGCCCTAGCCCGTGTCCCGTGCCGTGGAAGTAGCCCTGCATATAGCCGTCCTTCTCGCCCGTCTCATAACCAGCGTCGTCGAAAAACCGTTGGATTGCTTCGTGAATAAGGTGGCCTTCGGCACCCGGACGGATGTGGTCTAAGCCCAATTGTTGAGCCTGCAGCACGGTTTCGTACAGGTGTTGCATCGGCTTGGAGGCTGGTCCCTTACAGAAGGTCCGCGTCAGGTCTCCGTAGTAGCCACTCGTCTCATCGCGCGGAAAGATGTCGATGATGATGGTCTTGCCTGCGCGCAAAGGCCCGAAGCCCACTTGGTGTGGGTCGCAGCCTTGGTCGCCGCCGGCGATGATGGTGTGTTCGCCAATGCTGTCGCAGTCCATGAGCGTCTGATGCACCATGCGCCGCAAGCGCTCGGAAGTGAGTACGCCGCCGTTGAGGAAGAGCACGCCGTCGCGCACATCGGCGGCGCGCAGCCCTTCAATCGCCGTTTCCATGCCCGCTTCGGCGGCCCGCATCGCCCGGCGCACATTCTCGACCTCTGTGGCGTCCTTGATGTTGCGCTGGGGAAAGAGCGGCTCGGCAGCAATGGCCAGTTCAATGTTTTCCCCCCGCAGAAAATCGGCTGTACCAAGGGGAAAATCAGCGGGCACTTGCAGCTTCGCCAAGCCGAGGTCGCGCAAAAGTTCCAACAAGACTGCGTTGCTATTGGGTCGCTCTTGGCCTCTTTCCTTGGCCTGTTTCTCGTACTGGGCATAAGGCAATACCCGGCTGACGCAGGCTTGGTCACGCGCCCGGTCGATTTCGAGGTTGTTGGCGAGCATGATTTTTTCGCTGGGAGTCCACAGAAAGACGAAGGGATCGGGAGCGCGAAAACGGGTGGCGTAGAACAGGTTGGCGCAGCGTTCGCTGCTGCCGATCATCAGCAGGGCATCGGTGCCTTTTAGATCGGGCGTCATGGTTTTACTCTGGAATCCTCAGTGCCCGGACTTCTATACCGGTATCGGGCCGCCAAAACCAGAAGAACGCAGACTGCCCCTCCTCCAGTTCGGAAACAAAGCGCACAAATTGCTCCAACGAGGTAACGCGTTCTTGATCCACCTCGGTAATTACATCGCGCACTTGAATCCCTTTGTCTGCGGCCAGCCCCTCCGGGTCTACTTCAACTACCACCACCGGCTCCTCGCCTTGTGCAAATCCCAGTTCAGCCGCCAACTCGCCGATAAAGCCCAACTCGGCGGCCAACTCGGCGGGCAAGGTTTCAACTGAAATCCCTAGCTTTGCTAGCCGCTGATGGCCTTGGGAAAGGAGCCGGTCCTCTTCGCGCTCGCCGAGTACCACGGCGACGAGGTGGATTTGATTCTGGCGCATGATTTGCAGGCTGACCGTTTCGCCCGGGTCGCGGCCGTAGATCAGCGTTTGCAGGTGGTTGTAATGGTTCACCTCGATACCATCGAGCGACAGGACGACGTCCCCGTCGCGCAGGCCACCGTGCGCGGCCGGGCTGTTGGGTTGCACATCTCTGAGGTAAACGCCTCGTGGCCGTTCCATGTCGAGGTTGTATTCGCGGATTAGCTCTGGGGTCATCTCAGATTCCATGGACACGCCTAAGTAGCCGCGTACGATTCGCCCGTGGACCAACAGATCATCCATCACCTCGCGCGCTAGGTTGATCGGCACGGCCAGCCCATAGCCGATGTAGTAACCAGTGCGCGTTGAAATAGCCGTGTTGATTCCTACGACTCGGCCCTGTAGATCGAGTAAAGGGCCACCGGAGTTGCCGGGGTTAATCACGGCATTGGTCTGGATGAAACTCTCGATGGCGTAGCGATTTTCTTCGTCGCTTCTGGGATTGAAAATGCCTGCTTGGCGCCCTAGGGCACTGACGATGCCGTGCGTCAGCGTTGACCCCATGCCCAAGGGATGGCCAATGGCCAGCACCCAATCGCCGATTTGCAAGCGGTCTGAATCGGCCAACTGCACAGTAGGCAATTCCTGCGCCTCAATTTTGAGCAGGGCGATGTCAATCAGCGAATCAAAGCCGATGATCTTAGCTCGATAGATGCGGCGATCCGAGAGGGTGACTTGGATGGAGTCGGCCTCGGCGACGACGTGGTAATTGCTCAGAATGTAGCCATCGGCGCTGACGATAGTGCCGGAGCCTATGCCGCGAAAGTCTTCGGGAATTTCCGGGTGGAAGGGGGGCAATGCGCGCTTTTGCCGCGATCGGGTCGTCGCCGAGATTAAAACCACGGCAGGCTTCGCTTGTTCGTAGGCGTGGCGGAAAGCCCTGCTGAGATCCGCGATTGGCTGAGTGCTCTCCTCCGGCATTTGCGCCCCAACCGAGTGCGCGCCCGCGAGCGACGCGGCAATAAGCGCGCTGCACACCCAACTGAACAGGGTGGAGGGGTTGTCGCGCCTGACGGCGCGGAGAAGGTGCGTCATTGGAGGTCGTATTCGTTCAGTTTTCGGTAGAGCGTGCGAGTGCTGATGCCGAGGATGTCGGCGGCCTTCCGGCGATTGCCGCCGACGCGGTCGAGGGCCTGTTCGATGGCTTCCCGCTCGCGGTCTTTGAGCGAGGGCAAAGGCTCAATAGCTGCGTTTTCGGGGACGCGTATTGCCGCGGATTCCTGGGAGTCTGCGGGATGGTAAGGGGTGTCCTCAACCGGATAGATCGGTTCCTCGGGCGCGACCGGTCGAACGACCCTTGGTGCTACGGGAGGCGTAGAGGACGGCATCACGGAGGCATTGCGCTCGACTGCGGCTCTTAGCTCGGCGACCTCGCGCTTGAGATCCAAGAGCGCAAAGTAGATCAACTCGCGCTCGGATTGGTCCGGCGTCTTGTTGGTTGGCACGGGCAAATGGCGCGTGGGCTGGATCCCGAGATGGGGCACTAGGTCTTCGGGTTCGACGAGGGCACGCGGGGCGAGGAACACCAAGTGTTCGATTAGGTTGCGCAACTCGCGCACATTGCCAGGCCAAGCATAGTTTTGCAAAAGATCCAGCGCCGCTGCTGAGAACCCTTCTAGACGGCTCTTGTTGTCTTGGGTCAACTCGCTGATGAAGTGCTCGATCAAGAGGGGAATGTCCTCGGCCCGGCGGCGCAGCGGCGGAATGTCGAGCTCGACGACCTTGAGCCGGTGGTAGAGGTCGAGGCGGAACTCGCGCTGATCAACCGCCTTTTGCAGGTCGCGGTTGGTCGCGGCGATGACGCGAAGGTCCACCGCGACCGGCGCGCTGCCGCCGATGCGGACCACTTCGCGCTGTTCGAGGACCCGCAAGAGGCGCACTTGCGCCGCCAGCGACATCTCGCCGATTTCGTCTAGAAAGACCGTTCCGTTGTCCGCTTGTTCAAAGATGCCTCGGTACTGAGCGCGGGCGTCAGTGAAGGCCCCTTTCTCGTGCCCGAAGAGTTCGTTCTCCAGCAGATTCTCCGGAATGGCACCGCAGTTGAGCGGACGAAAAGGACGTTCGCGTCGGCTGCTGTAGCGATGTAGAGCTTCGGCAACTAAGTCCTTGCCCGCTCCGCTTTCGCCCGTCAGGAGAATAGAGGAAACTGGCGTCGGTGCCACGATTAAAATGCGTTCGCGCAGTTGGCGCATTAAGGGCGACTGACCTACCAGTTTGGCCCCGTGCAAAAAGTCCCCGCGCTCTAGTAGCTGGTCCAGATGTTGACGCAGGACTGCGGCCTCAAAGGGCACGGCAATTTGGTCTTTGAGAGGTGAACCCCACAAAAGTCGGTCCCAATTTTCATCGGCGTTGCCCAAGCCTAGGACGGGCACATCGCGATGGTGGTCGAGCGCGGCGACACCCTCTGCGAGGACGGCGGACGGAAGTTCCAGATCAAAGGCGACCAGCTCCACTCCGCGCCGCAGTAGCCGCCCAAGCGCATCGCCGTTAGCCGCACTGAGTACGCGCAGCCGCACGTCGTGGACTGCGGCCTTGAACTCCGCTTCCAACTCTGCTCGCTGGGTCAGGAGCAGAATGTGACGTTGAGTCGGGGCCATGTCGCTTCAGTTGAGGGCTTCTAGCTGGCGGCGCAGGTCATCCATCCGCTCGCGGGCTTCCTGTCCCTGTGGACTCTGGCCCCCTTCGCGACGTGTGATGCGCTCGTAGATGGTCATGGCCGTGGCGTGTTCGCCCAGCGATTCGTGGCAGCGGGCGCGCTGAAAATCCGCCGAGGTGATCCACATGCTGAGTCCTTGGCTACCGTGGTAACTAACTTTGTAATAGGCTTGGATCGCCTTGCGATACTCGCCCATGTTCTGATAGGATTCGCCGATGTAATACCGGGCTTCTGAAGCACTGTTGCCATCGAGTAACTGTTGGGAGAGTAGTTCGTCTAGCTGTTCAATGGCTTGGGCGTATTGGCCCTTATTCTTGAGGATGATACCCAGTTCGAGCTGGACCTCGATGGCTTTGGGGTGCTCGGGGTACTGGCTCAGTAGCTGATCGGCCACTTGATGAGCGGCCTCGTACTCGTGGGCACTCTGGTAGCTTTTGATCAATTTCCACATCGCATCTTGGGCCTGATCACTACTGACTTCTGGCGCGTCCCAGGCGTGTTTATAGGCCCCTGCCGCTTGCAGGAAGTTGTGCAGCGAAAAGTGGTAATCCCCGAGACGCAGGTAGGCGTCGGCTACCTGAGGACTCGTCGGATATTCCCGGACAAAGCGCGATATGGCCTCCAACGCGAACGCCGCCCCCTCCTCGCTGGGCGTCGCCTTGTTTCGCTTCCACAGAGTTATGGCCATCCAATAGGCCCCGTCGTCGGCCCACCTGCCTCCTTGCTTTTCCACTTCTTGAAACAGCTCGTACGCCTTTTTGTAGTTGCCAGCCTGCAAATAGTAATTCCCTTCTTCAACCCGGAAGTGTTGACGCCACTCCGTTTCTTGCTTGAACCGCTTGGCAAACTGCTTGGCGGCCTTGCGCCCTGCCTCTATGCGCTTGAGTCGGAACAAGGAGAGGACGGCTTGGCCGTGGATTAGGGTGTCCTCGCTTTGCTTCAGCAAGGGCTGATAGAGTTGGTAGGCTTGTTTGTATTGCTGGCGGGCAAAGGCGATGTGGCCAGCCCGCGCCGAGGCTTCGGTTGCCAATCCGCTGGAGGTAAATTCTTGGCTGACCTTGCGGAAGAGCCGAAAGGCGTCGTCTTCCTGAGCTAACCTCAGTTGCAGTACCGCTTGGGCGAAGTAGATGCTGTCTAGTCCAGCCGGGTTTGGCTCTTCGGCGAGTATTTGCCGATAGGTCTCCATGGCCTCGCCATAGCGGTTGAGATGGTGGTAAGCGCGGCCAATTCGTCGCAGAATCGGTCCCCTGTCGTCGGAGATTGTCGAGTTGGAGACTAGCGGTTGATACAGCTCGATGGCGGCGGCGTACTGGCCGAGCTGGAAATAGATGTCGCCCAACAGTTTCTGGGCGGCGCGGCGCTGGGGAAAGGCCGGATAGCCCCAGCGCAATTCTTGCAGTCGGGCAATGGCTTCTTGGGTCCGCTCCTGCGCTAAACGGATATGGCCCAGTTCAAAGAGTACCGGTGCCGTCAGCGGACTATTGGGATAGTCTCGCAGAACGCGCTCGAGCAAGTCGGCCGCTGCTTTGTGTTGGCCTTTTTGTACTAGGCAAAGACTCTTGCCGTATAGGGCGTGGGGTACGAGTGGACTGTTGGAAGAGAGCCGGCGAAGCTGGTCGTAGGCCGCAATGGCCCCGTCGAACCAAGTGGTATCGGTCGCCCCGAGTTGGCGGCGGGCATCGCCTAGCTGCAAAAGGGCTTGGTCTAGAGGATCCCCTTGCCCCTCGGAAAACTCGTCGACGAAAGCGGCAATCCCCTCTTCGAGCGTTAGTAACCGCAGCGAGTCAGGGTGGTCCTCGGCTTCAAGTTTAATGAGGCTAAGTCGTGCACGCCGGGTCCAAGTGTTGTCGGTGGGGGCTTGTTCGGTGAGAGTAGTACTGTCGGCGGGGGCTTGCTCGGTGAGAATGCTGTCGGCGGGGACTTGATCGACGAGAACGCGGCATTCCCGTAGGGCTAGATCTCGTAGCGAGTCTGCGCTGGCAGGCTGCGCCTCTAGCTGGCGTTGGCGGGCGAGTCGGAGCAGACTTTCGGCCAGAAAGTACTGCGCCTCATCCTTGTCGGGGTCGTCTGGATAGGCCGTGGCATAGTGTTTGAAAAATTGGGCGGCAGTTACAAAATCGCGATGCGAGAACAGCACTCGGGCGACTGCTAGCCGCACTAGCTGACGCGACTTGCCGTTCAACTCATCGAGCCAAGCTTTTTGCAGGGCCCGGTTGAGGCTGGCCGGGTCCAAGACGGTAAATTCGCGCAGATATTCGATTCGCTGGCGAACCTCCTCGCTCTGGCGGTCAGCGGGGAAGAGTTCGAGGAAGGCCACGTACTCGCGCAGTGCCGCACGCGGTTGTCCGCTTTGCTCAAAGGTTTGAGCGAGGGCAAATTGCGCTTTGGTTGCCACTTCGTCCTGACCCGCAGCTAGCTGGCGATAGAGGGAGATGGCTTCTTGGTAGTAGCCGATTGAGGCATAGAGTGCGGCGAGTTCGAAGCGCACGGCGTTGGCATCGGCGGCCCTATCGGCTTCCTGTAGGTAGCGGCGGTACCAAGTTATCGCGCGGCTGTGGAAAGCGGCGGTCTCCTCTCCGAAAGTCAATAACCGCAGCGAATCGGGGCTGTCCTTGGCTTCGCTGTCGCCGCGCCGCTTGTAGAGGGCACCTAGTTCCCTCAGCGCACTAATGGCTTCGGGGCTGTCGCCGGTCTGGATCAATCCTTGAAGCAGGCCTACTGCGCGGGCGAATTGTCCGGCTTGGCCCAGAACGATGGCTCGGCCTAGCTGCGCCTTGAGGTAAGCGGGGTGGCCGGGTTGGAGCATGGCGCTCAGCTTGTCGTAATGGGCGATGGCCTCGCGCGTCTGATGACTCTGGCGGCGGGCGTCGGCCAGCCCTAGGAGTGCGCTTTCTTTGAGAGCGCGGTCGCCGATTTTGTTAAAGGCCCGCTGATAGGCGTCTCCAGCTTGGCTAAAAAGGCGCGAGTTATAGAGATAGTCTGCGCGATCTAGATAGGCGCTATCGGTCTGCGCCGCCCTAGGAAAGCGCCGCTCCAGCGACTTGAACTGCTTCTCCGCAGTTTCCCGGTTGCCCATAAAGAGAGCGATGCGCCCTCCGAGGAGCAGGGCGCTAGGAGCGAGGGAAGGCGGTGGTTTAGTGGCGGCGATTTGCCCGAGGAGCTGTTGGGCTTCTGCGGCTCGACCAGCGGCAAAGCGCAACTGGGCCAGCCGATAGCGCGCCAAATGCGCTTGGTCAGACCTCGCGTAATCGGCCAGCAGACGTCCATAAGCAGCTTCGGCTTGCCGCAAATTTTCGGCGCGGGTATAATTAGCCGCTGCCTCAATCAAGGCACTGGCGGCGAATTCGCTGGCGCTGAAACGACGCTGCAGCTCTTCGTATGATCGGGCCGCCAGCAGGTATTGACCTTGCTCGGCCAAACAAGCCGCTCGCTCGCGCCGTGCGTTGGCGGCGTTCAACAAGTGGTCGGGATGTTCGAGATAAAAAGTCTCGTAGGCTGGCACCGCTAGGTCGCAACGGCCGCTCTGGCGGTACGCACGCGCTAGCATCAGTCGGACCTCGGCTAGCTGCGGACTATCGGGATAATTGCGAATAAACTCGGCGAATAGCCCGGCGGCCGTGGCATAGTCGCCGGCATCCCGGAAGAGATTGCGGGCCAGTTTGAAGTCGTCCTCTGCGCTCGTTTGCGCCCAACTCTGGGTGTTTAAGCAGAGGAAAAGCACCAATATCAACTTTGGAAACATATCGATCCTCAAGAGTATGCCAATCTGACACTTGATAAGATAGAGTGTAAAATATAGTAAAATGCGGTCAAGGTGTGCAGCGATGGAGAGTCTGCTGGTCGAAAAAGCATACGCAAAAATAAACTTGGGGCTTAAGGTTGTTGGTCGCCGTCCCGATGGCTACCACGAGATCCTTAGTGTGGCTCAATGCGTGGATTTAGCGGACGTCTTGTACTTTGAATTAGTTTCCTCCGATCAATTGACCTGTAGCCTCGATAGCCTATCGACGGGGCCAGACAATTTGGTGTGCCGCGCAGTTGATGCCTTTCATGCTCAGTTTGACCGCCCGCCCCAGTCGTTCCGCATCCACCTAGAAAAGAACATACCCATAGGCGCGGGCTTAGGCGGGGGCAGTGCCGACGCGGCCGCGGCCCTGCGAGCACTCAATCGCTTCTATGACCAGCCATTCTCGAACGCAGACCTTTGCCAGATCGCCGCCACCCTTGGCTCGGACATTCCCTTTCTAGTGGAAGGCGGCACCGCTCTAATGAGGGGCCGGGGAGAGATCCTCAACAAGCTGAGCTGGGCAGGTGCGGTTTTTTACGTGTTGGCGTACCCCGAGGTCGAGATCAGCACGGCGTGGGCCTATGGCCAACTCGGCCCTATCTTGACAGAAGATTCTCCCTATTTTAACTTTATCGTTTCCCTGAGCGGCGGGTGCGTTGACCACGACAGGTTATTTGAAGTGCTGGAGAACGACTTCACGCCCGCGGTAGATCGCACCTATCCCATCGTCGCAGAACTTCGTTCTCAACTGGACCGAGTGGGTGCTCGCGCCACGTCCATGTCGGGCAGCGGCTCCACTGTTTACGGTATCTTCGACGACCGGAAGACCGCCTCTCAGGCGCAGAGCGCACTGCAAAGGCAAGGTTGCCGGTCTTTTTTATGTCAGCCGGTCTAGCTCGGGGAAGTGCGAGGCATAGAGATAGGTAGCCCGGTCGTTCAATTGGTAGGACAACGGATTTTGGTTCCGTTTATCGAGGTTCGAGTCCTCGCCGGGCTGCCATTATGCCATTGATATTTGATTAAGTTTTTTGAGGAGAGGTTCCGATGCCGCAAGTTCCACTACAGATCCAAGCGCGCGAGCAGGTCGCGCTCAAAGTCCAGTCTCGCCAAGAGCAGGGCAAGGGCCCAGTGGGCCAAATGCGTCGCCTACAGGGCCAGTTGCCCGGAGTGATCTATGGCCACAATCAGCCCGCTGAGTCCTTCAAGACGGATGCCCATGGCCTGGAGCGCATCCTGAGCAAGGGCGGGCAAAACGCGATTATCTTGATTGAGCACGAAGAGCCTGATAGAGCTCCTGAGCAGGCCCTGATTCGCGACATCCAATACCACAAGGTCCGCGGTGATGCGCTGCACTTAGACCTTTTGCGCATCGACCCGAGCGAGACGCTGCGCGCCAATGTTCCGATACTGACTGAGGGGGAGCCCGAAGGAGTCCGCAACGAGGGCGGGGCCTTGCAGCAGACGCTGACCTCAATCGAAATGGAGTGCGTCGTCTCGGAAATGCCCTCCGCGATGGTAATCGACATCTCTTCGCTAGTCATTGGCGATAGCCTGCACGTGAGCGATCTCATCGACCAAGAGCCGCGCATTACCACCGACCCGGCCCGCACGATTGTCAACATCTTGGCTCCGCGCTTGATCACTGAGGAGGAAGAAGCCGAGGAGGCCGAAGCTCTCGAAGGCGAAGAAGAGGCCGGCGAAGGTGGCGAAGGCGAAGAAGGTGGCGAGGGCGGCGAAGGCGAAGAAGGTGGCGAAGAGTAGGTTTGCAAGTAGCCTTGGGTTTGGGCAATCCCGGTGCGCGCTACGCGTCAACGCGGCACAACATAGGATTTATGGTGGTAGATCACCTAGCGGCGCGCTGTGGTGTTGACTGGCAACCTCAAGCGGACCTACAGGGCCAAGTGGTCCAAGTGGCGCTGGGCGGTCGGGAAGTGCTCTTGGCCAAGCCCCAAGCCTATATGAACCGCAGCGGCCGCACCGCAGCGGCCCTTTGTGCCCAATGGGAGGTGCCTCCCGAAGACGTACTGGTCATCTTCGACGACTTCCTGCTCGACTTTGGGCGTCTGCGCTTTCGCCGTGGCGGGAGCGATGGCGGGCACAACGGTTTGGCTTCGGTACTCGAAGCACTCAACACGGAGGCGGTGCCGCGTCTGCGCCTAGGGATCGGTATTCCACCCGCAGGCGAGGACATCATCGACTACGTCCTAGATCCGTTTTCCCCAGCAGACGAGGTAGAAGACTTGATTGAGCGCGGGAATGCGGCGCTCGAAGTGTACTACGCCGAAGGCATTGAGGCGGCCATGAACAAGTTCAACGGTTAAAAAGCAACGTAACCGAGGGAGGGTTACAAACGCATATGGAAATTTGGACAAGCGCAGCGCCATTCATCGGTCTAGGCGGTTTGCTTTGCTCGCTCCTGCTATACTTTTACATCAAAAAGTCTCCAGCGGGCACTCCAGAGATGGTGGAAATCTCAGAGGCTATCCACGAGGGCGCTATGGCCTTTCTCAAACGCGAGTACACCATTCTCGCCGGATTTATCGTCATCGTCTTCGCCCTCCTTTTTGCCTTTGTCGGTTCTCATACCGCGTACGCTTTCTTGGCGGGAGCCGTTTGCTCCATTTTGGCCGGTTACACCGGCATGAAGGCGGCCTGCCACGCCAATGTTCGCACCGCCCAAGCGGCCAACCAGCACGGCCAAGGACCGGCGCTGAACATCGCTTTTTCAGGGGGGGCAGTGATGGGGCTTGCCGTGGCTGGCTTGGGACTTTTCGGCATTGGCGCACTGGCTAGCGCCATTGGTATCTGGCACGATATAAGCCAAGCATCCACGATCAATGGCTTCGCTATGGGGGCCTCTTCGATTGCCCTTTTCGCGCGCGTTGGCGGTGGCATCTTCACCAAGACCGCCGACGTGGGTGCCGACTTGGTGGGCAAAGTGGAGGCGGGAATTCCCGAGGACGATCCCCGCAATCCGGCCGTTATTGCCGACAATGTCGGTGACAATGTCGGCGATGTCGCTGGCATGGGTGCCGACATCTTTGAATCGTACGTTGGATCGGTCATCGCTACTATTGCCATTGCTGCCACCGCGTCCGCATCACTGCTAGCGACTCTCGCTCCCAGCATCTCCGATCCGACCCAAGCGAAACTTGCGGCGATGAGCTTCCCACTGATCGTCATCACGATTGGTATAGCCGCGTCGCTGCTGGGCGTGTTAATGGTGCGGATACTACAAAATTTTGACCCCGGTGCCGCATTGCGCTACTCGACTTGGGTTGCTGCCGCCCTAATGATTTTGGGTGCTTGGTGGGTCGCCGGGACAATCGGCCTATCCAATCAGCCGGTGTGGGCACTGTGCGCAGGCTGTCTGGCCGGGATCGCGATTGGCCTTTTTACCGAGTACTACACCGGCGGCAAACCCATCCGCACCATCGCTGAGACCTCCAAGACCGGCGTGGCGACCAATATTATTTCCGGCCTAGCCATCGGCATGGAGAGCGTCGTCCTGCCGACCTTGGGGATCGTCGTCGCCATTGGCTTGGCCTTCCACTTTGCCGGGCTTTTTGGGATTGGCATCGCCGCTGTCGGCATGCTGGCCACAGTGGGTATCACCATGTCGGTTGACGCCTATGGTCCCATCGCCGACAACGCCGGTGGCATTACCGAAATGGCGGGCTTGGGCGAAGACACGCGCAAGATCACCGATGGTCTCGACTCTCTCGGCAACACGACCGCGGCCATGGGCAAAGGATTTGCCATTGGTTCGGCAGCGTTGACGGCCTTGGCGCTTTTTTCAGCCTATTCCTCCGCCATTGAGACCGCGACCGGCAAGCCGATCATCATTGACGTGACTACGCCGATTGTCGTCGTCGGGCTTTTTATCGGGGCGATGCTTCCCTACCTAGCGGCCTCCATTACCATGACCTCGGTCGGCAAGGCCGCTTTCAAGATGGTCGAGGAAGTCCGGCGTCAGTTCCGCGAGATCGAGGGCCTAATGGAAGGCAAAGCCAAGCCCGATACCCGGCGCTGCGTGGAGATTAGCACGACCGCGGCCCTGCGCGAAATGATCCTTCCAGGCCTGTTGGCGGTTTTGGCTCCGGTCGCGGTTGGGTTCGGTCTCGGCCCCATCGCCCTGGGCGGCATGCTCGCCGGGGCGACGGTCAGCGGCGTCCTGCTGGCGCTGATGATGGCCAACAGCGGCGGGGCTTGGGACAACGCCAAAAAGTGGATCGAAGAGGGCCACTTGGGTGGCAAAGGCTCCGACCCCCACAAAGCCGCTGTCGTCGGCGATACGGTCGGCGACCCATTCAAGGACACCTCGGGTCCGTCGCTAAACATACTCATCAAGCTGATGTCGGTGATATCTCTCGTCCTGGCACCGCTTTTAGTCTAGTCGTCTGAGGGATGTGCCCCAGACCAGAACCAAGAAAGCGCAATACAATGAGAAACTACGAACTCGTATGTATCTTGGACCCCCAAGCCGGCGAGGGCCAATACGATCAACTCGTCGAAAAATACGAGGCTCTACTCGGGGAAAATGGCGGGCAAGTCGTCCGGATCGACAATTGGGGTCTGCGGCGTCTGGCCTATACCTCGTCTAGCCTGAAGAATCGGCATCAAGGCTACTACGTGCTCTACCAGTTTGCCGCTGAGCCGACGGCGATCGAAGGGCTAGAACAGACGCTCAAGCTCGACGAAGTGGTGCTGCGCTACCTCGTCACTGCGGTCGAAGGCGAGTTTATCCACGTGCCCCAGCTAGCCGCCGACAATTTCCTCGAAGAAGCCTTTGCCCGACCGACCCGCGGCCCGAGGGACCGAGGCGGCCCACATCGGGACTCTCGGGGCCCGAGAGACCGCAGCGAGGCCCACAGTGGTGTGTCTGGACGCGAAGCACCTGATGAAGAGATAGTAGAAAAGGTAGAGGGGGTGGAGGAGGCAGAGGAGGCACCCGAAGAGGCCGTAGTCCAAGAGTCCGACGACTCTTAGCGTCGGCAGCCGATGCTGATTCTGCTGGGCATAGCGCTGGCGGTCGCTTCGCTTTTGACTAGTCTGCGCTACGGCTCGCGCGGTGCCCTGCCCTTGATCGGCCTGCTTTGCTTGGGCTCCGTCATGCTGCTAGGTGCCATGTTGGGGCTAGTGCCCATTATGGGGTTGCTCGCCGTTTTGCAAATAGAGCGTCAGCAGACCTATGGTCGCGTCATGGCCATGGCTTGCACGCCGCCGGCTGTCTTGTGTTTCTGGCAGTTGATTCAGGCGCGCGATGGCGTACAGCGCCAAGAGCACGCCGCCGCCATCTTGGAGCAGTTTCAAGCCTTGGGGATGGCTGTAGAGGGAAGCGGCCAGACGCTAAGCGCGATGATTGACGCGGTCTTGCGAGTGCAGCCAGCCATCGAGATGGCGACCCTGCTCTTGGTTTTTGTCGTGGCGTATCGGTTGAGTCAGGGCTTGGCCTTGCGGTTGGGGCTGTCGCTGCCTGCTCCTTTGCCGCTGCCTTTGTGGCGGCCTTGGGAAGAGTTGATCTGGGTACTGATCGCGGCCTTGGGTCTAAGTCTTTTGAGCGACGGATTGTTGGCCGACTTGGGCCTCAATTTGATCGTGTTGATGGGAATTATCTACGCAGTGCAAGGCTTGGCCGTCTTGCGCTTTTTCGCCCTGCGCCAACGGGTGCCGCCTTTGGTCGAGTTGTTGTTTTACGTAGGGCTTTTCTTTGTCGCGGGCTTGGCGTTTCTACTCTTGGCGGGCTTGGGGCTTTTGGATACTTGGTTCGATTGGCGGCGGCTGCGCCCAGCCCCCACAGAGGAAGAAGCGTAAGGCTCAAACAACACCGCCGTTTTCTACGAAGTGGAGGACAAGTCGTGAAAGTAATTCTATTAAAGGACGTTGAATCCTTGGGTTCGGCCGGCGAGGTCGTGGAGGTAAAAAACGGGTATGGTCGCAACTTCCTAATCCCTCGCAATGAGGCCCTGATCGCCAGCGCCGCCAACATGGCTCAGTTTGAGTCTAGGCGCAAACAGCAAGAGACCTTAGCCGAGCGCGACCGTCGTGCCGCCGAGGCCCTTGCCAAAAAGCTGGAAGCGGAGTCGATCACTGCGCAGGTCAAGGTCGGCGAGGAGGATCGCCTCTTCGGTTCGGTAACCGCCCAGCACATCGCCGAGTTGCTCGACGAAAAGGGCTACGAGATAGAGCGCCGCGCCATCCATCTCGAAGACCCCATCCGCGAATTGGGTGTTTACAATGTCGAAGTGCGCCTCCACCCGGAGGTGGCAACAGCGGTCAAGGTCTGGGTCGTCAAGGAATAGCGCGACACTGGGCATCCTCCCGCCTCGACGGAGGTAATTCATGCCAAGCAGGGTCTTGCTCCTTTGCTGGATATGTGCGGCGGGCACTGGCTGCGCCCTAGAATTTTCGGAAGGCCCCTTTACGGGCGTCGAGCAGGAAGTATGGCGCACCGTAAATAGAAGCCACCGGGGTGCCGACGGCGTCTTGGTGCAGGCAGCCTTGCATACCTTCGCCTACGAAATTGCCCACGCCTATGCGCGGGCTGAGCGCGAGGACTTGGGGCAAGAGCAACTCGAATTTCGCATCAAACAACTACTCTACTCCTATGTCGATGGCACCTATCCGGCCGAAGACGGCACGGACATCAACAGCCTTTACTTTCAGTACCTTATCTACGTAAATCCGTCCTTTGATGCGCGCAATCCCCTACAAAAACGCGCCTTCGACATCTGGAGGGCCGAATACATACGCCGGGTCGTTGATGCCATCTACGACCCCAAGTTTCCCATCCTGCGCGACCAGTATGACGACCGTTGGGGCTTGACGCTCTACAGTCGTTTGGTCTTTACCGTTTATCTGTCGAGCGGAGAGTCTCAGCTCAAGCCATATATTGCCGATATTGGTGCGCGCACGTTCTTGGTCAATCAGCAAGGCGTGCGCTTCCAGCCCAGCGGGACGTTTAATTTCTATCCATACGAGAGCGACCGGCCCGAAGGGGAAGTACTCGACGGCAAGACCTACTACCGAGTCTTCTTCCCCAATCGCAAAAGCAACGACAAGAAGCCTATTGTCGGGCCCGACGACGAATATCTCGAGTTGCAGATTGAAAACCTGGGCGACGTCCCCTTGCGAACCCTGCGTTGGGAGTTGCCGCTTGAGTATCCAGAAATGCCCGCGCGGCGCTTGCCGACAGAAGCCGAGGTGGCCGAGCGCAAAGCGTCCGAGCGGGCCGAGCGCAAGGCACGGGCCGAAGCAGCGCGGACCCAGTAGCACCGTAGGTCTCGTAGGTGCTATTGGGATGTTCTATATTTTTGCGTACCCAAACGAAAATTTGCGGGAGCGGATGCGTGCCTGGTGGCTGCCGCGGACTTCAAATCCGTTGCGGCGTAGCGAGAGTTGCGCTGGGTGGGTTCGATTCCCACACGTTCCCGCCAGATTTTAAATAGGTGGTGCTGCGGGACAGATTCCCAACGTCCCGCCGGGGTCTCAATAGACGATCGACACCATTCGGTTGACGCTCTGGCTGCGGGCGTCGCTTTCCACTTTGAGCCGTAGAAAGTAGTGTCCGGGCGGCACCAGATCGCCCGATTGGTCTCGCCCGTCCCAGACCAGTTCCTGGGCGCCGGCCAGCGCTCGTGCCGAGGTCTGGCGCACCCGGCGGCCGGCCAAGTCGAAAAGTTCCAGTTTCAGCGGTCTGTGCTCCAGCACGTTGATCAGGTTCAGGTTGATGAAGAGGCGGTCACCTATGCCGTCGCCATTGGGTGTGAGCACTCTGGGGTACACGGAGAGATGGGCGAAGAGGGCGCGGTCTAGGGGCAACTCGACGATATTGGTACTGCTTTCGACCTGTGGGTTGGCGTCACCCGGTTCGACCCGCTGGCGCACATCCGGGCCCAGCTGGCTGTCTTCGAGAAAGAGGTCAAAACGCGTGGCCTGCAGGAAAGCGGCGGCCTCAAAGCGCATCTCCACCAGTTCGCCACTCTGCACCCGGCGGGGGAACTGCAAACGGAAGCCGGCGCTGTCCTCTCGCGCTTGGACCTCGATGGGCGCGCCATCGAGGTGGGTGTCGACAAAGCGCAGGGGCGTGGAGGCCTCTATGGCCAGCCGATCAAAGCCTGCGCGAGTAGCAGGGGCGCGCAGCCAGTAGGAAAAGGTCACCATGGTGCCCGGCTCGACCTGGAAGGGGTAGACCTCGGCGCTGACGCGTTCGGCGATGGGATCGGCGAAGTCCAGGCTCACCCAGTCTATGGAGGGTGCCCGCAGGGGGGAGTCGCTCACCAGACGCGCGTCGAGCTGGACGAAGCGCCTGAGCGAGGGCGAGAGGAAGGTCTGGCCGGAGGCCGCGTAGATATTGCTCCAAGGACTCCAGTCGCCGCCGGGCGCAGAGGTAGTATCGATGGGGCCGCGGAAAGAGGGAATGAGCTTGTCCCACCTCCTTGCGGTGACTTCTTTGAGATTCTTGTCGTAGTAGGTGAAATTCTGCTCCAGTTCGTTGCCCGAGCGGCTGCGCAGTTCGAGCCTGGTGCCGACGGGCACATCGGCGCCCCAGCGGAGGGCGTTGACATTCTTCCGGCCTCCGAGATCGAGGATGGGGGAGTGGAAGCGCACCTCGCGCGGAAAACCCTCGCTGAAGACCATGATCTCCGCAGTGTGGCCACTGGAGTAGCAATCGGGCGCGCTAGTGCCGGATGCGGTGGTACAACTGGCGTCCCAAGTCTTGAAGAGGATACGCAGAAAACGCGTGGGGATGGGGGCGAAGTGGTGCGCGACCATGCCTTGGCGCCGGGTGGCACGCGGCAGGACGCCGGAAAAGTGCTTGGTCCAGTGCAGCGAGCCGTCCGCGGCCAGCGAGCCGTCCGAGGTCATCATCTCGTGGAAGTTCATACTGAAATGCCGCCCGCGATCAATATGGCCGATGTGGTGCACCTGGTCGACCCAGTAGACGGCACCCAGATCCAGGATGATCCAGGCCCAGACATCGTTGGAGGCGCGCGGGACTCGACCGCTGCGCCACCAGGTGTTGATCCGGCCGTCGATCAGCAGCAGGGCATTGGTCAGCGTCGCTTCGACGAAATCTGTGCCGCCGGTGCCGATGATGATCTCGACGGCTCCGCCCCGCTCGCGCAAGTCCGAGACCAGATTGTCGCCTAGGGCTTCCACTTCGATTTCGACCAGCCGCGCATCGGGCGCGGCCTTGAGCGCTTCGAGACGCACGAACTGGATCGGCGTCGGGGGTATGGCGGGAATGGCGAAGTCGACGCGGTGGGCGCTGTTTGCGCCGAAGCGCTCGGCGATGCGGTAGGTCAGGGTGCCGGGGACCGGGACATCGGCTACGTCAATGAACTGTTCTCCTGTGGACAGCAGCAGGTTGAAAATCTCGAAAGGAGGTGCGGTGTCGTCGAAGACTAGGGAGACGCGGCTGGCCGGGACGCCGCGGCCCAGATCTACCTCGATCCAGCCCGTCTCTTCGAGGTCGCCCGAGGCGGGCTGCCAGCCGGTCGCAGGGTCGCCGTCGAAGACCAGGGCCGCAGTGGCGCGGTTGGACCCGGCGTCGCGGAGGCCGCCGCCATGGGCTAGGGCATCGAGTGCGGCATTGATGTTTTTGCGAACCGCCAAAGGGCGGACGACCCCTTGGGGCGTCAGTTCGACGATCCCCAGGGGCAGGGTCCACTGGCGCCACTGGGCGGCGTTGTCGAAGCGCAATTCCTCGGCATTGAGCGGAGCAGCCGCAACGAGCGCCAGCACGGCGCAGCGCAGATGTTTGGGTTTCATCAAGGCCGATCCTTTGCGTTAGGAGGCCATCCCAAGGAATAATAGACAGCCTGGTTGTCTAAACCGCCTTGTCGAAACACCCTCTGTTGCCCTCATTATACGCCCTCTGCGCTCGGGAGGCAATATTTGCGTCCAGCCACTGGGAGACAGAAAGGACCTTATGATTATGAATATCCTAGTTTTGATGTGCGATCATCACCGATTCGATGCACTCAGTTCTCTGGGGAATCCGCTTGCGCACACGCCGAATCTCGACCGGCTAGCCGAGCGGTCCGTGCGATTTGAGAACTGTTACAGCCAGTCTCCGGTCTGCGCCCCCGCCAGACATAGCCTAGCCACCGGACGCTACGCCCACGCCCAAGGCGTGATCACCAACCGCCACCAGCCGCATCCGGGCATGCATACGATCGCCCACGCCTTGCAGCCGCTCGGGTATCGGCGCTTCCATCTCGGGCATATGCACTGGACGGATCGGGAGATGGACAACGGATACGAGCCCGAGATCACCGCGACGATGTGGCGTGAAACGATGCCCGACGACGTGCTTGAACGCTACGATTGGGAGAATGACGGGCGAACGCGCCGGACAACAGCAGGCCCTAGCCCGCGGACCCGGGAGCAATACTGGGGGTATCACGTCGCGACGGAGTCGATACGGCAGATCGAAGAGGCCGTGGCCAATGGCGAAAACTTCCTGAGTTGGACGTCGTTTACCGAGCCGCATCCTCCGTTCTTCCCGCCGAAAGACATCTACGGGCAGATCGACCAATCGCGGATCGTCCTGCCCGAGCACCCACCTCGGGACGCGCCACCCCCGCACGATCGCATTCGCCGGATGCAACGGGAGTGGGCGCATCTGACCGAGGTTGAGATTCGTCAGATGATGGCCGGATACTACGGTATGGTCCATCTCGTCGACAACTACTGCGGCATGGTCCTCGACGCCCTCGACCGGCTTGGGATTCGCGAGGAGACGGTCGTGATCTGGACGGCCGATCACGGGGATCAGCAGTGGGAACACGCAATGTTCCTGAAATTCAACATGCGGGAGGCATCCGTACACGTCCCGCTCCTTATCGACGTGCCGGGTGTTGCCGCGGGCACTCGCTCCGAACTCACTGAACATATCGATCTGTTCCCGACTATCTGCAATCTGCTTGGTGCCGCTGTCCCCGACAGCGTCCAGGGTCGTTCCCTTCTTCCGAGTATCCGCGAAGGCACCCCTGGACCAGGCTGGCGGGACGCCGTGTTCAGTCAGATCGGGGATATCAAGATGATCCGGACCGAGAGCGAGAAGCTGAATGTCTATGGAGAGGAGTCAGGAGAGTACTATAACTTGAGCGCGGACCCGCGGGAGTTCCAGAACCTAATTGGCGATGGCGGGAGCGCAGATCGCGTCACGGCGCTTCGAGATCGACTCGACCGGTGGCAGTCGGATACAGCGGTGAAAGGTGCGAAGGAACGCATTGTCGGCAAGACCACTGCATAACAGGGAGCAGCGTTAGGCGCGATAACTGCTGCGTAGGACGGCGGCCGGGCACGGTCTGGCTTCGGGCGCGGGCATTGGGCACCCGCTAGGAGCTCACAGTTTGCTTGAGGGCCATGCAAAAGGGTGCCGGCCGTCGTGCCCGTACGTGAAGAGTGCTGTCCGCCTCGGTGACTCAGCCTCCCAGCGGTACGCCCCGTGACAGACCGTCCCGCCCAAAAAGAAGAGAACAGACCCGCGACGCATTGGAATGTGGCGGATCGGCGCGCGCTCGTTGCAGACCCGCACCGAATGCGGCAAAGGGTAGCACGATTTGTGACTGCCCGGCACTACGACAAATCCGCCATCGCCGGGCCCGACGTCGTTGAGCTGCCAAGCGACGTTGATGCCCGACCTCGTGTGCACGCGCCCGTTTACCATCTCGTAGTGCTTGCCGATGCAGGTCGGATTGGCGTTTCCCGAGTGCAGCATCTGCCCGCTCGAGCCTTTGACGTGGCACAGGGCCGTGTTCTGAGTTACCCTGTACCCTGGTCCAATCATCCAGTTCAGGCGCTGGATGACGGCCGGATGCGCCAGCATTTTGAGGAAAGGTGCATTGTGCGGTGCCGGTAGCTGAAACAAGTCCTTCAGGTCCGGTCGGCCCGTGCCCGAGATCGTCGGTGCCCCAGGGATGTCGGCAAGCGTCACGTCCCCGTCAAGCTTGTCGCCTGCGCCCCGGTACACTAGGCGATCGAGGTTGGCGTCGATGCCCGCCACGGCCGCATCGACCCAATCATCGTCCATGACGCCCTCGACTAACAGGAAGCCCTGAGTGTCAAACGCCCAGCGCTCGGCATGATCATCTCGGCGTTCGAACTCGAGGGCAGAAGAGGCCCTCTGCGCCGCGTCGGCATCGTCGGCGGAGGTGAGATAGGTGGTCGTGCCGTCCGATAGGAGCAGGCGACGCGAGGCACCGCCCGCTAGCACGGTTTGCTCAGCCTCGCCCAGCCCTTCCGCCCACGCGGGCAGGGGCTGCTTGTCCTGCTGGTCAGGTGGCCCCTGTGGCCGAGCCGTGCGCGAGATGAAATTTACCACGATCAGCCCGCCCCCATCACCCTGCGGGCAGACCCCGTGCAGCGCGCTGGCGGCGCACAGCAGCACGTCGCCCGCCGCCAGTGCCGGGCGCTCGGCGAAGCGGCTGGAGGATGGAAGCGGTGGGGCTGGCAGCCCGCTCTTATGCGAGGAGGGCACGACCACCAGCGGGCACTTGCCTTCTGCGGAGTCCGTGAGGGCGATGGCCACCGCCAGCCCTTGGCACTGCCGGATGCGGACTTCTTCCCATGCACCGCCGGCCCGCTGGAGCATAGTTCCGTCGGCGTTGCGGCCATTCCACCCCGCTAGGTTGATGTACGCCCGGTCCAGCGTGTGCGCCCCGCCTTCCAACGGCAGCGAGGCTTCGTCGTACTCTCCTGCGGCGGCGGGGACGTGCCTCGCAGGACCGTCTTGGCGAGAGCCATCGCCGCACAGCTCGCGCACGTAGCGTCCGACGGTGCCGGCCTCGCTGCAGAGATCGCCCAGCCCATCGCCGCTATCGCGGCACGCGGACAGCTCGGCCTGGCTGAGGAGTTGCGGCAGCACGACGAACCCGAGCGCATCGAAGGTGAAGTTCTGCTCTATGGTAAGAATCGATGGCTCGTGTACGTGCGTCGCCTCGTTCCAGTGGTTCACGGTGTAGGTGTCGATGCCCATAGTTAGACCTCGATGGATTCTGGAGGGTGGACGGGTTTATAGGGCGATTCACAGCATAAGAGCCTTGTGAAAAATCAATAGTCCCCCTGCGGAGGTACCGTCATCATTGCGACCAAGCCTGAGGGTCTAGCCCGAGGCTCCGTGCGGCCTTGACGATGTGGCCCCAAGTCGTGTCGTCGATGGGAATCCCCTCTTCTTGGCGCTGGCGTCCCGTGCGGTATTCGGGATCGCCGGGCAGCAGGATCTCGCCGATGTGCGGATCGACGCGGCTGGTGGATACGTGGCGGATGAGGCTTTCGAGCTCGTCGAAGTAGTAATCCATTTCGACGAAGTGCTCGATGTTGTACACCGTCAGGTGCAGCCCGTTGCTCTGCATGACGGTCTCGCCGTTGGCACAGCCCTGGCCGCTGAGGGCTCCGCCTAGAATCTCAACTACCATACTCAGGCAGTACCCCTTATAGGCCACTGGCCCACCGAAAGGCAGGATCGCGCCGGGCGGATCGCCGACAAATGCCTCTGGATCGGTAGAGGGGTTGCCATCGTGGTCAATGATCCGGCCTTCGGGTAGCTGTTCTCCTCGGTTGTAGGCGACGCGGACCTTGCCCTCGGCGCAGACCGAAGTGGTCATATCGACCAAGAGTGGATCGGCGTTGCGCCGAGGCGCGGCACAGGATATGGGGTTGGTGCTGAGCTTGCCGTCAATCCCACCGTAAGGAGCGATCTGCCGCCCGAGGTGACCGGCGTTGCAAAAGGCTAACCCAATCATGCCTTGGCGGGCGACCTGTAGTGGATAGGCTCCCACCCGGCCAACGTGCCCGCAGTTGCGCAGCGTGGCAGTGGCGACCCCGTACTGAGCGGCCTTGTCGATGGCTAGCTGGGTAGCGAACGTCCCGCCGATCTGGCCCATGGTCCCGCCGCCATCGACGACCACCGTGCAGGGTTTTTCGCTGACGATAGAAGGCTGACCCTTAGGATCAAAGGTGCCGTCTTGGATTTGTTCGATGTATTCGTAGAGGCGTAGGCTGCCGTGCGAGTCGTGCCCGTAGAGGGAGGACTCGACTAAGTGGTCAGTCACGGCGCGGGCGCTGGCGGGAGGGCAGCCGGCCGTCTCGAAAAGCTGGTACCCTATCTGGCGCAGGTCGTCGGGTTTGATGTCTGGCATTAGTTGGTTGCTCCCTCGAGGACGCGCTCGACTTCTCGTTCCCAAGTCCCAGCGACGCGCACGCCGTATTCGGCTTCGCCACCTGTGGCTTCCGGCCCCACCAAGATGGGCTGGCCGCGCCGTTCGCCGATGAGTCTGGCGCGATCAACGCAGGCGGTGTGCAGAAAGTGGAAGGCAAGTCCGGCGCGCTCGCGATTGGTGGTATTTTCCTTGGTAGCGTGGGCAGTGCCGTAGCAGAAGAAAACGACGCCACCGGCCTTTAGCTCAATGGGCACAGCGCGCTCCTCGGGTACTTGGCAGTGGATGTGGTGGTCGGAGAAGGGATCGCGGTCGTGCGGATATTCCTCCTTGAAGGAGTCGTGCACGACGTGGATGGTGCCATTTTCAATGGTTGCGTCGTGAACGGCGACCCACATGGCAGTGCCTTTTAAGGGATCGTCTATTTTGAAATAGGCGTTGTCTTGGTGCCAGTCCGTGCCAATGCCGTGCCCGGCCGGCTTGAGAAACATCTGATCTAGGTGCAGGATGAAGGGCGTGCCGATGAGTTGTGAGACGGCAACGGTGATTTTTTCGTCAAAGGGCAGAGCGCGGATAAGGTCGCTTTTGTCGTACAAGGGAATCAGTTGCAGGTTGACTTTGGTAGTGGAGGGGGTCTCACCATCGCCCTCAGTGGCGACATTGCGGACCAAGCCCTCGCGTTTGAAGCGCTCGACTTCGGCTTGCAAGGCTCGGACTTCGCGGGAGTCAAAAAAATCGGGAACTGCGGTGTAGCCGTGATTTTTGAAATGGGTTATTTGGGCCTGGGAGAGAGACACAGATGGCTCCTCGTCTTGTGCAGAATGGTGGGGCTAGGTTGCGCGCTGAGATGCTCGCGCCAACTCGCATAAGAGCGCGGCCGAAGTGCGAATGCCGCGGTGAAAATCGCGCATGGAAAAGCGCTCGTTGGGGCCGTGCCAATTGTCGGTGATTTGCCCTAGGCCGATGAGTAGGACCGGTGCCCCTGTCGCAGCGGCAAAATCGACGACGATGGGAATGGAGCCACCCTCGCGGGTAAATACCGGCTCGATCTCGAATCCCTTGCGCATGGCCTCGAGTGTCGGCTCGACTAGTGGGTGGTCTAGATCCAAATAATAAGCCGGTGAGCAATGCTGGTTTTTGAACTCGACGCGAGTGTCGGCCGGCAGACGAGCGCGGATGTGTCCTTCGAGGGCAGCTTGGATGCGCTCGGGATTTTGGTCGGGTACTAATCGGCAGGAGATGGCCGCTCGGGCTACCGCCGGAATGACCGTGCGCGGACTGCCGCCGCTGAGGAGATTGATGTCGAGCGTGGGACGAGTCCAGCGCCTTTCGAGTATGGGGTATTCCTGCTCTCCCACTAGCGAGGGCACGCCCAAGGTGCAACAATAGGCATCCTCGTCCACCGCAAGGGCAGCGTAGAGGCTCTTTTCGCGGGCCGAGAGCGGCTGCACCCCCTCGTAGAAACCGGGGACAGCAATGCGCCCGTCGGCGTCGATGAGGCCGGCCAAGGCGTTGACGAGCAGTTGATTGGGATTGTGGACAATGCCGCCGAAAAGGCCGGAATGCACGTCCTGCACCGGCCCAAAAACCTCGACCTCGGTATAGACAATGCCGCGCAGCCCCAAAGTCAGCGAGGGCTGATCCGGCCCGTACATGCTGGTATCGGAAATCACCGTACAAAGCACCGGAGCAAATTCATCAAGCCCGCCCTCGGCCACAAACTGGCTCAACGCAGCGCTGCCGCATTCCTCCTCGCCTTCGATCAGAAAGACCAGATTGAACGGAAGCTGATTCCCATTGGCGAAGACGACTTCGGCCGCCTTCAGATGCGCGAAACAGGGCCCCTTATTATCGCTGGCACCCCGGGCGATAAGGAAGCCGTCGCGCTCTTCGGCAGCAAAGGGATCCACCTCCCAAGCCGAGCGCGGATTGTCCACCCCTTGTACGTCGTAGTGGCCGTAGATCAAGACGGTGGGTTGGTGCGGCGAGAACGCGGGGCTGCGGGCGACGACTAAGGGGTTGGTAGCGGCCCGTACTTGGATCTTCTCGACCTCAAACCCCATTTGGTCGAATTGGCCAACGAGGAAATCGGCCGCTTGGGCGAGGCCGTCGCTGGTGTCTTCATCGGCACCAGTGCTGACGCTGGGGATGCGGATAAAGGATTTCAGTTGTTCGATGTAGGCCCGCTGCTGCTCATCGATGCACAGCAGCGCTTTCTCCAAGGCTATGCCTTCCTCGCGCATTGCTTCTCTGTTCTTTGATCGTCCGTCCCGCCCTT
This sequence comes from Gemmatimonadota bacterium, assembly GCA_009841115.1. Lineage (GTDB taxonomy): Bacteria > Latescibacterota > UBA2968 > UBA8231 > UBA8231. The sequence goes on along the minus strand of VXML01000107.1, from coordinate 166,455 downwards.
CAGCCTAGCTCGCCATTGCCCATCTCGGCCAGTGGTAGTGCTCTTGCTGAGGTCGGGTTTATTCGTTAGCTTTTTGCAACGCAAAAAACGCAAAAGTTGAGAATCAAGTCCGATTTGCCCGCCTTGCCCGCTTCCCGCAACTGTGCAATATAAGTTTTTACATCGGGCTGTAAAGTTCCGTTCATCCGTTTGCTACCATATTCATTTGGATCGTCGCATGGCCCGCAGGGATGAGCGGCTGACTTTTCTCAGATCCCCAAATCTACTGCTATTTACAGGAAGGAATACACTGGAAAATGGGAGAGCTACCTGTTGCTATTAATGGCTTTGGTCGAATCGGCCGCTTGGTGTTCAGGGCGGCCGTCGAGCAAGGTGGCATCGAGATCAAAGCCATCAACGATCTAACCGACGCCCAAACACTTGCCCACCTACTCAAATACGACTCCACTCACGGTCGCTTCGCCGGCGAGATAGAGGTTGCTGGCGACGACTTGATCGTCAATGGCCAAGCGATTCGCATCCTGGCCGAGCGCGACCCGGCCAACCTGCCTTGGGGTGATTTGGGGGTCGAAGTGGTGCTAGAGTCAACGGGATTTTTCACCGAGGCCAGCAAGGCCCGTGCCCATATCGACGCTGGGGCCAACAAAGTCGTCATTTCTGCTCCGGCCAAAGGCGAAGACGTAACCGTGGTAATGGGCGTCAACGACGCCGCCATCCAAGCCGACCACGCGATTATTTCCAATGCTTCGTGTACGACCAACTGTCTAGCCCCCATGGTCAAGGTCCTACACGAAAAATTCGGCATCGTCAAAGGCATGATGAATACGATTCACTCGTACACCGGCGACCAACGCCTGCTCGATGCTCCGCACAGCGACATGCGACGGGCGCGCTCGGCGGCGGCATCAATGGTGCCCACAACTACGGGGGCCGCGGCCGCGGTCGGTAAGGTGCTACCCGAGCTCGACGGCAAGCTCGATGGCTTGGCCATCCGCGTGCCAACCCCCGACGGTTCATTGACCGACCTCACCGCCGAACTCAAAAGCGCAGCGGATGCCGAAGAAATCAACGCAGCGTTCAAAGCCGCTGCGGCCAACTCGCTGGCTGGCATCCTCGAGTACTCTGAAGAGCCTCTGGTCTTGGCCGACATTGTAGGCAACCCGCACTCGTGTGTCTTCGACGCGCTATCGACGAATGTTCTCGAAGGAAATATGGTCAAGATTCTCGGATGGTACGACAACGAATGGGGCTACTCCAATCGCTGCGTGGATTTGCTGCGCAAGCTCGGCCAATGACCCAATACGAGGCCCTGCGACGTAAGCGGAGGCAGAAAGGCGAAACGCATGTTTGAGGAAGTCTGGAGAGCCTACGAAGAAAACGAACTAAGCCACAGCGCGGCGCATCACTTGATGGCAATCCACGAGCTGCGCGGGGAGTATGGCTACGCCCGCGTCTCGGATATCGCCAAGCACCTGAGCATTACCAAAGGTAGCGTCTCGACGGCCATGAAGCACCTCAAGGAGCGCGGCTACGTGCAAGAGGACCCCAACCGCTTCCTCGAACTTACCGACCAGGGCCTGAAGGTTGTGCAGGAAACCGAGGCCACGCGCCTAGTCGTGCAGCGTTTCCTCGGAGACGCCCTCGGCATGGACGAGGACGACGCAATGATCGACGCCTGCAAGGTTGAGCACCTAATCAGCAATGAGGCGCGGCAGCGGTTGGTTTGCTTTTTGCGCGTGCTGTTTTCAGAAAAACCTTCGGCCAATGAGTTTCTCCAGACATTCCGCGATGGTGCCCTAGAGTGTCGCGATGGCGATGTGGAGTCGTGTACCGTCTGCGAGGACATCTGTTACGGCTACCGCACCGTTGCCTTAGCGGAGAGCGAGTAGATCCCAATCATACATAGTGTTAGCGATCTGGCCGGGCGGCGTCCGGCCTTTTTTGTGAGCGGACCGTGCTAGATTTTCTACAGCGGCAATTTCTGCCTGTTGGTCTGTTGGCCGTGGCCGTGGTGGGATTCTTCTTTCCCCGTCCGGGCCTCTACATGGCCGAACTTCCCACTCAGTACGTTGCGGTCAGCCTTATTTTCTTCCTTTCGGGGCTGATGCTGAAGACCGACGAAGTCCACGCGGCCCTCGCTGCGTGGAAGGCGACGTCCTGGGGGTGTGTTTCGATTCTCTTTGCCACGCCTTTTCTCGGTGCGGCGATCGCGTTCCAGCTCCCGATGGAGCCCGCCTTCCAATTCGGTCTGGCCCTGTTTTGCTGCATGCCGACGACCCTGACGTCGGGCGTGGCACTGACGGCGCAGGCCAGAGGCAATGTCGCCTTGGCCTTGCTTTTGACGGTGCTGACCAATATCGCCGGCATCTTCACGGTGCCCTTCGTGTTGGCGCATCTTCTAAGCTCTCTAGGCCAAGTTGAGCTTTCGGCTAGCGATCTGTTCGTCAAACTCTGTCTTTCGATCTTGCTGCCCTTGGGCGTCGGCAAGTACCTGCGGCGCTTCGCCGTCGATTGGATCGACGCCCAGCGCTCGCAGTTGACTTTGGCCAGTAATGCAGCGCTGATCTCGATTCCGTGGATGAAATTCAGCGAGTCTTCCGGGCGGCTAGCCCAGATAGAACCTGCGAGCTTGTTGATTCTGGTAGTGTCTGGATTGGCAATCCACGCGCTTTACCTGCTGCTCAACGGCGGAGCTTGCGCGCTTTTGCAGCTCGAAGCGGCGGCGCGCAAGACCGTTGTGCTGATGGCTAGCCAAAAGACCTTGCCGGTGGCGATGACGGTGCTGGCTTTTTTACCGGATTCGGCGGTGTCGCCCGAGCTAAAGGGATTGCTAGCAATACCTTGTATTGTGTTTCACCTAGGGCAGATTTTCATGGATGCAGTTATTGCGACGCGGTGGGGGAACCGTGCAGCAGGTTAGGTGTTCTCACAGTGCAGGCTATGGCTCTCTTTTAACGGAGAGGAAGACTATGCCATACTTGATTGCGGCGGCATGGATCGCCGTTTCCCTCGTTGCTTGTGGCGACTCGGACTCTGTTGTTGGAGACAACAATGGCGACCAGCGGACTGAGGAAGGCGACCGTGCACAGCTAGCGGAGATGCGACGGGAGATCAACGCGCTCGTCGGCGACGCTGCGGGCGCGTCGATTGAAGATTGTCGCTACTCGGGCTTGGGCTCCAAGCCCTGCGGTGGCCCTTGGGAGTTTATAGTTTACTCCGCTTCGTCCACCGATTCGACGGCACTAGCCGAGAAGCTGACAGCGTATAACGCCTTTGAAGCCGAGATGAACGAACTCTATGGATATGCTTCGGACTGCTCGTTGCCCAACGAGCCGGTTTTGGCGTATAGGGATGGGCGGTGCGTCGCCGAGTGACGTCTTGCCTTTAAAAGCCGATCAACTCGGATCGCGCTGATCAAATTTGCGAACGGTAAACCGCATCGACCAATTCCATGGTCTTGGTCGCGTCGTCGAAATTCGTTTCGGGATCTTTTCCCTTTAACATGCAATCCACAAAATGGCGGTTGATATCGTAGGGGCCGAAGGCTCGATAGTCCTCTGCGCTGTCTGCTAAGACGGAGGGGTCTAACTCGTCGATAGGCTCGGTCTTGTTATCGGCGTAGAGCTGGCCTCCTTCTTCGGGGTCGCCGAAGAAGGAGATGCCGGGAGAGTGGATCTCGACGCTGAATATCCGCCGACCGGCCATGAAGTTGTTGAGCAAGAGTCCGGTGGCCCCGCTGCTGAAACGGACTAGGGCTAAATGGACATTCCAGTGGTCGGCGTCGAGGCGGCGCGAGTCGCTGGCAACGGATTCGACTTCGCCACCGCATAGATAGCGCAAGGTGTCGACGGCGTGGATGCCATCGCAGGTAAGCATGTCCAGCGCTCCGCGATAGTAGGGCGTGCCGTCGACCCAGTTTTTGTAGAAACTGGCATGGGCGGTGTGTACTGGGCCGCGCTTTTCGCACAGCGTTTTGCCTCGGCGAATGACAGGGGCAAAACGGCGTTGGAAGGCGACGCCGGTCAGGACTTTGTGGCGGCGGGCTAAAGCGGCGAGCTGGCGAATTTGCTCGGTGGTAACGGCGGGGGGTTTTTCGATGATGAGATGGCAGCCGTGTTCGATAACGGTGGCGCAGATGTCGAAAAGGTGGTGCGGCGGCATGATGGCGTAGACCGCGTCGGGTTTTTCGCGCGCGAGCATTTGGCGGTAGTCGCGGTAGCGTCCTTTGATGTCGTAGAGGTCACAGGTTTTGTGCAGGCGCTGTTCGTCGAGTTCTGCGACGGCGACTAGTTCGGCCTCGGGGATGTCGCGCAGTGAGGGGTAGTGGGCCATCAGGGCGCGGCCACCAGCGCCGATGAAGGCGACGCGGAGTTTTTTGCGAGCGCGACCTTTGTACTTGGGTCGCGTTTTGGCTTCGGCCATGTCAGGTCTCCGTGTGTACGGTCTGGTAGTCTACACTAGGGCCCGTAATGATTGTAAGTAGAGGTAAAAGGGCGTTACAAATCCGAGAATTTGGAGTTAGAAGCGCGATATCAACAAAGCGATTTGCGGCTTGGGCGACAAGGGTGACTATGAGGGTGACTGGCCGCGGTCGGCATGTTTTTGAAAAATCTCGTACACGCATCGGCAAAAGCTGGGACTCTATCTATGACCTTCGACAAAAACAGGAGTCGAATCCAGTATACGATCTATGAGCGACCTAGCATCGACAGTTAAACAAGCACAGTCCGGGGATATAGCGGCCTTTACTGCGCTGGTGCGGCGCTTTCAGGATATGGCGATGGGCTATGCCCATGCGATCCTGCACGATTATCATCAGGCACAAGACGCGGCGCAGGAGGCTTTTATCGAGGCGCATGCGGGTTTGTCGACGCTTGAGCATCCGCTGGCTTTTCCGAACTGGCTGCGGCGCATCGTCTTCAAGCACTGCAACCGCATGACGCGCGGAAAGGACTCGGTGAAGATCGTTTCGACCGAAGTGGCGTTGGAGCTTGTGGCCGGTGGCAAGAGTTCGGCGGAAATCGTCGAGGAGGACGAAATGAGCAAGCTATTGCACGAGGCCTTGGACCAATTGTCGGAAGAAGAGCGGCAGATTGTCTCGCTGTACTACATGTCCGATCAATCACAAAAAGAAGTCGCCGATTTTCTCGGCATCAAGGTAGACACAGTCAAAAACCGCCTGCGCACCGCGCGCGGCCACCTCAAAGAAAGGTTGTTGTTTATGGTAGAGGGTAATTTGCAGGAAAACCGTCCTTCGAGGGACGAAAATTTCGTCGATCAGGTCCTCCGTCTGACCGCACCGCAAAAAACCAAACACAGCGAGGATATCTACGCGTTGTTCGACGCACTGGGCCGACCGGAGCTGGGGGAGATGGGCCGGGCCGGGCGGATCGCCGACAGCAAGCACGACTGGAAAACCTCCCGCGTCGGCTTTGTCGGTGACCGGATCGCCACTTACTATGGCGTATACGACCTCACCGTGCGGGTCGGGACCGCCCGTGTGCGGGCCGCTGGCGAGAATCTGTGCTATACTCACCCCGACTACGGGGAACGCTTCGGTGAGTTGATGGACCAAACGGTGGCGGCGGCGCTCAAAGCTATGCGCGACCAGGGCTACGACCTAGTCATCAACCTAGCCGGGCGAGAGTATGCTCGCTATGGCTATGTGCCGATTTGGCGCTGCGAAGAGTGGAGAGTAGAGACGGCGGAGCTGCCACGCGAAGCGCCGGATTTCGAGTTGCAGCCCTTCGCGCCGACGCACCGCGAGGATCTGGCAGCGGTGTACAACGACACCAACGAGACGCTGACCGGCACTACGGTACGGCCGACCTATTTCAAAAATAAAGAGCCCGGCGGTTTTCAGGGCTGGCTGTGGACCGACGATAAGGGCCGGCCTAGAGGTTATGTCACGGGCGGAGATGGGGGCAAGGATGTCTACGTCGACGAACACGCGGGTCCAGCCGATGAGGTCCTTCAGGCCCTGGCGCTGATCGCGCGCCGTGGGGCACATGATACGGTCCGCTTCCGGGGGTTGCCCTACAACAGCCCTGTGGGCCAAAAGCTGCGGCAACTCCTCTCATGCTCGATCGAATGGGTGGGTCGCCCCCTGATTTATTTCGCACGCATCGTCAACCTGCAATCCCTGTTCGAGAATCTGGTACCCGAGCTATCACGGCGTTTGGGGGCCTTCCCGTTGGTGCAATGGGAGGGGGATCTGCTGATTTCAACGGGGGAGGAAGAGGTCGCTTTGCGCATCAAAGGGGCGGATGTAAGCGTCGTTACCACAGGAGAAACCGCGCACGCGATTCGCGGCGGGCAGAATATCGTGCAGTTGGCGTTGGGAACGGATACGCCGGAGGATGTGGTGGAACGCAATGGCATACAGCTCAGCGGTGATGCCGAGCAACTGGTAAAAATACTGTTTCCGGCGCAATATCCGATGTTCGGGAATCAGGACCTGTAATCGAGTGCTCTTGTTTGGAGGAAATGAAAGATCCCGCTGGCCGCCGCACGGTGACCAGCGGGATCTTTGTTATTGGGGTATATGCAAAGTTTGCGTATAGGCGATGGCCAGACGGGTTTGCCGATGGCTAGGCTTCTCGTTCCTTAAAATTCCCCGCCCGACGCAGCGCCTCGACGCCGGATTCGGCGAGTGAGATCGGAAAGTGAACGGGACGGTTGCCCTCTAGCTGCGACTGGTAGATAGCCATGACCATTTCCAACGAGCGGCGGCCCACGGTGCCGTCGCTGCGCAAGGTGCCGCGGCCTTCCAGAGCGTCAATCAACTCGGATAGTGCTGCGACGTATGTAGAGACTGGAGCTGGCTGTTCAACTTCGACTTCTTCGAGGCTGCTCCACTCAAAGCCGCTGTCGGGCTCAGAAAGCGCGACCTTGGACTGAAAGAGGCGGACTTGCTCAGCATCCATGCGGATCAGACCGGTTGAGCCGCGCAACTCGAAGGCGTTGTCGTTGTACTGCGTCAGTTCGGCACCGCAGATCAGCCCAGTGGCCCCCTTTTTGAACTTGAGCATAGCGGCCGAAAAATCCTCCACGGCCCAAGGACGCATGCGCTGCTCAGCCATGCCGCACAGCCAATCCACCTCGCCGGCGTAGAGATCCATTAGGTCGAAATAGTGGGTGAAGTCGTGCAGTAAGGGGCCTTCGTTCTCGCTGCGCCACCAAGGGGCCGGCTTGCCGCCATCCATGTAGCAATAGATGTGGTTGAACTCGCCGATAGCGCCCGCGTCGAGAAGCGTTTTGGCGAGGACCCACTCGGAGTGCCAGCGGCGGTTGTGGTTGATCTGCAAGAGCACGTCCTCTGCTTGGCAGGCCGCGATCATCTGGTCGCATTCCTCCAGCGAAAGGGCCATTGGCTTTTCGCAGATAATGGCTCGCGTCGAGGTAGCTTGGGCGCAGTTGGTGACCATTTCGGCGTGGAGTTCGGGGTGGGTGGCGACGATGCAGATGTCGGGCTGGACTTCGGCGAGCATTTGCCGATAGTCGTGGTAGAGCGCCTCGACGTTGAAGCGCTCGCCAAAGGCGTCGAGTTTTTCGCGCCCCCGATTGACGCCGGCGACTAGCTCGCAGGAGGGATGTTGGACAATGGCGGCGGCGTGGTTGTCTGGTAGGTCGGAGAAACTGAACTGATAGCCGACGCGCCCCGTGCCTATGATAGCAATGCGATTCGTGGACATGAGACCTCCATCCTTAAAAGAGATCGAGTTGAGGGGAGAGTGCACCTTCGAGGGCGAGCAACGCTCTTTTGATCGGCAGTCCTCCGGCGTAGCCGACCAGCGCGCCATTGCTGCCAACGACGCGGTGACAAGGCACGACAATCGGCAGGGGATTCCTGCCGTTGGCCAAGCCGACGGCGCGGACCGAGTTTGGGTTGCCGATGCGGCGAGCTAGCTCCAAGTAAGAGATCGTCTCGCCGTAGGGAATCTCCGCGAGTGCAGCCCAGACTTTGCGCTGAAACGCCGTTCCTTGGGGATGGAGTGGCAGGTCGAAGCTGCGTAGATGACCGGCGAAGTAGGAATCGAGCTGGTCGGCGACCGGGTAGGGCAGAGCAGCCACGGCCTGCCACTCCGGCGGCGGGGTAAAGTCGCCGCTCTCGAAATAGATGTGTCGCAAGCCCGTGGAGTCGCCGGCTAGGAGCAATTCGCCGATGGAGCTGGACATGGTGGTGTAGAGTAGGTTTTCGGTAGGCATAGCGATATCTTTAATTTCTGACGGCAACATAGCCCGTCTTACTGCGATTCCCCCAGCGCCTGAAAATCCGTCCCCGTCGGCTCCTGAAAAACCCGCAGATCAAAGGCGGGCACAATGGCGAAGATGTGGTCGAAAATGTCGGCCTGAATCGCCTCGTAGTTGGCCCAGACGATATCCTTGCAAAAGACGTAAATTTCGAGGGGGAGCCCCTTGGAAGTCGGCGCTAGCTGGCGCACCAGAAAGGTCATTTCTTGGTTGATCTGCGGATGGTTTTTCAGATAGGCCTGCACATAGGCGCGGAAGGTGCCGATATTGGTCATGCGCCGGCCATTTACCAGATGCGAAAGGTCAACATGGTTGAGCTTGTTGTATTCGGCTAGCTCTTGCTTCTTGCGCTCAATGTGGGCGGTGATGTACTGGATTTTGGCGAAGCGGGCGAGCATTTCCTCGTCGCAAAACACGATGGTGCTGACGTCGAGGTAGATCGCCCGCTTGATCCGCCGCCCGCCCGACTCCTGCATCCCGCGCCAGTTTTTGAACGACTCGCCAATCAGTGCGTACGTGGGAATGGTGGTGATGGTCTTGTCCCAGTTTTGCACCTTGACCGTCGTCAGCGTGATGTCGATCACGTCGCCGTCGGCTCCGTACTGGGGCATTTCAATCCAGTCGCCGTAGGCGACCATGCGATTTACCGAGATCTGGATGCCGGCGACCAACCCGAGGATCGAGTCGCGGAAGACTAGTAGCAAAACCGCGGTCATCGCCGTCAGGCCGCCGAGTAAGTAGAGCGGCGATTGGCCGATTAGGGTTGCGACGACGACGATGCTGCCGAGCAAAAAGAGGATGATCTTGAGAAACTGCACCGGCCCCTTGATAGAGACTTCATGCGAGGTCCTAGTGCTGTTGTAGATGCTGACGCCCGCGCTTATCAACGCCTCAACGGCTAGTAAGCCGGTGAGCACCAGATAAACATGCGCCGCGGTCTGGATGATTTTGACGGAAACGGGGTGGCCTTCTAAGGCCATTGGCCCTAGGTGGTAGAAGATGAGGCCGGGGACTAAGTGAGCCAGCCGATGCAAGACCCGACATTCGATTAGGACATCGTCATAGGGAAAATCGGTGCGGTGAATGATCGCGGCGGAGCCTCGGAGTAGCGGTCCCCTGGCCAGACGATGGGCGAGCAAGGCGACGAAGGCCACCACAGTCAAGGCGACCAGTGCGGCGAGGTCTTCGCTGAGGTCTTGGCCGAGGCCCCATTCGAGAAATTGGCTACGCAGTAAGTTGAGCATCTGTTGTCTGCCTATCCAAGGGCGGCGTCATCGGTGTTCTACGCGACGATCCGTGTCCGTTGCTGGCTGTACCTCATGCGGCCACATCAAGCATGGCCGAACTGCTCGGGGCAGGTGGCGATGCCGTATAGATCTTCGCCAATAAAATCGCGCCGCCAGCCACGCAGGAGGCGATGATCCTCGGGCGTAGCCGCGACCGCGTTGATGACTAGGTTGTGTACCTCGGCGCGGGTCGCGACAAAGGGTGCATCAATCTGCGCCGCGTCGCTTTGGCGGCGCAAGTGATCCATGGACTGGGAGAGTTTGCGTTCGACGACCTCCTTGTCGAGCTGCGGTCGGCGCGGACGAGGTGGGCACTCCTCGTCGGGGACGGCCAAGCCTCGGCGAATTTGTTCGAGTAGGTAGCGGTCATAGCGGTGATTGCCGAGTGCGCGGAGCCGGCCTAGTTCCTCCCGCGATTGGGGCTTGCGCCGGGCTAGTAGCACGAGGACTTCGTCCGCCAGTACGTGATTGCGCGGCCGGTCGCATCGCTGGGCTTCCTTTTCGCGCCAAGCGGTCAACTCGCGGAGGATGGCCAACTCGCGCGAGGAAGCGCGGCCCGTGCCCTTGATCCGCGTGAATTGCTCGCGTGGGTCTCGCTCTTCGTATAGCTGCGGGTCGTCGTACGCGGCCATTTCCTCTGCCAGCCATGTGCCGCGACCAATTTCCTCGACGCGTGCCTGCAACACATCACGCGCCTCGAGCAGATAGCGCACGTCCTCAATGGCGTACGCTAGCTGATCTTCAGAGAGCGGCCGGCGGACCCAATTGGTGAGCGTCTCGGTTTTGTCGAGGATCACGCCGAGGGTTTGCTCCAAGAGTTCGGCCAGTGAAGTGGTCGAGCTCATATTGGCAAGCCCGGCTGCGCAGCGGGTGTCGAAGACGTTGCGCGGGAAAGCACCCGTGGCCCGGCGCAGAATAGCCAAGTCCTGTTGGGCGTCGTGGAGAATCAGTTCGACCTCTGGGTGCTCTAACAGGGTTCCAAGAGGCGAGAGGTCCGCAATCGCCACCGGGTCGATCAGGTAGCAGTCGCCGTCGGCGAGAGCCAATTGGATCACGCCTAGCTTGGGATAGTAGGTGCGGTTCCAAACGAATTCAGTGTCTAGGGCAACGCGCTCGCAGTCTAAAGCGCGTTCGATAAGTTCGGCAAGGGCTTTTGCAGTGTGAATCATGCGTCCGTGGGCATCTTGAAGTGAAGATTAAGCAACATACGACGGGGGCTCTAAGATGACAAGCGCAAGAAGCGGCGCACGGGGGTTTGCTCGCGGTAACCGGCCAGCCGAGTACTGAGCAGCCAAGCCGCAACAAATGCGAGTTGAACCGCACACAAATAAAAAATCGGCCCTCGCGGACCTACTAACGCAGCAGACCATTGGAAACAGGCTCCACCCGCGATGCCGCCGACAATACCGCCCAGTGCCGAAGCATACATCGCCAAGGAGAATCCCTCGGCCTGGTACTCTTTGGAAACGGCGTCGATCATCGCCCGCGATTGCCCCATCTGATAGCCGCCGTCTAGCGCGCCCCAGAGCAGGTATGCGACCCCTGCCCAGAGTGCGATCCACGGGAGTCCCGCAGGCAAGAAGAGCCAAGCGGGTGCCATGGACGCTTGCAGCAACAGCGTGATGGTCAGCGGTCCTCGGCTGCCGTGCCGGTCCACCATCCGCCCCCAGCCATGCAGCCCCGCGACATAGCCGAGGGCTTGTACTGGCGTCATCCAGACGAAGTAGCTAACGGGCAGTCCCCCATCAGTGAGCGCCACGACCCACAGCGGGAAAGTCGCCGCTAGCACGGCTGTACGGGCCATAATGAAGAGCGCATAGGCGCGGATCTGGGGCGCGGCCAACGCTTGGCGCAAGCGGAGAATTAGACCTTCGCCGGGCGGGGACAGCGGTTGCTCAGCTACGGCGCGCACCAAGAAGGCTCCACCACAAGTGGAGAAAACCGCCAGGGCGAAGAGCGGACCGAAGTCGTCGGCCATGGGCTGCGAGCCAAGATACCAGCCGATCAGGATGGGCAAGACGAGTTCGAGCAGGCGCTGCTGAAGGCGCATGCGCGTGAGAAAGGCACCGATCCCGCCGCTAGCGGTGTTGTCTTGGACTAGGGGCCACCAAGCGGTGTTGCCTGCTTGTTGTATGAGACCACGGGCGCTAAACAGAGCTAGGCCGATCCAAGCAGCCCAAACCCCGTTCGCGCCGTAGAACGCCAACAGCGCCAGTGCTAGCCCCGCTGGCAACGAGCAGAGCCTTCCCCAAAAGAAGAGTCCAGCCTTCCCGGTGCGCGGCATGAGTTGCAACCCGACGACACGACCCATCTTCTGGAGATACTCGCTGGTGGCGACTAAGCCGATGAGAAAGGGCGAAGCGTTGAGCGAGAGGAGAAAGAGGGGGACGATGGAAGTGAGGAGGGCGTTGTTGATCGAGCCGCTAACGGCGACACCGATCAGCCGCGACTGGCTGCGGAGACGAGTTGCTGGGGAAAGTCTGTGAGTGGGGTTTGCCGTGTTGCTTGGGGTGTCGGGCATAAATAAAGAAGAAAAGGCCGACAGTACGTCTGGGCAAATTGGCCTACGACTCCCGCTCGGCGCTCGCATATCAGCGCGCTGAACGGGTGCTGCCCAGGGTCACTTGTGCGACCTAAACGCGGCCTTTTCTCCGGGCGTAGGCGAGTGGTCGAAGGCACCGCGTTGGATCACCGCAGCGGTCCCGCCCGCCGCTTCGATGGTTGCCCGCTGGCTGGCACGGGCCTGTTCGTCAACCGCTTCTGGGTCGAGTAGGGCGCGCAATTCTCTTTCGCAATCTCGCAACAGTTCTTGGTACTCTGGCATACCCGACAAGTCGTTTAGCTCGTCGGGATCCTCCGCCAAGTCGAAAAGCTGCGGTGGTGCGCCGACGTAGTAATTGTACTTGTAGCGATTGCGGCGCAACATATAGGTGCCGTGCTCAGTGCCCAGCGCGTGATACTCGCTAAAGACGGTGCGCTCTCGGTCGTCCTCTTGTGCGATCTGCCACAGCGAGCGGCCGGGCAAATCGTCGTCGATCAACGCAGCCCCGACGCCTTCGAGCGCGGTTGGAAAACAATCCACCAAAGAAACCGGCGTCTGCACCACCTTCCCCTCCGGCACGTCAGGCCCAGCCACAATCAGCGGCACAGCCGCGGCCTCGTCGTAGAGCGTGAACTTGCCGAAGATGCCTCGGGCTCCCAAACACTCACCGTGGTCTGACGTGTAGAGCACGCGGGTGGAGTCCGTCAGGCCGTACTCGTCGAGCGCACTGAGTACGCGACCGATCTGCTGGTCGAGATAAGTCGTGGTACCGTAGTACGCGGCTGTAACGCGCCGCACTGTTTCTTCGCTGTGCCCTTGGTCAAAGTGGAAGAAGCGGCGGAAGTAGTCCATCGCCGGATGGTCGGGCCACGTGTCGGGCGTCCACTGCGGCGGTAGCGGCACGTCTGTGAGCGGGTATTGGGCGTAGATTTCTGGCGGGGCGATATAGGGTGGATGTGGGCAGACGAAATTGAGGAAGACGGCCCAAGGCTTGGCATCGTCGCGGTGCTCGGCGAGCCAGCGCAAGGCGTGTTCGGTGCAGCGGGCGTCGTACTGCAAGTAGGTTGAATCGCCTGCGCCCGCCCGTCCAAGCTCGCCGTGCTTGTCGCGCAAGGGCGGCTGATCGCGGATGCAGCCGAGGACATCGCCGACGCCATCGACTACGTGCAACGGCTCAATTTCCTCGCTAAACCCGTGGTCTGCGCCTTGCCCCTTGAAGTGCAGCTTGCCGATTGAGTCGCAGCAAAAGCCCTGTTCGCGCAGGCGCTGGTGCCAAGAGACGGGCACGCCATCATAGGGATGCCCGTTGTCCCAGTAGCCGATCTGATGCACATAGCGGCCGGTGGCCAGTGACGCGCGGGCGGGGACGCAGATCGGGCAGTTGGTGTAGGCGTTCTGGAAGCGGGTACCGCGTGCAGATAAGGCGTCCAGATGGGGCGTCTGCACTAGAGGATGGCCGTAGCAGCCGCTGGCGAGTCGGTGGTGTTGATCGGACAGGATGAAGAGGAAGTTGCGAGGTTTCACGGCGCACCCACGACTTTGTCGGCATCGATCTGGGGCGGCACGGGATAGTGCTGGCCGCGTTGACCGGAGAGGCTGCGGTTGGGACGGGGTGCCCATTGCTGGTCGGGCAAGCCGACGAGTTGATCGTCTTCGATCCAGGCTTCGTCACTGCCGTAGAGTTCGCCGACGAGTCGCTCGCTGAGCTGGGCTTGGATTGCGGCATGGTCGGGTGAACCCGCTAGGTCATTCAGCTCGTTGGGATCGCTTGCGAGATCGAAGAGCTGGACGCGGTTGCCCACTGGATAGTAGATCAGCTTGTGCCGCCCCGCGTGGATCATGCGGGAGGCGTTTGTCCCTTCGCCGCACTCGCCGTAGAGATAACTGCGCCGTTCCTCGCCGATCATGGATAGACCCTCGACGGTGTCGGGGATGTCGATCCCCGCTAGGTCGAGCAAAGTCGGCATGACGTCCTGCCAGCCGACGAGGCGATCGTCGACCGTGTGGTGCGGCACTCGTCCATCTCGGCCTCCGAGCAAGATCATCGGCACGTTAGCCGACTGTTCGTAGTAGAGCCGCTTAGCCCAGAGGCCGTGGTTGCCGAGCATGTCGCCGTGGTCGGCTGTGAAGCAAATAATGGTATTGTCGAGCAACCCCTCCTCGCGCAGGGTGCCGATGACCACGCGTAGTTGGTGGTCAATCTGAGTGCAGAGCGCGTAGAAGGCGCGGCGGATGCGCAAAACCTCTGGCCCCTTGAGGTGGACTTTGGCACCCTGATTGACTTTGAGCGCATAGGGCAGATCGTCAAAGTCGTGTGCCCAAGTGGCGTGGTGCGGCTCGTCGATGTCGATATCGCGGTAGAGGTCGAGGTAGCTCTGCAAGGGCACCAGCGGCGGATGCGGATGGCGGAAGGACAGGTACCAGAAGCCGGGCTTGGCCGGGTTGCGCCGCTTAATCATCCGGCTCATCTGGCGCGCCGCCCAAGTGGTGGGGTGGCAGTCCTCGGGCAAGTGCCAGGGACGGAAGGAGTATTCGTTGTTGCTCATGCCGTGGGCAAACCCCATGCCCGCATGGCCTTTGTCCGCGAGGAAGAGATCGTAGTCGTCAACCGCTCCCAAATGCGGTCGGCCTTCTTCGTCGAGAAGCACGTCGTCGAAGCCAATGCGGTCGCGCTGGGGATAGACGTGGAGCTTGCCAACGGCATACGCTTGGTAGCCTGCATCGCGGAAGGTTTGCGCCACGGTTGGCAGCTCGGGCATGGGGGCGGTCGTTTTGAAGACCCGGTCTCCGTGGGTGCGCGGCGAAGTGCCCGTCATCAGGGTGCGACGAGCGGGAATGCAGACTGGGCATTCGCTATAGGCGTTGGAGAAGCGAGTGCCGCTGCGGGCTAAGGAATCGAGGGTGGGGGTGAGAATGGCGGAATGGTTGGCTTCGCCCAGAAGGGAAGCGGACCAATGGTCGGTGGAAATCAGGAGGACGTGCGGTCTGTCGTTTGCCATGGGCATCTCTATATGTAGCAAAGACCAGACCCGTCAGATGCGTGGGGCAGCGGGCCTGACCTGCGGTTAATTTGTACGCCTGAAGGCGCGTTAAAACTCGTAGATCCGCGCTATGCGTCTCAGGCCACCTCGTAGTCGCGCTCGGGCCGGGCCGGGTTGCCCCAATGCCCAGCCGGATCGGCGGCGTTGATCAGCACGCCTTCCTTCTCCCAAGAGTAGCCGGGGATTGCGCGCACGTCGGGGGTGCAGTAGCGCAGCGTTAGCCCACAGCGACGGCGATCCGATTCGTTGTAGTGCGAGCTGTGCAAAAGCAGGTCGGAGTGAATCGAGACCTCGCCGGCCTTGAGCTCGACATCGACGATCTCGCCGTAGCGCTCAACATCTTCCACCGTCTGATCGAGGACGTTGTTTTCCGAGGCGTCGCTCGGGCGGAATTCGAGTTGGCCGTGAAGATGCGAGCCTGCGACGAAGCGCATGCAGCCGTTGTCGATATCGGCGTCGTCAATAGCTAGCCAGACGGTCGCCGTCTTTGAGGGCGTCAGCGGCCAGTAGCTGGCGTCTTGGTGCCAAGAGATGGTCGTGCCGTCCTTGGGCATCTTGCAGAAGTAGTGCGAGGCTAGGCCGATTAGTTCGGGGCCGAGGAGGTCGTGGACGCAGGCGAGAATCTTGGGATGGTGCATGAGGTCATAGACCTTGGCGAATTTGAGATGCGCCGAACTGAGGGTGAAGCTGCCATAGCCGGCGGCCATAACCTTTCTCAGTTGCTCGTCGAAGAAGGCCCGGTGCTCGGCAATCTCGGCGTCGTCGAAAATTCGGAAACCCTTGAGGTAGCCGTCTCGGTTGAAAGCGGCGACCTGTTCAGTAGTGAGGGTGGTGGGATCGTCGACTGTGCTGGGATAGAAGTGCAAGTCGCGGTCCATCTCGCGCAGTTCGTCGTGGGTTGGTACAGCCTTGAAGGTGTGGTCAATTTGGTTCGTCATAGCTTCATTCTCCTGTCAGACAAGATCGCAAATAAAACGCAATTTGCTTCTTGTCTCAAGGGCGAGGGCTAGCCGGTGTAGAAGAATCCGCTGGTGATCTCGACGAGGTCTGTCGGTCTGTTCATCGGCCCATCAATTCCTCATAGACCCCGCCCGTTTTGGCTTGGATATTTTCGTCGCCAAAAGGATAAAGAAATCCCCAGAACATGGCCCCAACCAGCATCAAACCGAGGTAGAACAACAAGATGCGGCGGCCCCAGACCGCCCCAAGCATGGTCAGAGTGGAGAACTTGGTGGCCGGGCCGGCAATGAAAAAGCCCAAAGCCGCTCCCGGACTCATCCCCATTTGCATCATGCTCTCGACAATGGGAATGCTGCCGCCGCCGCAGGCGTAGAGCGGCACCCCCAGAGCCACCGCCACGGGCACGGCCCAGACGCTACCGGGGCCGACTAGCGCTAGCGCTAGCTCTTGGGACAGGAAGGTCTTTACCAAAGCGGCGATGAAGATCCCCAAGCCGAAGAATTTGGCGATGAAGAGCAAATCGGTGCGGAAGCGCTGTACTAGTATCCCGACTTCAGACTGCCCGTCCGTCTTAGCCGAAGTGTGCTCCGCAGGGACTGCTGTACGGACGGCGAAAGTTAGGCGACGCAGAGCGGACTGGACTGCGAAACCGGCTAGCAGTCCGACGCTGGCCGCTGTGATCAGCCGGGCTACGGCCATCTCCATACTTATGGTGCCAGCGGTGTACACGAACAGGGCGGGGTTCATCAGCGGCGAGGCCACGACAAAGGCCACCAAAGGTGCGGCCGGTACTCCCATATTTATCAGGCGGCCAGCCACGGGAATGGCAGCAAAGGTGCACAGGGGCGAGATCAGGGCCAGCAGGGTGGATGCCACAATGGAGCCGTTGGTCCGTTGCTGGAGCGTGCGACGAATCCGAGTCTTTGGCAAGTAGCGCCAGGCTAGGGTGCTGAGCAGGGCACCGAGCACCACAAAGTACCAGAGCTGGGCTGCCAGATCCCAGAAATTTGCCAAGACGCGCAGCGTGTAGGTATCCCGCAGGTAGTGCTCTGCAATGCTGGCGGCCTGCCAGAGCGGATGCGTCAGGTCGTGGTAAAGGGTTTGAATCATTTTCACGCCTGAAGGCGCGGTGAAGCCTCGCTCAACGGACCAGGGTCATGGGTCGGGTCTTGTGCAGGTCTCCGGCCTTGAGAACAGCGAAGTAAGTTCCGCTAGCCACGTTGAAGCCCGAGGCGTTGCGCGCGTCCCACATCACCTCGTGATAGCCCGAGGCGACGTCTCCTTCCACTAGGGTACAGATCCACTGGCCCGCCGCATTGTAGATATCCAGCTTAGCAAGTCCTGCTTGGGGCAGGGCGAAGCGGATGCGGGTGATGGGATTGAATGGATTCGGATAATTATCCAGCAGCACCGGTGCTGCTGGTAGAGGCTGGCTGGCCGCGGACTCTTCTACGGCCGTGGGAATCTCGCCCGGCAACAGATATTCGATACCGGGTAGGCGGTCCCCGTCTTGGTCCACCACGTGTGCGGCCAGCATGGTGTTCCCGGCCGAATTGCCGATCTTGAAGAGCAGCCTGTTTTCTCCCTGTACCAGACGGATCGGAATCTTCTGGTCAGCCAGTTGAAAATTGCGCCGGGCGATGTTCTCATAGACCACATCGCCATTCAGCCAGACCTTGGCGTAGTCGCCGTAGCCGAGCCACAGGAAGCCTTCCTGCGCCCGCGGTGCCTGCACCAAGGTGAAGGCGTAGTTGGCGATGTTCTGATCCTTTCCATTGAGGTCGCCCAGTGGCAAAATTTCAGCGGTGTAACCAAGGTGCTCTACCTGCGTCCACACCACATCGCCAGCCGGTTCGCCCTCTCGGGGATATAGCTGGGCTTCGTCGGGCAGAGGATCGGAACCGATATCGCTGCTATTCGGAAACGGCCCAGCGACGAGCCAGCGCCGGATGCCGCGCCCATAGAACGCGCCTTGCCGACTGCCGCCACGGGATTTGACGAAGTTGCGCTGCACGCTAGCGGGTGCGCGTCCCTCTACTTGGATTCGTTTTAGGTCGAAAGTGCCAAAGCCCTTGGTCGCTGCTAGGTAGAGATGCTCTAAGTCGAGCGGATTGAATCCCATGACCACGTTGGCCACGGCTTCGGTAGCGAGGGGATCGCCGCCTGCTACCACCACGTTGTGCTGGACGTTCTGCCCCCACTGCGGCCCGTCGCCTTCGGTGCCCCAGAATCCCTCAATGACGGTATAGGCCGACGGGTTGTAGGCGAACAGGTCCACGTATCCGTGCTCGGGGTTGTTTTGGTAGTGTTGACGCTTGGAGGTGCCATCGCCGTACGCTCCCGAGGCTAGGGTGCCGACGTAGTTCTTGATGCCTAGGGTGGTGCCGTAGATCGTGGTCTTCATGGCGGCGATGGAAATTACTTTATCGGCGTCTAGGATCGGTTCGGGCATGAAGTAGCCTTCCTTGCGGAAGCTGCCGGTGCCCTCTACGTGGAAGCCGAACTGGGCACCTGGATACCGCAGGCGGGTCACGCCCAAGCGCTGAATGGGTCCGCCCGGAACCGGCTCACGGCGGAAGGGGGCGTAGTTGAGGTCAGAGGTGTCCACCACGGTGGAGACCCCTAGGGCGGCGAACTCCTCTAGAATTTTGATGTACGAGAGATCGCCGAATTCGGGATAGGTTGCGGACCAGCCGTCTTCTTCTGCATTGGAGGGAAAGCCAGGCTCGCCTTTGCGGGGAGATTCGGCTCCGCCCTCGGCAATGGTGATGCGCCGCGGCCCCACCTGCTCTATGAGGTAGTTAATCACGCTCTTTACCACCCGCAAATCCGTGATTTGGCCCGGGTGTTCAATGCCATTGTGGTAGTATGCCGAGGAGGGATTTCCTCTGTTGGTCACAATGTTGACTTTGAGGACGACCCAGTCGCTTGGCTCGACGACGGCGCGGATGGAGCGCTCCGATTGGTCTAGGTCTAGGGCGCGGCGGACGATGGCGTCCACTTGCGCGAAGCTCAAGGAGGTGTTTAGGGCTGCCGGCTCGGCCAGTTCCGAGTCGCTTGAGGCGGCTACCGCTACGGTCGGATGGCCCTCGCCCAAGGTGAGAGTGCCAGGGCGCAGGAGGGGCAAGCCTTCTACCTGCAGGGGCTCTTGGGCTTGCTGCACCGATCTTGCCGTCCCGACGAAAAAGGTCTGCGCTTGGTGGGCGTAGATGTCCCAGCTGATCAGAGCGCCGATCAGCAGAAGCAGGGCTAAATTTGCAAGTTTGCGTTTTGTCATTTGGGGCATGATCGACTCTCCCGTATTTGAGGTCGGTACTGTGCGCAAGCGGCGGATGTCCGCGTGGTCACCAGATATAGTTACGGTATTTCGCGTAGAACTGAAAGTGATCCTTGGCCGGTCTTGATTTTTCCCCAGCTCAACTTCTCGATTGCGGTAGCGTCCGGGCTACGCACGTAGATCTCCACTTCGTAGAAGACGGTAGGGCCTAGCGTCCACAGTTCGAGGTTGTCGGCCATAGTGCCGGGGGGGAAATAAATCTCGATCCACTGGTCCACTGCCCGCGCATTCTCTTCGGTCAGGGCGGTTTGCACTCCTTCGGGTTCGCGCAGGGTGCCGGTCTCGTCTAAGTGCCCGCCTAGATAGGCGCGGACTTGGTAGTTGTTGCCGATGGCACCGACGTAGATCCGCAATTTCTCCAGTTGCAGCGGTTCCTCCCAAGCAAATACCAAGATTCCCTTGGTCTTCCAGATGAAGGGTTGGGCATCGGCATCTTGGGGAACCTTGCCGTCCCCCAAGACATCGGGGTCGCCCTCGTGGGTATTCCAGATCGTAGCCCGGGTCACGGCGTCGGGTGTGATGTTGCGGCTGGCGGCACCTAAAAAAAAGAGGAGTGCAACAATTGCTGAAATAACTATTCTCATTGTGGACAGTCTATTCCAAGGCGTGGGGTTGTGAGCAGGTGGCCCTAAATATATCTTGGGCGCAAAAGGAGGAGGATAATGGAAGCAAACAAAACCATTTCGTCAGAAGTAGGGACGCAGTTGCTCTTTGAAAATGAGCGGGTGCGGGTTTGGGATTTGCGGTTGGCACCGGGCGAGAGTACGGGCCTGCATCGACACGAGCACGACTATCTATACGTAGTTATTGGCGACGGCCAGTTGCAGGCGGCTGATGCAGAGGGGAACCGCAGGGAAGCTAGTGATATGAGGGATGGAGATGTGCGGTTCAGCGAGATCGAAGGGGAGGCGGTACACGAGGCGTTTAACGTCGGCGAAGAGCCGTGGCGGAATATTATCGTCGAATTGAAAGACTGAAGCCGACTGACTCAAGGAGAGAATATGATTCTAAGAAGGCTGTTGTTCGGCCCGGCCCCTTCGGCCGGCATTGGTTATTCACTGGGGCTACTGTTGTTGAGGGTATCCGTCGGCAGCATGATGTTGCTCGGCCACGGCTGGGGTAAATTGACCAGTTTTGTGGAGCGTTCCTCCTCGTTTCCCGACCCCTTGGGCATTGGATCGTCGCTAAGCATGGCCTTGGCTACCGGTGCCGAAGCGTTTTGCGCCTTAGCGGTGATCTTGGGATTCGCCACCCGCTGGGCTGCCGTGCCGCTCATGGTCACCATGGCAGTGGCCGCGCTTATCATACACGGGGACGATCCGTGGGCAAAAAAGGAACTTGCTGTATTATACTTTTTCCCCTTTGCCACGTTGTTTCTAACGGGCGGAGGTCGCTATTCTCTCGACGCCTTCTTCCGGCGCGGCGCACACTAAGTCCTACAGAATGTCGGGCGACTGCGGATCGATACAGGCGCCGCTGGGCCGCTGCCCCTGTGGCCGCTGCGGCATTTGGTCGTAGGACTGGTACGCGATATCTAGGTAAGGCGTCTCGACGCGGCGGTACCCTTCGTGGCGCGAAATCATCGCCGCGTCGATAACGCCAGTCGTCAGCAAAGTGCGCTCGGGCGGGTACGGGGCCTGACCCGTTTTGAAAAACTGCTGGATGTTGCGGCACAGATAGCCGAAATGGGCAAACGGCCCCTCGTTCTGCAAGTAGAACTCCGTGGCCTGTACCTGCCCTCCTGTCCGCGCGGCATAGGCGAAGTCGCTGACATAGCCGCTGAGCATCAACGTCGCCGTGCGCAAGCCGTCGCCGTGTTCCATGAGGAAAACGGCCGGCTCTTTGGCATGTTCCTCCATAGGCCCATCCGGCTTTTTCGCAATGGCAGCGCAAGCGGCCTCGGCCAGCTCCCCAGACCACAGCCCTTCATCGCGGGCGCGCCACACGTCGTCCCCTTCAAGGCACTGCACCCACACCACCCCCCGTTCGCCGCCGCTGCGTCGCTCGACCATACACTGCAACGTCTCCAAGGCGTGGTATCCGTATGCTTCGATGCCGCCGTAGCCGATGGATAGCGCTTCTTCAATGGGCGTCTCCTTGGGGTGTTCCAGCCAAGGCGAGCGCCAAGCCAAGGGCAAAGACGACCCGGCCATCAGCGGGATGGACAGTTCTTCAGTCCGGTCCCACATCCATTGAGCGTCCCTAAAATCATACGCTAAATGCTTATCTGAAAATACGGGCACCGAGCGACCGCTCTCGGCAAAGACGCCGGCGATTTGCTCGAAGAAATAGCGGCGCGGGTACATGTGGCGGCCCCGCTCGTTCCAGGGATAGTCGCCGTGCTCACCGATGAGCAGCACCGCATCTACATTGAGCCGATCGGTCCCGGCGTGTAAGGCGCGGCGGATGCTGGGATAGATGGGCACCCCGTACTCTTGGGCCAAGTCCACGCCGATATCGTTTTCCAGCACGTGGTCGATGTACAAGGATACTAGGTCCACTTCTGGGGGCATAAGGCCCTCGTCCGTGGACATGCCCTTCATAAACTTGGTGGCAATGACGTCGGCATGGGACTTGGAATAGTAGATGGTGGCGATGGCGGCTACTCTCATGGCCAAACTCCTATAGTGAAAACGGCACTTGCTGCTGTATGCCGCAGGCAGTGGACGGTAGTCTTGTAGTGTCTTGAGTCGAGTGCTGCCATGCCGAACCGAAAAGCGCTCAGGCCTCCCAGCATCCCTCCGTATAAGGCTCGCGGAGGAAGAGTTTTTTGCGCGTGGGACTGGCGCGTGCAATCCACTTGGGCGGGATATCCTGCGTATAGCGATGCGGCGGCCCGGCTTCTTTGAAGATGTCGATGTTGAAGATGCGATAGGGTTGGGGAGAGTCCTCGGGTTTGGCTTCGACGGCGTGGAAGATCCGGGCGTTGATATAGACCATGCTACCCGGAGGCACTGCGAGCCGCATCTCTTTTAGCTCGCGCCCGGCTTCTGCGTCGTACGCTCCGGCCAGCATGCGCTCCGGCGTGGCCTCTGCGGTCGGGGCGACGAGGTGGCTGCCGGGAATGACCTTGAGATTGCGGTCGCCGAGTGTGAAGCCATTGGGATAGTAGAGAATTTGGACGTAGTACTTGTCGCGCTCGGCGAGGTTGACGGGGTTTTCGTGCTTCCAGTGGTGGTGGTCTTGGTGAAAGGGAATGGGGCCTATGCCGCGTGGGGCGAGGTTGAGGGCGGAGTGGCAGAAGTGGTAGTTGGGGCCGATGGTGGCTTGCAGCAGCGCGGTGACAAAAGGATCGTCGATGAGGTGGTCGCCGCACGGGCCGCGGTCGTTCCAAGGGCGGACGAAATAGGACTGGGGCGCGGTGGATTTTTCGTCTAAGGCGTCGAGGTAGTGGCGCACCGAGTCGAGGCCGAGGATTTCGTTGGTTAGGCTGCGCCGTGCCTCGTCTTTGAGTACGTCTGGGTAGAAGATATAGCCGTCTTGGTGGAAGGAGTCCAAGTCGGCTGCGGAGGGAGTTTGGCGGCGAAATAGCGAGTTCATGGCGGTCCTTAGTTTTTAGCTACCGAGTGCGACGCGGCGTTTTGCAACTCATCTAGGCGGCTGAGAGTCTAGCTTTCCGATTCTACCATTAGAGCCTTGACAGAGATATATTGAATAGGTATATAAGCTATATTAGCTAATATAACTAAATCAGGAGGTGTTTACTCTATGGAAACAAAAGTCATAGCTTCGACCAAAGCTCAAAATAACTTTGGCCAAGTAATAGACTCGGTTGTTCAGAATCGGACTAGATATATTGTCAAGCGACGCAATGTATCTCAAGCAATCATAATGAGCTTAGCGGATTTTAATCAATTGTTGGCAAACTCGTCTGAAAGACAGAAGATGAGCGATATGATCGGCGAATTGGCTCCCGTTTACAGTCTCGGCGAAACAATCGGCTCTTCTGTTGAAGACGAGGCTGAAGTCCAAGATTGAGAAAGGTAGAGAGATGGTATATGCAGTGCAAACTAAAGCCGGGGAAGAATTAAATCGAATTTACGAGGAAGATTTGCCTGTCCACGAATGGTATCGGTTTGTTCTTTCCTATCCGCCTCACTTGGTTCGTAACTACATAGAAAGGTTTGGCTTGACAAAACACCACTGGGTCTTGGACCCGTTTTGCGGTACGGGAACAACCCTAGTGGAGTGCAAGAAGAATGGTATTCCCAGTGCGGGCTTAGAGGCCAATCCTGTGGTGCAGTTCTTCGCTCAAACTAAGGTAGCGTGGGATATAGATCCCGAGAAGCTTGTTAAACATGCTAAGGGTATTGCTAAAGAAGTAGAAGCCGAATTAGAAAAAGAAGGCATCGAAGACGATCCTATTTTCAAGCCTTTTGTTAACGGCAAAGAAACGAATCTGAAACCCTTAGACCCCCAATTAGAATCGCTGCTCATCAAAAACTCCATAAGCCCGAAACCACTCCATAAAGCTCTTACACTCATAAATACCTTAAATAAAAATTCAGATGAACATCTAATTGCACATGAAAGGCTAGCACTTGCTAAACAACTAGTTTACAGCATCAGTAATTTGCGTTTTGGTCCAGAAGTTGGAGTTGGAAAGCCGAAAGAAGATGCTCCGGTTATTGCACCTTGGTTAAAGGGCATAAAAGACATGGCTAATGATTTATGCCAGACTCAGGTCAAGCGCTACAAAAGTGTACCATCGCTAGTAAAACTTACGGACTCCCGCAGCGTAGATCCCTGCTTAGAGCCGTTGATGTTTGATGCCGTTATAACCTCGCCTCCATATCCCAATGAAAAAGATTATACGAGAACGACTCGTCTTGAATCTGTTTTACTTGGTTATATAAACAATCGCGCCGATCTGCGTCGACAAAAGCAGAGATTGCTTCGATCCAATACTAGAGCGGTGTATAAAGCAGATACAGACGAGAGTTGGGTTGAGGATAATGAACGCATACAGGAGTTAGCGGATCGGATAGAGGCTCGTCGGATAGAGCTGGGAAAAACGTCGGGGTTTGAGAAACTCTATGCTCGAGTAGTGAGATTGTATTTTGGAGGCATGGCGCGCCACTTAGAAGAATTAAAACGAGTTTTAGCACCGGGTGCTCAGCTTGCTTATGTCGTCGGAGATCAGGCTTCTTTCTTCAGGATTTTAATTCGTACGGGAGAGTTTTTAGCAAGTATAGCGGCAGAGCTTGGCTATGAAGTAATGGATATTGATTTATTTCGTACGCGGTTCTCTACAGCGACGCAAGAACATTTACGCGAAGAGGTTGTTCTTTTGCGATGGAACAGTTAGTTACCACTTCGGAGGCTTGGGAACCAATGTATATCGAGCTTTTTTCACAACCGAAGAGGCTACGAGTTTTGAGTTTAGCTGTAACATATCGTTTGAGTCGCACTTGGGAAATTCTGCGATGAATATATCCCCATTGTCTTCGAGTTTCACTCCTAATGGAATTGTAAAATCCATATCCTCTTCCATAAGTCGTTGCAAAGTTGCAGCAGCTATCCCCACGATCTGATTTAGAGTAAGTACATCGTTCCCTTTGGATTTTGCCTCACAGGGAATCGGTATTCGGCTATTTCCCTCTTTCATTATGAAAAAGCAATCCAGTTCGTGAGGCTGAACTTTTACAGGAGCTTGAACGCGCGTTATTGTTCCTTTGGGAACGCCAAAAAAGTCGTCGAGAACTCCTCCATACTCTATAGCGGCTAACAGGCCGCCTTCATCGGGACGCAGAAGGTCGAGTATATCAGGAGAGATATCAATGCGAATGGGTTTAGCTACTAAATCTGGGGGACAAGCTACAGAGATTACCCCTGCGGAAGGGCCACTATCTCGAAAAAATATGCCCATTGATCCGCTATGAGTTCCTTCGCGCAAAAAATAACCTGCTTGCTTAGCAGAAGGACTTCTCGCGTCTGAGTTTCCCGACCGAGTAAGGTCTTTCACAAAATTGTTCAGATTCGATGGAACGTTCCCTCCTGTCGCGATAATTGCGTCTCTTACTTCATCGCGTGTAAACGGTATTTCCGATTGCGGATTGTCGGAGTCGTATTTCCGCTTAAATAGATGTTCAAGTGCTGCGGGTTTATCGTAATCGCTTCTCATTGATAGACCGTATCTCCTTCAGACGGATGGTGGTTGCTTCTTCGTTGGCTTTTCCTCTTGCCCAAAAGAGGGCAACGCAAAGACGGCTCGCCAGCCCAGCCGGTTTAGACGCAAGTAATAAGAGGCCGTCAGTACTCCCCACAATGCATATGCGAGCGAAGTAGACAAGGCGGCACCCTGCAGCCCCAGCTTGGGGATCAACAGTAGGTTGAATCCCACGTTGGCCGCCAGAGCAATGCCCGGTGCCCAGAGGGTCATGGAGGGGTAGCCCTCGCCCATTAGCTTGGCGTTGAACACGGCCCCGAAGCCCAAAAACAACATGCCAGGCAGCAGCCAAACAAGGGGCTCGTAGGCATCTGGATACAAGGGAAAGAAAACGCTTAGCAGTAGGCGTCCGCCGAAGATCAAGACGACTGCCGAGAGTAGGGAAAAGACAAAGATGCCTTGGCCCACGCCCAAAGAAAGCCGCGTGTCGTCTTGCCCGCGCACTATTTTGGCGAGCAGGATGACCGAGGCAATGTTGGCGACGCGCTGCACCATGTCCGTAAAGTTCGTCGCCACTCCATACACGCCCACCTCCTTCTCGCCCAAAAAGCGCTCTATCAAAAAGAGGTCGCTCTTGAGCAGCAAAAACATGAGCACCAAGCAGACCTCGCCAC
The DNA here is from genome assembly GCA_009841115.1 of Gemmatimonadota bacterium. Lineage (GTDB taxonomy): Bacteria > Latescibacterota > UBA2968 > UBA8231 > UBA8231. Next base: position 140,253 of record VXML01000107.1, on the reverse strand, counting down.
GCGAACCAATGCGAAGCATTTGCCCGAGCACGCGTCGTCCGCCCCACCGAAAGCGGAATCCCCGGTACAAGAATAGGGCAAAAATCGCCAAGCCCGTTATTCCTACTGCTCCTACCCACACCCCCATCACCCGTTCCAATTCGAGATACCCTAGCTGGGAAAGGACTAGATTGCCACCGAGATAAATGGCGATGAAGACTACGGGTAGCAGTGCGTAGGGCTTGAGCCGATCTTCGCCTAAAAAGACGGACAAACCCGCTCGTTGTAGCACGGTGAACGCAATCACGCAAACGCCCAAAACCCATTGGACTAGGGTAATACTAGGCACGAAGACCTTTGCGAGTGCCAAGCTAAAAGGGGCCGTCAGCAACAGGAGGGCACCCAAGACGAGGCAATACAACAAGGTGTGGTTGATCGCAGCCTCTCGCTCTCGCTCGCGTCCCACGACGTAAATGTTCCCCTTGCTGAGCCACTCTCCGAAAAACAGGACGCCCAGCATAACGAGCGCAGTCCATAGCCTTAGGGTGCCATAGTGTTCCGGTCCTAGCTGGTCGGCCAGCAGGACCGAGTTCACAAAGCCCAAAGAAAAGACCAGAAAGGAGCAGGTTGCGTTGAGCGAGAAGCCGCGAAAAAAGTTCATTGAAATGGACAGTGGGTACCAAAGCGGCGACGGAGATGGCTGGTGCTTATAAAGCGAAAATCTAGGGCATGGCGGTGCATCCGTCTTGGTGGAAGGATTCTAGGTTGGTCAGAGAGAAGCATCGAGACGGAAGCGGAAATTTACGCGCACGCTCCTTCCGTTATCAAGGCAGACTCAGCGCCACCAACTCGGCTGGCTGGTCGGCCCCGCCGGTGGGGATGGCGATGTATTGCTTGCCACCGGCCATATAGGTGATGGGCTGGCCCGAGGCGTTGCGCGGCAGCTCGACTTTGCCCATTAGTGCGCCGTCGTCCGGGTCGAAGGCCCAGAGATAGGGCGCATTGGGATTGATTTTGACCTCGACGGCGTTGCCTCGGGGCGAGTTGTTGACCACATCCCACTGCGCCTGCGTTGCGGCGAAGAGCAAGCTCTCGGTGATGATGGGGAAGTTGCGCTGTGCCCAACCCAAGGGCGGCAAGTCGAGATGAGCAAGGCTGGGATGATCGCGCGGTCCCTCGCCCACGGGGACCTGCCAGCGGTGTTCGCCGGTGTTGAGGTCAATGGCGGTGATCCGACCGTAGGGCGGCTTGAGCAAGGGCAGGCCGCGCGGGCCGTCGGGACCGAATTCTACCCCGCCGGTATAGCGAAAGGGAGCGTTGGGGTCGGTGGCTTTGGTCAGGGTCAGCACGGCCGGGAACGTATAAGAAGGAATGTAGATTATGCCTTGGTGGGGATCGACCGCAGCACCGGCCCAGCTCGCTCCGCCGATAATGCCAGGAACGAGGATCGTGCCCTTCTTATCCATGCTCTCCATGGTCTGCGCCACGTAGAGCGGGCCATAGCTGTAATCGTCGGCGATGGTCTTGGCCATCTGGTGTAGGGTTGGCGTAAAATCGATCAGATCGTCCTCAGTCAGGCCCTGGCGCTCGAAGGCGGCTGGCTTGCTAGGAATGGGTTGGGTGGGCGAGGACTTTTCGCCGGGAATGTCGGATTGCGGTACGGGTTTTTCCTCGATGGGCCAGATTGGCTCGCCTGTTTGGCGGTCGAAGACGAAGCAGAAGCCTTGTTTGGTGACTTGGGCCACGGCTTTGATTTCTCGGCCTCCGACGTTGATATCGACGAGGTTGGGCGCAGCCGGCAGATCGTAGTCCCACATCCCGTGGTGGGCGACCTGGAAATGCCAGACGCGCTCGCCCGTAGTGGCGTCGAGGCAGACGAGGCTCTCGGCGAAGAGGTTGTCTCCGGGACGGTGCCCGCCATAGTAATCGTTAGTCGGCGTGCTCACCGGCAAATAGACGTAGCCCAGTTCGGGATCGGCACTCATCAGGGTCCAGACGTTGGTATTGCCGGTGTTTTTCCACGAGCTGTCTTCCCAAGTCTCGTTGCCGAAGGCACCCTCCTGTGGGATGGTTTCAAAGACCCACTTTTGGGCACCGGTGCGCACATCGAAGCCGCGCACATCGCCTGGGGGCATGGTCTCGTCGGGCGGACGGCCAACGGCAAAGGCGTCGAGGACCACCGCGCCAACGACGGCGATGTCGCCGCAGATGACCGGCGGCGAGGTGACCGCGTAGAGTTCGCGTTCGATTGGCCGGCGCAAGCCTTTGGTCAAATCCACGCGGCCGGCGTCGCCAAAGCTCTGGATGGGTTGGCCAGTATCGGCGTTGAGGGCGATGAGATAGGCGTCGCCGGTGCCAAAGATAATGCGCCGGTCGTCGCCCTCCTCCCAATAGGAGACGCCTCGGTGGACTAGGCCGACGTTGGCTGGTGTGCCCGACCTCCAGGTGCCCGGGTCGTAGGTCCAGATTGTTTTGCCGCTCGTAGCGTCGAGGGCGACAACTAGGTTGAGCGAGGTGCTGACGTAGAGTCTGTCGCCGATTTGGAGTGGTGTGCCCTCAAAGACCATGGTCCAGATTTCTGGATGGGCGTCGAGAATGGGCTGGTCAGCCGAGGCCCAAGTCCAGGCGATTTCTAGCTGGGCGAAATTGGTGGCGTCGATTTGGTCGAAAGGGGCGTATTTGGTGCTGGCCGCCGTCGCGCCGTACGAGCGCCACTCGCCGGTGGAATCGGCCAGCAACGGCGCAGCGAACAGCGCGAGGGTAAGGAGCAGAGTCATGGCGTATCTCCTCGTGGATGCGGTATAGCGATAGTATAGAACTTTATGGGCGAGGGCCGCCAGAGGTTTGTCACGCCTAAAGGCGCGGTGAAGCAGACCGCTTCTTAGATCGGAGATAAAGGTCGTCCCTCTAAGTCAAAGGATCGTCCCCCTCGAATATCCGGCGCATTGCAGGGGTGAGTCCGGCCTCCGCCTCCACGCGCTCGGCCCAGTGGATGGGCGTCCCTTCGTTCCACTTGGCCGAGCTGGCTTTGAGGTCAGGCGTCCGGTAGGCCATCAGCAGCCCCCAGCGCGTGGGCGCGTCCAAGTCGCGGTGGCCGACGTGATGCGGCATGTGGTGGACGAAGGAGACCATGCTGCCCGGCGGCAGCGACAAGCGCTCAATCCGCAGCGGTTCGCCGGTAAAGGCGTGAGTTTTGCCCGCTATCCAGTTGGGCTGCATTTCGTCGTCGTATTCGGTCCGCGTAGAATTCCACCTATAGGGAATGCGGTAGAGGTGGGAACCGGGGATAACGGCCAACTCACCGCCTCCGTCACCGATCCCCATTCCCTCGGGATAGCACAGAGTGCGGACGCATTGCTGCGCTAGGAATTGGGTGGTTAGCGCGTGGCCGTCGCCGATTTCGCTTTCGATCTCGTACTGCCCTTGGCGATACGGGTGCGCGCGCCAGCGCCGCCCCCTCGATCCCGCAGGACGGTTGAGCATCAGGCAGTGGTCGATCAGGAAGCGCTCGCCGAGGAGCTGACCGAAGAGTTCCATCATCTGCGGGTGGCTGGTGGTGATGTCGAGGATAAAATCGTCGTACGCGAGCGGGAAGTATTCCGGCATCATCCCCTGCCACTCGAATTCCGCGGCGACCGACGCGAGACCAGTTCCGAAAAGCCCGTGTTCGTACATATAGGCGCGGAGTTCCGGCGACATAAAGCGCATCTGCTCCGATCCGCCGCAACAGGCAGCTAGGAACTCAGGAGTGGTCTGCTCCGGTGTCGGTTCGGGCAACCCACGGTTTGCGTAGTCAATGGCGGCCCAGTCGGTACCGACTACAATGGCGTCGTTCATCCGTTGGAGCTTTTGCAGGCTGGCCGTCCAGCGCTGTTGTCCGGCGTCGGTCAGGATGCCCTCCCAGACCCAATAGCCTTCCCGTTCAAAAAAAGTGCGGTCGAAGGCGTCTAGGACTTCGGGGCGCAAGAGGTCGTGCAGGCGATCGGTTGGAGTGGGGTCGTGCGATGCGTTCATGGATGGTCTTGGACAGTTGAAAACCCCGCGCCGTTTCGACGCGGGGTTCTCCATTTCCTATTCAGCGGATGGCGAGCGGCCGCCCCGGCGATCCGGTGCCGCCTTTGAAGCGGGTCGGCGTGAATATAAAGAGGAACTCGTACACTTCGTCGGCCAACACTTCTTCAAAGACCATGTTCTCCAAGTTGAAGATGCCGTTCTTGGTGATGAGTTCCTGGTGGACCGGGAAGACCAATTTGGGGTCGGGACCGGGCACGACTTCAGTGGTCCACTGGTCCGAGCCGATCATCGAGGGTTTCATGGAGATGATCCACTCGCTCGCCTCCATGCCGATGCCGGGCGGATTGGTGTTGTAGGTGTCCGGGTCCGTCCACAGCTTGGACCAGCCGTAATTGAAGAGCAGGGCGTCGCCCTCTTGGATGCTGCTTTCGGCCATCCCCTGCCTTGCGAGCGCGCCGCGGATATCGGCGACGGTGACCTCGTAGCTGTGGTCGAGGTGCTCGACGCCCTTGTAGCCAGCAATGTCGATGAGTACGCCGCGGGTAATGAAGGAGCGCACGTGTTCGATGCCCAGTTTAGTCACCCCATAAGGAGTGGCCATCTCTTTGGCGGTAACGCCATTGTAGAACACGTCTTGGGTCGAGCCGTCGGCCATCTCCATGCGCGTGCCGATGTGGGCCAGCCCGTCGAACTGCGTGCCGACTTGGCCGATCTCGGCGCAGAGGAACTCGTCGAAATACATGAGCATGTTGTTCTCGCCGAAGGGGCCGCCAGTGGGCGCGCCGGGGATGATCATCGCGTACGTGCGCTCGCCAAACAGCGGCATGCCGCGCTCGTATATCTGGCCCAGCTCGTACATTTTGCCGGTCTTGACTAGCTGGACGGCCTTGAGGATGATTTCGGCGGTGATGCGGTTGGAGGCGCCAGCTTGGTCGTCGGCTCCCCACGGCGAGGGCCACCAAGGCCCTTGTTCGCGGGTCTGGGAAAAGCACGGCAGGGACAAGGCGAGCACGAGGATCGCCGAAGTGAGCGATTTCATGAGTTTCTCCTTGGTAAATGGGTCGCGGAAATGCACCGCGATGGTATAAGGAAATTGCGGCCCTGAATCAAGCTCAGACGAACTTGACTACGACCAAGAGCACGATGATGACCACTAGCACAGTGGGCACTTCATTGAGGCAGCGGAAAAACTGCTCGCTCTTTTGGTTTTCACCGCGTTCAAATGCCTTGCGGTAGGAGGAGAGCATGCCGTGGAGGGCCGCCATGGCGAGTACTAGCACCAATTTGATGTGCATCCAGTAGCCAGTGCCGGGCGCGCCGGCACCCGTGGCGAGGATGAGCAGGATGCCGGTAACAAAAGAGACGATCATCGCCGGATTCATAATCACCCTCAGCAACTTGCGCTCCATGACCTTGAAGGTCTCGTCGGCTTCGGAGTTAGGGGTAACTTGGCAGTGATAGACATAGAGGCGTGGCAGATAGAACATGCCAACCATCCAAGCGATGACGAAGATGACGTGGATGGCTTTGAGCCACAGGTAGTATTCGCTTGCAAATGCACTCATAGGAAGGAACTCCTCTACGCGGAGACGCGCTAGGTGCGCATCGTTGCCAGCGCCGCTTCGTGGAGGGCGTTGATCGTTTCGGCGTCTAGGTCAATGTCGATGTTGGGAATGGACTTGGAGCGACCGATGAAGAGCGTCGCGTAAAATGTGCAAGCCGCCAAATAGGACCCAGCGAGATTGGGATGGCTTTGGTCTTTGTCGTGGAGGACGATATCGGGATGGGACTCTAAGCAATCGCGCCAAGCTAGGCCCACGGGCACGACGGTCGCGCCGATCTCGCGCCCCACTTCAATGTAGGTCTCGCTCAAGGCGGCTTGGGTCTCGGGCGCGTTTTGTCGCGCCCAAGTCATGTAGAGCACCGTCTGCGCCTGTGCCGCTTTAATTATGGCGTCGAATTCGCGGATGTTTTCTCCGGTGCGCGTGGGGTTTTTGACCGGCAAGGTGCTTTGCTCCTGCAATACGACGTAATCCCAGCGAGATGCCTGCAAGCGCTCGTGTGCCTCGCCTTTGTTCAAGTGCATCCTGAGTGAGGCCCCGCCGGCGCTGATGAGTTCGCATTCCAACTCGCCCTTGCCGCCGGCGTGGACGAGTTGGGCGAGGAGGCCGGGCAGATCATTGCGCGCGGTGAAACTGTTGCCTATGAAAAGGATGCGGGTGATATTGGCCATGGTCAGTCTTCTGTTTGGGTTGAGGTGCGTCCTGCTCAACATAAACACCGTTTTGCCTCGCGCCAAGTTGCTAGCCCAATGGTCTGGTATTCGACGCGTAGGACTCCGATGGAGACGACTTTTATGCAATCTAATACTGGAGAACTTCAGATGGGACAAGCTGGCGAGCAGTACGAACGAGACGGGTATTGTATCGCGGATGAACAGATTGCGCCGGACGATGTCTTGGAAAAGGCGTTGCAGGGAATGGTGGCAGTGCGCGATGGAAAGTTTGATATGGGGATGCCGCCGACCGAGCATCCTGGGTATGATCCAGCCGTGCTGTGTAAGATCAACAATCCGCATCGGTCGGATACCGGACTCTATGGATTGGTGACCTGTCCACAAGTGGGGCGCAAGGTCGCCGAGATCACAGGTGCCCGGCGAGTGCAGGTGTGGGCGAGTCAGTTGCTGATCAAGCCGCCGGGGTCCGCGACCGCAGGGCACGTCGGCTGGCACCAAGACCGGCAGTACTGGCGCATGTGGCAGCAAGACGAAGGGCTTTTTACGGCGTGGGTCGCACTGTGCGATGTGGGGGAGGAGTTGGGACCGATGCGCTTTGTGCGCGGGTCGCACCGCTGGGGATTTTTAGACCAGGGCAATTTCTTCGACAAGGATCAGCACAAGCTGCGGGAGGACATCGCGGTGCCGGCGGGCGAGACTTGGGAGGAAGTTTCGGCGCTGATGCCCTTAGGCGGGCTTAGCGTCCACCACTGCCTGACCTACCACGGCTCCAACGCCAATGTTTCGGATGCGGCGCGCTGGAGCTTGGCCGTGCATTTGCGCGACGAACGGGCCGTGCCGGTGCCCGGCGACCAAGGCTACTACACCGCGCATTTGGACGATCCCCAGATTTGCCCGGTGATGTACGAAGCCTAGCATCGTTACTCAGGTGCAGATGCGCCAAAGGCCGCGGCAAAGGCTCGCGATTTAGGGTTGAGTACCGAGTAGAAGGCGCGGACTTCTGGGTCGGAATGGTCGCGCCAGAGTCGAGCGGGCAGGGTCGTGTAGTTGCTCAAATGGGGTTGGTCGCGGCGGCCGTAATAGATCTGTACGGATTTGCGTTCTCGTTGCGTGGGGCGGATGGTCGCCGTGTGCAGCACTGAGAGGTTGAAGAGCACCACGGTGCCAGCCGGGCCGTGCAGATCGATGATACCGCCGCGGGCGAGCTGGTCTTCTTGGTCCAAAATGGGCGCGTCGGCGGCTTCGGGCGAGAGGGAGAAGCAGTGGGTGGTCTCGTCGACGTCGGCCAAATAGACGAGGGCGTGGACATACTGGGTGCGCAGGGGGTGCTGCTGCCAGTGCGGACGGTCGCGGTGCCAGCGTCGCCAGCCTTCCCCTTCGTAGGGTGCCATGTGGCGCAGGCAGGCTTCAGAGAGACAGATGGGAGCGCCGAGCAGCGCTTCCACTGCGTCGAGGATTGGCGGGTGGCGGATAATCTCTTCGACTGCGGGCCAAGTGATCAGAGGATCGCAGTTGACGGTCTGGTAGGCGCTCTCCAGGGGACGCCAAAAGGCTCGGCCCCAAGTTGCGCGGTCCTCGTCAAAGCCTTGGCGCAGACGGGCGGCGTCTTGGTCGGAGAAGAGTTGGCCTAGAGCAACGTAGCCATTGCGACGAAAGAATTCGTAGTCTGCTGTGTTCATCGGTGTTCTTCGGAATGTCGGAAGGGCCTCTTCTGACCGAGGAAAGGCTAACCGGCGGATCAGCGAGCAAACCAGCGAATTGGATGTCGTCGCGTTCCATCGGCAAAGGCGAGCGAATAGGGGTCGCACTGCCGATAGACGACCGTCCCGTCAGTGCGCAGCACCAGCCAGCCAAAGTCCCAGCCCTTGCTCTGATAGCGCATAGGGATACTCGGCCGGACGCGAATGACCGGATGCGATCCGGCAATGAAGAGCTGCTGCTCGACATAGTAATAGCCCGAGCCGGTCTCGACGAATACCTCATGGGCTAGATCATCCCCTTCTCCGGCCAGGTCCGCGCACAAACCGCCAATGCCGACCTTGATGGACGCGCCGTCGCCAAAGGCGGTGGCGAGGGCGTCGATGGAGCCGGAGAGGACGCGGCCGTGGGCGTCGTGGTGCAGCACTTCCTCCCACGTGTCGGCGACGTAGAACTTATAAATGTCAAAGTCGTAAATGAAGTTGTGGCTGGGGGCGTTGGTCGCTGGGTCATGGCTGTCGAGCAAGTGGTACTTCGGCATGGGGTGCGGTCCCCCCTCGGGGGCGGGCACGGTCTTCTGCCCGTCGAGGTGGGGACGGCCGAGGGCTTGATGGCCGTCTTGATTGTAGAGGAAAAACGACATCGAGGGCCGCGGCCCAAATCCGTCGGGCAGAGACACGGGCTGGCGCAGGCTCATTAGGCCGGCGGCCCAGCGGTCTTCGACGAGATACGTCACGGCAAACTCGGCCACCTCGCGCACCTTCTCGTCGCTGGCGGAGCGCACGTCGATGTGCTCGTTGTGGCGAAATTCGGTGTAGATGCGCAGATCTGCGCCACGGCGGATGGCACGGACTAAGGCGTCTTGGCTACCGGCGACGATCTCGCGCGACGAATCTAACACTAAGGAGCAGGTCCAGGAGTGCATAGCGCTATCCCTTGTCGCCAGCGGTGAAGTTGTTGCCAGTTAAAAGGGCGCGGGTGATATTGGCCATAGTCAGTCCTCAAGGTGGGTTGTAGTGCATCTTGCTCAACATATACACGGCCTCGCCCCGCGCCAAGTTGGAAATTGGCCTTGCACATCGTACCTACTCAGGGCATTTTGTCGATAAAGGCTCCTGCAAACAATCCTCCACCAATCCATCCCACGGAGAATGGCCATGATTGAACACGCCAATACCTCGCGCTCAATCACCGCAGAAACGGTGGAAATGTCCGCCGATGAGAAGTACCTCTTCGACTTGCTCGGATTTTTGATCGTGCGGGACGTGCTGAGCGAGGAACACCTGAAGCTGGCCAACGACGCCATCGACTCGATGGAGCTCACACCGAGCCCGGAGTACTTTGGCGATTCCGTTGCCTTGAAGGGTGAAAACACCTCGACGCGCCTCGGCAACAGCGAGGGCCTGTTGGAATTGCCGCGGCCGTTTTGCGAGCCCTTCAGAGAAATGCTGGCGCATCCTAAAACCATTCCGCACCTCAACACGATCCTCGGGGAAGGCTGGCGGCTCGACCACGGTCCGGGTCTGATCGCGATGGACAAGGGGTGTTCCGGCGGTATGCTGCATGGCAACTTCGACAACGCGCCTTATTTCTACCGCGAGGGTAAGATCTTCACCGGCCTCTGCGTCATCGAATACCTGCTCGCCGATGAAGGGCCCGGCGACGGCGGCATCAGCGTCATTGCCGGCAGCCACAAGGCCAACGTGACCTGCCCGGCCAAGATGCTCAGATGGGAACAATACCAGGAATACGTGACCGAGATAAACGCCAAAGCGGGCGACGCCATCATCTTCAGCGAGGCGTGTACCCACGGCACCCTCCCGTGGAATGCCGACCACCAGCGCCGCGCCATCCTCTACAAGTACAACACCGGTCACATGGCATGGGGCGGAGGCGGAGTGCGCGGCCGGCGGCCGTCCTACTGGGACGAGCTGAGCGCTCCCCAGCAGGCAGCCCTGCTCTTGCCCTCACACCATTCCCGCAGACCCAAGCCGAGCAACGGCTACGCAGGACTCGCCGAGGTGGCCGATTCGGTGTGAGGGGACTACTTCTAAGGCAGGGTTTCGAGGAGGAGATCGATGTCCTCGTGGTTGTTGTACACCGAGGGTGAGAGACGCATCTTGTTGCCGAAGCGCATCGCCACATGAACATTGGCACTTCTGCAACTGGCTAGGGTAGCTTCGGGGTGTGGAGCTACGAAGGAGAGGATGGGGCTTTCGTTCCCCTGCGGCGTGATCGATTGGTATCCCCGCTTCGGTAACTCTTCCTGTAGGCGATCGGTCAGATCTCTCGCGTGGTTGCGGATTCTGTCAACTCCGAGGCGCAGGATGTACTGCAGGCTCTCTTGGGCGCACACGACTCCTTCGTACGAGGGGTAGCTGACCTCGTAGGCACCGACGCCGGTCGAGGGTGAAAACGATATCTCCTCACTGGCCGAATCGGGATCTTCTACCCAAGGGGGATAGTTGAGTCTCACACCACCCGTGGGTTGAGACGGTTTGAGCACGTCGAGCTGCAGATCAGAGCGAACGTACAGAAACCCAAACCCCTTGACGCCCATCAGCCACTTAAACGTCGAACAAGCTGCAAAGTCGATGCCCATCGCCTTGACGTCGATCGGAACGCCGCCTGCGGCCTGCATGATATCGACATACAAATACGCGCCGTTGTCGTGAGCCAGCTTGCTCAGCGCCGCGACATCTGCGACATATCCATTGACGTTTGACACCAATGCCACTGAAATCAGCCGGGTGTTGCCGTCAACTGCGTCTTCCATGGCGGCCATGTCGATTTGCCAGTTGCGATGTGTCGCCAATACTGGCGACAGACTGCTCTTGACGATCCGCACATCGAGACCTTGCTGCTCGCGAAATTTGTAGTTGGATATGCAGGGACTGAAGTTCAGGTCCGATATCACCACATTGCCGCCCACCAGATGATCCCGCAAGCCGTTGAGGATGTTGCTCTCCGATTCCACCGTGCTGCGCGCAAAGGCGATTTCGCCGGGGTCGGCGTTGATGAGTTGGGCAAATAGGGCCTTGGCTTGGTCTCGCGGCGGTGCCCAGGCCGGCCACCACGGCTCCCCGACCTCGTTAGTGACCCAATCGACGTACCGGTGCAGGGCCGCGGCCGAGTGCACACTGATCGGATGCGACGAGGCGTTGTCGAAGTACGCCATGGTCCGCGCTCGCGGGAAGTCTTCGCGTACTCTCTCGAAAAGATCGGTCATACTGGGCTCTCCTCGTATAAAACCTGTGTTGTTTTTGACCGCCAGCGCCTACGGCGGCTATAGATCCTTGTACCAGGTCAGTTGCACTTCGTCTAGCCCCTCGGTACGGTAGGCGTAGAGATGGACATGACCGAGTTTGGCACCCATGCGGGCGTAGAAGCGGCAGGCGGGAACGTTGATGTTTTGGGTCTCGATCTTGAGCTGGGTGCAGCCCCGCTGCTTGGCGCAAGTCTCGGCGCGTTGGAAGAGCGCCCTGCCCACGCCACGTCCTTGATATTCGGGCCGTACGCGAATGTCCCAGAGGCCGGCGAGGTCTTCGCGCCCTTCGCAGTAGTCTAAGCCCTCGCCGTGCAAGGCGAGAATGGCCCCGCCGATGCGCTCTTGTTCCCAGTATGCGGCGAGGACAACCCACCGCGAGAGGTCCCACGTTCTCCGGGTCCAGCGCTCGGGACCACCGGAGTGGTCGTAGTTTTTGATGTAGGGCGGATCGACGGGTTTTTCGACCAGCCGGATTCCCCCTAAGCCATTGTCGACGAGTTCGACGCGAAAGCGGCTTTTTACTTCAAGCGCGATGGGCACTTGGCCGTATTCGGATAGGACGTCGATGCTTTCTTCTTGGATGCGAAAGTCCATTGGTGTCCTCGCCATTAGGAAGCACTCTTGCCTAGGGTGCTACACATCGATCCGATGACCACTAGTATGGTACCGCCAACGGCGGGTTTGTTGAGAGGCTCCATAGGGACTAAGTTGGGGTCAAAGAGGGCGAGTAAGCCCATCACGGCCATAGTGACCAGAGGAGTCAGCGAGACCAGCGCGCCCATGCGCGAAGCCTCCATCCGCTTGAGCGATTCGGCGAAGCTGAGATAGGAGATGAGGGTGAAGACGACCGAGCAGGCCAAGAGCAAGGAGGGGATGGCTGGCAGGTCGAATATGCGGCTCGGCTGGGCCAAGGGCAGGAAGAGCATCGTGCCAAACCAATAGACCAAGGCCATAATCGAGGTCGAGGGCAGGTGCCGCAGCAGGGGTTTTTGCGCCAGCATGAAAACTCCCCAGAGAATGGCCGAGGCGAAGACGAGCCAAACTCCGATGCCGTAATTTTCCAACACGAAGAGCAGCTCGGCAAAGCGCTGATTGAAAAAGAGCCCCATCCCCACGATCAGCACACCGAGGCCGATCCACTGCAGACGGCTAAAGGCTTCTTTGAAGAAGATCAACCCGCCCAAGAGCACAATTATTGGCGAAAACTGCATCACGATCTGAGCCGAGCCAGGCGAGATGCGGCTCAGCCCCATCAGATACGTCAGGTAATTGCCGCCGAGGCCGAGGACGCAAACCACCGCTAGAACCGAAGCTACGCCGCGAATCCGAAACGGAGAACCAAGGCCGTAGCGAAAGTGGATGACGGGGACCAGCATGGCCCCCGCGAGCAAGAAGCGGTACCAAGTAACTGTAAAGGGGTCCAGCGATTGCAACAGCAGCTTGAGCACCACGGGCAAGGCACCCCACAGCAGCAGAGTGGTAAAGGCAAGGGTTAGACCTAGTGATCGATCCTCCGTCCGTCCGCTCACGGTCGCCAAAGATCCCTCAAATTCTTCACCGCTACTCAGAACGACAGGCCGATAAAGGAGTGGCTGCGATCGTCGGACAGTAATGACCAACCTCTGTCGTCGAACCGGGACCAACTTATCGACAAGTGTCTGGCAAGGAACTGGAGAGCATCGCGTTCGGAACTGGGCGATTTACTGTCTAGAAAGTGGGCAATAATCTTAAAGAGGCCATCGGACTTGACGGTCCACCCCGAGGTCTTCAGGTCAATATAGTCATCAAGAAGGTCAGACGTACCTCGCCGAATAGAGACCGTTTCCATAATCGAAACCTCAACCCCGCTATTGTCGCGCTCAGCAGTTGGGACATAAGCGTCTTCTTCATAGGGATAGTAGGTTCGTCGGGAAATTTCTTGGGAGAATGTCACTCGCCCCAAGGCGAGAGTGAGAGAGTCGGAACTCCAGTCCATCCCAAGGCTGCCCGACCATCCGTGCCGCTTGGTCGCCGGTAGGGGGGAAGAAGGGATGAGATTGAGTTCAACAAGCGGCCCCTGTCGAGCGATGTAGGTAATGGCTGCCCTCCCACGATTCTGCCACATGACGCCCAATCCGACATCGAGCTTTGGCCGGAGGGGATGATTACGAGCAAAGTCCCATCTGGTGAGGCGCTTCACAACATCGACCACCGGTACTACCACCATGAGACCGAGATCGTATGTCTTGGCTGATCCTTCCGCCCCAAGAATTTCGGCTGAAATCCACCTCGCTGTAGCTCCTATGCCTAAGTCCACGACAGACCTCAAGGCCAAGCTGATCCCGATATTGTTGGCTACCTCTGCATTGAAGAAAGTGTCTATCGCCGTGCTCGTTTCATTTGGAATGGCTACTGGTCCAGAATCCAGCTTCGTGCGGTATCCGTAGAATGCTGCTCTAAGCCTTGTTGGACCCTTCCAAGAGAGGCGGTTGAAAACCCGCTCGGTCGCAGCTTGGGCGGCAAAGTAGCTGTAGGTAATTGTTGAAGATGCGTCAGCAAATATGGGCATCTCGCTCAGATAGAAGCGACTCTGTAGAGTATGTGCAGGAGACGACAGGGCCGCCGAACTAGGGTTGTAGTAGCCCGCCGGCTCGTCCGGGAGAGCGACGCCTGCCTGCCCCATCCCGTTGACTCGTACAGATGGGGAGAAAAGCTGCACCTGCGTTGCTTCGGCAGGTCCTCCCTGCGCCAATAGAAGGACCACGACTAAAGCTGTACTGAATACTCCTGAGAATACCATTCCCAACTCCGGCTAAAGTCGTTACGCTGCTTTGAGTGGCTCCAGTTCTGCGGGTTCTAGTCTACCGAGACCCAGACGATCAAAGACGCGCTGTATTTCGTCGATACTTACCATTCCGGGTGAGACGACTTCAATCCCAAGAGGTGTGCCATCTTGCGCGTAGTCAATTAAGAGATCTTCTGTTGCAGCTTCAGTGCGTACGCTTTTCTGGCTGTGTTGATGAGCTAGATAAATATAAGCGGCAAATGGCTTGCCTTTTCGATAGGTGATTTGCAAGGAAACGGTTTTCATGGGCTCACCTCTACAGGATATGCGGTTACAATCATAAGAATTCTGTCGTCTAAGTCTGGCTCAACAACCACAAACCAAGGATGTCCCGCATGACGAGTATGAATGAGCCAACGACCCGGGCGGCGAGCAGGAACCAATTTTGAGGCATCGTCAAGCATCGTCCGCAGTTCGACCTCAGAGAATCCCCGCTCCTCCATGCGGACTTCCAGATGTGCTGTAAAACCCAGCTCCCAATTCCACCAATTTGGCCAACCTTTTTCCAATCTAACCTTGCCTAAGCCTCTCGACCACCTCTTCATCCACCTCAATTCCCAACCCCGGTCCGGTCGGCACGCGCACAAAGCTGTCCTCTTGATCAAACGGCACTGCGCATAGCTCTTGGCGGATGGCGCTCGGCGTGCGGTCGAATTCCATCACTGGCTCCTGCATATAGGGTTGGGTGTTGCGCGCTGGCGGGCAGGGCGGCAAGGTGGCGGCAAGGTGCAAGGTGGCGGCGATCATAACGGGTGAACCCCAGACGTGAGGGTTGACCTGAATGCCGCAGGCGTTGGCCATGGCGCAGATGCGCTGCATTTCAGTGATGCCGCCGCAGTGCATGATGTCGGGCTGGACAATGTCGTACGCGCGGCGCGTCAGGTAGGGCTTGAATTCGTAGCGGGTGCGCAGGTTTTCGCCGCCGGCAATGGCCATGGGCAGCGCGGCTTTGACTTCCAAATAGGCGTCCAGGTCTTGGGCGTTGACCGGCTCTTCAAACCACACCAAGTCCAACTCGGCTAGCTTCTGGCCAAGGCGAATCGCCGTGGTGGCGTTGTAGGCTTCGTTGGCATCGACCATGAGGTGAATGTCCGGGCCGATGGCATCGCGCAGGGCGCGGACGCGTGCGACGTCCCCGGCGATGGACAGCCCTCCGACCTTGGTCTTCATCCCCTTGAAACCTGCGGCCACATAGTCCCGCGCCTCGTCGAGCAGGCGGTCGGGAAACTCGCCTTCGGTGTAGTAGAGGCCAGTGGCATAGACGGCGACTTTATCGCGGACCTTGCCGCCGAGGAGGGCGCAGACCGGGAGGCCGGTGGCTTTGCCCGCGAGATCCCAGAGGGCGATGTCGAGCGCAGAAAGGGCGCTGCCGGCTAGGCCGACTGCGTTGTTGCCGTTGTAGAGCGCGTGGAACATGCGCTCCCACAGCCCCGCGCGGTCCATGGGGTCTTGGCCGATGAGCAGGGGGGAGAGCAAGCCGTCGATGAGACCGGCTGCCGCGCCTTCGCCCCAGCCGACGAGGCCGTCGTCCGTGGTGATTTTGACGAGCGTGGTGCTGCGCTGGTCGAGCCAGCCTTGGGACCAGCCAAAGGGGCGGTCAAGGGGGCAGGTGAGGTCGAAGGTTTCGATGGCGGCGATTTTCATATAATTCCCTGAGGTTGACAGTTGTGGGGGGTGAATATAGGGTATGCAAGTTTGCGGATAAAGGAGACCGACATGAAAATCGCCGAGGTGAAATTGCTAGTGTTGGAAGACCCAAGCAGCAAGGGGCGCGGCGGTCACAGTATCGCGCGGGTAGAGGGGTTGCGGAGGATACAATACACGCACCAGGGAAGGCCAAACCAAGAATTGCGCCCGGCGCGACAGAGCTTTTTGGAGGTGCATACGGACGAGGGCATTGTGGGGCGCAGCGATACGTCGATGACGCCCTATCAGGCCGACATCGTGCGGTATCACGCGGTGGGGCGGAGCCCGTGGGAACGCGAGGGGCTATTTCAGCAGTTTTGGAAAGGGACCCGGTGGGTATACCAGCCTCCGGGGTGGTTTGGGGCGTTCGACAACTGTCTGTGGGACATTTTGGGCAAGGCCGCAGGCTTGCCAGTCTATGCGTTGGTGGGGCGCGTGCGGCCGCGCTTGCCTGTGTATCTGACCGGCGGAGATACGGATATCGAGGGATATCTCAAAGCCATAGAGACCGGCAAGGAAATGGGTATTGGGGCGTACAAGTTTCACACGTATAAAGGAGGAAAGGCCGATATCCCTATTTACAGAGCCGTGCGCGACGCCGTGGGACCGGATTACGAGTTGATCACCGATCCAGTGTGTTCCTATGACTTGCGCGAGGCCATTGAAGTGGGGCGCGTACTGGAGGAGTTGGATTTTGTGTGGTTGGAAGAGCCGATGCACGAGCAGAAGATGAATCAATATCAGGAGTTGTGCCAAGCGTTGACCATTCCGGTGATGGGCACCGAGATGCTGATGCACGACATCGACTTGACGGCGCAATGGCTGATCCAAGGAGCGACCGATCGCCTGCGGGGCAATGCCCGGCACGGGGCGACGCAGGTGCTAAAGCTGGCGCATCTGGCCGAGTTGCACGGAGCGAATATAGAACTGAATGCCGGTGGGGCATTGGATGGGCTGGTCCACGCGCACTTGGGCTGCTGCATCGACAACACGGATTTCTACGAGTTTTTCGGGGCAACGGCCGACAGCCTGCGGCAGACCGGAGCGCAGTGGGGTTTGCTCAATGCGCCCTTGATTGAAGAAGGGTACATCGCGCCCCCGGATGGGCCAGGTTGGGGTGCGGAGTGGGACGAGGAGAAGTTCGGTTCGCTGGTGGTTGAAGAGCACTGATATGGAGGACGTATGAAAAGCTGGCAACCCACCCAAGCCCAAGTCCAATCTTGGGAGGAGAAGGGCTATTTCACAGTGCCTAGCGTCGCGACGGCCGACCAAGCGGCGGAGATGCGCGGGGTGATCAAGAACGTCCTGTACACGCCCGAGCCCAAAAACGTGCGCACGGACGCCGACCCCATGGACCCAATGGGCGACACGCCCGAAGCGCGGGCGCAGCGCTTTCGCAAGTTCAACCGCTGGTGCCACACCGCGCCGCTGGTCTGGCACACGGTACACGCCGGGGCGATGGCACCGCTGGGGCGGTATTATCTGGGCGATGATATCCTGCTCAAGTTCAGCAGCGTCTTCGTCAAGCCGGCTAAGACCGGGGCGGCCACGCCTTGGCACCAAGACAATGGGCTGTGGCGCGATGGCGAAACAGAGCCTTTCAACTTTTGGATGGCCCTCGACCCGGCGCGGCGCGACAACGGCTGCCTGCAATTCATCCAGGGGAGCCACAAAACCGAGATCGTAGAGCACGTGCTCTACGACGACAGCATTCACGGCGAACTGCCGAGGGAACGGGTCGCGGCCCTAAAAGCCGAGCGCGGCGTCGAGCACATTGAGCTAGCACCAGGCGATGTCGTCTGTTGGCACAGCAGCATGTGGCACTACAGCCCGGTCAACGAAAGTCCGCAGAGCCGGATCGGCATCGCTGGCGTCTACACCACGCCGACGCTGGCCAACCGCTCACCGCGCACTTGGGGCAATCTCCATTGGGTGATGCGAGACGGTGAATTATGCACGGCATTTCCGCCGGACGAGTACGAAGTAGATGGAGAGAACAAATCGCCGCTCCAGCCATTTCCGCGAGTCGAACAACGTTCATAAAACCAAAAGGGATTGCACAAGATGAGCGAAGCATATGTAGTCGATAAGAATCTGGGGCAGCCGTTGCTGTTGGAGGAAGGCGACCTGCCGCAAAAAAATGCCGATGGCGAGCCGGTCGTCGCGTTGACCGACGAGCAGAAATACCTCTTCGATGTGCGCGGGTGGCTCTTGGTGCCCGGGGTCTTGGACGATGACGAGATTGAGGCCATGCGCGAGTACGCCTTGCGCGTGCAGCATCACCCGGAGTCGCTGCCGGAACACGAGCGTTCTTTTGTCGCCGGGCCGCTGGAGAAGCTGACCGATCATCCGGTGGTCGTGGGTTTCCTCAACGAGTTTCTGGCATTCCCAGGGCTGTCGAGCGCCGAGTGCTATGGGTTCCGGATGGAGGGCAGCGGCTTGCGCAACCCAGCGGCGACCCCCGAGCGGGAGGGCGTTTTCAACCCGCACAACGGCAGCGGCTTCTTTCGCTTTGCCGTGGATTCTCACCACTACCAGAGCATTCCCGGCAAGTCCTTCAGCGGATTGACGCGGGTGGTGTGGGAGTTAGCACCGGTCAAAATGCGGCAGGGCGGCACGCTCTTAGCCACGGGGAGCCACAAGGCCGCATACCCCTCGCCCGCTGCCATTCAAGACCCGCATTCAGCAGTGTGGGAAACATACGAGTGTCCGGCTGGGTCGGTGTTGTTTTTTACCGAGGCGCTGGCGCACAGTACCTCTCCGTGGAGCAATGCAGACAACGAGCGGGTGGGCATCTTCAACCTCTACAATAGCGTCGGCTCGCGCTGGAGCTCGTGGTCGCCGCCGGCCGAACTCGTTGAGCAGATGCCGCCGATGCGGCAGACCCTGTTTCGCGGCACGTACTGCGCCGACAACGTGCCGGGCTTCCGCTACGGTGGCCAGAACCAACGGGATCGGCCGGTCGCCGGATGATAAACTCGCGCTGGATGAGGTATTGACGCGGCGGAACGGCTGCGCGGTTGCGGTCCAAAAAGAAAGCGGCTGATGTATATCCAAGACCAAGTTTCCATAGGCGAACTCGACGACGAGCATCTGAGCTTTTTTCGCGCGATTGGGGTGGACTTGATCCATCTGGACTTGCGCGGAGGAGCGCCCGTCGCTGGGCGTCGGGGCGGGACCGGCTCGGCGAATACGTCGCTGGCGCAAGATATAAAGGCCGGCAAGGACTGTACTGACGCGTTGGCGCAGGCGCGGGAAAAGGTCGAGGCGCACGGCATGAAGCTGAACAATATCTTCATGCCCGCTTGGGAGGAGATTACCTTGGCCGAAGAGGACATGGATGAGAAGATCGGCCACTGGTGCAAGATGCTGGAGAGCGTGGGCCGAGCCGGCATTCCCTGCGTGGGCTGGAACTTTAAACCCATGGGCAATTTTCGCACCCCTGCGGATACGGGTAGGGGCGGCGTGCAATACAGTACGTTCGACTACGCAGTTTTTGCTAAAAACCGACCCGCACCGCACGATCCTCCGGTAGATGAAGCGCAGATGTGGGCGCGGATGGAGCGATTTTTAGTGGCGGCGATTCCCGCGGCTGAAAAGGCGGGGGTGCGAATGGCCCTGCACCCGGACGACCCGCCGATTCCCGAGCCGCTAGGGGGCGTGGCACAGATTTGTTCGACTCTAGAGCAGTTCCGCAAGATCTTCTTCGATATCGCGCCGAGCGACAGCAATTGCATGCTCTTTTGTCAGGGGTGCATGACTGAGTTGCTGGGGCCGGAAAAGATCTACGATGCGATCGCCGAGATGGCTGCAAAGGACAAGATCGCGTGGGTGCATTTTCGCAATGTGCGCGGGCAGTTGCCGCGATTTGCCGAGGTGTTCTTGGACGAGGGAGAGGTGGATATGCGGCGCGCGATGGAAGTATATCGCGATAATGGGTTCAATGGGCCGTATATGATGGACCACACGCCGTCCTTTGCGCATGGGTACGGGTCGTTGTACGGGAAGGCGTATGCGATTGGGTATATTCGGGCATTGATCCAGATGGTGTACGGATAAGCTAACTTGGAGGAGAGACTATGCCAGTATTGAGCAAAGAAGATCGGGCCTTCTGGGAGGAGAACGGCTATGTGATCGTCCACAACGCCGTGCCCCAGGAAAACTTGGACGCAATGGTGGCGGCGATCTGGGAATTTCTGGAGATGGACCCAGAATGCGAAGAGGATTGGTACAAGTACCAGCCCTATACCCGCGACAATCGGTGCTCGCCGATCTCAGCAGGGGGAATGGTCGAAATCTACCAGCACCAAGCCTTATGGGACAATCGGCAGTACCCCAAGGTGCATCAGGCTTTTGCCGAGATTTGGGACGACGAGAAGTTGTGGGTCTCGCTGGACCGGGCCAATATGAAACCGCCAGCGCGCGAGGATCAGCCCGAATGGTGCAACAAGGGGATGATTCACTGGGACGTCGATACGGCACAGCAGCCGGTGTCCTTTGGGGTGCAAGGGGTGCTGTATTTGACGGATACGGCGGAAGACCAAGGCGGCTTCCAGTGCGTACCCGGCTTTCACCGGATGTTCGACGAATGGGTCAAGACCCAGCCAGCGGATCGCGATACGCGCAAACCTGATCTAACAGAGCTGACGGTCGAATCGATTGCAGGCCAAGCCGGAGACCTGTTGATCTGGCATCGGTTGTTGGCCCACGGCAACGGCCACAATCGGTCCGATCGTCCGCGATTGGCGCAGTATATCACCATGAAGCCAGCACCTGCAGACGCAGAAGCCACACGCCAGGAGCGGATCACGGCTTGGCAGGAGCGGCGACCGACGCCCCGCTGGCCCGGCGATGCGCGAGATTGGGAACACCAGCATCAGCAGCCAGCCGAGTTGACTTCCCTAGGGCGGAAGCTCTTGGGAGTGGATTCGTGGAATTAAAACCTTTTAAGGAGCGATTCGATGAGTAAAAAAATCAACCGCGCCGTCGAACTCCTCGCCGAGGATCAGCCCATCTACTACACAGGTGCCCACGCCGGACACGTGCTGACCTACGAGCAGGGCAAAGCGGACGCCGCAACTTGGGCCGACTACATCAACGTCGGCATGGAACACGGTTCGTTCGACATGGCGGGGCTGGACGAATACTTGCGCGGCTTGATCGCCGGTGGCCCAACCCGCAGCGGGCACCGAACCCCGGCGATCATCGTCGAGGCCCCGGTCGAGGGGCGGTCCGAGGAGATCGTCCGCTACAACGCCTGGCAGTTTCGGCAGATCCTAGGCCGAGGCGCGCACGGGATTCTGCTTTGCCAAGCCGAATCGGCCGGGGCCGTTCGGGCCTTTGTCGAGTCGTGCCGCTATCCGGTCAACACCATCGGCGTCGGTGCCGACTTGGGTCGGGGCACGCGCGGCGTTGGCTCAGAAGGCGTGTGCGCAGGCGTGTGGGGCGCGAGCCGCGACGAGTATCTAACCAAAGCCGATCCTTGGCCGCTCAACCCGGAAGGCGAGTTGCTGCTGGGGCTGAAGATCGAGTCGGTGGCGGCCCTGCCCCACATCGAGGAAATCCTGTCCGTACCGGGGATTGGCTTTGCCGAAATGGGCCCGGGCGACTTGAGCATTTCGCTGGGGTATCGGACGATGCCGCAGCCGTGGCCCGAAGAGATGCAGGAGACGCACGAGCGAGTCAAGGCGGCGTGCCAGCAAAACGGCGTGGCCTTTTTGGACGGGTCCACGCCCGAGACAGTCGCGGAGAAAATTGACGCTGGGGCGCGAGTGTTCTCTGGGGGAAATGAGGAAACAGCCCGGGCGGGACGAGCGCACACGCAGCGAAAGATGCCGGCGTAGCATGACAGGCGACAACAAGAAGCTCCGGAGTGCGGGGTGGTTTGGTGACGAGTGGCACCAAGGGTTTGTATCCCGAGGCTGGACTAAAAACCAAGGCCATCCCGAGCAGATGTTCGACGGCCGCCCCGTGATCGGGATCTGCAATACGTGGTCGGACTTGAACCCTTGCAATGCCCATTTGCGGATCTTGGCCGAGCAGGTCAAGCGCGGCGTGTACGAGGCCGGGGGCTTTCCGCTCGAATTTCCGGTTACCTCGCTTGGCGAGACGCTGATGAAGCCGACGACCATGCTCTACCGCAACTTGGCGAGCATGGACGTGGAGGAAAGCATCCGCGCCAATCCGCTCGACGGAGTGGTGCTACTGACCGGCTGCGACAAAACGACGCCAGCCTGTCTAATGGGAGCGGCGAGCGTGGACTTGCCAACCATTGCGGTGACGGGCGGGCCGATGCTCAACGGCAAGTTCCGCAATGAGAATATCGGCTCCGGCACGGATGTCTATCGCTTTACCACCGAACTGCGGGCCGGGAGCATCTCGCGCTTGGATTACCTGGAGGCCGAGGCCGGGATTTCGCGCTCGGACGGCCACTGCATGACCATGGGTACGGCCTCGACGATGGCCTGCATGGTCGAGACTGTCGGGCTGACGCTGCCGAGCGGCGCGGCGATCCCTGGGCCGGATGCGCGGCGCAAGCGCTTGGGACATCTGGCGGGCAATCGCATCGTCGAGATGGTCCGCGAAGACTTGCGCATGTCGCGCATTTTGACGCGGCCAGCCGTAGAAAACGCCATCAAGGTCAATGCAGCGCTAGGTGGCTCGACCAACTTCGTGGTGCATCTGTTGGCCATCGCCGGACGGCTCGGCGTCGAATTGGAACTGGACGACTTCGACCGCTTGGGTAGCCGCATGCCGCACTTGGTCAACCTAATGCCCTCGGGCGAATATCTGATGGAAGACTTCTTCTACGCTGGGGGCCTGCCCGCCGTAATCCAAGAGATGAAGGAACATCTGCACATGGATACCTTGACGGTGACGGGCAAGACGCTCGGCGAAAACACCTCGGGTGCCCAATGCTACGACCGAGCGGTCATCGCCGCGATTGACAAGCCCCTCAAGGAGGCGGCCGGGATCGCCGTGCTCCGGGGTAACCTCTGCCCGGATGGGGCGATTATCAAACCGTCGGCGGCCTCGCCCGAGCTGATGCAGCACTGCGGACGAGCTGTGGTGTTTGAAAGTATAGAAGACTATAGGGCGCGGATTGACGATCCGAATCTCGACGTAGACAAAGACTGCGTACTGGTCTTGAAAGGCATCGGCCCAAAAGGTTTTCCCGGTATGCCCGAAGCCGGGAAGTTCGGATTGCCCAAGAAGCTGTTGCAGCAAGGGGTGCGCGACATGGTTTGCATCTCGGATGGGCGGATGAGCGGCACGGCCTACGGCACGGTGATTCTTCACGTCGCGCCCGAAGCTGCCGTAGGAGGGCCGCTGGCCTTAGTGCAGGACGGCGATCTGATCGAGTTGGACGTGGAGAAGCGGTCGTTAAACATGGCTGTGTCCGACGAGGAACTGCAAAGCAGGCGGCAAGCGTGGACGCCGCCTGCGCCGGTCGTCACACGGGGTTATGCCGGCTTGTATGTCAAGCACGTGCTCCAAGCCGACAAGGGTGTTGACTTGGACATCTTGGTCGGCGGCTCTGGGCCGGATGTCTATCGGGAGCCGAGGTAGTTAGCTACCGCTGCCGAGCACGGCTATGGCCTCGACTTCGACGAGCATACCGGGTATCACCAAGTCGGCGACCGTCACGGTAGAACTAGCGGGGATGTGGTTGGGAAAGGCCTCGGCACGGGCACCCGTGTATTCGGCGTAACGGCCCGTGTCAGTGATAAACGAGGTGATCTTGACCACGTCGTCCATGGTCGCGCCGGCCTCGGTGAGTACGGCGCGGATGTTGGCAAAGACTTGGCGCGACTGCGCGGCCATATCGCCTTCGCCGACGAGTTGGCCCTCTGAGTCGAGCGGCCCTTGGCCGGAGACATAGATCGTATCACCGACCTGCACGGCCTGTGAGATGCGGAAGTCCTTGGTCCAGGGCCAGGCGGGGTTGTGTGCTTTGCGTTGGGTCATGGTGGGTTTCCTATTGTAGTGGTTTCAGAATTTATTCTTACTGCCAGAGCGGCTCCCCGTCCTCCTGCATACTCTGCAAAAACGCCTCGTTTAACTCCACTCCCAACCCCGGCTTTTCGTTCAGCACCACGTGTCCTTCCTGAATCACCGGCTCGTCGGAAAGGACCACGTCGTTCCAAGTCGGATCGTCATAGCGATGGAATTCCAAGGCGAGGAAATTGGGCACGCTAGCGCAGACGTGGGCGTCTCCCACGGTGCTCAAGGCGCTGGAGTTGTTGTGCGGGGCAAAGGGGATGTAGTAGGTCTCGGCCATGTTGGCGATCTTGCGACACTCGGATAGGCCGCCGCACTTGGAAATGTCGGGCATGATGATATCGACCGCCTGCTGTTCGAGCATGTCGCGGAAACCGTAGCGCAGATAGGCGTTTTCACCGGCGCAGATCGGGGTGCGGGTCGAGTCGGTGATGCGCTTGAGGGCGTCGATATTCTCGGGCGGCACCGGCTCTTCGAGCCACATCAGATTCAGACCCTCTAGCGCATGGGCGAACTTCATCCCGGCGGTGGCGTCGTAGCGCCCGTGCAGGTCGATGGCCAAGTCCATGTGGGGACCAACCGCCTCGCGGATCTGGTGCGCTTGATCGACCAGATCCTCCAACTCAGCAGGGGCCACCGACCAGTTCCAAGGATCGAGCTTTTCCGGATGACCCGCGTCGTCGAGGTCGAACTTAATCGCGGTAAAGCCTTTTGCGCGCGCGTCCTCGGCGCGCTCTTTGTAGTCCGAATGGGCGCTATCGACGTAGAGGCGCACCCGGTCGCGGAATTTGCCGCCCAAGAGCCGATAGACGGGTACGCCTTGGGCTTTGCCAGCCAAATCCCACAGCGCGACCTCGAGGCCGGTCAGCGCCGAAATCGCCAAGCCCGACATGCCGCCGCGGAAGATGTAGCTGCGGCGAATGCCTTCAAAGAGCGCATCGACATCGCGTGGGTCCT
Organism: Gemmatimonadota bacterium; assembly: GCA_009841115.1. GTDB lineage: Bacteria > Latescibacterota > UBA2968 > UBA8231 > UBA8231. The sequence continues at coordinate 115,590 of VXML01000107.1, read as the reverse complement.
TGCCGATGAGTTGAGCGGCCATGGTCTGGGTGGAGCCGCGCCAGCCTCCATCGACGTGGCTGGCCTCGCCGGTGCCGTAGATACCCTCGTCGGTGTGGATGCGGACGTAGTGGTAGAGATAGTGGTGTACGCGCACTTCAGCGGTTTTGACTTCTGTGATCTTCAATGGAACCCCTTTCTTCTATATGTACAGTTGGCCGATGGCTCGCGTGGCCGCGTCGCAGTACCAGAGCACGCCCTCGTGGATGGTCAGCCCGTGGACTTCGGTAGGAGCCTCGACGCGGACCACCTCCCAGATGCGCCCGTCTTCGGGATCGAGGCGATTGATGGTGCCAGCCGAAGTATCGGCGACCCAGAGTGTGCCGTCGTCAGCCCAAGCTAGGCCGTGGACCCGGAGGCCGGGGACGCGAAAGGAATGAACTTCTTCCCAAGTGTTGGCATCCATCACGTGGACGAATTGCGAAGGCGGCGAGGCCACGTACACCTTGCCATCCTTCCACTCGAGGCCGTGCGCCCCCGTGACGCGGCCATTCTGCTGGTCGGCGACCCAGGCGACGACGCCATTGCCGGGCGAATCCAACTTGGTGATGGTCTGGCCCGTAGCCGGGTCGAGGCGGGCGATCTTGAGTTCAAAGGTCGAGGCGATCCACATAGAGCCGCCGCCGAGCGTAATGCCGCTGGAGTGTGCGGTGTCGGTCTGGGCTTCAAAGAGAACTTCGCCGCTGTCGTAGTCGAATTTATAAATCTTGAGGTCCACTTGGTCGATGCACCAGAGGCCGTCGGGCGCGGCTTGCAGGCCGTTGGGCTGGGGTCCGGGGCATTTGAAACGCTCTTCAACGCGGGCAATTTGGACGGTCATAGAATGCTTTCTTTGCTAGGGGTTGGGATTAGGCAGGTAGGCCCATGAGGTAGTTCCAGTTCTGGCGGCGGATGGCGCGCTCCTTGTAGTGGTCGCTCTGGGAGACGCCTAGCGGATTGGTGAAGTTGAGGATGTTGGTGACGTCCTCGGCCCGGTCGCGCTCATTCCAGTCGGCGGGTTTGTTGGCCGCCTCTGGGTCGTGGTTCCAAGTGGGTGCGGTGTTGTCCTGCGTGCGGCGGAAGAGGAACTTGATCATGTGGCGCTTGTGCGGTGAGCGGTTGGCCGCCGTGCCGTGCCAGAGGTCGTAGTGCGTAAAGGCCACAGTACCGGCCTTGACCACGAGCGGCACTTGGCCGCGGATGTTGGTGTACGTGGCCATGCGGTCCGTCGGCGCGTTGCGGAACTGGGTGCCGGGAACGATGATCGTCGGCCCCATGTCGGGCGTGACGTCGGTTGGGTAGTACAGCCCTAAGAAGCGGTTGAGCAGCACGTCGCGGTTGTTGAGGCCGTCTTGGTGCCAGTTCATGTGCGGCGAGTTCGGCTGCTTGCAGTGCCAGTGGCGATGCGACTGCACCTCGTAGTCCGGGCCGAGCAGGCTGACGAGCGCGTCTTTGACAGCCGGGTGATCGAGCACTTGCCAGAGCTCGGGCACCGCTTCGGTGATGGCGTCGCCGGGATTGTGGTCCAAAGCGTCGAGTTGGGCAGCGATGGACTCGTTGAGCCCGGCGGGCAATTCCGGCTCGACAAGGTGGTAGCCGGTGACGAGGAAACGGGCCACTTCGGCGTCGCTGAGCAGGTACTCACTCATCGGCAATAACCTCCATTTTCTGTAGGATGAATTCATAGCCTATCACGTCCAACTCCCTGTCGTCGAACGGAGCTTGTAGATGGGGAAATTGGACGATTTGCCAGCCGTCCACTACGGCGTCGTGTACGGTTTTGTAGGGCCAATCGGGTGCTGATTCGGCGTGGATTTCGGGCGCAAAGCCTGCGACCGGTTCGATGAGCGTTAGGCCGATAATGTTGGACATGACGCTAGGGGTGCGCGCCTGCAAGTAGAGCAGGCGTTGGCGGGGTGCGTCCATTGGGGTTGAATCACTCCTGTCATGCGGGGTGTATACAGCAAACGCTTAATATAGAAAGGTGGTGCGGCGCGGCCAATGACGCCTCTTGATAGTAGCTCCTCTCTTCCTTAGCTTGCCCTGCCGCACGGAATTCTACTAAAGGAGAAAATATAAGGTGCAGTATAAAATCCTAGGCCGCACAGGTGTCAAAGTGTCTTCCCTGTGCTACGGTACTATGGCCTTTGGCGGCGATGCGGACGAGGCGACCTCCGGGCAGATGTATCGCTACTGCCGCGAGTTGGGAATCAATTTTTTCGACACGGCCAATGTCTATTCCAACGGGCGTTCCGAGGAGATTTTGGGCCGGTTGATCCAAGGCGAGCGCGACGAGTTGGTAATCACCTCGAAAGTCTGCGGCGCGATGGGCGACGGCCCCAACGACCGGGGCCTGTCGCGGCGGCATATTGTGCAGGCTGTAGAAGCCAGTCTCAGGCGGCTGCAGACGGACCGCCTCGATCTGTACTTCGTCCACAATTTCGACGAAGAGACGCCCATGGAAGAGACCCTCGCCGCGCTCGACGACTTGGTGCGCGGCGGCAAAATCCTCTACCCGGCCGTGAGCAACTGGGCCGCTTGGCAAATTGCCAAATCCCTCGGCCACTGCGCCCGCGAGGGACTGGCACCTTTTGCGTGCATCCAGCCCATGTACAGCTTGGCCAAGCGGCAAGTAGAGGTAGAAATCCTGCCACTGGCCCGCTCAGAGGGCTTGGGCGTGATTGCCTATAGCCCCTTAGGAGGCGGCTTGCTGACCGGCAAGTACGGGATCGACAAGCGGCCCGAGCGGGGTCGCCTCTTGCAGCAGGACAATTATATCAAGCGCTACGCCAATCCCGTGTTCTACGAAGTCGCCGAGCGCTTCGTGCGCTATGCCGGCGACCAAGGCGTGCATCCGGCGACCTTGGCCGTCGCGTGGGTCATGGGGCATCGAGACGTGACTGCGCCGATCGTCGGCGGGCGCGACCTAGACCAGCTAAAGCCATCGCTCGCCGCGCTCGACTTTGCCATGTCGGACGAAATGCGCGCCGAGGTGTCGGCGCTTTCGATCGCGCCGCCGCCAGCCACCGACCGCGACGAGGAACAGTTCTAAAGGAGAAAAACATGAGACCCAACAAGCTGCGCGAAAAACTCAACGCTGGCGAGCCCACGCTAGGCACCCACATCCACACCACCTGGCCTTCGATCGTCGAAGCCTTGGGGCATACGGGCGCGTACGACTACGTAGAATTTGTCGCCGAGTACGGCCCCTTTGACCTGCACGACTTGGACAATCTCGCCCGCGCCGCCGAGCTATGGGACTTGGGGACGATGATCAAGGTCGATGCCGAAAACCGCGCTTACGTGGCCCAACGGGCCATAGGGTCGGGCTTTGGCAGCGTACTCTTCGCCGATGTGCGCGACCCGGACGACGCGCAGGCTTGTGTGCGCTGCGTGCGCGCCGACGCGCCCGGAGACGAAGGCACCTATGGAGTAGCTATGCGGCGCATCGCCTATATGAGCTATGGCGGCACCCCGGAATACGTCCAAGCGCTGCGCGACGTGGTCGTAGTGTTGATGATCGAAAAGGAAAGTGCCGTCGCCGACCTAGAGGCCATGCTCTCGGTAGAAGGAGTCGAGATGGTCCAATGGGGAGGGGCCGATTACTCCATGAGCGTCGGCAAGGCCGGCCAGCGCGGTGTGCCGGAAATTGCCGCGGCCGAAGAAAAGGTCTTTAAGACAGCCCTGGAGATGGGCGTCCATCCGCGCGCCGAGATCAACACAGCCGACGACGCCAAGCGCTTTCTCGACATGGGGGTGCGGCACTTCTGCGTCGGCACGGATATAGCGGTGCTATACGGATATTGGCGCGATCAAGGCGAGGCGATGAGGCGGGCGCTGGAGGGGGAGTAGGTTAGCGCCGCTGTTAGTGGACTAACGATGGGGCCCGCCTTTGACCGGCGGGCCTTTTTATTTTAGCGCCGCCATACGCTCGTCCGTAGCCCTTCAATACCTTCGGCCAAGGCGCGGCGGTAGAGCCACAAGTCGCCGCCATACGCTATGCAGCGAAAGCCCCGGCGCAGCATCTCAGTCCCCTCCTCAATGGTATTGACCAAGTAGCCAGCGGCTTTGCCTTGGCGCTCGCAGGCATCGACGACGCGGTCGAGGGCGGCGGTGAATTCGGGATGGTCAAACTGCGCGGGAATCCCCAAGAAGTTGCTCAGGTCAAAACCCCCTATCCACAGTATATCAATCCCATCTACCGCGGCGATGCGATCGACGTTTTCGAGCCCGGGGCGGTTTTCGATCTGAGCGATCAGCAAGCCCTCGGTGTTGGCGTGGTCGATCTTGCCGACGATGGAGCCTTCGGCGAAGTGGTCGTGGGCGATCTGAAAGGCTGCGCCGCGCTGGCCAATGGGCGGGTACTTGCCCGACTGCACGATGACCTCGGTCTGCTGCGCGTCGCTGATCATCGGCACCATGACGCCTCGGGCCCCGACGTCGAGGACGCGGGCGATGAAGTGGTATTGGGTCGCCGGCACCCGCACAAAAGGCTCGATGTGGTCGGCGTTGGTGGTGGCGATCAGGTCGCGCACTGTCTCGACGCTCCAACCGGTGTGCTCCATGTCGTACATAATGAATTCAGCGCCAGCCTCGGCAGAGAGACGGGCAATGCCCGGGGTGCAAAACTCGAAGGTCATCGTGCCGATGACCGTGCCGCCCTCTTTGAGGGTGCGTTTGACTTTGTTGGGTTTCATCCGATAGCTCGATAGCGATTCAGTTTTTCTTGGAGACGGGGGTGTTCGGCCGCTTGGGGATTGACGAGGTACTGGGGCAAGCGGCCGGAGGCTACTTCGATGAGACTGCGACAGGCGCTGCGGCCGTTGAGGCGGAAGCACTCGTCGGTCCAGCATAACCCGTGCGGGGCGACGATGGTTTGGTCGGTGAGTGCCAATACAGGCTCATCTTGGGGCACAGGTTCTGTTTCAAAGACGTCGAGGCCGGCACCGGCGATTTGTCCCTGTTGCAGGGCGCGGGTAAGGGCCTGCTGATCGACGATGGGGCCGCGAGCAGTGTTGATGAGGTAGGCGCTTTCCTTCATCAATGAGAGTTCTCGCTCGCCGATGAGGTGATGGGTCTCCTCAGTGAGGGCACAGCAGATGCAGACGTAGTCGGCACTTTGCAGCAATTGGTCGAGTTCGACCAGTTCGGCACTAGCGGCGCACGCCTGTGCCGCATCGACGAAAGGGTCGGCGGCAATGCAGCGAATGCCAAAGGGCTTGGCCAAAGTGCAGATCTCGCGGCCGATATTGCCCAAGCCGACCAGCCCCAGCGTGCGACCTGTGACGCCCATGCCCATGTAGTCGAGGCGCTCGTGCCAGCGGCCCTCGCGCACCAAGCGATCCTTGGCCAGCATCTTGTGGCTGAGGGCTAATAGGTACGTCAGGGCCATGACCGCCACGGGCCGGCGCACGCCGTCGGGGGTAATCGTCAAGAGGACGCCCTGCCCGTTGCAAGCTGCGACGTCAACGCTGTCGTAGCCGACGCCGAAGCGGGCGATGATCGCCAGCTTGTCTGCTCCATGCAAGGTCTCAGTGCTGACTATCGAAGCGAGAACCAGCAGACCGTCGTAGCTGCGGATCTGATCGGGGCGCAGTTCGGTGGTGTTTTCCGCTAGAAACTCCCACTCGACCCGTGGGGATTCGTCGAGTAGGTCGAGACCAATGTCGCCGAAGCCGAGGGTGCCGTCGTCCTTGAGAAAGTCGCGGGTGACGCCGATGCGAAAGGTTGTAGTCATGGCGACAAACAAGATAGGGCCTGATGGGCAGCTATCAAGGGGAGAGGCGGGCTGTATCGGGCAGGTATCACATTGTCTGAGATTAGATACAGAAAAACGACTGCACAACGGAGACCTCGCCAGATAAAAGAGGTGGTTCGCATTTTGCTTATCTGCTCCTGTGGCTTACTTTTCACCCTAACCGAGGAGCAATAGTAGGATGGCCCCTGAAACATCTGAGATAACCACTCGCGACGTGTTGCAGCAGATCAACCGCCGCTTGGAGCTGATTGAAAGCGATGTGCGAGCCGTCAGTGAGAAGTTGGATGTGTCGTTTCAGACGCTGAATGATAAAATTGACGCATCGGCTCAGGATCTGGATGGGAAGTGGGAGGCGTCAACTCAGGGTCTGACCAAAAAGATCGACACGTCTTTTCAGACGCTCCACGAGAAGATCGACACCTATTTCCGCTGGACCATCGGCATCGTACTAGCTAGCTGGCTGTCCACCATGGGCGCGATCCTGTTCAAAGGGGCCTTGTAGCCTACCCTTCCTCCCAGTTTCTACAATCGCCCTTGACCTTCATACCGCCTCGCTAGTCGTGCCGCAGATCCTCGCGCTCCATCCACAGGCGCAAGATGCGCGGCGATTGCCGCAGATAGTAGAGATAGGGCCGGTCCTGCCAGTGCTTTTTGGCGGTGCGCTTGTTGTCGTGGGGGTGCATGTTGTACTTCCCCCGATAATCGACGACAGTCTTCTTGTGGTTGTCGAGGGCAATGGTCAGAATGCGCTGCGGCAGCTTGGCCGGGTAGGTTAGCTGCATCGACCACACTGACCGCTTGCCTTCCGAGCAGCGCCGAGCATACGAGGCCGCGCAGTGGTGCATGACGCGCCCTTCGGCTAGCAGGTCGAGCGCGGTGCATAACTCGCGTATCGACCACTGTACGCGCTCGCCCGAGAATACGTCTTCTTCCTCCCACTCGAATCCGCGAAAACCAGACGCCTCCCAAGCATCTTCCTCGCCGAGGGCGTAGTCGTCGGTGTTGAGGTCGCCGTGCCACTCGTCAACCAAGCGCAGCAGCTTGATGATACTGCGGCCCTTCATCGAAAAGTTGGGCTGAGCCGGTGGCCCCTCAATGAACTGGCCGTTGGGGCCGGGCAATTGCTGGGGCACGAATTTCTGGTAGTGGATATAATCGACAATTGGGCCGATGTAGGTGGGTTCCAGCATGGGTTGGTTGGCAAAAAAGAGCATCACTGTCTCCCAGAACGGCTCGTCTCGCTGGTAGTCCTTCAGCCGCGTGGATAAGACGGCCCAACTCGTGCCTCCACCCATGCCGGCGAATTGCGCCCAGCGCAGGGCGCGCGAAATCGGCCAGCGCCGATTGGCATTGGGAAAAAGGTGCGCCATGCGCTTGGTCAGCCGTAGCGGCAGGTTGGCCTTGCGGATGTTCTGGCCGATGCCGATGTGCTTGAACCACTCCTGCTCGCGGTGCGCTGTCGGAAGGTCTCCTTGGAGGAAGGCGGTGTCCATAAAAGGCGGCACCTCGTAGCGGGCTAGTAGATACCGGGTGAGGCTGCGGAACTGCGCCCGAGGGCTGAGGAGGTCGGTGCGCCACTCCTCGACGGGCCGCAGCCAATCGCCGTAGTGGCGGGCGAGTTGACCGAGGGCGTCCTCGTAGTTGTTGCCCTCTTCGCGCGTCCGATTGAGGAATCCCGTTTTGAGGCCGAGGAGGTCTGCACGTCGCTCTACGTGCTTGAGCAAGCGGTAGAGAGCTTGACGGCGCTGGGGGTCTTCGGCCGCAGCAAAGAGCGCGACGAGCTTCCGGCTGAGCGGATACATCTCATCTGGAGGGATCTCGCCGCGGAAGGCCCGGTCAATGAGGCGAGCGCGGCCCTGGGTATGGCTGCGACCGGGGTGCGGCGCGATCGGCCGCAAGGTGTCGTCGGCGAGTTGGCGCTCGATTGCGAGCTGGTTCTCGGTTTTGTCGCGCTGGATCGCTAGGCCGTTTTTGTGGCACCAGATGATATAGCTCGAAAGGGACGGGAAGCCGAGCGTTGCGGCGTAGTGCCGGAGGGCGTCGTCAAACACTGGCCGGGCCGATGCAGTTGTCATGGACTCTTTCCTGAGACGGGTTATAAAGTAAAAGGCGCGGAAAGAGCGTAATCATGTCAACGAGAAAATCTCGGAGGGGCCTCATCCGGTTTTGATTTTGCGGAAAGTAGGTACTACCGGAGCATCGGCAATGTGCTACGCGCCGATGCGCTCCAAAGCCACGGCCGCATTGGCACGGGCGTAGCGATCCTCGTCGTCAATGTTTTTTCTCAGGACGGGCACAGCTTCGGCGGCGGCTGGGCCGATCTTGGCCAGCGAGAGTGCGGCGTTGTGGCGGATCCAGCTCTCGGAGTCTTGTAGGCGACGGCTCAAGGCGGGCACAGCTTCGGCAGCGGCTGGCCCGATATTGCCCAATGCTTCAATCGCGTTGCGCCGGACCCACTCGGCCTCGTCGTCGAGGGCGCGGGTAAGATGGGGCACGGTGTCGGACGCTGTGGTGCCCAAGTCGCCGAGTACATCGGCGGCCGCGGCGCGCAGCCACCAGTCGTTTTCTTCGAGCAGTTCCACCATGTGGGGCACAGCGGGGCGGCCAACAGCGGAAAGGGCGAAGACTGCGTCGAGCTGGCTGGGGTTAGTGTGTTCGTTCGCTAGATTGGCTTCGAGACGCGCAGCGGCCTCGCCGCGCAGCGCGTTCAAGAGGACGGGCATTGCTTCCTCGCCGTGCGCAGCCAAAGCATATACGGCGCGCAGCCGTTCGGCTTCGGCTTCGGCGTCTAGGGTCTGAAGCAATTCGTCGAGCGGAACCGCCGTAGGGACTGCGGTGCCGTCGGTGGCGCGCATCCAGTCCCAAGCGCGGCGGCATAGCTCGGCGGGAGGATCAATGCCTGCGGCTTGCCAAGTGCCGTCGCGATGGTCCCACGAGGGTGTCTGCGGCTCGCCCATGCGAGTGAAGAGGAACTTGACCATGAAGCGGTCGCGGTCGCTGGCGTTGGGCATGGCGCGGTGCCAGAGGTCGTAGTGGACGATGGTCACTGTTCCGGCCTGACCGCAGAGGGGCTGCTCTTTCCGCTCGTAGGCTTGTTTAGACGAATTGTAATACTGGGTGGCCGGTAAAATCGCGGTCGGGCCCATGTCTAAGCTGACATCCTGCGGATAGTAGAAGGCCATGGTCCAGCGGGTGCGGTGGTGGCGGACGTTCTGGTCGTTTTCATAGCTGTCTTGGTGCATGCCTTGGCCTTTGGAGCCACTGGGATTGTGATGGCAGTGACGGTGTGGGTGGATGAGGTAGGAGGGGCCGAGGAGGCTCTGGAGAGCACCGTCAACAGTGGGATCGCGGAGGATTTGGTGTAGGTCCGGGACTTTGGGGAGGATGTCGTTGCCGGGATTACCTTCGGTGGCGAAGAGGGTTTCGATTTGGCGGTGGATATTTTGGTGGACCGCGGGTGGGTGAGCGGTCTGCACGGTGACATAGCCGTTGGTCAGGTAGGCTTGGACTTGGGCGTCGGTCAGGAGGATGGGTGCGGGCATGAGGCTGGCCTTTTTGCTGTAGAGAAGGATCGATGCACTAGTCAAAAATAACGACAATTGGCTATGCAGATAGCAAGCGATGCTGTCCTAAGTCGGTTAGTACCACAACTTGACGCGGCGGTTTTAATTCTGCATAGAGAGCAGCACAAAAACTAGCTGCTTCCCGTGCAAAGGAGGGATTGTGTCGAGTCTGGATTACGCGCTGATGGCGCTCTATATGCTCTTCTTGGTGGGGATGGGACTGTACTATCGGAGATTCGCCCAGCAGAGTATGGAAAACTACTTCTTGGGTGGGCGCAAGATGAAGGGATGGATGAGCGGCACCAGCTATGCGGTCACCTGCATGAACGCCGATGTAGCACCGGCGTACTGCGGTATGACGGTCATCACTGGGACCTTTATCTGCTGGTGGTACCTGAGCCGCTTTGGGCTGGCGCTGATGATCGGTGGGTTGCTCTTTGCCGTGTGCTGGCGGCGGTTGAAAATTTTTACCTCGCCGGAATTTTACGAACTCCGCTTTGGCGGTGCGGCTGCGCCGACGATGCGCGCTTGGGTTTCGATGCGCAGTGCCTTTATCGCAGTGGTAGCTTGGACTGGGGCTGGGCTTTTGGGGCTGACGAAAGTGTCCGAGGCGCTCTTAGGCTGGTCGCGCTTTGAGACCTTTTTGCTGGTTATTCCGATCATCTTGGTCTATGTGGTGCTCTCCGGCTATATGGGTGTGGTGATGTCGGATTTGATCCAGACTGCGATCATGATCGGATCCTCACTGGTGTTGATGGGATTGGTCTGGGCTGACTTCGGCGGGCCGACCGGGCTCTATCAAGCACTGGTCACGCAGTTTGGGGAAGGGGTCGTTAGCTGGCATCCGCCGATGAGTCACGAGCTTTTAGGGGTGGTGGGGATTATCGCTTGGACGATGGGGACCGCGATCGGCTATGGCGGCGACGTGGCCCCGATGGCCGGAGCGATGGAGGGCCAACGGCTGCTGTCGTGTCGCAACAGCCGCGAGGCGACGCGGATGTACGTCTGGACCGAGATCGTGCTTTTCCTAATGCTGGCGGTGCTGACCCTGCCGGCCCTAGGGGCGATGGTCAAATGGCCGGGCCTGCACGACGGCAGCATGGACAAGGAGTTGGCCTACGGTCTCCTGCTAGGCCACTACCTGCCTTCAGGTCTTCTGGGGCTGGCGCTCGTGGCGATGTTCGCGTCGATCATGTCCACGGTGGATTCCAACATGAACTTCGGGGCTCAGGTCTTTATCAACGACGTGTATCGGCGCTTTATCAAACGCGGCGCTGAGATGGGTCACTACATGGGCGTCGGCCGAGTGGTGATGCTGGCGATCATGGGCCTTTCGCTGGCGGTCGCGCTACAGGCCGAAAACGTCATCGATATCGCGGTTTTCATGCTCGGGCTTTCCTCGGCTGAACTGACGGCCAATTGGGGCCAATGGTGGTGGTGGCGCTTTAACGGCAAGGCGCGGTTGGCTGCCTCTTTCGGCGGGCCGATAGTCTTTCTCCTGAACAAGTACGTGGTTTTCGTCCATTTGATTGACGCGGGTCAGGATGCGGCGTATGTGATAGTTCTCTCGTCGATTGCCGCGACGTGCTTGCTCTGGATCGCAGTGGCACTTTGCAGCGAGCCAGAGCCAGAGGAAAAGCTCTTGACGTTCTACAAAGAGGCGCGGCCGATGGGATGGTGGGGGCCGATCGCGCAAAAGGCGGGGGTTGAGACCGGTGGCGGTTCACCGATTATGTACGGCCTAGGTCTTGCCCTGCTTGGTGCGGTGGCCGTGGGAGGGGGCATTATCGGGTTTTCGGGGTTTTACGTGGGGCGTTGGACTGTGGCGTTGGTCGGCGGGTTAGTGGCGCTGGTGCTGGGGGTAGCGTTGCGAGGGGCGTACGCGAGATATATGCGCCGAGTAGGCGCGGAGGAAGGGTAAAGGTACAAGCCAGCGTGGCATTGACGCGGTAGCTCTATGTATCTTAAGGTAAAAGACCTGTGGAAATAGGTCAGGTAGATTCAAGGCGATAAAGCTCGCTCTATAAAGGAGCACAAAATGGCAGATTACTTATATATCGGACATGGCGTCTATAGCGTCGCGGAAGCGGCCCGGCTGACGGGTGTTCCCGCCAGCACCATTCGGCGTTGGACGCGGGGTTATAGCTACACCCGGAATGGATCTCGTCACAAGCTGCCGCCCGTGTTTGCTTCAACGGGAGCCGAGGAAGGCCCTATCTTACGCTTTGTTGATCTTATCGAAGTTCGAACCTTGCGGGGTTTTCGCGAGAAGGGGGTACCGTGGCCGATCTTGCGCATTGCCTCGCACAAAGCAGCTCAGATCACGGGCCATTCACATCCATTTTCGCAACGCAGCTTTCGTACAGATGGCCGCCGCATCCTCCAGCAGGTGGAAGAGGCAGCACTGCACGACATCGTCACCGACGAGCAGTACTTTAAGGACTTCGTCAGGACTTTTCTGCCCGACAACGAGCTAGATTTTTCGGAAACAGGTGCCCCGGTGTGTTGGCATCCTATGGGCCGGGAGAGCACAGTCGTCATCGAACCTACTCGTAGTTTCGGAGCACCGATATGCAATCCCAGCGGTGTTCGCACACGGCTACTAAGTCGCACCTATCGAGCCGAGCAAGACATGGACCGAGTCGCGTGGTGGTACGATGCCACTCCTAAGGAAGTAAGCGATGCTGTCACATACGAGGCACAATTAGCAGCGTGAGGTTTTTCCTCGACAACAATATCTCTCACCGCCTAGCTGCGGCGTTGATTGCCCTAGATGACCGTGTAGAACGAGGGGACTGGACGGTAGAACACCTTAGAGTCCGTTTTAATCAGCAGACAGAGGATGTCACTTGGCTTGAAGCATTAGGCCGTGAGGGGGAGTGGATCGTGATCTCGGGCGATATTCGGATTTCTCGGAATCGGGCCGAAAGGGCTGCTTGGCGTGAGTCGGGCTTGACGGCCTTTTTTTTCGCTAGCCAATATCCAGAAAAGAAAATCTGGACCCAAGTTATGCACTTCCTACGTTGGTGGCCGGAGATCACGCGCGAGGCTCGGGAGCACAGGGAAGCACCTGAAGGATCTGGGTATGTGATTCCGATGCAGAAGAAGAAGTGGAAGATCATAACTCACGACTGACCCACTACGCCGAGTGACTGCGTCTGGAGTATAAAGGACACTTCCTCAGTGCCTGACAGCAAAGGCTTCGATGTCCACGCAGCTACGGCGCTTCCGGCGCTGGCCGTGCTGCTGGCGTCGCTGAGAATGCGTCCTCCCCTTCGCCCACGGTAATGGCGGAAAACTGCACGTATCCCCACATGTGGGGCTCGTGCATATTGATCACTCCCATCGGCGACCACACCCAGTTGTCGCAGGGAACGCCCTCCTTCTTCAAATAACCGCCTTTGTAGCGGTCGAACTCCCACTCGACGCGAGAGAAATTGACCCGCCAGCGGTCGCCGGGGTTGGGAGGGCAGGCGGTGCCAGCGTATCGCTCCATGCTACTCCAAGGGATGGCCACCTCCACCGACCAGCCCTGATCCACATCGTCCGAGCAATTGAGGGTGCCGTCGATCTGCACGGCGTGTTTGATGCCTTCAAAGTCGAAGCCCCAGTCGGCCTCGCCGCCTCGGTTGTATTGCTTGGGCAAATAGAGATCCCAAGCCACGTTGAGCGGGTTGATCTCAAATTCCATGTAGTGCTCGCCATCGTCGTCTGGGTCGATGAAGATCTCAAAGTCGTTGTCATTGTAAATGACCGAGTCGCGCTTGGTCAGCGTGCCCCATACGTGCGGCTCTTCCATGTCGGCACCAAAGTAGAAATAGTCGTCGTCCCACAGCATGGCGACTCGGGTGGAAAAGCGGGGCAGGGGCTTTTTGTTCCCTCCGATATCGACGAACAAAGGGGTGCGAGGGGCGCGCTTCCAGGACGCTTCGGTGAGGTGGCCGTCGATGGTGAGCGCTTCTTTGGCTCGGTAGCACATGTATTGTTCGGGGATGATCTGGCTCATTGATTGTTTCCTTGGTTTTTGAGAATGGGTCGGGTGAGGTCTGAAAGGCGCAATCGCTGCTTGCCCTCGTCGTCAAAGTTGTCTGGGGCTAACCAAGTCAGGAAGGCTTGCTCTAGCCCCGGCCACTCCGAATCAATGGCTGCGTACCATGCAGTGTCCCGATTGCGGCCGTTATAGACTGTTGCTTGGCGAAAAATCCCCTCAAACGAAAATCCCAGCCGTTGGGCGGCTGCCCGCGATGCTTGGTTCAGACTGTCGCATTTCCAACAATAGCGCCGATAGCCCAATTCGAATGCCTTCTGTATCATGAGGTACATGGCTTCGGTGGCCAATGGCGTTCGCTGTAGCTGCGGGGAATAGTGGATGTGCCCCACTTCAATAGCGCCGCTTGTAGGGGCGATGTTGAGATAGCTCGCGACGCCGCATGCGGACCCAATGCGCTTGTCCAAGATGGCAAAGAACAGGGGATCGTCCCCTAGGCACGTCTCGTTCATCCAGTCCCGGTAGCTGTCTTTGTCGGAGAAGGGGCCGTATGCCAAGTAGGTCCAATTCTTGCCTTCCATATCAAAGGCGTTGGCCTGATACAGGTCGTCAAGATGGCTATCGACGTGCAGTGGTTCCAACCGACAAAGGCGACCCTCCATGCATTCTCGCGGCGGATGGGGTGGTGGCGTCCAATCTGGCAGTGCGAAGCTGATCGACTGTCCAAGACTATTGGTGCGTTTGCTCATGCGGTGGTTTTGGGGCGGCTCAATATACTGCATCGACCGACCCTGCCCGGGGGGCCAATCCGTTCCAGCCGTTCGCCACGGCGCTCGTCTGCTTGAAGAGCTGCAAAAGTGGTTCCCACATGGCCTCGCGCTCGCGGCTGGCCGCTTCCATATCGCCAGCCATTAGGGCCTGCTTGAGTTCTTGGCCCCGCTCTTCTTGGATTCGCACGCTCTCTTGTGCTTGGGCCGCTAGGGTGCGCACCGCATCGATGTGGCCATCGATCAACTCTGCCACCGGCGTGGTCGAATCCGTCTCGGTATTGTAATCGCTCGACGGCCTGAAGTGGGGCGGCTGGCGCTCGCCCTTGTCGTCGTAAAACGTATGCGTCGGCTGGATGTGCGGCGTCACCGAGAGGTACATATAGACTGGCTCGTCGCCGATGACTCGCACCGAGTGCGGCTCGTCGGTTAGGGCGTAGCACATCTGCCCCGGTCCAACTTCTTTCACCTCGCCGTTGATTTTGAACTCCACCCGACCCGACAAAATGATGAAGATCTCGTCGCCCAAGTCGTGCGTGTGCCAGGCGTCGAGCGAGCCTGTGCCTGGCTCTAAGCGGCAGAAGCGGGCGCGGATCTGCGGTCGCACTAGAATGTTGCGAATATCCCGGCGACAATCGTACACTTCAAATCCCATGGCGTTCTCCTTCCTTGAAAGGCAACAGCGGATTCACTACCTTGCGCGGCACAATCTAACGCCCGCCATACGCTTAGCAAAGGCCCGCCGATGATGATCTCCTTCTTAGATTGGATCGGTTATTTAGACCTTGAGAGCGTCTTGGGAAATACCTGATGGACGGACCCTTCGACATCACCGACGAACAACTCGCCCACTTTGAGCGCAACGGGTTCTTCCTGATCCCCAATCCCCTCGGTGCCGAGGGCATGCGCCAGATTGATTTTCGGCAGCAGGAGGTGGAGCCGGAGTGGGAGCGCACCGAGTTTCCCGAGGGCTGCAATCGGCTGGCCTGTCAGTTTCTAATGATCGGCGAGCCGCTGCTGCAGATGGTGGAGCGGCCCGAGTTGGTCGAAGCAGCGCGGCGGATCCTAGATGTCGAAGAAGTACACGTAGGTGCCTGCGGCATCGGCGATGCCGCAAAAATTGTCAGCGCCGATGGCCGACCGCAGCGGCAGGTCCACTGGCACGTGGACGGTGGGCCGGAGGTGAAGCAGGTTTCCTTCCGCACCGCCCTCGACCGCCACGACACCAGCAACGCACCGCTGCGGGTACTGCCCGGCAGTCAGTACCGTCCCCGCGAGGAGGTGGCGGCTGAATTGCTACAGCTCGAACTGGCCACCGGCACACACGACGAGGTGCCGACGCACTGCTTCGCCCGCCATCCTAGCGAAGTCGAGGTCGTCCTCGACCCACGGTGGACTTTGGTGTGGACGCCCTCGTGCTGGCACGCTACTGGGGTGAAGACGGCTGCCGGTCCGCGACGCGCCATGGGCTGGAATTACTTTCCGCCGGGCGGTCGCAAGCGCGACTTGGCGGTGCTGAAGCA
The DNA here is from genome assembly GCA_009841115.1 of Gemmatimonadota bacterium. GTDB lineage: Bacteria > Latescibacterota > UBA2968 > UBA8231 > UBA8231. The sequence goes on along the minus strand of VXML01000107.1, from coordinate 99,973 downwards.
CCTGCATCCTGACTGGCCAGAGTGGCCCAAGGCGCGGCAGCATCTCTGGGGTCTGGTCGATTGACGATCATAGAAATTTTTAGCGGAGGAGTTTCCTATGGCGGATTCAATTCAGTTGTTGAGCGACGAAGAGGTGCAGCGGTTTATCGTGGATGGATGTCTGACTGTGCAGGCGGATTATCCACCCTCATTTCACGCCGGTATTCGCGATCAGATTGAGGCGGTTTTTGCGGAAGAAGGCAATCCCGGAAATAACATTTTGCCTCGGGTTCCGCAGATCGGGCGCGTGTTTGAACACCCCAATGTACAGGGTGCCCTGACTAGTTTATTGGGGCCAGATTACATTTTGAACCCTCATCGACATTGCCACTTGAATCCGCCCGGGCGCAGAGGACAGCAATGGCACAAGGATTGTTATGTGTACGATCACAATTTGCGGCATCCGAGATTTTATTGGGTGCTCGCTTTTTACTTTCCGCAAGATACGACAGAGGATATGGGGCCGTCGGGGGTGCTGCCTGGGATGCAGATGTACAAAACCATTAGCGATGTGGATCCTGAGCAAACGCAGGAAGAAGCGCGGGCATTTTGCGGTCCTGCGGGGACGGTGGCGCTTATTCACTTTGATTCTTGGCATCGCGCAACAGAGAATGTCAGTGCTAAAAATCGGTATATGCTGAAATTTCAGTTTGCGCGTACACGGGAGCCAGAGAAACCGACTTGGAATCATCAAAATCGCGTGTGGTCGCCCGGCATTGAGGATCGGCATCCGGCCATATCGCGCGATGTCTGGCACTGGTTGTGCGGGAAACCCGCAAAAAAACAGCGGCCTTCAAATGGCAATGTGAAAGACTTGCTCTCGGTCTTAAAGCGCGGATCAGAGGGCGAGCGCTTAGATGCGGCGTATGGGCTAGCCGAGTTTGGCGCGTCGGTCGTGCCTGAACTCGTCGCCGCCATGCGGGAGGAAGCACTGGCCACGATCGCAGAGACCGAGGCCAAAACGCCGGACAATGCCCACGGAACCAATCCTACGAGTGGTTGTGCGGCACTGGCATTGGCGTCGATAGGCGAACCAGCCGCAGGGGCTTTAGCGGGGATGTTGTCCGATGAGCACTGGTGGGTACGGGCGGTCGCCGCCCATGTGTTGGGCCGCTTGGGCGCGAGCGCAATGGAGGCAGAACCCGCCCTGAGAATGGCGATGAGCGATCGCCACTGGTGGGTGCGCCGCAATGCGATTGAAGCTTTGGGTGCCATCGGCGTTTTTTCTGCTGCGCTGATTGCCGATCTGACAGAAGCACTCGGCGATGAGGACTACCGCGTGCGCCGCAACGCCGCGCTAACCTTGGCCAAGTCCGGCGAAACGGGTTGTATTGCGCTTGAGGCATTGCGCGAGATGCTCGAGGACGAGAACCGCTACAACCGATTTTACGCCGCTTATGGGTTAAAACAAATTGACACGCCCGACGCACGGGATATTTTGCTCCGCTCACTTTTCAATTCGCGCTGGTGCTCCATTACGACAAAAGACAACCTCTATTGAACATCCGACCACAGGCGAAAATGCGTAGGGCGATGGACTCAGGAACCCGCTGGCGGTCGCCAGAGAAAGTCGTCTAAGACAAAGGAAAAAAGGATACTTCTATGTCCGAACACATTACCATTCTCGGCGGCGGCAATACGGCATTTGCCACGGCTGCCAATCTGACCCTGAAAGGTTTTGCTATTACGCTTTGCGAATTGCCAGAATTTGGGTACACGCTCGATCCGGTGCGCGACCAAGGAGTGATTCACTTGGTGGGGGTCGAAGAGACGGGGGCCGCAAAAATTCACTGCATGACCACGGATATTGAAGCGGCGCTTAATGCGTCTGACTTGATCCTGTTAATCGTGCCGGCGTATGCCCACAAACCATTTGCCGTTGCCTGCGCCCCCCATCTCAGACCCGAACACATGGTCGTGTTGATGCCGGGCACATTGGGCACATTGGAATGGGCGACGCTATTGCGCGACCAAGGAGCAGCAGACATCGCGCTGGCGGAGGTGGATACCGCGCCTTATGTGTGTCGGAAAACAGCGCCGGATACCGCGACGATTTGGGGTGCCGTGACGGGCTTGGGCTTGGGGGTATTGCCAGCGACAGCAACAGATCGCGTACGCGCTCGGCTGTCGCCGCTGTTCCCGGGCCTTCAGACCTATCCCACCGCGTTGGCCTGTGGTTTGTCTGCGATGAATCCGGTGGTGCATCCTGCGGGTGTGTTGATGAACGCAGGACGAATCGAATATTCGCACGGTGAGTTCTACTTCTACGAAGAAGGGGTATCCCCATCGGTGGCAAAGACGATCATGGCCGTGGATGCCGAGCGGAGGGCCATCGCAACAGCTTTGGGTTACGATCTCGTAGCGGCCGATGAAGCGTTTTTCCGCGCGGGTTTTGGCCCTCGGGGGGATTTGTGGGCGACGATTAATGGCAGCCTAATGCTCACGCAACTCAAAGCTCCTGGGTCGCTCGAGAGCCGTTGGCTCAGCGAGGATATTCCATACGGTCTTTCAACTTGGCACGATGTGGGTGCGCAATACGGCGTGGGCACGCCTTTGATGCGCGGATTGGTGGATATCGGGTCTGTGGTGATGGGGGCTGATGGGTGGGCCACGGGGCGGAGTGTGCGCGAACTGGGCATTGAGGGCATGGATTTGGATACTTTAAATGCGTTTTTGCAAACGGGTTCTGTACCGTGAAAATGGCCTGCGTCCACAAACGACCCTAAGAACTATATTTAGTCAAAGATGTATTATGCTAAATGGCGGCGCTTTTTGGGTGATTGAAGGGGAGGGTCGATAGCTCCGTCACGGGAGGGATCCTATGTCATATCAATTCCCAATCCGTTTGATCTCTGGTTCGCTAGCTATTCTCGTCGTCTGTGCTAGCTACGGGACCGAGCAGCGCTACTCGCCCCAAGAGCTGGAAGCGGCGAAAGCGAAGCTGCGCGAGCACAATCGGCTGTGGACGTTCCAGGCAGGAGCCATATTCGGCCAGGAATGGTTGAACCACGCGCCTGAAGACGCCGAGTTGCGGGCGCTCTACGCGCGTCAGTTGCACGGACAGTTGTACGGGCTCAGAGAGATCCAAGAGCACGCCGACGCGATCTTGGAACGGGATCCGGATAACCCGTGGGGGCTCTACGCCCAAGCGCTCGCGTTTCTGGCGGATCGGAAGCACTCCGAGGCAGCCGAGTCTAGCTTGCGCGCTTGGGAGCTGCTGCCCCGGCCGGAGTTCGCTGCGACGCATCTTCAGGCGCTCAAGTCTAAAAGCGTGGAAGAGGGGTTGGCATTTCTGGATTCCCTAGATGCGGCGACACTCCAGCATCCCGAGGTCCTCCATGCCCGCGCGGAACTCGAGTACTGGGCACAGTATGCCCTAGAGGATCCCGCCTATGCGGACACGAGCCTCGCTACCTTGGATACGCTGCGAGCGCGCTGGCCGGATCACGTCAGCGGCTACTTTCGGGCTGCGGAACAGCTCTACCGGACCAACAAGCCGCAGGAGGCGCTCCCGCTGATCGAAGAGACCATTGGCCTCTCACCGGGCTCTGCCGAGGTGCGCTATTTGCACTGGAATATCCTCAACAAGGAGGATCTGCTCTCCGCCGAGGAGCGACGTCCCGCTATTGAGGCCAGCATCGCCGAGTACCGGAAGGCGGCCCCAGAGACCATACGCGGCCTAGCCCTACTCACCACGACCTACAGGAGCGTACTAGAGGACGAAGAGGAGGCAGCGGAGTTTGAGGCGAAGTTGATGGCACTGGCTCCCGCGAGTCGACATGCGTCGTGGATCCACCAAGAGAAGTTCCAACGCGAGTACCAACTATTGCGGTCCGAGCTCGACCGCATTGAGCGCGAGCATGGCGCGGACTCGCAGGAGTACCAAGACCAGCTTCGCCTCGTTTGCGACGCAGCCTATCGGCTATTGGAGAAGCCCCTCTACGACGATAGCATCGGCGAGAGCTACCGCGGGTTGGCGTACCGAACGCTCTTCACATCCCTCGAAGCCATGAACCCGATTCCGGCCGAGGAACTCGCCGATGCAGTCCGCGGATTGGTCCGCTACGGGCGAGACAACCTGCACACAACGTACTCCGCAGCTCCTATCTCGATGGCCGACCACACGCCCTACGCCGAGGAGGCGGCCGAACTCGCTCGGGACGGCATACAAGCCGTGATCGATAAAGCCGAAGAGGACGAGTGGGAAGAGGATCGCCTGAACTACTACTTGAGCCTCATCCACGACGCCATCGGGTGGGCTAGCTACAAAGCAGGTCATGTCGAGGAAGGCCGCAACGAGTTGGAGCAGGCGCTGGAGCTCTCGGAGAAAAACACCAGTGCGCTCTACCATTTAGGCCAAGTGTTCGAACACATGGCCACCGAGGCTGAGGCGGCGCTGCAAATGCGAGATTCCAAGACAGTCGTCTTGCAGACCGAAGCCGAGGATCAGGATGCAGCCGAGGCAGTCCGCAACTGGCTCGACAAGGCAGAGGAATCCTACATCGCTGGCCTTGAGGCCCGAAGCTGGGGTGAAAATCCCTTCCCAGAAGCGCTAGGAGCCCTGTACGAGCGCCGGCACGGCTCGCGCGAAGGGCTCGACGAGTATCTCGCCTCTTTTTACGAGCGGGACAGGTCCCAAAGACATCAACGGATTCTGGCATCACGGCTCGATACGGCCCGCACCTACGAACCGTTTATCCTGCCCGAGCTCGACGGAGAGCAGGTCGATTCCGTCGAGCTTGATGGCAAGGTCGCCGTTCTCCATTTCTGGGGGACTTGGTGTGGCCCCTGCGTCGCAGAGCTGCCCGAGTATCAGAAGTTCCACGCGCGCTATCTCGACGATCCCAGAGTGGAGGTGATCTCTATCAGCAACGACATCTCCATGAGCATCGCGCGCGACGTGCTTGACACGTTCATGGTGGAGAATGAATACGATTTTACCGTCTTGGTGGACGACGGGTACGTACAAATGGCCGGTGTCAATGCTTTCCCCACGACTTGGTTTGTCGATGGCGACGGCTATATCCAGTTTGTCAAACTGGGAGGGGGGAGCGACTCCCATCTGGAGGAAGAGTTCGCATGGCGCGTCGAGGCACTGCGGGGGGCCGACGGGAGCCGTTAGGGTCAGCTTGTGAACGCTTGCTCCGACGGAATCCGCCTCGGTCGGAAGTTTAGGGAATGGGAGCCAGCCCGATGGCCTCGATCTCTTTGAAGGAGGCGAAGTCCTCCTCATTCTCGGTGATCAGGCGATTGATCCCTTCCGCGAGCATGGTCGCCACGATGTTGCCGTCGTGAACGCGCTTGCCCGTCAGGCGATGCGTCTGCACGAGATCCCGCAGGTGGCGGGACACCCTCTCTGACTCCTCGCAGAACAGGAAGGGCGGGCGGGTGAAGACAGCGATGTTCTTCAACGCGTCTTCCGCGGCCAAGCCGAGACCGTTGACTTCGACAGGGCGCGTGGCGACCACGAGGTATTCGCGGATTATCTGACCGCTGACGGCCAGAACCGCTTTGCCTTCTGCTGCCGCTTGCAATAGTTTCCAAGCCTGCGCATGGTGTTTGCGTGAACGATCCGTGGCCGACAGGAACACGTTGGTGTCGGCGAACAGGATCTCATCTGCCGTCGTCATCGTAGATCTCGCTTCGAGACCATGTCGATGTGGTTCGGCCGGTTTCCACCGTGATCCAAGATATCGCCTCTGGCTGCTCGGGCGGTGCGGTGCGAGCGGCCCGCTCCAGTATTGTATGCAGCTCTCCCTGGAGCGAGCGACGGTGGCTCTTGGCGAGCCGTTTCAGGGCCGCCAGAGTGTTGGGATCCACGTCTCTGATATGTAGTGATTTCATACTACTATCAAAAAGATACCATCACTCCCTGTCAAGGGCCTCGTAGGGTCTGGCATTGATGCCGCTGGACGGTGAATCGGGCGCGGGATATAGGTCCGGCATGTGAAGGGACGGTGGATTTTCTCTAGGAAGACGAACCCCTGCTGGCACAGCTCACCCCGGCCTCGGTGCAGGGAGTAGTGGCCACTTCCTGGTTGGCTAGGAAGCGGTCGTTCGACGAATGCTGCTGGGGCGGTAAGTAAGTTTCGCTAGGAAGGAGCCATGAGAATCACTAAGATAGACCGCGTCGCCTTGCACCTGCCCTACAAGGAGCGGGTCTGCGAGCACCTGAGAAAAGGCTGGAACTTGGGCAACCGCGCCACGGACGAGGAATTCGAGGAAGGGAAAGACGAGTTTCACCGGCAGTGGAGGGAATCGTCGCCTCCCTCGGTGCAGGACTCCCTCTACTGGGTGCACACCGACGAAGACCTGATCGGGCTGGGCGAAGGTGTGGCCCTTCCGGACGATCAGCTTCAGACCTACGTGGGCCGCAGTCCTTTCGAGTTCATCATGGACGATAGCCCCGGTCCCTTGCAGATGGCTTTCTACGATCTCATGGGCCAGTTTCTCGGTCTGCCCATTGCCCGGCTCTTGGGCCCGAGCCGGGAGAGTGCGCTTCTGGCCTACTGGTCGCAATGCTTTCCACCCGAGACGATGCAGCAAGAAGCGAAAATCGCCATAGAGATGGGTTTCAAGGTGCACAAGTTCAAGCGCCGCGCCCACACCGACGTGGTGGAACAGGTAGCCGCGATAGCGGAAGTAACCCCGGAAGACTACGAGCTCACCATCGATGCCAACCAGACCTTCAGCACGCTCGAACGCGCCCTCGCGGTCGGCAGGGAGTTGAAGAGATATCCGCAAGTCCACTGCCTGGAATCCCCCATTCCCCAGGGCGATATCGAAGGCTACCGGGTCCTCAAGCGGGAACTGGGTTACCCCTTGGCGCACCACATGGGCAATCCCGAACCCATCGCTGCCCTGCATTCGGACGTGTACGACTACTTCATTTTAGGTGCCAGAGTTGCCAACACCATGCGCAACGCCCATATCTGCGCTGCCCGGAACAAGCCTTTCTGGATGCAGTTGGGCACCGAAGCTACGGGGATTTCCGTGCTCTTCATGCTGCACATGGCCGCGGCCATCCCCAACGCCACGCTTGCCCACGTCTCCCTCTTCTTGCTGCTCGAGCACCAACTGCTGCAGGAGCCCCTGAAGATAGAGAATGGCCAGATGATAATTCCGGACAAACCCGGCTTGGGCGCGGACCTGGACCTGGACGCGGTCGAGCGCTATCGGGTATAGATCGACCATTGAAGGAGGCTGAACGCCCATGTGGACCAAAGGACAATTGACCACCTATCGCGAGCAGGGGTTTTTGGTACAGCGGGGGCTGATCCCGCCGGATCAGATCGAGCGATTGCGCTCGGCAGCCGACGAGATGATGTCTGAGCAGGCCGACAACCCGCCGGAGGTGCACGTGGTGCGCGAGAAAAGCGGACCGGTGCGCTCGGTGTTCTGCATGCACCGCAATGTGCAGCCGTTCCGAGAGCTGTGCCGCTCGGAGCCGATCGCCGGGCCGGTCAAGCAGATCTTCGGGGACGACGCCTACATCTTCCACAGCAAGCTGAACTACAAAGAGTCATTCGAGGGCACCGTGTGGCTCTGGCACCAGGACTACGGCTACTGGCGCTATGACGGCGTCGACGATCGGTTGGCCTCTGCGCTGGTCATGTTAGGTCCGAACACGCGCAACAACGGCAGCATCGCGCTGGTGAAGGGTTCACATCGCTGGGGCGTGCTGGACCACTACAGCGACGAGATCACCACCAGCTACAAGCAGTGGTGCATCACGCCGGAGGCGCTGCGCGAGCACATCACCGATGAGTCGATGATCATTCCGATCGAGGGCGACGCTGGCGACGTCTGTTTCTTCGACTGCCGGATCGTGCACGGCTCGAACCACAACTTCTCACCTGCGCAGCGCTACAGTCTGATCTACGCCTTCGCCGCCATCGACAACGTGCCGAGCGGCGTCGAGAATCCTCGTCCCGATTGGGTGGTGGCGCGCCAGTTCGAGCCGGTTACCGCTGAGGTGCCGGAATCGGCGGAGGTCGGAGCCTAGGCCGCTGTGGCCGACGTCGTCCGCGCTTGCTAAGACGACGCCCCGCTAGGTGATCCACGGGAGCGGTATGGGCAGTTCAGCTTTCATCTGGACAAATTACGGATCGCGGAAACAGGCTGGTCGGCGTCCGAGCAAGCCCTGATCCCAGCACCAATTGATCGTCCGCGTAAATCCTTCCTCTTGGTCCATGTAGGTTAGGCCCAACTCCGCGGCGGCACGGCTGCCGTCGGCGCGGAAGCCGTGTGCGGCGAGGCGGTAGGTTTCCCAGGACAGGACCGGCGGTCTGCGGGTCAGGCGCGAAAGGGCCTCGCCGCCGAGCGCGTAGGGTGCGGCCAGTGGAGCGGGAATGGCCGGCGGCGACCAGCGGCCGGCCAAGCGACAGACCAGTCGGCCGAGTTCGGTCAATTTGCCGACCGTGCCTGCGAGTATATAGCGCTCCCCGATCCGGCCATTTTCAGCCGCCAGCACGTGCCCCTGAGCCGCGTCGTCAATGTACACCAAGCTCATCCAGCCGGGAAAAAGCGCGGGGACCCGACCATTGAGCAGGTTAATGATAAAGCGCCCGGAGGGTTTGCGATCGCCCGGACCGTAGATGGCAGCGGGCTGGACGCAGACGAGCGGCACTCCTTTTTCTACATACGCGAACGCCACCTGCTCGGCTGCGTGTTTAGCCTTTTCATAACGCGATAGAAAGTAGCCGCGATGAACCGTTGTCTCGGTGGCAACTTGGCCTTTGGCCTCGCCAATGCAGGCGGCGGTACTGGTATAGACGACTTTGCCGACACCGACTGCCAACGCCGCCTCCATGGCGTTGCGGGTCCCCTCGGTTTCTGTGGTTAAGAGTTCGGCCTCGTCCAACCCCCACAAGTCGTAGAGTGCTGCGGCGTGGAAGAGAGTGTCGCAACCTGCGAGCGCGGCTTTGATGCTCGCGCGGACGAGGATGTCGCCGCGGACGATTTCGACGCTTAGGGCCTCCAACGCCTCGGTCTGACTAGTGGGCCGCGCCAGCACCCGGACTTGGGTACCGCTAGCGATGAGGGCGCGGACCAAGGCCCCGCCGACAAAGCCGGTGCCGCCGGTGACCAACGCCCGCATTAGGCGGCGGCTTCGGCCCCGAGATGTTGGCGTAGAAAGACGCGCAGTGGCACGTCCTCATCCGTGGGAGAGGTGTAGCCGTAGCCGCCGGTAGGCGCGTACCCCAGTAGCTGGCGGCGGATCGGGTCAGAGCGCTCAAAAAGGTGTTCGACGGTCTGGTCGTCGCGGGGGCGGAGCCAGCGATACGAGTACCCGTAGAAGAGCACCTTGCGGGCAACAGCGGAGACATTGGAACTGGCCGAGTGCCAGATCCGGCGGTCAAAGAGCACGGCCCCGCCCTGCGGCACCAGCACGGGGACGGCGTTGCGGGGCAAGGAGCCGTCGTCGGGGATCTCATACGAATCCAGCAAATGGCTGCCGGGCACGACCCAAAAATTGGCGCGCCCGGCTGCCGAACAGTCGCTGAGGAAGTAGGCCATCTTGACCGAGATTCGCGGCCGGGGGCTGGACTCGATCTCTTGGTTGACGCGGCCCGAGTCTTGGTGCCAGCCCTGCATCTCAACTTGCTGGTTGCCAAGCTCGGCGGCTGGGCTGTAGGCGAGGACGGTGTGGTAAATTTGGATATTCCAGCCGAGTGTTCCCCAGATTTTGGGCAGCGCTCGGGGCCAATCGACCAAGTCTAGGTAGCGCTCGTCGCGCCAAACCATGTCGCGGACGGTCAGCCGGTCGTAGGGGCCGATGCCGCGCTTTTGACGTTCCTCCGAGTCAACCCGGTCGGAGACTTCCACGAGTGCGTCAACCACGTCAAGAGGCAGCATCTCGTCGAAGACGAGGTAGCCGCGCTGGGAGAACTCTAGGCGTTCAGCCTTGGTCAACGCGTACTGCAAGCAAGAAGGATCCATAGGAGTCCCCCATCCAAGCGGCGAGCCATGCGTCGCCAATTCTGGCGACGGACTACTGGGCCGCGAACTACAGGTCGTACCCGACTTCGCCGTGCTCGCCTACGTCGAGCCCACTGGCCTCGGTCTCTTCATCTACTCGCAGGCCGCTGACTAAGTCGATGACCTTGAGAATGATAAACGAGACGATAAAGGTGTAAACGGCTGCGCCGATACCGGCGAAGGCTTGGATGCCGAACTGCTTGCCCATGTTGAGGCCCTCGACGGTGCCGCCCAAGGAGGTCGAGGCGAAGAAGGACACCAGCAGAATCCCGACCAAGCCGCCGAAGCCGTGAACCCCTACTACGTCGAGTGCATCGTCGTACCCGCAGGTGCGCTTGAGCCAAGTGGCGGCCCAATAGGCGACGACACCGGAGCACAGGCCGATGGCAAAAGCGCCGAGTGGCCCCACCGTGCCCGAGGCCGGGGTAATGGCCGCTAGGCCGGCGATGGCGCCGGTGGCAAAACCGAGCGCACTGGGTTTGCCGTTTTTGATCCATTCGATAAAGATCCACGTCAGCGCCGCGACGCTGGGCGAGATTTGGGTGACCACGACCGCCATAGCTGCCTGCCCATTGGCCGCCAAGGCACTGCCGCCGTTGAAGCCGAACCATCCCACCCAGAGCATGGCCGTGCCGACGAGGTTCATGGTCATGTTGTGCGGGGGCATGGGCTGCTCGGGATAGCCGGTGCGCTTGCCGACGAGGATCGCGGCGACCAACGCGGCTGCCCCAGCGGTGATGTGGACGACAATGCCACCGGCAAAGTCAAAGACGCCCATTGCGCCGAAGTAGCCGCCCTCTCCCCAGACCATGTGCGTGATGGGCAGATAAACCAAAACGCACCACAGCCCACTGAACCACAGCACGGCCGAAAACTTCATGCGCTCGGCAAAGGCACCGACGAAAAGCCCAGGGGTGATGATGGCAAACGTCATCTGGAAGACGAAAAAGAGCAATTCCGGGATGGTGCCCGATAGGCTATCCACGGTGACGCCGCTGAGAAAGGACTTGGACAGGTTGCCGATGAAGGGGTTGCTGGCCGTAAAGGCCAAGCTATAACCGAAAATGGTCCACAAGACCGTGATCAGGGCCGCAATCCCAAAGCAGTGCATAAAGACCGAGAGCACATTGCGGGTGCGGACCAAACCAGCGTAAAACATGGCCAAGCCGGGGATCATCATAAAGAGGACCAAGCCGGTGGAAATCAGAATCCAAGCCGTGTCGCCAGTGTCGAGCGCATCTTGGGCGAAGGCGGCGTTGGGAACTGCGAAAGAAATAAGAGCTAGCAGGGCAAGGAGGCCCCACTTTCCGCGAATCAGCATGTCGAACCCCCTTTTAGGTGCGATAGGTGGATGCGTGCAGGAGGAAGTTTATATAAATAAGAAAATTTGGGCCGTTGCCCAAGCGTTGATTGCAAAGTTGGCTGATTGGAACGACAAAAACGGCGGGAAAGGAGCGCAATTTTGCGGCGAAAGCTCCGGCGTTAGTGGAGTAATAGCTCGCGGGTCGCCTGCGGTCGATTGCGCTCAGCGGCCAGCTTAGGTGGCATAGTCGTGAACGATTTGGTCCATGACCCGGCTAGTGCGAGCGGCGCTTACACCGGTGCTGGGGCATTCGTCTCGGTCCAACAGCGCATCGACTACTGTCTCGATCAAGGGTTGCTGGACGTGTTGGGGTGGGTCGATGGCGAAGGTTTGGGTCCCGGCATTGGTAGTTAATTCGACTGGGGTGAAGGCGAACGTGGAAAAGGCGATCCGACCCCTGTCGCCGACGATTTCGATCTGGTCGTAGCGCTGGTCGGCGGCGAAGTTCCAGACTCCTGCGCCGAGTGCGCCGGATTCGAAGGCGAAGCTGGCGGTAACGGCGTCTTCGGCACGGTAGAGCCCTGCTTGGTTGGTTGCGTGGCCCGAGGCGTGGGCGATGGGGCCGAGCAGAAAGTCGAGGAAGTCGAGTTGGTGCGAGGCTAGGTCGAAGAAATAGCCGCCGCCCGAGATTTCTGGGACGACGCGCCAGGGCAGATCGTCGGGATCTTCTGACGCGGGTTGGCAAAGGGCGATGGAGGCGAAGCGCACCGCGCCGATGGCTCCTTCCTCGACCAGCGACTGGACCTTGAGGAAAGCGGGTAGGGCGCGGCGGTAGTAGGCGACAAAAAGCGGCATCCCGGCCCGGCGGCAGGCGTTGATCATTGCCAGACACTCCTCGTGATTGCGCGCCATTGGCTTTTCGACGTAAACAGGTTTGCCGGCTTGGGCCACTTGGGCTGTGTAGTGAGCGTGGGTGTCGGGAGGCGTTGCGATATAGACCGCATCGACATCCGGGTCGCCGATGAGTGCGTCGGCTTGGTCGTACCACTTGGGTACGCTGTGGCGCGCGGCATAGTCGCGGGCCTTGTCTGCATCGCGGCGCATGACCGCCACCAATTCGGAATCGCGAGTTTTGTACAGAGCGGGGCCGCTCTTTACCTCTGTGACGTCGCCGCAGCCGATGATACCCCAGTGAATTGTAGCCATGAAGCGTTCTCCAGACGAGCGAGTTAGGCGGCCTGTTGGACGATGGCGAGCAGACCGTCGCCGTATTTTTCGGCCTTGGCTGGACCAATGCCGTGCGCCAGTTTGAGTTCGTCGAGGTTGGCAGGCCGCAGCAGGACGATATCGCGGAGCGTGCGGTCGCTGGCGATGACGTAGGGAGGAACCTTTTCGTCGCGGGCCAGCGTCATGCGGTGATGGCGCAGGGCATCGAAGAGGGCTTGGGCGTTTTCGTCGAAATTTTCGCTAGGATCGGGGATGCGAGGACGGACGCGCGCGGTGCGGGCTGCTGGGACCGGAGCCGATTTCGGCGGCAGCAGCAGGCGCGCGGGCCGCTCGGCGTGAATGACTTGGCGTCCCTCTTCGGTGAGAATCACGACCGGCCGCTCGCCGCCGGAAAAATCGACCCAACCGGCCGTGACCAACCGGCGCAAAAGCTGCAAAAGCCACCGTTCAGAATGTTCCTTGAGAATGCCAAAGGTCGGGGTCCGATCTAGGCCATCGCGCGCAAGGCGTGCGTCCTTGGTACCGCGCAGGAGCTTGGCCGCCATTTGGATGCCGTAGCGTCTGTGCAGACGGGCGACCGCGCAAAGGGCTTTGCGCACGGTGATGGCGACCTCTGTGGCGTCGCCTGCCTCGGCATGGGAGAGACTACGGCAGACGTCGCAGCGGCCACAGCCCGAGAGCGTTTCTTCCTCGTCGCCGAAGTAGCGCAGAATCGCGTCGTGGCGACAGGATCCACCTTCGCTCCAACGCATCAGTTCCAAAAAGAGATTCCACTTGTGCTGGACTACCGCTTGGTCGGGAGCGCGGCCGTTGGCATCGCTTTCGATTAGGTGGCGTCGCAGCGGCATGTCGCCGGGGGAGACCAGCAGCAGGCAGTAGGCGTCTTGGCCGTCGCGCCCGGCCCGGCCTACTTCCTGATAGTACGCTTCAATCGAGCTGGGTGGGGCCAGATGGGCGATGGCGCGCACATCGGCGCGGTCGATGCCCATGCCAAAGGCATTGGTTGCCACTACGATTTGGGTTTGGTCTTGCATAAAGGCGCGCTGAACGGCGTCGCGATCCGGCCCCGCCATGCCCGCGTGATAAGCGGCCACCCGCCAGCCAGCTCCTTGGAGGCGTGCGGCTTCTTCCTCGGTACTCTTGCGGGTGGGGGCATAGACGATGGCGGTACCTAACCTTTGGTCGGGCGCATTGAGTGCTTCGGCCAGCAGCGCATCAATCCGCTGGCGGCGCTCGGCCGCGCTGTTGATTTCGGCGACTCGCAGCGCGAGGTTGGGCCGGGCAAAGCCGCGCACTAGCTGTGGAGTGTCACTCGGTAGCCCGAGGCGCTCGAGGATTTCGTCGCGCACCACTGGCGTGGCCGTGGCGGTACAGGCGAGGACCCGACAATCGGGCAACTCGCGGACCAGTTCGCCAATCTGCAAGTACTCGGGCCGGAAGTCGTGGCCCCACTCGCTGATACAGTGGGCCTCGTCCACGGCAATAAGCGAGCACTTGATCTGGCTCAGGAGGGAGCGGAAGCCGGAGTAGGTCAGCCGCTCGGGCGCTGCATAGACCAGCTTGTACTGGCCTTGGGCTATCCCGCGCATGCGGTGGCGCAACTCGTCGCCATCGAGGGTCGAGGATAGGTACGTGGCGGCGAGGCCGCGCCGCTGTAGTGCTTGGACTTGATCGTGCATCAGGGCGATGAGCGGCGAGACCACTAAGGCCGTGCCCGGCAGCAGGGCCGCGGGTAGTTGGTAGGTCAAGCTCTTGCCGCCGCCAGTGGGGGCGACTAAAAGTAGGCGACCGGTGGCGAGCAGGGTTTCGATGGCTTCGCGTTGACCGGGCAGAAAACGCTCAAAGCCGAGCCGGGCCAGCGCGGCGTCGAGAACGGCTGGGGGAGGCTTGAGGGAGTCGGCGTCGTTGAGAAAGAGGACGTTTTTATGCTCGGTCATGCGAAAGAATTAGATCGGCGTGGTAGCATCTGGCGGAGCAGAAAATATAAGTCGGTCTAAGACCCTTGCAATTGGCGTACCAGTCCGATTCTCAGAGAAAACAAGCGCGGGCCGCAAAAAGCGCTGTGTAGAATTCTACACAGCGCTGTATCGCTTACTGGACTCGGCCCTAGAGAAAATTCTTATGGGCTTGGGGAACTAACCGTCAGACTGCCGCTGATCCCAGGGGCCGTAGATGGCCAGCGTGGTGCCGGGATGCTGGATATTGACGAAGAGCACTTGGCCGTCGGGCGAGAAGGTCGCGCCGGCGAATTCGGAATTGTTCATGCGGTTGTGCCCGAAGCGGTAGATCTGGCCTGCAGGCGTTACGCCGACTAGGTTGTTTTCCCCGCTGCCGTCTTCGCAGACGATCAAATCGCCAAAAGGCGAGACCGTGAGGTTGTCGGCGTTGTCGACTAGGTCGCCGTCGTTCGGCTCGACGAACAGTTCGAGCGTCCCCGGAGCCTTGCTCTCATCGGCCGTGCCCTCGTGCGGACTGGGATGGTAGCGAAAGATTTGGCCTTTCTTTTTGCGGCCGCCGCTGGTGCAGGCAAAGTAAATCGCATCGCGGCCATACCACATGCCCTCGCCGCGGGCAAAGCGGGCGCAGCCCTTGCCCTCAAATCCCTGAATGCGCAAGTCGTTGTCCGGCGATTCGACGTTTTCTATATCGACCCAGCGCACGGCGAGTGGCTCGCTTGGGGGCACCAGCGCTTTGTCCCAGTTGCGGGTGTCCAAGCCGGGATGGTCGATTACGGCCAAGGCTTGCAGCCGCCCAGCTATTAGTTTGCCCGGTGCGTCGGGGATGTAGCGGTAGATCAAGCTGTCGCCGGTATCTTCGGTTTGATAGACGATTCCCGAGCGGGGATCTACGGCGACGGCCTCGTGCACAAAGCGCCCCATGGCCTTGAGCGGCACTGGCGTGGCGCGGCCGATTTCTGTGGTAGCGGGGACCTCGAAGTTGTAGCCGTGGTCTTTTTCGATCGGCCCTTCAATCCGCTGGGCCGTCTCTTCGCAGCTAATCCAGCTATGCCAAGGGGTCGGCCCGCCGGCGCAGTTGCGCACCGTGCCGGCCAAGCTGAGAAATTTCCGCTCCACTGCGCCGGTTTGCGCGTTGTAAACGATGTTCGTGGTGCCGCCCAAGGACGGCATCTCGCCTTGGCCCCAGTCGTACAGATCTTCTTTAGGCAGTTTGCTCAGATTCTCGTTGTCGTCGCCGAAGGCACCGGCTTCTTTCGACCCGGGGCTCAGCTCTTGGTTGCACACCAAAACGACGCGGCCCTCTGGCCCGGGGAAGGCAGCCATCCCGTCGGCTGCGCCCGGCAATCGCAGGCCATCGTCCATGAGTTCGCCGGCGCGTGCGAGAATCCGATAGCTAAATCCCTCGGGCAGGTCGAGGATACCCCCGGGGTCGGGCACGAGCGGTCCAAAGCTATTCTCGGACGCTGGAGCGCCCCAAGCGAGGTGGCGATGGAGGCCGGCAAAGCCGATGGAAACGGCCGCGGCGCTTTTGAGGAATTGGCGTCTAGAAACGGGCATGGGATTGTCTCCTATAGCTAAGAGGCATGGGATCGGCTCGAAGGGGACTTATACGAAAATACCAAGAGGAACATCTCACGGTCAAATGCGAACTTTCTCGGGGCCTAGCCTTCGTCCGTATATCCGTATATTAAAACGATGCGATTCCAAGATCCCCAGTGGCACGACGAGTTGCCTTCGACCAATACGACCTTGGTCGAGTGGCTGCGCGAGGGCCGGGACCTGCCCGACGGCTTCGTGCTGGCCGCTCGTTCCCAGACTGCTGGCCGGGGCCGCTACGAGCGGCAGTGGCTCGCTCGGCCCGGTCGCAATCTGACCTTTTCCGCGCTATTGCAGACCGCTGCGGCACCGTTGCAGTTCCTGTCGCTGCCGCAAGCCGCCGCTTTGGGAGTGGTCGCCTATTTGGAGGAAAACGGCTTGGCAGCGCAGACCAAATGGCCAAACGACGTGCTAGTGGGCGGCCGCAAGATCTGCGGCATTTTGGCCGAGCGCTGCAAAGGGGTCGTCCTCGGAATCGGCCTCAACGTCAACATGGATGCCGACGAGGCGGCGTCCATCGGCCAGCCCGCTACCTCGCTGCGGATTGAGACGGGCACCGAGCGCGATGTCGAGCGGGCATTGGACGAGTTGCTGGTGCATTTGCAGGTGTGGGTCGGGCGTTGGGAAAAAGGCGGCTTTGCTGCGCTGAGTGCGGCGTGGGAGTCGCACTGCGCCAATTTGGGTCAGTACGTCGCAGTCGGCGAGTACACTGGCGTGGTGCTGGGCTTTGGCTCCTCCGGGCAACTGCTGCTGCGCGAGGACGATGGGACGCGGCGCGAGGTGTGGACCGGGGATGTGGCTTAGGTTATACGCGCCAGCACCTGTCCGTCGGCCACCTGATCCCCGGCATGGACCAGAATATCGGCGACCGTGCCAGCGACAGGAGCCGTTACCGGCATTTCCATTTTCATGGCTTCGAGCACGATGATTCCGTCGCCTGCCTCTACGTGGTCGCCGGCTTGGACGAGGTGACGGATTACTTTCCCGGGCATCTGGGCTTGCACTGGCGTGCCCCCGTCAGCTTTGGGTGCTGATGAGGAGGGAGTCGCCACATCGGTCGATTCTGTCGATTGTTCTAGGCTGACTTGGAAGCGGCGGCCATCCACCGTGGCCGTGTCGCCGTCGATGGCCACGGCGTAGCGACGGCCATCAACGGTGATTGCATAGTGCGCCGGACCGTCAGTCGGGGCCTCTTCTTTTTGCTCTTTTTCGACCTTGCGCACGCCGATCTCGCCTTCTCCCTTGAGGAAGGCGAGGCCCTTGTCTTGGCAGGCGGCGACGATAAAAATGTTTTCGTCCGTCTCTTCAAGGCCAGCTTCCCGCAGTTGTTCGCGGGCTGGTTCGACGCCCTTGTTCGGGTCGGCGTCGTTGCGTTCGAGCGGCTTTTGGGTCGTTGGCTCTAGCTCGAGCTGTTGGGCGGCGATTTCGACGACCGAGGGGTCGGGTGCGACCGGCGTCTTGCCGAAGTAGCCCAAGACCATTTGGCCGTAGGGCGCGGCGATCCGCTCCCAAGGGCCGAACATGACGTTGTTGAAAGCCTGCTGAAAGTAAAATTGCGAGACCGGCGTCACCGAGGTACCGAACCCGCCCTTTTCGACCACCTCGCGCATGGCCTTGATCATGTCCGGGTACTTGTCCATGATGCCGTTGTCGCGCAGCATCTGGGTGTTGGCCGTCAGCGCACCGCCGGGCATGGGGCTCCAAGGAATCATCGGCTCCACGGCCACGGCTTCGGGTGGCAGAAAGTAGTCGGCCATGCACTCCTTGAAGACTTCCTCGGCGTCGCGGATTTTGTCGATGTCAATGTCGAGGTCGTAGTCGGAGCCGCGCAGCGCGTGCCACATGACGATGATATCAGGCTGGCAGGTGCCGCCGGAGCAGGGGGCCATAGACAGATCGATGGCGTCGGCCCCAGCGTCGAGGGCGGCCATGTTGGCACTGACGCCAATACCGGCTGTTTCGTGCGTGTGGAAGTGGATGAAGGTGTCCTCGGGCAGCATGAGCCGCGCCTCGGAGATGGTTTCATAGACTTTGGCGGGTACGGCCGTGCCCGAGGCATCCTTGAAGCAAACTGCGTCGTACGGGATGCCGGCGTCTAGTATCTGGCGCAAGGTCTTGGTGTAGAAGGCCGCGTCGTGGGCTCCGGCGCAGCCCGGAGGCAATTCCATCAGCGTGACGCAGACTTGGTGTTTGAGCCCGGCATCCACAATGCACTGCCCCGAGTAGATGAGGTTATCGACGTCGTTGAGCGCATCGAAATTGCGGATGGTGGTGATGCCGTGCTTTTTGAAGAGTTCGGCGTGGAGCTTGATGATGTCGCTAGGCTGCGATTCGAGGCCGACCACGTTGACTCCTCGCGCCAAGGTCTGGAGGTCGGCGTCCGGGCCGACTGTGGCGCGAAAGGCATCCATCGCAGCAAAGGCGTCCTCGCCGCAGTAGAAGTAGAACGACTGGAAGCAGGCACCGCCGCCGGCTTCGAAGTAGTCGATGCCAGCTTCCTTGGCTGCGGCGACGGCGGGCAGAAAATCGGAAGTGAAAACGCGCGCGCCATAGACCGACTGGAAGCCGTCGCGGAAGGCGGTACACATGAAGCGAACTTTCTTCTTGTTCACGGTCGCATCCTCGTTGTCTATCCCACCAGCACGGACCACAAGACGCCGGCACCTACCGCCGAGCCGATGACCCCGGCGACATTGGGAGCCATCGCGTGCATCAGCAGGTAGTTATTGGGGTCTTCGCGCTGGCCCATCATCTGCACTACGCGGGCCGAGTCGGGCACCGCCGAGACTCCGGCAGCGCCGACGAGGGGGTTGATTTTGTCTTTGGTGAAGAGGTTTAAAAACTTGGCGAAGAGCACGCCGCTGGCCGTGGCGACTGCAAAAGACAAGGCACCGAGGCTGAAGATGAGTACCGACTGCGGCGTGAGAAAGGTCTGGGCTTGGGTCGAGCAGCCGACCGAAAACCCGAGTAGGATGGTGACGATATCGACCATCGAGGTGCGGGCGGTCTGGGCCAAGCGCTCGGTGACGCCGCTTTCCTTGAGCAGGTTGCCGAAGAACAGCATCCCGAGCAGCCCGATCGCGCCCGGGGCGAGGAGCGCGCAGATGAGGAAAGCGACGATGGGAAAGATGATCTTTTCGCGCTGCGAGACCTCGCGCGGGGGCTTCATGCGAATCAGCCGCTCTTTGCGGGTGGTCAAGAGTTTCATCACTGGCGGCTGAATTACTGGTACCAAGGCCATGTAGGAATACGCGGCGATAGCAATGGCTCCGAGCAGGTGAGGAGCTAACTTGGCTGCGAGGAAGATCGCCGTTGGCCCGTCGGCTCCACCGATAATGCCGATGGCCCCGGACTCGGCCGGAGTGAAGCCTAGGTAAAGCGCGCCGATCAGGGTCAGGAAAATGCCCGTCTGCGCCGCGGCCCCCAGCAGGACCAGCCGGGGGCTGGAGAGCATGATCGAGAAGTCGGTCATCGCGCCGATGCCGAGAAAGATCAGCGGCGGGAAGATTCCTTGACTGACGCCGAAGTAGATGTAGTAGAGCACACTACCTTGGTCGTACACGCCAATGGCCATACTGGAAATAGACGGGAGATTACCCACGATGCAGCCGAAGCCAATCGGCAACAGCAGCAGCGGCTCGTAGTCTTTGCGGATGGCTAGCGAGATGAAGATCGCGCCGATCACGATCATCAGCAGATTGCCGCCCGACATGTTGGCCACGGCCGTGGTGGAGAGGAATTCTAAGAGAATCTCCATGGCCGATTAGTCGTTTTGGCGGCGCGCGTGCAGGGCGAAGCCGATGGCCGCGGCGATGGCGGGTGCGTCGTTTTCTCTGCTATGACTCTGCGTGTGCAGTTGGGCTGGGGGAATATAGGGGTGGATCGCGGCGAGGATTCTCGGCAAGACAGTGATAAAAATGCTGACTAATACTAGGGCGGTGAAGACGATGCTCATGCCCACGAAGGCTAGGTCTAATCCCTGTGCGAGAGGATTGTCGAGTGCGAGTTGTTTCATATCTAAGTGGCTGTGTGGAAAGTGAAATACATTAAGGTATGGCAGTGGGCCGATAAGTCAAAAGGCGTTAGAACGTCGGCCCGGACTGTTCGACGAGGCGCTTCAGATAGAGGCAGTACGCATTGTCTTGGGAGTAATTGGCGATGCGGAGGAGCTGTTCTTCGCCAATGTAGCCCTTGCGGTACGCTATTTCCTCGACGCAGCCCACTTTGAGCCCCTGCCGGTGCTCGATGGTTTGGACGAAGTTGTTGGCCTCTAGGAGGCTCTCGTGCGTGCCGGTGTCGAACCAGGCAAAGCCCCGCCCTAGCACCTCGACCCTGAGCTGTTTGCGACGGAGATACTCGATGTTGACATCCGTAATATCAAATTCGCCGCGGGCCGAAGGTTTGAGACCGCGGACGATGTCGACGACCTCCTCGTCGTAAAAATAAAGGCCGATAACCGCGTAGTTGGACTTGGGGGTTTGCGGCTTCTCTTCAATACTGATGGCGTTGCCCTCTCCGTCGAATTCGACGACTCCGTAGCGCGTGGGATCGCTTACGTAGTAGGCGAAGACCAATCCTCCCTCTCGCAGTTGGCTGGCGCGCTGTAGAATCGCCGTCAGGCCGTGTCCGTAGAGGAAGTTGTCGCCGAATATCAAGGCACAGGGCCCCCCCGCGGCAAAGTCCGCACCGACGGTAAAGGCTTGGGCTTGGCCTTCAGGCCGGGGCTGGACCTTGTATTCGATATCCAGCCCTAACCTACTACCGTCGCCGAAAAGCTGGCGGTAGAGATCGGTGTGCTCCGGGCTGGAGATAATGAGAATCTCGCGGATATCGGCCAGCATGAGCACCGAGAGCGGGTAGTAGATCATCGGCTTGTCGAAAATCGGCAGGATCTGCTTGGAGACCGATACGGTCAGGGGGTAAAGGCGCGTGCCTTGGCCGCCGGCGAGGATGATGCCTTTCATGGAATTTACTCAGTAGCCTTTTTTTGCGGTCCTTGGGGACGGGGCCTCTGCGGCCAGACGATCTGCCGCCGCTCGGGCGTCAGGCGCGCCAATAGCTCGTCCGAGGGGTGGTAGCCGTGGCGGAAGTTGCCCCAAGAGGGTCCGTAGCGATAGACGAAAATCCGGCGCGTGCCCTCGTTTTGGCGTCGGGCCGAGCCGTGCGAGAGGCCATCGACAAAGAGCAAGGCGTCGCCCTTGGCCATGTGGCACTCGACCGCGCCGGTGATGCCCTCGACGGTAGCGCCTTCGGGCCTCATGCGATGCCGGTCTAAGTCGGGATGCGTGAAGTTGGACTTGTGGCTGCCGGGGATCAGCATGGTGCCGCCGTCGCCCGGACCGATGTCCGTGAGCGCGACGAGGATGTTGATTTGGCCGCACATGTAGCGTCCGCGGTGGTAGCGGAATTGGTTGCGCATGATGGGAGGATAGCCGCCGGAGTGCAGGCCGATGGCCTCTCCAGGCTGGCGGAAGTTGGCGAGGTTTTCGTCAATGAAGAGCGGCCCGTGTGCGTAGTCGAACGTGCCCTCGCCGCCGACGAAGTGCTTTACTTTCTCGATCCAAGCGGGATGATCGATCATCCGCTCAAAAGGTTCGCCCGCCTCGTAGATTTGCTGCAAGTTGAGGCCGTCAATCGTGCCATAGGTATGGGCGTGAACATGGCCGTACCAGTCGCCCGGCTCTAGCGGCGGGATGGCGTCGAGGCAATCGTTGAGATCTTTGACCTCATCGGCGGTAAGTGCCCCCTCTAAATGCAGGTAGCCGCGCAGGTCGAAGAGATAATTTTCGAGGTCAGTGACCATAAGTCCTCAGCGCTGTACGGGATCGCCCCAAGGGCCTTCGATGTACGGGAAGCGCGCTTCGAGGTCGTCGGCCAATCCGACGCCGAAGCCCGGGGCGTTGGGCAGAACCAAGTGGCCGTCTTCGATCAGCGGTTTCTCGCGCAGAATCTCCCACTGTAGCGGCCCCTGCTTCATATTTAGCTCGACTAGGCGTGGGTCGGGCAGCGCCGCGACCATGTGGGCGTTGGCCATGGTCATCAGGCCGTTGTGCCAGTTGTGCGGGATCAGGGGTATGCCGCCGTAGTCGAAGTGGGCCTTGTGGCCGACCTCCATGCAGAGGTCGATGCCGCAGACGCCAGCGTCGGGCTGGACGATGCCGAAGCCCCCCACCTCCATGAATGGCTCGAACTGCGCCCATGTGGTAAACGGCTCGCCGCCAGTGACGGGGATGGAGACGGCGTCGTTGAGCCGGGCGTAGTCCGCAGGAACGCGTTCGACCGGCTCCTCAAACCAAGCCCAGCCCATTTCGTCGAGCGCCTCGGCAATGGGTAGCGCCTCCTCCATCGAGAGGCGGCAATTGCCGTCGAGGGCTAGATTCATGCGCGCACCCACGGCCTCGTGGACCTGGTGCGCTATTTTTAGAAAGCGATCGACGGTGACGCCCGACCAAGCCCAGTGGGTGCCTATACGCATCTTGTAGGCGGTGAAGCCGTCTTCAGCGTAGCCGATGGCCTCTTCGACGACGGACTCGGGGTGGTCGTCCCAGTCGTAACGCACGCCCGAGGAAGCGTAGAGGCGGAGGCGGCGCAGGGGTTCCTGTCCTGACGCGCAGAGCAGGTCGGCGGTGGGTTTGCCAGCGATCTTGCCGCGCAAATCCCACAGCGCGCAGTTGAGGCCGGCGTTGGCGATGTCGTTGGCGCGCTCCGCTTGGTTGTGCGGCGTCAGGTCCTCGTCGCGGGGGTCGCGGCCGATGAGACTGGGCTTGAGTTTATCGATGCGAGCGGCGATTGCGGGTGGCACGCCGTACGCGCAAGGCTCGGCGATGCCCTGCAAGCCTTCGTCGGTTTCGATGATGCAGATTGAGCAGTCGGCCTTGGGCACGTGGAAGGTGGCGCTGTACCACTGAAGTTCAGGCTCGTGGGCGCGCGAGAGCGAGAGCGTGCGGATATCGGTGATTTTCATCGGGATTTTAAAGCAGTGGTTAGTGGTTAGTGGTTAGTGGTTGGTGGTTAGTCTTCCCCTGACACCTGGAGGGTGGGGACGGATCACTGATCACAGGGCACTGATCACTAACCACTGTTTTCAATTAAACGGCCACTTACTTTTCGCGTCAACACTGCCCGGCGAGCCTTCCCTTGTCGCCCGCAGAGTGCTCCCGTATTTTGAGGCCGCTTCCCAACGAGGAGAATCCGATGATTGAACATCCCTATCAGAATTTGAGTGGAGGCCGCTGGCTAGTCGGCAACCTGCACACGCACACGACTGCCAGCGACGGCGAGCGCGATCACCAAGCGGTAATCGACGATTACGCGGGCCGCGGCTACGGTTTCTTGGCGATCACCGATCACGACATCTATACGTCCTTGGAAGACTACGAGCAATACGATGCACAAGGGATGATCCTAGTTCCGGGCAATGAAATCTCAGCCAATGGTCCGCACGTTTTGCACGTAGGGGACGCAGCGTGGGTCGCGCCGCATGCGGACCGACAGCAGGTAATTGACGAGGTCAACGAATCGGGTGGGGGTTTTGCCCTTTTCAACCACCCTAACTGGCACGGCAATTTCAACCACTGTCCGCAGGAGCTTTTGCAGGCCTGCGAGGGCTACGTGGGCTTGGAGATCTACAACGGCGTGATCTGCCGCTTGGAGGGCAGCCCCTACGCGACGAATCGCTGGGACATGCTGCTGAGCGCGGGAAGACGCCTGTGGGGGTTTGCCAACGACGACAGCCACGCGGCGGAAGGCGATGTGGGGTTGGGGTGGAATGTGGCCTATGTGGAGGAGGAGACGGCTAGCGGTGTGGCGGAAGCCCTGCGCGCCGGTCGCTTTTACGCCTCGACGGGAGTTGAGATCAGCCAGATCCAAGTCGAGGGAAACAGGATTTGGATTGAGACGGAGAATGCAGCGCGGATCGTGGCCTTGCGCGCCGGCGCGAAGCGGATAGCCGTGGCCGATGGGCGGGAAATTGAGGTGGAAGTGCCGGAGCGGGCGGGATACGTACGCTTTGAGTGTTGGGGCGCAGGAGAGGCGTTTGCTTGGACGCAGCCGTTTTTTTATGAGGAGGGCGAATGACATGGGCGATTTGATCATCGTTCATCCAGATTTTGACGGAGTTTGGCCCTTTGCCGCCGACCACTTCCGCACCTTGTGGCCCGAAGCGGACTTTGTGCGTCTGGCGCACGGAGATGAGCGGCCCTTGGGCGAGGTGATTGAGGAGCCGAGCCGCGTGACGCGGTTGGCTACGCTAGGGGTGCCAGTGGGTCTGACGTGTCTGCGACTTTTTACGGCCTTGCAGGAGGCGACCTTTCAGGGGTCTTATGGCCGGCGGCTAGGCGAGGGCTGTAACGAGTATTTGGCCGAGGCCGGCGTCGCGGTGTACGACCATCCGAGCGAGGGGTTTTGGTCGCAGACTGTGGCGGAATTTGGCTTGGCCTTGACGCTGTGCGGACTGCGGCGAATCCCGCAGTTGCACCGAGAGATCATCCAGAGCCAAGCGCCTTGGGACTACGAGCCGCCCGAGGGCCAAGGTCGGCCCGGAGCGCGCGGGCACCAGTTTGGCGACGACCCGGCCTTTGCCAGCGGCACGCTGTGTGGCAAGCGGGTGCGGATCGTCGGGGCTGGCAATATCGCCAGCCGCTACGCCAGTTTCGCGTCGATGCTGGGAGCCGATGTGGCGGCTTGGGATCCGTTTGCTACGGAGCCGTGCTTTCACCGGGCCGGGTCGCGCCGCGAGTACCATCTGGAGCAGCTAGTCACCGATGCCGAAGTGTTCGCGCCCATGGTGCCGCTCACGGAATCGACGCGTGGCTTGGTCGAGGCTGAGCACATTGACGCGTTGCCCAAGGGTTGTCTGGTGGTGCTGGTGACCAGAGCGAAGATCTGCGATACGGACGCAATCCGGCGGCGGGTGATGGCCGATGAACTGAGCTTGGCGGCGGATGTGTGGGACCAAGAGCCGCTGCCTTTAGACGATCCGCTGCTGGGGCGGCACAACGTGGTGCACACGCCGCACAACGCCGGGCGCACGATCGACGCGAACAAGGCGTGGGCAGAGAAATTGGCCGTGCAGTTCAAGCCGCGTTGATTGCTCGCATTCGGTGCTGGGTTTATACTTTTACGACTCTTTCATTCAATTAAAAATACCCACTTAGGGAGTTATACATGCGGGGGATTGAAGCGGCGCAAACGGGACAACAGCAGCGCAACAAAGAGCTGTTGGGCGGAGTGCGCTACCTAGGCGAGAAGGTGCATTCCGCGGTCTTGCCGCTCACCGTGGATATCGGCAAACAACAAGCGCTGCACCAAGAGCAAATCGACGCCCTAGAGGGCTTGCAGATCGAAGCAGCCGCGACCGCGATCCGCTCGCTGGCCTCGCTGGCCGAAATCGGCGAGCTGGATCACCTCGGTGGCGGTCTAGAGCTGATTCCGTCGCTCTTGTTGACCTTGGCGATCACTGACTACGAACGCATCGAATACACTATCGAACACGCCCACACCTCCGTGGGTTACTACGCGGCATTGGCGGCGCTGGGTTTTATCGATGAGGAGATCGTCGTCGAAGGTTTTCGTCGCGGGCTCGACGCTCCCGGGCACGTGTCTTGGTTGCCGGGCGGCACCCAACTCAACGGCGGGCGCTTGGGG
Source organism: Gemmatimonadota bacterium (assembly GCA_009841115.1). GTDB lineage: Bacteria > Latescibacterota > UBA2968 > UBA8231 > UBA8231. Next base: position 74,224 of record VXML01000107.1, on the reverse strand, counting down.
GTGATGATTCCGGTGGCCGTGGGTCAAGCCCTCGGCAAGCGGGCCAAGCGCGGCGAGGGCGGCTGGGTCATCTGCCACTGTGGCGACGCTGGCTACATTTCGGGCCAAGCGCTCAACGGCTTCAACGGCGCAGCTGTCCACGGAGCACCGATCACCTTCGTCATGCACCGCAATGGCATCCAGCTTTCGGGCGCGACCGAGGGCATTATGGACAAGGATCCGCGTCCGATCGTTGCGGCGATGGGCGTGGAAGTCATCGAGATCGAGACTCTGCACGACGCTGCGGTGCTCTACGAAACCTATGTCGAAGGCTACAAATTGGCGCAGCAGGGCCGGCCGACGCTGATCTATCCCATGGGAACGCACGAGCAACTCGGCGACTTTGGCGAGCGCTTGGGAATTGGTTCCGAGGTCGCAGCGTTTGCCGCCGAGCATGGCGTTGAGCTCAGCACTCGCATCTGGGTCCCCGGTTCGCTGATGAGCTACCGCGACATAGTGCCGATGCTCGAGTGCCTCTTCTTGGTCAACAAGCTCCCTGGCGGCGAAGGGCATCACGACGGCCACATGAAGGGCCGCGACGCCGCGCAGGTGCTGAGCAATCCGATGTTCCAAAAAACAGCGGCCGCGGACCAAGCCCTAGCGACGCTGCGCCAAGACGAGAAGCGCCAAGTCGAGACCCGAGCTAGACCTGCACCCGGTAGTCGCAATTTGGTTCTGCCCGAGGATGTGCGGGAAAAAGTTAGCTTGCCCGCGGTGGGCGAGCGCGAAAGCCCGCGCGCTGGGTCCGAGGCTGCGTACGCGGCGGTGGCCGCGCATTTTCCCGACGACGTCTTCGTCGTTAGCTGCGACCTCGATCCCTCGACCAAGCTGGCGAAGGCGCGCGGTTTCTTGACCGCCGACCATCAATTCGAGATGAGCATTGAAGAGCAAGCCGCTTGTCTGATTACCGATGGATTGGCGATGAGCGCGCCGGGACCGCAGCTCAATGTGGTATCGACGTTTGCCGCCTTTTACGAGGGCATTGCCCGCGAGGGATTTGACGTCTGGCGCTATCAGCGCAATCTCACCGGCGTCAACGAGGGCCTCAACGTCGCCTTCCACGTGTCGCACGTGGGGGCTTGCACTGGGCGCGACCACTTTTCGGGTTGGGGGTTGGAGTGGATCAACGTCGGCTTGAGCTATTTGCCCTATCTGCACCGCTTCTATGGGCCAGCCGATGCGCGGGCGGCATTTTTGGCTGTCTGCGATATGGCGGCGCACTACGGAGGGCACATCATCGGCATCCCGCGCGACTCCCTGCCCATCCTCGAAAAGCAAGACGGCTCGGGGCCGCTGTGGGAGCCGGGTGACGCTTGGGAGCCGGTGACAGCTTATCGCACTTACGCTGGAGCCGAGCGGACGATTTTGGCTTTTGGCGCGCCGGCTTTTCTGGCTGGTGAGGCGGCCGAACAACTCGAAGGCTCGGTGGATGTGCATATCATCAACGGTCTGCCGCTACCTGACGCTGTATTAGAAGAGTTGGTGGGCCGCTATCCCAAGGGCGTGGTAACTATAGAAGACGGCCTGATCGGCGCAGCCAATGTCGGCGTGCGCGGTTTCGCTGGGCTGGTGGCGGGCGTCGCTGGCGACTTGGGCATTCCGGCGACGCACATCGGCATTACCGATCCGACGACGGCCCCGTCAGAAGGCCATTTGGAGACGTGGGCGCACTTCGGCATTACGACCGAGGCGCTCGTCGCAGCCGTGAGAGGGTTGTAGCGGCAATCAACAAACACACCCACCAAGCAAAAGGGCATGAAAAATGAAGCGGAGCGCACTACTAATCATCGCACTTTGGGCTTTCGGCTGTGGAACCGGCGGCCAAGATGGGGAAACAAGCAAGGAGATCTTAATGGATCCTACAGGCGAAGCCTTAAACGAGCAGGCACCCGACGAATTCTCCGTGCGCTTGGAGACCAGCGCCGGCCCGGTGGTCATCCAAGTGACGCGCGATTGGGCACCGATTGGTGCCGATCGCTTCTACAACTTGGTCCGCAATGGTTTCTACGACGCGCAGCGCTTTTTCCGCGTGGTACCTAATTTTGTGGTGCAGTGGGGGCTGAGCGGCAATCCAGCGCTGAACCAGGTCTGGCATCGGGCCCATATCCTCGACGACCCCGTCGTGCAGAGCAATACGCGCGGACGGATTACGTACGCCAAAACCAACCAGCCCAATACGCGCACGACCCAGCTCTTTATCAACTTGGGAGACAACGCCAATCTCGACGGCATGGGGTTTGCGCCCTTCGGCGAAGTAGTAGAGGGCATAGAGGTGGTTGATGCGATCAACGCCGAGTACGGCCAGCAGCCTTCCCAAGGGCAGATCGCCATGAACGGCAACGCCTATCTCGCAGAAAACTTTCCCAACCTAGACTATATCGTCAAGGCCGAGATCATCGAGTAAATTGGCCGCTGAAATCCGCAATGAGGCCATCGGGCTAAAGGCCGGTACCCTAGCCGTTGTGACCGCCGTGTTGTGGGGCGGCAATCCGGTGGCGATCAAGGTGGGGCTCGACGGGGTGCCGCCGGCGGCGATGGCTGGCTTGCGCTTCGCACTGGGTGCTCTGACCGTATGGGTCGGGGCACTTTTTGCTGGTATTCAGTTGCGCATACCCTCCAGCGAATGGAAGGGGTTGGGTGGCTTGGCGTTGCTTTTCGCGCTGCAAATATGGCTTTTGAACGCAGGTACTCAGTACACCACGGCTAGCCGCTCGGGGGTGGTGGTCAATATCTATCCCTTCTTCACGGCATTCTTCGCGCACTTGCTCGTCGGCGACCGCTTGGGCTTAGGGCAGTGGTTTGGCTTGCTCATTTCGTTTGCCGGCGTGGTGTTGCTGTTTTGGGAGTCGCTGGCACTGGCCGAGACGCAGTACCTGCTCGGCGATGCGATGGTGGCCGCTAGCGGCTTGTTGTTGGGCTTGCGGCAGGTGGTGATCAAGCGGTTGGTACAGGGGCTTAATCCCTATCAGGTGCTGTTTTGGCAGGCCGTGCTGAGCTTGCCGTTGTTTGCCGCTTGGAGCGCGTTCTTAGAATCCGAGGCTGAGTACGTCCTGACCGGACCGGTCATAGCTGGCGTACTCTACCAAGGCATCGTCGTCGCTGGGCTGTGTTTTATCATCCTAGTCTTTCTGCTCCAACACCACTCGCCGGGGCGATTGGGGGGCTTCGGCTTTGCTACGCCGGTGGTGGGCGTGCTGTTGAGCGCCGCGCTCTTGGACGAGGCTATATCGCCCTATCTGCTGGCCAGCATGGGATTGGTGGCTGTGGGGATTGTGGTTGCCAACTGGGTCGAGCGAGCGTAGGGCAACCCTACAAGTCAACGGGGAGCCAATATGCAGTTTATAATCGACGTGCATCTGCACTCGCGCTTTGCGCGAGCGACGAGCCGCGAGCTCAATCCTTCCAACTTGCACAAGTGGTCGGCGTTCAAGGGCGTTGACGTGGTCGGCACGGGTGACTACACGCATCCTGAGTGGTTCGCTGAACTATCTGAGCAACTCGAACCAGCCGAAGAGGGTCTGTATCAGCTTGAACCCGGCCGTCGCGCCGCCGTGGAACAAGAATTGCCCGAGCGCTGCCGCCGCGCCGTGCGCTTCATGCTTTCGGTGGAAATCAGCACCATCTACAAGAAGGGCGACAAGACCCGCAAGATTCACCACGTCGTCATCCTGCCCTCCCTCGAATCCGTCGCTCGACTCAACCGCCGCCTCGGTGCCATTGGCAACTTGCAGTCCGACGGCCGACCCATCTTGGGGCTAGACAGCCGCGACCTCTTAGAGATCTGTCTCGAAGCCGATGAGAATGTGCTCTTCATCCCGGCCCATATATGGACGCCGCACTTTGCCGCGTTGGGGGCCTCGTCGGGCTTTGACTCGTTGGAGGAGTGCTACGAGGATTTGCTGCCGCACATCTTCGCGGTGGAGACCGGCCTGTCCTCAGATCCGCCGATGAACTGGCGGCTGTCGGCCCTGGACCGCTATGCGATCGTATCCAATTCCGACGCTCACTCGCCGCAAAAACTGGCCCGCGAGGCCACGTGCTTTGACACGGAGTGCTCGTATCCGGGCATCTACTCTGCGCTCAAAGACCGCGACCCAGCGCGCTTTTTGGGCACGTTAGAGTTCTACCCCGAAGAAGGCAAGTACCACTACGACGGCCACCGCAAGTGCGCGGTGTGCTACAAACCGGCACAAACGCTGGCCGCCGAGGGAATCTGCCCGGTGTGTGGACGCAAGCTGACGGTGGGGGTTTTGCACCGGGTGGAGAAGCTGGCCGATCGACCGGAGGGTTTTCGCCCGGATGTTGCCCCGCCCTACGAGTACTTGATCCCGCTTGACGAAGTGATCGGCGCAGCGGTCGGTGTTGGCCCGAAGAGCAAGAAAGTCCGCGCTGTGTACGACCGGCTTCTGGTCGAAGTAGGTACAGAACTCGAAGTCTTGCGTCGCGCCGGACTCGAAGCGATTGAAAGTTGTGCCGGGCTGTTGGTGGCCGAAGGCGTGCGCCGGATGCGCAGCGGCGAGGTGGATATTTACCCCGGCCACGATGGGGAGTACGGCGTAATCAGCGTGTTTAGCGAGGAGGAGCGAGAGCGCTTGAAAGGGCAAGGTGCGTTGTTTGACTTGGGACCGGCGGTCGCGAAGATGACTGAGGAAGTCCACGTTCCAGCGGTGCCGTCGCCAAGACCTGATGGCACCGCGCAAGCGGAACAGGACCCGGATGCGCCCGACGACGCACAGCGGCAAATTGAAGAGGCCGAAGGAGGGCCTTTAGTGGTCGTGGCTGGGCCAGGGTCGGGCAAGACTCGGGTGCTAACGCGGCGCATTGCGCGGCTGGTCGCAAGCGGTGTGGACCCGGGGCAAATCATGGCCATCACCTTTACCCGGCGGGCGGCTGGACAGATGCGGCAGCGGCTGAGCGCATTGTTGGACGGTGGGTTGGGCGCGATGCAGGTGGGGACCTTCCATCGCTTGGCATTGTCGCTCTTGCAGGAGTTGGGCTGCGAGCCAAAGCTGGTGCTCGACGAGGTGGAAGCGCGCCGGTTACTGGAAGGGGCGCTGGCGGATGCTGGATTGTCGGGATCGGTTGCCGCTGCTAGTCAAGCCATCTCGCTGGCTAAGGCCGCCGCTCAGGAGGTGGATGAGATCGCCGAGGAGTGGCGACCGCATTACGACGCCTATCAGGCGGCCCTCCATGCGCACGGAGCCTGCGACTACGACGACATTCTCTTGGATTTACTGCGCCTCTTAGAAGGGGATGCCGCCGTGCGGGAACAGGTGCGGGGGCGTTTTCCCTATCTGCTGATAGACGAGTTCCAAGACCTCAACGCCGCGCAGTATAGATTGGTCCTGCAGTTGGCGGGTGAAGGCGCGGGCCTGATGGCCATCGGCGACCCGGATCAAGCGATCTACAGCTTTCGCGGAGCTTCGCCCGACCACTTCGTTCACTTGCGCGACCGTTTCTCGGATACGCGACTCTTTCATCTAGGCGCGAACTACCGCTCACAGGGGCATATTGTCGAGGCCGCCGCTGCCGTCGTCGGCCACAATCCGGGACGCGAGGCTATTGAACTGGCCGCCATGCGCCCGGGGAAGGAGCGGATCCGCCTAATCGAGGTGCAGAGCGAGACAGCCGAGGGCATCGCAGTGGTGCGGGAGATTGCCCGCATGGTCGGCGGCACCGATATGGTGCAGACCGATGCCGGCGCAGAGGGCACGCGCAGCTTCGCCGACTTTGCAGTGCTCTTCCGCACTGGCCGACAGGGCCAAGTGCTGGAGGAGTGCTTCCGCAAGGAGGGCCTGCCCTACCGGCTCGTCGGGCAGAAGGGCTTTCTGCAAGCACCGGCAGTACGGGCTGCTTTGGCGTTTGCCCGCTACGCCTCGATTTCGCAAGAGGATGTGCGCCGTTGGCAGGCGCTAGAGGCCATGGGCGTGGAATCGCACATTTTGCGCCAAGTGCGACGAGGGGAGTTGTCGGTGGCGGCGCAGGACCGAGTCGAGGCGCTAGAGGCGCGGATAGCGGAGTATAGGCAATGGGCCGCACAGGAGAGCGCGGGTACTTGGGTACGTCGCTGGCAGGCAGAATTCGGCGACCCGGAGGACGAGGACTTGGAACACTTGGCCCGAGTTGCGGATGCGGCTGGAACGCTCCAACAGCTACTGGAGACTGTGCTTCTAGGCGCGGAGGCCGACTACGAAGAGCGGGGCGGCCCTCAAGGCCCGGAGGCCGTCGCGCTGATGACCTTGCACGCGGCCAAGGGGTTGGAGTTTCCAGTGGTATTTATCTGCGGAGTGGAGGATGGACTCATTCCCTTCCGCGAGCGGGACGCCGATCTCGCCGAGGAACGGCGGCTCTTTTACGTGGGCATGACGCGAGCCGAGGAGGAGTTGGTGTTGCTGCGAGCGCGCAGCCGCCAGCGCTATGGCGAGCGGGTGCAGTGCGCGTTGTCGCCGTTTGTAGAAGAGATTCCCGCTCAGTTGCTCGCGCGCGAGGATGCGGCCATGCCGCGTCGGCGGGAGGCCGAGCAGCTATCGCTCTTTTAGCTCGGTTCCGGATTGAAAAGCCGCGCGATGTGTACGGCTTGGAAGAGCGTCGCTGGCTCTAGCTGTGTGCGCAGGGCGCGCTTGCGCGGCAGGAGCGTGGTTTCGCCGAGCATTGGTGGGCAAACCATTACTTCGACCCGGCCGCTGCCGATATTGAGATTGCCCCGGGGACATTTGGGCCACAGCGAGTGCAGGCCGCGAAAAGTTAGCGGCACGATGATCACGTCGGGCGGCAGATAAGCAAAGAGCGCGTGCTGCATGGGCAAGCACTGATGCTCAAACGCGGCCGTGGTGCCCTCGCCATAGACAACGCCCGGCCGCTGTGCGAGGAGCTCGGCAAAGCGGCGCGTGGGATTTTTCGTGTCGGCCGAGCGGGTCATAATGACGTGCCCATCGACTTTCTCCATGATCTGATCGACTTCCTCGGTAGTAAAGCCAATCAGCGAAAAAGAGCGCCCGCCAATGCGCAGGGATGCGGGTTCGGTCAGTCGAGCGCGGGCGAGGCTCACCGGCGTGGGGAGTTCGCGCCAGCCCATCAGTTCGAGGAAGCGGGGGTCGTGGATCAGGGTACTCATCACCGGATGGTCGAAGAGGCTGCGGTGCGTGGGGAGGAAAAGAACTTTCTCCTGTTTGTTGGCTAGATCGAGGTCGCGGGCGGTGGCGGCGAAGAGCGGGTCGGCGCTCACGATCAATTCAATGCCGAAAATGTCCAGCGATTTCCGCCCCCATTCGCTGCTTTGGGCGCTGGCTGCTTTGAGGCGCTCTGCTTCTGGGAGTTGAGCCGCTAGCAGGCTCATTTTTTTCTTTCCGGTGCGGTAGTAGAGGTAAGCCCACCGAAAGAGCCGCGCCCGACGGCTCCATGGGCCGAGGCTCTGGCGCCGCCCGACGTGCTGGTATTCGAGAAAGCGGCCCTTGGCCTTGCCGTCGAGCAGTGGGGGTAGGACCACCAGATCGACTTCTCCGCGCGCTCTGCCTGCTAGGCGGTTGACGTAGCCGACTAAGCGGCGCGTCAGGTCGATCATGTCGCGGGTCAGGTAGCTATACTCTTGGCCGTACCAAAATTCCCTCGGCTTGATTTGGGCGGGATCTTCTGAGTGGGCTTGGAGGAATTTGAGTAGCATGCCCTTACCCAGCATGACCAGCTTGCACAGCTTTTGATGCCATTGAGCGCGCACCCGCCCCTCAAGGCGAGCCAAGAGCACGTCGGTGTCTGTGATGGCCTTCCACACCGATATGCCGAGATAGATGAAGTTGCTATAGGTGTTAAAGCGAATGGCGAGGTGCTCGCCAGCGGCGAGGTAATCGACGACCCGCTCGGCAACCTCGCTAAGCAGGTCGCGCAGCGTCCCAGCGTGGCGCACTCCGTCGATTTCGCAGGCGTAGTGCTCGGCCAAGCGCGGATCGTCGGCCGAGTCGGGCGCGGCCTCTTTTTGCGCCGTCCCGGATTGTATCTTCTCGGCGACCGCATGGGCGTGGGACAGCGGCACGCGGGCGACCCGCAGCTTGACGAGGGCGGCCTCGCCTTCGTCGAGGTTGTAGGGGTTGTCGCGGCCTAGGGCGTGTAGATAGACCGATTGGTAGAGCGCGTGGAAATCGAGTGCGTCGCCGCGGCCGCGTTCGACGAAGAGCTGGCGCGTTGCTAGGTAGAGGCGGTTTGCTTGGTGGTAGGCGGGACCGACGTGTTCGTAGTGGTCGTATGCCTCTTGCAGGCGCTTGTCGCGGAGCGGGGGGATGCCCTCGTGAATGGTGTCGATCAGTTCGGCGCGGCGCACGAGCGCGTCGAGGTCGCTGCCCACCGGCCAGGTGATTTCGCTTGGATCGCGGTCGGCAAAGTGGCCGTCGCTGATGGCGACTTGCATCAGCTCCTCAGCCGCCTCGTCGTAGAGGCGCAGCATTTCGTCTAGATCCACGTCGCTCAGCAGTTTGTCTAGGTCCACTTTGCACCTGTTCTTTCGATTCGCTGTGGTAGCCCGGAGGCCGTGAACTTCTGAGTTAATGCAATCCGCCTGCTCGGTCAAGCGCGTGATACATGACCAAAATCTTGGTAGCCTTGCTCGTTACAATTCACCCGGTCCCAGATCTGCATCGATCAAACCCCGATGGTAATTCTTCCCCATCAAGTACTTGATTTCTAGCTCTACATCGCGCAATACGACAGCCGGTAGCGCCTGCCCGTCCCGTTTGAGCAGTTCGACCTCTAGCACATTCCACCCCTGTACCGGCCTAAATTTTTCGGGCAAACGAAAGACATACCAATAGCCAAAAACCCGATAGCGCGGCGCATCCATCACGTACATCTGATTGATTTTGCGCAGCAGCGATTGCGGTAATTCTTTGCCGTTAAAAGCAAAGCGCAAGCGGTCCCGCTCCGTCGTCTCCTGCACTCGCACCCGCAAGATCACCTCGTGGACCCGATTGACCTTGTCCCATTTTTTCAGATCATCGCTCACCGCAAAACCCACCTGTAGCGCCTGCCCCTTTGCCAACTCAATAGGTAGCGGATTAGCGACATTCGGCGCAATTGCCTCCGGCGCCGGCGCGCTGCCCTCGCTGGGGACTCGATAGATCTTGTCCTTGGCCGCCATCGTCTCGGGGAAGGGCACCTCGCGCAGCTTCTGGTAGAAATCGGCCTCATACGGCCAACAGCCAAACCAATGCGCGATATAGAGGCCGTCGACTCCCTGCGCCCAATAGTTGCAAGCCCCCGCCCGCACCATTTCGATCGTCCCCTCGCCGACCCGGTCGCTGTCGATCCGACTCTGTAACGCCGGCAAGACCCGACACGCCGTCCCGTGCGCCGCTTTGACGAAGGCGCTGAAATCCGCCGACGGATCCGCGGCTCCCGATGCCTCGGGCACGATCGCGTCGACAATACCCCGGCGCATCCACTCCAATGGCTCCAGCCCCACCGCCCGGCAGCCATCCAGATTCGCCGGCACGCGCAGGACCAACTCTCGTGTCGGATCGCTCTTTTTTACAGCTGCATAAACCCGACCTATCCACTCGGTCATAATCCCCATCCCCGCCGCAATCTCATCGGGGTGAAAATAATAGGGGCAGTAATTGAGCTGTAGCTCAAAACCGTCAACGGGATAGCGCGCGAGCACTTCTTCGACAATCGCCAAATTCCGCTCGCGCACTGCATCACAAGCGTAATCCCACGCGCGATACCCCGGCCACTCCGCGTCCACACCGCCCTTGCTGCCGATCTCCAACGGCTGCGGATCGCGCTGCTCGGCGGCGGCGAAGCGCGGATTTTCCCAGCTTTTCAACATCCGCTCCCGGGCCCCCTGCTGCGGCAATAGCATCGCGTAGAGCAGCAGGCCATTGGCATGAGCTTTGTCGCAGAGCACCTGGAGCGGATCGCAGCCGGCTTTGATCAATTGGGTGAAATTCTGGTTGGCCCGCTTCCAGATCAGATGCGGCCACTTCTTTATATCCCGTCCCCACAACGCGCCCACCTGCGAATCGTAGAGCAGACTCTGCGCATCGCCCAAGGTTAGCGACAGTGCCTCGACTGGAGTCCCCACCAACTCGTCTACCGCCGCCTCCAGCTCTTCTTTCTGCATCGGCGGCTCGTACATGTAGATCAGCGGGTGCCGACCGTCGTGATCAAAAAAAATGCGTGGTTTGGCCATCGTCGTCTCCTTGCAATCGCTCAGCGCAGCCAGCCATTCGCCAAGCTGCGATCAAAGAATCCGTCTGGAAATTCCTAGCAAAGCCCCAAGCGCTAGCAAAAACGTACGGTTAGCACCCTTCTATTCTCCGCGATGTGCGACAACGCCGCGAGGATTCTCAAAGGCGTCGATCCACAAGTGGCACCATTCCTCGTAGTCGGTCAGCTCGCTGGACGGATCGCGGCGAGAGCGCGCCACAAAGTCGGGGTGGCCGGTGCGGCCGGTGTGCTGGCCGATGGGCTGATAGCGCAGATCCAGCGACCAGCGGCATTGGTCGGAGTAATTGGGGGTGGAGCGATGGGGCGTAAAGCGGCTCATGAGTACTACGTCGCCGCGCTTGCACTCCAAGGGGAGGGGTTCGATTTGGGGCATGGCCTCGGGGGCGATGGTGGTGCCGCCGGTCGCCAAATGCCGGAGATAGCCGGTTTCGACGAGGCCGGGCAAGACCTCCATGCAGCCAGTCTCTACCGTGGCTTCGGCCAAAGGCAGCCAGCAGGTGACGACGTCAGACCCTTCGGCTTCCGGCATCATCACGCCGGCGTCTTGGTGCCAAGGCGCGTTGTGGAAAGAGGGGCCTTCGCGGTTTTCGTACGCCTGCGGCGGCTTGGCTCGCAGGTGCTGGATGGGGTTGCAAATCAGCTCGGGACCTAGCAGCGATTCGAGCAGGTCGAGCAGATTTTCATTGCGCAAAAACTCGAATATCGCCCGCCCCCGATAGTGCATGATGTCCATGCCGTGCCCGATCTCAGAGCACTGTTTGAACAGCAAGCCGTAGCGCGTGGCAAACGGGGCGTCCTCGTGCAGGTCCGCTATTTCGCCCTCGTCGTGCAGCGTCCGCGCGCGCTCGTCAATCCACGCCGACAGCTCGTCGATGACTGGCTGCAAATCGTCGTGGGCAAGCGCTCCGCGGGCGATGATGACGCCGCGGGTGTTGAATTCTGCGATCTGTTCGGTCGTGAGTTTCATCGCGGTTTCTCCCCAAGCCGTTGTTCGGGCAAATTTAAAGAAACCACTAGCAAACTGTAAACGGCTCAGGTCAGCAGCTACGGGAGAAATTGACCCAATGAAAACATGATTCGCGTCGTCATCGCTTCCGCTCTGTTCACTCTGCCGGGCGTCTGTTCTCTCGGCTGGGTCCGTCGGAGTTCAGCCGCTTTTAAGGAATTTTGGGCCAAATGTAATGGTTTACTTTTTGCATTTTTGCAAAAGTCACCTATTTTTTTAACTATCCACCTTGCGAAGGGAACCCGTATGTAGGTTCCCTTGTTATATGTAGCAGAATGCTTAGTGGAGGGGTCGCTCCTCTTCACTAAGCATTAAGCGGAATGCTTCGATATTCTGCGCGAGGAACCTATATGTCGGTTCCTTTGTTGTATAATAGCCAGAATGCTTAGTAGGGGTCGCTCCCCTGCCCTGCACTTGGCGAATAAGCAGGAACACTCCGCATACTCTGCGTGATTACGCAGGGAACCCGCATGTCGGGTCACTTGCTGAATACAATAGCTAGAGTACTTAGTGGAGGGGTCGCTCCCCTTCGCTTGGCGAATAGGCAGGAAATACCCACATACTCTGCGTGAGGTGGATATGGCCCGGCCCCCGCTTTTTAGGGGGCCGAATCACCCTTCACACAGAGGAGGCATTATTTTCGCCATGCGGTATAGAAGACTTCTTGCCTGTGCGCTTTTCATTATCTTTGCATTATCCTCCACTCCAACGCTCGCTCAGCACTCGGTCGCACGCCAGTGGAACGAGGCTCTGTTGGAGACGATTGGCAGCGATCACGCCTACCCCTCGGTCCAAGCCCGCAACCTTTTCCACACCAGCATAGCCCTGTACGATGCTTGGGCGGTGTACGGCGACGGCCCCGAGCAGCCCTATCTGCTAGGCCAAACCGTAGGCGGCTTTGCCGTCCCCTTTGCCGGAGTGCCCCGCCCGGACGACATAGAGGAGGCCCGCCGCCAAGCCATGAGCTATGCAGCCTACCACCTCATCAAGCACCGTTTTGCCAATTCGCCGGGTTCGGAATCGATATTCAGCCCTATTGAAGTGCTCATGGCAGACCTAGGCTACGATCCGGCCTTTACCTCCACGGACTACGCCGATGGCAACCCCGCGGCCTTGGGCAACTACATCGCCCAGAGTCTGGTCCAATTTGGCTTGCAGGACGGCTCCCGCAACCGTTTCTACACGCCGATGAATCCATCTCTGGATCCTGCCCAGCCGGGACATAATGGTCTTACCGACCCCAATTTCTGGCAGCCCCTAAGTCTTGAAAAATACAACTCTTTCCTCACTCCCGAATGGGGTTCAGTGGTCCCCTTTGCCCTCGGCGAAGAGGCCATGACGATGTACCAACGAGACGGCAACAACTATCCGGTGTACCACGATCCGGGACCGCCGCCCCATATACAACAAAATCGACATTCCTCCGACTTGGCCGCCCTTTTCAGAGCGTTCAGCAACATCGAACGCCACCGAACCCGCACCGGAATGAGAATGGCGTCCGAAGAATATCAATGGGGCTTTGCCCTCGTAGCGCTTTGGTCGTCCCATCTCGATCCGGCCGATGGCGTCCTCTGGGATATTTCGCCCGGTGCCATAGGCAATGCCCCCGAATTGCCCCAGACCTTCGCCGAATATCAGGCGTTCTACAACATGCTCGACGGTGGCGACGCTAGCCAAGGCCGCCCGCTCAATCCCCACACCGGCCAGCCTTACGAAGAACAGTGGGTGCCGCGCGCCGACTACGCCCGAGTGCTAGCCGAATTCTGGGCGGATGGTCCTTCGACCGAGACCCCGCCGGGCCATTGGTTCACCATCCTCAACTACGTCAGCGACCACCCCCTCTTTGAGAAGCGCTTCAAAGGCGAGGGGCCAATCCTCGACGACCTCGAATGGGATGTCAAAGCCTACTTTGCTCTAGGGGGTACCATGCACGACGCGGCCGTAACCGCTTGGAGCATTAAGGGCTGGTACGACTATCCCCGCCCCATTTCGGCCATTCGCTGGATGGGCGGCCGCGGTCAGTGCAGCGACTCCGATCTGCCGAGCTACGACCCGGCTGGTATAATGCTCATTGACGGCTATATCGAGTTGGTTCAAGCCGGAGATCCCCTCGCCGGGGAGGAGGGCGAGCACATCGGCAAAGTCAAATTGAAGGCTTGGCGCGGGCCGACCTACATCGCCGATCCGGCCACCGACATAGCTGGCGTCGGCTGGATCTTGGCCGAGAACTGGTGGCCGTACCAACGGTCTAATTTTGTCACCCCGGCCTTTGCCGGCTACGTCTCGGGCCACTCGACCTTCTCAAGTGCCGCGGCCGAGGTTTTGACCCTGCTGACAGGCGATCCCTTTTTCCCTGGGGGTTTGGGCGAATTTCGCATCGAACGCAACAGCTTCCTCGTCTTTGAGGAAGGCCCCAGCGTCGATGTGGTGCTGCAATGGGCTACCTACCGCGACGCCTCGGATCAGAGTTCCCTATCGCGCATGTGGGGCGGCATCCATCCCCCTGCGGACGACATCCCCGCCCGCGTAATCGGCACCCGCATAGGCGCGGACGCCTTTGCGCTGGCCGAAGCGTATTTCAGCTCGCCGACCAACTACGCAGGTCAAGGTGCGGCTCGCCGGTCCGCCGCGGAATTGCCGATGGAATTCGCCCTAGAGCAAAACTACCCCAATCCATTCAACAGCGGCACGGCCATTGCATTTGACCTGCCCTACGGAGAGATGGTGGACTTGACCGTGTACACAATCTCCGGCCAAAAGGTGGCCACCTTAGTACACGGAACCCGGGCCGCGGGGTATCACCAAGTGTTTTGGAATGGACGGGACGAGGACGGGGCCGAGCTAGCCAGCGGCGTGTACCTATACCACCTGCAAGTCGGCAACCAGCTAAAAACGCGAAAAATGCTGCTGCTGCGCTAAACCACCTAACCCACTACCGTCATCAGCCCAAATCCTCGGCGCGTTCTGCGATGTAGCGCTCGATCTCCGCTGCGCTCATCGCACCGGTAAAGGTTCCGCCGGGCGGCATATAGTAAAACGCCTCGGCGTAGTCCAAGCCATAAGGCTTGCCGAGGCGTTGGTATTCTCGCAAGCCAAAGAGGCGGATGTACTGGCGGTCGGCCTCCTCGTCATCATTGCCCAAGGCGGGCAGATATTTGCCTTGACGCGCCAGCCGCTCCTTGAGGCGGCGACCGTGGGCACCCGCTGGCCCTTGAGCCTTGTTGGCGCTCATGGCAGCGACCTTTACGTCGAGATGAGGCGCTATATCGACGACGGTATTGTAGGGTTGACCCGGGCGGCAGGTCCAGTAGTAGAGGTCTTTGACCGAGTGAGGCTGCATACCGCAGGCTAGTTGTTCAGGATAATCCTTGCCCATGCCAGCCATCCAGCGCGCCGCTTCGACGGCTTGGCCAGTGACGTAGTGATCGGGGTTTTCTTCCCAGTGGCCCCAAGGACTGAACGTAGTGATAGTGTCGATTTTGAGGGCGCGGATCAGAAAGACCAGCCGCGCCCGCAGCTCGGTGGGGGCGGCTTCGTCGAGGAAGTGATTGCGGTAGCCGAGGTGGATGACCTGTTTGAAGCCCAACTCCTCGGCGAGTACGTCGACTTCGCGTTCGTTCTGGAGGATGGTCTCGCCCATCGTGCCCGGCCCGCACTTCTCGTCGTTGGTGGTCTGGATCAAATAGGCCGTGTAGCCTTCGGCGATGAGCTTGGCGACGAGGCCGGCGCAGAAGAGGGGAATATCATCCGCGTGGGCTTGGACGGCGGCCAGCACCTTGCCTTGGTGGGGTTTGTCCGGGGTGTGCTTTTCGACGGTTATCTCGCCGACTGGAGTGTACCAGGGAATGCGTGGGTCGGGACTAGGGGCCATGGTCGGTTCCTTCTCAGACGTGGGTTCTCCACCTGCCACGCCCGCTAGCCGAACAGCTTTAAGGCTCCGATGAGGCCCCACGTCGTCACTTGCAGGGCAATGATCCACCGTAAAAGGCTGTCGATTTTGGTTTCGACGCGGCCTAGCCGGACATCGATTTGCTCGATAATACCTTCTAACCGGGCGATGCGTCCCTCGTGGTCTAATGGATAGGGCCGCTCAGGCGGCAGTGACTCACTCACGATGCTACCTCGTATTTGTTGCCATAAGATAGAGTTAAGAATCCGTTCATTCGTCAAGATTTTTTATTCAAACCTCGGCCCCTTGGCCTGCGTTGGCCGCTGCCGCCACTAGGGCTACTGAAGACCGCTGCGATCGAGTGCCCGATATTGTATGGCCTCCGCCAAGTGCTGCGACTGGATCGGGGCGTCGGCCAAGTCGGCTATGGTGCGGGCGACTTTGAGGATGCGGTCGTAGGCGCGGGCTGAGAGACCGAGGCGGGCCATAGCTTTTTCGAGGAGAGCTTGCCCGGCCTCGTCGAGCGAGCAGTGGCGGCGGATGTGCCGCGTGTTCATTTGGGCGTTGCAGAATAACTCCCCGGCAAAGCGGTCGAGTTGTCGCTGGCGGGCGGCGTTGACGCGCTGGCGGATTTGCGCTGAATCTTCGCCGTTTTGCTTGTTGGCCAAGTCGTCGTAGGCGAGAGCTGGCACTTCGATGTGGATGTCGATGCGGTCGAGGAGCGGCCCGGAAATTCGTGTGCGATAACGGCGGATTGCGGCCGGAGAGCAGGAACAGGTGCGGCGGGTGTCCGAAAGATAGCCGCAAGGGCAGGGATTCATTGCTGCGACGAGGGTAAAATCCGCTGGATAGGCGATCGCGATCTGCGCCCGCGTGATGGTGACGGCGTGGTCTTCGAGCGGCTGGCGCAGGGCCTCGACGACGTTGCGGCGGAACTCGGGCAGCTCGTCTAGGAAGAGCACGCCGTGGTGGGAGAGCGACACCTCGCCCGGGCGGGGGTACGCGCCGCCGCCAATGAGACCTGCGTCCGAGATGGTGTGGTGCGGAGCGCGGAAGGGCCGGGTGGCGACTAAGGCTTGGCCTGGGGGCAGGACGCCAGCGACCGAATGGATTTTGGTGGTGGCGAGCGCTTCTTGCAGGGTTGGTGCTGGGAGGATCGTGGGCAGGCGGCGGGCGAGCATGGTTTTGCCCGACCCAGGCGGCCCGACCATGAGCAAATTGTGCCCGCCACTGGCGGCGACTTCGAGGGTGCGCTTGGCGTGATCTTGGCCGCGCACGTCCGCAAAGTCAACCCCGTAGTTGGCGTTGCTGCGAAATACCTCATCCACGTTCAATTCGTAGGGCCGTTGGCGCGCGTCACCGGTCAAAATGGCTAGGGCTTCGCTCAGTGAACTGACGCCATAGACGAGCGGCCCGTTGGCAATGGCGGCTTCGCGGGCGTTTTGCGTCGGCACGATCATGCCGTAGAGACCCTGCTGGTGCAGGGATGTGGCCATGGAGAGCATGCCGTGCACCGGGCGCACGTTGCCGTTGAGCGATAGTTCACCCAAGAGCGCGAACTCGGCGAGACCCAAGGGCTTGATCTGCCGAGAGGCCGCCAAGACGCCGACGGCTATGGGCAGGTCAAAAGCCGAGCCTTCCTTTTTGCGGTCGGCCGGTGCGAGATTGATGGTGACTTTGCGCCGCGGCCACTGATAGCCGGCGTTTTTGATGGCCGCCAAGACGCGCTCCTTGCTTTCGCGGACTGCGGAGTCGGGCAGGCCGACGACTGTGAAGGTCGGCAAGCTGCGGTCGGTATCGACTTCGACGTGGACCGGGTATGCGTCAATTCCGAGCGTGGCGGCCGAGAGGACGGTGGAGGGCATGCGGTTCCTTTCCGTTGGACAGACAGGCAAGAGGAAACAAGAACCGTGCCAGCGGGGATGTGCTCTGAGGCCGGTGGGGATGTTGAGATGCAGAATGGGAGCTAGGCGATACGGCGTTGGTACCTAAAGGGTACAGCGGACGGAATCTATCCTAGCCGCCGCGCCTGCTGCCAAGCAGCGTAAAATTCCTCCATAGAGCGGTAGCGCGCCTCGCGCTCCTGGCGACAGGCGCGGCGGATGACCTCTCCCATCGCACCGCCAATGTCGTCGCCGAGGCATACGACTGCGGTGCGGCCCATGGTGAAGACGGTCGTGCGCTCGTCGATGAGTGCGCCGCGCTCGAATTCCTCGGGTGCCATAAAGCGCGTCGAGCCAAACATCCGCCCCATCTGGTTGGTGAACGCCCCCAAGTGATACATATCGAGGTCCACGATGCGCGCGGCTTGGCGCTCGAAGTCGTACATCAGACAGCCATCGTAGAAATCCACGGCAATCCATCCGCGCTGGATGAGCTGGACGTGCAAATCGTAGATCGCGTCGAGTACGGAGAGAATAGCATCGGTGGGCAGGCGGCGAAAGCGCTGATGCGCCGATTGCGGGTCATCGCGTCCGCCGTGCAAGCACTCGCCGTCAACCCAGTCGTACACGAGCGCCGGGCCGTGCGCGGTTTCAATGATGCGATGGAGCGCTGGCAAGGTCGGATGATCGCAGCTACGCCTGAGCCGAGCCGCATTGTACAGGAGCGCCACGCGGGCGGCGTGGTCGCTGAATACCTCGGCCTCGGGATCGGTGGTTTTGACGAAGAAGCGCTCGCCGCCGACCTGCACGCCATAGGAGACATTGCCGGAGTCTTGGGTGGCCGCGCCGAAGGTGGCGAAGATGGTGCCGATTGCTTTGAGATACGGGCCGGGCGGCCCGTCGATGCGCTCGATGTCGCGCAGTGGATGGACGGTGCTCATGGGCTACCTAGCGAGATCGGCAAGAGACCGCTAGTAGCCCCTTGCCGGTCTCTACGCTGCGAAATGTGGTCATGCGCTCGCTCCATTCTCGTCCATCACCGCTTGGATCATGGCTTGGATATAGCCGAACTCGTACGCCCAAGCTTGGCGCATACTATGGGGGTCCTTGTGCCCGGGCGCGTGATCTGGGACGCACATGTGCTGGTAGCCCACTTCTTTGAGGGCCTGCATGTTGCGGTGCATGTTCATCACCCCTTCATCCGGCCAGACCTCTTGGAACTTGTTGCGTTTGCCGACGATGTTGCGGAAGTGGCAGAGGAAAATTTTGTTGCGCGAGCCTAAATAGCGAATGATCTCGGGCACCTCGTTGAGCGGATCTTCGACGCTTTCGGCCATGCAGCCCAAGCAGAGATTGACGCCGTGATAGGGGCTGGGGCAGATCTCGATAAAGTGCTTGAAGCCGTCAAAGCCGCCCATCACGCGATCGACGCCCCTATAGCCGGGCGGCAGCCAAGGGTCGCAGGGATGGCAGGCCATGCGGATCTTGCACTCGGTGGCGACCGGGATGACTCGCTCCAAGAAGTACGTAATGCGACGCCAGTTTTCCTCTGCGGTGACCGGTTTGTCGTAGCGCGGCGTATCAGCGTCGGCCTTTTCGAGATCCCAAGTGCTGTAGATGGAGCCGCCGCGACCGGGGGGCGTGCTTTCGGTGCGCTGGTTTTCGAGGGCGCAGAGGTAGTACTTGATGGCTGGGATGCCGGCTTCGGCCGCCTGCCGCACCATGTTGATGACCAACTCGATCTCTTTGTCGCCCTCTTCGTAGTTGCCCATCATAAAGTTGGGGACGGCCTCGCCGTTGACGTTGAACTGGGCTATGGGCAGGGCGACCATCTCCATGTTGATGCCGAAGCGCGCGCACTTCTCCTTCTTGGCGACCAACTCTTCGACGTCCCAACCGTATTCGCGATGGAATGTGATGAAGTTTTCGTTTTTGTTGAAGACCCCGTGGCGGGCTAGATATTCGAGGTCCTCGTCCGATGTAGTAAACTGCTGGGTGCCGACGTGCATGAGAGGCTCCTTAGTGGGGTGAAAGGGTCGGGTCGGAAACGGTACTCAAGCCGCGCTAGGTTGGCAATTTTTTAGGCCGCTGGGTTGGATGCGCCGCTGATCATGGAAACGGTGAGAGTGCCTAGTCTGCATTGAGGATCTGGCCGCGGCGGAAGCAGTCGAGGACGTGGTCGTTGACCATGCCAGTGGCCTGCATGTGGGCGTAGATGACGGTCGAGCCGATGAATTTGAAGCTGCGGCTTTTGAGGTCTTTGCTCAAGGCGTCGGATTCGCGGCTGGTGGCTGGTAAATCGGCGAGGGTGCGGAATTCATTGACTATAGGCTTGCCATCGACGAAGCGCCAGATATAGGCGCTGAAGCTGCCGAATTCGTCCTGCACGGCAAGGAAGTGCCGGGCGTTTTCTACGGCCGCGCTGATCTTACGGCGATTGCGAATTAGCCCGGGGTCTTGGAGCATCTGTTCGATTTTGGCCGCGTTGAAGCAAGCGACTTTGGCAGGGTCGAATTCGGCGAAGGCTTGGCGGTAGTTGGCGCGCTTGCGGAGGACGGTGTACCAACTGAGGCCGGCTTGGGCGGATTCGAGGGTGAGAAACTCAAAGTGCTTGCGGTCGTCGTGGACTGGGACGCCCCACTCGCGGTCGTGGTACGCGACGTAATCAGGTTTGTCGAGGTCGAGCCACGGGCAGCGTTGGAGAGGCATATAGAAATCCTAAATCGTTTATAGAATTATCCGCAGATGGACTCAGATGGGCGCAGAATAGGATGGACAAGACGATACGCCGCAATTATTCGGGCTTGCCATATTAGCGCGATCCGGCGGGAAAATCAAACGCGGCCTTGCACTCCGGCCCGAGTTTCAACCGCGCGTCGAATTTGCTGCCTTTTTTGCTTTTGAAACCCTTGATTACGCCGGTTTTGCCTTTGGCGATCAAGGTGTGGATTTGCTTTTCGGTCAGTTTCTTGCCCGCCATTTCCTTCCACACCACGAAGTCGCACCCCTCGCGGTAGCGATTGCAGCCAAAGCCGCGCTGGCCTTCGATGATTTGACCTTGTCGGCACTTGGGACAGGTGAGGGTGGCGGATCGGGCGACTTCCGCTGGCGGCTTCTCTTGGGGCGCGGGGCGTTCCTCCGACTTTGAGGGGCCATTCCGCAGCCCGTCGTCAAACTCGAAGACGACCTTGAACTCATCGTCGAATTTGAGCCGCGCCGCAAATTTCTTGCCGGCCTTGGAGGTAAAGCCCTGCATCTTTTCGGTGCGGCCATTGGCCATCAACAACTGCGCCTGCTTTTCGGTCAGCTTCTTGCGCGCCACCGTCTTCCAGATAGTAAAGTTGCAACCCTCCCGGTAGCGGCTGCATCCATACGCTTTGGCGTTTTCTACTACTTGGCCCTCTTTACACTTGGGACAAGGCCCTAACACTTTGCCGCTGCTCTTACCGCGGCCCTTCTGCTTGCCTCGTGCCTGTGCCGCTTGTTCGGGCGAGAGCGCCGGTCCTTGCTGGACCTTGGGTACAAGTGACTTCACCAAGTCGGCGATTCCTTCGTAGAACCCCGCCACCGGCCGCTGCCCTTCCTCGATTTCCTTGAGTTGCTGCTCCCATTCGCCCGTCAGCTCTGGGCTGCGCAGCGATTCGGCCACCAAACCCACGAGTGCTTTGCCCTTCTCCGTCGAGGTGATCGCCTTGCGGTCGCGGACTACATAGCCGGTGCGAATCAGCTTTTCGATGGTCTCGGCCCGCGTGGCCGGCGTGCCCAGCCCCGATTCCTTCATGGCCGCGGCCAATTCGTCGTCTTCGATTTCGCGGCCGGCGTTTTTCATTGCCGCTAGGAGTGTGGCGTCTGTGTAGGGTCGCGGCGGCTGGGTTTCCTTTTCGACCACATCCATGCGCGTTACGTGAACCTGCTGACCTTGTTGCAGCGGCGGGAGCGCCCGCTGGTCGTCTTCTTCCTTCTCTTTACTCTTTGCAGCGTTTGGAGGTCGCACGGCGACCACTGTCCAGCCCGCCTCTAAGACGACAGATCCTTTGGCCACAAAGTCGGCACCGCCGATGTCGAGCAAGACGGTTGTCTCTTCGACCTGTTGGTCGGGCAGGAAGACGCCGACAAAGCGCGCCACTACCAAGTCGTACACCTTCTGTAGGTCCGGTGAGAGATTGGGGGCGGGCTGTTGTCCGGTGGGAATAATGGCGTGGTGATCGGTCAGTTTGGTGCGATCGACATACGCTCTGCTGAGCCGGTGTCCGCCGCGCAGGCGCTCCAATGCGACTGATGCTTGCGGGTGCGCTAGCTTTTTCAAGATGCCGGGCAGCTTGGGTACCATGTCCTCGGAGATGTGGCGGCTCTCGGTGCGCGGGTACGTGATGAGCTTGTGGGTTTCGTACAGGGCTTGGGCGCGTTCGAGGGTTTGTGCCGCGGTAAAGCCAAAGTAGCGGTTGGCGTCGCGCTGGAGGTTGTTGAGGTCGTAGAGGGGGGGAGGCCGGTTTCTTTTAACTTTCTTCTCAATTTTGCGGACGGTGCCGACCTTGTTGGGGCTGAGCTGGCGATGCAGGCGCTCGGCCTCTTCCTTCTTGTCGATGCGGGTCTGGCCGTCCTTGCAGTACTTGGCGGCAAAGCCCTCTTCTAGCTGCGCCACCAACTCGTAAAAGTACGCCTTTACAAAGCTGGCAATCGCCGCATCTCGCTTGACCACCATGGACAGGGTCGGTGTCTGCACGCGGCCGATGGTGCAGAGTGCCTTGTTGTGGACGGTGTAGGCGCGGGTCAGGTTCATGCCCATCAGCCAATCGGCTTGACCGCGCGCCCGCGCGGCCGCAGCGAGGTGATCGAAGGCCGCTCCTGCCTGCAGGGCGTGGAAGCCGCCGCGAATTGCCTCGTCTGTCAGGCTTGAAATCCACAGCCTGCTAAACGGCTTTTTACAGCGGGCGTGCTCGTAGATCAGGCGAAAAATGTGTTCGCCCTCGCGCCCGGCGTCTGTGGCGCAGATGACGCGCTCGGTCTGCGGGCTGTTGAGCAGTTTTTTGACGATTTGGTACTGGTCGGAGGTCGAGCGCGTCGTCTTGAGCTTCCACTGCTCGGGGATCATCGGTAGCTGGGCAAAGGACCAGCGGCCCTTCCAAGGCGGGCCGTAGTCGTCTGGCTCGGCGAATTGCACGAGGTGCCCAAGTGCCCAAGTGACGATATAGCCGTTGCCTTCGGCGTAGCCTTGGCCGCGTTTGTTGGCTCCTAAGACCCGGGCAATGTCGCGCGCCACGCTGGGCTTTTCGGTGAGGACGACGGTGGCCATGGATTTATGCTACTAATCGACTAGCTCCGGCGCAATGATTGACAGGTAATTTACAGGCGTGTACACTAAAGCAATAGATGACACGGATAGCCATCATAGCGCGTTCACGAGAGGGGGCCAAGCGCACAGCTTTCAATTCATGTAGGATTGCTATATGACGACTATTCATACCATAGAAGACCTACTTAGCGTACTGGACGAAAAGCCCGAATGGGTTGAAGCTTTGCGTGCTCGGCTGCTGACGCCGGAACTGCTCAATCTGCCCGAAAAATTTGCTCAGTTCTCCGCGGAGATGAACAAATTCGTCGCGGAGACGAACAAATTCGTCGCGGAGACGAAAAAGTTCATGGAGGAGATGAACAAATTCGTCGCGGCTACGGATAGACGCTTTGATAGCCTCGAAAATAGAGTACAGTCCATCCAAGATGATGTAGGCACACTCAAAGGGGCTCACGCCCGGAGCGCCGCTCTTCGAGAGGCCCCTTTCATCGCTGGCGACATGGGGCTTCGGTGGGTCAAAGACCTCACTCCGGCTGACCTCTGGGCCCTGACTGATCGCGCCCCAGCAGATATTCCCGCCAACGAGTTAAACAGCTTCCGCCGGGCCGACTTGATTGTGGAGGCCACGAACTTGGACAGCGGCGAGCCTTGTTACATCGCCGTAGAAATTTCCTTCACGGCCAACGGCCGGAATACGACCCGCGCCCTGCGCAATGCCGCGTTCTTGACCCAGTTCACTGGTAGGCGTTCATATCCCGCTATCGCCAGCCTGCGCCGCGATCACCGAATAGAGGGTGTCATCGAGTCTGGCGAGGTGTTCTGGTATCAACTGGATCGAGAGATTTTGGAAGCGGAATAATAGCGTGTCTCACTTCGGAACGCGGGAGTCCCGCCTTCCTCACGCTGCGTAACGTCAGGCGGCAGGCGAAAGAAGCTGCTCCAGTTTCTTGAACAAATCCCCGAAAATCGCATCGCGCCGCACCGTCCGCGCCACCCGCATAAAATGCCGCGATGGATCGTGGCTCCAAGTCTTCTGATCGGTCAGCACCGGGCTGTGTACCACGTCGGTCGGCACCCACGACGCGTCGAGTAGCCAAGCGACTGCCGACATGTCCCAAATTACCTTGGAAGCGGCGAAGTGGCCTTGGGAATAGGCGGCGAATATTTCGACCAGATAGTCGCCAATCGTCCCCCGTCCCTTGACGAAGTGCTCCAACTCCGCCAGCGTCGTCTGCAGGTGTGAGGCCACGGGGTGGCATGGGATCTGGACGAAGGGTACGCCGCTGTCGAAGACTACTTGCGCTGCTACGAGGTCGCCTTGGAGGTTGAATTCGTCCGCGGTCGGCCAGTAGAGCGCGTGGCCGCCGAGCCAGACCACGACGATTCGCTCGATGATAGCAGGATCTTTTAGGATAGCTGAAGCTATGTTGGTGAGTGCGCCGATAGCCACCACGTAGAGCGGGTCAGCGGCGTTGGCCTTGGCGATTAGGTCATCGACCGCCGCGCTTTCCTGCGGCGCATTGTCCCGCAGTATATCCGTCGCTCCCCGGAACACCAAGCCCTCCGGTGCCATATCCAACCGCTCCAATAGTCGCAGGATTTCCTCGTAGCTTTTCTCCATTCCGTCGCCCGGGCCGGACGAACGGATGTTGTAGAAAGGGGCTGCGTAGAGCGCCTCGACCGCGAGCTGGTCGGGCGAGAGCAGTGCCTGGACTACTGCGAACTGGTCGTCGATCTCGTTGTACGTATCGGTGTCGAGCACTATTCGCACTTTGCCCGTCGGCGGCTTCAAGCGCTCCAAGCGCAGGGCATCGTCGAGTTTGGGAAAATTCATAACCATTGCGTCGCTCCTCCTTTCAGCTATTCGCAAACGGATCATATCGCGCTATATTCAAGCGCAAACCTACGGAGGAAAGCATATGCCATGCTTGACGGACGAACAACTGGCACACTTTGACGAAGAAGGCTACCTACTAGTGAGGGGGATGCTCGATGTGGAAGAGATCATCCAGCCCATTATCGACGAATACCACGGCGTCCTCGACAACCTCGCTCGTGAACTCTACCAAGCCGGCCAGATCGCATCTGCGTACGACGACCTGCCCTTTGGCAAGCGCCTGACGCAAATCGTCGTCGAGAGCGGCCAGATCCACGCCCAGTACTTCGACTTCTCTCTGCCCCAGACAGGTATTGATGCCGACACCCCTTTCTGGGCCGGGCCCGCTGTCTTTCGCTGCATTACCAACTCCGACCTCCTCGACGCAGTCGAGTCCATCGTCGGCCCTGAAATCTGGTCCAACCCCGTCCAGCACGTGCGCCTCAAGCCGCCCGAGCGCCTAGTACCCAAAAACCACAACGGCCAAGCACTAGTCAGCGCCACCAACTGGCATCAAGACAATGGCGTGGTCCTGCCCGAAGCCGACGACTCGGAGGTCTTGACGGTGTGGTTTCCGCTCAATGAGGCGACGCTCGAAAATGGCTGTTTGCAGATTATACCCCGCAGCCATCGGCGAGGGCTGCAAACGCACTGTCCGGGAGGGCCAGGAGGGCTGTGGATACCCGAGCTGTTTATGGATATGGACGCGGCGATGCCGGTGCCCATGCAGCCCGGCGACGTGCTCTTCCTCACTCAACACACCATCCACGGCTCGCTGGCCAACAACAGCGACGACGTGCGCTGGAGCTTTGACTTGCGCTACAATCCAACCGGCCAGCCCACGGGCCGCGACCTCTTCCCCGGCTTTGTCGCCCGCAGCAGAGCCAATCCCGAAAGCGTCTTGCGCGATCCAGTGGCGTGGGAAAAGCTCTGGCGCGACACCCGCGACCGGCTGGCGCAAGAGGCGCACACTCCCTTCAATCGCTGGAGCGCCGACGCGGCCGTCTGTGCTTAAAGTTGTCTCAGAGAGGGTGAATAGACGACTCTACAGACGATTCCACGCCCATTTTCACGGTGCCACAATAGAACTTGTAGTATCTATGCTGCCGCAATCCAAGCTCCTCGTAAAACGCGGCTGCCGGCGTCGCTTCATTGGCGATTAGGGACATGGATACATTTGATTCCCCGATTTTGTCGAGCAGATGACGCACCAGTCTTCGTCCATGGCCTGATCGCCTTTGATCAGACTCGATAAAAAGTTCCTGCATGTAATAGTTGACTCGGTCTTGCTAGGGGTAGCAGTATCCGAACATCGCTCCGATCACATCATCTTTGTCGAGGGCTAGGAGGCAATGCTCGGGATCGAACTTCCAGAATCGATTGAGATAGTGGTGCGCTTGGATGACGCTCCACGATTCCTCGTACGGCCATTCGGAGAAGACTCTCACGAATAGACGCGCGCAATCTCGCAAGTCCTCTGACGTGACGGCCCGTATCATTCTACGCAATCCTCATATTCCGCCTCAAAAATCATTGTCTGGTCTTTAATTCTTGGCTAGGCCGTATTAGTCCCCCGTCTCAACGACAGACCAACACTTGCTCATGCGCTCAAGTTCAGAAAGATGCTCAGACCAATCATGTAAAGTGGCTGGATCAAAATCAGCCCCATTCGGCCATACCAGAGTATGGACCTCAGGATCAATCCGGACTTGATTAAATAAGGATACATCGCGAAGTGGACCGAATAATTCACCTTCCAATATGGCTTGGAAATCGATAGTCTGTTCCGTATCATCGTCGAAACAAACTCGGAGTGTATAGGGTGCTTGTATTTCAAAAGAGATCACTCGGTATATGGGATGACGCATGTCGATTCAGGCATTTGTCTTGGGGTCAGGTGACTTCGTTCAGCTTTCCGGTGGCGCAGTCATAGACGAACCCTCGCACGTCGTCTTTGTTCGGGATGAACGGGCTGGCCTGAATGCGGGCGATCGACTGCCGTACGTCCTCCTCGAGATCGCCGAACGCCTCTAGGGCGAAGGTCGGGCGGATGCCGGTATCGGCTGTGATCGCGTCCTTCACGTCGTCGTCGCGGAACGTCAGCATACCGCAGTCTGTGTGGTGGATGAGCATGATAGAAGTCGTGCCCAGCAGCCGCTGCGAGATAGTCAGCGAACGAATCGCGTCGTCGGTTATCACGCCACCCGCATTCCGAATCACGTGCGCATCTCCTTCTGCGATTCCCAGCAGACCGTGAACGTCGATGCGTGCGTCCATGCAGGCCACCACCGCCAGTTGCAGTCTTGGAGGCAGGGGAAGGTCGCCCTTGTCGAAGGTCTCGGCATAGCGGGCGTTATTTTCGAGAAGTTCATTGATAGCGGCCATCAGAAATCTCCTTTCGCCATCGGTTGCGTCTGCGGTCAGCTCGTGTCCGGCGGGACGATGCAGACCGTGATGATATTTATTAGTAAAATCAAGTCGATGAACGCCTGCAAGGATCGGGCAAGCTACCTGATCAGCGTTTGCCGAATCTTGTTATTAAGCGGCTCGGGGCTATTCAGACCAGAGTCTTTCGAATACCAAACGTCCATCGATGGCTTCTTTGAGTGCGAATACGTCTGGATTCGACAGAGATTCCCATCCATCGTAGCCGAAATTAGAGTCCAGTGAGTTCAGGATCAGACTCAAGAGGTTGCCATGGGTTACTGCAATAGGGAGCCGGTAACCACCGTCGATTAGCTCGGTTATGGCGGCCCAGCCGCGGTCCAATACTTCGCGTGCCGACTCGCCTCCCGATACCCGCAACTCCAAGTCTCCGAACGAATCGCGGACCACTTCGCGCCAGTTGTCAATCGGACTCCCCGAAAGCGTCCGTTCAATTAGGCGGTGATCCAAGTGGACGGGCAATCCCACTGTGGCAGCAAACGGTTCAATGCTTTGCTGTGCCCGCGCATAGGAGCTGGAGACGATCATGTCGATCGGGTAGTCGGACAAGAACCTAGCGAGTGCTTCGGCCTGTTTTCGCCCAATCTCTGTCAGTGGCGCATCTGGGTCTTGCCCTGAGGATTGACAATGTCTAATCAGCAACATAGCTCGATCACGACCACCTAGATTTCAGGTCCGCCTCGATTTCTTGCCAAGGAACTTGCAGTTTTGCGGCTGCGACCATTAACGCATATACGACGCCGTTAAACTCCTCAGGAATCCCCGTTTCTTGCGTAAACGCTCTCACAAACTCAGCAGATTCCTCGCCGACTTTCTTGCAAATCGCATTGCTGTCTGTAAGGAGCTTTGACGTACTGGAGCCGGTGGGCTTTTGTGCGACTGCGGATATTCTTCGGTACTCCTCTTCCCATGGATTGACGATTTCTCGTCCGATCAATGAGATGTCGCTAAAGCGGACGACCTCGGCGACCTTGAGTCCGGTCTTGGACATCGCGCTCTCGGGCGAGCGTTCCCCGCGATACACTACCTCGACACACCAGTCGTGCGTGCCCTCTGCTACGGTGTTTTCCGTGTCTCCGGCATAAGCAACGATACTGATCTGTAGCTTGCTGGATTGGAAGCGCTGCGACAGGAACTGGCGAGAGGAGAGTTCGTATTTCTTGTTCACGGCAATGGACACCATTGCGGACGAATCTGGAATTTGTCCTTCGCGATTCAATAGACAAAGGGCCGGTCGATAGAACTGAGCATTTGGATCGAACCAATCGTAGGTGTTGAGGACCCCAAGAGGAGAGTCCCCAGCGCCTAGCATGTACTCGTCGAAGAGATCGTCTCCCGTGAGGCCATACGCCACTTCTCCGCGTAGGAGGCAATCGTCAACTCGTTGGGGCACATCCTCGCCCCGCGCCGAAATTATTTCGAGGGTTCCCATGCTCTCGTCAGCTCGGGTGAACTCGCCTCCGTCGCTAACACCGATGTCACTCAGGAGATTGTTCACATACTCATGCAGACCACTGTTCTTGGGTATGTAGAGTTTGGCCTTTGGTTCAGGGACGAATAAACCGATTGCTTCGCGAAACATGTATTACTCCTTTTGCACACGGTTAGGTCAATATCCGACCAATCAGACCAACTTGCAATGACAATTCTCCCTCCGATCGGATAGAGGAATCAAGGGCTTGGAATTCGCCGAATCCACAGGCGAATTTGCGCTGGGGTGGGCCGTCGAACATTCCCGGGAAGCGCGGCGAGTCGGTCCTCTACTTGCGCGGCAGACGAGGCGGCCAAATCCGCCAGCGAACGAATGCCGGCTTTGGTCAGCAGATTGCCGTACTCCACGCCAATGCCTTGGTGCAGGTATAATTCAACGAGGCCACGGGTACCTTGAGTGCGTTCGCGGCCCAACTCCCCTTCCATTTGCCGCCAAATTTCCGCCGATCCTCCGGCTTCCAAATCGGTCAGATAGACGATGCCCTCGTCCTGCAAAAAAGTGCGGGCGGTCGGATCCAGACTATCCACTTTGGCCAAGCGCGGCTTCACCGAGCCGACGTTCAAGTAGATGTAGTGATTGACTGTCAGGGCGAAAGCCGCGGCCAAAAGGACGATGACGAACGCATTCCAGACCTTGATCGGCTCGGGCCGCTGGTCCTGATGCGCTCCCAATGGCGGTGCCAATCTGTACCACACCAACAGGCGATAGACCAGAACGCATTCCACGGCAAAGGGAGGAAAGCCCAAAAAGCCGGCCAGCGGCATCTCAAAAAGTTTCAATTCTTCAAAAAAGGGCACTGTGTAGATCCACTTAACTTGGGCCCAGTAGTTGAAGAATTCCCACAGACCACCGGCGATGAATCCGGCCAGCAACTGGCGGGTTAGCGGTGTGTAATCGCCGCGTGCCAATTGATGCAGCAAGCTGTCGGGCAGGCGTCGGTATTCGATGGGAGCCAAGAGCAGGATAAAGGCGAGCCAAGTGAGCGGGAAGAAGAAGCGCGGCCACAAAAGGACTAGCGCTAGTCCGATCAGGCCGGCTATTTGCAGGAGGGTCAGACGACGGGGAGTCAGCGACCAACGACGGCCTGGCCAACCGGCAGCCACGCCGCGCAGCCCCAAGTAGTACTCCAACCACAGTAGGCCGGGAAAAACAGTGGCAAAGGAGAAGACGGCGTTTAGCGTCTGCAAAACAAGGTGATCGAGGACGAAGATATAATACCAGTTTTGCAGACGGAAATTGATCAACTCAAAGGCGTACCACCCCACTGCAGACCAAAAAAGGATCAGCAAAAAAGCCGGACCGCAGCGGGCGATGAGCGAGCGTCCTTCTCGCCGCTGGATGAGTCGATCTAGGGTCCAGATGATACCGTACCAAGCGCATAGGTAAAACACGGTGGTCACAGGTTCTACCCGGCGCAGCATGAGGACGAAGGAGATCCCGATGAATAGGGGTCCTAATAAAAGCAGTAGCGCGGACTGGAAACGGCGCGGGTCCAGCGGCGCGGGAGAGGTGGTCATTGGGGAGGGTCTAGTTCCAAAACCGCGGCCAAGCTGTCGCCTTGGTGGACGCGGTTGAAGACTCGCAGACACAGGATCAAGCCCGCCTGCGTCGATACCACCTCCTCGCGCCGCTGCCCCAGATGATCGACCACTGTGCCGATCACATCGCCCGGCTGCACGGGAGCTTTTAGTTTTACCTGAGGCTCAAAGTAGCCGGCAAAGGGCGCTGGGTAATTGATCTGTATGTGGCCGGAGTTCTCGCGGTCGTCCTCTATGGTGTACTCGGTGCGCAGGGGCGGTAGGATGCGGTCGATCATGTCCAGTTCGGCTAAGACGTTCAAGCAGCCCTCGAAATAGGCATCCGCGCCTTGGGGATCGCACGTGCCACCCCCCATCCACTCGGCGTAGATGGCTGGCACCTTGGCGTCGCGGGCCACTGAGAGCGTGCGTCCGTCGAGGCGGGCTGAGGTGCCCCAGATGATGGGCATATTCAAAGCGCGGGCCATACGCCGCTGCACGTCGAGGACGGTTTTATCGGGATGCAGGGTGTATCCCACGGTAGGATAGAATTCCATGACTATCCCGCCGCTGTGCAGGTCGATGAGATAGTCAGCCTGGCGGATTTCCTCGCTGACGGCGTGGGCCGTGCGCTCGGTGATCGAGCCGTCGGGTCGGCCCGGGCAGGTGCGAGCTAAGTCCAGCTCGTCCTCAGCCGTGCGCTGACCGCGCCAATAGGCCGCCTCGTTGACTACGGGGATGGCCGTGAGACGGCCCCGCAGGTCCGTTGGATCGAGGTGGTCCAACAGGCGACGGATGGCTGCCATAGACTCGAACTCGTCGCCGTGGACGCCGCCTAGGATCAGCAGATTGGGACCTTTTTGGGTGCCTTCTATTACTTGTTGTTGCAGGGTGATTGTCGGAGTCATAGATGGGAGACGACCTTTCGATCCACAGTTGGCGATCTTTCAACGGTTATTGCGATAGGGACCTGTATCAATGCCGGGTAGGGTATGCTCCAAAAGGTCTAGCGTTTGGCTGGTGAAGTACGGGTGTCCGGGTTCGGGCCAGCCGAACAGGCCGCGCACTCGGGGCGTGGTGGCTGTGAAAAAGGGCAGCATGTGCTCGCGTTCGCCGTAGATGAAGGGATTGGCGAATCGGGTCCAGCGATCGTTGTCGCGGCGGCACATAGACAAGGTCCAAAAGGCGCGCTGCGTGCGCTTATTGGCGAAGGGTTGGGCCGCGTGTACTAGATACGACGAGTAGAAGAGAGCCGACCCTCGCCGGCCAGTGGAGGGGACCGGGGCGGCTAGTTCGGTGGCTTGGCGCAGGTCTTTGAAGGACCCACCCGCGGCGTTGTCTTGGGCAAGCGCTTGCACAAAGGCGGAACCAGCCACTTTGTGCGAGCCGGGAATGACCAGCATGGGGGCGCCGTCGTCTTCGACATCGTGCAGGTACACTCCCGAATTGACGTAGTCGAAACGGCCTGTTTGGTCGTAGGGCGGCAGCAAGCAGTTGGTATAGTGGTCAATGTGGTAGCCCTCCCAAGGGTTGTCGGGATGGCGCTTGTCGGTAGGTCCCGATCGCATGAAGAGGTGGGCATTGCAGTAGCTAGCTTTTGCGCCCAAGCATTGTTCAAAGATGTCGAGATAGGTCTCGTTTTCTATCAGCCGATCTAGCGCTGGCGCGCCCACGGGAAACTGCGAGCGGCCCTCGGAGTGGTCGTGCGTGGTGGTGAAACCGTCCGAGACTCCGGAGGCGTCGCCGTGGTCGCAATCGGCCAGCCATTGCTGGAAGGATTGGCCGTAGAAAATCTGTTCCATCGCCGCTAGGGCGTCATCCATCTCGTCGGCAGAGAACAGGTCGGGGACGATGATATAGCCGTCGCGGTGGAATTGGTCGAGTTGGGCTGGCGTTAGGCTCATGGGGTTTCGATCTAGTATAGGTTGAGGTTGGTTTTCAGGCGGTTGGTGGTAAGATACCGCACTCGACTAGCGAGTCAACTCAAGGAGGAAACCGGCCTTCAATGAAATTTCCAAACTTTTTCACCTTCGTCTTTGAACCTGTACTTTCCGGGCGGCGTCTTTATTTGCAGAGAGCCTCGATGCAGATACCGGACCCACAACTCATAGCGCAAATAAAAGAACGCGATGAACGCGCATTCCAGCAGTTCTTTGAGCGCTATCGGGAGCAGATCCACGATCACGTACGCCGCATCGTCCGCGACGATGCGAGTGCTAACGATGTAGTGCAGGAGGTTTTTTTGCGGGTGTGGAATCGGGCCGGCCAATGGAGCGGTCGAGGCTCTGCGGCCAACTGGCTGTTCCGCATCGCCACCCATCTCTCTCTGACCCACCTGCGCACCGTGCGAAGGCGGCGAGAGCAGCGGCTGGAAATGCTGTCTGAAACCGTGGAGCAGGAGACGCAGCAAGTGCCCGAATGGATGATTGAGGCTGCGTCCGAGCGCCCCGACGCCCAAGTGGAACGGGCCGACCAGCAGCGCTGGCTGCGGCGACAAGTACAAGCGCTGTCCGAGGACAAGCGCGAGGTTTTCCGTCTGATCTACGACGCCCAAGTTGAAGTGCGGGACGCGGCCGAACGCTTGGGCATTCCCGAAGGCACTGTAAAGTCGCGGCTGCACCACGGTCGCCGTCAACTCTCACAGGCCTGGCAGGCCATCCATAACCCGGAGGAACACGAATGACATTGAATCTCGACGTACCTTGGCACAGGGAGTCCTTTGACCTTTTCGTCCACCAGCGACTGCCCCAGCTTTTGGGCGAGCGCTTGCCGCTGGCCGACTATCAAGTCGAACAACAGGACTCCTATACTTTTTCCATTAAACTGAGCTTGGGACTCGGCGATGCCTCGGTCGAGGTTGAGTACCGGGATTTGCCTCGGCCCGACCGCGACGGCCTTTTCCACATTGAAGGCAACTATCGGGTCGTGGTCCCCTATCCCGACCGGCGCGAACTCGATCAAGCGCGGATTCTCTGTGTGGGCGAGCAGCTCTACGACTTTGTTGACCAAAGGTTGGAGGCGGCCCCTGAGCAGTTGGCTTGGGATGGCGACTTAGTGCGGAGTTGGTTGCCGCTAGACGCTTGGCTGCGCGACTTCCACTTGGAGGAAACTTCGCAGTATCTACAGGCGACCAACTGGCTCGACCGCTATACCCATCTGCGGAGGCTGACTTTGATCCCCATCGTCGTCGAGCCTTTTGCCGACCGAGACGTTTTCCCCGACAGCCAATACGGCCTAGTGTGCCCCTACTGCATCCCTGAAGGACCCAATATCGGCCGAGTGCTGGAAGTGGCCCGCGGTGCCCGCATCCGCGACGGCAAGCTCGAACGGATCGACGATGCGCCCGACAGCATCTTGGGTTTTTCAGCTTCCATGATGCCCTTTATCGAACACGACGATTCCAATCGCGCCCTGATGGGCGTCAATATGATGCGCCAGTGGACAAGCGCAGCCGATACAGCGGCACCGGTCCACTCCACGGGTTGGTTCCGCCAGCAGCACGACCAGCGCTTGGCCTCCGAGGGCCACAAACCCGAACCGGCACTAGTACAGACGGGATACGAGCCCGAAGCCGCCGATTTTTGGGGAGGCTACAATCTGTTGACCGCCTTCGTCATGTGGGACGGGGACACGTTTGAAGATGGCTTGGTCATTAGCGAGTCGGCCGCGGCGCGGATGGATTTCCCCTCCGCAGTGGGGGTGGGCGACAAACTAAGCAACCGCCACGGTGCCAAGGGGGTGGTGACGCGCATCCTGCCCGACGCCGACATGCCGCAGTTGCCCGATGGTACGCCGATAGAGCTCATCTTGAGTCCGACCAGTATGGTCTCGCGGCTCAACTTCGGCCAGCAGCGCGAGGCGGTCATGGGTCGCCTCGCGCAAGCCGAAGGGACTCCGGCGGTGGTGCCGCCTTTCCAAGCACCCAGCGAAAAAGTGTTGAAAGAGCGTCTGGTCGAGGCGGGACTGCCCGAAGACGGCATGGAGCAACTGACCCTCAAAGGCGAAGCTCTGCCCTATCGCAGTACCGTGGGTTGGGTGTACTGGGGCCGCTTGGCGGCCCACACCGCGGCCGAGCACTTGGAAATCGCGGTGGCAGGAGCTGGCGGACCAGAGCTCGACATGATGGCCTACGGTGCTTTATGCGAGGCCGGGGCCGTAGCCAATATCCACGCTTTGTTCAATACGGCCGCGGCTGAGCGTCCCGACGCCGATGTGCTAAGTCAGCGCCTAACCACCGGACCTATGTCCCCGTCTCCTCCTCCGTCTCCACGCTTTGCCCTGCTGCAGCAGTTGTTGGGTATGGCAGGGATACGGGCCGAGTTAGCGAGCGAGGAGTTGCGCTTTTCCTTTGCCGAGCCCGAAGGACTGACCTTGGCCCGCCCAGTGCCGCACCCGTGGATCCCAGGACGCCAAGTGGGCCCAGGACGCCAAGTAGGGACGGTGGGAACTCCCGTCGCCTTGCCCGCAGGGGCCGAATTCGACCCGATCCGAGGCTGCTACGAGGATTTGGTCGAAGCCAATACGCGCTTGCAACGCATCGTCGATAGTGAGGCACCCGAAGCCCTGACCGGGCCAGCAGTGGCGCAGGTGGCCCAACGGGTGGAGAATTTTTTTACCGCGTTGTTGCGCCCGCAGCACCTCCACTTCCAGGCTAAACCGCTATTTAGCGGCCGGGCCTCGCTTGTCTCGGAGTTTGAGTTGGATCTCGACCAAGTGGGCCTGCCCGAGGAAATGGCTTGGGATTTGTTCGGGCCTCAGGTAGAGCGGGAGATAGGTCGCGCCGAGGAAGTGGCACAGCGTTCGCCCCGAGCGGCTGAGGTTCTAGACGCGATCATGGAGCGTTCGTGGGTGCTGCTGTACAGTGCCCAGCGGGTGCTGGTTGACGATGGCCCGGCGTCCACCGCAGTGGTGGCCTTTCGTCCGCAGCGTTTGGCCGGGGCCGCAGTGCGCGTCCATCCGCGCGTTTGCCGACTGATGGAGCTAGATTTCGACGGCGATCAGATCGAGGTGTTTTTGCCCCTTACTGAGGAAGCCCAGGCCGAAGCCGAGACTGTGCTGTCGGTGGCCGGACACATACAGCGCGATGCAGATATATGGCGCTACGTGGCCGACAACTACCACGGCATGATATGGGGCTTGGCGCAGCTCTGCCGCACGGAGGAAGGCCGCGCCGAAGTGGAACGGCTGACTGGGGTGGCCGTGGATGGCAGTCGGATGTTTTCCAAGCACGACCTCAACCGCTTGCTAGCTCAGGTGTTGCAGCGCGAAGGTTTGCAGCGCGCGCTGGAGGTACTCGACCAGTTGACGCGGTGCGGCTTTGAGGTCTGCAAGCAGTCGGGGGCCTCCTTCAATCCCCTCCTAGGTTCGAGTAAGGAGTGGCCTGAGCAACCCAAAGGAGTCGATAGGGACGAGTGGCAAATGTACAGCGACGAGTTGGTGGCGGCTTTCTACCAGCAGGCCGATTTCGACGACAACGACTTGGGGCCTTTGGCCTTGTTGTCGCTGTCGGGGGCGCGTGGCAACCAACAGCAGTTGATCCAATACGTGGGCGGCGGTCTGCTCTATCGGGAAGATGGCAGTCTGTTCGCTCAGCGCGGTTGTCGGCGCGACGGCCTGTCAGTGGAAGAGATCAAAGTGCGGGCACCGGGTGCCTTATGGGGGTTGGCAGCCACCAATCAGCGCTGGACTGAGGCGCAGGAAGCAACCCGACAGCCCGTCCGTGCCGATTACCACGTTTTGGGTCGTGCTGCTAGGGCCGCGCAGCCGGGCGTAGTCTTTGCTAGGGCGGCTGAGCGCGGCGGGGTTGATCCGCTGACTAGCTTGTTCAGCCGGCTCTTTGTGGGTCTGACGGCGGACTAAACGGGCGGCGTTTACTTCACCACTGCTTCGTCACCCAAATGCTCGCGAATCCACTCTCTCAGCGGCACGTCTTCTTCTTTCGGCGAAGTGTAGCCGTGCCCGCCGCTTGGGCCGGCACCTAATAGCTGCTGACGGATCGGATCGCAGCGGTCCATCAGGTGTTCCACCGTCATGTCGTCGCGCGGCCGCAACCAGCGGTAGCTATAGCCGTAAAACAGCGCCCTGCGCGCGTTGGGCGAGAAATTGTGGCCGGCCGCGTGCCAGATCCGCCGGTCGAAAAATACCGCGTCACCCGCTGCCACTTGGATCGGCGTTGCGCCCGCTGGGTCTAAGTCTTCATCCTCGGGCATTTCCAGCTTGTTTTTCAGGTGCGAGCCGGGTACCGCGTGGAAGTTGCCGCGATTGGTTTCGGTGCAGTCCGTGAGAAAATACGCCACTTTGAGCGAGACCCTCGGCCGGGGTTCAGTCTCCATGTCGATGTTGAGCCGCCCGCTGTCTTGATGCCAGCCCAGCCGCTTGCGCGCGGGCACGACGCCGTCTAAAGGCGGAGTGACGATCAAGTGCGAGTGGTAAAGCTGAATGTGCCAGCCCAAAATCCCGAAGACCTTGGCAAACGTCTTTGGCCAGTCGAGTAACTCCAGAAAGAGTTCGTCTTTGCCGATAAAGTCGAAAAAGTTGTACATCTGGTGCTTTTCCAACCCCTTTTGCCGCCGGGCTTCGGCGTCGAGGCGATCGACGATGGGGATGAGTTTATCTACTAAATCCAAGGGCAGCACATCGCGGACGATGAAGAAGCCGTCCTCATCAAATTGGCGGCGCTCCTCTTCGGTCAACGTATATTGCAGGCAGGTTGCATCCATGAGAAACCTCCTTTGACTGCTGTCTGACTGTAGGCGTTCTAATGGCCGGGCAATCGCCGCACTGATCCTGGCACTACCGGCTCGCCACGGTGAGCGCTCGCCACGGCTGCAAAGCACAGCGCCAAACTCGCGAGATTGGCACGAGCGCTGTTGTTAGGCTCGCGGCCCTCTTCGACGGCGCAGAGCAGTTCGGCCATGGTCCCGTGAAACCCCTGCTCAAACCACGTCCCCACAAGCTGCGGCCGGGCCACACCCGCTGCGGTGTACAAGACGATTTCTTGCACCGTCAAATCTACGCCGCTGGCCCCTATTGTGCCCTCTGTGCCGACTAGATAGGTGCGGTCCTGTTGTCCTTGGCGAGTGTTACCGTTGAAAAAGATCGTCGCCTGCGCGCCCGCGCACTCAATTGCCGCTTGGGCCAAAAGCGGCGGTTTGGCGTCCTGACCGGCTGCGTGCCGGGCGGAGGCGTGGACCCGTTGCGGCGTCTCGTTGCCTAAGAGCACCGCCGCCATATCGAACCAGTGCATTCCAAAGTCGTAGAGCACCAGATCTTCCACCATGTCAAAAGCAGAACCAGCGATCCAGTTGTGGTCCCAATGCACGGCGAATTCGACGCTCTGCACTTGGCCGACCAAGTTAGCGGCTACAGCGTGGCGCATGTAGCTAAAATGCGGTGCCCAGCGGCCATTCTGATTGACAGCTAGTTGCACGCCGCGCCGCTCGGCCCGGGCAATGAGCGCCTCGCCCACGTCCAAATCGAGCACGAAAGGCTTCTGGCTGAGGACGTGTTTGCCCGCGTCAATAGCCGCTTCGAGGATCGGCAGCCGCTGATGCGGATGGGGTGTAACGTCCACCACCTCGATATCGTCGCGGGCGAGCAGTTCCCGATAGTCGAGGTATGTGTCGGCCGCCGGATAGAATTCCCGCCGCCGCTGCTCGACGCGCCCCCGATCGCGGCTGCACAGGGCTGCAACCTCATAGCCAGCGTCTTTATAGGCCCGCAGGTGCATCTCGGAGATGCCGCCGCAGCCGATCAGGCCGATCTGCGGACGATAGGTCGCTGGATCGCACGGCTGGTAGGGCAAGTCCGGGGCTGGTACTGCGGCCTCCGACCCGGTTTTGCCTCGGCCATAGCCGCTGTCTTGGCTTTCTGCCATGAGCTATTGAATCAGCGGTAATGTGCGCTTCTGCGCGGCGCTTTGGTAAGCAGTATCGACGATTTGTTGGCCGATGCGGCACAGCGCCGGCGAGAGCGGGCCCTCGATGGGTTGTTCCTCTTCGATGCAGTGAATCACGTACTGGACGGGGTTCTGGAAAGGCGGTTCGAGCACATCTACCGACCGTTCCTCAGTTGCTGGTTGCGCCCGCGTCTGCA
This sequence comes from Gemmatimonadota bacterium, assembly GCA_009841115.1. Taxonomy (GTDB): domain Bacteria; phylum Latescibacterota; class UBA2968; order UBA8231; family UBA8231. The sequence continues at coordinate 36,475 of VXML01000107.1, read as the reverse complement.
CGCGGATTACCTGCTCGTAGTCGTAGGAACTAATCGTGCCCTCGCTGCCGACGATGACAAAGCCGCACTTGGGCTGGGGTTGCAGAGTCCAAGGGTCGGTAAAGGTGCCCCAGCGCGTCTCGAATTTCGACAGGCCCTGCTCGTAGCGCGCCACCGCAATGCAGTGTTCATCTACTTCAAGCCCTTGGGGCTGATCTACTGTGGCAGTCACTTCAATTGGTGCCCGGCCGTCCATGTACCAGGTGCCCAATGTGGTGCCGTAGCCTAGGTAGTCCAGCAGCGCGCCACCGCCCGCGGCCTTTTTGTAAAACCAACTCGCGGGCTTTTCGCGCTCGACGTCGTCGGCCGTGCGCTCCACTTTGTCGGCGAGGTGCCACAGCGGCCCTCGGTTGCCGTCGTAGTAGTGGACTTCGATTACCTCGCCGATCTCGCCTTCAGCGATGATCCGCCGCGCCGTGCGGTGGGGCGGATACCAAGCTAGCGGCCAGTTGATCGCCAACAGTTTGCCCGTCCCCTCCATGGCCCGCTGCATCTGGTCCGCCTCGGCGAGGGTGGCGGCGAAGGGTTTTTCCATGATGATGTGCACGCCGAAGGGCGCGACCTTTTCGGTCCACTCCCCGTGTTCGGCGGTAGCCGGGCACAAAAGGACGATGTCGGGCTGGGTCCTTTCCAGACACTCCCGGTAGTCGCTGAAAACCCGGTCGGCTGGAATGGCGAAATCCGCGCACGCCTGCTTCATGCGCTCGGGCTGCTCGTCGCAGATGCCGACGATTTCGACGTCTGCGTGCTCAAAGGCCATGCGCAAATTGTCGCCCATGTGCAGATGGTCGAAGTTGATCCCGGCGATTTTCCACTTGCTCATGGTATCCGTTCCTCGCTCCATTAGACGACAACGAAGGTTATGACGTTGGTCGCTGCTCAGCTCGCAAGCTGTGCCCAAGCGGTTACGTGGGGCGGCAGGGCAAGCGGACGTTTCGCCGCTACCACTTCTTGCCGAACCCGCTCGGCTAGGGTTTCTACATCGACCTCTTCCGCGGTGGCGACCCCGAATTCTTCTATGAGCGGGAGCATGCTGCGAAAGCTGTTGGCAGCGAATGGGTACCCGGCCCAAGACTCCGGGCCGCCGACCGGAAACTCGCAGTGCATGTATGGCTCGGGCAGGCCGGCCTCGACGAATGCACGGTACAGGTTGAAGCCCATATCGATATGCGCCCCAGTACGCTCAAACACTCCGATAGCCCAATCGATTAGCTTGTTCGTTTGGGGTGCATCTGGATGATACATCTGTCGATAGGGGGTAAAATCAGCCTCCTGAAAGGCCACGATTCCTCCCGGACGCAAGCGGGTTGCGAGCTGCTTCAGGGCGTCGGCGGGATCGGCCATGTACATGAGGACCAGCCGACCAGTTACGGCGTCGAAATCGTTCCCCAACTCCAAGGTCCGGGCGTCTCCTGCGACGAATTCGACGTTGGTGAACCCGGCCGCTTGCGCCCGTGCCTGTGCCGTTTCGAGAATCGCCGGATTTACATCTACGCCCACGACAGCCCCTTCTGGACCGACCAACTCGGCGGCGGTCAGGGCCACATCTCCGGCACCGCTGCCAATATCGAGCACCTTCATCCCGCTGCTGATGCCCGCCTCTCTAAAAAAGCGCCGCGTCACGGCGTCGTACAGTTGCGACTGCAGAATCAGACGCTCCTCTTCCCCTTGGGTGCGTCCCATCGTATATGTTGCATCGCTCTTTGATTCACTCATGGGATTCAATCCTCCTTTTCTGAGCTATTTTTTTGGTGCGACGGTTCTTAGGTGTTGGGCGCCCACGTAGGCTACCCAGCGAAAAATGGAGTTTGTCCGCAGAGCACCTAAATGCGCTGAGGGCAATCCGGTATTCAAGATATTTTCGCGCATAAAGTCAAACGCCGCGTTTCTTGGTCGCAGTCGCACTGGTAGCGAATAGACTGCTCTCTCCACCCAGCTTGTCTCCGGCGGCCAATCGCCCAATTTTAGGCCCGATTCCAACTATGTGCTTGGACGTAGATGTCCATTGCGGGAGCAGCCTCCGCTTTTTTGCGCGAGGCAGGGCATCAAAAACGAAAAGGATCGCGCCATGAACCAACCCAAAATCATGTACTACCACGACGGTCGGCATCCCCACATCTACCGCTACGAGCCGCCCATGGCCCCCGAGGAATACATCGCCTTGGTCGATGAATTGGCCGGCACCACGGTCGAAGCCATCGCCTTCTGCTTGGGCGAGGGGCGCACCATGCTGCACGACACCCGGGCCAGCGAGTTGATGGGGCACAACGTCGAGGTCTGGGATCACTACGTCTTTCGCCGCGCTTGGCAAAACGCCAAGTCCCTCATCGACGCCGGCCACGATCCCTTGCGCTTGGTCTGCGACCGGGCCCACGAACTGGGCATCCAAGTGTACCCTACCTTGATCGTACAGCGCGGCGGCGTTGACCACGCCTCGACGCGCTGCTCTAATTTCCGCATTGAGAATCAGTACCTCGAAATTGGCGCGGCTGGCGATCTCGACCCAGACTACCCCGGCTTGGATGGCCTCGATTTCAAGCACCCGGAGGTCCGCGACGAGCGCTTTGCCATTGTCGAAGAAGTGATGGGCGAGTATCCGGCCGACGGCTTTGAACTACAGCTCAACCAAATGCCCTATTTCTTCCACCCCGACGAAATCGACGCTGGGCGCGCCCTGATGACCGACTGGGTCGGCCGGGTCCACGAAGCGGTGAAACGAAGCGGCACTGACAAAGAACTGGTGGTGCATATCCCCGACCGCTTAGAAGATTGCGCCCGCGCTGGCCTCGACCCGGAGGAGTGGGTCAAACGGGGTCTGGTCGATGTGATCGTCGCGGAAAATTTCGGCGAGAACTACCGCCTGAAAATGCAGGCCGACTTCGCGGAATTCCTCGGTCTCACCCAAGGGACGCCCTGTCGCCTATTGGCTCCCTTGAACGGCATGGTTTTTTCCGACCGCTTGCTCGACGCGCCCCTGTCCATGCTGCGAGCCGCGGCCTGCAATTTTTGGGATCAAGGCGTTGACGGCCTCTATGTTTCCGAGTGGTTCCACTTGTGGCCGTACGAGGCGTCCTTTTACGAGAAGCTCAGGGAACTGCCCTACCCCAGCATTATGGCGGGCAAGGACAAATACTACTTCCTGTCCACTACCACCCAAGATGGTCCTGCGGTCAGTCAGCCCAATCCGTTGCCGCGTCAATTGGATCTAGGCCAACCCGTCGAATTGGAATTGACTATTGCCGACGACTTGCAAAAATGGGGGGAGGTTGATCGCGTCCACGAAGTTTTGCTGCGCTTCCGCATCCACGGCAATGTCGAGACCGATCGCATCCAATTTGCGCTCAATGGCCAAATTCTGCCCGACGACCTGCGGCGCAAGATCAATTCGCTCTACAACATGGACGGCCCGCGCTACCGGGTGATGGGCGGGTACTGGCACATTTTCAAATTGGACGCAGCCCACTGGCCAGTGCGGGGCAAAAACCGCATTGAAGTGACGCTGTTGGAGCGCGACGCGGATTTGGCCGATCCCTACTGTACGCTGACCGATGTTGAATTGGAGACCAAATATCTCAAGGGTAGGAACTTCCATCGCGCTTATGTCGATCCAGATCTAGGGCCGTACCAACACCGGTCCTGACACTCTCTAATTATCGGGACTAAAAAAAGGCGACCAGCTCCAAGGCTGGCCGCCGTGATTCCAAACCAAGGCGGGGCCGGCCGGGGCTACGGGTATCGCCTCGGGCTGTGGGTAGGTAGAGGTTAGGGCTGCTCAAGGGATTTCCCAAGTGCGGCCGGAATCACTCCAAGCTGTCGAGGTATTCGGCCAGATCGGCGGAAGCCTCTTGAAATTTCTTCTCCGCTTCAGCCTCTCGGGCTAAGGCTCCCATATATTCGATCATGTTCTCCGTCTGGTCTCGCTTGGCGTAGCCGGTTTGCTCAAGGTGGGCCTCTATCGCCTCGACACGGGTTGTTAGGAGGTCTCGGCCCTTGTCGCTCAACTCGATCCTCGATTGTACGACGACCAAGCCTCGCACTGTGTAGGTCGTCAGCCGTGAAACAACTTCGCTCAAGGTTTCTGAGCCAAGCGAATGGGCCTGATTGACCAAGAAGGTCAAACAAAAGAGCACTATGAAAAATCGCGCGATGGTTCGCATAATCAGAGCCTTTTAAGTTTGGGTGGGTTGCCGGGGCCTTCGTCGGTGATTCGATGAAACTGGAACCTGAATCCCTTTTCTGTGTTTTCATGAAGCCAACCAATCAGTAGGTAGGTGTCTCCCTCTGTGCCGTTAAAGGTTCCGACATGTTCGCGTAGCCGGTCGCAGATCTCCTCTTGGTATTCCTCGTTGGCTGGCCCTGCGTCATACACCATTACCCGAACTTTCGACCTCGCGAGCAGTAGCTTCTGGAAGTCGTACTCGACTTCTCCAAGGTTGTCCCATTCGCACTCCGCGACCATTAGGCAAGAAATTGTCCGTTCGCAGTTGTCGATCACAAGCCAGCTAGCGTCATAGAGAAATTCTTTTCCGTCACAGTAATCAGCGAGGACGCCCGTTGCCCATGTTGTGTAGCCTAATTCCCTGCCGAGTTTACAGAGGATGGTCTTCACTTCTATAGTCCAGTCCGGTCTCCCTAGAGCCGGGGCTTCTCGTTCCACTTTTCTGAATTCGGCTACAATTCTGTTCACTATATCGTTGCTGCTCATGCTGCTACCTCCTACGGTTGTGGTTATCGGCGGGTCGATCCCTGCTGTTGAATCCTAAACTCGGTTAATAACTGATGTTACGCAGTTTTGAGTGTTTGTATCTCTTCGAAAGCGGATCGAACGGCCTTGAGATAGAGCCTTGCTCGTAGCGCGAAGTGCTTGAGTCGATGTTTAATGCGCAGACTCTCCAAACGACTGGCGGCATACAGGACCATAAAACAGTGATTGCTTTGGGTGAGAACCCGTCTCGTCGGCGACTTGGCCAAGGCGGCATGGGATCAGTTAATATATAGAATGGGGTAAAGAAAGAAATGAAAATGTTACAATAAAATTATATTATTTTGGTGTATTTTAGTCGAGAAAAGACGACATGTAATAAAAATATAGAAAAGAACGACATATCGTCCTTTATGCAAGATGATCTACTTTATTTGCTGATGTTACGCACGGGCCATGATGAACACAGCGGAAGTGGAATCTAGCGGGATCTGCACCCAAGGGCCGGCATCCTGCATGTTCAGACGGGGGACAGGTGCGTAACACCAGTAAATAAATTTCGGAATTAGTAGTTATGGGCTTTGTGCTGATTGACAAGTGTGTCTATTGAAGGTCTAGTCATCTCTTACCGAGAAGCTTCTTGATCCCTGCTTTACCAATGGCGTTGTTGCATGAAAGCCGTTTTAGGGTCTTGAAATGAGTCAGGCTCTCCAGTTAGATTGGTTCGTGGTTTCCGCAAGAAACACGTATCCCTCTTCCCAAAGAGCCTGTGATGAGCAAAGTATCTGGCGGTTCGCCCTCGGTCAAGTCGAAAGCGGTGTATCGGGTTAAGAATGGGTCGTCGTATAATCGGGCGTTGGTTGCTCGCGGTAGCCTGACGGTGTGGCTGGACGATTCGCTGTGGCGACAGTGGTATGATCAGCGTCCGTGCCAACGGGGTGCCCAGTTTGTCTATTCGGATGCAACGATTGCATGGATGTTGACGATGCGGGTGTTGTTTGGGTTGCCGTTGCGTCAGACGCAGGGTTTTATCCAATCGCTGTTGGACTTGATGGGGTTGGCCGTGGCCGTGCCGGACTACTCGACCTTGTCGCGTCGCCAAGGGAACTTGGCGGTGGTGTTGCCGACCCGGTGCCCGGATAAACCGATGCACCTTGTGGTAGATTCGACCGGCTTGAAAGTCTATGGGGAGGGCGAGTGGAAAGTCCGCCAACACGGCTGGAGCAAACGGCGCACGTGGCGCAAACTGCATGTGGGGGTCAACGAGGCCACCGGCGAGGTGGTCGCTCAGACATTGACATCCCATCGGATCGATGATGCCTCGCAGGTTGCTCCTCTGTTGACCCAAGTCGACGAGGCGGTGGAGGCGGTAGGCGGGGATGGGGCCTGTGACAAACAGAAGGGGTTCGACGCGTTGGCCACGCCGCCGAGTGAGCCCTCGATTCGGCCGATCATCGCGCTGCGCAAAGACGCTATAATCTAACAGCATGGCAACTGCAAGGCCCCCCCGTTGGCGCGGGATGAGATCCTTCGAGCCATTCGACACAAGGGACGCAAGGAGTGGAAACAGGCCAGTGGCTATCATCGACGCTCGTTGGCGGAACGCAGATTTATCGCTATAAGCACCTCATCGGCGGCCAGTTCAAGGCGCGTACCGAGGCCAACCAACAGGTCGAAAGTCGCCTAGGCTGTGCCATCCTCAATCGAATGATCCATTTGGGCAAACCCCAGTCGTATCGAGTAAAAAAAATCAACTGAACAAAAAACAACATTCGACAAGGATACCCGAGACATGATTCATGCAACAACGCCGCCTGTTATCAAAATCTGCCGCCGGGAGACTACACCTTTCAAGTCCGGGCGATAGATCGGGATTTCAATTACTCAGAAACGGCGCAGGCGCAGCTTGCGGTAGAACCGGACGCATATATCGAGACCCTATCGGCTGCACTCAATAGGGGCAACAGAGTTGTCGAACCGAGCAAGGTTCTGCGCCAGCTTCAAACTAAACTCACGGAGGTGGCACCCTCCGATCTGACCGTACTGATTCTAGGCGAAACGGGCGTGGGTAAGGGTTTGGCGGCGCGATGTCAACTGCTGAGCCTTGTTCCAAGAGTTGGGCGATAGTGAGCTCTTTGGTCGCGAAAACGAGACTTCTACCAGCGAAGTAGGCAAGGTGGAACTAGCCAAAGACGGTACCCTGTTTTTCAATGAAATCGGCGAGATGACGTTGGACACGCAGGACAAGCTCCTGCGCTTATTGGCAGAGCGCACGTTTGAGCGGGCTGGCGGCAACCAGACGCTAGCCGCACAGACGCGCATGGTAGCCGCGACCAGTCGCGACCTGCAGGCGATGGTGCAGGCCGGCGATTTTCGCGAGGAGCTGTATTTACGTCTCCAAGTTTTTCCGCTGTATATCCCACCCCTGCGCGAGCACAAGGAGGATATCCCGGCCCTCGTCGAGTTTTGCAAGAATCGCGTGGCAGCCTACTTGGGCAAGGAACCCGTCTCTTTTAATTCCGAGGTTATGGAGATACTGCAAGACTATGATTGGCCGGGAAATGTGCGGGAGTTGGAGCATTTCATACAGCGGGCCGTCATAGCCTGCAAGGGATCGCAAATCGAAATGGCCGATCTGATGCAGTACGGTTTTGATATTGTAAACGCCGTTCTCGGCCTTAAAGGACAGGCTTCATCAACTCCTCAACACGAAATAATACCTCTCCTTGAATTTGAACGCCGCTATATTCTCGAAGTGCTCAACGCCACCAACTGGCGGGTCAAGGGGGCACAAGGGGCGGCAGCTCTTCTGGAAGTACCGCCTTCGACGCTGTACGGCAAAATGAGAAAGCTCGGTATTAAAAGTCCCTAAGCAGTATTTTTACGGGCTATCGTTCCAACACTGTCCCCTCCTCCACCAACCGCGCCATCATCTGAGCAAATTCAGGCGTGCCGTCGTCATCCCAGTACTCGGTTTCAATGGGCGCGGCGTAGCTGTGGGGCATCCCGCCTCGGGTCCAGTCGGGCCGGATCAGGAAATGGCGCGTCGTCAGGGGATCGTATCTGTTGTACATCCGCGTCCCATTGGCGAATTGCGATTTGACGATCCACGGCTTGATGGGCGGCAATTCCCGGTTCGCTAGCCGTTCCAACTCGTCGCGATCCAAGGTCAAACCCAAGCCCGGCTTTTCCGGCACTCGAATGAGTCCATTGATCGGCTCTAGGCGCTCGCGCACTACCTCGTCCTTGAGAATTTCGCTGCTGTCGATAAAGTGAAAGGTGGCGGAGGGAAAGGTCGCCATCATGTGGCAGACCATGGCCCGGGTGATCGTGCCACCCACGTTTTGCAGCATGAACGGTATATTGCCAGCGGCGAACAGGCCGGCGGCGCGGATTGCATCGCCAAATTTCTGATGGCCGCGCATGTACACATCTCCCGCCCCCATTAGCACCTCGTACGTGGCGTCCAGCGGCGCTTGATGGCGCACGATGGGCAGGGGAATGCGCCGACGCAAGTCAATCGACGCCAAGGTGTCGCCGGCATTGATCGAGTCTTCAAAACAGCCGGCAATGGGATATTGGGCCAACTTCGCCAGCAGATCCGGCATGTAGTCATCGGTGCCGCCGCCGGTGAAATCGTAGTGGATCTTGAATCCGGGCGGGGCCACGGCCTGCATGGCGTCGGTCTGGTCGAAGACGTTCTCAAAGGGCGACAGGTGGAACTTGAGCCAAGTGTAGCCTTGGGCGGCGTAGTTCTCCACGGCCTCGGCCATGTGGCTGGGGGCGCTCGACACGGTCCAACTGCCCACCGGCACCCACGAGCGGTACTTCTGCCCGAAGAGCTTGTACACCGGCACACCTGCGGTCTGACCCATCAAATCGTACATGGCCGTGCCTAGTCCGATGGAGACTTCGTCGCCCATCCACTCGAAGGGGTTGCTGCCCAAGTATTGGTCGATTACTTCCTGCGGCTCGGTGCGACCGCTCTCGCCTAGGCCGATCAGCCCGGTATCGGTGTGGGCTATGTACACCGTGCGCCGGGTCACGCCTTGGTAGTGGCTGACCGGATAGGCGATCCAGTCTTGGTACCCTAGGCTGATTTCGTGGACTTCTATCTCAGTGACTTCCACGACGCCTCCTATTGGTTTAGTCGTTAAAAACCGCAGGTCAGTTTTTGACTGCAAAGAGAATTTTGTAGAGCACTGGCACGAACAGCAAGGTGATCACTGTGGCAAAAAGCAAGCCCACCATGATGGCCACCGCCATCGGCTCCCACATCAGCCCACCACCCAAATAGAGGGGAATAAGCCCCAACGTCGTCGTACAGGTGGTCAGCAAGATGGGGCGAAAACGCTGCTGAGCCGCGGCGACGATCGCCTCAATAGACGCCCGCCCGGATTGGTTCAATTCGATTTGTATGCGGTCTATGAGTACGATCGCGTTGTTGATGACGATACCGGCCAACGAGATCAATCCGAGAAAGGCGAAAAAACCAAAGAACGAGCGGAAGACGAGCAATCCGGCGATGACCCCGATCAGGCCGAGAGGAATGGTGCTCAGCACGATAAAGGTCTTGCGGAAGGAGTTGAACTGGACGATCAACAACGCCAGAATGATAAAGCCGGACAGCGGCAGCTTGGCGACAACCGCGCTCATGGCCTCGCTGCTCTGCTCGGACTCGCCGCCCAACTCGTAGCGATAGCCCGGTTTCCAAGATTTGCTGTCTTCTTCGAGCCAAGGGATGAACTCGTCGGTGATATCCTGCGCCGTAAAACCGCTTTTGGCATCGCAGGTCACGGTTAAGGTGCGATACAGGTCGCGCCGTTTGATCTTGGCGAGTTGCCACTGAGGCACGATCTGCGCCACTTGTCCCAGCGGCACGTTTTTGCCCGATCCTTGGGCGTAGATGTTGATGCTCTCCAGTTGGCGCACATCGACATTCTGACTGCTTTCGTTGCGCAGGACAATGGGGAGACTTTGGTCGCCCTCGCGGAAAGCTCCCGTATTGAACCCCGTGAGTGCGGTCTGCAACGAAAGGGCGATATCTTGGTTGGTCAGGCTGGCATTCCGGGTCTTGGACGGGTCGATGTCAACGACGACTTTTTTGATTTTTGGCCCCCAATCGTCGCCGATATTCTGCGCAGTGGATATTTCGTTGAGCTTTTGCTTGATGCGCTCGGCGAGGCCGAATAGTTCGTTGGGATCCGGCCCTGTTATCCGCACGGCCACGTCACTGCCGCCTCCGCCTCCCGCCAACCGCGAAACTCGTATTTCGGCATCGGGAAAGGAGCGGAAGCAAAAGGCGTCTAGGCGATCAATTACCCACTGGTTATCGTCGCCCGAACTGGTGTTGAGCAACATATGGGCGTACCCCGAGTTGGCTTCGCCCGACTGATAACCCTGGTCGTAGGAGGGCGGCCCCTCGCTGACGAAGGTCGCCCAGTCCGTTACCCCGCGCTGTCGGTTTTCGCTCACCAAAAGGCTATCCGCAATATACGACTCGAGCCGTTCCACTCGGGCTGTCGTCGTCTCAATCTTGGTCCCCAAGGGCAAATTCAGATTTACCGTCAATAGGTTGCGTTCGCTGTCGGGAAAGAAGATGAACGGCAAAAAACCAAAGCCGAAAAGCGACAGTACAAACAAACCGGCGATGATCCCCATAAATGAATAGGGGCGCGCAAGGGCCTTGAGGAGCAGCTCTTTATACTGGCTGTTGAGACGATCGATAAAAGTGCTTTTCTCGGACTGAGAGGCCTGATGTTTCACTCGGATGAAAAAGACCGCCAACAACGTGACCATGGTCAGGGAGAGCAACCAGGAAGAGAGCAGGGCTATGGAAATTACACTGAAAAGCGGGCCCATCATCTCGCCCATGATGGACGCGGCCAGAAAGAAGGACAAGAACGCGGCTGAAGTGGTCAGCGAAGAGACCAAGAGCGGTACGGCCAGCTCCCGCGCCGATTCAATGGCTGCTTCTTTGGCGTCGGTGCCCTTTTCCATTTTGACCACGATCGCTTCGGACACCACGATGGCATTGTCCACCAACATGCCCAGCGCCATGATCAGTGCCGCCAGCGACACCTGATTGAGACCGATATCGAGCACGCCCATGATGAAAAGGGTCGCGATAATGGTCATGGGAATGAGGGTGGCCACCACCAAACCGGTGCGCAGTCCTAAAAAGAGCAGCATGGACAACAGCACAATGGCGACGCTTTGCAAAAGATTGTTGGTGAAATTGGCGACCGATTTCTCTACCTCAAAATCCTGGGAGGCCACTCTGTTGAGGGTTATGCCCAGAGGTAGCCGCGCTTGATGGAGAGCTACCAGTTGGTCGATCTCCTCACCCAACTTGATGATGTTGGCCCCTTCGCTGAGCGCCACCGAGAGCGACAGCCCCGGCTGACCGTTGATTTTGACTAGGCGCTGCTGGGGCGTCTCATAGTCCCGCACGATGCGGGTTACATCGCCGAGGTACACGCTCCCGTCCTTGCCCACCGCGATCAACGTCCTTCCTAGGTCGTCTAGGTCGGCGTAACTGCCGGTCGGTTCGAGCACTAGGCGTTCATCCTCTAGGCTGACTTCGCCGCCGGAGAAAACGATGTTAGTACTGGCGATGCTGTTCTTGATCTTTTGCGCTGAAAGGCCCAACTCGGCCAGCCGGGCGTCGTTGAATTGCAGGTATATCCGCTCCTCTTGGATGCCGCTTATTTTTACCTCGGCCGCGTCGGGTAGTTTGATGAGGTCGTCGCGCAGGTCTTTGGCGTAGGTTTCGAGTTCGGCAAAGGTGAAACCATCCCCTGTTAGGCCGATCACAATGCCGTACACCACCCCGATCCCATCGTCCTTGACCTCGGGACCACGGATGCCTTCGGGCAGGTCCGAGCGAATGGTGTCGATTTTGCGACGCAATCGGTTCCATACGGCTTGGAGTTCGTCCGGCAGTACTTCCTGTTCGAGTTCTACCGACACTACCGACAGCCCGGTCCGCGATTCACTGGCAACGGTTTTCAGCTCGGGCAACTCTTGCGCTACTTCTTCGATCTTGCTGGTGATCAGGGCTTCGACTCGCTCGGGACCAGCGCCGGGAAAGCTAGTTACCACTGAGGCGACGCGGATCGTATAGGGGGGCATACTGTCGCGTGGCATCGTCTGATAGCCAGCTAGGCCCAGCAGCGCAACGACGAGCAGGACCACGATGGTGACGCGGTTGTTTTCTAGGGCAATTTGGGTGAGGTTCATAGGCGTTTCACTCTTGCAAAAGGCGCACTTGCATCCCGTTCAAGAGCGATCTGAGGCCCGCGGTCGCGACCAATTCCCGGTCGGCGAGCCCCTCTTCCACGACAAAACCGTCTGCCAACAGTTTGCCGATGCGGATTGGCCGACGGTGAACCGTTCCCAAGCCCTTGGCGACCTCGTCTATGACAAAGACATATTGGCCGTTGGCGTCTTCTCCTACCGCTTTGACAGGTACCACAAGCGGATCCTCCGACGGTTCGCCGGTGCCAAAGCGAAATTCCACCTCGCCGGCCATACCGGGCCGGATGGACGGGAAAGGGGCGTCGAGTTGCACAATGACCGGATACGTGCTGGAGGCGTCGAGCGCGTATGCTATCTCGCGCACTTGGGCGGCAAAATCCAGTCCGGGCAGAGCGGAGAAACGCACGCGTACCGGCTGTCCGGTCTGGATTTGGGCGATATAGCCCTCGGGCACCCCTACCTCCATTTCGATGTCCTCGCCCGCGCTTAACTCCACTAAGGGCGCGCCAGCTTGGATCACTTCATTGACCTCGTTGTGGACCGCAGTGACTATGCCGGCGACAGGGGCGTATATCTCATTGTAGCCTAGCTGGCGCTCCTGCAAATCCAAGCTCTTCTGAGCTGATTCGTAACTGGACGTGGCCGAGGCAAAGCCGTTTTTGGCCTGTTCGTACTCGGCGAGGGAGACGTTGTTGGCCTCGTAGAGTTGCCGCACGCGAATGAGCATAGACTGGGCATTGGCCTTTTGCACGCGGGCGTTTTCTAGCGCGGCCTTGGCCCGTTGATGCGCGAGAACCGCATCCCGGCTATCGAGCGTGGCAATGCGCTGACCCGCTTTGACTTGGTCGCCCACCTTTACGCTGATCGATTCGATAAGCCCACCCGTTCTGAAGCTGAGCTTGGCTTCGATGCCAGCTTTGGCAGTGCCGGCAAAACGCTGGCTCTGGACGGCGCTGGCGGGACGGACTTCGGCGTATTTTACCGGGCGAATGGGTTCGGCGACCTGTGGTTCGCCGCCGCAGCCAACCCACAGGCCCATCGCCGCTAGAAAAACCCCGGCCGCTTCGAGATTTCGCTTTGGCATGATACCTCGCTTCATGGTGCGTTCTTTCTTTTGGCGAAGAAGGCCGTCAAGCGCCCGACAAAGGCCTCCTGCTCCTCTGAAGTCATGAACATGGTGTAGCCCCCGATGCTGTTTTCCAACTGCAGATAGCTGACCAAGTATTCATAAACGGCTCCGGCCTCGGCCTGACGAGCGGAAAGGGCGGCGCGTTGGGCATCCACCAGTTGGGTGATTGCCAGTTGGCCTTTTTGGTACGCGTCCTGTACCAGTTCAAAGTTCTTTTGCGCACTTGCAGCGGCTATCCCGGCAAAATGTATGTTGGTGCGCCTAGACACCAAGTTCGTCATCCGCACCTGGACGGCTTGGGAGAGCTGCTGGCGCAAACTCTCCTCCTGCAAGCGAAGTTGCTGCTGCTGAATCGCAGTCTGGTCGATGGCGATCTTGCGCTGGTTGCCCTGAAAGAGGGGATAAGTGAAGTGGAGGGCCAAGTTCCATGTGCTGTTGACAGGATCGGAGGAGGCCGGCGGCATTCCCTTGCCAGCGCGCCAGAAGGTGTAGTCGGCCTGTCCGCGCAAAGCCACTGTAGGCAGGTAGTACAGCCGGCGGTTCATCTGCTGCTGGCGTTCGGCTGCTTTCATATTGGCCGCTAGCTGCTTGAGCGAAGGCATGTTTTGCAGGGCCTCTGCGACGAGAAAGTCGGTCAGGATCTCCACATCGCCGGCGCGGTCGATCAGGGGACCGATGCGGGCCGGGTCAAAGCGGCCAAAAAGTTCGTCGGAGAGCTGGGCATCCTCCACCTCGAACTCCTCGCCGATATCCGTCCGGTTGAGCAAGCGGTTGAGTTGCACTTTGGCTAGGTAGAGGTTGTTGAAAGCCTCAATCGAGGCTTGGGTAGCCCGAGCTACTTCGCTCTCCCAGCGGAATACGTCGGCAACGCCGGCATAGCCGACGGCATTGCGGGTGCGGGCGATCTTCAGGTTGCGGCGCGATACCTCGAGATTCTCATCTTGAATGCGCGCCCCGGTCTTGACCAGCAGGATATTGAAATAGGCCGTCGCCAAGTTCAGCACGACGTCGAGTGCGACCAAGTCGGTGCGATGGCGAACGGCCTCGGCTAGGTACTGCTGGATTTTGACGTTGGCGAAGGCCTGCTCGGAAAACAGCACCTGCTGCACGGTACCCGTACCCGCGCCGGTGCGCTCGGGCTGTTGACCGAAAGCGCGCTCTGCGATGTCCGGGTCGATCTGCAACAGGGTGGTCGAGGTTTCTACAGTGGGCAGGAGGGACGATTTGGCTCGGCGCATATCTTGGCTGGCCAAATCGACACTGCGCTTTTCGATGCGCAGATCGAGGTTGCTCTGCAAGCCTTCGGCGATAATCTCCTGCAAGCTCAAGCGGCGATCACTAATGGGTTCGTCGGCCTTGAGGAAGCGGGCGGAAAACAGCGCTTCAAACGAGAGGTCGAAACCGATCCGGCGGATTGTCGCGGCATTCAGCACCCATTGCTCGTCGAGATTGTGCCGCACGGGCATTGCCGCCAGCTCCTCGCCCAGCGCGACTCCCTCGACGATCAGGGCCAGCTTGCGGAAAATCTGGTCTCGGCCGCTCTCGTCGCCGATACAGGCCATTATTCCCGCATCCACATAAGACCGGCTCATGGCAAAGGAAGGCAGCTTGCGCTCGGCGAGGGCCTCAGATAGCAGTGCGACCTCCTCGGGTGAGCGCTCGAAGACCACCGCCAGATATACCGCGTCAACCGCGCCGCTCAGTTCCGGGAGAGGCGCTTCCTTTCCCCAAAAAACCAACTCCACTTGGGTCCCGTAAGGCGCTGCAAGGCGTTCGAAGAAATCCTCGAAATCCAGCTTGCCTTTCAGGGTTTCACTGATGATGACAGCTAGGTGGGCAAAGGGATGGATGCGGTGGAACGCCGCCAAGTCCTTTTGGATCGAGTGGGTACTGAGGACGTAGGTAAAATTGCGCACCCCGGAGACGCCAGGCTCGACGAGGGGCATCTGCTGTAATTCCACGTCCAGTATCCCCACGGCGATCGTCGGTTTGGGCAAGGCACCTTGGGCAGCCAGCATCGCGGCACTGGCCGGACCGGCGGCAATGATCAGATCGACCGCGGGGTCGTTGGCTAGGGATAGATAGTCTTCGTGATGGGCGGAAAAACGCATGTGCTCGGGGAGGAAATGGACCGACGTATTGACCCCTAGCACCTTGTGGATTTCCTCCTGCAGGAGGGACAACTCACCGTCGTCATCGGTTGCCTCGGCCCCAAAATCGAGCAATAGACCGATGTAGAGGTCGCTCTTTTCAGTTTGGGCGTGCGTCGGCAGTACTAGGCCCATGACCAAAACGGCGGATATAGCTATTCCCAGCATCGAGTGGTCCACTCCACAAAATGGACGGATCGTCCCCTGGAATTCTTCCGCTTAGGACCAACCTTTCTCACCCGTAAGCTCTTCAAATCGTACTCCGAACGAAGTTCGTCGTCCATTTCAGTCTTAATCTTCTTCATAATTTTTCTTTTGATTTCCAAAGTGACAGACTATCGACGGTACTGCAAATAAATCTCCACCTGTTCGACTCGCAAAGGCACCCGCAACCGCTCATCCCGCTCTAACAGACACAGCCGAACTTGGTGGACGCCGCGTCCCACTTGTGCCGCAGTCAAGTTCCAGCAGAGCCAAGCGTTCTCCGACACATCGCTCGGACCGGCCGCATCTTCAGCCGCGGCATCTCGCACCTCTGGCGCTGCCAACGCGACCCCATCCAACATCACTTCGATCTGATCGGCGGGCGACCAGTGGGCCATTTCGATCTGCAACTCGGCGGCGGCTAACTGGCCTTCGGTCTCGACCTCGTCGCCGACTCGAACGTGGAAGATCGGTCCACTGTCCGTCAGGGTGGGATACAGCGTCACCGGCACCTCGCCGTACAGACGGTCGTCGCGCTCGGCATCCACTCGGTTCCCAGTCTTGGGGCCAATGCTGCGGTGCAGCGCGGTGTACACTTTGTCTAGGCCGGCTAGTGTTTCTGCCGACCCCATGGTAGTGAGTAGCGGTCGATGCGTCTGGGTATGGCCGTGCCAGTTGAATACGTACACGCCGTCCGCTCCACGCGCTAGCTGGTCCTGGGCCAAGCCGCGAAACCAATCCACCCGCCACACCCCGTGGGGCCGCAAGCGCCGCGCCTGTTGCCGCCCGTCCGAGTCAAAGCCAGCGTAGAAGCGCACGCCGTGGGGATGGCATAGCTCGACGAACTGCTCGACTTCGGCCCCTGGATCGGTCCCCGAATTGCCGCCGCTGATAACCACATCGCACAAGCCATCCCGTACCCAGGTCTCGACATCGTAGCCAATGCGGCGGCAGGCTTCAAAGGTCGTGGCCACCCGCACGGCCACGTGAAAGGGCCGCCCCCGCTCCTCGGCGATCTGGTCGGTCTGCGCTCGCACGGCCCGCATGAGATCGGTCAAAGCGTAGCGCAGGCGGTACGCATCGTCGGCTGGCAGGTGAAAGGCGTGCCGCTGCCAGTCCAATTCGACACCGTCCCAATCGGCCAAGCGGCAGGCTTCGACAACGCGCTGCAAAATGTACGCCCGCACTTGGGGGATGGCCATATTCCACGAAGTCGAGGCCCAGCCCGGTGCCTGGTCCTCGCCCAAGAGCCACTCGGGGTGCTGCTGTCGCAGCGGCGTCAGATCGGACCGTTGCAAGCCGCCCAGATCGCCCGGGCGCAAATCCCAGAAGTGATTGTCATTCATGCGCAGCGATGGCAGCACCGCCATGCCCAGTTCGCGCCCGCGCTGCACCAGCGCTCCGTATAGATCGTCTCCCCGCTCGAAGAAGGCGCGGATGTTTTCGGTGTGACGCATAGTTTGCACTGAATCGTAGCGCCGCTCGGTCGATGCGCCGACCATATCCAATTGCTGCGACGGCCAAGGCACTTCGTGGACGCCCACGCACCAGCACAAGGCCCCCACCTGCGTATCGGCTAGGGGCGCGTACACTTTGTCGAGGAACTGCGCCAGCGATTGTGGATACTCGCTGTACCCGTGGGGCGCACCGTCCCAGTTGTATATGATGCCGCAGTTGGGCGCGGCCGTTCGCTCTGCCATAGTTCCCTCCAGCGCGTTAAGTTGGTCCAGCAGGCTGCGCTGCATAGTTTATCAGGTTGATTCGCCGGAAACCTAACGAAGAGAAGACTATCACACCATGAGCTACTACCTCACATGTCCCAAGCCATCCGCTAGCGGCTCGTGGATTAGGAAAGGGATGCCATCGTGCTGTTCTACGACAACCTCGAAGAATTCATCGCCCAACAAAGCGCCCAACTGCAAAGCCTGAAACAGGCCAATATCCCCGAAGTCGGCGTCGTCCTCGAGGTCTTGGGACCCAACCAGGACCAAGACCGCAAAAGCAATCCGGGTGGCCACTCAGTCACCCAATCGGTAGAGCGCTTGGCCATCGACTGCCACGGCATTGAAGGCGACCGCCATCGCGGCCTCACCCGGGCCTCCACCGGCCGCGAAGCTCCGCTCTACAAAAGGAGCCGTGCCACCATCGTCAATCGCCGCCAGCTATTCGCCGTCTCACCGCACGAGTGCGCCCTCCTCAGCCAGCGCCTAGGCGTAGAAGTCACGCCGCAATTGCTCGGTGCCAATATCGTCATTGGCCGCGAAGACGGTGCCCCTTTCTGCCTCTCAAGCACCCCGGTCAATACCTATTTCGTCCTAGCTCCGGCTACCGCGACCCAACCACCGACGCCGCCCTTGGCCACCCTGATCCACTACGTCCAGCAAAAGGGTTGCAGCCTCACTGGCAAAGCCCTGGCCAAAGCCTATGGCGATCCCTCGCTGACTAAGCAGTTCGTCGCCCACGCCGAGCACCATCGTGGCATTCTCTGCAGCGTCGAATATCCGGTCAAAAGGCCGATTTTTATAGAACGCGGTCAAAAGGTCTTTTTCCGCTTTCCCATGGGCAGTTGTTATTGACTCGAGCCAGTTTCACAAGTCCTTTCCTTAATAACCGGATTGTGTTCTGTAACCGGGCGTGAGCAGTGCTTGATTGCAGCGGTCGATTGGGGTATCTTGAGCACCTATTTGCCGGCTGATCTCCTCAACCTCCACTCTGGGGGCCGCGATGAGTTCTTCCCGCTTTAAGTCTTCCGCTTCGGATTTCGATCTCGCCGAATTGGTCCGTCGCCTACGCCGAGGTCTTCTCTTGTCCTTGGCGGCGGCCGTCGGTCTCATGTTAGTGTTCGTCGCTCTCAACCCCTTTCGACAGGTCGAGATCAAAGCTCCTCGGCCTCTCACCACTAAATTCATCAAACGCGAGCCCCGCTTGACCAAGCCCCTAGAACTGCGCAAGATTCCCAAGCCCAAGCGCCAACTGGCCCGCCGCCAAGTCCACTTGGCCGCCGCCCGCCTAGACCAAGTGCAGGCCACGACCAACTTCAATGTTCGCTCATTGATTTCCAGCCATGTCGGCAACTCGGGCATTAGCTTGTTCAAGTCGATTACCGATAACGCTACGAACAGCTTTGCACTCGAGCCCAAGCTCGTCTCCACCTCGGTGACTAGCACGCGGATGCCGGAACACAAAATCGACATGGCCTTGGAGATGCTTGATGTCAACAGCATGGATACCGGCCGCTACCGGGCCATGGTAGTACAAGACGTCGGCGATCCCCAGGCGATCAAGGGCTTCATCAAAATAGCCCATGTGATTTCTGCCCGCGCCGTTACCGATCAAATACAGGGCTACAGCAATTTGAATCTGCGCTCAATCGATGCTTTGTGCGATGTCATCAATGAGTACACCGGACTTGAAGCCAAGTTTATCGGCACGATCACCTACGACGACAGACGCCTGCTCGAACTGCCTATTCTCATCCCCCAGGGATCCCTCAACGAGAGCGAGATGGAAAATTATGCCCGCTATATGCTGTCTGGGGGCTTCATTATGGGAGGCTACCATCGCGAAGCCTTGGTGAAGTACGGCGGCTTAGTAGATGGGTATGATTTTTGGAAAGAACGCCTGCCTTTGGACCATCCCGTTTTCAATGCTTTTTTCGCGCTGAAAGGCGGTACTGGGGGCTTGGTTGACTGGCGGGACATTGTCAACGGATATTTTATCCGCGACCGGATGGTCGGCATCGACAACGTAGGCTGGGGGAGCAACCCGCGCTACAATCAGATGGCGGTCAACGTGATCGTCTATGCCCTGACCCAAGAAGGCTCCATCACCCAAAGACTCATGCAGGGAGTCAACTGAGGTCGGCCACGAGACCGGCCCGTTTCCTATACTCACAGAACAACATTTTCCCGAGAGATACCTCATGGCTATGACCGAAGAAGAACGCTTTCGCTTTGACCTCACCGGCTTTTTGGTGCGCCCCGCCATCTTGACGCCCGATGAAGTCGCCGCCATTGTCGATCAGATTGATCGCATCAAACACGACCCCAAATCGCTGCCGCCCGAACACCGCGACGTGCCCGGTGGTCCGGCTAGTGTGCTGATTGATCATCCCCAAGTGGTCGATGTGATTCGGGAGGTAATTGGTCCTGATATCCGGCTGGAAGGCTGTAGCTGCGTCTGGCGCAAAAAGGGCGAGGAGCACGGCGGGCTACACGGAGGTGGCCCCGGTCAAGCCGATCCCATTTTTGGCTATCGGGTGAAAAACGGGCGCATCCACGCCGGTATGGTGCGGGTTATTTTTGAATTGACTGATATCGCGCTAGAAGATCAGAGCACCCATTTCTTAATCGGCAGCCACAAGTCGGAATTTCCCATCCACGAAGACCACCTGTCGCTGGAAGAGGGCAAGCGCAGTCCCTTCCTCACCACGTACGCCTGCCCGGCCGGCAGCGCGGTTTTTTTTACGGAAAACTTGTGCCACGCCGGGCCGGTATGGCGTCGCGACACTCCGCGAGTCACCGTATTAAACGCCTATTCGCATTTGGCTACCCACTGGCACCGGCTGAAGATTCCCCCGGTGGTGCTGCACAGTCTGCCGCGCGAAAAGCAGGCTTATTTCCGCCAGCCTTGGATCGCCGATTTCCGCACTAGCCCGGCGACTCACAATACTACCGAGCGCTTCTTGGATAACGACGAAGCGCCCGTCGACACGGATCACAAGCCCTAGGGCGTCTAAACCAATCTAAGCTGGCAGATACAATCGCGGGTTGTGAATTTCCAACTAGAAACGCGCTGCTGAGAGAGGCCCAGGGTCGCGTCCGTCTAGAGCCAGTTCCACCATGCGTTCGGCGGCCAGCAGGCCAATGGAGTTTCCGTAGCCGCTAAAACCGAGGGCAAAGACCGCGTCGGGCAGGTCCGGGAGCGCGCCGACAGCCGCTCGGCGATCCGGGGTAAAGCCGTGGATGCCAGCCCAGTAGCGCTCGACCTCAAAGGAGATGCCCGGGAACCAGTGGCGCAAATAGGCCTCGAGGTGCTGTATCAGGTTTGGGGTGACGGCGTCCTCGGCGGTGTACTCCTGCTCCTCAAAAAAAGCCCGGGCACCGCCTATCATCAAACGCCCATCTTCAAGCTGGCGGAAGTAATCGTACTCAGTGATGCCGGCGACTTGAATCAGAGGTTCCACCGGGGTAGTGATGAGGATCTGGCCGCGCACTGGGCGCACAATGCGGCGCAAATGCGGGTGCATATCGCAGCCGTACCCATTGGTGGCGATGTACACCTTGCGGCAGCGGATGTGGGCGCGACGCCCGCGCACGATCAGGCCCTGACCCTCTGGTTCGATGCGATAGACTTCATTGTGGTCGTAAAAGGTGGCCCCAGAGGCGGCGGCAATGGCCTCGGTGAGGCGTGCTGGCTGCACCATGAAATCGCCCTCTACCTGTAGAGATGCCGCGTACCCGGCGCCATAGGGATCGCCGTGGGCAAACTCGACCTCAACGCCGTCGGCGGCAAAGGCGCGAGCCCACTCTTCCAGCTCGCGGGCGTCGGCTTGGGTTTCGGCGAGGTGGATAGCACCCTCTTCCCAAGGCACTTCGTACTGCTTGGCTAAGGCGCGCATGCGGGCGACGTTGTCGCGCACCATGTCGAGAATTTGGCGGGCGGCTGGGCGGCCCACTTGGGCGATGAGAGTGGGGTACGTCTCGCGTTGCGAGGTCAGCACAAAGCCGGCGTTGCGGCCCGAGGCACCGGAGGCCGCAAAGCGGGCGTCGACTAGGGCGACGTCGCGGCCTCGCTGATGCAGCAGGGTGGCTGCGTACGAGCCGACAATGCCGGCACCGATCACCACATCGTCGTGTTCGGCCTGCAGCGGCTCGGATACTTCTTGCCATTTGGATACGGTCATGGGGCCTCCAAGGTAAGGTTGGCTACTCTGGAATCGCCGTCAGTTGCGCAGCTCCGTCGATGGATCGCCTTCACCCCTCCTGCTTCTCCATATCGCCGCCACTTGCCACCATGCGCTCGGGAGTGCCATTCGCATCAGCCGCCAACGCCGCGCACGGCGTGCCGAACTCGGGGCGGGCAAAGGGTAGATGGGTCCGGCCTCGCGCCAGAATGTGCTTGTAATTAGCCGCTGGCCCTTCATAGGGCGCCCCGTGGTTCCACGGCACCCAAGAGCGGGCGTTGCAATAGTGGCTGACAAAAGCCCGACGCCAGCGGTCGGGCGACTGATTGGGATGGGAGCGGTGCAGGAGGTGCGGATGGAAGAATACCACGTCGCCGGCCTCCACTACCACCGGCACTGCGTCACCGTAGCGCCGCGCCACTCTCGACAGCGTATTGACCTCGTCGTCGAGATGGCTAATCCCCTCTACAGTCTCAATCTCGTCAAAAGCCCCCTCGGCGTGGACCAGATGTCCCCGACCTTCGTCGGGATAAATAGGCTCGTGGTTTGAGCCGGGCGCGACCCACAGACAGCCGTTCTCCTCATCGGCCCGCTCCAAGGCCAACCAAGCGCCGATGAGGGTGTCCGGGTAGGTCGTGATGTAATAGGAGTCTTGATGCCAACCCTGTCCGCCCATGCCCGGCGCATTGAAAAACTGCATGGTCTGCAAGGCCAGCACATCCGGCCCGATGAGCGCCTCCAAAACGTCCAAGATGCGCGGGTGCAGCAAAAAGCGTTCGCAGGTGGCGTCCCAGCGGTGCAGTTGATGCACCCGCGTGAAGCGCTGCACCAGCTCCTCCTCCGTCGCCTCCGGGGATGGTGGCTCTTGGCCGGGAACGTCGATTTGGCCCTTGAGCATGGCCATGACGTGCGCTTTGAGTTCTTCTACTTCTTCCAGACTGATCAAGCGCTCGACGACTAGGAACCCCTGTTTCTGATACTGGGCGTATTCCGCTGTGGAGACTTTGTAGCGATCGGGCCGTTGATCGGCCACTGGTTTATAGCTCATTTTGCCCTCCGCGTTGGCGATCCTCTCACAGCTTCTCCCGCACGGCCCTCACCCCAGCCACCATGTTCTTTAGCTTCTGCTTCGCTGCCCAGCGCGCCGTTTGGCTCAGCCCGCAATCGGGCGCAAAGGAGAGCTTGTCGGCTGGGGCATATTCCAAGCACGCCTCTACCCGTGCCGCGATGTCCTCTACGGTTTCAATATAGTAGCTCTTCACATCGACGATTCCCACGGCCACGTCCATCTTTGCGGCGATTTGGCTGATGATCTCCAGTTCGGCGAACTCGCGGCTGGCCATTTCGACGTGCATCTCATCGACCTGCATGTCCAAGAAGGCCGGGAACATGGGCGCGTAGCGGCGCAGCCCCACGGCGCGGCCCTTGTAGTTGCCAAAGCACAGGTGGGTCGAGAGTCGGCACTTGCCCGCGACGGATTCGACCGTGCGGTTGAAGATATCAACGAAGCGCGCTGGATCCTCGCGGTGGGCATAGCAACTCATCGACGGCTCATCGACGGTCAGCTCCGTACAACCCGCAGCACAAAGCGCTTCTAGCTCGCTTCGCACAATTGGCAGCAGCGCCTCGGTTACGGCCCAGCGGTCCGGGTATTGGTCGTTGGGCACGAGTCGTCCGCTCAGTGTATAAGGCCCTGGCACGCTGGCCTTGAGCGTTGGTCCTGCTGGTGCCAGCCGCTTGAGCCGCGCAAACTCCTCCACTGCGCCCAAGCCGTGCGGCGCTTGCAGCGGTCCAGTGATTGCGTGGCGCCCGCGTTGGTCGTGGGCGGGAGGGCCGAAGTGTCTGGGTGGTGCGGACTCTAGGTCGATGCCTTCGAGATAGCCGTAAAAGGAGAGGTTGAAATCAAAGCGGGTCTGCTCGCCGTCGGTGACCACGTCCAACCCGGCGCGCACTTGGTCGCCGAGCGCGGCAACGACCGCGTCGTCCTGCATCTCGGCGATATCGTCTGGCCCGAAGGCCGCTAGGTGCTCAGCCGCGTGTTCGAGCCAGCTCGGGAAGGGGTAGGAGCCGATAACGGTGGTGCGCAAGGGATGATCTTTCACGGTTGGCCTCCAGCGACTTTTTCCCAGGCAATTGCCGCCATCCCCAAAACGCCGGCGTGGTTGCGCAGCTTGGACAGCACGATGGGCACGCCGGAGCCCGCTGGATGGCGGAATAAGTGGTTGTCAACTTGCTTTTGCAGGGGTTCAAGGAAGTACTCGGCTGCGTTGGTCGCCCCGCCACTGAGGATGATGCGCTGGGGAGCGTACACGTGTACCGCGCTTACCAGCAGCCAACCCAAGTTGCGGGTCCAGTGTTCTAGTTCGTCGAGACAGAGTCGGTCTTGGCGTTTCACGCCACGGATCGCGGCCTTGAAGTCAATAGAGTTGGGGTCCTCAAAGTACTGGTCGCTCAAGACCGAGGGAATGCCGCGTGCCAGCCCGTCTCGCACTTGCTGAATCAGCGCCGTGGCCGAGCACATCATCTCAGCCGTGCCCCGCGCATTGGTCAGGCACAGCCGCCCGCCGAGGGCCTGCATGACGATGTGGCTCATTTGCGTTCCGAATTGCAGATGCGGATCGCGCAAAATTTTGCCGTCGAGTAAGACTCCGGAGCCGACGCCGGTGCCAAGGGTGATCGTCACCGCCCATTCCACATCCCGCGCTAGACCGTAGTACCGCTCGGCGTAGATGGAGATGCGGCCATCATTGTCGGCGACGACAGGAATTCCCGTGGCCTTGGCCAGCCGTTTGACAATGGGATAGCCTTCCAGCCCCTTGATTTTCCCCGGCATGTACACCACGCCGACCTCGGGATCCACGGCCCCGGGAAAGCCCAAGCCAATGGCCTGCGGCTTGCCGCCCAGCTTCTGGGAAATTCGCGCGACTTCATCCTTGAGCGTCTTGAGCAAATTGCCCATGCCCAGCGCAAAACCCGACGGGTTGATCCCCGGTGCCAGCATCCGTCCGCGCCGAGTTACTGCGCCGCTTTTGACCCGGGTGCCGCCCACGTCAAAGCCAATGACGTATTCTTTCATGCTTCCTCCTTGCGTCAACTCACGCACCAACCTGCATCCACGGTCACTACCGTTCCGGTAATCGCCCGCGCTCGATTCCCCAACAAAAAGACCGCCATCCCCGCCACGTCCGCCGCGCTCATCATCGCCCCGAGCGGCTGTTTGTCGCGCATAAACGCCATGATCTCTGCGTTTTCTCCAGCCCGCTTGCTCATGGGCGTCTCCACCAGCGCCGGCGCGATGGCATTGACTCGAATTCCGTGCGGCGCGTAGTAGCTAGCCATGGCCTTGCTCAGCGACACAATCGCCCCCTTGCTGGCCGCATAGGCGTGCGAGGCAAAAAACTTCCGCTCCGGCGCAAAGGCCAACACACTGGCCATGTTGAGAATTGCCCCGCGCGCTCCGTCTTCGCGCGGTTGTTGGGTCAATATCTGTTGCAGCACGGCGCGGCACACCAAAAACATGCTCTTGGCGTTGGCGTCCAGTGTCGCGTCCCACCCTTCCTCTGTACACTCGTGCAGTGGTCCGTCGCCAAAGCGCCGCCCGCTGATCCCCGCTACGTTGAACAACCCGTCAATCTGTCCCCACTGGTCCACGCAGGCCTGCACGGTCTCGGCGACCTGTTCCTGCTGCGTCAGATCGGCTGCCCGATACGACCCCTGCTTTCCCAGCTTCTCGGCCAAGGTCCGACAGTTTGCTTCCGTCCGCGAGGTGATGAATACTTTGGCCCCTTCCTCGACCGCGTGCAGAGCCGTGGCCTCGGCGATGCCGGTAGAGCCGGTAATTAGACAAACCTTGTTGTCGAGCGTGCCCACGATGTGGTTGGTGGTTAGTGGATTGGAATCGGAGGGACAACCCTTGTAGTCGTCCGCAGAGCGCCCACAAAGGACGCTCCTATGTAGGTAGCAACTGCTACTCGTACAAATGCTTGAGGCTCTTGCGGTAGCCTTCGTAAAACCGCTCTAGCTGCTCTTCCGCGCTTACATTGCCGACAAACTGATGGCTCGGCAATAGCTCCGGCTTGATTCCCCGCGCCAACAACCGCTCGGCCACCTCGCAGCGCAGCATATTCATCATCATCGCGCCGGTCACCGTCGATACCGGCCCAGTCCGCCACTCCAACCCCTCTAGCTCGAGCACGCAGTCCCCTGGCGGACACTGGTTGTCGAGGACGACGTCGGCCACGTCCATCAGCTTCTGGCCCGACGAATGCGCTGGCGGCGACTGGTCGCCGTGCGGCTTAGACAGCATGGCGATCACGGGCAAGCCCCGCGCCTTAGCGCCCATAGCCATTTCGACGATTAGAGGCCGAATGCCGCTCGTCGAGATCAAGATAAAGGCATCATGCGGCCCGAACTCAAACCCTTGGAGAATCTCCTCGGCGTAGCCTTCGTACTTCTCCAAAAAGAGCGGCCCGCGCAACCCGTTGGTGCCGACGATCGACGCGTGATTCGATACCGCGAGCTCGACCAACGCAAAAAAGCCCACGAAGCATCCCTGGCGCGGCGTCATTTCCTCGCACATCATGCGCGAGTGCCCCGCACCAAAAAGAAAGACCAAGCCGCCATTGGCGATGCTCTCGGTGCAGATTTCGGCAGCTTGGTCTATAGCGTCCATTTGCGTATCGCGCAGACGTTGCAACAGCTCCATCGTCTGCGCGTAATAATCTTCTGCAGCTCCCATGCCCCTCCTTTGATGGTAATCGAGTTATAGGGTTCGGCGGGCGGAAAGTACGGAACACCCCCAAGGGGCGTCAAACCTAGAGTCCCGCTGCGACAAAAGCGGCGATTGTTTCGTCGGAGACGACCGCCATGGCCGCTGCGACGTTTTTTTCTAGCTGCTCGACGTTCAGCGAGCCGATGGGGTTGCCGTGAATGCGTTCCTCGCGCAGGCAAAATTGCAACGTCAGTTCCAGCATGTCGATGCCCTGCTCGCTGCACCACAAGCGCATGGCCTCGGCCCGGTGATGGTCTTTGCCCCACTTGTCGCGCGGTATAAAGTGCTCCACGGGCACGCCCGTCAGCCAGCCGCGCATGATCGACCAGCCGTTGAGTACTCCGAGGTCCGCGGCTGCGGCCGCTGGCAGGATGGCGTCGGCAGCACTCTGCCGGAGCAAGTTGTAGTCGCTGAAGCACAGCATCGCGTCGGTGCGGCCCGAAGCAATGTGCGCGAGGTGAAAGTCGTGGGGGTTCATGCCATAGCCGATGAAGTCCACGGCACCTCGCTGGCGCACCTGTTCCAGCCCTTCGAGCGCGCCGCCCGCCTCAAGAGTCGGTTCGATCTCGGGCGGGTCGTGAAGGAAGAGCACATCGAACTTCTCGATTCCCAGAATTTCTAGCTGATCTTCGGCATCGGCCAAGACCCGCGCCGCTGAG
The DNA here is from genome assembly GCA_009841115.1 of Gemmatimonadota bacterium. Lineage (GTDB taxonomy): Bacteria > Latescibacterota > UBA2968 > UBA8231 > UBA8231. The sequence continues at coordinate 9,656 of VXML01000107.1, read as the reverse complement.
TAGTCGGGCCGCCCCTCGCCGTAGCCGCCCCATTCAGCGGCGCTGTGGCAGCAGACGCGGCCGCTGATGATGATCTCGCTGCGGGCGATGACGCCTTCCTTGATCGCGCGGCCCAGCTTGCGCAGCGAGTCGCCATAGCAGCGGGCGCAGTCGAAGTGGTTGACGCCCAAATCGACGGCCCGGCGCATCAGGGCCATGGCCTCTTCGTCGTCAACCGGACCGAAGTGGCCGCCAAAGCCTTGCGTCCCGAATGGGATTACGGGTATGGAAAGCTCGGTCTTGCCCCAGCGGCGGCGGGGACAGCAGTTTTTTTGTAGGCCCATGGTAGATGGGCTGTCGCTAGTGGCGGGAGATTCAGACCTCGTCTGAGTCCGCATCCTCTTCCGGCGCGAGGACGATGCGCCCCTCGGCAAAATCCAGCATGGCACTGGCCGACGAATTGGGTAGTTCGTCTTCGGGAACTTCGCCTTCGGCTTCTCTCAGTTTGCGCTCTGTGTTAATGTCTCGCGCACGCTGAGATAGGCTGCGGCAGGCTTGAAAGGCATTGATTTCGTCTTCCAGCTTGAGGGCGACTTCCCGAGAAAACATCGACTTGGCCATTGTAGCTCCCGAGGATGAAAGGTGAATGGGGGCAAACATTGTTACAAAACTGTAAAAATTACGCGATTTTGCTAAAACGGGCAACTTTCACGAGTGGCCGAGCGGCTCGACAGCAGGGCGTTCTAGATCGCCCAATACTTCCACAGATCCTCCGGTACCTCGTAGCGCATCGTCTCGCGCTCGGTGTGGTGCCAGCGGGCGAAAAGCCCTAGCCTCGGCTTGGAGCGGATGTTGACCGAGCCGGTGTGGCACAGAAAGCAGTGCCAGAAAATTACGTCCCCGGCCCGCGCCACAAATTGCTCCGGCCCGTGGGGCGAGCGGTCTGAAAACAACCCCCATTGGCGCGGTTCCCAATCGTCTCGGTCGCGGAAACTGCCGTCGATGTGGGCGGGGTACTCGCGGAAGTACGCGTGGGTCGGCAGATGGCTCTGCGGCCAGTAAACAAAGGCCCCACCGTTTGCTTCCACATCGTCTAAGTAGGCCGTCGCCCCCAGCATAAAACCGCCGCTCCAGCCCCCCGGCCCGTAGCCGTCGATATGCCCTTGGCCCGGCCAGTCCCACGCCTCCCCCGGGCGCGGCCATTGCACCAGCATGGACCCGCCGCCGCCGCTAAACTGCCCGCCACCCAGCGCCTCGACCACTTCCTGCATCTGCGGAAGCTGCCCAAAGGCCGGTTCAACCGCAAAACCGTCGATCACATAGCTAGCGGGCCAACTCGCCGGATCTTGGGGATCGGCCTCTACGTGATTCCAGAACTGCCCGCGCCACGCGGCCATCTGCTCCGGCGCGATGAAGTTTTCCAGAATCAAATACCCCTGCTGCTTAAAAAACGCAATCTGTTGCTCGCTCAGCGCCATGCCGTGCCTCTCACAGCGATTTTCATCGCGCTCCTCCTCGCGCTTGCTGTACGGTTAGTTTCACCTTCTCTGGCTTGATGCTTTTGATCTCCAACCCGGTTGCATGGCGCACGGACTGGGCGGACACCTCAAAGGTCCTCCGCTGCAACCGGACTAGATCGGCGTCAATGACGACTTGGAAATCCGCATTGCTCGCCAACAACATGGCCCGCCGCGGACCGGCCACCTCTACCTCTACCTCTTGAGGGCTGACGCCCGTTAGCGCATATCCTTCGGGTACGTTTTCCACTTCTACGCGCACTTGGAGCACCGCCTTCTCGACCGGCACAAAGACCAGCCACGCACCCAAGGCCAAGGCAAAGGACAAAAGACCTTCCACCAAGCGCCGTCCCAACCAGCGCCACTCGACCCGGCGCTCCTTCACCTCGGTCCCCGTATGCTCTAAGTGGTCTTGGATCTTGTCCCGCAAATCACCCGGTTTGATAGGTTCGGTAGGATTGCCCAGAATCTCAAGTTGTCCCCCCGCGGCAATCCCGATGGTGCCGCGCTCCTCTGATACGACTAGACACAGGGCATCGCTGCGTTCGGCTAGGCCCAGCGCGGCCGCGTGCCGCGTACCGCCTCCCTTCAGTTCATCCCGATTCTCAGAAAGCGGCAAATGCACGCCAAACTCCTTGATCCTATTATTCTGCATCACCAGCGCGCCGTCGTGCCCGGCCGAACCGGGATCGAAAAGGCTGTCGAGAAGTTCCTCACTGATCTCTGCATCCAAAGGGACCCCATACTGCAAAAAATGTCGCTCTATCGGTTCACGCCCCGGTAGGACCACCAAGGCCCCGCGTCTTTTCGCAGCCAACTGATACAACCCCCTAGTCAGCGTTCCCAAGCTGGAAGGATCCGGGCGCGGAGCCTTGCGGCGCAGGCTGAGCGTGGCGATCTGCTCAAAGAGCCGGCGTAAATCATCTTGGAACACCACCACTACCACCACCACTAGCGCCGCGAAAAAACCTTGGAAGATCCAAGTTGTCAGCTGCAACTTGAATTGCTGCGCTATCAGGTGGTAGAAGACGCCCAAAAAAGCCAAACCGAGCAGGGCCATTCGCGCTCGGCGGGTCCAAACCACTAGACCCCAAAGCAGCAACGCGACGACTGCTATGTCCACCAGATCAGTAGGTACGATGTCCAACAGGGGTGTGTGCAAAATAACCTGCTCCGCCCCAACGGAGGGAAATGGGTCAAGCTCCGGGAAATGCTGTCAAATACACCTTGGTGCGCTCGTTCAAGACGCCGTAAAAAGCCCGCGTCTCTGCATCTGCGCTATCCCGCCAAAACGCCGCCGGAATAGTCGAATCGTTCGCCAGCGGTGCCCGGTTGCGATGCCCGTAGTAAATCTGCACCGTGCGCCGCTCTGCTTGCGTGGGCCGCGTCGTCGGCGTGTGCAGTACGGCCACGTTAAACAGCGCGCAGGTCCCGGCTGGCCCGTGCAAGTGGTACTCGCCGCCTCGCTTGAGCTGTGCTTCCTTATCTTCGAGCACTGGCTGGCTTACTGCTTCCGGGGACAGCGAAAAACAATGCGTTCCCTCGTCCACATCGGACAGATAGACCATGAGTTGGATGTAGTCCATGCGGAACGGATGCTCGTCCCAATGCGGCCTGTCGCGGTGCCAGCCTTGGTGCAATGAGCCGTCGTAGGCCCGCATCATCCGTAGCCCGATCTCGCCAAAGCAGAGCGGCCCGCCCATCAATTCCTCAATCGTCGGGTATATCTTTGGGTGGCGAATCAGTTCGTCGAACTGCGGGGAGGTGATCAACGCCTCGTAGTTGGCGTGTTGGTGGTAGCCGTAGCGGTGCCAGAAATAGGGATACTTTTCCATATCCCCATCGAACATGGCGCGGAAGTATTGCACGTCGTCATTGTCGAGCACTTGCCCTAGGTTGAGGTAGCCGTTTGCGGCAAAGAAATCGCGGTCGGCTTGGTCCATCGCCTTGTCTCCTAATTTTAGCGATATGGAATCTGCTCGCCGTGCCAAGGCAGGCGAAAGCTGGGTTGCTGGCTGTAACGCCGCATGGCGAGCGACAATTCGATTTGGCTGGCTGGTGCCAATTCAACTTGGAAATAAGTGCCTTCCACGTCGAGGGCCTCGTCGCCAGCTTGCACCCGGCTAAAGCAGTGCTCGCCAAAGCTGCCAGCGCCGACGATTACGTGCCGCGTGCGGCTCGTGCTCAAGTTGACCAACGTCAGCTCCGCACTGTCAGCACTGAGGCTGGTCACCAAGGCTGCAACGTCTTGGGGCAAACCCGGCCGTTGCTGCTCGCCGTCGAAATAGCGCACCCGCCCTTGCGCCAATCCGCCCCAGTAGATGGTCTGCGGCGCGCCGGTCGTTAACTGCACTAGGGCTTCGGTGACCACCGGGTTGACCTGCTGCCACCAGTGTACGTCGAGTTGGGTCAGATCCTGTTCGTCGTCGATGACCTTAGTGATGCGGTCACCGACCTCGCGGTAGTTGGCCTGCAAGATGCGCTCGGGGTAATCCGGGGAATCGCCGGCGAGAAAGCGAGTCCAAGCGCGGTCGTCGAGCGAGCGCGGTCCGCGCTGTCCTACCTGCCTCCATTCGTCTTCGGCACCTCGGCGCAAAGACTCCAGCCGCTGCCAGTCGCGTTCCTTCATGGACGCGGCCCACAAGTGGATCGGCGCATTGGAGTTGATGGGGTTGAAGTCGGTCCAACCTTCGTCCGTGTGTTTGTAGGGCACGAGCAGCCGCCCCCCTTCCTCGCGACCGTGCGCGACTAGCGCATCCATGTGCATGCGGAGTAGGTCCAAGTAGCGGGTCTCGCCCGTGACCAACAGCGCGGCTTCCACAGCCGAGGTGATTGAGTGGGCCATCATGTTGTGTCCATAGCGCCCAGTCCAGCCGTACAGCCCGCCCCACCACTGCCCTTGGCGCATCTCGCCGACAATGCCATTGGGGCCGATGTTGTCCGGGACGATGCCGCCGTTGGCTTCGGTGCGCTCTATCCAAGCTCCTACGTATTCCTCTATCCACTCCCGATACCGCGCCTCGCCGGTGTGGAGAAAGGCCGTTGCCACCAGCGCCACGACGCCCAAGTTGACGGTCACATCGCCCTGCATGACCACTTGGTCGAATTGCTCCTCAACGCGGCGTTTGGTCTCGGGGTCCTCCCACCAGTTGGCGGGCAAAGCAAAGCTCGGCCCTAGCGTGGCGTGATCGTGGGTGAGGTCGTAGTGGATTTCGCCGCGCCGCATTTGGAAAAGCGGCCCCTTGCTGCCGCTACAGGGCGAGCGCACGATGCGGTGCTCGGGGTCGTAGTTGGGCACGGCCGGGTCGTCGTTCAAGTAGAATCCGGCAAAGCGCTGTGCCCGGCGGCGCGTCTCGGCGTTGGTCGGGTCGGCCATCCCCAAGTGATAGAAGTAGATGTAGTTTTCGGCGTTGTGGAACCAGTCGTCGTCGTTGATAAACTCGCGGGTGACGCGGCCGTAGTCGTGCTCTAGCTGCCGAGTAATGGCGTTCCACTCCTCTAGGGCCTTGACGCCGGTGTACTCACTGCCGCCTAGGGCATAGTAGTGAGGCCAGTTGAAGAACGCCTCGTACAGGTCGTCGGCCCAGACCCCATCCCCGGGGTATTCTTCCATCCATATCAGGCTGCCGCCGGGGCGGGTGTACTTCTCGAGAAAAATCGGTGCCGCCTCGTCGATCGCGTCGATCAGTCGCCGCTCCAAGACTGCCCATAGCGGCGGCGCAGTGCGCGCTTGGCCTTTTAGCGTTTGCACGGTCTCGTCCCGTTAGTCAGCGGGCGATCTCAGACGGCAGAAGATGTAAGCTGTCGGAACTGCAATCAGCAGAATGAGTCCCAAGCGACAGAAGATGTACGCCGGAACTACAATCAGCAGAACGAGTACCGAGACAATGTCGAAAAGGTGCTTTATTTCCGGAGATGTCACGACGGTTATCTCCTTTCGGAACTTGGGGGAGTGCGAACTTGGGGAGAAAATTAATTGAGCTTGCGACACACGGGAAAGACAAGGGGAGGCAAAATTACGCAGCCCATTGGGGTACAAAGGGAACAGATGAAGCTAGCGATACGAGTGGTTCCGCATCGCTAGCTTGCAACGGTTAGTAAAAATGGTGCCGGAGGTGGGACTCGAACCCACACACCCTTGCGGATACAGGATTTTGAATCCAGCGCGTCTACCAGTTCCGCCACTCCGGCTATACCATTACCACTCCTCTCGTTCGCTCTTTGGCTTGCCGAGGATTTCCATATAGACAATCGCATCGCGCGCCGTCTGAGGAGTGAGGAACCAATGGCTCCGGGTGCGACGAGGCCGCTGCTTCTCGTTCTCGTATGCATCCTCGGACTTGGTCTCCGTCAGCCGCTCCATGGCCTGCTGCTCGGCCACCATGGCGCGCCGCTCGGCCTCTAGAGCCTGCCGTTCGGCTTCTAGTGCCTCCCGCTCAGCTTCGGCCGGATCGACTTCGGCGAGCACCGGCTCCTCAAAGGGATCGCCGTCAAAAGGCCACCCAAAGGTCGGCTCTTCTTCCTTCTTCTCCTCGACGACAACGGGCGCAGCCGGATTGACCTCGGTGTGCTGCTGTTCGATCTCGGCGTGCTGCTGTTGGGCCTCTTCAAGCCGTTTGCGGCGCTTGCGACGCTCCATCAGTGCCGAAAATATGCTGAACAGTATGGCGAGGGCAAAGAGTAGGAGTTCCATAGACTAGTTGTCGCGGTTATTGCGATCCTCGCCGCTTTCGGAAATCGAGTCGCGCATATCCGTGTCAGCCTGGATATTGCGCATGCGGTAGTAGTCCATGATGCCCAGGTTGCCCTCGCGGAAGGCCTCGGCCATCGCGCGCGGCACCTCGGCCTCGGCTTCTTTGACTCGCGATTCCATTTCCACGACTTGAGCCGTCATTTCCTGCTCGCGCGCCTGGGCCATGGCCCGGCGCTCCTCGGCCTTGGCTTGGGCGATTTTGAGATCGGCATCCGCCTGATCGGTCTGCAGCTTAGCGCCGATATTCTCGCCCACATCGACATCGGCGATGTCAATCGAGAGAATCTCAAAGGCCGTCTCCGAGTCGAGACCCTTTTCCAGCACCCGCCGGGAGATCAGATCGGGATTTTCGAGTACCTCTTTGTGCGTCGTAGCTGAACCGATGGTGGTGACGATCCCCTCGCCGACGCGGGCGATGATCGTCTCCTCACCAGCGCCGCCGACCAAGCGGTCGATATTGGCGCGCACGGTCACTCGGCAGGTGGCCTTGACCTGAATGCCGTCTTTGGCAATCGCCGCAATCAGGGGCGTGTTGATCACCTTGGGATTGACGCTGACTTTGACCGCGTCGAGCACGTCGCGGCCCGCCAAGTCGATGCTGGCAGCCCGCTCAAAGCTCAGGTCGATGTTGGCCTTGTCGGCCGAGATCAGGGCTAAAATCACGGCGTTGACATTGCCGCCGGCCAAGTAGTGAGCTTCCATGCTCTCCAAGCCGACATCTAGCCCCGCCTTAGCGGCGCTGATTTTGGGACCGACGATCTGGCGCGGTGGCACCTTGCGCAGTCGCATACCCACCAAGTCCTTGAAGATCCCCACTCTAACTCCGGCGAAATAGGCCGAAATCCACAGCCCCACCGGAATGAAATAGGTGAAGAGCGACAAAAAGATGATGATGCCGAAAAGCACCAAGACCAAAAACAGGACTTCCATTATTAGCTCCTTGAAAGGAGTGAATTAAGACTCGGACTGGACTGACTGAACCACGACTCTGTTGCCAGCCACTTTCAATACCTCGACCTGCTCACCGCGTTCAATATAGGCACCTTCGCTGACTACGTCGACTACCCGTTCGCCAAATTGCGCCCGCCCCGCTGGCCGCAGCGTCGTAATCGCCTCGCCCGTCTGCCCGAGCAATGACTCGCGGCCCGGCTTGACCGAATCGTAGCCGGCCTTGCGCGTCATGCCATCGTTGAGCACCAAGCGGTTCCAAGCGCGGACCTTGAGCATCAGCCGCACCAAGATGGCGGTGCCCGCCAGCCCCAAGCCCGCCACGACGCCAGCCGCCAAGCCGCCCATGTTCATATAGGCATAGGCAATGCCGGCGACCGCGGTCAGGAAACCAACGATGCCAAAGATATTGATGCCTGGGATGACGAAAATTTCCAACAGCACCAGCACAAAGCCGAGCACTAGCAAGGCCAGCGAATAAACCCATTCTAACATCTCCCCTCCCAAAAAGCTCATAGTGCCTTCACCACCACTCGACTGCCGCGCGCTTCTACTACTTTAATGGGCCGCTGCGCCTCGATGAATTCGCCCTCGGCGATCACGGTGAGCCGCTTGCCCCCCAACAGGGCGATACCTGAAGGCCGCAGGTAGCTGACCGTGACCCCCTCCTTGCCCAACAGCTCGTCGTCGGTCGTGCGCGAGGATGAAGTGTACCCGTCGGCGGCCTTGATTTCGTTGTGGAGTACTAAGCGATTAAAGGCAGCGAACTTGGGCAGGGAGCGCAAAACGATGAGCGAGAGTACAAACGCGCCGATCATCGAGCCGGCAAAGCGCCCGATCACCGAGACGATTTCCTCGAAACTCCACAATTGAAAATCGCCCAATTGGGTGATCACCACGCTCGCAATCATCGCCGCGATACCCAACGCACCCACAATGCCAAAGCCCGGAATAGCTACTAGCTCGACGACCAAAAGCGCTGCGCCGACGGCAAAGAGTGCCAGTTCCTGCCACTCGGCCAAGTGGACGATCAAGTGGCTGCCGAAGAAAAGCCCCAGCGCCACTAGTGCGAGCGTGCCGCCCAAGCCCCAACCGGGCGTGCGCACCTCGGCGATCAAGCCGAACATGGCGACGGCCAGCAAAATCGAAGTGACGACCGGATGGGTCAACATGCGCAAGACGTGCTCGGTCCAGTTGAGTTCGACATCTACGATTTCGGCCTCGCCTAAATCGTAGATGCGCAATAGTTCGATTAGCGTCTCGGCTGTCTCGTCGGCCATCTGGTAGTTGAGTGCCTGCTCGGTGGTCAAGGTGGCTGGCCGGCCCGCTTCGGCGCTCAGGCCCGGCACATCGACGCGCTCATCAACCATGGCCTCGGCGATCTTGACGTCGCGGCCGGTGCGCTCGGCTGTGGCGCGCATTTCGGCGCGCATATAGGAGGTTATTTTGTCGCTGGCTTTGTCGCCCGTGGCATCGACTGGGGTGGTCGCGCCCATGGTCGAGGCTTGCGTCATGACGATCTTGTCGCAGGCCAGCGAGATGAGTGCTCCAGCCGAAATCGCTCGCTTATTGATAAAGGCGATGGTCAGGGTTTCGGCGTCGAGGATGGCGTCGCGGATCACAGTGGCCGCATCGACGCGCCCGCCAAAGGTGTCGATCTCAAAGACGATCGCATCGGCCTCGGTCTCGTCGGCCTCGGCGATCACGCGCTCGACAAAGGCCGCCACGCCCGGGTCAATCATGCCCTCCAGCTTGAGGTGGACGCGATAGACGGTCTGAGCGTGGGCGCTGCTGGCCGACAAAATTAGGAGTGTGTAGATAAGGCGTCGCATTTACTATTGAATATACGCTATAATTCGATAATTGTACTCTAAGTATCTGACCATTGTCAACAATCTCATTTGACCCTCTTTTTGCCCCAGCCTATTTTTTGCTTTTCACTCCAATATCCGAAACGAAAAACCATGCCCCGCAAGCTCGAAATACTACTCAAAGGCGGCCACGTAATCGACCCTGCCAACGGTATCGACGGTGTCGCCGATGTTGGCGTTCTCGACGGTCGCATCGCCCGCGTCGAAGAGGGCATTTCTCCGTCAGACGCCCATCGCGTCATCGACGTAGGCAACCTTGTCGTCGTGCCGGGCCTACTCGACATCCACGTCCATACGTACCATACCCGCGCCCGTCAATCGGGCGGGTTGGTGGGCAGCCTCAACGCCGATGCCCACTTCCTCAAAGAGGGTGTAACCACCTGCGTTGATACGGGTACGGCCGGTGCCGAGGAGTTTGAGCACTTTCGCACAACGGTGATCGACCACGCCAAGATCCGCATGTTCGCCTACGTCAACATTGCCGCTCCAGGCATGGGCCCTCCCGAACAGGTCGTCGCTAATCTCGATCCTCAGCGGGCGGCTGAGATGGCCGCGGCCCACGACGAGGTGTGCGTCGGCATCAAGACC
>VXML01000037.1 GCA_009841115.1 Gemmatimonadota bacterium | reverse complement strand
ACTTGGTGCAGCGCGAGATTTACTTGGAGGACGAAGCACACCGGCAGACCGAGGCTCATTATCAGCGCAATATGGCTGAGATAGTCGAGGTGTTGCGCGAGCGCGAGGTGCCGGTCGCGCTTTGTACGCTGGTTTCCAATTTGGCCGGATTTTACCCTCTGCGCTCGCAAGGGCCGGTTCCGCCGCCGGATGCTGTGCCGGTGGATTATCCACAGCACGCGGCCCTGCACTTCGACGCGGGCTTGGCGCACCAAGCGGCTGGAGATTCAGCGCAGGCGTTAGCCGCGTTTGTGCGCGCCCGCGATTTAGACGGCATTCACTTGCGGGCCTGCTCGCCTTTCAACCGCACCATTCGCACTTTGGCCGCTGAGTCGGGTGCGATCTTGATCGATGTGGAGCAGGCATTTGCCGCCCATGCGCCGGCTGGTTTGGTCGGCGACGAGCTGATCACTGAGTATTTGCATCCTACGGTGTGGGGTCACTACCTGATCGCGCAGACCATAATGGCGGGCCTATTTGCGCGGGAGGATGCGCTGGGTTTGGCGGAGGGGCGTGCGGATGCCTTGGACGATTTTGCCGGATATTGCCGTCGCTTGGGCTACGGGGTCCGCGAGCGCGTGCTAGCGCGCAACGACCTAATCCTGCTGTTGAAGAACATGCCGTACGCTGAGCGGCCGCCGATCTTGGAACAGCGGCTCGCGCACTTAGTCGGCGAGCAGCTAGCCGACCTGCCCAAGCTGAGCTACGCGCAGATTGCGGATTTTGCCCATCGCGGCGGCGTGACCTTCTTGGCGGCTGTCATCGCCGACCTCGCCGACCCCCAGCCGCTGGCTGACGCGCTGGATGAGTTGGTGGGGCCATTGGGGTTAGCCCCCTAGTCAAGCAAGGCTTCCCCGTAGGCGAATAGCAGCGGCGTCCCGCCGGTGTGGACGAAGACGATGTTTTCGCTGTCGCGGAAACGCCCTTGGCGCACCTGATCGATTAAGCAGGCCAATCCCTTGCCCGAATAGGTGGGATCGACGAAGATGCCCTCGCTTTGGGCGAGGAGGCGGATGCTGTCGAGCGTGGCGCGGTCCAAGTGGCCGAAGCCCGGGCCGACGTACTCATCGGTCACGGCGATGCGCTCTGGGTCGGGCGCGCATTCGAGGCCGAGGTGGGCCGCGGCTTCCGCAGCGGATTGCGCAATGCGCTCAGACACTCCTTCGCGCTGGCCCATCTTGCTCTGGGGCGTGCCGAGGAAGCGGGCCGAGCGCCCCAAGAGGGCAAAGCCAGCCACTAGTCCGGCCAAGCTGGTCCCTCCTGATCCGATTACCACGTCGTCGGCTTGGATACCTGCGTCACATAGTTGGGTTTCGATTTCCAAGGCACATTGGATGTAGGCAACGCGCGACAATAGGCCAGACAGACCGCTGAAAGGTTTGTACCCCTCTTCTTTGAGCCGTTCCACTTCCTCGGCTATGGTTGCACCGACGCCTTCGGGCGGAGCAAAGCGGATGCGCGCCCCGCATAGCTGGTCTAAAAGGTGGTTGCCTTGGACTGGCGACTGGCGTCCCATGATGGAATCGTTCTCGCGCAGGACGACGACGCCTTTGAGACCGAGCTGGGCGCAGGCCGCGGCGAATTGGCGGCAGTGATTGGACTGGACGACTGCACTCATCACGGCGGCATCGCACCCTTGGGCCGTGCCCTCGGCGAGCGTGAATTCGAGGTAGCGGGACTTGTTGCCGCCAAAGGCAAGGCCGGTCAGATCGTCGCGCTTGATCCATATCTGCGGCCCTTCAAGCGCGGCCGACAGTCGCGGACAGTGCTGTAAGGGCGTTGGCAAATGCGTCAGGCGGTGGCGGGGCAGCGCGTCGATGGCGCGTTGGATCGTTTGGATGTCCATGGTGATTGTTCCTTTGGGTGCGTTGTACATCTGTGTAGGGGCGACTCTTAGAGTCGCCCCTACATACCATTTATTTCCACAAATAGCGGTAGTCACCGATCCATTCGAGATGGGCGCGGCGGATGAGTCCGTAGTTGTAGAAGGCGTAGCCATTGACGCCCGCTTGGCTCAGCCCGGTTAGGTGCACGCCGAGCGCGTCGCCGTCGGCGAATCCCCCAGGGTTGACGATGGCGCTCAGGCCGGTATCGGCGGGGAATTCGCCACGCAGGGTGCGGACTCTATCAGCTAGGGCGTCCGGCTCGCCGCCCACGCCGGCGTTGACCATGTACACGTTGCGGAGGACGCGATCCGAGTCAAGCCCGTTGACGGTCCGGTCGCGGCCCCCGAAGAACGAGGCGCGTGCGCCAGCTTGGTTGGCGATGGTGATGGCTTCCTCGACCAGCGAAGTTGCCGCTTCGACGCGGGCGTCGAGGAAGGTCTGCAAACGGCCGGAGAAGGCGGTGGCGAGGTGTTCGGCGCTTGGGGTCTGCATGTCTTCCGGAGTAGGTTCAGCGGCGAGTTCGCGGGCGAGGTATTCGGCGACGTCTGCGCGGAAGCTCTCTCCGTCCAAGCCGAGGGCACCGGCACGCTGCAAGCAATGCTGACAGTAGCACAGTCCCATCAGCAGTTCGCAGAAGGGCGTGATTTTTACGCCGACTTTGGGATTGCGGAAGCCGTAGCTGAAGTGCAGGTAGCCCAGCGATTCGAGGTGGAACTCGTCGGGCTGGAACTGCGCGGCTATATCGCGACAGAGTGCGCAAGCGTAGTCGCGCGTTAGGGGGCTAGCCGGGCATAGCTGGGCGAAGTTGATGTGGCCAAAGGGATCGTGCTTGGCTGCGTCTGGATAGCGCTGGGGTAGGTAGTGGTTGTAGTTGAAGACCAGCCAACTCGTCAGGTCGAGGCCGCGCTCTTTGATTTTATCCACGATCCGGCGCATGTAATCCGGGTCATCGACGACGTTGCTGACTAGGGGTGCGATTGGGCTTTCGTCGTAAAAGGTGACGGACGGCTGGAAGTAGAGCGCGCCTTCTTCTCCCCAGTAGAGGGGCCGCCGGGGATTGTGCGGCAAAAAGTATGTCGATATGTGATAGCTCTGGGCTAGGCTGACGCTGTTGAGGCCGGCCGTGTGGGCGATGGTGTCTAGGGCCGAGTCAATGCCTTCGTCGGTTAAGTCCCAGGGGTAGGTGTATATGGTCGCTCGCATGGTGGTCTCCTTAGGGCGCGTCCGTTCTTTTTGGGGACGGAGTCGAGGGACATTTGTCCAGGGGGAAGACGACTTCGATGAGGCGTTTGTAGTTGGGGGTCATGATTGCCAACCCTGAAACTCTCACGCATCGAAGTCCCCCCTCATAATGCGCTTGGATACGGGAAGCACCTCCTGCCGCTCCGAGAGTGCCTGATCTATATCACTGCGCCGTCCCAATGGTCCCCAAGTAGAAAACGGCTCGATTCGTGTCTTGCGGTCAATCCGGTTCGTCACAAACAGGGAAATGTCCGCTATCAGATCGGGCAAGATAGGCGAGTGCGTAGTAATGATATGCTGGGTCTGGTTCAGGGTTTCCTGTGTTTTCAGCAATTCCGCGATCAACTGGATTCGGCGCGGATGAACACCGTTTTCTGGTTCCTCGAACCCGACTAGTGCCGGGGCGTCGTCAACGCCGGTCAGGGCCAGAAGTCCGAGCATCCGCAACGTGCCTTCGGAGAGCACGCGAGCCGGTATCGCAACGCCGCCTTCCTTGAGGCGCAGTTCAACTTCGCCGAGATCGCTCACCTCCACCTCAATGCCGTCAATATTCGGCATCAGCGCATGTAACGCCTTCTCAACTCCCCTGAATTGTTTTTCATCGGTTGCCTTCATGGTGTTGAGGAAGGCAGCGAGTTCTTCGCCCATCAAGCCGATGTGGCGCACTTCCTTTACTGGATTGGCGGCACGCATGCGTTCACGCGGCTCAAAGTAGAAAAAAAACCAGCTCTCCAGTTCGTGCTGCGCCGCCGCCAGGTGCGGATAGTGCGGTGGATAATGCGGCATGGAGAGGATGCTGTGATCTAGGTAACGGTCGTAGTAGGTGGGATGCGCCTGTCCTTCGTGCCGCAAGTGAATTCTCGCTCCTTGACGTTCGAGAAAAGGCTTGCGTTTACCAGTAGGTTCTCCCTTGCTGTTCAGGGCAGCTAAGTATTCATCAGCCACGCGCAGGACGCCCGATCTAGGCAGCATCTCAACTTCGATGCGGTAGCGGAGATCGCGTTCGCGGACGCGGGCGGGGATCTTGCTTTTCTCTTTAGATTCGACTTCGCCGTGTGGACGACGCATTTCTAGTATTTGGCGATTGACGGTCTCGACGACCGCGTCCGACAAGTTTAGGTCAGCTTCAATCGAAAACGATAGCCTCTCCTGTTCGAGTAGGCCCTTGATGCCTTTTTGTCCGATGGTAAAGGATTCGAGTGGCTTGCCGCGATAAGGTGGATCAAATGCCTCTTTGACCGTCCGGCTCGTCCCCAGCTTCGACAGCAGTTGTAAAGCATCGAGCAAATTGCTCTTACCAGCGGCGTTTGGTCCGAACAGAACCACAAGCTGGGATAGAGATACTTCGACGTCTTCAAGAGACTTATATCCTCGGATATGTATGCGTTTCAGCATGTTGAAGCCTCCGTTGCAACGATCTTTAGTCCGTCGGGTGCAGTATTTGGCAGTCGCGATTCAACGTAGCCGTTATCCCGGGTAGCGGTCCAGCTACTTGTGACCATCTTCAATCTCATCACAGGATATTCCATTGACCTTTTCCCAGACCACTTTACCGTCCCTAACCACAACCACCGTACTGCCGGTTTCTGCGGCTCGTTGACGTACGCGTTCAGCGGCCCTACGCAGGGCAATCTCAGCACCAACAAGATCTGGGTCACGTGGTTTCTTGGTCGATTTTTGATTCTGCGAACTCATCTCGATTTACCTCTCAGCCAATAATACGGGGGTACTACCCGAATTATCGAAAATAGCCCATTCATCTACAAGCTCTCGATAGATTGACTCAAAATTGCGCCAGCCTGCTAGAAATCGACGACGAATCACAGACTCCGGCACGTCATGCCCTCCTTCTGTCACCCGCTTCTTGACTCGGGCGATTGCCACTTCAGGGGTTGGCAACCGTAGGAAGAACAGCTTCACCCGGTAACCCTGTTTCTGCCAGCGAGGGATCCAACGGGCATAACCACGCCCGCTCAAGGTCGTCTCGAAGGCGAAACTGTCTCCTTTTCTCACGTGCTCGTGAATCTCGTTTAGCATCAGTTTCGCAGCCTGTATCACAATTCCCTGTCGCTTTTGCCAGCCAAGTGCAGGGCTACGTCTTTGACCAGTTCCCGCAGATTGCAGGTGGGATAGATGAGAGCGAAGAATTCGGCGGGATGCTTGTACACTGGCCGCTGGCCTTTCTGCATGATCAAGTCGTACAGGTCGGCGGCGAATACGGCCAGCGACAGTTCGCCAGTCTTTAGGTCGTCGCGCAGTTGCACGGCCTCGTGCTAGGGTTTATAGGAAGGCTTCGTTGTCCTGTCAAACCTCGTTCAGGTGTTTTGTATCGCGGCTTCGAGACGCTGGGCAAGGGCGTCAAAGTCCTCGGGACATTTCTGCCGAATCGCATCAATTCGACGGGACGCCTCTTCTCCTAGAGGCTTTCGACCACCGTCTAGCGCGTCTGATAGTCCGCGCTGGGAGGCGAGCGGCCCGAAGAAAATTTCCTTGACTTGTATTTCGGCTCGGACGGTCTTCCAATTCCAATCTGCGGGCAAGTCCAATCCCGCGAGGATCCAGGTTTCAATCTCTTCCCAAGCGTTCTCGGCCAAGAATACCCGAACATCCCCAAACTCCGCTTCGATTTGGTCGAGTCTTTGACGTCGCCCTTCCTTGCCGTCCCGGTCTATGCATAGGATGAAGATATCCGTCATGCCTCCGTGTTGTCCGATGACCTCTGCAATGCGCTCTGATTTCAGTGCCTCTCCGACGCCGCCAAGCAGCGGATCACGGCAAACGTCAACATGTACACGCCGCTTAACAATGGATTGAAAAAGCCGCGAGAAAAGGGGTTTTAGAATGTACTGATCGTTGCGGAAATCTTCGGGAATGATGAGAACATTCATCCTCCATCCCCCTCCGCTTCGTCGTGGTTTTCGGTGAAGGCAAGTGCGGTTTCCATCCAGCCTGCGGTAAGCAGCCCTCCCAATCCTCTCCCAGATTTGCGCAATTTCTTGGCGTCGGGCAGTCCGGCAACCGGGCGGATGATGGCGTCGTGTGAGTCTTCCCGCCGACAGACAACAGACATACTCTCGAACGTGCTGTCGTTGACAAAGGTCAATAGGTCCGACGCATGAGTGGTGGTCATTATTTGAATGTTGTTCTTAGCGGCCTGCTTTTCGATCAGTTCGAGCAAGAGCCATTGCCGTGCCGGGTGAATGCCGGTATCGATCTCCTCGAAGAAATACAGGCCCTTGGGATTTTCGCCGAGCAGTACAGACAGCATGGCGAGAAAACGCAGCGTGCCGTCCGATGCGCTATAAGCCGATACCTTTCTGCCGTTTGCCTCGCATAGCGTGAGATGGACCCGACCACTAGGATCACGCGGGAACTTGAAGTCGGCCACATCCATAGGTGTGAGTTCGCTTAACCAATCGGCGACAATCTCTTTGCGCTTGGGGTCGGAGCAGATGTTCTCCAGCACTACCGGCAAATTTTCGCCGGAGTCACCCAAGACAGTCGCGCCGGGAAAGGCCGGTTCTCGCATCTGGTCCGGCGACAGTTCCAAAAAGCGCATGTTGGCAAAGATGTCGATTATCTGTTGGATGTACGGTTCAAGGCGTTTTTTAAAGGGGCGAGTCATTGATATAAACTCCCCCATTTTCTCGAGCGCCGATTCAAACTTGATCTGGATTTTGGGGTCTTCCTCTTTAATGGCCAAAAACATGTTGAGAAGCAGGGGGAAGGCGTCGGATTGTGTTTGGACGGAATCGCCTCGGTCGGGATTACGCTTAACGACGAAGGAGGGCCCCATAAGTTCTTCATTGGTAATCCGGAATTCATTGGGTCTTTCTTTGTCGTTGCTAACCTCGATTAGGTAACATACGTCTGTATCTTCTAATCTCATACGGACCTCAATAGAAAACGCAGTCTGCCCGAACCGGACGATCTCATTCGCCGCACCACGAATTGGTTTCCAGTCCGCCCCGTATTTGCCGCCGATGATCTCCGCTAGCGTATAGCCGCGACCAATGCCGTGCAGAAAGCGGAAGGCGTCGCGGATATTGCTCTTGCCGCTGGCATTCGCGCCCACGATTACCGTGAACGGGCCGACGCGCAGGGTCTCGTCGGCGAAGTTCTTGAAATTTACAAGACGGATCGACTTAATCATCAGCCTTCCTCCGGTGGACTAGGGAAATTGCTTCTGGCGCACCGTTCCTCAATGCCTCCAGCATTCCCACAATTTCCCCTATAAGCCCGATTCTTGCAATCCGTTCTTCAGGCCAGTAGGCTTCAACAGCACCGCTATTCCTTCACGGCACCAGCCGTCAGCCCCTGTGTGAAAAATCGCTGGGTGAAGAGGAAGAACAGCACCGTCGGCACCAAGGCGATGATCGAGGCCGCCGAAATGTAGCGCCAGTTGACCCCAAAGACGCCTTGGAGACTAGCCAACCCCAATTGCAGGGTGTACAGCTCGCGACTTTTGAGCACCACGAGCGGCCACAGGAAGTCGTTCCACTGGGCCACGAACGTGAACGCCGCCTGCGCGGCGAGGGCTGGTTTGACTAGGGGCATCATAATGCGCGCATAGATGGTCCACGGGCCGCAGCCGTCGATGCGGGCGGCGTCTTCTAAGTCGGTGGGAATGGTGGTGAAGGCTTGGCGCAGGAGGAAGATGCCAAAGGCGTTGACCGCCACTGGCAGGATGACGCCGGCGTACGAATCCACGAGGCCGAGCTTCAAGGTGACGATGAAGAGCGGGATTAGGAGGACTTGGAACGGCACCATGGTCGTGGCCAGTATGCAGTAGAAAATGGCTTGGCGTCCACGGAAATTCATGCGGGCGAGGGCGTAGCCGGCTAGCGAGCAACACGTCAAGTTGAGTAGGACCGTGGCGATGGCAATGTAGAAAGTATTGAAGAGGTAGCGCATAAACGGGAGGATGTTCCACGCCTTGACGAAGTTGCCCCAGACGATGGGATCGGGAATCCACTGCGGCGGATGGGCGAACAGATCGGCCGACTCGGCTTTGAGCGCGGTGGATAGCAGCCAGGCGAAGGGGGCCAGTAGGACTGCGCCGACTGCGCACAGGATTGCGTAGAGCAGAATGCGCTTGACCATCTTAGTCTCCTCGGCCGGCAATGCGAAAGTTGAGCAGGGCAAAGATCAGTATGACGACCAGCAAACAGAGCGAGACGGCTGCGGCGTACCCTACTTCGAGGTATTTGAACCCGAGCGTGTAGATGTAATAGGCCAATAGGTTGGTGCGATGAAAGGGGCCGCCGCCAGTCATCACGTACACCTCGCCAAAGGTGCGCAAGGCGGCGATAGTGGCGATGATGGAGACTACGAGCGTGTAGGGTTGGATCGTCGGGATGATAACGTGGCGCACAACCTGCCACCAACCGGCACCATCGACGCGGGCGGCTTCTTTGAGCTGGGCTGGAATGCCCTGCAAGCCAGCCAGATAGATGATCATGTAGTACGGCGCGGCCTTCCACACGGTGACCATGGCCACGGCAAACAGGGCAATCGCTGGCTCGGTCAACCACGCGGCTTGGGTTTCCACGCCCAACAGGCCCAAGAACGCCTCGGGGACGCCGCGCACATCGGCCAGCCACGACGGGCCGCTGACGCCCAGCCCCTTGAGGAAGGCGTTGATCAGGCCGTCGGCGTTGTACAGCCACTTCCAGACGATGCCAGCGACGACGATGGAAGTGACGACCGGAATGTAGTACAGGGTGCGGAACACCTTGATCAGCCGCAGGGAGTTGTCGAGCAGGAGCGCCATGAAAAACGAGAGCACGACGAGCGCGGGCACGACGATGATCGCGTAGAGTAGAGTGTTGGCCAAGACCCGCCAGAACAGCTCGTCGCCCCAAGCACGGCGAAAATTGTCGAGGCCGACGAAGGTGGCCGGCGAGAAGATGTTGTAGCGATGCAGGCTGAGATAGAGCGTGTCGAGCAAGGGATAGGCGAAGAACACGACTAGGAGCAACAGCCCGGGGGCGACGAAAAAGTAAGGTGCGTAGCGTCCGTACATGGTTAGTGGTTAGTGGTCAGTGGTTAGTGGTTAGTGGTTAGATTCCATTCGACTTGGGGAGTTGTGGAGAACTGGTCTCGGGTCACCGGTCACGGAACACTGACAAAGCGCGACAGGTGGTTCCACTTGGATTCGATGCGGCTCAAGGCCGCGTCCGCGCTCTGCTGGCCGGCCAGTGCCTTAGCGAATTCCTCGTGGAGGATGTCCTCCATCCGGCTCCAGCCTTTGACGTCGGGCGGGGCCATGACAAAGGAGTGGGGGATGTCGGCCGCGGAGAGCTGGTTGGCGGCGTCGGCCAGCGTGGCGGGTGGGCGGCGGAAATAGGGGTCGGCGGCCGCTTGGATAGTAGAGGGCAAGATGGCGACGCGGCGGCAGAATTCGAGTTGGTTGGCGTCGTTGGTGACGAATAGACCGAAGTCAACGGCTTGCTCTACGTGGGGTGAGGCTTTGGGTACGACCAAGACTTGGCTGGTGGCCGGCACTTGGCCGAGGCGGCCGCGCGGCATGGGTGCAGGCACCGCCTTTTTGGCAAAAGAGTCGTCGAAGTAGCGGGTGATCCAGCCGCCGGAAAAGGGCAGCATGGCCGCGCGTCCCTCGATGAACCAATTGACCTCGTCGCGGTGGGAGGCCGCGAGGGCCTCGGGTGGCACGATCTCCTGCTGATAGGCATCAATCCACTGCTGGAAGATGGCCTTGGCCTCGGGGTGGTTGATGCGGGTGCGGCGGGCGTTGGGAACGAACAGCGGCCAAAACCCGTCTAGGCGTAAGAGCGCCCAAGGTGGAGCTATGAGCGAGGGATGCAGCCGCCAAGAAACGCCGTATTTGCCAGTGCGCTCGCGGATTTGGCGGCCCATGGCGAGCATTTCGTCGATGGTGGCGGGCGGGCGCTCGGGGTCGAGGCCGGCTTGGGCGAAGAGGTCCTTGTTGTACCAGAGCATGGTGACGCCGACGTACCAGGGAATGGCGTAGTTGCTGCCTTGGAAGTAGCCGACGCCGCGCCAGAAGTTTTCGAGCCGTTTGGCCTTTTCGGCGGGGGAGACCGCTTCGTCCATGTTGACGAGGATGTCGTATTGCAGGAAGCGGGGCAGGTCGTAGATGTTGGCTAAATCTGGGGGCGCGTCTCCGACCAAGGCGGCGAGGAACTTCTCGGCGACTTCGCCGCCGCTGACATCGACCCATTTGACCTTTACGCCGGGATGCGCCTGCTCGTACTCGTCGATCATGCCCAAGATGTAGTCGGCAAATGCATCGCCGAGGGCAATGGTCCAGAACTCGAGGGTGACGGTGGCGTCTTGGCGCGGCTCAGGGCTACAGGACGAAAGGACGAGGAGGAGCGAAAGGACTAATGGCATGGAGGGGGATACATGACCTTGTCACAAGATATAGGATTGGGTTTCATTACGCGGCTTCTGCGGTTGATCAAACTACGTTTAAACGCATCTATAGGCAATGCGCCAACCCTGAAAGGATTTCCCATGCGTCTGTTTTTCTTTTTTCTGCCAAGCGCGGTCTTTTTTGCCTGCGCGGATAATCCGCTCGCAGAGCGAGTGGATGAATTAGAGCAGCGTCTCGACGAAGTTGAAGCCGCTCAAGAGGAGGACCGGCTGAGCCTGTTGGCGCGGCTCGAGGCCCTCGCGGTGACGGCGGACAATGCAGAAGAGATCGGCGCAGTGCGCGCCAAGCTGAACCAGACGGATATTACGCGGTTGGAATTTGAGGATCTAGAAGAGCGCGTGGACGAGCTGGAAGGTCAAATTGGGGATTGGAGCGGGATCGTCCATTCTTTGCAGTACTCCGTGTACGCCGTGCTCCACGGGGTGTACAACGGAAACATAGAGGATTGGACTATTACATTCATCGGCACCAGCTTTGCCGTGGAAAGCGGTACGCTTGTTACCAATGGGCACATCATAGATGGACTGGTTGAATTGGACGGTCAAGTAGTGGCATTCAACAACAGGTATGGAACCGATCTACAAGGGACGTGGATCGTGGTGCAAAACCTGACGACCGATCTCTCGTACCAAGGAAACTATTTCTTCATTGGTACTTCTTGGTCGCACCCGCAATGGAATCCCGACGATCTGAGTTCGCCCGATGTAGGTACGCTGCACATCTCCGAAGGCTTCATTGGGCGGCGCGCCCGTTTGGCGACGAACAATGCGGTTTATCGCTTGAGAGTTGGTGCTCCGATAGCGACGTTGGGATTTCCCGGCGAACTCCAGGGCGGCGAGCTGTCTCGTCTCTTCCCGATTGGCACCTTTAAGAATGGCACGATCAGTGCCTTGCGCCCGCCCTTCCGAGGCGAAATGTACACCGCGTCCGACTCCTACGTCGTCCAGCACAACCTCGACCTGTCCGGCGGCACCAGCGGCAGCCCCATTTTCGACGATTCGGGTCAAGTGGTAGCCATCAACAACGCGGGTATTGAGAATGTGGTGCTCAGCATAGGCGGTGCCCCTGCACGCATCTCACAAGCTGCCTTGGGGTTCGGCATTCGCGCCGACAAAATTCACGAATTGCTCGATGAGGTGGGCGTAGTGGCCAAGCCGACGACGTCCGCCAATCTGAGCGGATTGGCCAACAGCTTGGACGGACGAGATATTGGCTCCCTCGACATTGGGACGACGCAAGAGGACTTGGCGGAGCGGCTAGCCGGGATGCAGTAAGGATCAATCGGTCTGGACCTTGAACGACTGCTCGGCGATGTGCTCGTGATCCGACATCCGCGCTTTCTTTATAGCGTGCTCGGTCAGCGGCAGGTAGTAATGGGTCTCGGCGTTGGCTTTGATAAAGCCTTCGGCGTAAGCGCACCCGGCGGCTGTGCCGAAGGCTCCGTCGCTGGTCTCGATCCGCTTGCGCGCATACGCCCCGCCGTAGCCTTGGCTTTCTAAGCAATCCAGCGCCGCTAGCTTCTTGGCGACCACGTCAGTAATGTCGATAAAGACGTCGTTGTAGTAGCCGCCCTCTGAATCCCAGACACTACGCGGAATTGACGCAGCCCCGGTGCCGAAATAGAAAACTTGGGCGACTCGATGCGGCGGACGGCTGTCGCCGGGATCTACTCCATTGGCTAACGCGAGCGCATGGAGGACGATTTGAGCGCAGACGGCATGGGCGTTGGTCAGCCCGTCGCCCTCCTTGGGAAAGTGAGTCAGCACCACATCTGGCCGCAGTTGACGCATTAGCCGCGCTAGGCGGCGCACGGCTTCCTCGGTAACTCGCAATACCGCGTCGTCGGCTCCGAAAAAGTGGATTTCCTCGACGCCGAGCAGGGCACAGGCCCGCCGCACCTCGTCGGCTTTGACGTCGGCGCGCTCGGCCATTAGGGCCGTTAGTTGGTCTGCTTGTGGAACTTCTGCCCGGTGGAACATCTCGTCGCTGATCACCTTGTCGTGGACTCTCGCTCCGTGCGTGAGTACCAC
The DNA here is from genome assembly GCA_009841115.1 of Gemmatimonadota bacterium. Lineage (GTDB taxonomy): Bacteria > Latescibacterota > UBA2968 > UBA8231 > UBA8231. The sequence continues at coordinate 91,445 of VXML01000037.1, read as the reverse complement.
GCAGCCGACCCAGTCGCCACGGGCGACGTGATGGGCCATGGTGCCGCCCGATTGGTCAAAGATATCGGCCGGATGCGCGCCGATGGACAACAGCCGCAGATTATCGCTCATGTTCGGTTCCTTTCGCGTTTTGCCTGCACTCACGCCGAGACCGCGATTGGCACTCGGTGAATGACGTTGCCGAGGTAGCCTTTGGGGTTCCAAGGCTGGCGGAAAGGCTGGGCGTTGCCCGCATCGTCAAACGCCCGCGCCCAGATTTCGTAGTAGCCCTTGCTCGCAAAGGTTAGCTCGGCGCTCCAACTATACCAAGCGTATTTATTGGCTGGCGGAGTTAATTGGGCCTCTTGCCATTGGATGCCGAGGTCGGTGGAGACGAGCACCTTGGCCACGTTGCGCTCGCCGGCCCAAGCGTGCCCGCTCGCGCTGAGCGGAACGCCCGCTTGGACGGTTGCGTTGGCTTGCGGCGCGGTGATGAGCGACTTGACGATCCACGAGGTGGCAATGGCCATGTCGGCTTCGGGCGGCGGTTCCCCCGGTTCCACCGGATAGGCTGGAACGCGGTAGGAATAGCCGGTCATTTTATCGGAATCGTGGACGGTGTCGCGCACCCAGATGCGGTTGAGCCACTTCTGCATGGAACTGCCGATCCAACCTGGAACGAGCAACCGCGCTGGAAATCCGTGGGCCGCCGGCAGCGGCTCGCCGTTCATTTTGAGCGCGATTAACGTGTGCTCGTCCATGGCTTTCTCGATGGGAATGCCCCGCGAAAACGGGGGATCGTCCTCGCCGTAGTTGGCGAGGTACACGGCTTTCTCAGTTACTTCGGCCGCTTGCAACACATCGCGCAAGCGCACGCCCGTCCACTCGCTGCAGGCGACTGCTCCGCGAATCCACTGTGTACCGCCCACCGTGGGTGTGAATGAGCTACGACCGTTTCCGGCGCACTCCAGCACGACCTGCAGGGTGACTTGCGGCAAGCTGTGCAAATCGTCTAGTGAAAAGGCGCGTCGGTTGCGAACCTCGCCGTCAACGGTCAGGCTCCAGCCTTGGGCGTCTTGGCTTAGGGCGCGTTCGGGGATGCTGCCGTTGTTGCGCACGAAATGGCGCGCAGTCGGCGTGACGTCCGCAGCGAGTAGATGCGGGGGAAACTCGCCGTTGAATGGGTGTTGCGAGTGGACGATCATGTCCGGCTTGGGCAGACCGACCGCTGCTGCGCTGACCCCTTTTCCCTCCGGCTGAACGAGTCCCTCGCCATAGCTTGGGCCAGCACCAAAAACGCCTAGACCTGCTAGCGCCGCTCCCTTGCTTACGGTCGCTAGGAAGTGCCGCCGCGAGGTGATTCGGTCAAAGTGCGCCAATTCGTCCGCACGCGTCCCGTTTTCCGTTGGCAGATAGCTTTGTTTGTAGTTCGATTCAGGCATGACGATCTCTTTTGCTCTAATTACTTCAACAAGCTCTTGCGGCCTATCCTGCTGCACAACAGGCACTCGGCCGGCTGGTGCCCGCGCGCTGGGCAGTGCTCGCGGCCAAAATAGATGATTTGCAGGTGCAGGTCATTCCAGCGCTCCTGGGGGAAAAGGCGCTTGCAGTCCCGTTCCGTTTGCTCAACGTTCTTTCCGGTGGATAGCCCCCAGCGGTAGATCAGCCGATGGATGTGGGTATCCACGGGAAAGGTCGGCACGCCGAAGTTCTGCGCGAGCACGACCTGCGCGGTTTTGTGCCCCACTCCGGGCAGGCGTTCGAGCGCGGCCAGATCGGGCGGGACTTGGCCGCCGTGTTCGGCGAGCAGGATTTGCGACAGCTCCCAGATGGCCTTGGACTTGCGCGGGGCCAGTCCGCAAGGGCGGATGATCTGCTCGATCTCTGCCACGGCCAACTCGACCATGCGCTCGGGCCGGTCGGCGCGGGCAAAGAGCGCGGGCGTTACTTGGTTGACGCGCGCATCCGTGCACTGCGCCGAAAGCAACACGGCAATCAGATGCGTGTAGGGATCGCGACGCTTGAGCGGCACCGAGGGATTGGGATAGAGCCGCTGGAGTACGTCGAGGACGATCTGAACTTTGACCGTGGTTGTTAGCAATTTACCTCCTACGTGGGTGTTCTTGCTTTAGAGCTAGGGTATGCCCTACAAGAGGCAAAGAACGCGTCTGCTAGGACGATTCTTTGGCCGCCCACTGCGTTTTCATCTGCTCCATTTCCGCATTGGGGCGGATTTTCCGACTGGTGATTTGATTTTCTGGATCGTACAACCACTGGCCTTGGTCGTCGCGCAAGACGGGCAGGCGCTGGGCGACGGCGGGGGGTTCGGCCACGCGAGTGGGTTCGGCTGCGTACCAGTAGGCGACGCTACTCATCTCGTTGCAGAGGTGATTGCCGTGGCCGTGTTCGATGGTGGCCTTGATTTCCCGCTGGAAATGGACGGGGTTTTCGAGGTGGTGGACGTACGAAGTTTGGTAGCCGTTGGTGTTGTTTTCGTGGATGGAGGAGCCGTTGCGCAAAAAGGCATTGTCCTGCATGCCCCACGCCTGGTTGAGATAATCTTCGCTGCCGGTGCCGTGCAACTCGGGGGGCCACTTGTAGCCATCGACCCAGATCATGTCGTCGCCTTCGCCCCACCAAGTGCCCTGGAAGTTGGTGACGCTGATATTGCAGCCGATGTAGTGGCCGCGGCCTTGGGTCTCCAAGATGACGTAGTTGTTGTCCCAAGCCATTTGTTCCTTGTTGACGATGTTGGCCTCCGGCGCGTTGACGCGGATCTCGTGGCCCCAACCGCCAAAGGGGTTTTCGCGGCGGAACTCTGCGTGGAAGTACCCAGCCTCGCTCGGCACGTCGCCGGTCTCGTAATCGACGTAGAAGTATTGGCGGTGCCGTTCGCTGCTTTCGTTGACCAACTCGACGACGGCGCGCTGGCGGAAGGGCATTTGCGCGTACGCGTTGAGAGCGCAGCCGGTGTTAAAAACATTGTTGCTGCGCGTCGAGGCCGAAAAGAGCAGGGACTGGTAGGAGTTGACGATGCCGTGGCCGAGGCCGAAGAAATCGCCCAAAGGGCACACCACGCTGGGATAGTCTGCGTCGTCCCAAGTGATCTTGAGCAAGCACTCGCGGTAGTGGTTTGATTGGGTCAGCCACAGGTGGGTGATGCGGCCGGGGCCTTTGATGTCGGCGAGGACTGCGCTCTCACCGGGTTCGATCCACCAAGCGTCGCTGTTGCGGCCGGTTTCTTCCCAGGACGAGGCGCGCCCGGTCTGGGCGCTGCGGAGATAGGTGAGTTGGTCGAGCATGAAGCGTTCCTTTCTAAGCCTTGAGTTTACCTTCTTTTTGCACCTGTTCGTAAATCCGAGCGAATTCTTCGGACCCGTCGTCGTTCCAGACCTCGCTGCGCACGCCGCGCACATTGCCTTCGACAAAGCCGGTCAGCCGCTCGACCGCTGGGATGCTCGGGGTGTAGTACGTGGTGTCACCGGGCAAGTGCAAGACGCCGACGTGGCGCGGCAGTTCGCTTTTGGGCCGCGCGGCTAGCTCTGCTAATAGCTGCTCATCGACCTCTACGCCCAGTCCCGGGCCCTCGGGTACCGGCGTGCTGCCCTCGCTGACTTCGAGACGGCCACCGGTCACATCTTCGGCGTATTGGTCGTCTAAGTTGGTCGAATGCGAGACATTGGGGATGACCGCGCCCAAGTGCATGGCCATGGCCTTGCACAGGGTGCCGCCGGTGAGCTGGACCACGGTTGAAAGGCCGGCGGCCGCCGCGGCCAAGCCCCGGCGGATGGATTGTCCAATGCCCATTTCGCCGATCATGTAGAGATCGGCCACATCCCGCTGGATCTCCGGGCCGCCGCCGAGTTGCGGCACGTGCATCAAAAGCGGCAGGCTCGTCTTGGAGCGCAACAGACGCCAGCCTTCGATGTCATAGGGATAGAGCGGGTCTTCCAAGAAGCCGACGACTGGAAATTTTTCCAGTTCATCGACGATGCGCAGCACGGCGGTAGCGGGCCGATTGTGGTTGAAGTCCCAGTGGACCTTAAAGCCAGCCGGCGCGACTTCTTGGGCCGCGCGCGTCTGTTCGATCACGTCGTGGTGTTCGGCCGAGTGCATCTTGAAGATGGTGTAGCCCTCTTGGGCGGCGCGCTGGATTTCGCTGGCAAAATCCTCGGGGGCTGCGGGTCGAGTCCACGCCGCTACGGGCACGCGGTCGCGGACCTTTTGGCCGAACAGTTTGTACGCCGGCTCTTCGATGGCTTTGCCCATGGCGTCGTACAGTGCACCCATCAGGCCGGTGCTGAGCGCGCCAGCGACGTAGTTGAACGGCGATTGGTCGATCATGCCCGCGATCTGCCCCTCGGAGAGCGAGGTGTGGCCGCGCTCGTCGCCGTAGCCGACGACGCCGTTGTCGAGGGTGACGCGGAAAACGGTCTGGGTGTCGATGCCGGAAAAGCGGACCTCGTGGCCTTGGTAGCGGTCGCAGAGACGCGGGTTGAGGTGGAAGAATTCGACGTTGGTGATTTTCATGGCGATCTCTCTACGTTGAGGGGAAGGGTGGCTTTAGATGCGCAGGATTTTGCCGGGATTCATCAGGTTGTCCGGGTCGAGTGCTTTTTTGATGCGGCGCATGACCTCGACGCCCGGGCCGCACTCGGCTTCGAGCGCGTCGATTTTGCCCAGACCGATGCCGTGTTCGCCGGTGCAGGTTCCCCCGGCTTGGAGCGCCCACTCGACGATTTGCTCGCCTAGCCGCTGGACCTGCGCTAGTTCCTCGGCGTTGCCCGGTTCGATGAGGCAGACGACGTGGAAGTTGCCGTCGCCGACGTGGCCAAAGAGCGGCGCGGGAAAGTCGAGGTCGGCCAGCGCGGCTCTCGTTTGGTGGATGCAGCGGGCGAGGGCCGTGATCGGCACGCAGACATCGGTTACATAGCCGACTGAGCCGGGGCGGAGCGCGCGCGAGGCGTAATAGGCATCGTAGCGCGCCTGCCACAAGCGGTCGCGTTCACCGGCGGCTGTGGCCCAACGGAAGGGACCGCCGCCCCGCTGAGCTACGTACTCGCCGGCGGTTTCAGCTTGTTCGACGACTCCCTTTTCCGTGCCGTGAAATTCAAAAAAGAGCGTTGGTGCCACTTCGTAATCGAGGCCTGCGTATTGGTTGCAGGCCTGCATTTGCACTTCGTCGAGCAATTCGAGCCGCGCGACGGGGATTCCCGCGCTCAAGACGTCAATGGCCGCGGCGACGGCGGTGTCGAGGTCGGCAAAGGGGCAGACGGCTGCGGAGATGGCCGCTGGCAGCTTGGCTAGGCGCAGGGTTACTTCGGTGATAAGGGCTAGTGTGCCTTCAGTGCCGACGAGCAGGGCGGTCAGGTCGTAGCCAGCCGAGGATTTGCGCGCGCGTCCGCCCGCTTCGACGATGGTGCCGTCGGCGAAAACGGCCTTGAGGCCCAAGACATTGTCGCGCATGGTGCCATAGCCGACCGCGGCACTGCCCGAGGCGCGGGTCGCGGCCATGCCGCCCAAGGAGGCGTCGGCGCCGGGATCGACTGGGAAGTGCAGGCCGGTATCTTGTGCCTGGAGGTGTTCGTTGAGCTGTTGGCGGGTGACGCCGGCTTCGACTGTGGCATCCATGTCGGCGGCGCTGACGCGGAGGATGCGGTTCATGCGCGAGAGATCGACGCACAGGCCGCCACGCACGGCGACGATGCCGCCTTCGACGGCCGTACCGGTGCCAAAGGGCACGATTGGCACTTGGTGCGCGGTGCAGATCTGGGCGATCTGGGCTACTTCTTCGACGCTTGCGGGGAAGGCTACGGCCTGCGGCGCTCGCGGGGCGTGGTACGAGGCGTCGGCAGCGTGGGCATGGCGGACCTCAGAGGTTGCATTCAGGCGCGGGCCGAGGAGAGTGGTCAGTGCCGACAGGGCTTGAGGGTGTATGGGATTCATGGGCGGGTAATATGCCCAACGGCTGGAGGGCCGTCAAAATTAAGACGCGCCGATTATAGGGCAGAGGAATAGCTCTTGACAAGGTGTTCGCTATCTGCGAACATGATCGATATGAATGCGGGGAAAGGTATGACGATTGAATGGGTGCCTAAGGCAATCAGAGATATGCGCCGCCTCGCTGCACAGGATCGAGAGAGAATCATTGCCAAGGTTGAGCAGTATGCCAGAGATCCGGCCTCTTTGGCCAACCAAGTGATTATACTGACCGGCAGTGAGTATAGGCGTATGAGAGTTGGAGACTATCGCGTTATCTTCAGTATTGAATACAACAAGACCACTGTCATGGTGGTCCTGAGAGTTCGGCATAGGAGAGAAGTCTATGGCTGACACCGGAACTATTACCTTGCCTCGGGCGGAATACGATGCTCTGATCGCCCGTAATGAAGAGCTTGAAGACAGACTAGCTGCTCTCGATGCGGACGACGGCAGTCGCATCCCCCACGACGTGGCGCTTGCCATCATGCGCGGTGGGAACCCCGTGGCCGCATTTCGCAATCATCTCGGCATTACGTTGCGCGACCTGTCCAAAAAGACGGGGGTCGCTGTTAGCTATCTGTCCGAAATCGAGCGCGGACTCAAGCCCGGTTCCGCGGCAACGCTGTCCCGGATCGCCTATGCGCTTGACACGACGATTGATACCTTGGTGGCCGAGCCTTGACCTTCGGTGGGAAGCATAAGGCCCTTGTATTATCGTTTTTTTCTCGTAGCTCACCTCTAACCGGAGTCTAAACGAAATGTCGAATCCTCTTCTCAGCGCCGCCGAGAGCCGCCAGAACCGCGTAGACGAATCATGGGGCCATCTAACTTGGTTGGCGGGCCGTCCGCAGGGCAATGTCGAGGGCCTCACTTTGGGCCGCGTCGTCCTCAAAGCTGGCCAAGCCAATCCGCGCCACGCTCACCCCAATTGCGAAGAAGTGCTCTATTTACTCGCCGGCCGCGTAGAGCACAGCTTGGGCGATCAGTCTTTTACGCTAGAGGCTGGCGATACGCTCGCCATCCCGGCCGGCGTCTTCCACAACGGAATTAGCCTCGGCCCCGAGGACGCGGATATGATTGTAGCCTACTCGGAAGGCGACCGCCAATTCGTGTTAGAAGAGGATGGCTCGTGACCCGCAACGGCTATCAGCACATGGTGCTCGAATACTACGTCGGCCGCCTGCGGGCGTTGCGCGCCTTCGACTACTTGCTCACCGCCCGGAAGTCGATCCACCCTCGTCGGACTGACGGGCAATTCTAGTCGCGCGATGCGATGGACGCCTACACCCAAGCCGACCTACAGAGCCATTTAGAAGCCTTGGGCGTCGAAGCGGGAGATATCCTCTTTATCCATTCCTCGTTCAAAAGCCTAGGGCCTGTAGCCGGCGGAGCGCAGACTGTTGTCGATGCGTTTCAAGCGGCGGTCGGTCCCGAAGGGCTTATTCTGATGCCCTCGTTTCACCTGATAGAGCGGGGCGAACGAGCGCGCCGCTGGGACTGGGCGACTACTCCTTCGACCGTAGGGTGGCTGAGCGAGTTCTTTCGCTGCTTACCCGATACTTACCGCTCGGACCACTACTCTCACTCGGTAGCGGCCCGAGGGCACGGTGCTGAGGATTTTGTCGCGGATCACTTGCGTCAGGAGGGCCATACGTCGCCTTGGGATCTGGCTCCTTGGGGACGGACCTATGGCACCCACTCGCCCATGTTCCGCGCCTATCGACGCGGCGGCAAAATTCTCATGCTGGGCGTCGATTACCAGACTTCTACCTACATCCATCTGGTCGAAGTGCTCTACTGGCATCACTTGCGCCGAACTGATCCTCAAGCTGCCTATCCCGCCTTGGACCGCCCGCGTCTGGGGGCGTACTGGGACGCTACCGGTCCGCTGACACGAGGGATCGTCGGCGCGTCTCCGTGCCGGCTTTTTGCCATAGATGTGTACGTCGATACTCTGCTGGCCGAGGTTGTGGCAAACGCCGAGCGCTACTTGGCCTGATTCTGACCGCCGTGGTCAGACGCGCATCCGCAGCATGGGGCGGCCAAAAGATACTTCGAGGAATTCTCCGGTGTGCGCCGAGCGCGTGCCAGGGGGCATGAAGTGAATGACAAAGGCGCGGCGCTGGCGGTCGGTTTGGTTCGGCGGAGTGTAGTGGAGGGTTTGGCAGTGGTGGAAGAGTGCACCGCCTGCGGGCAGGTTTATGACGGCGGCTTGGGCTGCATCGACTTGGTCGCCGTAGTCGAGCAAGGCACTGGTCTGCTCTGAGCGCTCGTGTCCGACAGGCGTCAGGTGCGATTCGGGCAGCAGGTGCATGGCCCCGTTGGTCGCATTGACGTCGTCGAGCGTCATCCAGCAGCTAACCAAGTTGGCCGGCATACATTTCCAGTAGGCGTTGTCTTGGTGCCAAAAGACAGGGCCGCCGTGGTGGGCGGGTTTGTAGAGGGCTTGGTCGTGGAAGAGTTGGATGTTCGGGCCGATGAGATCTTCGGCAATGTCGAGGATGCGGGTGTCGTAGAGCAGTTGCCGGAAGTGGATGCTGCGCTCGCACATTTGCATGATCTGCAACATCTGCTCGTCGGCGTTGTTCTTTTCGTCGAGGTCGTCGGTGTCGCTGATGGACAGGTTGCGGAAGCGCCCGTTTTGGCGCGCCTCGGCAAAGAGGCGGTCGTATTCATCGCGCAGTAAGGCGACGTGGTCGTCGTCTAATAGCTTGCCGATGATGATGAAGCCGCGGCGGCGGAATTGGTCTATTTGCTCTTGGTCGAGTGCTTTGTGGAGTTGGGTAGCGGACGGGGCTGTGGTCATTTATCTCCTCCTAGTGAAGCGTGCAAATTAATAAGGGTGGCGATGGATCACAACCGGCTGATGGGCCGTTCTGCAAGCAGCATCACTCCACGTACACTACCACTTCCTCCCCTTCGCGTCCTGCCGCGTACGTCTTCACCCGCATGGTTTCGTCGTACAGCGCCTGTCCGGTGGCCAAGTCGAATTCCCACTGGTGCCAGGGGCACTTGAGCACCAAGCCCTCTTGCTGATAGTCGATCTGATATACGCCCGGTGACACGACCAAGGGACGCAACCGGCCCCGGCACAAGGGGCCGTTTTTGTGCGGACAGCTATTGCGCAGGGCGTAGTAGCGGCCTCCGATGTTGAAGACGCCGATTTCTCGGTTGTCCACGCTGACGATCTTGCGCGCTCCAGCGGGCAGGTCCTCGGCCCGGGCAACTACATAGCGCTTAGAAGCCATAGAGTTCCGCGGCGTTCTGCGCCATGATGCGGTGGCGATAGTCCGCGTCAAAATCGGCGAGGAAACCCGTTGGCTCGTCCCAGTCCCAGTGCGGGTAGTCGCTGGCGAAAATTAGGACCTCATCGGCGTGCAGCCACTCTAAGAAGCGCTTCAGATCGTCGCGCGTGGGCGGCTGGATCATGGGCTGGGTGCCAAAGCGGATATGCTGCCGCAAGTACTCGCTGGGCAGGCGCTTGACCCACGGCGTATAATCGCGCAGGCCCTTCCAGTCGGAATCCATATGCCACATCAACCCCGGAACCCAGAATACGTCGTGCTCGACGAAGAGGACGCGAAAATCGGGGAATTTTTCAAAGACGCCCTCGCAGATAAAGCTGACCGTATGCGCCATGGCGATCTGCGGCCGGGCCATGCGCATTTCCAAGTAGTGCGAGGGATACCCCGCGGCCGTGGGCGGCGCGGCGATGCCCGCTCCTTCACCTCCAAAGTGGATGCTCAATGGCAGACCGTGGCGCTGACATGCCTCGTAGATGGGGTGGTAAAAGCGGTGGCCAAAAGGCTGGCGCGAACCAGCCGGCATCATCACTTGGACGCACTCGGGCCTAGGGCCTAGGCGGTCTATTTCCGCCACGGCTAGCTGCGGGTCTTGGGGGGCGATGTGGATGGAGGATCTAAAGCGCGAGTCCGCGCCCACCCAGTGCTCTAGGGTCCAATCGTTGAAGGCCCGGCAATAGGCTGCCGCATAATCGCAATCTGAATGCACGGCCGCGCTGTACGGCCCGCCCGTCAATACGGCCACGTCGATGTCGTACTCGTCGAGATGCCTCTGACGCGCCACTTCGACATTGGCCGCTGGATTGGTCTCTTGATCCTCCCACAATTCTTGGCGGTTGCCGTGCTTGGGCATGTTGGTATGGCCCAACTGCGGCATCATGGAACCGAAGTCCTCAATGCGCTCGACATAGTGGCGCGGCAAGTAGGGAAAGAGGGCTTTGTCGTTGGGCAGGGTGTGATGTACGTCGCAGTCGATGAGACGGAATTGGGTAGCTTTGTGGCCGTTTGCGGCTGAGACAGCTTGGGCATTGGCAGTCATGGATTATCTCCAGGGATGGGCGCGGGTGGATAGTGTAGATAAGAAGAGTCATCCGCAGTGTGTCAAGGGGATAGTACATCTACCTCGACGATGCCAACGGGCTGGTGCGCCTTCTCGTCCACGTGGCCCAACGGGCATTGGCACGGGGCTAGCGCATTCAGCCGCTGCGCTCGACTCCATGCTCCCCGGCCGTCTGGAGTCATACTGCAACCACCTGCATCCCATGTAGGAGCAGCAGGGACTCCATAGCGACCGTTATTTTGTGGTGGGTGCTACTTGAGCAGCAGCATCTTCTTGACTTCGACGAACTCGCCGCCGGCCTGCAAGCGGTAGAAATACAAGCCCGCCGCCATGCGCTGTCCGCCATCGTCGGTCGCGTCCCACTCCATTGCGTAGCGACCGGCACTCTGATGCTGGGCAACCAGCGTCCGCATCGGCTGACCGAGTACGTTATACACGGTCAACTCTACGTGTGCCGCTTGCGGCAGCGCATACTGGATCGTCGTCGTTGGGTTGAACGGGTTCGGGAAGTTATTCGCCAAGAAGAATGCCGTCGGCCGTGTCTGCAACGATAGCGATGCAGTCGCACCGTTGGCGTCCGTAATCGTGTACGTATATACGGTTTCTGCGGCCACCAGTGGCGTACCCGCGATAGTCCGCGCGACTGCGTCAAACGTCAGACCCGCCGGCAGGGCTGGCGAGAGGCGGTACGTAAACGGCGCGGTGCCACCCGAAGCCGCTGGCAGCACAAGGCCCTCCACGCGCTGGCCAACGACGAATTCGCGGATTTCGGCCAACCCATGCGACGCTGTTGGAACGACCTTACCAGCACCGAACAATTCGAACAGATTGCTAAAGTCCAGCTTCTCGTTGACCGTGATGGTAAAGGTCAACGTGGCGGTGCTCTCTTCCTCGTCTGTCGCTGTATAGACGATGGTGACCGCACCGTCGGTCGCTGCCGCAGGCGTGCCCGAAAGGGTCCGCGTGGCGGCGTCAAACGACAAGCCCGTCGGCAGAGCCGAGACGCTGTACGTCAGTTCGCCCGTGCCGCCCGAAGCCTCCGGCAGCACTAAATCGGCCATCGGCCATTCAGCGGTGTACTCTTGGTCGTTGATCGCAGCGTCGGCGGCGAAGGCAAGGGCCGGACTCTCCGGTTCCTCCGGCTCCTCTGGTACTACTGGTACTACTGCTCCGGCCTCAGCGATTGTAATAGTGAAGGTCAGCGTGTCCGTGGTGCCGTCCTCGTCTGTCGCTGTATAGACGATGGTGACCGCCCCGTCTGTTGCTGCCGCAGGCGCGCCCGAAAGCGTCCGCGTGGCCGCGTCAAACGACAAGCCTGCTGGTAGAGCCGAGACGCCGTACGTCAGTTCGCCCGTGCCATCCGACGCCTCCGGTAGCACCAAATCGGCAATCGCCGCCCCAGCGGTGTACGTTTGGTCGTCAATGGTAGTATCCGCAGCAAAAAAAGACGCACCGCTCTTGCCGGTGTCTTGCAGCGTTATATTCACAGGGACGACCGTCAGCTCGACGTCGTCTCCTTCAGCATCTTGGACCGTGACTTGATTGTTGGGATATGACCTTGCCAGCCTCAGCCTGATGGTCTCGTCGCCCTCCACCTTCTTGTCGTTAATAGGGGTGATCGTGATTGTCATCGTCCCCGACACCGAGTCGGGTGGAATTGTTAAAAGACGCAGTTCTGTTACATAGTCTGTATCGAGCACCGCCGCCTTATCATCATTATTCACCGCGCCATCGCCATTAATATCTTCATCAAAGGTCAAGAGCACGACCACGTCATCGTCGAACACCTGCCCGTCCAATCCGTCCAACGTTGCGGTCACCACCACATCGGTTGCACCGTCATCTTCGCTTATCGCCGTCGGCTCCACGGTCAGCAAGATCTTCGCGCCGTCAGTTAGGGTTTCTTCGGCGATAGTGTCGGAGCCTCCGGTATCTCCTCCGGCGGTAGTGGAGCCTCCGGTATCTCCTCCGGTGGTAGTGGAGCCTCCGGTATCTCCTCCGGTGGGAGTGGAGCCTCCGGTATCTCCTCCGGTGGGAGTGGTTGGCGAGCCTCCGGTATTTCCTCCGGTGGGAGTGGCTGGCGAGCCTCCGGTATTTCCTCCGGTGGGAGTGGTTGGCGTGCTCGATGAACAGGTGTCCCACGTGTAGTTTATACTAGCCGTGGCAATGGGCTCATAGGACGGCACCCCGTCAGAGGTAAGCCCTTTGAACCTAATAGCTGTCCCCTCAATCGTAATGCGGTTGCCTTTATTATCACAACTGAGGGGGACTCGTAATTGGTTGCCGGCTGACAAGCGACCGGGCCATGGCCATGACCATATAACCGCTACAATCTTGTGAGGCGTATCGGAAACGGTCATCGTGCAGAGTAACTCGCCACCGAGAATCTCGCAGGAAATTGAGCCGGTCTGCGCCTGGGTCGGACTACCCTGAGCGACGAGAAGAAGGAAAGTGCATACTAGCGGAAGGGTTACTCGGGAGAGCCTGCTCATTAATAATGACCTCCTTAGTCATAGATTATTCGGTAGTGTAGCCGTTTGAAAATTATATATGGCTTGGGGTTTCTTGTATTAAAAATAAGGATACTATATGATCTACACGTGATCTTAAAGGCTTTTTCTGTGATTTCTTTGTGATTTCTATCCAAAACCGTCCCGGCTCAGGGTGAGGAGCGCGATTTCGGAAGGGGCACCGAGCCGCAGGGGCGGGCCCCAATAGCCGGTACCTCGGTGGACGTAGATCCAAGTGTCGCGAAATTTGTGCAGCCCCGCGACATAGGGCTGTTGGAGGGGAATTGCGTACTTCCACGGCACGAACTGGCCACCGTGGGTGTGGCCCGACAGTTGTAGGTGGCAATCGGCTTGGCTGGCGGCCTCTATGCTGCGCGGTTGGTGCGCGAGCAGAATGCGCACATCGGCCCCGTCACTCGCGGCAAGGGCCTTGGCCGGGTCCGATGCGTGATCGGGCACTAGCTCGCCGGCGCTGAAGTCGGTCGTGCCAGCCAAGGCGATTCGCCCGCCGCCGCAGTCGATCTGGCGTAGTTCGTTGATCAGGACGTCGAAGCCGAGGCGGCGCGCTTGTTCGGTCCAGCTTTCCACGCCCGAGTAATATTCGTGGTTGCCGGTACAGAAGTAGGTTCCGAGCGGCGCGGTGAGTTCGGCTAGAGCGGCTGTGTGTGGGGCGAGTCGTTCAACGGTTCCGTCGGCGAGGTCGCCGGTGAAGGCGATTAGGTCAGGTTGCAATTCGTTGACGCGGGCGACGACGCGCTCGACAAAAGGGGCTTTGATGGTCGGGCCGATGTGGAGATCGCTGATTTGGACGATGCGCAGTCCAACTAGCGCGGGCGGGAGATTCGCAATAGGGACATCGACGCGGCGGACCGCTGGCGTGCGGCGGGCTTGGTAGTAGCCATAGCACGCCGCGACCAAGGCTAGGGCAAAGGTCGCTAAGTCGATGTTGGCATTGAGTGCCGCATCGATGGGATAGAATAGGCCTAGGAGCAGTCCTCCGATATCGCGCAGAACCAGCAGCGTCGAGCAGACGGTGAAAAAGCCCATGCCGAGATAGGCCACCCAAGCGAGGGGATCCGTCAGCCAAGTTAGATGTGGACGGGAGCGCAGGCGAAAGAGCAACAAGGGCGTCAATAGTAGGAATACCAGCGCCAATGCGGCACCGACCTGTGTGGACGGAGGGAGATAGGGGATGAGCCGCCAGCCCGCGTAGCCGTAGATCGAGCCGAGCAGCGACAGAAAAATCAGCGCAAACATGCCATGGTCTTTGTTTTAGAGGAAATGCGGCTTTTTATTGTAGAGGCTAGCCAAGACCTTTACAAGTCCAGGTATGCTGGCCGGGGGACCTTGTTTCCCGTCGGTCGGGTTGTTATAAAGGACTTGGAGGCATTAAGCTGATCCGAACAGAAGGAGACCAATCGTGAAAGTAACTAGCCAACAGCTCGACTTTTTTGAGGAAGAAGGGTACGTCATCATCAAAGGAGGGCTTACGGACGACGATCTCGCGCCGCTCATCGAGGATCACAATATCATCGTCGATGAAATCGCCCGCGATCTACACGCACAGGGCAAGATTGCCAACCTCTACGAAAACGAGCCTTTTGCGCGGCGCTTGGCGTGTGTCGCCGAAGAGTGCGACGAGGTTGATGGCTGTCCCGACATAGGAGAGACCCGTCGGCGCGGCACCTTTGAGTTTTTGCGCAACCAGAACCTCGTCGATCTGATTGAGCCGTTCATCGGTCCAGAAATTACCTGCAATGCCGTATCGCACGTCCGTCCCAAGATGCCGTCAACAGATGTAATTTTTCATCAGGATGCCGTGTTTACCACGCAAGAAGCAAAAGGAATCCTCCAAGTGACCGTCTGGATTCCCCTCGTCGAGTCAACCGAAGAGAACGGCTGCTTGCAGGTCCAGCCTCGGGTCCACCAGCGGCGCATGGTCTATTGGAGGTACGGGCAGGACCTGCCCCAGACCGAGCGGGTTAGCCTGCCCATGCAGAAGGGGGACGTTCTGTTCGTCCACAAACTGACGCCCCACGGCTCGGGCCCGAACAACACCAACGCCGTGCGCTGGAGCATGGATTTGCGCTACCAGAAGACGGGCGAGCCTTCCCCGCGGCCCGAGTGGCCCAGTCTCGTCGCCCGCAGCCGACGCGATCCCACTTCGGAGACCGTCTATGAAGACTGGCGCGACCAGTGGGCCGCTGGGCTCGAAAAGACGCCTAAACAGATTCACTACGAGCGTCCAAACAAGCCTTTGCCCTTTACCGGCGAGATGTTTCTAACGCGTTGAGAAAAAGAACGACGGATGCCGATTGACACACCGGAGTTTCCGGAGCGGTTCCTGCGATACGCGACCAGAGAATTTGGCAAAGAAGGCGAGGTGTGGCTTGAGGAATTACCGTCCATTCTCAAGCGGTGCTGCGATAAGTGGGGTCTAACACTCGGTCGGCCGACTGAGGAAATTAAGGTCAACTACATCGCCTACGTAGAGATGGAAAATGGGGAAGAGGCCGTGCTCAAGGTGGGCGTTCCGCACGGCGATTTCAGCGCGGAGATGGAAGCGTTGGCGATCTACGAGGGCCGTGGGATCAATCGGCTCATTGACTGCGACAAAGCGCTCAACGCCATGCTGCTTGAACGACTGCGTCCCGGCAAGATGCTAGATTCTGTTGAGAACGCGCGCGAGCAAAGTGAGATTGCGGCGCGTATCCTCCAAGATTTACATGCGACCCCGCCGCCGTCGAATCACACACTGCCGCACTTTATGGATTGGATGCGAAGTGCATTCGCGGACGCTAGAAGCTGTAAAGATCCCGAGCGGGCACGGGGATATATCGAGCAGATTCCGCGCGTGGAGTCCATGATGAGAATCCTGATGGAACAGGATGAACCCCAGGTACTGCTGCACGGCGATCTTCATCACTGGAACATTTTGTCTGATGTAGATCGCGGCTGGATGGCGATTGATCCCAAGGGCGTCATTGGGGCCTCTTGTCTGGACGTTGGCCGGTTTATCAACAATGCGATGGGATTTGGCGAGACCGCGGCGGAGAAGCGGGAGATCCTGCTTGAGGCGGTGACGGTTTTCAGCGGTGTACTGGGAGAGAACGAGGAGCGGATGTTTGCGGGTGCCTTTTGCGACAAGATAATGGGTTCATCGTGGGGGCTGAAACAGAAGCCCGATGAACACGAGGCGAGTTCGCAAGAGGCGCTTAGAGTGATGGTTGAGGTGGCGAAGGACGTGGATGATCGTCGGCTGCGATGTCGAGCCGTCTAGCTGCGATGTCGAGCCGTCTAGCGGTACAGACACACCAAGCCACATCGCGTTGCACCTACTTGCGCAGATGCAACGCGCATTGTGCGTGGCTGGTCGGGTTTGAGGCGGACTTGCGCTTACAGCCACTCATCCGCCTGTGGTTGTTAACCCTTGAGCCGGTTGATGGTCCTTCTGACGAGGATGGCTATGACGCTGGCGTATAGAGCGATGCTGGCCTGATCGACGATGGCGTCTAAGCGATCGCCAAGCATGTCGAGAATTTCCTGATCCAGCACGTTCGCACTTGCAGCAGCGCCAACCGCAATGGTGACCGCCAAGTAGGCTGTCGCGTCCTCGGCGTCGATCGCTATCGCCCCGTATATCAGGCCCAGAACGACTAGCGCGAGCGTCAGGATGCCGCCTCCGATCGGAGCACCTGCCGCACCCTGAATGATAGCCACAAGAGCCATCAGGCCAATGATAATCCTGACTGCCATTTCTCCCTCCTAGAGTAAGGTTGATAACGACCAGCGCCCTCAACCTTCCGTGACGGTCACCGAAGGTATAACGCGGTCGCAGGAACCACACCGCCAATGGAGAAAAAAACTGTTTCAGAGAAAATCGATTATATGCCTATATGTCGTTCTGCCGGGATAGAATATGTAGCTTGGTGCAGCTTGGTTAACTTGGTATAGGAAGAGCCGAACCATTCAGCGCCGCACCAATAGTTCGGATGGATAATGTAGAGAGATACGACATTATCGGGCGCGCATCAAGAAAATAATGATGCGCCGTAGTGCGGGAGGATGTTTTAGGGGCGCTAGGCTAGGCGATGATGCCGCCGCCGAGGCAAATTTCACCGTCGTAGAACACGGCGTGCTGGCCCGGAGCAATGCCGGGATCGGGCGTGGATAAGGAGATGTGGGCACGATCCGGCGCGAGCATCTTCACCTGACAGGGTACTAAGGCTGGTCCATGCCGGAGCTTGACGTGGAGCGCGTCGTGCTCCGGTGCTCCGGCGATCCAATGGATTTGTTCGGCAATCAGCTCGCGGCGTCCGGTTCGCGTCGGCGCGCTGCCGTGGGCGATGTACACGATGTTGTTGGCGACGTCTTTGTCTGTCACATACCAAGGACCTCCGCCGAGTTGCAGGCCGTGCCGCTGGCCAATGGTGTAGAACCAGTAACCGGGGTGCTCGCCCTTCTTTTGCCCGCTCGCCTGCTCGACGATGTCGCCTTGGGCCTCTCCCAAGTGGAAGCGGACGAAGTCCCGGTAGTTGATCTTGCCCAAGAAGCACATGCCCTGGCTGTCGGGGCGGTCTTTGGCCGGCAGGTCGAATTCTGCGGCGAGTGCGCGCACTTGGTGTTTGTGCAGGTGGCCGATGGGCAAGCAGAGCCGAGCGAGTTGCGCTTGGCTCAGGTTGGAGAGGAAATAGGTCTGGTCCTTGACCGGATCGGCGGCGCGCCGGAGCCGATAGCCGCCCGCGGTGTCCTCGACGCGGGCGTAGTGCCCGGAGGCAATTTGCTCGCACTCGTCGGCCACCCGCTGATAGAAGGCTCCGAACTTGACGCGCTGGTTGCACCAGATGTCTGGGCTGGGCGTGCGCCCCAAGCGCAACTCGGCCAACGCGTACTCGACGATGTGGTTGCGGTACTCGCTTTGCAGTGGCACGACTTCGAGCGGCACTCCGAGTTGTTCGCAGGTGGCGCGGGCATAGGTCAAATCCGCTTCCCACGGGCAGTCGCCGAGCGAAAACAGCTCGTCCTCTAGCCAGATCTTGAGGTAGTAGGCTTTGAGAGCGAGCCGCTTTTCGCGCTGGAGCAGGGCGAGAGCCAACGAGCTATCGACCCCGCCGGAGAGCAGGACGGCGACGTTCATGGGATATCGGCTAGTAGCGGTAGTGCTCCGGCTTGTAGGGGCCTTCCACTGGGATCCCTAAGTACGCGGCTTGGTCGGCGTCTAGTTCGTCGATTTCGACGCCCAACTTTTGCAGGTGGAGACGCGCCACCTTCTCGTCGAGGTGCTTGGGCAACATGTACACGCCGACTGGATACTGCTCGTGACGGGTGTGCAACTCAATCTGCGCTAGCACCTGATTGGTAAACGAGTTGGACATGACAAAAGAGGGATGTCCGGTGGCGCAGCCTAAGTTGACTAGGCGGCCCTCGGCCAACAGGATGACGCTGTGCCCGTCGGGAAAGGTGAACTTATCGACTTGCGGCTTGATCTCAACGCGCTCGATCCCGCGATAGCCCACTAGTTCAGCTACTTGGATTTCAATGTCGAAATGGCCGATGTTGCAGATGATGGCTCCGTCCTTCATCCGCTCCATTTGGTCGATGCGAATGATGTCGCGGCACCCGGTGGCCGTGACGAAGATGTCGCCTTCGGCAATGGCGTCGTCCATTTTCTTGACCTCGTAGCCTTCCATCGCTGCCTGCAGTGCGCAGATGGGATCGATCTCGGTGACGATTACCCGCGCGCCCAAGCCGCGCATGGCATCGGCGCATCCCTTGCCGACATCGCCGTAGCCAGCTACTACCACGACTTTGCCAGCGATCATTATGTCGGTAGCGCGCTTGATGCCGTCGGCTAGCGACTCGCGGCAGCCATAGAGGTTGTCGAACTTGCTCTTGGTGACGCTGTCGTTGACGTTGATGGCTGGCACGGCAAGCGTTCCGGCTTCGAGCATCTGGTATAGGTGGTGGACGCCGGTAGTCGTCTCTTCGGAGATGCCGCGCAGGCCCGGCAAAAGTTCTGGATGCTTCTCGTGGATCCACTTGGTCAGATCGCCGCCGTCGTCGAGAATCAAATTCGGGCCGGCGCCGTCGGGCCAGCGCAGGGTTTGCTCGGTACACCACCAATACTCGTCTTCAGTCTCGCCCTTCCAGGCAAAGATCGGGATGCCCGTGACGGCGAGGGCCGCAGCCGCGTGGTCTTGGGTCGAGAAGATGTTGCACGAGCACCAGCGCACTTGCGCCCCGAGCGCGGTGAGCGTCTCGATGAGCACGGCGGTCTGAATTGTCGCGTGCAAGGAGCCGGCAATCCGCGCACCCGCGAGCGGCTGGGCGGCTCCGTACTCTTCGCGCAGGGCCATTAGCCCGGGCATCTCTTGCTCGGCGAGAATGATTTCCTGCCGGCCCCATTCGGCCAGTGCTAGGTCGGCGACCTTGTAGTCTAGGTCAGCGGTCTTTTGTGCCGCGATTTCCATTGAATTCTCCTTATGGGTGATAGGCGTTGAGAAGCCATTTATAAATTAGACAATTATTAAGATGCGTGCCTGCAAACGGGCAAGCGCACCTTGTCAAGTTGACGGTCTATCTCCCTCTCCCTACTTTGCTCCCACTCCAACAAAATCCTGTCCATCCTATCTAATCCTGCTCATCCTGGTCCATCATGCAATCCCTCGTCTCCCCCTCCGTCCTGTACCGGGATAGCTTCCTAGCGGGCGCGGCTGAATTTTTGGCCGAAGGTCGTTTCGACTCGACGTACGCCCGATCCCTCGGCTACGACAGCGACTCTCTCGCCGACCAGTTCCCGCAATTCGTGCGCGACCTCAAGGCTCTTGCCGATGAGACAGGTTTGCGGGTGCGGTACCCAGATAGGGTGCTCTGGCTCATACACGACGGCGACTACATCGGCCAAACTTCTATAAGACCCGAGCTCAGTACTCCGTATCTGCTTACCTACGGCGGGCACATTGGTTACAGCATCCGACCCTCTCGACGGTGCCGCGGTTACGGCAAGGTCATCCTCGCCCTGACGTTGGAGGTATCGCGGGAAATCGGGCTGCGCCGCGTGCTGGTTACCTGCGACTCGGACAACATTGGCTCGCGCAAGATCATCGAGCACAACGGCGGCCAATTCGAGAGCGCGATGGCCATGCCCAACCAAGCATTTCGCGCCGAGGATCGCAAACCCGCGCCGCTCATTGAAAAGTTGCGCTACTGGATTGACCTGTGATTGGGACGTAATTGGTGAGGGTGGCCAATTCGATGACCCTCAATTCCTCGCATTGATACGCGACCTCCGATCCTACTTCAATAAAATTCTCCTCGCGTAAAACTTTTTGTGCTCGTCCTTCGTCTTAGAGGGGTATGAGCGACGCCGATCTCATCCTGCGCTTCAGAGCCGGCCAGCACCAAGCGTTCAATGCCTTGGTCTGGCGCTGGCAGGGTCGCCTCTACCGCTTTGTGCTCCGCTACAGCGGCGATTCCGAAGAAGCGCGAGACCTCTGCCAGCAGAGCTTTATCCGCGCCTATGGCCAGTTGCACCGGCTGCGCGACCCCGAGCGCTTTTCTACGTGGCTCTACCAGATCGCCGCCAATCTGTGCCGCGACCACCTGCGCCAGCGAGTGCAGCACGTTTCGCTCGACGCGTACGAGGAAGCAAGTGACCGGCCTCATCCGGCGCTGTGCCGAGCCGCCGATATGGACAAGGTCGAGCTACGCGACCTGCTCAACCGCGCCTTGCAGACCTTGCCCGAAGAACAGCGCGTCGTGGTGGTGCTTAAGGAATACGAGGGGTTGAAGTTTCGGGAAATTGCCGAAGTGCTCGACGCCCCGCTCAACACGGTTAAGTCGCGCCTTTACTACGGCCTCAAGGCACTGCGAAAAACCTTTAACCAGTGGGACATTGACGAAGATGGACTGTAACGTAAAAAAAGAAGACTTGCTCACCTTTTTCTACGGCGAATGCGAGGAAGGTGAACAGGAGCGCATGAAAGAACACGTGGCCACCTGTGCGGTGTGCCGCCGCGAACTCGACGCGCTTGCTAGGACGCAGGCGTTGCTGCGGGCTTGGCCGGATGAGGCTCCGCGCCTCGACCTGACGTTTGTCGAGGCCGAGGTGCCGCGTCGGCGCTTTCGGCTGATGGCGGGCTTGGCTGCTGCTGCGGTGGCCACTGTGGTCCTCTTCTTGGCGTGGCCGGAGTTTGAACTCAGCTATCGCGCCGGCGAACTCGACCTCAAGTGGGGAGAGGCGCTGGTGGACGAACCTCCCACGCGGACGGAAGTACTGGCCACACAGGAGAGTACCCTCGCGTCAGTAAACCAGCTTCTGCGAGCTTCTGAGATGCGCCAGCAGCGCGTCCTCGATCATTTGCTGACCGAGATCCAAGCTCAGCGCTATCGGGACTTGCAGCTCATCAACCGCCAGTTTGAACAGTTCGACCGCGAGATCTACATCCACTTGCGCCGCAATGAAGCGCCCGTGCTGGAGCTGTTGCCGGCAACGCGCTATACCAACCCATAGGAGATTGCCATGACCACGCTCTACCGCGCCATCCTAGTCACTAGCTTCATGGCCACTGCCAGCTTCGCCGACATGGACCCCCAGCGCATGCAGCGCGACATCCGCATCATGGAGGGAGTGCTCGCCAACGAGAACCTGTATTACGACGTGCCTGATGGTGCTAACTTCCGCGCCCGCGGCCTGTACCTCGATGGCTATGGGGTGCTCTTTGTGGCGGCCGGCCCAGCATCCGGGACGGAGAGATGGGACAAAAAGTTATCGCAAGCAGAATTACTGGCTGCAACCCGCGACCTGCTCGCCGAATTTCTGGGCGACTATGCCGGGACCATCGGCCAACTCGACCAAGACGACCAGATAACGGTCTGCTATCAGCCTAAGTGGCCCCCACGTCCCGCCGTCGCAGATACCGTGTCTTTCGACCTTTTCAAGCAAGTCGAAGCGATGCGCTCTTTTCGCGCAGCACTGGACGTCGCAGATACCGTGTCTTTCGACCTTTTCAAGCAAGCCGAAGCGATACCTGGACTTAGGGGGAGCCGCTTCGATTTTAAAGAATTAGTCGTAGTCGTGGCTGTTCCTGACACCTTAAAGAAGGTCTATTTTCCAATTAACGACGAGCAAATCGCAACGATAGCTAAAGCGCGAGAATACCTACAGGAGTCCCTAGAGAAGCTGGTAGCGAGTGGCCAAATCGACAAGTCGCTAGCGGAGGCAGTCGGAGAAGCAGATTCTCCAGTCAAAGTTCACGTCCGCTTCTATAACCTACACTCCGCAGCAATCGCGGCCACCGTCAAAAAATCTGCTATTGACGCCTTTCGCGAGGGGCGGACCGACTCGGCTACCTTCCGCCAGCGCATCGCCTTTGTCGAGTACGGGGATTTGAGGAAAATCGACATCATGGCTGGCATCCTCGACCAAGCCTTTAGAGACGGCTCGTATCCTCCCTGGTCACGCATCCAACGCACTTTGGGGATGTATCAGCCGGACGTAGGTGCCCTGTTTTTTATTAGTGACCCAATACGCGTTGCCAACCCTTTGCCCCGCGCCACCGTCAAAGCCAAAATTGTCGAAGCCGTCGCCGACTACGGCGCGCCTCTTCGCCAAGTCCAGTCCGATGAGCACGTCATCGTCGAATATCGCTCCCCGTTCTCTGCCCGTAGTGCACTGCTCAAGGTGCCCAAAGCCGCCATTGACGCCTACGCCCGCGGCGACTTGGATCTCGATGCCTTCCGCAAAAAGGCGGTGTGGGAAACGCAGTAAAGTGATTCTTTGGCAGGGCGGCGGACAATCGCTATATTCGCCGCCATGCCTACCTCAACCGAAGCAACTCTGCCCGACAAGGATACCTGTCTGACGCTCTATCGCCAGATGTTGGTCATCCGCCGCTGCGAAGAGCAACTCGCCCGGTCCTACCAAGCTGGTCTGATTCCCGGTGCCTGCCACACGTACGTCGGCGAAGAAGCCATCGCCACCGGTGTTTGTGCTCACCTTAGCGACGACGACGCGGTTTTTAGTACGCATCGCGGCCACGGCCACGCCCTCGCCAAAGGCGTCCCGCCCAAGGAGCTGATCGCCGAACTTTTTGGCAAAGTCACGGGCTGCTCGCAGGGGCGCGGTGGCTCTATGCACCTTTTCTCGCCGCAAGTGGGGATGATGGGCACCAGCGGCATCGTCGGTCCTTGCATCCTCCAAGCTGCTGGCGCTGGCTACTCCTTTAAGCTCTTGGGCGTCCCCAAAGTCGGCGTGGCATTCTTTGGCGATGGGGCGGTCGCCAACGGAGCCTTCCACGAGGGCATCAACCTAGCGACCAACTGGCAATTGCCGGTGCTCTTCGTCTGCGAAAACAATCTCTATGCCACGGAAGTGGCCTTTGTCGATACCACCCGCAATCCGCAGGTGGCCAACCGCGCCGCAGCCTACGGACTGCCCGGCATTGCCGTCGATGGCAACGACGTAGCTGAGGTGTACGCGGTAGCTGGCGAAGCGATAACCCGCGCGCGCCAAGGCGATGGCCCGACCCTCATTGAGTGCAAGACCTACCGCACTCGGCCACACGCCGAGGGAATGCGCGACGGGGGCTATCGCTCCACCGAGGAAATCGACGCGTGGAAAGAGCGCGATCCCATCCCGGCTTTTGCCCATAGACTGCTAGAGGCAGGTCATGCCCGCCAAGAAGAACTCGACGCGATTGCGGCGGACGTCACCGCGCTGATCGCCGAGGCCCTGCAATTTGCTCACGACAGCCCGTGGCCCGACCCGGCTACGGTGGCCGACCACGTCTTTAGCCAAAGGGGCGGTGCGTAATGCCCGAACTTTCGTATGTAGAAGCGGCGCACCAAGCCCTAGCCGAGGAGATGGCGCGCGACGAGACCATTTTCGTCGTCGGAGAGGGCATTGGGCCGCGCGGCGGCAATTTCAATACTACTACCGGACTCTTTGACCTTTACGGCCCTGAGCGCTTGCGCGACACCCCGATATGCGAGCGCGGCTTCGTCGGTTTGTGTGCTGGCGCGGCTATGACCGGTACGCGGCCGGTTGTGGATTTCATGTTCTTGGACTTCATCCTCGATGCGTTCGGCGAATTGGTCAACCAGATCGCCAAGATGCAGTACATGAGCAGCGGCCGTCTGAAAATGCCCATCGTCCTGCGCGGCTGCATTGGCGTCGGCGGCGCGGCCGCCACCCATCACTCGGGCAATTACTATCCGATCTTTACGCATCTGCCCGGATTCAAGGTCGCGGTGCCGTCCAATCCGTACGACGCCAAGGGCCTGCTCAAGACGGCCCTGCGCGGCGACGACCCGGTGCTTTTCCTCGAACACAAGTCCTTGCTCAACACCCGTGGCGAAGTGCCAGAAGAGGAGTACGCCATCCCCTTTGGCCAAGCAGCCGTGTGTCGTCGCGGTGAGCACCTGACCGTCGTGGCTTTGACGACTATGGTGCCCGAGACGCTGCAAGTCGCCGAGGCCCTATCCGGCGAGGGCATCTCGGTCGAAGTCATCGACCCCCGCACTACATCCCCCCTTGACATCGACACGGTGCTCGAATCCGTCCACCGGACGGGTCGCCTGCTGATCGCCGATGAGACCTTTGCTCCCTGTGGCATGGGCGCGGAAATCGCCGCCGCAGTGGTTGACCGGGCCTTCGACGACCTCGACGCGCCGGTGCGCCGCCTCAACGGCGCGCACGTGCCCACGCCGTACAGCGCGCCCTTAGAGGCCGCGATTGCGCCCAACACGAAGGACATAGAACGGGCCATCCGCGACTTGATGGCTGAGTAGGAGCAAGCGCATGGCCGAGCCAATCGCAATGCCCCGCTTGGGGTGGACTATGGAGGAGGGCACCCTCGTCGAGTGGCTCAAAGCCGATGGCGATACGGTCGAGGCCGGCGAAATTCTCTTTACGGTGGAAAGCGACAAGGCCCTCAACGAGATCGAGACCTTTTCCGGTGGCATCCTGCACATCCCCTCGGACGCGCCCCAGCCCGGCGATACGGTGCCGGTGGGCACCCTGTTGGGCTATCTGTTGCAGCCCGGCGAGGAAATGCCGACTGCGCCGCCTCCAGCTCCCGCCGCAGAACCGGTTCCAACTCCTGCGGAACCCGCGTCCGTAGCAAAACCAGAACCGGTTCCGACGGCTACGCTGACTCGCTCCGCGGGACCGACCATCAGCCCCCGCGCTCGGCGCGTGGCCGCGGAGCTTGAGGTAGAATGGCGCGTGCTCACGGGCAGTGGGCGCACAGGCCGAATCGTCGAGCGCGACGTTCGCGCGGCGGCAGCTCGCAGCAGCCAAGCGGTTCCCGCGATCCTGACGACCGAAGCAGACGCCACCGAGTTGGTGACGTTGCGCCCGCAACTCAAGTTAGAGGGTGCACCGGCACCTGCGTATCACCACCTGATTGCCAAGCTAGTGGTCGTCGCCTTGGCCGATTATCCTCAGTTGAACGCCTCAGAGACCGAGGCCGTCCATCTCAGCCTCTCCGTAGATACGGGAGAAGACTTGGCGACTCCGGTCATCCGCGACGCGCATACCAAAAACTGGGCCGAACTCGCGGCCGCGGCGCGTTCCCTAGCGCTTCAGGCGCGGCGGCGCACCTTGGGGCCGAAGGCCACGCAGAGTGGCACCTTTGCCATCGCCAACTTCGGCATGTATGGGATCGACGCCTTTACCCCGATCCTCCGCCCTCCCTACCGCGCGACCTTGGGACTGGGGCGCATTGCCGAGCGGCCGGCCGTACGCGAGGGCCGCGTGGTGCCGAGGGCGTTGATATCTTTGAGCCTGACGGTTGAGAGTGGGCTGCTCGAAAACGGCGCGGCGGTCCGCTTTCTCGACCGCCTGCGGTCCTTGATTGAGCAGCCCGAATTGGGGCTGAAAGACTAGGGGCGCTCCTCACTCCAACATCGTCTGCACGACCATGCTCGCGCCGTCAATCCGCACTTGTACCGCGCCGGTGTGGTCGGTGCGCAGCACTCGCGCCCCGTGCGCTGCGTAGCGCGCGACGATCTCTGGGGCCGGGTGCTTGAACTTGTTGCCCTCTCCCAGCGACATCACCGCCACTGCGGGCGAGACTGCTTCGATAAAAAGCGGCTGCGACGAAGTGCGCGAGCCGTGGTGAGCCACCTTGAGCAGGCGTGCCTGCAGCCGCGCTCCCCAAGCGAGGATCGCCGGGTCGGTTTCCTGCTCTACGTCGCCGGTAAAGAGCACGCGCACGGCTCCGTGCTGCAAGCTAAAGGCTACCGAGCCGTTGTTGAGGCCAAAAGGGGTGTTGCCGTCTGCATCGACAAAGTCCGCAGTCGGATGCAGGACGAGTCCCGCGACTCCGCCCAAACCCACTAAGCTGTCGCCCGCCGCGACCCGGTGGTAGCGCACGTCCCGCTCGGCGATGAGTTCTCGTAAACGCTGCTCTGTCCACGAGTCATAGACTTGTCCGCTGTCGAGGAAGTAGCCGACTTCCATTTGCTCCAACAGGGCTACCAGTCCGCCGATGTGGTCGTTGTGCGAATGCGAGGCTACGACGACATCGACCCGCCGGACGCCCATGTAGCGCAAGAAAGGCAACAGCACCTGTTCGCCGCAGTCGAAGTATGCGTTGCGCTCGCCGCCATCGACGACCATGGTTTTGCCGTCGGGGAAGCGCACAAACGCCGCATCGCCTTGGCCTACGTCCAAAAAGACAATCTCCAAGTCGCGGGAGCGGAGAGCGTAAGTCCACACCGCGACGTTGAGCCAGACGAGCGCTGCGAAAATGGCGGCCTTGCGCGCCCACGCCTTGTGCGGCAGAAGCGGGCCGAGCAGGCAGAGTGCAGCGGCTACTGCGACTAATAGCACTCCCGGCCTCGGTACGGCCACGGACGCAAAGGGCAGCGCGGCCCACCACGAGACTAGTTCAATCAGCCCCACGAGGACTAGGTAATTGGCGGCGTTAAAGGCGGTGGCAACCCAAGGCAAAATCCACCCCGTCAACGCGGCGAGTAGGCCCAAACCCACGGCGAGCGCCAAGAGCGGCACGACCACTAGATTAGCCACTACAGCCCCCAGTGCTAGCTGCTGAAAGGAATAGGCGATCAAAGGTCCGGTGCCGAGCTGGGCTGCCAGCGAGGCGCACAGTGGAGTGACGATCCAGCGGCCGATTCGGCTGTCGGCGCGTTGAAAGGCTGCGGGGAAAAGCGAGGCAAGCGGTCCGTGCAAGGCAACGATGGCCCACGTCGCGCCAAAGGAGAGCTGGAAGCTCAGGCTCCACGGACTCTCCGGCCATAGCACTAAAATTACTAGCGCCGCTAGCCCTAGGGTGTTGTAGATGTCGCCCTGCCGCCGGAGCACCCGTCCCAACAGCACCACTGCTCCCATAACCACCGCCCGCACCACCGGCACCTGGGCCCCGGTTGCAAGGGCATAGAGCGCCAGCGCGACAATGGTGGCTGCGGAGCTCGGCCGGTCGGCGAGCCGCAGGAGCCGGAAACCGAAGAAGAAGAACCCGCCGACCATGCCGACGTGGAGTCCGCTGACCACGAGCGCGTGTGCCAGCCCGGTGCTGCGAAACGCAGCACGCACCTCCTCGGGAATTCGCCGCTTTTCTCCCAATAGTACGCCCAACAGCAATCCGGCTGGCGCTCCTGAAAGGTTGCGTTCAATGCTCTGGCGCACGGCGCGTCTGAGGGGCAGCACCACACCCTCGTATAGCCAGTGCCCGGGCAAGTGCTCTACGGAAACGACCTGTTCGGGTTGGCCGATGAAGAGCGTGCCGTAGATGTCCTGCTGGGCCAAAAAGGCTCGGTAGTCGAAGGCACCAGGATTTCGCATCGCACGGGGCCGTTGCAGCCTCCCGCGCAGGGACACGCAGTCGCCGTAATCGGCTGGCAAGTACGCGTCTTTTACTGTGACCAATACCTGTCCGCTCAAGTGGTAGATGGCGCTGTCGGCGACTACCTGTTCCAATTCTATGACAAAGTGTACTCGCTCGTCGCTGCGCTCTGGTTCTTGGACGATGCGCCCGGTGATTATGCCGCGCTGGCCAAAGACCTCGAGCGCGACTAGGTGCGGCAAAGGGGACAGAGCTGTGTCGATGTGGTAACGCAGCGCACCTAGCAGGACGACGGCCACCCACACCATCCAACCCGTCCAACGCGCCTTGCGATAGAAGCCTGCGGTCGCGCCGATAAGTGTCAACCCGCTCAGGACCGCCGCTGCGGCCAAGCCTATCTCCACAGTCCGCCCCAGGAAAATGCCGATTCCGAAACCGAGGGCCATCCACAGCGCGGGCCGCCGGAGCGTCTTTTTGCTCGCAGACATACCAAGTCCAACCGCAAAAAGCGTTCCAACTCGACAGGGCGGCGGGCACGTCTATATTCAATACCTAGGCTATTGTAATTTGCACTTCTGCCTTAGAGACGGAGGTTCACCCCATGAAGAAGGCAATTATCTCTCGTAATCCGGCGGTTATGAACGGTGCCTTAGTTTTTGCCGAAACCCGCGTTCCCGTTGAAATTTTGATTCAGCATATTGTCTCTGGGGACTCACTCGACAAGTTTCTTGAAGATTTCCCCACTGTATCACGTGAACAAGCTGTCTCCTATCTAAAGATGACGCTGGAAGTAGCGGATGCGCGTGCTGCTTGACGAGAACATACCGTACAAACTGAGGCCACTTTTTGAGGAGGGAGTCGAAGTTATTACGGTTGGCTATCGGGGTTGGAAGGGAAAGGAGAAAGGAGAATTGTTGAAGAGCGCGGAGAGCGAATTCGATGTCTTGGTCACAATGGACCAAGGTATTCCGCAGCAGCAAAACCTCAGCGAGATTAAGATGGGTATCGTGTTGTTGGAGGCGAAGAGCAATCGCTACGAAGATCTCGAGCCGCTGATGAATCAAGTCAATACCGTACTGAGAACAATCGAGAAAGGGCAAGTCATATCCGTCAGAGCTTAACAAGCCGCTACAGATAGAGCCTATAGACCATGACAGATTCCCCACCTAAGCTCCGCGGCAAAGACCGCCGCTACTTACGCGGTTTAGGCAACTCACTGCGCCCGACCGTGTACTTGGGCAAAGAGGGCCTTTCGGTCGCCGTTATCCGCTCGCTCAATGAAGCCTACGCCAATAGCGAGTTGGTCAAGGTGCGATGCGAGCGCAACAGTCCTCTTGACCGTCGCGAAGCCGGCGAGCAGCTTGCCGCTGCTACCGAGTCACACCTAGTGCAAGTCTTGGGCAACACGCTGCTCCTCTACCGCCCTGACCCCGACGACCCCCAAATCGCGCTGCCCGAATAGAGGCGCAGGCTTTCGTTGAGAAGCGAGAAATATCACTTTGAAACCTAGACGCGCGCTGATCACCGGCGGAGCCAGCGGCTTCGGTCTGGGCACCGCCAAGGCCCTGCTCGCCCAAGGTGCCCAAGTCGCCATCGCCGATATCGACAGCGAAAAACTGCGGGCGACAGCCGACGAATTGCACAGCGACCGCGTGCTGCCCCTAGTGCTTGATGTCACCTCGCCGACATCCGTCCAACAGACCGTAGCCGCCTGCCAAACGCACTTCGGAGGCTTGGACACTCTCGTCAATTCTGCCGGCGTCATCCACTTTAGCTCCTTGGCAGAAACCACTGAAGCGGATTGGGACCGGGTCATCGACATCGATCTCAAGGGGGTTTTCCTCTGCTGCCAGGCCGCTGCCCCACTTCTGCGCCAAAGCGGTCAGCGCGGTCGCATCGTCAATATCGGCTCGGACGTGTCCAAGATAGGCTACGCGCTGATTGCCTCCTATTGCGCCGCCAAGGCCGGAGTCGTCGGCCTGAGCAAGGCGCTGGCTGGCGAACTAGCCCCCGACGGCGTCACCGTCAACTGCGTCTGTCCGGTCGGCGTCTCGACCACCGGTATGGGCCAGGAGGTGCTCGCCTACAAACAACAGACCACTGGCGCAACGCGCGCAGCGATCCTCGCCGCGACGGCGGCGAACATCCCGCTCGGCCGCAACCCCACCGAGGACGATGTCGTCAATGCCATTATGTTTTTCCTCGCCGAAGAATCGTCCTTTTTGACAGGAGTTGCGCTCGATGTCGATGGCGGTCTGCTCAGCACCTCGACCCTGCCTGGCGTTGCCGATGGCCAGTAAAGGGAAATACTAGTTCCGCACAAGCTAAGGCGACCCGAATAGAGGCGCAGGCTTTCGTTGAGAAGCGAGACCTACTTGCATATACTTACTTGTGAAAACTCACGACAGGAAAACTGTTATGCTCAATATCAAACCGAAATATGTTGTCAATGAAAAGGGACGAAAAACAGCAACCGTTCTATCGATGGAAGATTATCGCTCTCTGATGCAACGACTCCAGGATTTAGAAGATGCTTTAGAGTTGGATCGGGCCGTTGAAACGGCAACCGATTTTCGGGAATACACTGAAATACAGGCAGAAATAAAAAAAGAAGGGAAACTTTGACGGATGCGATGGCTTATACCATCCGTTTAGAACGTCGTGCTGAACGGGACTTTCGGAGGCTGCCACGAGAAGCTATCAGACGCATAGATGCCGTGTTCCGTCAATTGGCAAGCAATCCACGTCCAGGCGGCGTTGTTAAGCTTTCGGGTCGTACGGCTTCTGGTTGGCGGGTGCGTGTGGGGGAGTACCGCATCCTCTATCAAGTAGATGACAGCAGGAACCGTGTTGATGTTTATCGAATAAAACATCGTCGAGAAGTCTACCGTCAATAACAAATTGTCGCTTACGCGGCAAAGAACGCCGCTATTTGCGCGGTTTAGGCAATGCGTTAGGCCCGACCGTGTATTTGGGCAAAGAAGGGCTTTCTGTCGCCGTTATCCGCTTGCTCAACGAAGCCTAGCCAACAGCCAGTTGGTCAAGGTGCGCTGCGAGCGCAACAGTCCTCTCGACCGCCGCGAAGCCGGAGAGCAGCTTGCCGCCGCTACTGGGTCACATCTAGTGCAGGTCTTGGGCAACACGCTGCTCCTCTACCGCCCCAACCCCAACGACCTCCAAATCGCGCTACCCGAATAGAGGCAATGCTATGCTGACGGGGACATCATCGACACTGGTGAGGATATTGAGCAGCGCGTCGTTGAAGTTGAAACAGGCAACAGGGACACTCGGCGCGCAAGTGGTTTCCCACTACTCTCTGAGCAGTTCAACGACCCCTTCTGGTAAATCAAACTGAGATGAATTATTCGAATCGGGAAATCGACTAGTCCTTTTCCTAATTACATCCCCAAGTAGGCTCACGTAACGCTTATGGGCGAAATAGTCGTCCAAGGGGACCAAATTCCTCAAGGCAACCACAAATTTTTCTACGAAATCTCCGGTCGGTCGGTTTGTTTCCAACGTAGTCACAATTCGATTGAAATCCCGATTCTCTAATTTTCTCATCGAATGGCAGTCGGTCGTCTGACATGGAGACTAGATCATCATGAGTTGGCAAGTCAACAAATACGGTAGCTAGTGGTATGCGTTCCTCACCGCCGTGACCTGCCTGTTCCAGATTTACGAATTCATCGCTCAGCAATTCTTTCTCTAAGAACTCAACAAAGAGGGGATATCTATCCGTAGAAGTCGGAGCTAGCTGTCTAAGGATTCTAGACAGGACATCCCCTGGAGTAATGAAAAACTCATAAGTCTCCCTAACATCTTTATCCGCATCTAGGAATCCTCGAATCTGGTCGCAATCCCAAACAGCGTAATCTTTCAGCGATGATTGTTTCTTGAAATTTTCAAGGACAGCAATTACTTGGTCTTTAGAGCCCTTCTCACTGACCGGTGTGAGAACCACGTTAGTAGCGAATATGAAGTAATCCGGTTTGCACAGGTTACTGTCCGGGTCGATATACTTCCGTATTTCATCCTTCAGTTGCTTTACTGCCCAGTTGCCATCCTGTTTGGTGTCGCCAGAGCGCTGTCGGTACTTCGCTTGAACTACGCCGTAGCCATCCCAGCCATTGACAGAATTGGGAAAGGGGACTTTACCTTCAAAAGTCGCTTCACGTCCACCATCCGGCCCATCTCCGAAAACCACAATGCCTGGACCTAACAGACGGATCGCCAAAGCCTGAATCAGGTGTTCAAATGAGCGGCTCGATAGTCTAGAAAGGTCATAGTCGGGTATGATCGTGCCTCCTAAATTAAATCGTTTCGACTAACAATGAAGCGCCACGAAGTCGCGGCGCAAAGTATGCAGCTCTAAAAGGTGACGCTAATGGAAAATACTGAGAACGAGGCGTGATTTCAAAGAATGCGACGACCTCGATGGGGATTTCAAAATCCTCTCCGCCTGAAGTGTTAAACCATCTGAGTCAGAATGATCCTCCAAATTTGACCACAAAAAAGATGTCGTCAACGCCATTCTGTTTTTCCTCGCCGAAGAGTCGTCCTTTTTGACCGGAGTTGCGCTCGATGTCGATGGCGGTCTGCTCAGCACCTCGACCCTGCCTAGTGTTGCCGATGGCCAGTAAACCAGACATACTAACCCCGAAGAAAAATGGTTTTGGACCGGGGGTTCATCAGGCACTGGTATTCTCTCCGGTTCCGAACGGTCATACCGTTGGGGAAGTGCTCCTTCGCGACTCTAAGAGACTGCCGACAACCATCCCTAAAACCGTTCCAATCCCCACTCCCATTACAAAACCTTTTACGGTCCCGCCTTCTACAAGAATAAAAACACCGAATAATAGACCTAGACCTAGACCTACCCATAGACCCACGCCGGCAAGATTGTGGGCACTCGCCACATCGTTCTGTATTTCAGTCTTTTCCTCGGAAGGGTCTCCTTTATACACCGCGAAATTTATGTTGTCTATGCGCAGGGTTCGCAAGCAGATCACGGCTATTAACTGAAAATACAGACTCATCACCGTAGGCTGGAGATCGCGCAGTTCCAGACTGGCTAGGACTACTTCTATCGCCATAAACGTCGTTGCCGCAATGCTCATAAAAACCATCTGTTGCACGACGAGTTCGATCTGCCTTTTGCGATCTTCATAAGCTTGGTATGGGTCCCGTTTTTTTCCATACATGTTCCAGGCCACTATTGCCGCAAAAAAGACGTTGCCCGCCGTCACTCCGACGATATTCCAATATCCGCCGAACCAAGGAAAGTCGAATTGTCGGATATAGAGAATGAGCGCTATAAAGGCGAAATACACGAATAGCGCCAGACCGATCATCGTAGGTGAAATAAAATCGAACAAACGGCGGGGTTGCAGCTCGGCCTTGCGAGTGGTGCGCGAATCGGCTTTTCTCATTAGCCGATAATATTTGAAAGATCTTATTTCTAGGAGCATCATAGGGAAAAACTGGATCATAAAATACGGAAATACGAAATTGCCCATGCCCCATTCACCGCTACACGAATCGCCTATGAATACCGCCAGCAACGACAAGCCAACTAGCAGTACAGCCACATTTAAATTGCGGTAATTGCGCTGTGCTTTCTCGTAATATTCGATCGGTTCTGGGTAGAGCCTGGGATATTGCGGTGGTGGGTACGTTGCGAACACGTAACTTATCCGCTTGAGCATTTTTCTGGGAAAATAAAAAGAAATAAGAAGAATCTGGCTCAGAAATACGGCGTAAAATAAGATGTTGTCTGGCATCGCTAGCTCCTCACTGATCTCGGTTATTCATGACATTCCCGAATGCAATCCGGATTTCTGAATCCGTCACGCCGGATCCTCTTAATGTCTTGATTGTTTCGCTTAATGTGGACGTCACCCATGCGTTTAAATCGACAGCGCTATTGGCCTTGGCGTTCGGGTGGATAAACGTACCGCGATATCCTTTGGTCTCAATGACCGCATCGCGTTCCAAGAGCCGATAAGCCTTGGCCACCGTGTTGTGGTTCAGGCCCATGTCGTTTGCGAGTTGCCGGATGGAAGGCAAGGCAGCTCCTGCGCTAAGCTCGCCGCTGAGAACGGCCTTTTTGATTTGATCGATCAATTGAGCAAACACCGGCACTGAATCGCTGGTGTCGATGACTATTTCCATAAATATGCTCCCTATCTTGTACTACTTGAACTAATAATACATCTATTGCATGTAAAATGCAAATAAAAAATGATATGCAAAAAATAAGCGGCGCGGCTCCTATTAGAGCCGCACCGCTTCACCATTATATGTTTGAATATTTAATTAACCGTATCGCCCGTCCCGTCCTCGCTAATTCACCTTATGGCTACTCGCCATCCGCGACAAACCCGTCTCGTCGTCGAAGTTGTCGCTCATCCCTTCCACGCCTGGGCAAAAAGGCCGAGTGAACCGGGTGCGTATCCGGCGTAGTGGTTGTTGAAAAATACGTACGCGGGCTGCTCTGGTACGGTCTGTGCCAACTCTCGCACCTGTCGCGCCCACTGCTGGGTCTCGGCGGCGCGGTCCCAGACGAGGCGGTCCCAATGCCGCTCCTGTTCGCCGCGGCGAATCCGCTCCTCGACATAGGTGTCCATCTTTTTGCGGTCGCCCAAAAAGCGGACGTAGAGAAAGTCAGCCGTTACTGGATCGATCCGCTTGACGGTATCCGATAAGCCCGGCATGGTGTAGTAGTTGTTCAGCACCAGTGCTACTCCGTGTTCGCGCAGCAGGTCTAACAGTTCCGCCCGCAGCCAACTCCCGTTGCGCACCTCTACCGCAAAGCAGAACTCGCCCGTAGGAAGCTGCGGCAAAAACTCTGCTAGGCGCTCGGTGAACGCACTGCCGTACTCGTTTTCGTGCGCGTCCTGTCCCCGCGCAATGTATGGAAACTGCATCAGCAGTGGCCCCAACCGCTCGCCGAGTGGGGCCATCGCGTCGAGGAATTCCTCCATGTCCCCCATGCAGTCCACGAGCATTTTTTCGTGGCTGATCACGCGGGGAATTTTGGCGGTAAAGCGAAAGTTCGGAGGCGTCCGCCGCAGCCATCCTTCTATTGCTTTCGGTGTTGGCACTCGGTACCAAGTCGAGTCGATCTCCACACTCCCGAAGACTTTAGCATAGTGCTCGATGTAGTCGGCCGCGGCGCAACCCTCTGGGTAGATCAGCCCTTCCCAATCCTCATTCGACCAACTCGTCGTCCCCAAAAAAAGCTGCGCGGGCAGCCCCTCTTGCACCTGCTGCATCCGCTCGACGTGCTGGGGCTTGGCCGGCGGCATGATTTCGGAAAAAAGGTCTTGTTGTTCTGCCACGATTTGCTCCGTAAAAAAGAGGGCGCGGCACCTACCGCACCCTCGCAATTCCATCGAATGTCTCTATATGCGCTACGCTTTATCACGCACCATTTTCACTACCTGCTCTTTCCCCACTAGCTGCACCAGCGACCCAAATCGCGGTCCTCGCTCCTGCCCGAGTACCACTTCGTAAAACATCCGAAATAACTCTTTGGGAGGGATTTCGGCCTCGCGGGCCAAGTCGAACGGAATGGCCTGCAACTCCTCCTCGGTGGCCCCATTGACCGCGCTCAGCCGCTCGGCCAACTGACCTAGGAGCGCCCGCTCTTCATCAGTAGGCGGACGAAACTGCTTGTTTGGCAACACCACGTCCCGGTAGTAGTTAAGTCCCTTCTCCACCAACGCCTGCGTCACCTGCGGATAAGTAGCAGCTTGGGCGTCGTAGCGCGCCAGATATTCTTCCAACACTTCGACTGAATCTACACCCAAGGCGGCGATCAGATTGTTTACCGTCGAGAAGTTGACCCGAGATGCGTACTCGGGTACGTCTTTACCGCGATCGCCAATGTGCCACAGGGCTTGTTCGGGTCGCTCTGCCTCTCCCACATCGGGATAGTTCCGCAACGCATCGAGATAGTCATCAACGCACTTGGGGACGATGTCCCAGTGTAGCCGCTTGGCTCGCTTGGGATTCTGGAACAGGAAGAAGAGCAGGGATTCTATTGGCGCGTACTTTTTCCACGCATCCACCGTCACCCCCATGCGGCCGGTGCTACTCGCCACCTTGCGCCCTTCCTCGTCGAGAAAAAACTCGAAGCACAAGCCGACCGGCGGCTGCTTGCCCATCAGGCGCACGATGCGGGAGGACTGGCGAACCGAGTCGATGAGATCTTTGCCGTACATTTCATAATCGACCTCGTAGGCGTACCAGCGCAGTGCCCAATCGACTTTCCAGCCTACCTTGGCGTTGCCGCCGAACACCGACTGCTCCCCGCTTTCGCCACACCCAGTGTAGTGGCCGGTGTCAAGGTCGCAAGTGAAGCTCACGGTGCCCCGGCTGGGGTGATAGGCGGTGACGCGCGTGGCCATCATCGAGCCACAGTTGGTACAAATCGGGAAAAACGGCGACCAGTGCTGGCGGTTTTGTTCCCGCAGCGTCGGCACGATGATCTGGCGAACCTCCTCGGCTTTGGCTAGGAGAATCGAAAGCCCTTCATCGAAGTCGCCGCGCACGTAGGCTTCGCGTGAGCTTTGAAACTCGTAGTCGAAGCCGGACGCGTCGAAAAACTCGCACAGCTTGGCGTTCATGTGGTCGCCAAAACTCGTATAGCAACCAAAAGGATCGGGGATGGCGTGGACGGGTTTACCGAGGTGGGCGGCGAGCATGTCGGGCTGCGGAAAGTTGCTAGGCACCTTGCGCAGGGCGTCCATGTCGTCGCTGAAACAGAGGAGGCGGGTCTTTAATCCGTAGAGGTATTCGCAGGCATTGCGCACCCAAGAGGTGCGGACGCCTTCGGAAAAGTGACCTAGATGGGGAAAGCCGCTAGGGCCAAAGCCGGTCTCGAATAGTACCGGGCGATCTTTGCTGGGCCGGCGCTGCTTGACGATCTGTGCCGCCTCTTGGAAGGGCCAAGCCCGATGCGTACTGGTCTGGTTCCTCTCCATGTGACCTGATCAGGTGTGAGGCTCGTCGAGACGGCGCTTGGGTGATCTTGCGACGTCTCAGCGATTGCGGAAAGTGATGCGTCCGCGGCTCAAATCATAGGGCGAAAGGGCCACGGTGACTTGGTCGCCCGGAAGCACGCGAATGTAGTACTTGCGCATCTTGCCGGAGACGTGGGCCATAATCTCGTGGCTATTTTCCATCTCGCACTTGAAGTAGCCGTTGGGCAGGGCCTCTTTGACCACTGCTTGGACTTCGATTGCTTCTTCTTTGGCCATTGCTCTCGCCTAAAGGAGATGAGGTGATAGGGGCGTTTTGTGCGCCATACACGGAAAAACAGCCGCTAAAGCGACTTGCAAAAAAGGCAAAGTGTACGCTTTAACCGAGCAAAAGTCAAACTTATTCGGTCAGGTAATTCACGTCGTACGAGGCGTGTTTGACTGCTTCAATCGTCGATAGATGTGGGGCTAGCTGCTGGACTCTGTCGTAGTATTGGATGGCTTCCGCGTATCGCTCGGTTTTTTCGCAGATTACGCCGAGGTTGTGCAGGGCGGGGATGTGATCGCCGGACAATGCGATGACCTGCTTGAACGCCGCTTCGGCTCCGGTGAGGTCGCCGCTGTCGAGGTGGGCGAGGCCCTTGGCGAAGAACATGCTGTCGTTGTCTTGCTCGTATTCGACGGCCTTGGTCAACACGGGGAGTGCCAACTCGGGCTGTTCGGCTTGCAGCCGCAAAATTCCGAGGCTGTAATAAGCGCGGGCCAGTGCGCGGCGCGCACCGCGATAATTGAAATCGACCTTCAGCAAGGTCTCTAGGTGTTCGATGGATTTTTTGAAGTCGCCGACCTTGTGATACGCCACGGCCATGTTGAAGCGAGCGTTGACGTGATCGGGCTGGATTGCGATGACTTTTTCGAGGTATTCAAGGCCCTCGACTTGGCGCTCGGTGCGGCAGAGCAAGGTTCCCAGTCCAGCCATGGCTTCGACCATTAGCGAATCCAGCCGCAGGGCTTCTTCGTAGTGGTGCTTGGCCTCGCGCTCGTATCCCTGGCCGTGGAGCATGACTGCGAGATTGCAATGCGCCTCGGCGTAGTCGGGGTCGAGTTCCAATGCTTCAAGCAACAGCCTTTTGGCTTCGTACTTTTGCCCGTCGTCAAAATACGCGTTGGCGAGGAGGACGCGCAGTTGCGGGTTGTAGGGATTGATGGTGACCTTGGCGTTGAGATAGCGGATCTTCTCTTTGGTCCAGAGGTTGTACGTCCGCTTGTCCTGGAGTTGGGCCTGGCCCGCGCCGGATAACAAAGCCAGCAATAGCAATGCGAGCACTGACTTCATGGTTGGAACTTCTGAATTCGATCGTTGAAGGTATCGGCCACATAAATAAACCCTTCGGCGTCGCGGGCTATGCCGCCGGCCACCACCTCGCGCCTGTCCTCCTTGCCAGTAGCCATATCGACGACAACTTGGAGGCGGCCTGTGAAGCGAAATTGGTTGTCGCCTTCCCCTTCTTCGCCCCATCGCGTCAGGTAGTGCCCCTGCTGGAAAACCTCGATGCGGCTGTGGCCGGCATTGACCACGAAAGCCCGGTCGGCGGCTTCATCGACGGCAAAATCGGTGGGCCGCAGCAAAAGCCCGTTGCCGCGGTCCTGATGCGATTTGGGATCGCGGCCGATGACGCGGCTGGCCGCGGCGCGCTGCGGGTCGTCGTACACGACTAGCCGAGGTGCCTGCCAATCGTCGGCGCGCAGGGCCAACGGCTCGATCAGCGCGGCGAAACGCCCTTGCCAAAGCCGCAGACTAGCCACTAACAGGGCCGGGATGGCGTACTGAATTTGCTGTTCACCGGCTTGGTCGAATAGTTGCAATTGGCTGATGCTTTCGATGTAGATGGCATCGCTGTCGATGACGATGTGGCGGGCGAACAACCCGGCGAGTGGGCGCGTCCACAACAGCCGACCGTCTGGGGCAAATTTCGCCCAAAAGGCCTCTGGCTTCTGGCCCGGGCGGTGCAGGTTGTACACCACGTAGAGATGATCTTCGTCGTCGAGGGCCAGTGCCGGCCCGTCCAGCGCGCTCGTTTCCATACGGGCCAGCGGCTCAGTGGTATAGACCCATGTGTCCAAGGCGCGGCCCGTGCGGTCGAAGCGCTCGACGCGCCCTGTGCCCACGCCGACGACAAAGACCGTGCCGTTGCGGCTGATGGCCAATCGCGTGGGAGCCATGCCCTTGTCGAGTGACCAGCTTGCTATGCGGCGGTGGAACCCGCCCGCGACCGTCGTGCTGGCCAACTCGTGTACGGTTTCGTCTGCGCCGAAGAAGCTGACGACTCGGTAGCTATACTGGGTGTTGGCCAACAGGCCGGCGTCTGTAAAGGTGGTGTCGGTTGCGGATTCCACCCTCTCTATGGCCGCGAACTCGCCTCCTGCGGAGCGCTGAATTTCGCCGTAGAGAAAGCGCGCCGAAGACACTGGGGGCCATACCAGATGCGCGGCGGCCTCTTCACTGGAGAAGGTCGCTTTGAGCATGGGGGGATCCGCAAGCCAAGGCGGAACCTTCTTACCGGCGAAGGGGCCGACACAGGCGATGAGCGCTGTGGCGAGGCAGAAAAAGAGTCTATTCATAGCGCAAAAGAGATAGGCCCGCCTTCCCGCAATGTCAAGGAATATGAGATCACCCCAGAATGAAAACGGCGTTGCCGATCTTGCCGGTGAAGTAGTCGATGACCAGCCACAATCCGTTGCACAGGGCCTCGCCCATAATCAGCCCCATGAAGAAATGCTGGCTCGTCCGATAGTGCGCCGCCCCGCCAAAACGCAAGATCAGCTTCTTGAGCGCCCAAGCCAAGAGCACGCAAGCCCAGATTTTGTCGAGCATGAAGTTGGCGCCAATTGGGAAGCCGATTGGATGGAAGGGCCACCACAAGACGTGATGCCGCGCCCAAGTCAAAAGGACCATGACCGCGGCTCCACCAGCGAAAAACGTCAGTCCCAACCAGTCGGCTCCGGCTGGCTCTAGGGCGCGCTGCGCCGCGTTGTAGATGGTGGATGGGCCGCCTTGAAAGCGCCAGCTATCGAGGTTGATGCCCCCGTACTTGTAGGCGAGGTGGAAGACCATCCAGCAGGATCCCGTCACGCCGATAAAGATGGCCGCCACCAGCGCCCAGAAGACGACTCGCCGACTGCGGCGGTCCATGTTTTGGATCAGCTTCAATCCATTGGCGACCATAGCCAGCAGGAAGATGCGGATGTCGGCCGACCAGATGTAAGCAAAGGAGAGGTTGAAGACGCCAGCCGCACCGATCGTCTGCGAGCCAATGCCCTGCACGATGAGATCTGGGGCGATCATGGGCGAGCGTACAGCCGCTAGGCCCGCCTCGCACACGACCCGCGAGATGCCGATAAACACCAATAAGGCCACCGCTGCAAAGAGCGCGCCGACCCAGAGCGGAGTGCCCATCAACCACAGCCAGCCGACGATGCCTCCAGTGCCGAAAGTTACTCCGATCACGGCCGCTCGATAGGACATAATTTCGTCGCCGTCGTCGATGTTAGCATTGCGGCTGAGGGCCTTGCGCCATACGTCCCGCAAGTGGCCGCGCCCCGTCCACAGCCCCAAGAGTACCATGGCGATGAGCGCGCCGCCGCCCTGATAGGCCAAGAGCGGCTCGTACGAGACCCCATAGACGAATTTGCTAGTAGATTTGAGGCCGGATAGGGCGAGGAATTCGGCTTCGACCTTGGAGAGCAGATAGAAAATCCAGATGCCGGCCGCTATTTGGGTGCTGATGAGATAGGAAAAACCAACGAGCGCGAAGCTGATCCAGATTTGCAGATTCTGCTGGCCGATAAAGGGCACCCACCAAATCAGGCCGAAGTTGGGCAAGGAAGGGTAGTATTGGTGCAGGGCCTTGAGGCTGCCGTACGCAAGCGGCAAGGCTGCACCCCACCACAGGGCACCATTCTTGAGAAAGCCGTTGAGCAGCCCGGTGCCGCGCTCGCCTTGCACGATGGCCACTCCGAGTTGGGTCAGCGGATAGGCCAGCCGCTCGCGCTCGACCCACTGCCGGCGCAAGATCACGGCCGTCGATACCATCGCCACGTACAGCGAGAGGAGTAGCAGTGCCCACCAGCACAGTGGCTCGACCCAAGTGACGTAGGGAATGTCGGCGAGCGCGCCGCCCTCGTAAAAGCCTCGGTTGCCAGTGCCGTCATCGACGAGGATGCGCTGCGAGGGAAAGAGCGGAAAGAGCTTTTCGGCCCATTGGTTGGCTGGGGAGGCGTAGTAGAAAATGCCGGTGAGAGCTGGCAAAAGTTGCTGGGTCAGTCCCATAGTGCAGAGGGCAGAGACGACCAGCAACATCGCGTACACCAGCACGAGTTCAGCGCGGTTCAGCGCGAGGGTGCCCCCGCGCTGAACCACGGGTACGTTCCACAGCGAAGAGAGGGCGAGGAAGGCACCAAACCAAAAACCAGGCGAGTACCAATCGACCGCGCCGCGGCTAGCCCAATAGCCGCAAAAGCCGCCCGTGGCCAGCAGGGCTAGGCTCACTGCTAGGCGGAAGTCGCGGGCGGCGAGCTTGAAGAGCGTGTTGAGCAAGCCGACCAGCACCAAAAACAGAAAGATGGCCCCCGGAGTATTGAAGTCGAAGGCCATGTTGGTCGCCCGCATCGCCATGTTGGCATAGGGCGCGCCAATGGACAGGAAGAAGCTGAGGAACGCACCGACCCAAAAGCCTCGCAGCGTCAGATGCGAGCGGCCTGTGGCATCGGTGAGTCCCTCGTCTTGGCTGCCCTGGAGGTGCAGGCCATACGGAGAGGGAAGCGATCTATTCACCGCGTGGTCTGGGGCTTGACGGTGCAGGTGGGACAGACGCGCCGCAGGTGTTCGCGCCGCACCTGCCACAGATCGTGGGCCTTCACCAATTCGCATTCGGCCTGCCCGACCTTGCCCCGCCGCTGCAACTTTCTCCGGTCGAGGGTTGAGTCCAGCTTGTGGGTTGGAACCGGGCAGGGGCCGCTGCGAAAGGCCAGCCCCAAGACCCCATCTACGGTCCCGTCCTCGCGCACGATGCGGTCTGGAATTGCAAAAGATTCAATGCAGCCGCAGGGCACGGACATCTCGGCCACGTGATAGGCCGTGCTCGTATCGTGCGTCGAGCCCAGCGCGAGGATGTAGCCGCCGCCGTGGACCAATTTGCCGATTGGGCTGTCTTGCGCCCAGATCCCAGCTTCGAGATGACCTTGACAATAGTAGCCAGCGCGCGGTCCAATCGCCGCTACCGCGTGGGTGGGATGCATGCTCCGCTCGGCCTCGGTACGCCGCCACAGCGCGTCTGGGATGGTGCCGTTGGTGGTGGGCGTGGTCAGTCGGTTGAAGACTTTTGCCGCGCGGTGATTGAACGAAGGTGCCAGCAGGGTTCCGCGCTTGCCAACCGCCTGCAAGAGCGCATCGACGACGGTTTCGGCACCGCCCTCGACAAAGCCGATGGCCGAGAGTGAGCTGTGGACCATCAGGTCCATGCCTAGGGTGACGCCCAAGCGGCGCAAATCGCGCACCAATTCCTTGCGGCCAATCATATTGGCGGGGTCGATCAATTCGGCATAGCCCAATTCGGCGTGTGCTGCGAAGTACTCGTGTACCCGATCGACGGCGACGGGACCTTTCGTCCGTGGCCCGGCTGGATAGTCGGATTCCTCGCAGGCGATGCGCTCGGCGATTTCGCCCAAATTCCGGCGTCCGTCGGCCCAAAACAGCGCCCACTGCGGTAGCTGTGCGGCTGAGATGCGCGCGTTGATCGCGGCTGGCGTGTTTTCGGTGGTCGGCGCGAGCACGGCTGTACGGCGCGGTACCAGCCGCGCTTGGGCCGTGCGGCGCGCTCGCTTGTCTGCTAGCGCGGTCTCGGCGGCTGCGCCCGCCACTTGCCGCTCGCTATCGTCCATAGCCTCCAAGATCTCGCGCCGACGGCCTCCCCAGAGCCAGCGCGTGAGCCGCCGCACACTGCGACTGTGCGCATCTCGCACGTATTCGGCCTCGGCTCGGGGCCGCTTTTTCTTTTTTAATGCTGTGAGAAAGTACTGGGTTTCGGTGCGGACCAGCTCCCCCACTTCGCGGCTGCCCATGTCGGCCAAATAGTACAGATAGGCCGCCATTGAGGCCGCGCAGGTCTCCAGCCCCCGCGGACTGAGCAGGGCTTCCACGTCGGCCGAAGAGTGGTAGGCGTCGAAGCCGCGCCCACTCTTGCGGTGATGTGTGGTGATCCAAGGACAGGGAAATCCGTACTGGGGATCGCCGATCAAGGTGTCAGACGTGGACATGAATCGCGCTAGATGCACGCGATAGCCTGGCTTGCGTTGTCGCACCCCGGCCCGCAAGATAGCCGCACCGACCCGATCGACGAAACCAGCCGACATGGGGATCGTCGCGTGCCACTCCAGCCGGCCATCGCAGACGGCGGGCCGGGAGCCGATCGTGTCGATACACACGCCGGCCAAAGGGGTTTGCAAGCGCCGCACCCGCTCTAGATAGGCGAAGAACCCGTAGCACTCATAGGCGTTGAGCAGGCGAATGGTGCGCTTGGGGCGCGCGAGTTTACCCGCGCGGATAAGCCCTTCGATCACGCGGGCGATCTCCAAGGTGGTGGCCACGCCTGAAGCGTTGTCGATGGCCCCCGGCTCGGCGCTATGCGCGATGGCCCACACTTCGTCCTGCGGGTCGCCGGCTCCCTCGATGATGCCGCTGACCACGTCGTGGCTGCCGACGTATTTGCGGATGTCGGCTCGCACGTGCAGGGTTAGGGGGCTGTGCTGCTGTGCTAGCCGCCGCAACCGCTTCCCTTGCTGCTCAGATATCACAAAGCCCACCAACTGCGCCGCCGCATGTTCGAGGGGAATTGCACCCCATCCGAATTTGGTCCACGCCACTGCCTTGGGCAGGTTGGGTACCGGTCGGTCGGTGATGACGGCGGCGGCCCCTTTAGTAGCTAAAAGAGCGAGGTGGACGCGCGGGTCTAGCTTGGTCAGCACAATTGCACTAGCCAGGCCGTCGGTTGGCTGCCGTTGGATATCTTCGACTTGGTCGAGAATCACCAACCGCAGCCGTAAACCATCTGCCGGGGTCGCCGCGCTCCACTGGATGACGTGCCAGGGATTCTCCTGCCAATCCAGTACTCTCTCAGTGAGCGGATGTACCACATCCACTGTCGCACCCGCGACATCGGCGGCTTCGCGGATGATCCACCGGCCCGATCCCAGCCGCCCTCCGGTCTGGATGGATTCGACCTCCACGCGTGCGCCCGCGGCCTCGTAGCGGCTCGTTAGCGTGGCGGTCGTTTCGCCGAAGCGGTCAAATGAATTCCAGCGATCGGTCTGTACCACATCTCGCACCGCCGCCATCATCTTCTGTCCATTCGCCTGCTGCAACATCAGCGGCAGAGTTTGGCGACAAAGCTGCTGTAACGACTTTGCGCTAGGCATGCTCCCCTCCTTTTTAGACCCTAATAAAAGTCGAGGCATGGATTGGAACAAAAAAAGCGGAGAGCTAGCGGACGAAAACGTCCACCAACTCTCCGTTGGCCGAGCGCAGTATGCGATGCCTATTAGTTGAGGTCGAGGACCTCCTCTAGCGCCTTGATCTCTTGCAGGTCAAGGTCGATGTCTTCCAAGAGATCGTCGTCGCGCTGGCGGCCAAA
The DNA here is from genome assembly GCA_009841115.1 of Gemmatimonadota bacterium. GTDB lineage: Bacteria > Latescibacterota > UBA2968 > UBA8231 > UBA8231. Next base: position 47,127 of record VXML01000037.1, on the reverse strand, counting down.
CTCCTCGCGCCGCCGCCGTTTGCGCGCATAGGGGGTCTCGATTTTATATAGCCGGCAGAGCCGACTGAAACTGCCCGGGGCAATACCCAGCGCACGGCTAGCCTCTTGATTGCTCGCGTAAATGCGCGCCGCGCGCCTGATGCGTTCTGGCTCGATTTTGCGCATGAGTTGTTTTCTCTCCAGATCTTCAATTGGTGCGAAGTTCGACGAAATTGAACGAAAAAAAGCCGCAGCATTTTTGCGCCACGGCCATCAAAAAAGCCGCTGGAAAGCGGCTGGATCGAATTTGATTATCGCCGGTTTCCGGGACGCAAAAGTGCCCTCCTTCTCGAAAGCGCTGTCCCGAAAACCCCGTGGGAAAGCCCTTGCACGCGCGGTCAATCGCCTGAGACGATTACATTGCGAATGCGAGGTGGATTCCCGATTCGGCTGTGCATTTTAGCCAGCCGATGCACACAACCTGAAGAGTCGTGCGTGTATCTTAGGGATTGGGACGAACGCGCAACGCTCGGATGCTGTTCGTGGCCCGCATATTTGGGACCGTATGGCCGCCCCCGCCAGGGAGCTGGCTTTTGATAATACAAGAGAATCGACATGCGAAGAGATTCATTCTTTGAGGCCCTCCTCTCCTATGGTGATGTGCAATTTGCTTTGCACGGTTTTTGACTGCCTTTTAGTTTCAGTTTCAAGGTGATATATTGTCAAGGAAAAAATGGCTAAGAATAGAAAAAAAAGAACTTTACGTCATTTTCTGAATATCTCTTTATTAATCCGCATATTTATCAATCGATCTGCGCCAAACGGCGCGCGATTCCTAACAATATAAGGAGACCATTATGTATTCGATTGGCTTAGCTATGCGGCTGCGCCCTAATGCGTACGCCGAGTACAAACAGGCCCACGACGACCTGTGGCCCGAAATCGCCGACAGCATGACCGACAACGAGGTCAGCATGGCTATCTACCGCCTGGACGAACACCTCATCATCCACGCGGTCGCTCCCACTGAGGAAGACTGGCTCAAGAGCCGCCAAGTTCCCGTCCTAGAAGAGTGGTACGACTACATGGCCCAGTTGCTGGAGACTGACGGCGAGGGGGAGATCATCTTCGAGGAGCTACCCGAAGCCTTTGCCTTCGGAATGTTTAAGGAAGAGTGAACGCTAGGCCGCTTCCACTGGGTTTTGCAGCCGGCCGATCTGGTCTATTTCCACGACAACCTCGTCGCCGGCGGTAAGCCACACGGGCGGTTTGCGTGCAAAACCCACGCCCTGCGGGGTGCCGGTGAGGATGACCGTGCCCGGCAGCAAGGTCGTATCTTGGCTGAGGAATTCGATCAGTTCGGCGACCGTGAAGATCATGTCGCCGGTGGTGTGGTCCTGCATAGTCGCGCCGTTGAGGATCGTGCGGATGCCGAGGGCTTGCGGATCGGGGATTTCGTCGGCGGTGACCAGTACCGGCCCCAACGGGCAGAAGGTGTCAAAGCCCTTGCCGCGGATCCACTGGCCGCCGCCGCCGTGGAGCTGCCACTTGCGGGCTGAGACGTCGTTGGCGCACGTGTATCCGAGCACGTAGCTGAGGGCGTCGGCTCGCGCCACATTGCGGGCGGCCCTGCCGATCACCACCGCGAGTTCGCACTCGTAGTCAACTTCCGGGCCGCGGCGGCAGCAGGCTGGTAGCAGGATCGGGTCGCCCGGGCCGCAGACTGCGCTCGTGGGCTTGGCAAAGACGACGGGTTGCTCGGGCGGTTCGAGGCCGGATTCGGCCGCGTGCTCGCGGTAGTTTAGCCCAATGCAGAAAATGTTGGTCGGGGCCAACGGAGCGAGCAGTCTTTTGACGGACACTTGTTCGCCAGTGGGGACTAGTTCGTCGAAGAGATCGCCGGTGAGGACGGAGGCTTGGCCTCCCTCGGCTTCGAGGCCCCATTGGACGGCGTCGTCAGCGTCGATAAAGCGGATGATGCGCATGTCTTTCTCCTTTGTTTTTCCACCATTTGCACAAACCTTAAAGCAGGGTTGGCAGCCCGTCAAATGACCTTGACGCTCAGAGTGGGGCCGCCTATTTTCCCCAGTCTTAAATATTAGATCCAACGCGAGGAAAAAAGCGTGTCCCAAAACGTCAGCGAAGAACACGTACGCAAAATAGTAGAAGAAGTGGTGCAGCGCGTCGTCAGCGGCGGCAGCGAGGGCGGGGACACTGGGGTCTTCGCGACGATTGACGCAGCCGTCCAAGGCGCGACTCGTGCCCAGCAGCAATTGGTCGCCTTGTCGCTGGAGGAGCGCAAAAAGATCGTCGAGGCCCTCCGGCAGACGGCGCACGCCCACGCCGAGGAGTTTTCGCGGCGAGCCTTGGCCGAGACGGGCATGGGGCGGCTGGAAGACAAGATTATCAAGCACCAAGTCGCGGCCGATACTACGCCCGGCGTCGAAGATTTAGAGGCGACTTCGTGGACCGGCGATCACGGGCTGACCGTAGTTGAAATGGCCCCCTACGGAGTCATCGGCGCAGTCACTCCATCGACGCATCCCGTACCGACGATGGTCAACAATGCCATTTGCATTGTCGCCGCGGGCAACTCGGTCGTCTTCAACGTACATCCGGCGGGCCGAAAGGTTTCCATGTTCGCGGTGGGCTTGATCAATCAAGCTATCGTCGCGGCTGGCGGGCCGGCCAATTTGGTGACTGCGGTTGAAACGCCGACCATTGAGACGGCCAGCGAATTGTTCAACCACCCGGACATCCGCCTGCTGCTGGTCACAGGTGGCCCGGGCGTGGCCAAGGCCGCGCTGGGTAGCCCCAAAAAGGCCATCGTCGCCGGTCCGGGCAATCCGCCGGTGGTCGTCGATGAAACGGCTGATTTGGCCAAAGCCGCTCGCGACATCATCGACGGGGGGGGCTTCGACAACAACATTCTCTGCATCGGCGAGAAGCAGGTCTTTGCCGTCGCTTCCATTGCCGATGAGCTCAAGCGGCTGATGGTCCAGTACAATGCATATGAGCTCGATGCGCGGCAGGTCGAGACACTCGCGCAGGTGGCTTTTGTCGATGGGCCAGACGGCCATCTCGTAGCCAACCGCGAGCTGGTGGGGCGTGACGCCGCCGTGCTTGGCGAGCGCATTGGCCTGCGGCTCGACTCGTCGCTGCGCATGCTCATTGGCGAAACCGACGCCAACCACGTTTTCGTGCGCGAGGAGCAGATGATGCCCTTTTTGCCGATCGTGCGCGTGCCCAACGTCGACCAAGCCATCCGCGAGGCCGTCATCTCCGAGCACGGTTACGGGCACACGGCCGTGATTCATTCGCGCAACATCGAAAACATGCACAACATGGCTTGCGCCGTGGATACCACCATTTTCGTCAAGAACGGTCCTTCCTACGCCGGGGTTGGCTTGGGTGGCGAGGGGTTTGGGACGTACTCGATTGCTGGGCCTACGGGCGAGGGCCTGACGTCGCCGCGCACCTTTACCCGCCAGCGCCGCTGCGCCCTCGTGGATTACTTTCGCATCACCTGATGCTCTTGGGCCAAGTCAAAGGGCATCTGGTTTCCACGGCCAAGGTCCCGAGCCTGCACGGCAAGAAACTCTTAGTCGTCGAAATAGCGTCAGTGCGCGAGCACGGTCTGGTGCTGACGGGGCGGGATATGGTCTGCATCGACGCAGTGCAAGCAGGCAAGGGCGAGTTGGTGATTTTGGTGCAGGGCAGCTCGTCGCGGATCGCCCCGAACTTGGGCGATGTGCCGACCGACGCGGTAATCGTCGGGATCGTCGATTCGCTACAGGCGATGGGCAAGGACTTCGACTGTCGGCAACTGAGCCGCGAGGGGTAGGCGATGGACATTGCACCAGCGGCTGGATTGGACCGCAAGCAGATTGAGGCGCTGGTGCGCCGGGTGGTGTACGATCACTTGCCCGATGCCCAGCTAGAGCAGGCACCCTCAGCTCCGAGGCTGGTCGTCAATATGTCCGCTCGCCACGTCCACCTCAACCGAGAGGCGCTGGACGCGCTCTTTGGCGCGGGTGCCGAGCTGACCGTACAGAAGGCCCTGTACCAGGAGGGTGCTTTTGCCGCTGAGCAGACGGTGTCGGTTTTCGGCCCGCGCAAGCAGGTGATTCCCAATGTGCGAATCCTCGGTCCATTGCGCGATTACAACCAAGTGGAGTTGGCCTTTACGGACGCCCGCTATTTGGGCATTGACGCGCCGGTGCGGCTCAGCGGCAACATCGAGGGGACGCCGGGATGCTACTTGGTGGGGCCGGCCGGGGGGCTGGAGTTGGATCACGGGGTGATCCGGGCCGCCCGCCACGTGCATCTAAACCCGGCAGAGGCTGCGTACTACGGGGTCGGTCCGGGGGACTTGCTGCGGCTAGTAGTAGAAGGCGATCAGGGCGGGATGTTGGAAGGGCTGATCTGCCGCGTCAGCGAGCGCGAGCGCCTAGAAGTTCACATCGATACGGACGAGGGCAATGCGATTGATTTGGTACATGCCCGCAAGGTATATTTAGAGCGTTGAACGCAAAAATCCGCACAATTACTTCAGGAGGTAAGGGATGTCGGATGCAATAGGCATGGTAGAAACTGTTGGGTTAGTTGGAGTCGTTGAGGCCGGCGACGCCATGGCCAAGGCCGCTAGCGTCCAGCTTTTGGGCTGGGATCGAGTCGGCTCTGGCTTGGTGACTGTGTTTTGCTCAGGGGATGTGGCGGCTGTCAAGTCGGCTGTGGATGCTGGCTCGGCCGCGGCGGCCAAGGTCGGAGAGGTGCATTCGGTGCACGTGATTCCCCGCCCGCACAGCGAACTGACGGCCGTGGTGCCCGAGCACGGCGACAGTAGCGACAGCGATGGTCGCGTCCGCGCCTTGGGTCTCATTGAGACCAAGGGATCCATCGGCGTGATTGAAGCAGCCGACGCCATGAGCAAGGCCGCTAATGTGGAGGTCGTCAAGCTGCAGGATATCGGCGGCGGGTACATCACCGCTATCGTCAGTGGCGACGTCGGCTCGGTGCAGGCTTCGGTCAGCGCCGGTGCCGAGGCGGCCGAACGCGTAGGCGAGCTCGTGTCGCAACACGTGATTCCCCGCCCCCACGACGATCTCATCGCGCTGTACTTGTAGGTAAGGAGACAAATAATGAAAGCATTGGGTATGGTCGAGACCCGAGGTTTGGTCTGCGTCGTCGAAGCCCTCGACGCCATGTTGAAGACCGCAGACGTGAGCTATGCGGGCCAAAAGCGGGTGGGCAGCGGCCTAATCGCCGTGCTGGTCGAAGGCGACGTAGCCGCAGTCAAAGCGGCCGTAGATGCAGGGGCGCAAGCCGCCCAGCGCATCGGCGAACTGCGTAGCGTCCACGTGATTCCCCGTCCGACTGAGGGACTGACAGGTCAACTTGGTTAGCTAGGTGGCCAAGGCTTTGCACATCGACGCCCCGGTAGTAACCGGCGATTTGCTCGGGCGCGAGCACAAGGGCGAGCGCACGCTCAGCGTGGCTCCCGGTGCTATCTTGACGCCGACGGCTTGGGACTACATCCGCCAGCACCGCTTGCAGCTAAGTCGCGGCGAGGGCGTTGCCGCTGCCGGGGGCGTTGCGGACGCGGGCCGGTGCGAGCATCCCGACCGCGCCTGCGGCTGCGAGCACGAGGAATTCGGCTCGGGGTACGTCGAGCCAGCGAGTTGCAGCGATTGCGCCGTCCACCAGCGCAAGCAGGCGGGAGATCCCGAGGCGAGTTGCGAGGGTTGCAACCGCTACAAGACGCTTTTGCAACAAATTGAGCAGGGCCAAGCCACCGATCCAGAAGCCTTAGTTGAACAGATCACCGAGCTAGTAATTCACCGGCTGGCAGACTAAGCTATGGCGGGCGACCCGGCAGTCGGCATGATCGAGGTACAGGGCGTGGCCGCTGCCGTTGTGGGTGCAGATGCGGCTTGCAAGGCCGCGGACGTTAAGCTCGCAGGTTGGTCGTCAATCGGCGGTTATACTACGGCCTTTTTCACCGGATCGATTAGCGATGTAGCCGCCGCGCTGCAAAGCGGCGAAGAAGCGGCCCGCAGCGTGATAGAACACGTGGTGGCCGCGCCTCTACTCCAACCCGCTGCCGCTTGCCGCCATTTTGTCGATTTTCCGGTCCGGTCCGACAGCGACTTTCCCGCTGGTGCCCTAGGATTGGTCGAGACGCGCGGCTATGGGGCTCACATTCACATCAACGATCAGATGGTTAAGACGGCTCCCGTCGAGGTAATCAACGTGCTGACGATCCACGACCGCGTGGTGTGTTCGCTAGTCTTGGGGGACGTAGGAGCTATCACCGAGGCCATCGCCGTCGCGCAAAAGCTGCTCGCGGACTGCGAGCACTTGCTGGGCACGGCGCTGATCCCGCAGCCGCGGCCCGAGGTTTTGGCCGCATACGCCGCGCCGATGGGAGGTGGTGGTGTCTAGCGGGGCGATTGGCATCCTGGAGACGTGCGGCATGGCGTCGCTGATGGCTTCTAGCGATGCCATGCTCAAGGCCGCTGAGGTGCAACTGTGCGGTCGGCACGGCATTGGCTCGGGTTGGCTCACCGCAGTAATCGCCGGCCAAGTGGCTGATGTAGAAGCGGCCATTAGCGTCGGCGAGGTCGAGGCGAATCGCACCGGCGAACTGATTGGCACGCAAGTGGTGCCGCGACCGGATGCGCGCGCCATGGACGCCATGCCCCACGCAACTGGCCTTGGTGTCGAACAGGTCCAGCCGCGGGCGATTGGTTTATTGGAGACGCAGGGCCTGACGCCGCTAGTGGCCGGTGCCGATGCCATGCTCAAGGCCGCCCAAGTGGAGCTAGGGGGTTGGGCCTTCATCGGCGGTGCGCTGTGCCACGCGCCGATCTTTGGCGATGTGGCGGCCGTGCAGACGGCGCTAGAAGTCGGTCGGCAAGCAGCCGAGCGAATTGGCACCGTGTACGCGACGCTCGTTTTGCCGCAGCCCAGCGAGGGGCTAGGTCCTCTGTTGCCGCCTGCGCCAGCGGTCGAGCTGCGCTCCACGGGTGCCTTGGGCCTCATAGAGACCATTGGTTATGCCTCGGTCGTGGGCAGTGCGGACGCCATGCTCAAGGCCGCAGATGTCCAAATCGAGCGCTTGAGCATTGGTAGCGGTGGGCGGATTACCGCGCTGGCCACCGGCCATCTCGACGACGTGCAGGCCGCAGTGCGCGCCGGTGCCGAGGCAGCCACGGCTTTGGGGGAGCTCGACGCCTCGGCCGTAGTCTCGCGGCCCGATCCCGCGCTAGTCGCCCGTTTTGCCACTGCGGCCGAGGGCCTTGGCGCGGGTGCGCGGCAGGCCATGGGGCTGATTGAGACGCGCAGTACCGTGGCCTTGGTGCGGGCCGTCGATCGCATGCTCAAGGCTGCGGCCGTCGAATACGAAGGAGCCTATAAGGTGGGGTACTACTTGACGGCCGCGGTTGTGCGCGGCGATGTCGGTGCCGTGCAGGTCGCCATAGATGCGGGTCGGGAGGAGGCCGTTGAACATGGGGAACTGGTCTCGGCCTACGCAATCCCACAGCCCTACAGCGGCCTCGAAGGCCGCTTGCCGCACGTTTAGCGAGGACGCGAAAAATGATTCGGATTGACGATGCAGTAATTACCGCGCAGACCTTGGAGGGCCGCCTAGCTGGCGAGCGGCAGGTCGAGATCGGCCCGGGGGCCAAGCTGACGCCGTCGGCGCAGGACTTTTTGCACGCCCAAGGCGTTGAGATCGTGCGCCGGGAGACCGGAAGCCAAGCCTCCCCAACGACAACGCTAGCACCAGCACCGACGCCAGCGGTTCCTCGCGCCGCCGGCCGCCAGGCATTTGCTGGCATCTTCTGCCCCAATATCGTCCTTTTCGACGGCCAGAACAGGATCAACCACGCCGAGATGGAGCGCTACATCAACTGGCTGATCGAGGCTGGGGTCCACGGGCTGTACCCAAACGGCAGCACGGGCGAGTTCGCGCGCCTGTCGCAGGAGGAGCGCCAAGACGTGGTGCGGCTGGTCTGCGAGGTCAATAAGGGACGCGTACCCGTACTGGCCGGAGCTAGCGAGGCCAACTTGCGCGATGTGCTCAAGATGGCCGAATACTACGCATCGCTCGGCGTGGATGCCATTGCGCTGATGCCCCCCTATTACTACGAGATTTCCACCGAGAGCCTCTTCGAGTACTTCGCCGAAATCGCCGAACAGTCGCCGCTGGACATCCTGCTGTGCAATATCCCGCAATTTACCCAAGAGCTGTCGATAGATTTGCTAGAGCGGCTCTTGCCCTACGATCGGATCTTCGGCATCAAGGATTCCAGCCGCGACCTGCCGAGGCTACTCAACACCATGAACTGCCTGCGCCAACAGCGCCCCGACTACGTGGTGATGACTGGTTGCGAGGAGCTCGTGTTCCCCTCGGTGCTCATGGGAGCCAGTGGGGGCACCATCGCCACCTCGGGCATTGTCCCAGAGGTGATCGTCGAGCTGTATGAAAAGGCCAAAAGCGGTGACATTGAGCGGGCCCGCGAACTGCAATACCGCATCCTCGATCTCATCAACTTGATGCTCCTTGGGGTCAACTTCCCAGAGGGCTTCAAGACCGGGGTGGCGGCTCGTGGCTTTGACGTAGGCCCAGCGCGCGCGTCCAGTAGCGCGACCGAGCAGGAATACCTGATCAAGCTAGAGGCCCAAATCAACTGCGTCCTCGCGGATATGGGCTATCCAGTCCAAGGCCCCCGCGCCTGCCCGGCGACAAACCTGCCGCCGATTGTCGGTCGCTAGATGGCCCTGGCGGGCGCGCGCGCGTTGGTGGTCGGGGCCGGTATCATCGGCCGCTCGACAGCCTATTTCCTCGCCCGGCAAGGCGCGCAGGTAGTTCTGCTCGACGAGGGAATTCCCACAGGCTCGCCCACGAGCCGGGCCTCGTTGGGTGTCCTCACCCACTGCAACGGCGGCGACAATCCCTACGCCCAGCTTTTCCGCGACGGCCATGCTTTGCACGCCCGGCTGGCCCGCGACCTAGCCGAAGATTTGGGTGCAGACGTGGGTTGGCGTCCCTTCGGCGGCATCGATCTTTTTGCCGACCCATCCCAGCTAGAGGAGGTATGGCGCTTCAATCGCGAGCGCGGCTGTCGGGTTGAGCGGCTCGACGAGCGGGCCTTGCGCGATGCGGAGCCAGAGTTGGACGGCGGCGGCGAGGGGCTGTATTTTGCCGACGATCACCGGGTGGATCCCCTCAAGTTGGGTGCGGCACTTTGGGCGGCGGCCGTACGGCAGGGCGCGTCTGCTGCTTGGGGCGAGCGCGTCTGGCGCATTGCCCAAGCGGGCGAGGCCGTCGAGGTCGCCACTAATCGCGAAACTCACCGCGCCGACTTTGCGGTGTTGGCGGCTGGGGCGTGGACCGGTGACTTGGCTGCCCAGCTTGGTGCCCGAGTCGCACTACGCCCGGTGCGAGGCCAACAAGCGCGTTTTGCCGGTGCCCCGCTGCGCCACCTATTGAGGATAAACGGACGCCACTTCATTCCAGACGGCGGCGAAACCATCGTGGGAGCGACGTCGGAGGAGGTCGGCTTTCGGATGGAGACGACCCCCGCGGCCGCTGCGCAATTTGCCTCGGAGGTACGCTCTGCGCTAGGGAAGTGCTTACCGATGTCGCGCCAGCAGGCCGGTCTGCGGCCCAAGCCCCGAGGCGGGCGTCCGCTCATCGGCCCGCTGACGGATGCGCCGCGCGTCTTCGTGGCCTCTGGTCACTACAAAAATGGCGTCTTGCTGGGCCCGATTACCGGTCAGATCGTCGCTCGCTGGATCGCCGAGGGAACTCCGGGGCGCGACATGCACCGCTTCGCGCCCGAGCGTTAAATTTACTGCCACTTAACACAGTTGAGGTTAAACATGCTATTGCAAAAAGAAGACCTACTCGCCGCGCTAAACTCAGTTACCTCCATCCCGGTGGTCCCTTTTCGCGGTGGGCAAATCGACTACGAGGCCCACGCCAAGAACATCAACTACTTGATGGAGAACAATCACTTGGATGGCGACCGGCCTCGGGTGATCGGCATCGCCGGCACTAGCTTGATCCACCACATTAGCGCGGACGAGCAAGTGCGGCTGCTGGGCTTTACTGGTGAACAGATGGGTGGGCGCGGGGTACTGATGTCCGGGATTGCCCCCAATCCGGTTGGGGATGCCGAGCGGTTGATCGAGCGGGAAGCCGCGCTTGAATATCCCCCGGATGTCTATCTCGTCATGCCGCTTACAGGGGTGGCCAGTCCAGAGGGCATTTTCGCGTACTACATGGATTTTGCCGAGCGGTTGGGGCGTTCGTGCGGGGCCAAGTTGCTCTACTACCTGCGCAACCAAGCCGAGCGCGAGATAGCCGTGCGGCTGATGAATGAGTCCGAGCACTTTGTGGGGCTGAAGATCGGCACCACGGTTGATGATGTTGAGCCGATTGTCGCGGGCGTGGAAGAAGAGGCGGCGCTGGTGATTTGGGGCGTGGGGGACCGTTCGACTGGGCCGGCCGAGCGCGGCACCAAAGGGCATACGTCGGGGATCAATGTGGCCTTTGCCCGCGCCTCAGACGCGATCAACAACGCCCAGCGTCGGGGCGATTTTGCGACGTCGCAGCAGATTGAAAATCAGCTTGCGGCCTTAGAGGAGATTCGCTTTCGCGATGGCCGCATGTACAACTACTCGGCTGTGGTTGAGGCCATGCACTTGGGGGGATTCAGCGATGTGGACGGCGGCGAGGGCGGCCCGTTCAATCCGCGAGTGCCGGCGGAAGTAGCCGAGGAAGTGGCTGCGGCTATAGCTGACATTGTGCAATATCACTAGCCTTCGTCGCGCAGCCGTTCTAGATAGGCCGCCCATTCGATGGGAAGCAGGTGCTGCTTTTGGCTGTTGCAGTGTTTGCAGCAAGGCACCACGTTGGACTTGGTGGTGCGGCCGCCGCGGATGAGCGGCACCACGTGATCCATGGTCAGTTCTTGGGGCGGGAATGACTGCTGGCAGTAGTGGCACTGGCCAGCGGCCCGTCTGCGCTTCCACCACTGAGAGCGGCGTAACTCCTTGGCCTTGTTTTTTTCTCGGGCGACGTGCTCGGCGTCGGCTGGGACGAAGTAGGTGTTTTCCATGCGAGAGCAAGATAGGTGTGACGGCCCGCTAACCTCAGAATTATGCTTGGTATCCCAACCCCCACAGGAGCAATAAGTCTCTACACCCTTGTTCAAAAGTTTGCGTAAAATCGATCATCTGAAAGGAAGAGAGTGTCCAAGAAAGCTGATCATAGTCGCAGGTTTGGTACAAAAGGGGGACAATTTTGTTCTCAAATCGGTTTTGTTGAAGAGAAAACATCAGCTCTCTCTTTACCCACATGGATTCCACAGCACTCGGCGATAAGACAAGCACAAACCAATCGCAGCGGTGAAGTGCCGCACCAATTTCATCATGCCATTGCTGCGCCCCAAGTATATTGGTTCGACTGTACCAGACGGGAAGCCCATGTCGCCGCATCATGGCGACCAACTTCTTCACGAACTGACGGTCGTGGTCAGAGTGGGAGAGAAAAATTTCCTTTGGCAACACAACTCAAGAGATTGAAGCTATAAGAAAAGAGCTTTTATTAAGCGGCCTCTAGAAGTACCTGTGCAATCTGATTAATTCCTTCCTCTTCCTCAGCGTATTCACCCATATCGATCATGTGTAAGCGTCGGAGAATCCATGGAACATCTTCTTTAGGTAGCTCTTCTGGATTGCCTACAAGGACGGGAATCAGACGTTCGCGATAGCCTTGTTGGCCAAGAGCATACTCGATTTCCCAACGTACCGAACTCGAACGCAAAGCATCCGGAGTCAGGAGAACTACCATGGCCTCCGATTCTTGCAACGCCTGTGATATTTTGTCGGCCCAATTGTCTCCAGGCAGAATCTCACGGGTGGCATCCCATACCTCCAGACCGACTTTTTCTAAGCCAGCCGCAACCTTCCTGACAAACGACTCATCTGTATATGCATGGCTGATAAAAACTTTCATAATTCAACTATCCTTTCGCCTGTGCTGCCGGTAGTGCGGGGGCCGCTATAGCACTACATGAAACGCGTCCGTATCGAGCAGCGGGTTCACGGCAAATAGTCTTGAAAATGCTAAGGGTATTCATTGTTATCGGCAAGGAGCTGCGAAGCGTCATACCAAGCCTGCATCCTCAGCAACATGTCCATGCCCACGCCGAAGGCTTTCTCAATGCGCAGTGCTGTCTCCGGCGATAGCGCAGCGTTGCCGTTCAGCAAATCCGAAAGCGTTGCCCGCCTTATCCCCAGAATCTCAGCTACCCTTGTCACGTTCAACCCCAACTCCTTGATGATCTCCGTGCGAATGAAGTCACCTGGATGCGAAGGGGTCATGTTCACTTTGATGCCGTCGGTAGCCATCGACAGAGTCAGCAGCGCTTGGTGATGAATTCGCGGCTCATCCACTGCCCGAGGACGTTATGCGAGCGGAGCAGCATTTTCTGGTAAGCGCGCTCTAAGTTCTTTTTGTTCTTGGCGTTGGGCAGGGCGTTAAAGCGGCCGCGAATTTGGGTGATGGTGCGGCTGCGTGGATCGACGGCGATGGTGAGCACGCGGTGGCGGCGGCCTTTGCCATCTTCTACGCCGAGGGACCAGATCGAGGTACTGCCGTTGCGGCAGCTCTTGGCGTAGGTATAGACGCAGTGGCCCATTTCGCGGCCCTCGGCCCCCAACTCGGCATTGGAGAGCAACTCTCGTACGCTCCAAGTGAGGGTCTCGCCGAGTTGCTTGTCCTCCTGCTTCATCTCGAATTCGCGGATGCTCGAAGATCCCCAAGACAGGTGCCGGATGCGTACCTTTTTGCCACCAGCTCTGTCTGGCTCGTCCTCTGCATCGGGCAGCAGCACCTGCCGCGCTAGGGCTTCGTGCCACTCGTCCACTTGGCGCAACAGCTTGGGAATGCTGCGGCTCTTCAGCGAAAAGTTCGGCTGCGCCGGCGGCCTTTGCTCGAAGCCACCGCCGGGCAGGGCGATTTGCTGCGGCACGTATTTCTGATCGTGGATAAAATCGACGATGGGGCCGACGTGGGCTGGGTCGAGCATGGGGTTGTTGGCAAAAAACAGAATCGCGGTGGACCAAAAGTCCTCGTTTTCAAACGACTGGCCCAGCCGGGTGCCAATCACCGCCCGCGCTAGCGTCGGACTGCCGCCTTGCCCTAAGACTTGACCCCAGCGCAGGGCATGGGCAATGGAGAGGTCGTCGGGGGCGGCGAGGAAACAGTGGGCCGACTTCTTGCTCAAGGCGACGGGGAGGTCGGCGGTGCGGATGTTTTGTCCCGAGCCGATGTGTTTGAACCACGCTTGGTGCAAACCGGCCTCTGGCATCTGCGAGGTGAAAAAGGCCGCGTCCATAAAAACGGGCACATCGTAGCGGGCCAGTAGGTGGCAGGCGAGGTGGTGAAATTGCTTGCGGGGGTTGTGGCTCGGCGGCACCCACTCGGCCACGGGGCGCACCCAGTCTTCTGAATGGCGGGCCAAGGAAGCCAAGCCGTCGATGAAGTTGTTGTGCGGGTGGGCACCGAACGCGGGGATGACGGGGTCGAGGCGAAAGAGATCGCCGCGACGCTCGACTTGGAGCAGGAGATCGAGCAAGGCGCGGCGCATCGGGCCGCTGGAAAAGGCGTTGAAAAGGCCGCGAATTTTGTAGAGGTAGTCGGCACCGAGCCGCCCCTTGGGGAGCGTGCGGTCGTAGAGTTGGCGGATGGTGTTGGCCGGGCTGCGCGTGCGCTGGCGGGTGCGGGCGAGTGCGGCCTCGCCCTGCTGACGTAGAGCGAGCTGACGCTCCTTTTGGATCTGGCGATTGCTCTTGTGGAGGCCGTCGCCCAAACCGCGCTTGCGGCACCAAGCTCGGTACTCGTCCTCGGATTGGAGGCCCAAGGCGCGGATGTGGCTGCGGAGGTTTTTGCGGTTTGCGGCTCGCTCGATCTCGCTGCGGACGTTTTTTCTGCGGCGGCGCGCCATAGCCAAGTCCCGGTTGTGAGGGTCCTCCTTAATGAGTCGCGCCGCTAGCGCAATGTCAACCGTGCCACTGCGTCGCAGGAGCCTAGCAGGGCGGCCGCGCCGCTTGCCCTCGCTGGTATCGGCGGTTTAATTTGCTCTTAGCCACCAACCCAACACGACGCGCCCATGCTAGATTGCAATCCGATCCCACTCTTTCCCCTGCCGATAGTAGTTTTCCCCGACCAAATCGTGCCCCTGCACATATTTGAGCCGCGCTACAAGCAGATGCTCGCCGATGTGCGGGCGGCTGACGAGCGCGGCGAAATTTTGCCCATTGGCATGATTCTGGGGAAGGACCGCGAGGTGCAGGGCGAGGTAGGCTGCGCGATGCTGTTGGCCAAAGTGCTCGATGAGTTTGACGATGGCCGACTCAACATCATCGTCCGCGGCGGTCGGCGCTTTCGCATCGCGCGCATTGCCGAGGACAAGCCCTATTTAGAGGCGTGGGTAGAGTACGTAGATGACGCCGAGGAACAGACGGACCCAGTGCTTTTGGCTAAGGCTGTTGCGGCGCTAGAGAAGTTGGTGGGGCAACTTGAGGAAGTGACCGGTATGCGCTCTGAAGTAGGGTCTTTGCAAAATGCCTTTCAGATCGCCCAAGTGACGGGCCTCGACTTGGGGCTTAGGCAACAACTCCTAGAAATGACGACCGAAAATGGCCGCCTACACGCGCTCTGCGAGTACTTTGAGCAAATAATCCCCCTGCTAGAGGCGGAGGGCAAACTCCATCGCTTGGCGTCCGCCAATGGGCACACCGGAAGCCACAAATAAAATTAGTCGGTCTCGACGAAGATACTACCGGCCACTTCCAACCCCAGCGACACTTCCTTTTTCTTGGCAGTACCGATCTTCAATTGCAGCGGGCCGTTAAAGGGTGCCTTAGCGGTAACTTCGACCCGGGTGCCCAAGAGCAATTGCAAATTTTCCATATAGCGCAACATCTGGGGATTGCGGTCGCTGACTCGGCGGATGACAGCGGATTGGCCGTCTTTTAGCTCGGAGAGACGGCGGTAATTGGGGTGGTCGATCTGGCCTTGCTTGGTGGGGATCGGCTCGCCGTGGGCACCGACAGTCGGATAGCCCAAGGCTTCGTCGATGCGGTCTTCAAATTCCTCGGAGATGGCGTGTTCTAGGCGGTCGGCCTCGGCGTCGATCTGGTCCCAGGAATAGCCCAATGCTTGGCTGAGGTACAGCTCGATCAAGCGGTGATGGCGGATGGTCTCCAAGGCGATCTTCTCACCGCTGGCCGTTAGCTCGACTCCGTGGTACGGCGTGTACATGAGCAGATTCAGCTCGGCGAGCTTCTTGATCATGTTCGTCGCTGAGGCCGCGGCCACTTCCATGCGGCTGGCAATCACCGAGGTGGTGACGCGCCCACCGTGCTCGTCGCTGTGCTGCAATTTGTAAATCGTCTTGAGATAATCCTCAATAGCCTGCGTTAGCACCCCTAACCTCCAAGGTTACGCGTTTTGTCCTTAAGATAGGGCCAAAATCAGATTTAGCAATGACCTTGACAATTTTTTAGTCATAACTAAATTTTTATTTTTGCATTCGACTAAAACCAGATAAGAAAAGGACTATGCTCTGGATTTTCATTTTGTTATGCGCTTTGGGTTGTGATGCTCCCGAGCGCGACGACGGGCGGATCGAGGTGGTGTGTACCACCGGGATGGTGGCCGATCTCGCCCACAATATCGGCGGCGACCGCATCTCGGTTGTTGGGATGATGGGCCCGGGCGTCGATCCGCATTACTACAAAGCATCGCAAGGCGATCTGGCCAAGCTGACGGCCGCGGATTTGATTCTCTTCAACGGCCTTTTTCTCGAAGGCAAGATGGAAGACATCTTCGCCAAAATGGCCCGCAGCAAGCAGGTGTTGGCCGTGGCTGAGCAAATACCAGAAGAACGCTTGCTGCGCCCCCCGGAATTTGAGGGCAACTACGATCCCCATATATGGTTCGATGTGTCGCTGTGGGCGCAGACGATCGAGCCGGTCGTGGCTCGTCTGAGCGCAGTAGATCCGGACGGGGCGTCGGTCTATCGCCAGAACGGCGCGCGCTACCGGGAGCGCCTCGACGCGCTGAACCAATGGGTCGTCGAGCAGGTCGAGCTGCTGCCGGAGGCCAGCCGCGTGCTGATTACGGCCCACGACGCCTTTGGCTATTTTGGCCGAGCCTACGGAGTGGAGGTCGTCGGCCTGCAAGGCATTTCCACGGTGGCCGACTACGGGGTCAACGACGTCACTCGGCTAGTCGATCTGATTGTGGAGCGCCAAGTCAAGGCTATCTTCGTCGAGAGTAGCGTGCCCGTGCGCTCGATTGAGGCCGTGCGCGAAGGGTGCTTGGATCGCGGCTTACAAGTGGAAATAGGCGGCACCCTATACTCGGATGCGATGGGAGCCGTCGGCAGCGGTGCCGACACGTACGTGGGCATGGTTGAAAGCAACGTCAACACCATTGTGGGAGCCTTGCGGTGAGTAGTCTCCATCCCATCCAGATCCACGATATGACCATTGCCTACCACAAGAAGCCGGTGCTGTGGGACGTGGATCTCGATGTGCCCGAAGGGCAGTTCGTGGGCATCATCGGCCCCAACGGCTCGGGCAAAAGCACCATGATCAAGGCCATTATGGATCTCGTGCCCAAGGCGTCGGGATGGGTCAAGATCTACGGCGAGGACTACGGCCAGATGCGCAAGATCATCGGCTATGTGCCGCAGCGCGAGTCCGTGGATTGGGACTTCCCGGTCAGCGCGCTTGACGTGGTGCTGATGGGCCGCTACGGTCACGTGGGATGGATGCGGCGGCCGAGCAAGGAAGATCGCCGCTTGGCTTGGGCGGCCCTCGACGAGGTGGGCATGACCGCCTTTGCCGAGCGACAGATCAGTCAGCTATCGGGCGGCCAGCAGCAGCGGGTCTTTCTCGCCCGCGCCTTGGCCCAAGAGGCCCGCATCTACATCATGGATGAGCCGCTTGCCGGCGTGGATGCGGCGACCGAGCGCGCAATCATCGCCAGCTTGGTCGCCCTGCGCGAGCAGGGAAAAACTATCTTGGTCGTGCACCACGACTTGCAGACCGTAACCGAATACTTCGATTGGGTCATCATGCTCAACATGCGGGTCGTGGCGTCCGGCCCGACTAGCGAAGTCTTTACCGACGACAATCTGCAAAAGACCTATGGGGGTCGGTTGACCGTGCTGTCGCAGGCCGCCCAAGCCATGGCCGAGCAGCGGCGCGAGGGCTGACGATGCTAGTCGAAAACGCCCTGCGCTTCTTGAGCTTGGCCGACGCCAACGTGCGCTTCGTGCTCTTCGGCTCCCTGCTGATCGGCGCGACTGGCGGGTTGCTGGGGTCGTTTGCGGTGTTGCGGCGGCGCAGCCTCGTCGGCGACGCGCTGGCGCACGCGGCCCTGCCCGGGGTGGCGTTGGCCTATTTGTGGACTGGAAGCAAGGCCCTGCCGGTGCTGCTGACGGGCGCGGCGATTTCCGGGGTACTCGGCGTGTTGGTGATGCAGTTCATCATCAACTATACCCGCGTCAAGGCGGATTCGGCCATCGGCATTGTGCTGTCGGTATTTTTCGGCGTGGGGATCGTGCTGTTGACCCACGTCCAGCGGGTCGGCACGGGCAATCAGAGCGGTTTGGACAAGTTCCTCTTTGGGCAGGCGGCCTCGCTGGTGGACGACGACTTGCGCGTCATGAGCGTGCTGGCGGGTCTCATCATCCTCGCGGTGGCCTTGTTTTTTAAGGAGTTCAAGGCGCTGATTTTCGACGCGGACTTTTTGCAGACGCTCGGCTACTCGTCTCGCTGGATCGACGCCCTGCTGATGGGGTTGATCGCGTTGACGGTGATCGTGGGCTTGCAGGCTGTAGGTGTGGTGCTAATTGCGGCTATGCTGATCACGCCGGCTGTGGCGGCGCGCTTTTGGACCGAGCACCTGCACAAGATGGTGCTGCTCGCCGCTGCTTTCGGGGGCTTGTCTGGGGTCGTCGGCACCTTCATTAGTTCCTTGGTGCCGCGGATTCCCACTGGCCCGGTGATGGTGCTCATCGCCACCTTGTGCTTTGTGGTGTCGGCTCTTTTTGCGCCCCAGCGAGGGGTGTTGGCGCGGTGGCGCAGGCAGCGGCACAACAGTCGCCGCGAGAGCCAGCAGCACTTTTTGCGCGCTTGCGTCGAGCTACAAGAAAAGCTGGGGACGAGTCGTTCCTTGGCCGTGGAGGAGTTGGCCATTGAGATGGGCCTGTCGCCGGATCGGGTCAAACGCCTCGGGCGACGGCTCATCGAGAAGGGGTTAGTCTCCGCTCAGGATGGGCGTTTCGCTCTGACGGACCTAGGGGCGGAGGAAGGGCTTTTCGTGGTTAAATCGCACCGCCTGTGGGAGCACTATTTGTACTATCGGGCCATACTCGACGCCGATCACGTGGATCGGCCCGCCGACGAAGTCGAGCACTTGCTGACGCCGGAAATCATCGCCGAGTTAGAGGACATCCTCCAGCGAGAGCAAGGGCTAGACCCGGCCCGGATCGTCAATATCCACGGCACTGGCAGCCACTACCGCCGGGGAGGCCGCGAATGATTGAAGGCGCTTTTTGGATCGTGCTCACCGGCGTGTTGGTCACTGCGTCCTGCGCCCTGTTGGGCACCTTCTTGGTGCTGCGCAAGATGTCGCTGTTGGGCGATGCTTTGAGCCACGCGGTGCTGCCGGGGATCGCCGTGGCCTTCCTGTTGTCGGGTAGCCGCGCGGTACTGCCGATGTTTTTGGGCGCAGCCGCCTTCGGCTTGCTAACCGCGCTGTTGGTCGAGGCATTTCACCGGCGGTGGCGCGTGCAAGAGGACGCGGCCATCGGCATTGTGTTTACCGCGCTTTTTGCGCTGGGTGTGGTGATCATCACCGCGTACGCCGGCCAGGTGGATCTCGATCAAGAGTGCGTGCTCTACGGCGAGATTGCCTATACCCCTTGGGACCTGCTGCTGTGGGGAGACCAATCACTGGGGCCGCGGCCGGTGTGGATACTGGGTGCGATGCTGGCGATCAACCTGACGGTGATCGCGTTGTTGTACAAGGAATTCAAAATTTCTGCGTTCAATCCGGCTCTGGCCATGTCGGTGGGGATCAACGCCACGCTGATGCACTATCTCTTGATGGGGTTGGTCGCGCTGACGACGGTGGCGTCGTTTGAGTCCGTGGGTGCGATTTTGGTCGTGGCTATGCTGATCGTGCCCGGAGCAGCCGCTTACCTGTGGAGCGACCGACTCATCGCGGTAATGGGGTTGGCAGTGTTCTTTGGGGTAGTCTCGGCTGTGGCAGGTTACTTTTTGGCCAGCTTGTGGAATAGCTCTATCGCCGGTGCCATGGTGGTGGTCATCGGCGGGATATTTCTCTTTTCCCTGCTTTTTTCGCCCAATCAGGGCGTGCTAGCGCGCGTCTATCAGCGCGTGCGGCTGTCGCTGCAAGTGGCGCAGGATCACATGCTGCTGGCATTGGTGCGGCGCAAGGAGAAGGAGGTCGAGCGCGCTGGGCTGCGGCCCGCCGAATTGGTCGCGACCGCGGCCGTTTGGAGTCCGCTGGCGCAGTTGGCGTTCGGCGGTCTGCGGCGGCGGGAACTGCTGGTACAGGCGAATGGCGTGGTCGAATTGTCCGCAAAGGGCCAACAAGTCGCGCTGCGTCTGTTGCGCTATCACCGGCTTTGGGAGACCTATATGAGCCATCTGGGCCTGCCCGAAGACCACGTACACGACCCAGCCGACGCGATTGAGCACTTTATCGGCGGCGAACTGGCCGCCGAGTTGGGCGCGCAAATCAGCGACGAACAAGATCCGCAAGGCAAGCAAATCCCGCCTTCTAATTGATGCCGAGGCCAGCATGATCCGGCTGAAGAGCAAAGATGCAGATCTCAGGCGAACCTATGTGCGGGATCTGTGGGCTTCGGCGGGGTTTGCGGTCTTGTTGCTCGCCGCGGTGGTGGCGATTGATCCGCAGATTGCATTCGACGCGAAAAGGCTCGTGCAGCGGCCTGTGATTATCGAGCTGGAACTCGTTCCTGAGACCGAGATGCGGTTGCCCTTGCCGCCGCCACCGGTCCGGCGCATCGAGCCGGTGGAATACGTGCGGACGCGACCCGTGCGCGAGCATAAGCTACCGCCGCCCGTGGCGGTGACTGAGTTCCCTTTGGAGGAGGAAGTGGAGGCCGCGGAGTTGTGGATGGTGGAGCAGCCACCGAAAGTGCTTAAGAAAATTCTGCCGGTCTATCCCGACAGTGCGCGGAAAGCACTGGTGGAGGGCAAGGTCTTTGTGCGGGTGTTGGTGGGTCGTACAGGACGGGTCGAGCACATTGACCGCATTGAGGGGCCGCAGGTTTTCCAGCGCGCGGTGGCACAGGCCGCCACGGCTTGGGAGTTCTCCCCAGCCGTGCAAAACGACCGCCCCGTCCCGGTGTGGGTCAGTTTGCCGTTTGTGTTTGAACTGGAGTAATCAGCCGCCCGCGCGCTTGGCCTGATAGCCGCGTTTGGCCAGCTCGGCGAGCACGATATCCACTTTGTCCCCTTGAATTTCTATTACCCGGTCGACGACCGATCCGCCGCTGCCGCATTTGCGCTTGAGTTCGGAGGAGAGGGTCTTTAGTTCGGCTGCGGACAGCCGCAGGCCGGAGATGGTGGTAACGGTCTTGCCGCCGCGACCCTTTTTCTCGCGGCGCACGCGGGCGATTCCGTCGCCGGTGGGGACGGCGGCTTGCTTTTTCGGCTGGGGTACGCGGCCGGTATCAGAGGAATACACGAGGCGGCTGTTTTTAGCCATGATTGGGGTTCTCCATCCCGTGTCCCGACGCCTGCCGCTCATGGACTAGGCGCAGGGTCTCGTCGCGCCACGCGGCAAACTCGTCGGTATCGACGGCGTCGTGCAGGGTCGCCCTTTTGGCGTAGGGCACGTAGTTGCCGATGTGCCATAGCGTATTGCGATAGAGACAGAAGTCGCCGGCGTCGAGGAAGAGCTGCCGGGCACCGGGCATACTCTGGGCGTAGCTGAGGCAGGTCCACTCGCGCTCGGTAGTGGATTGTCCTTCGAGATCGGGCGCGGCAATGGGGCGCTCGGGGAAGCGTGCTGCTTCGCACGGCAGGTCGCGGCGCAGGTGGCTGCCGGGGACGACCCAAGTGCACGAATCGGCGTACAGGGCGCAGTTGACTTGGTTGAAGTAGCGGTCATCGGCAAAGTGCTCGTCCCAGCGCGCCAGTTCCAAGCCGGGCATATTGTCTCGCCAGTCGCGATGCCAGTGAGTGCACCACGGCGACTCGGCTGGTTCAAAGAGCACGCCCATGACCTGCGGTCCGCCGACGCGGAAATTCGGCGCGAGCAGGCGGTGGAGTGTGTCGTTGAGCGCGGGGAGTTCTACATAGTCGATGAAGGGCTGTTGGTCGAGTGGGAAGTCGGCCATTGGCTGCAAGCGCTGGGCTTGGGGGCCGCGCTGTTGGCGGGCCAAGTCTCGCGCCTCGTCGCAAACTCGGCGTAGATCGGCGACGAGGGAAGGAGGTAAGAGTTGGCGGAAGACCGTGTAGCCCTGAGTGCGGTACTCGTCAATGTGGCGGTCGGAAAAAGCAAAGGCCATGGCGTTGTCTCACACGTGCCCCACGTGAAAGCCTTGGGGCGGCTCGAAGTGTTCGGCGCGTTTGCCGATGTAGTGGCAGATAAAACTGCGCCGCCAGCGGTCGGCGGTCTGGTTGGGATAGGAGCCGTGGATGGTTTTGCCGTCGAAGAAGAGGCCGTCGCCCGGAGCCATGTCGAGACCGACGATTGCGGCTTCGGGAGGTAGCTGGCTCTGAGCGCGGGTGAAAGAGACGCGGGTGTCGGCCTTTTCAACGGGCCGGAGTTGGCCGTGCGAGCCGGGGACGACGACCATTTGGCCCACGGCGTCATCGGACGGGTCGAGGGCGATCCACAGGCCGATTAGTGGATCGGTGGTGATGTACTGTTCGTCTTGGTGCAGACCCTGACCGCGGCCGCCGGGTGGCTTGAAGTAAAGCATGGTCTGGCGCAGGACGGGTTCGTCGTCGATGAGTTGTTCGACTGCGGCGAGCAGATCGGGGCGGGTGGCCCAAGTGGCACTGGCGGGGTCCCAGTCGTGCATGTTGATCATGCGCGGATAGGTGTGGTTGGGATCGTCGGGCTGGTCGTCGGTACCGCCGCTGTCGCCTGGGTGAGGACCTTGGGCGCGCAGTTCCATGTAGTGGCCGATCATGGCCTCGGCTTGGTCGGGCGCGAATACCTCCGGCACGACGAGGTAGCCTTGGTCGCGGTAGGACTGTACTTGGGCGGCGTTGAGGTTCACGGCGAGTTATTCCTAAGTGACGTTACGCATTGTAGGGGGCGGTTTGAAACCGCCCCCTACTCAGCATGACAGGAACGGCTGCTCCGTAACTTAGCTAACGCGGCATCGCTCTTCAACCGATGGCGATTTACCATTCGGCCACGCGCTTTTTGGCGAAATAAGCGCGGTCCCACTCAGCTCCCCAGCCGGGCCCGGTCGGCGGCGCGATGTGTCCATCGACGGGAAGAGGGGGATTGAGCAGGCCGATCTCGCGGCCGATCTCGTCGCGGCTGCCACCGGGGAAATACTCGTAGTACGTGGTGTTTTGCAGGGCACAGACTAGGTGGACGTGGACTAAGCCGAAAAGGCCACCCGGACCGTTGAGTTCGATGGTGGTGTGGTGGGCCGCGGCTATAGCGGCGAGTTTGAGGATGGCTGTGGTGCCGTGGCGGGCGTTGGCGCGGACGAGGTCTGTGGCCTTGGCGCGGATCCAAGCGGCGCAGATTTCGTAGTCGTGCATCAGAGTTTCAAGGGCCATGACTGGGATGTCGAGTTTGGCGCACAGCGTTTGCAAGCCCTGGAGGTCGCGGTCGGAAA
Source organism: Gemmatimonadota bacterium (assembly GCA_009841115.1). Classification (GTDB taxonomy): domain Bacteria; phylum Latescibacterota; class UBA2968; order UBA8231; family UBA8231. Next base: position 24,190 of record VXML01000037.1, on the reverse strand, counting down.
TGGCCTCTTCGAACCAGCCGTAGTTGAGTTCCTCCAGCGCGCGGCCAACGCGCAGGGCTTCGCGCAGGGTGTAGGGGCTGCCAGCCGCGTCGTGCAATAGATCGATGTCTGGGCCGACGTGATCGCGGATGGCGTGCGACCACGCGATATTGGTGTCGGGGGGGCCGGACCAGTGGTCTTTGAGCGCGACAAAGCCCGATGCGAGTGCTTGGTTTGCTCCTTCTAGGGCGGCGTCGAGACTGCCGGAGGGAAAGTTATAATAAGCCCGACAGCGCGGGCGAGTCCGACCGATTAGGGCACAAACTGGGAGGCCGGCGGCTTGCCCGGCGATGTCCCACAGGCAATTGTCGAAAGCTCCGTGCCAGCCCGGGCGCGAAAACAGCGAGCGGGTGGCCCAGCGCAGCTTGTCGTCGAGCCGCTCGCGGTCGAGCGGGTCTTGGCCGATGGCCATGATGCGCAGGGTTTCCAACTCCTCGCGGCGCATGGTCTGGTAGCGGGCGTCGCCGACCGTGCAGATGCCCTCCAAGCCTTCGTCGGTCAGCACGTGCAGCACGTGGATGGGGGCCTCGGCGCGGCGGTGGCCGCGGGCCTGCCAGCGGGTGCGATGGCCGTAAGGGACTTGCTCTATATCGAAGAGCGAGGTAGTGGCTGGAAGCTCAAAAATCGAGAGTTTGATGGCTGTGATTTTCACGCTGTTTCCCGCTCGCCGCACACGAATTGTTCCAGCGTAGCCACGTCGTCCCTACTGCCGATGAACAGCGGCGTCCGTTGGTGTAGTTCGGTCGCCTGCAAGTCCATGATGGGGTGGGTTCCGTTGGAGGCTGCGCCGCCGGCTTGTTCGACGACAAAGGCCAAGGGTGCGGCTTCGTACAAAAGCCGCAGCTTGCCGTTGGGCGACTTGCTGTCGCCGGGGTAGAGGAAGATGCCGCCTTTGAGCAGGTTGCGGTGGAAGTCGGCCACGAGCGAGCCGATGTAGCGCGCCGAGTAGGATTGCGGACCTTCCTTGAGCTGCTTGACATAGTGGCGCACCGGCGCGTCCCATTTGGGATAATTGCCCTCGTTGGCGCTGTAGTACTGACCTTTCTTGGGGATTTCGATGTGCTCGTGTGAGAGCAGAAATTCGCCGAGGCTTGGGTCGAGGGTAAAGCCGTGGCTGCCGCTGCCAGTGGTATAGACCAGCATGGTGCTGGAGCCGTAGATGATGTAGCCAGCGCAGACTTGCTCGCGACCGCAGCGGAGGAAGTCGCTGAGGGTTACGCCGTTGGTGCTTTTCTTACGGTAGATGGAGAAGATGGTGCCGATGGAGACGTTCACGTCTATATTGGACGAACCGTCAACCGGGTCGAAGACGAGGATGTAGTTGCCGCGCGGGTGTCTTTCCGGGATGGGGTAAATGTCGTCCATTTCTTCGGAAGCCATACCGGCCAGCCGCCCCGTGTGATCGGTGGTGCGGATGACGACGGAGTTGGCGAACTCGTCGAGTTTTTGCACTTCTTCGCCGTGGACGTTGGTGCGGCCGGTGATGCCCATTACCTCGGCGAGGCCGGCCTTGTTCACGTCGCGGGAGATGATTTTGGCCGCGCTGGTCAGGTCGGTGAGTAGGCCGGTGAATTCGCCGGTAGCCTCGGGGTGCTGCCGCTCTTCTTCGATGATGAAGCGAGTGAGGGTAGTGCCGATTTGCATGAGGGACCTTCATCAATTGAGGGTGTTTGACATAGGATGGGATAAAACAATACAATCCCATCTATCCTGTCCATTCGTTAAATTCGCAACGCCACTGAGGAGAACGAGAGACTATGATCAAATTGGCGACTATGAGTAGCGCGTGTCCAGACTGGACCTTAGACGAGGTAATAGCTGGCATGAAGCGGCACGGCTATCAGGGGTTTGAGCCGCGAGTCGAGTGGGATCACGCCTGCGGCATTGAGGCTGCGCTTGCGGCCCAAGAGCGGCGGGACATTCGTCGACGGATGGAGGACGAGGGGCTAGAAATCTGCTGTATTGCTACGGGTGCGCGGATGGCTGCGCCCGACGCAGCGGAGCGGGCCGGGCACGTGGAGGATGTGAAAAAGTACATCGACCTAGCGGCTGATTTGGGCTGTGGGTTGATGCGGGTTTTCGGTGGCCAGCGCGACCGGGGCCGCGAGTGGACTGCGGTCGTCGATTACGTGGTAGAGGGATTTGAGCAGGTGTTGCCCGCGGCGGCTGAACGCGGCGTGACGTTGCTGCTGGAAACGCACGACGATTGGTGCTGCTCGGCACCGGTGCGCGCGGTTGTCGAGCGGGCCGGGCGCCCGAATTTGCAGGTGCTGTGGGATTTTATGCACACGCAGCGGGTGCTGGAAGAGCCAGCCGAGAGCTTCCAGATGCTGGGTGTGCACACGCGCCACATCCACGCCCACGACGGGATGATCGTCGATGGCAGGTTGCAGGTCAGCGATGTGCTGGGCGCAGGTGTCTTCGATCACGCCGAGCCGATGCGTTTACTTGCAGAGGCTGGATTTGATGGGTATTGCTCGGTGGAAGTGATCCACAAGCGCGGCAGCGGAGATCGGGCTGATGCGGTACTCGGGCAATATGCCGAGGGGCTGCGAGGGATTGTGGCTGGTTTTTGAGTGGCAATCTCTCCTACTCGGCGGCATCTAACAGGTGCCTAAAGGCTTCGAGGCTGGGCACCTGTATGGCCGCCCGATGCAACTGCTTGAGACGCTGCACATCGTCGATGGCCCCAAGGCGAGCGGCCAACGGATCGGACGTGGCCAGCCCAAAGCGAATCTCCAGCACATCGATCAGATCTTCGATGGCGCGTTCTCGGCCCCCTTGCTCAATGCCTTGCTCAATGCCTTGCTCGATGCCTTGCTCCAGTGCTCGCTTGCGCAGAGACTCAAGTAACGGAAATTCAGTCATAATATCCTCCGAGATAAGAGAATAGATGGTAGCAGCATCGCACACCAACGAACTCAGTACGCCCATGTGCCCCAACACGGCATCCTTGGCCGCACGGGATACCGACAACGCCTCGGTCGCTTCTATACACCGACCCAACCACGCGGCCGCATCCACCCCGGCAGGACGCCCCATCAACGGCGTAAACGGCAACACCCCCGGATTGCCCGAGGACAAATACGCCACTCCGTCCAAGGCACTCAAACGGATCACCTTGTAGCGGATGACCACCTCATATCCGGCGTCCTCTTGGAAAAGGTACACAGATGGGAAGTTGGGGACAAAGACTGCGTAACGTCAGTAAAGATCATAAACGGATATTACGTATCTTCCCTAGAACCTTTCGACCCGCTCAGGGGCCTTTCGCATCTGCGGCCTGAGTTCCTATCTTAAAGCCGCTTTTACGGGCGTCTAGCCCGCGTTCCCAGACGACAAAACGGAGTGCATGTATGAACAGCGCGCAAAGCAGCATCCGCGAGGCTCCCACTCATTTTGGCGGCCTCTTACGCAATATCGGTCCCGGCGTCGTTGTCTCGGGGTCGGTGGTTGGCTCGGGCGAGTTGTTGGTGACGACGCGGATGGGAGCCGAGGTCGGCTTTGTCTTTCTCTGGGGCGTGATCTTGGCCTGTTTGGTCAAGTTTGTGATTCAGCTCGAATTGGGCCGGCAGTGCTTGTTGCGCAAGTGTAGTACCGTGCAAATCCTCGACCAAGTGCCGGGCGCGCGCTGGCGCGGCACCTCGTGGATCGCGTGGCTCTGCGTGGTGGGCTACTTCTCGGTGACGGTGGCCGTCATCGGCATCTTGGGATCGGTGGCCGGGCTGATGGTCACGGTCTTTCCCTTTGCGTCCGAACAAGTGTGGGCGGTAGTACTGTTCCTCGCCATGTCGGTTTTGCTGTGGCGGGGGCTATACGGCGACTTGGAGAAAATGGTCTCCGCACTGGTGGCGACTTTCAGCTTGGTCGTCATCGGCTCAGTACTCGCATTGCAAGGCACGAGCTACGCAATCAGCAGTGCGCAAATCGCCTCGGGCTTCCGCTTTGCCATGCCCGCCGAAGGCGCGTTTGTGGCGTTGGCGGTGATGGGATCGGTCGGCGCGACCGCGGTCGAGCTGTTCATGTATCCCTATTGGATCGTGGAAAAAGGCTACCCGGATTTTGTCGGGCCAAAAGACGATAGCCCGGAATGGCAGGCGCGCTACCGGGGCTGGATGCGGGTCTTGATCACCGATGCGGGCGTGTGTACGGGTATCGCGCTGGTGGTCACGTGCGCGTATTACCTGCTGGGCGCGTCAGTGCTCAATCAGCTACAAGTTTTGCCCGAAGGTATGAAGGTCGTCGAGCAAGTCTCGCTAATTTTCACCGAGAGCATTGGCGGCTGGGCGTACTACATCTTCATGTTCGGGGGATTTTGCACGCTCTTTTCCACGCTGCTGGTATTTGCCGCTTCTTCGGGGCGGATCGGTGCTGACTTTCTGCGGCAACTGAAGGTGAGTGCGCTGGTCGGCGAAGAGGGCTACCGGCGCTGGGTCCGCATTTTCCAAATCGTTTTCCCGTTTGGGTGGCTGCTGTTCATATTGTTCGATCCGCGCACCCTCGACTTTGTGCTCAAAGGGGCCAATGCCAACAATCTGCTGCTGATCCCAATGGCCTATGCGGTGCTGCATCTGGCGATGCGGGTGCCCAAAGACGAGCGGATGTCGCTGTGGACCGAGTTGGGGCTGCTGTTTACGATCTGGGCCATCATCAACTTTACGGCGGTCAATCTGTTTAAGCTGTCTGGGCACTAGCGGCTTTCTCTCAATATGACCGGCCAGCTATTCACTCACTATTTCCTCACCGACGGCATAAAGACCACGCCCGAGTGGCAAGCGTCTGTTGACCAGCCGGAAGCGTTTGCTGCGTTTAGGAACGGCGTTGCTCGACATCACGACGCCCTCAGCCGTTCCCGAAATCCCAACGAAGCTCGCACGGAGGAAGAGTTGATTCGTCCGGTTTTGGAGCTATTGGGATGGACCGAGTATGTGCCTCAGCCAAGCGCCGCCGGCCATGAGGACATTCCCGATCATTTGCTTTTCGCTGACGCCGACTCCAAGGCACGGGCTGGGAATCCCTTCCAGTACGCGACAGTAGTTGAAGAGAGTAAGCGCTTTGGGCTTGCGCTCGACAGCCGGGACCGGAATGATCGGGCGCAGCGTGGGACGCCGCACGGTCAGATTCTTCGATATTTGGCGACGGCTGAGATCGAGTCGGAGGGGCGCATTCGCTGGGGCATTCTGACCAATGGCAGCGTATGGCGGCTGTACGACTATCGCGCCCGACCGCGTGCCAGCGGTTTCTTTGAAGCCGACTTGGCAGAACTGCTCCAGCCCGGCAAGGAAGATGATCTCCGAGTCTTTCATCTACTGTTCCGTCGCGAGTCTTTCACGCTACGGGATGGGGCTACGACTACGTTCCTTGAAGAGGCGCTGGCTGAGGGTCGGCGCTATGAGGAACAGGTCGCACAAGACCTGTCGGGGGTGGTGTTTGAGCGGGTGTTTCCCAATCTCGTCAATGCGCTTGTGCAGAAGTCGGAGGAAAGCCTCGTCGCGAGCCGGGATGCGGCGTTGATTTTTCTCTATCGGCTGCTGTTTGTGCTCTACGCCGAGGATCGGGGGCTATTGCCGGTCAACGATGAGCGATACGACGACTATGGTTTGCGCAAGCCTGTCCGCGATGACATTGCGAGCAGGATGGCGGCTGACGATACGTACTCGGCGATTGCCACCAATTATTACGATCACCTGACGACGTTATTTAAGCTCATTGATAAGGGCGACGAGTCTATTGGTTTGCCGCCGTACAACGGCGGGCTGTTTGCGGCGGAAGCTGCCCCATTGTTGGAAACGGTCCGTCTGGCCGATGAAGAAATTGCACCTATCATCTACGATCTGAGCCACACCGAGGATTCGCAGGGCGTGCGCCGCTTTGTCAACTACCGCGACATGTCGGTGCAACAGCTTGGCTCGATTTACGAGCGGCTGCTGGAGCGCGAGCCGGTGCGCGATGACAACGGCAACATTTCCATTCGGCCCAATCCGTATGCCCGCAAGGACAGCGGCAGTTTTTATACCTCTCAGGAACTCGTCGATCTGATTGTCGAGCGAACCTTGAAGCCGCTGGCCGAAGAGCGGCTACAAGCCTTTGAGGACAAGGCTGCCGAACTTAAGAGCGAACGCCGATCTAAGCAGGAACGGCGGGAGGAACTTGAGCAGCTTGATCCGGCAGAGGCTGTATTAGACCTCAAAGTTTTGGACCCGGCGATGGGTAGTGGGCACTTCCTCGTCACGGCGGTGGACTTTCTGTCGGACTACATCGCTGAGTTGATTGAGTTCGTCCCCTCGGTTCCGGAGTGGCTGGACGGGGAGTACGCGTCGCCGTTGGTGGGGCGCGTGGCGGCGATTCGGGAGGACATTCGCAAGCGGGCCGACGAATCGAACTGGGTTTTGGACGAGGCGCAGCTTACCGACCAAGCCATTATTCGTCGCATGGTGCTCAAGCGCTGCATTTATGGGGTGGATAAGAATCGGCTGACGGTCGAACTGGCCAAGGTGTCGTTGTGGCTGCACAGTTTTACGGTGGGCGCGCCGCTGTCTTTTCTCGATCATCATTTGCGTTGCGGCGACTCGCTGGTTGGGCTACGGGTGCGGGACGCCACGGATGAATTGAATCGGCTCGGCGGGATGTTTGCTAGTAGCGCCATTGCCAGTGCGGAGACAGCCACCGACGGGATGCAACTGATTGAGGAGATGTCCGACGCGGACGTTGCGGAGGTGCAGGAGTCGGCGGAGCTGTTCGGTGGGGTGGAGGAGACGACCGCTGATCTGCGCGGCTTGCTCGACTTTCTGTGCGGCTGGCGTTGGCTGACGGCTGGGATGAAGAAGAAAGAACGCGATGAATTTGAGGGGCCGCTGGTTACGACGCTCGGCTACCATGCGGCGAATGCTTACGAACTTTTGGCGCGAGGGCCGGAGGAGGACATTTCCGACTTTGCCAAGCTATGGCACGAGGCCACGTCCATTGCCAATCGCGAGGGCTTCTTGCATTGGGAGGTGGCTTTTCCGGGGGTGTGGCATCGGTGGCAGGAAAGTCGTCCGCAAGGTGGATTTGACGCGATTATTGGCAATCCGCCTTGGGACCAGATTGAACAGCCGGAAGTGGAATGGTTCGCAACCCGCGACGAAGAGATCGCTCACGCGGCGACTGGAGCGCGACGAAAGGCGCTGATTAAACAGAAAAAAGAGACAGGCGACAAACTCGTCTTGGAGTACGAAACGGTGCGGAACCAAGCTACGGCGATGCGCGAGTTCATTCGATCATCAGATGAGTATCCGCTTCTAAGTGGCGGTCGCATCAATCTGTACTCGCTGTTCGTTGAGCGGGCCATGAGTCTGATTAAGCCGGATGGTTTTGTTGGCCTACTGACGCCATCAGGCATTTATGCCGACAAGACTGCGGCTCGATTCTTCAAGTCCGTTTCGACCAGTGGACGGGTGAGTGGCCTGTTCGATTTTGAGAACAAGAGAATTTTCTTCAAAGACATCCATGCCTCGTTCAAATTTTGCGCCCTCATCTTTGGCGGTGAGGAGCGACGATTCGACCAGACCGAATGCGCGTTCTTCCTACACGACACGAAAACGATCGATGACGAGGACCGCTGCTTTCCATTGACGCCGGACGACTTCGCCCGCGTAAATCCGAATACCGGCACGGCACCCGTCTTTCGCACCCGCCGTGACGCCGACGTCACTCGTGGAATCTACGAGCGGCGTCTGGTTATGGTGGATAGCTCGGGGAGTAAGAAACGCCGCGCTTGGCGGGTACTGTTCATGCAGGGACTATTTAACATGACCTCCGACTCCCACCTCTTTCGCACCGCCGCGCAGCTTGATACGGAAGGTTTCTATCCCGTCGAGGGCAACCGTTGGAAGAAGGGGGAGGAAGTGTATTTGCCGTTATACGAAGGGAAGATGGTGCAGGCATTTGACCATCGCGCCGCCAGCGTCGTGGTCAACCCAGAGAACCTGAATCGGCCCGGTCAACCGCGAGAAGCTACACCGGAGGAGCACGCAAATCCGAATTGGCTGCCCAACATCAGGTATTTCGTTGATTCATCCCATCGCAAGATCGCATCCACTCGTGGTTATATTCTTACTTACAAGCGAATCACGGCAGCAACTAATGTTCGTACTATGATTGCTGCGGTAGGACCACATGCCGCCTATGAGATAAATGCCAATAACATCCTACTGCCCACTGAAACAGAGGTGGTCGCGTGTTGTTGCATCGTATCTTGTCTAAACAGCATGGCCTTTGACTACGTTGTTCGACAGAAGATTCAGGGCGTTACACTGAACTGGTATATCGTCGAGCAGTTACCACTGATCACCCCTGACGCTTATAACAGAGAATTCGGCGCGACGACCGCTCGCGACCTCGTCCGCGACCATGTGCTCCGCCTCACGTACACCGCTCACGACATGGCCCCCTTCGCCCGCGACCTCGGCTACGACGGCGAGCCCTTCATCTGGGACGAAGAGGAACGCCGCCACCTCCGCGCCCGCCTCGACGCGCTCTACTTCCACCTCTACGGCCTGTCGCGGGACGACGCCGAATACGTCCTCGACACCTTCCCCATCGTCCGCCGCGAAGACGAAGCCACCTTCGGCACATACCGCACCCGCGATATGACGCTGGCGTATATGAATGCGCTGGCAGCGGGGGATACGGAGACGAGGGTGGCGGTGTAGATTGAGGGACTGCGCCGCTTGACAGGGTTCGGGCGATCCGAGACGTTAGGATAATTCGATGAATACTACACAAGAGACAGAGTTTGATTATCAGACGTATATGAAAGAAAGCGCACGAGGGCTGAGCAAAATCAATCGTGGAACCAAGGCGCGTGAAAAACGACGCGAGGTCGCCAAGGCGCGACTTTCCCCTAAATTACAACAAGTCGAAGGAACAACGATGGCATACGAAACACAAAACTTCAAAATTCCCAATCAGTCTGATGATTACTCGGAATGCTCGCATTTCGTCACAACTACTATTGAAGCGATCATTAAAGAGGCGATTGAACAGGAAAAAAATAAAATTTTTATCAATACAAATCTAAAGTTTGGTCTCCCAATGGAGAATATAAATAAGATCGCTGGGCCATTTATTGAAGCATGGGCCGCCCAAACGTTTTATGATGCCCTCGAAGATAAGAACAACAAATATCAATTGATCAATGTAGAAGCAGTTGAACGCCTACACATGGCTGATATCATATTACAGTTCCAGAAGCAAAGAAAACTTGAAAGTGGCGTGACGGCAGAGGTTGATGTTAAGGCAACATCAGAGGACATAGAATCTAGTGGGAAGTCGCCAAATATCACCTCATACGCTCGTATTCGTACTGCCTATATTGAAGACTCCGATTACATATTTGTCATTCTTTCTCTGAAACACCGCGTATATTCAAAGCGTAATAAAACTACAGGATTGATGGATGGAATCATGGAGGTTGTTGCGTATAATACTTATGACCTCAAATATCTGTCTTCAAGGGATATAAACTACAATCCTGCTCTTGGAACGGGACAGATCCAAATACGGGATATTCACTACGTTGAACTTGAAGAAAGAACCACATGGGAGTTCTGTCAGTTGCTTGATCAGAAATACCTTCAGTCTGATCGGCGATCATTTGAGCAATGGCTTGAATTAGCCAATAAAAATGGATGGATAAAATCCGATGATTGAACAAAAAATAATCTTGGGAGACGCCGTCTCTAAAATGCAAAAACTCGACTCTGAGACCTTTGACCTTATCATTGCCGATCCCCCTTATAATCTGGGAAAAGACTATGGTAATAATCGTGATACTAAAGACTTTGAAGAGTATTTAGCGTTCTCGAAAAATTGGATCAAAGAAGCGCATAGACTCCTAAAGGCTGATGGAACGATTTATGTTTTTATGGGATTCCGATTTATTTCCTCTATGTATGATCTCCTAGATAGAAATTTTGGAATGTTTTTTAATAGTTGGATCGTATGGCACTATACGCAGGGAATAGGAAAAAAGAGAGGCTTTTCTCCTCGGCACGACGATATTCTAATGTTCACAAAAACAAAAAAATTTACTTTTAATTTGGACGATATTCGCGTACCCCAAAAATACTACCGTGAACGCAACAACATGCGAGGGGCAAATCCAGGGGATGTTTGGGAATTTTCGCACGTTCACTACTGCAATGAGAATAGACAGAATCACCCAACTCAAAAACCCGAAGGGCTAATGGAGCGGATGATATTAGCCTCAAGCAATGAAGGGTCGCTAGTTCTCGACCCATTCTTGGGTAGTGGAACGACACTCAGGGTATGTCAACAGCTTAATCGAGTTGGCGTCGGAATTGAATTGAACCCTGCCTACGTAAAAATGTCGAAAAAACGCTTGCAAAAAGAGTTTGTAGGATTCGATAGCATTGATCCAAGAATGGAGCGCGTTCCTCTTGATTTGCGTAACGAGTCTATTAGAAAGGCGTATCTTGAAAATCATAAACATTGGTTTTTGCGCGGCCATGAGAACGCTCTTAGCGATTTTGAAAAGTCCGTTGAATCTCTTTATCCAGATAGACCGAAAGAACCTACACAACTGACATTACTCGAACAAAAAGAGCAATATAAAACTCAATAAAAGGCGTCCGTGACGCAACGCATCGACGTCATCTGCAATCTTGACAGGGTTCGGGCGATCCGAGACGTTAAGATGGTTCGATGAATACTACACAAGGGCCAGAATTTGATTATCAAATAGTTCGGGAAGCTATCTCAGGAGAGAAGGAGATATCTTATGGACAAGGACTATGTGAAGGAGGTCATTGAGGGATTGGGTGGTGCCAAGGTCTTGATGGATGAGATGGACGAGTACCACGAAATCGTCGCTCGCATGAGAAAGGAGCGCCCCAGTTTAGTGGAAAGGCACCCTGACAAGTGGGTCGCAATGGGACAGAAGGGAGTTTTAGCCATCGGGGACTCCATGGATGAGGTGCTTAGGGAGGTTGAGAGCCAAGGGCTACACGGAACGGACGTAGTGATGGACTTCTTGGACACGGATCCACCCCTACTGATCCTATGATCATCGGCGAGTTTAATGACCGGGGACGACCATACATTGAGTTCAAAACTTTCGCCCTCGAAAGAAGGTGCTAACGCTATGTCACAAAAACGACTCGACGACCGACTACATCTTCCGAGCCTGTCGATAAAAGGGTTTCGGGGGATCAAGGAGCTTTCCATTGAGCGGTTGGGCCGCGTGACGCTGCTAGCCGGCAAGAATAGCGTCGGTAAGACGACCGTTTTAGACGCCGTCCGAGTCTATGCGGCTCGCGGGCACTATAAAGTTCTGTCCGAACTGCTGGAGAGCCGCCAAGAGCTCGCTATTGCTGAGATTCAAGATGTCCGTATGCACAAAAGATTTGTACCCGATTTTGCAGCCCTATTCCACGGCCGGGATGTGTCGAGATGTGCCCGCATCTCAATCGGTCCAAAGAGCGATACGGGACAACTCAGGATTGAGGAAACTCCTCTGGACGATGAGCAGGCTTCTAATATCGAACAAGCTCTATCTTTGTTTATTCGGGACGGCTATACTCAGGCGTTCAAAGTCGTATTTCAAGACACTGAACAGATCCTTCCATGGGTTCTCCCCATCCAAGGATCGGATGCGGCCAGAACCGTAGAACGTTATGGCGGTAGTGCATATCTATACTCATATAGTTTATTGGGCGGAGCTGCATGGCCATCTCCAATAGGATGTCAACCTTTGGGGCCGGGCCTGTTGAGCAACAAAGAAATCGTACGGTTCTGGAATGCCATTGCGCTAACGGACGATGAGGACCGAGCAATGCAGGCACTGAGATTGATTCTCGGCAGTGACTTAGAGCGCGTGGCGGTGATTCGCGACGACATATCAGACGACGTATCAGACGTATATGAGAAACCTGATGTCGAATACGTTCAGCGGGTGGTCGCAAAGCTTCAGGGGCAAGCTCGTCCGGTCCCTTTACAAAGTCTTGGCGATGGAGCACTGCACCTAGCCGGCACCGCCTTGGCACTGACCAATAGCCGCGACGGTTTTCTGCTCATCGACGAAGTGGAAAACGGCATCCACCATTCCGTCCAGCCCGATTTCTGGCGCATGGTCTTTAAGACCGCCCATGCAAACAACGTCCAAGTCATTGCAACGACGCACAGCTTTGACTGCGTACGCGGCTTTGCACAAGCACTGACCGAGTGCGAGGAAGTCGAAGGGGCACTTGTGCGTCTTGAGCGAGAGGACGAGGAGATGTGGGCAGTCGAGTATTCAGAGCGCAATCTCAAAGTCGCCGCCAAGCAACACATTGAAGTGAGGTAGTTTCTCAAAAACGTCTTGGGATAAGGTAGGTGGATGGATAATAATGACCGCGTCCTTCTCGTTGAAGGACCAAACGATAAGCATGTCGTTCGGCATCTATGTAATTTCCATGAAGAGATGCCAGAATTTTGTATTCTGGATAAAGAAGGAATAGAAGTGCTTCTCGAAGCCATCGGCTCTGAGATTCAGGCTCCTGGTCGCAAAGCCGTCGGCATCCTCGTAGATACAAACGACGATCTGGACGCTCGCTGGCGTACTGTGGCGGACAGGCTTCGAGAGGAGAATATCGAGGTGCCCAGTAATCCTGAACTCACCGGCACCATTATAGACAGCAACCCCCGAGTCGGCATCTGGTTGATGCCCAACAATACATCACCCGGCGAACTCGAAAACTTCGTCTCAGAGATGATCCCCGACGACGATCCAGTATGGCCACTGTCCGAGGACTACATTGATGGCATTCCAGAAAAGGCCCGAAAATTTACCGAGAAAAAGATACTGCGAGCCAAGATCCACGCTTGGCTGGCGACGAGAGAGGACCCTAGACAAATGGGTGTCGCCATTCGCGCACAGGATTTGCACGTGGATGGACCTCTCAGCACAACATTCGCTAGTTGGCTGCGGGAACTGTTCGAGTGAAACGCTGGAGGCTGAGGAAAAGTCGGCGTATATGAATGCACTGGCGGAGTAGAGACGCACGGACGTCGCCGTCAAGCTCTACAAGTTGGGACGGTTGTCCTCGCCCTCCCCTCGATATGCCAACATATCCTCGTAGCGCAGCCCCGTACCCCCGAAAATATCCAGCGCCGCTCCCACCGTAAAATCCAGTTTCCCTTGGCCGAGCTTGCGGAGGATCTCGATGTCCTCGGTGCTGCTCACGCCGCCAGCGTACGTCGTCGGGATGGGTGTGATTTCGCCCAAGAGCGCAACAAGTTCGGCATCGATCCCTTGCTGCTTGCCTTCGACCCCAGTGGCGTGAATGAGAAATTCGCTGCAAGACTCGGCGAGGAGCGCCAAGTTGTCCGCGCTGATAGCAAAGTCCGTGGCCTTTTGCCAGCGGTCGGTCATCACTACGTAGTGCCCGTCGCGGTTGCTGCAACTGAGGTCTAAGACCAGCCGCTCGCGCCCTACCGCAGCTACCATTTGCGCTAGCCGATTGTGGTGGAGTTGGCCGTCGCTAAAGACATAGGAAGTGACGATCACCTGCGCGGCCCCACGACTGAGCCAAGCCGCCGCGTTGTCGGATCGGATGCCGCCGCCGACCTGCAAGCCTCCGGGGAAGGCGGCCAATGCCTGTGCGGCTGCGTCCTCGTTACCCGGACCGAGCATGATGACGTGGCCACCGAAGAGCTGGTCGCGGCGATAACACTCCGCAAAATAAGCAGGCGGATGGGGGGCGATGAAGTGGGTTTGGGGGGCGCTGCCGTCGCGTAGGCTGGTGCCGACGATCTGCTTGACTTGCCCCTCGTGCAGGTCGATACAGGGCCGGAAGCGCATCAGCGGGCTTCGGCGAGCTCAGCCGAGCCGTCGCAGCGGTATTCTGCGAGTGCGTCCTCGTCGAGGGTAACACCGAGGCCCGGTCCGGCTGGCGGGAGGATGTACCCGTCGGCGATGGGCAGCTTTTCGCGGATGACGTCGCCGCTGTGATAGACGCAGCCGTTCACGTCACTGGCGTAGCCCAAGTTGGGCATGGCAAAGGCGAGGTGGGCTTGGGCCGCGGTGCCGATCCCCAGCTCGGGCATGCTGCCAATGATGCAGGGTAGGCGCGCGGCTTCGGCAATGGCGAAGATGCGCGCGGCCGCACCCAAGCCGCCGGCTTCTGACACGTACACGTTGAAGACATCGACGGCTTGGTGGCGGACGCAGTTGAGGGCGTCGGCCGGCGTCCAAACGCTCTCGTCGGCCATGATGGGCAGCGAGACGCGCTCGCGGACAAAGCGCAGTCCCTCTAAGTCGTCGGCTGCTAGGGGCTGCTCGACCAACTCCAAGTCAAAGTCCGCGATTGCCTCGATGCAGCGCACGGCTTCCTTGGCGGAGGACCAGCCCATGTTGGCATCCACGCGCAGGACGATATCGTTGCCTATCGCGCCGCGCACGGCTGCGAGTACGGCTAGGTCGGCGCGAAGATCTCGCCCGATCTTGGCCTTGAGGGTCTTGTATCCTTGCGCCACTAGGCTCTGAGCTTGGGCGGCGATGGCCTCGGGGTCGCCCATGGACAGCGAATGGCTCAGCAACACGCGGTCGCGGACTAGGCCTCCCAGCAGTTGGTAAACGGGCACGTCGCAGGCTTTGCCGACTAGGTCGTAGAGGGCCATTTCAATGCCAGCCTTGGCCGGGAAGGAGCGGTGCAGGAGTTGATTCATGCGGTCGGCGATCTCGCGGATGCGGCGCGGGTCTAGGCCGCAGAGCACATCGGCGAGCAGCCCGTTGATGGCCTCGCTTTCCCCGCGTCCGCGGCGGTCCCAGATACTGGAGGCTTCGCCGAGGCCGGTGAGGCCAGCGTCGGTGTGGATCAAGACGACGGCGTTTTCAGAGGCTTGGTGCGTGCCGAGACTGCTTTGGAATGGCTGCGGTCTGGGCACGCGCACGGGTATGGCTTCGACGTGGGTGATTTTCATGGAATTAGGTGAGGCGATAGATGCTGAGAGTGGTGTTGCCGTAGGCTCGCTGATCGGTGAGTGCGAGGTGGCCACTCTGCTCGGGCACGTCCAAGTCGATCTGGTGCTGGACAAACAACAGGCCCCCGTCGTTGAAGAGTTCGGATTCCCCGAGGACTTCGATTAGGCCCAACAGGAGTGGGGCACCGCAGTAGCGGGCGTGGTATGGGGGATCGGCGTACACGATGTCGAAGCGGCGGCCGGCTGCTGCCAATTGGGGGATGAGGTGTTGGGCCTTGACCGAGTGCAGGCCCGCGACGCCGGCCCTCCATTGGTAGAGCAGCGAGCGGATATGCCGCCGCCGCCGGTGATCTGGCTCGTTGAATTCGACGCTCGCGCCCCGGCTCAGCGCTTCGAGCCCCATCTGGCCCGAGCCAGCACACAAGTCGAGAAAAGTGCGGCCCTTCAAGTCGGGGCCGAGCATGGAGAATACGGCTTCTTTGAGGCGCGTGGAGGTGAGGCGGATCTGGCGCAGGCGTCGCCCGGAGGGTATCTGCCGACCGCGATAGGTGCCAGTGACAATGCGCACGGCTAAGCTCTAAGTTGGAGTTAATATAGACAAAAAAGTATCGCAGTTAGGGATCGCAGCGTCAAGTTGTGGGTTGCGGGCGATGGGGGAAGTTTGAAGTTTGAATCAAGGCCCGGATTCGATGGGAGGTTAATCAAATGGTCACAGAACAATACGATGTCATCGTCGCAGGGGCCGGTGGCATGGGCGGTGCCGCGCTGTACCACTTGGCGCGTCGCGGCGTGCGCGTCTGCGCTGTCGAGCGCTTTGGCATAGCTCACGACCGGGGATCTTCGCACGGGGATACCCGCCTCATTCGCAAAGCCTATATGGAGCATCCCGACTACGTGCCCCTGTTGCACCGGGCCTACGAGTTGTGGGAGGAGCTAGAGGACGAAGAGGCGGGGGAACTCTTTGCCCGCGTTGGGCTGCTAGTGGCGGGCGATCCCAACGCGGAGGCGATGCAGGGGCAGGCGGCCTGTTATCAGGCGCACGACCTGCCGCATGAATCGCTCGATGGGACCGCAATTGCTGCACGCTACCCAGGTTTGGCTTTTCCAGAGGAGTGGAGTGGCTTTTACGATCCGCTAGGCGGTTTTCTCCGAGTCGAAGACTGCGTCCGCCGACATGCCGAGTTGGCCCAGCAGCACGGCGCGAAGCTCTACACTGGGGAGGTTATGCTGTCGTGGCGGCGCGAGGGTGAAGGAGTAGTAGTGGAAACTGAGCGACGGCGCTTGTTCGCCGCGCGGTTGGTGCTGGCGACCGGGGCTTGGGCGGTGCCGGAGCTATGCCGGCTGGGCGTGGCGGCGTGCGTAGTGCGCAAGGTGCTGTTGTGGTACCAGGGGCGCGGCGTGGAGCAGTACGCACGCGGTGCGTTTCCCTGCTTCTTCATCGCCGATGGTGAGCGGTACTTCTATGGTTTTCCCGCGGAAGCGCCGTGGGGCCTCAAGTTGGCCGAGCACAATGTGTCGCACGATCCGGTGGACGACCCGCTCCAGCTCAATCGCGCATTGACTGAAGGCGATCAGGCCTGCGTCCTCGATTTTCTCGCGCGATACTTTCCCGCGCTGCAACCAGAGTTGAGCAAATACGCCGTCTGCATGTATTCGCTGACTCCGGATAAGAACTTCGTTTTGGACGTCCATCCCGAATGCCCGGCCGTGGTGTTCGGGGCAGGTTTTTCCGGCCACGGCTTTAAATTCTCTCCGGTAGTGGGCGAAATTTTGGCTGAATTGGCGCTGGAAGGCGATACCCAGCATCCCATCGAATTCCTGCGTCTTTCCCGTTTTGTATAAAGGAGGTCGTAAATGGATCTAGGACTGAAAGACAAAATTGCTCTGATAACTGGAGGGAGTCGGGGGATCGGCCGGGCGATTGCGTTGGCGCTGGCCAACGAGGGGTGCAAGGTGGCGATTTGCGCCCGCGACCAAGAGCCGCTCGAACGCGCATTGCAACAAGTGCGAGCTACTGGAGCCGAAGCCATTGCCGAGGTTGCCGATGTGCGCTCGCGGCAGGAGGTGGAGGCCGTTGTTGAGCGCTGTGCGGCCGAGTGGGGCGGCGTGGATATTTTGGTCAACAATGTGGGCGGGGCGGCTGGCGAACAGAGCTTGATTGAAACTACTGATGAGGATTGGGAGGAAACCTTTGACCTAAATGTGTTCCACGCCGTGCGCACGACGCGGGCGGTCCTGCCTTACATGCGGCAGCGAGGCGGGGGCGCGGTGGTGATCGTCTCGTCGATCTCGGGGTGGAAGCCCGGGCCTAAGTCCCAATACGGAAGTGCGAAGGCCGCGGAGATTTTTCTCGCCGGTGCGCTGGCGCTGGAACTGGCCGAATGCGGGGTGCGGGTCAACACCGTTGCGCCGGGGTCGATATTTTTTCCCGGTGGTGGGTGGGCGCGTTTTCAGGAGGAGCAGCCCGAGCACTTTGCCCAGTTTGTGGAACGGGAATTTCCCGCTGGGCGCTTGGGGACGCCAGAAGAGGTGGCGGATGTGGTGGCGTTTCTAGTGTCCGAGCGCGCGAATTGGATCAATGGAGCGATGATTCCAGTGGATGGGGCGCAGGGGCGGCCGACGGCGTTTTGAGGAGTGGGTGCGCGACCGCAATCAACGCAATAGGCAGCCTCTTAGCTGGCCCGGCGTTGTTGCAGTCGCGCACCCACCCATTGCCCAACCTACTGTGTTCGTGCATCCTACTTGTCATCGGATCAGGGCCATTTTATGGACTAGGACTTGCTGGCCGGCTTGCAGGCGATACAGGTACACGCCCGAGGCGACGGGGTATCCGTGTTGGTCTCGTCCATCCCACGCAAAGGTATGATAGCCTACTTCCAACCATTGGTGCACTAAGGAGCGTATCACTTGCCCTGTTAGGTTGTAAATGGTCAGGGAAACCGGACCGCCGGTGGGCAGGTGGAGATGCAGGGTGGTGGTCGGATTAAACGGGTTGGGTGCCGCGAGCGCGGCCAGCACCGAGTCGGGCTGGGTCGTTAGGCTCACCGGCTTGGCCGCGGACTCTTGGGCTTCTTCGGTCTGCTCGTCCTCGGTCTGCTCGTCCTCGGCTTGCGACCGCGCCCGGCCCGTAGTCTGCGCGTAGGCTCCCGCGCCCACGCCATTGACCGCCCGCACCCGGAAGTCATACGACGCACCACTGGTAAGGCCGGACACCGTGTAACTGGTCACGACGCCCATACTGGTCCAATTCGACCAACTGGTGGTGCCGCTTTTGAGGTATTGATATTGATAATCCGTAATCGACGAGCCATTGTCGTCGGCCGCGGTCCAACTCAAATCCACGCGTGTGTAGATGCTGCCAGAGCTGGCCGACAGGTTGCCGGGCTTGCCGGGCTTACCGATGATCGCGTCGGTCTTGACACTTTCGGCGCGCTTGCCCGTGTCGTGACCGTCGTCATACAAGGCGCGTGCCCGCAGCTTGCGGCCGGCCAGCACTTGGGTGGGCGTGTACGTCGAAGTAAGGTCGGTGCCGCTGGCTCCTTCCACCTCCTCCTCTGTCTCCTCCGTGCCGTCGGCCGTGCTCGACACGCTGAAACGCAACCAACGCCACCGCAGGTTGGATATGCTCCCGTCCGGGTCCGAAAGCGTCGCGGTGATGGCGGTACCCACCTGCGGCGAGGTCGAAGATAGCGACACGCTGCCGGCCTCCTCGACATTGGTCACCGACACATCCACATCCACGCTGGCCGACAGCGACCCGTCGGAGACTTTTACGGTTACGTCATAGCTGCTTTTGGCCTCGTAGTTGGGTGCGCTACGAAAGTGCAACGTCCGCGAGGTGTTCGACGACCCCTTCAACTCAAACGACGACGCATCCGACCCGCTCAAGCTCCACGTCAGCGTGTCGCCGTCCGGGTCGCTGGCCGTGTAGGTACCCAACGAGCTGGTGCTATTCTCGTTTCCCGATGGGTCTTCCGGGCCGCTCAAACTCGGCGTTCGGTTGGGCTGGATAGGCGTGGCCGATACACTGGCGGCCATGCCGGAGCCTACGCCGTTGACGGCGCGCACCTCCAAGGTGTATTGGGTGCCGTTGGTCAGTCCGGTGACCGCCTGGCTGCGAGCGGAAGCCCCGCCGGACACGGTGGACCAATTCCCCCCACTGCGCCGATACTCGTAGCGTTGAATCGACGAGCCGTTGTCGTCGGCGGCACTCCAACTCAAATCCACGCGCCCGTTGCCGGGACTGGCCGACAGGCTGCCGGGCTTGCCCGGCTTGCCGAGGATCGCGTCGGTCTTGACACTTTCGGCGCGCTTGCCCGTGTCGTGGCCGTCGTCATACAAGGCGCGTGCCCGCAGCTTGCGGCCGGCCAGCACTTGGGTGGGCGTGTACGTCGAAGTAAGGTCGGCTCCGTTGGCTCCTTCCACTTCCTCTCCCGTCTCGTCGGCCGTGCCTGACACGCTGAACCGCAACCAACGCCACCGCAGGTTGGATATGCTCCCATCCGGGTCCGAAAGCGTCGCGGTAATGGAGCTACCCACCTGCGGCGCGGTCGTCGATAGCGACACGCTGCCGGCCTCCTCGACATTGGTCACCGACACATCCACCTCCACGCTGGCCGACAGCGACCCGTCGGAGACTTTTACGGTTACGTCATAGCTGCTTTTGGTCTCGTAATTGGGCGCGCTGTCGAAGTGCAGCGTCCGCGAGGTGCCCGATCCCTTCAACTCAAACGCACTGTCATCCGACCCGCTCAAGCTCCACGTCAGCGTGTCGTCGTCGTCATCGCTGGCCGTGTAGGTACCCAACGAACTGGTGCTATTCTCGTTCCCCGAAGGCTCTTTCGGCCCCGTCAGCGTCGGCGCTCGGTTGGGTTGGATGGGCGTGGCCGTCGTCTGGGCAACTAAGCCTTCTCCGGCTTCGTTGACCGCCCGCACCTCAAAGGTGTATTCGGTGCCGTTGGTCAACGACGACACGGTCTGCTCGGTGGCCAAGGCCGCGCTAGTCCAATCCGACCAACGGCCGCCACTGGCTTGATGGCGGTATTCGTACCGCTGGAGGGTAAAGCCACCTAGTCTCGACGGAGCCGACCAACTCAACTCCACCTGCCCGGCACCCGGATCGGCTTCCAAATCCTGTGGAGCCCACGGCGGACCCTTTACCGGGTCGGTCTGGGCACTTTCCGCGCTCTTGCCCGTGTCGTGGCCGTCGTCATACAAGGCGCGTGCCCGCAGCCGCAGTCCAAGCACGACGCTACTGGGGGTAAACGTCGAAGTAGGGGTGGTTCCGTTGGCTCCTTCCACCCCCTCCTCAGCCGTGCCCTCGGCGGTGCCCGACGCGCTGAAATACGACCAACTCCACCGCAGGTTCGACATGTTCCCGTCCGGGTCAGAAAGCGTCGCGGTAATGGCGGTGCCCACCTCTGGCGTGGTCGAAGACAGCGACACGGTGCCGGCCTCTTCGACATTGGTCACCGATACCGACACGGCCACGCTGGCCGATAGCGACCCATCGGAGACTTCGACGGTTACGGCGTAGGAACTTTTGGCCTCGTAATTGGGTGCGCTGCGGAAGTGCAGCGTCCGCGTCTCCTCTGTCGCCGATTCCGCCTCTGCGTCCGGCTCCTGCAATTCAAATGCCGACGCATCCGTGCCCGTCAGCGACCACGTCAGTGCGTCGCCGTCCGGGTCGTTAGCCGTGTAGGTGCCCAACGAACTGGTGCTATTCTCGTTCCCCGAGGGGTTGGTCGGCCCCGTCAGCGTCGGCACTTGATTAGACTTCTCGGGCGTGGCCGTCTCTTGGGCGGCGGGGCCGGCTCCTACGTTGTTATGGGCTCGCACTTGAAAGGTATAGGTCGTTTTATTGGTCAACCCATCGACCACCGCGCTGGTGGTGGTCCCATCGGCCTGGGTTGGCCAGTCCCGCTCCCAAGTGGTGCCGTCGTCGTCGCTGTAGCGATAGGCATAGCCGGTGATCGACGACCCGCCATCCGACGCCGGAGCCGACCAACTTAACGCCACCTGCCCGTCGCCCGGATCGGCTTCCAAATCCTGCGGCACCCCCGGTTTGCCGATGATCGCGGCGCTGGCGTCACTCTGCTGGCTCTTGTTGGGGTCGTGCCCATCGGTGTAGGTGACCGTCGCCCGTATCTGCCAGCCCACATCCTGAGCCTGCGGCGTGTACCTAGATAGCTCGGCCGACGACGACCCCGACGCGTCCGACGTGCCGACGGCCCCCGACGACACGGCTTCCCACGAACTGGTCGTACTCGACCGACGCTGCCAGGTCCACGACGCGCCTGTGATCTGCCCATCGGGATCGGTCAACTGCGCGATCACCGCTCGATCCTCCTGCGGCGGCAGACCCCCTATAAACGCCACCGTGCCCTCTTCCTCCATATTGGACACCGTCACGGTGGCCGCCACGCTCCGCTCCTCCGACCCCACTTGCAGCCGCACCTTTACCTCGTAGCTATTCTTCGTCTCGTAATCGGGGGCCGCAAGAAAGTGCAACGTCCGCGACGTGCCCGAGCCCTGCAACGCAAATGCACTCTTATCTGTACCCTCCAACGCCAACCACGACGCGGAACCGCAGCCGTCGCCACTCGGCGTGTAGGTGGCCACCGCCGTGGTGGTGGGGGTGTTTTCAGCCACCGTCGCCGCGGTTGGTCCCTCCAGCGTACACGGCGGGGCCTTGGGCGTGGCCTCTGCCTGTGCCCACCCGCCGCGACCGACCTCGTTTTCGGCCAACACCTGGAAGACATACGCCGTGTCGTTGGGCAACTCCTTAATCGTCGTGTCTCGCGCTGCCGCCTCCCCAGGTACCTCATGCCATTCCGCCTCTGCCTGATCGGATAAATCCGCCTTATAATACCGCACATGATACCGCAGGATCGACGAACCGTTGGCTTCGGCGGCGGACCAGGTCAGGGCCACCTGTCTGTCGCCTGGGTCGGCTTCAAAATCTGGGGGCACCCCTGGCTTGCCGAGGACCGCGGCGCTGGGGTCACTCTGTCGGCTCTTGTTGGGGCCCTGCCCATCGGTGTAGGCCACCGTTGCCCGTATCTGCCAGCCCACATCCTGAGCCAGCGGCGTGTACCTGGATAGCTCGGCCGTCGAGGCGGTGCCCGTCGTTTCGGATGTGCCCGACGCGCCCGACGACACGGCTTCCCACGAACTCGCCTCACTCGACCGACGCTGCCACGTCCACGACGCGCCGGTGATCTGCCCATCGGGGTCGGTCAACTGCGCGATCACCGCTCGATCCTCCTGCGGCGGCAGACCCCCTATAAACGCCACCGTGCCCTCTTCCTCCATATTGGACACCGTCACGGTGGCCGCCACGCTCCGCTCCTCCGACCCCACTTGAACCCGCACCTTTACCTCGTAGCTATTCTTCGTCTCGTAATCGGGTGCGGTACCAAAGTGCAACGTCCGCGAGGTACCCGATCCCTGCAACGCAAATGCACTCTTATCTGTACCCCCCAACGCCAACCACACCGCCACGCCGCAGTCGTCGCCCGTGATCGTGTAGGTGCCCACCGCCGTAGTCGTCGGGGTGTTTTCAGCCACCGTCGGCGCGGCCGGTCCTGCAATCGAGCACACCGGGGCCTCAGGCGTGGCCTCTGCCTGTGCCCACTCGCCACGACCGACCTCGTTTTCGGCCAACACCTGAAAGACATACGCTGTCTTGTTGGTCAACTCCTTAATCGTCGTATCCCGCGCCGTCGCTCCCCCGGGCACCACGTCCCATTCCGCCGCCGCCTGATCGGATAAATCCGCCTTATAATAGCGCACATGATACCGCAGGATCGGCGAGCCGTTGGCTTCGGCGGCGGACCAGGTCAGGGCCACCTGTCTGTCGCCTGGGTCCGCTGCCAAATCTGGGGGCACCTCCGGCTTGTCGATGACCGCCGCACTGGGGTCACTCTGCTGGCTCTTGTTGGAGTCGTGCCCATCGGTGTAGGTGACCGTCGCCCGTACCTGAAAGCCGACATCCTGAGCCAGCGGCGTGTACCTGGATAGCTCGGCCACCGACGACCCGGACGCGTCCGACGTGCCCGACGCCCCCGACGTGCCCGACGCCCCCGACGACACGGCTTCCCACGAACTCGCCTCACTCGACCGACGCTGCCAGGTCCACGACGCGCCGGTGATCTGCCCATCGGGATCGGTCAACTGCGCGATCACCGCTCGATCCTCCTGCGGCGGCAGACCCCCTATAAACGCCACCGTGCCCTCTTCCTCCATATTGGACACCGTCACGGTGGCCGCCACGCTCCGCTCCTCCGACCCCACTTGAACCCGCACCTTTACCTCGTAGCTATTCTTCGTCTCGTAATCGGGTGCGGTACCAAAGTGCAACGTCCGCGAGGTACCCGATCCCTGCAACGCAAATGCACTCTTATCTGTACCCCCCAACGCCAACCACACCGCCACGCCGCAGTCGTCGCCCGTGATCGTGTAGGTGCCCACCGCCGTAGTCGTCGGGGTGTTTTCAGCCACCGTCGGCGCGGCCGGTCCTGCAATCGAGCACACCGGGGCCTCAGGCGTGGCCTCTGCCTGTGCCCACTCGCCACGACCGACCTCGTTTTCGGCCAACACCTGAAAGACATACGCTGTCTTGTTGGTCAACTCCTTAATCGTCGTATCCCGCGCCGTCGCTCCCCCGGGCACCACGTCCCATTCCGCCGCCGCCTGATCGGATAAATCCGCCTTATAATAGCGCACATGATACCGCAGGATCGGCGAGCCGTTGGCTTCGGCGGCGGACCAGGTCAGGGCCACCTGTCTGTCGCCTGGGTCCGCTGCCAAATCTGGGGGCACCTCCGGCTTGTCGATGACCGCCGCACTGGGGTCACTCTGCTGGCTCTTGTTGGAGTCGTGCCCATCGGTGTAGGTGACCGTCGCCCGTACCTGAAAGCCGACATCCGCGGCCTGCGGCGTGTACCTGGATAGCTCAGCCGACGACCCTTCCGACGTGCCGGTCGCACCCGACGACACGGCTTCCCACTCAGCCGTCGCACTCGACCGACGCTGCCACGTCCACGACGCGCCGGTGATCTGTCCATCGGGGTCGGTCAACTGCGCGACCACCGCTCGACCCGCCTGCGGCGGCAGACCCCCCGTCAACACCACCTTGCCCTCTTCCTCCACATTGGACACCGACACCGACGTCGGCAGGATAAAC
>VXML01000058.1:282743-346656 GCA_009841115.1 Gemmatimonadota bacterium | reverse complement strand
GTGGGTCTGGCCGTTGACAGTGACCTTGATTGCTACTGACATAGCCACCTCCTATTGAATCGAATTAAGAAGTGCGAATTAGGAATTACGAATTGAGAATTGGGGCGGAAATTCCTAATTCCTAATTGATACTTCGCGTTCCAGCGCCTTGAAAAACTGATTGGTAAACATCCGCGCCACGCCCGAGAGCAGGCGCTGACCCATGCTCGCCAACCGACCCGTCAACTGCGAGCCGCCCTCGACTTCCACCGTGGTCGTCTCGTGATCTTCAGAAAACCGGACGTGGCCTTCAGCCGCGATCTGGCCGATCCTGCCATCGACGTCGATGATCAAGCGATAGCTTTCCGGCTCCTTGCTATCGACGACTTGCAGCGCACCGTTGAAGGTACTGTTGATCGGTCCCATTTTGATGTGCAGCACAGCTTGGTACTGGCCGGGGCCCGTTTGCTCCAAGGTATCGACGCCTGGAGTAATGCGCGCCAACACCTCGGGGTCGTTGAGCAAGTCCCACATGACTTGCCTCGGAGCGCTAAAGGTATGAGAACCTGCAAGCTGCATGGGCCGATGCTTTTGTTAAAGGCCAGAAGCGAGTGACGCGGAGGTGGATATTACAAAATTTTGCCTGTCTTTGTCAATTTAAACAGCCAACGCAGCAGAACGAGAGATTGAGATGACCAGATTTGCAGACCTTAGCGGAATTGTACTAGCGGCGGGAAGTTCCTCCAGGATGGAGGGTGCCAATAAGTTGTTGCTGCCTTGGAAGGAGCAATCCGTCCTCCAAGTCGTGGTGGAGCGGATCTGCGAGGTGGGTTTGGGTGAGGTAGTCGTGGTGACAGGGCATCAACGAGCAGAGATAGAAGAAAGGTTGAGCCACTATCCCGTGCGGCTGGTACACAACCCAAAATTTGCCGAGGGGATGGCCGCCTCTATCAGAGTGGGCGTAGAAGCGGCAGTCGGCGAGCAAGGGTATCTCTTTGCACTGGGAGATATGCCACAGATAGCTGGTAAGACGATGCTAAAGGTTGTCGAGGCGTTGAAAAGTAGAGAGGCCATCGCCGTGCCGGTGCGCGACGGGCGACGCGGCCATCCGGTAGCTATCGGCAGCGCCTATCGCGATGCCTTGCTCGCGTTGACCGGCGACCGGGGCGCGCGACCGGTCTTGGCAAGAAACGCAGCCAACGTCATCGAAGTACCCGTCGAGGACGAAGGCATCTTCGTGGATGTGGATACGCAGGAAAGCTATCGAGCGGCGCGGCCTGCATTGCAATAGAGTAATTAGCCAACCAGTAGCTGCAGCGCGGTTTCCATGTTCAATAGCGCCGCGTCTTCCTCCCGTTCCAAAAACGGACGCACATCGGCTGCCACCTGGTCCCATGCCAGCACCCGTAGCCGACTGCCGACCACTTCCCGCCAAGTCTGTGCCGTCAATGCCTCGCCAAGCCACTGCGTCTGCTGCAACGCCGCATTGAGTAGAGATAGATTGGGCGCAGGCCACGTCCGGTCACTCAAGTACCATATCAAGTCGTACAGATCCCGCCCTTTAGTGTAAGGGCGCTGTAGAATAGCATGTAGTTTGCCGGCTAGTAGGGAAGCCCGGTCGTGATGCTGGAGCCGCAGAGTCACGTGCCGGCGCACCAAACGGGTCTCCAGCACCGTACCGGCTGGCGGGTTCGTATCGACCTCGATGCGCACGGAGAGAATTGCGTCTTGATGCGGAGAAAGACCGGCCTCGTACAGCAGGCCCTTGAAGCGCACGAACGCGCGGTGGACGACCCGCTGGTCGTTTAAGCCGAAGCTAACTTCGTACCCCTCGCGAGCAAATTCCGCGCGAATGGCTGTTAAATAAGCGCGCAAATCGTAGGAAGCCGGATCGCCTTCGAGCGTAAAGTCGAGATCTTCGGAGTAGCGCGGTAGCGCAAAGAGGAAGCGCAGGCTAGTGCCCCCTTGAAACGCCAGCGGCACCATCGCCCCCGCGCGCTGTAAAGCATCCAAGATGCGGGCTTGCAAGTATTCGCGCAGGATGTTGCGCCCCTGCAAGGGATCCGCCGCCTGCACGAGTTGAAACAGGTGATCTTTCATAGCTGTTCGCAGCCCAACACCGCGTCTTGGGCTAGTGCGCGAATGCACTGCACGGCTCGCAGCAATTTGGGACGAGCGGCGATGGCAGCCAATCTATCCAGTTCCGCTAGGTCTAGACTCTCCCAGTCGAGGCGTAGCTCATTGATATAGGCAGGAGCATCGCCATTCGGCTGTAGATAGATCAGATCGAGCAGTGCCTTTTCCGGTGCGGCGACAAAAGCCGACTGGCCATGCGCCAACTCCACGTGTTGATAGCCGTAAAGCAGATCGGTCTTGAGATGGCGAAAGGAAAAGCGACCTAGCGGCGTCTGGCGGAGCTGCGGATGCCCACCAGTCACACTGGTCACTTCCGGCACGTACTCGGGAATTACGCCAGCGTGGGCCAACGCCGACAGACCGCTGACATAAGAGCCGCGCACCAGTCGATTGGCGACGAGGAAGGGGTGGGGCGCGATTTGGCGGTAGGGCGGTGCCAGCGCGTAGAGCCCGCGCCGTAGCTGGTGCAGTCGTCCAGCTTGGGTCCAGCGCACGAGCTGCCGCCGCATATCGCTTGGATTTACGGACCCGGCCAAGAGCAGGCCGGTTTCAAACACCGGCTCATCGGCCACAATGGCGAGCAATTGATCGAATTTCATAACAACAAATTACCTTTAATGGCAATTTATTGCAATGAAATTCCGTTTTTCATCGTCATCCGCGTGAGCTATCCCTCCGGCGGCACCAAGCGCTGCGTCGTCTCCGCCCGGTCGCGTATCTCCTGCCAATCCCACAACTGAGGAATGAATTCCACATCGGCCCAAAGCTGGGCTTGGTCGGCGTAGTGCGGGCTAGCCGGGTGGCCAGAGGCCCCCAGCGGCGCGATCCAGCGCGAGCGGGTCCAGTCGGAGGGATCGAAGATATAGCGGTTGACCGAAAGACCCGTAACTGTGAAGTCGTCGAAGGCATAGCTGCCGGCTAGGGGCGTGTCGCCATCGCCGTGAACAGAGAGCGAAGGGGGGTCGAGGAAGGAAGCGGCCTCGGAGAAAACCGCAGAGAATGGGTGCTGAGGCTGGGTGCGATGTAAGCGGCCCCAATGCCATTGGCTCATGTCGTCGCCGAGGGCCTCTTTGAGCGCGGCGAGCGCACCAGTCAGAGCCTCGGTCAGAGCTTGCGACCAAGTTTGGCCGGGCGGCAGCAGCGCCGTATCGCCGCGCTCGATAGCGAGAGTTACTTCGAGGGTGATAAGACGCCAATGAGCGTCGCCGCCAGCCTCCGCGAGCAAGGTCAAAGCGTCGTCACCGAACAGGTGTTGCGCTATGTGGTAGCCGAGCAGGTTGCGAGTTTGCGCATAGATCGTCGGCTGGACTTGGTCGCGGTCTATCCGGCAGTCCCACTGGCGCAGTAGGTCGAGGGCTTGGGCACAGTCGGCGTCGGGCGGCTCGATGGCGAGCAAAGCCCGCGTAAAGACCTGGGCCGGGAGCGAGACGCGTTCGGCGTGAATGTGGCCCATAGCCTCGGGTGTGGCCGTGCCCAGTTCGAGGATGCGGGTCTGGATGCGGCGGGCGCGGTAGTCGGGGCTAAAGACGAGCCCGACGTAGTAGGGATAATCCGAGCCGGTCACGCGCTGGTTGCAGGTGATGGCATAGCCTGTTGCAGGGTCTATGGCTTTGGGCAACTCGGCGTGGGGGATGTAGCCCTGCCACTCGTGCTCGCCGCTCCAGCCGGGAACGGCGCACCAGCCGTTTGCGGCCTCGCGCACGGGGATTCGGCCCTCGTGCAGATAGCCAAAGCAACCGTGGACATCGGCGACGGCGTAGTTGTTGACGCGGTCGTTCCAGCGAGAGAAGGCTTGGTGCAAGTCCTCGACCGAGCGGGCGCGCATGGCATCGCGGGCCGCGTCGGCCCAAGGAGTACCTTCGATGAGGCCGGGGTCGCTGATGGCGATGGCCTGACCTTTGCGCGGATCGCCGGCGATGATAGGTCCATGATGGGTAATGACGACTTCGGAGGTAACGGCCGCCGCGCCGCGGACAAGGATTTCTTCCTGCAGGATTTCCGCTGGCCGCCACGCGCCCCTGAATCCGTACTCCAAGCCATCGGCCTCTTCGCGGAAGCGCTCGACGAACAGATCTTGGGTATCAGCACTACCGTAGGTCATGCCCCAGGCCACGTACTCGTTGTGGCAAAAGTGCAGGGTGCCGGGGACGCCGGGCACCGAGTAGCCGCTGACGGCGAAGTCGGGGCAGGCGATATGGACTTGGTAATAGACGGAAGGAGTGTCGAGGCCGCGGTGTGAGTCGCCGGCCACCAGCGGCAAGCCCGAATCCGTGTACTCTCCCGCGATGGACCACGCATTGGAGCCGGGGTCAGTTTCGCGGCTGAGGGCGGCGAGACCGTCGAGCGGTTCTCCTTGGTACTCGGTGCCCGGAGGTACGGTGAGCAGGTGGCCTTGCGGATAGCCCTTGATTAGCTGAGCGAGATTTGCGGCCACAATACTGTCGCCGGACTGCTCAGGGCCTACTACTTGGGCCAGGCGGGTGCGCCAGAGCTTGGATTCAAAGGTGCCGAGCAGGCTGTTGCGCATCTTGTACACGGCGAGGCAGTGCCAGCTTTCCCACGGCTCGGGGCGCTGGCCGAGGAGTTGGTATTCGACGGGCAGGGCCGTTGTCGTCGCCAAAAAGGCGTTGACGCCAGCGGCGTACGCGTCGAGCATGGCGCGAGCTTGGGGGCTAGACGCTTCGTAGTCCAATTTGGCGGTGCGGCCCATGCCTGCGGCGCGCAGGAGGCGATCGCGGTCTAGTCCTTCAGGGCCAGCCCATTCGGACCAGCGGCCCAAAGCCTGATGGCGGTCGAAGTCCATATGCCACAGGCGGTCTTGGGCCGTGGCAAAGCCTTGGGCGAAGAACAGGTCGGCTTCCGATTCAGCTTGGATATGGGGGATTCCCCAAGGGTCGCGGTAGATAGCGACGGTTTTCTCAAGGCCCTCGCAATACTGGGTGCTTTCGAGGTTGGGAAGGGCGGCTTGGAGGTCTTCGGCGCTGATAGGCATTGCGTTCCTCTTGCGTTGTTGGTTCAGGATATTCTGTACGGCAAATGCGTTTACCACAACATGTATATTGATACGTTTTAGAACTGGCAGTCGCTTCCCAGACATCCATCATCATAACGCATAGTCGGCTGAAGAGAAACGACTCGGCCCTCCTTTTTTCTATTGCCATTGTGCAGGCTCGCGCTCAGCCTCTAGGACATGGCACTTTTCATCCTCTTCAGGGTCCGAGGCGGCGCAGTTCCGCGTCTCTACCACCTGCCTTTCGTGAGGGGCCTGCAATTCTGGCTCCTACTACTCGTTGCAGCCATCCCGACGCGCGCTGAATCACCGGACGACTCCACGCGCGCTGTAACGGCCCTGCGCGTCGATCAGCCACCGCAGATCGACGGTCACCTCTCCGAGCCTGATTGGCAGAAGGCCGAGGTAGCCGGGAACTTCTTCCGCGCTCAGCAAAATCGCGGCATGCCCGCACGACTGCGCACGGAGGCATTCGTTCTCTACGATGCGGTGGCGATCTATGTCGGCTTCCGTTGTTGGGAGCCGGATATGACCAGACTCCGTGAAACCCTGACGCGCCGCGACACGCGGATTTGGGGCGACGACGCCGTCGAGGTCATTTTCGATACCTATCACGACGACCGCAATGCGTACGTCTTCGGCATCAACACGCTCGCAACGCAGATGGACCAGCGGATTAGCAACGAGAGTTCCTTCACCTTTGCCTGGGACGCCTCGTGGGAGGCAGAGGTACAGAAATACACAGACCACTGGACCGCTGAATTTGCCATACCGTTGGCCGAACTGCAGTACGATAAAGAAAGCACCACGTGGGGTGTGAACTTCTGGCGAGCTCACCCCATCGATCAGGAATCCTATTCTTGGTCTGACACAGGCGGCGACTTTGGCCGCATCTCCGAATTCGGTGAGCTACGGGGGCTTCAGCTAACCACGGTCACAACAGAGACCGGCCGCCTAGCTTTTCTGCCCTACGCCAGCTACCGCGCCCTCGAAGACCGCCCCGACGACGGAGATGCCGGCATCGATTTAATCTACCAGCCGTCGGCCAGCTTGATCGGCAACCTGACGGTGTTTCCCGACTTCTCACAGCTAGAGAGCGACCCAACGCTGATCAACGTCAACGACGAACGCGAGCTGTCTTTGCCCGAACGCCGGCCGTTCTTTCGCGATGGAGCGGAACTTTTCGATCTGCCCCTGCGCTTGTTCTACACGCGCCGAGTGCAGGAAATCGATTTGGGCGTCAAGGGCACGGGAAAAGTGGGCGGCTACACTTGGGCCGCTGTAAACACGTACGGCAAGCTCATTGACCGCTATGACGGCGATGCCAAACGACGCGCCAACCTAGTCAACCTACGCCTCAACCGCGACATTGGTGAGCGCACCGTCATCGGCGCTATGGCGGTCCACAAGCACCAGAGCGACCGCGATGTGGGCTTGCTGTCCCTCAACGGTCGCCTCGGTCTCGGGCGCGACTGGACCGCCACAGGCCAGTTCGTAGGCAACTCCACCGGCAACAGCCCCCATTATGCCTATCACGCCTCGACCGAATGGCGCAACCAGTCGGGTCTGAGAGGCTTTGTCGAACTCGAAGAGATCCGCGACGGATTTCGACCGAACGAAACTGGTCTGGAAGACGAGGCGTATCGCCGCGCGCGGGGCAGCTTTACCTTCCTCAACGAGTATTCAGAAGGCAGCACACTCAATGCCCTCGTGCTGCGCGGCCGAGTATTCCGGCAGACAGACGAGACGGGCCGTCTGCGCGAGCAGTACGCCCAAGCTGAGGGCTCGTTCGATGTGGGCCGTTTCGATTTCTATTCGCTGGTCCGCGTCGGACAACTGCGGGAAGCCGGACGCCTCTGGAACACGCGATTTACCGGTGCCGACCTCGAATACACATCGACATGGGGTTTTGTCGGTATCTACAACCAGATCGGCAGCCGCCAAGGCATTTTCAACTGGTTTGTCAGCCTAGACGCCAACGCCAACCTTTTCAGCCGGTTGACGATCAGCTTGGCTGCACACCGTTTCGACTGGCGCGACCGACGGGAAACGCTCGTCATGCGCACGACGACGAACTACCAGTTCACCCGCCGCGTCGGTCTGCGACTGTTCCACGAGCGCGTAATCGAGCAAACCGACGGCACCACGAAGGACAATTTCAACACGGTCTTCGACTATGAATTCACCCCCGAGAGTCACTTCTTCCTCGTCTTCGTGCGCGACCGCGACCGCAGCAAAGCCGCTTTCAGCAAAATCGCCTATCTGTTCGGCGGGATCTGAAGGAAGAAATCGCGCTGGCCTGCAAGGCAAATGCGTTTGCCGCAACATGCGCATCTTTAGTTCAATATAGTTCACTTTATAGTTCGGAGTGTGTGGCATGAAATCAATTACCATTCACGGAATGGACGATGAAATGGACCGGCAAATCAGGGAGAAGGCCGCAGCCGAGGGCAAGAGCCTGAACAAGACCATTAAAGGGTTGCTCGAACAGGCACTGGGAGGGCGGCGTTCGCGGCGCGAAGAATTTGCCGATCTCTTTGGCTGTTGGTCGGCAGCAGATCTGGCCGAGTTTGAAGAGGCGACAAAAGACCTGCGCCAGATTGATCCCGACGACTGGAAATCTCGCCGGAAGTCAAGAAACAGCCACGTCAGGCCGGTCGGTCGTGAATCGGCCCCGGATGGTCGCGGAGCGAGCCGCCTTGGCGGCCAGTGAGCGCGGCTTGGATTTCGCCGAGAATGGACAGGGCGATTTCCTCGGCCGTTTCGGCACCGATGTCGAGGCCGACGGGGCTGAAGAGGCGTGCGGTCTGCTCATCGCTTGGCGCGATACCTTCTTTTTGCAGATCGGCGAGCAGGCGCTGGGTGCGCTGATGCGGGCCGAGGACGCCCAAGTAGGCGAGGGGTGCGCCGAGCAAGTCCCGCAACAGAGCTTGATCCTGTAGATAGTTGTGGCTCATGATGACGGCGCACGAGCGGTTGTCAAACTGAAGATCCTCGGGCAGATGACCGGGCTGGGCGAGGAGGACTTGCCTAGCCCAAGGGAAGCGCTCGGCGCGGGCATAGGCGGGCCGGTGGTCGGCGACGGTGACGCGCCAACCGAGTTCGCTAGCTAACTGGGCGAGGGGCACGGCGTCGTAGCCAGCACCGAAGAGATAGAGGGCGATGGGTGGCAGCAGAGGCTCTATGAGCAGGGCGGCCTTGCCGTGCGTCAACTCGTAGTGGCGCGTGTATCCTAGGGCGATGGGCAGTCGAGTGTCGTCGAGTGTCGCGAGGATTCCACTAGCAGCGTTGAGCGCGATCTCGCGCAGTTCCAAATCGGCAATGTCGTCGCAGGCGTCTGCGGCCCCCATGCGGAGGCCGGACTGCTCCCGCTCGTCGAGGATCAGATGTTGGCCCGGCGCGGCCTTGGTTTCGCCCTCCGTAGCAAAAACCGTGACGAGGACGCCGTGCCGATTCTCCAAGGCACAGCCGTGCAAAAAGGTCGGATAATGAAACGGCGCGTCTTGGGGCAGGCGCTCTAACAGCACGTCCACCGTGCCGCTACAGCCTAGGCCAGTTCCCCAGAGGATGTCGTCTTCAGAAGTGGCGTCGTAGTGGAGGAGACGGGGTTGGCCGTCGGCGAAGACAGCTTGCGCGTTTTCGCGCACATCGCCTTCAAGGCAGCCGCCGCTGATGGTGCCCAAGCTCTGGAGATCGGCTTCGATGAGCATGCGAGTACCTGGGCCGCGATAGACCGAGCCAGAGGTCTGGACCACAGTGGCCAAGACATAAGGCTCACCCGCCTCGTCGAGCACCCGGGCGCGGCGGAGAATCGTCTGCAAGTCTTTCACGGCTGGACTCCAAAGCGCCGGAACCAGTCGTCCCTCGTCGGCGCGGCGGGCTGGGCTTTCGTCGACGCAGGTGGCTCAGGACGTCGGCGTAGGTATTGCGCAGCCGTCGCACCGCGCAGCGTCATCAGGTATCCGACGAGCGCCTTGAGACTGTCGATATTGTGAGCTGGGGCAAAAAGGTCTATGTACGGCAAAGCAGCCTGCATCCCGCGCGTGGCAGGTCGATAATCCGGGCTGCCCAACAGGGGGTTGAGCCAAATTAGGCAGCGGCTGCGGCGCTGCAACGCGCGCATACTTTCTTCGAGGATCTCAATATCGCCGGTATCCCAGCCGTCGCTGACGATCAGCAGCGCAGTCTGGTGATCGACGAGATCGGCGTGTTCGCGGAGAAAGGTCTCCAGCGCGGCCCCAATGCGCGTGCCGCCCGACCAGTCCGGCACCTGCGCGGCAATCGCGTCCAGACCCGCGCTCAGATCGTTGCCCCTCAGCAAGGGCGCGACGTGGTGCAGCGAGGTCGCAAACACAAACGTCTCAATGCGGCGATAGGCGTTTTGGAAGGCGTACATGAACTGGATCAAGAAACGGCTGTACAGATCCATGGACTTACTGACATCGCACAACAAGACCAGTTTGGGCTTCTGGCGGGTGCGACGGCAATAAGAAAGGTCCAACAACTCGCCACCGCGGCGCAGGCTGGCGCGGAGGGTGCGCCGCAAGTCGAGGCGGCCCGGCGGGCGCGCGGGCCGATAGCGGCGGCTAAAGCGCGTGGCGAGCGCGCGGGCAATGGCTTGCAGCAGTCGCCCGATCTCCTCCATCTCTTCGGCGTTAAAGTCCTTAAAGTCGCGCTTTGTATGGACCTCAATGGGGCTGTACCCGGCGGCCTCGCGCTCCTCTTCGGTCGGCTCGCCCTGTTTGAGCCAATCGCGGACGCTCGTCAAGCCATTCTTACCGGGTCGATTGGCACTAGCCTTCTCGGAAGCAGAGGACTCGGGCTGAGGCTGACCCAATTCGCCGGCGCGATCCCATACGGACCAATAGACATCGAACAGCGCGTCGAAGAGCTTCTGCTCGGCGGGCGTCTTGGCCAAAACCGTCCGCAGGCTTAGCCGAAAGTCCTCCGGATCTGACAAGTCAATGGCCGCGAGAGCGCGGAGCGCGTCTTGCTCCTCGCCCAAGGCCACGCCGGCACGCTGGGCGCGCAACAGGCGGCAGAAGCCGACCACATTCGCGCTCAACGCGCCGTGCAGGGCGATGTCGTCGATCTTGTGATTCATCGTTCTGGAGCCAGCTTGGCGCGGACCCCCAATCCTTCTAAGAACTCGGCCAGCGATTGCTTCACCTGCGCCACGTCGCGTTGGTCCTTGAACACAATACCCAAAGTATCCGCCACGACTTCGAGGTCGAGATGGTGCTGGTGCAGGGCGACGAGGGCCTTGGCCCAATCGAGGGTTTCGGCGACGCCGGGGACCTTTTCGAGGCGCTGCATGCGGATCTTTTCCATGAAACGACAGATCTGCTCGGCGAGCTGGATGTCGATCCCATTCACCTTGCGGCGCACGATCTCCACTTCCTTGTCAAATTCCGGGTAGTCGATCCACAGGTAGAAGCAGCGGCGGCGCACGGCGTCGGACAGCTCGCGGGTGCGATTGCTAGTCAAGATCACGTGCGGCCGCGCCGCCGCGCGGATGGTGCCGATTTCGGGGATGGTAATCTGCCAGTCGGACAGCACTTCGAGCAGGAAGCTCTCAAACTCCTCGTCGGCCCGGTCGAGTTCGTCGATCAGCAGCACCGGCGGGACGGGTTGGGTGATGGCCTGGAGCAAGGGGCGCTTGAGCAGGAAGTCCTCGGAGAACAGGTCGGCCTCGCGCTCGGCTAGGGGGCGTTGGCTCTTCTCGTCGAGCTTGATGTGCAAGAGTTGTCGCTGGTAGTTCCACTCGTACAGCGCGGCGTGAGCATCTAGCCCCTCGTAGCACTGCAAGCGGATCAACTCGGTGTCGAGGGCACGGGCTACGACCTTGGCAACCTCGGTTTTGCCGACGCCAGCCGGCCCCTCGATGAGCAAGGGACGCTCCAAGGTCTGCGCGAGGTACACGGACATGACAACTTGGCGATCGGCGACATACCCGTGCTCGGCGAGCATCTCCTGGATCGCGTCAGTGGTACTCATCAAATCCCTCTCGTTGCACAGTATAATGTCCTATTCGCCGACCGCAACGCTTGGCACGGGCGGGTTAAGTCCCTTAATATCACGCGCCGACTTCCGTACAGCAAGAACGCGCCCGCTGCGCCTGACATTGCCCACTGCTAGGGATTCTCTATATTTTCAAGTCTCTTTAACTCCGTCTGTGGACGCCTTTTATGGCCCTTGAAACACCCGCCAAAACCGAGTTAGTGCGCGACCTTTTGGGCCGCCCGCTGGCCTCTTTGCGCGTGTCGGTAATCGACCGCTGCGATCTGCGTTGCCAGTACTGCATGCCCGAAGAGCACTACACTTGGCTGCCGAGTGAAGACATCCTCAACGCCGCCGAACTCGAGCGCGTGGTCGATGCCTTTTGCGAGCTAGGCGTCCGCAGCGTCCGCCTGACCGGCGGCGAGCCGCTATTGCGCACCGATCTGCTCGAACTCGTCGCCCGCCTCGCCCGGCTGCCACTAGTCGAAGACCTGGCGCTGACGACTAATGCGAGGCGACTGGTGCGCTGGGC
The DNA here is from genome assembly GCA_009841115.1 of Gemmatimonadota bacterium. Lineage (GTDB taxonomy): Bacteria > Latescibacterota > UBA2968 > UBA8231 > UBA8231. The sequence goes on along the minus strand of VXML01000058.1, from coordinate 334,999 downwards.
TGGACCGCTGCGGGAAGCCGGGCTACGGCGTATCACAGTCAGCTTGGACTCGCTGCAGCCAACGCGCTTTGAGGCACTAACGCGGAGAGCCGTGCACGCCAAGGTCCTAGAGGGAATCCGCGCCGCTGCGGCAACTAACTTTGACTCAATCAAAATCAACTCGGTCGTAATGCGCGGCTTCAACGACGACGAACTCGTAGATCTGCTCGAATTCGGACGGGAGATAGGCGCAGAGGTCCGCTTCATCGAGTACATGGACGTCGGCGGGGCCACTCACTGGTCGCTCGGAGAGGTGGTGTCGCAGCAGGAGATGCTAGCGAAGCTGGAAGCGCACTACGGCCCTATCGAGCGCGAGGTGGGGCGCGGCTCTGCGCCCGCAGAGCGCTTCCGCCTGCGCGACGGCACGCGCTTTGGCATCGTCGCGTCGGTCACCGAGCCGTTTTGCGGGGCCTGCGATCGCAGCCGATTGACAGCCGACGGCCTGTGGTACACATGTCTATACGCGCAGCAGGGTACCGACCTGAAGCCTTTGCTCCGCAACGGCGCGGACCGCGAGCGACTAGTGCGACGCATTCGCGCGGGGTGGGCGAGACGAACGGACCGCAGCGCCGAAGAGCGGCGCGACGATCCACATCGCGGCGTGCTCTACCAAGTCTCAGAATTGCAAGCCGATCCGCACCGCGAGATGCACACCCGCGGCGGTTGAGCCGCACCTTCCCACTACATGGATTACTTTCGCGCCAAACGCTATTTGGACGCCCTACCCGACTGGGAGGTCGGCCGTCCAGCGCTCGGGCCAATCGAAGAGTACCTGCCGAGAATGCGCGCCCTGTTGGCCCGCCTCGGCGACCCGCAGACGCAGTTCCGCTCAATCATTGTCGGCGGCACCAACGGCAAGGGAACAGTCGCCAGCTTACTCACCGCTATTCTAAAGGCGCACGGCCACAAGGCCGGGCTGTACACTTCGCCGCACCTACACACCCAGCGCGAGCGGATCCGCATTGACGGCGAGATTCTCAGCAAGGAACAATGGGCCGACGCCGTATCCCACCTCGACGATTGCACCCGCAACTTTGGCCGAGAGGCATTGGGTTCGTTCAGCAAGTTTGAAGCCCTAACCGGCCTCGCGTCCCATCTCTTCGCGCAACAGGGCGTGGAGTTCGGGGTCTTTGAGGTCGGCCTTGGAGGCCGCTACGACGCGACCAACGCCTGGGATTCGGAACTAGCCGTCCTGACGGCTATCGGCCTAGACCACGTGGACCTGCTGGGCAATACCTTGGAGGAAATCGCCGCCGACAAGCTGCACATCGCCCGGTCGGATCGCACACTCGTCACCACGGCAGCGCAGCCCCCCGAAGTGATGGACCTAATCCGGCAGACCTGTGCAACACAAGAAGTAGAGTTGCAAATCGCCGGAACGGAATGGCCTCTAGGTCACCTAACGGGCCGTCCAGCGACCTACGCGGAAAATGCGCGGCTAGCCCTTGAAGCAGCGCAGGGACTCGTCCAGAGCATAGAAGACGAGCTAGCGCACCAAGTCGTAGCCGCCCATCGCTGGCCGGGCCGCTTTGAAGTCGCGCAAGAAAAGCCATTGGTCCTACTCGACGGCGCACACAATCCAGCGGCTGCCGAGGCATTGGCCGGGGAGCTAAAGCGGCTGAGCGGAGAGCATCCCGTCGCCAATACTGGCGACGCATGGGTACTGGTCGTCGGCGCGGGCACAGGGCACGATGCCGCAGGGATTTTGCGCACCCTAGCGCCGGTAGCACAGCGAGTCTTGCTGACTTCATCGGACCATCCACGGGCGCTGGCACCAGCGGCGCTAGCAGACCTAGCACCGGACGGACTAGCCGTCGAGCAGGTACCTGCAAGCAGCCAGGCTCTCAAGCGCGCGCTGGCACTGGCGGGACCCAAAGGCCGAGTCTGCGTGGCCGGATCGCTGCACTTGGTGGCGCGGGCGCGGGAGTTTTTCAACCTGCCCGGCGAGCGCGACGGCATCACCGAAGACATGGCGCTGGAAAATCTGGAATGCGTCGCCGAAGCGGCCCGGCAACAGGGACTCATCTGCGAGTGGATCTCGGATGACGGCACACGGCTCAAGCTGTCGGGCGGACGGCGTCCCCTGCGCTTCTGGCGCAACAAGCATCCCTTCAACGACTACGTCGAAGCCCGGCTCGCCGAAGACAAGGCGTACCAATACGAGGATTTCGCTGCCGCCGGATTGCCAGTCCCCGATACGCTCAAGCTCTTCAACCCACTAGCCGACGCGCGCTTCGACCGCTACAAAACCCACGCCACGGTAGCGGAGATCGTCGAAGAAGTAAGGACGCGGTTCGAGTTCCCCCTGTTGGTCAAAAAATGCCACAGCTCACTGGCGCAGGGCGTGTTCTTGGAGCGCAACGCAATAGACCTCGGCCAGCGCCTCGAATCCCTCTTTGCCAACAGCGGCTTTTTGGACAACATCGCGCTGGTGCAGCAATACGTGGCCGGGCCGGAGTATCGGGTCGTCGCTAGCCAAGACGAGTTGTTGCTGGCCTATCGCAAGGAGAGCGAGGCCGTGGGCGCAGACGGAGACCTCAATCCGCTGCATCAAGCCACCGGGCGCGCCGTGCGCGTGGAAGACGCGGCCCTGCTAGCGCAAATGCAACAGCTAACCGCGCAAGTGGCTGGCGCGTTCTCACTCGGTTTTTACGCCATTGACCTCATCCACGGCGCGGACGGTTTCTCCATCATCGAGATCAATCCCAACCCCATGTGCTACGCGTACAACCGCGACAACGGCCGCCGAGACTTCATCCGGCTATACGAGCGGCTGCTCTCCCAATTTGTCCTGTAAACCAGTTAAGGAAATCTCAATGGATATTCAGACCCGCCTCGTCCACGCTGGCGAGGAGCGCATCAACGGTGCCGTGGTGACGCCGATCTTCCAGAGCTCGACTTTTGTTTCACCTAAGGAGGAAGAGTACCACGACATCCGCTATCTCCGCCTCAACAACACGCCCAACCACCGCGCATTGCACGCCAAACTGGCCGCTGTCTGCGGCGGCGAAGACGCCTTGGTCGCCGGCTCGGGAATGGCGGCGATCACCACCGCATTGATGACCGTGCTCAACAGTGGCGATCACCTGCTGATCCAAGACTGCCTCTACGGGGGCACGCACAGCTTTGTGACGCAGGATGCACCGGGCTTGGGGCTGAGCTACGACTTTATCGCCGGCAATGCGCCTGAGACGTGGGCCGCCAAGCTGCGGCCCGAGACGCGGGCGATCTACGTGGAGACCATGACCAATCCGCTGATGGAGGTCGCCGATTTAGAAGCGGTAGTGGCGTTTGCCCGAGAGCACGGGCTAGTCTCGCTGATCGACAATACCTTTGCCTCGCCGTGCAACTTCCGCCCGCTGGAAATCGGGTTTGACATAGAGCTGCACAGCGCGACCAAGTATCTCAACGGCCATTCGGACCTCGTCGCGGGCGTGGTCGTCGGCTCGGCTGCACACGTCAAGGCCATTAAGCACAAGCTGAATCACTTGGGCGGCTCGCTGGATGTCCACGCCTGCTTTTTGCTGCAACGGGGCTTGAAGACCCTGTCGCTGAGAATGCGGCAACACGACGAGAATGGGCTGCGGCTGGCGCATTTTTTGGCCGAGCAGGAGCAGGTGGTGCGAGTGAATTACCCAAGGCTGGAAAGCCATCCGCAATACGAGCGGGCGCAGCGGCTGTTTGCCGGGGCGGGTGGGGTATTGAGCTTTGAGTTGCACGGGGGTGTGGAGGCCGCCGAGCGGTTGCTGTCCAAGCTGGTTCTGCCGGCGTCAGCCCCTAGTCTCGGCGGGGTCGAAACCCTCATTACTCGACCCGTCACCACGTCGCACAGCGGCTTGAGCCGAGAAGAGCGAGCGGCCATAGGCATAGCCGACGGCTTAGTGCGAGTGGCGTGCGGCATTGAGGCCGCCGAGGATTTGTGTGCGGATTTTGCGGAGGCGTTGGTGGGGGTATAGGATCGCTAGGAGTAAATTGAAGAAGAAATTACCCGCAACAACTACACTCTTGATGGGAAAACTGGTAGCCCACTGTTTCCCGATACTTTAAAAATTCCTCGTAATTATTGACTCTTTTTTATCAAATGCCAAGTGCTTGGCGAAGGGCTGTAAAAAATTGGTTGTAGGGATCTGCCTCCCTAACCGGAGAAGTTTTGGTTGCACGGCCATTTATATCTTTGAAGATGCTATTAAAAGTCAGACGTACGTGGCAAGTTGTATCCCGCTTGGACACATTGAGTTTGGCGACATGCGTTACCCCATCTACCCCTAGCAAGCCCGCAGCCAAAACAGCCTGCCCGCCTTCTAAGGTTACATCTTTAGAGGCCGACACAAATCCCAATTCCGTATTCGCATCTTCCACCATGTAGCCCCAGTCTTGCAGCACGTTGACCGCAGTAGAAAAAACAGCATCCTTGTCTGACGTGTTAAGGATTTGAGTTTGAACTTTCGCCAATTCGGCTTGGTTTAGGCTCGTCGTCGCACAACCAACCAGCATGATTGAGAGCAAGACAACAGCTTGCATAGTAGAACCTCCTTACTTTGTGGTTAGCTTCGATTTTGGACACTCCAGGATAAATAAAATAAATTATTGGTAGTTTCGCTCGTATTTCTGCTACGAACCGCTTAGCCGTTTCGCACGCCGTGTGCGCTCCTCCCTCTCGATCCACTCGTTCCTATAGCGAGGATTCTTATATAGTAGCGATACTTATCGTCTCGTCGTCGTAATCGTCGCCCAAGCGCCAGAGCCGTTCGATTGCCTTGGGAATGAGAACGGCGAGAGTAAAAGGACCATACGTAGTCGTCTCTGAGCATCCAACAATCACAATATCCCGTAGCGATCAAAAACCTCCCTCGGAGACTGCCCTGCAGCCAGTTCATCGCGCACGACGTTTTCCCCGGCGAGCTTTTCCATGGCCTTTTTGTGGACTTCGCCTTTGATCGCCGCCGGAATCACCGCCACGCCGTCGTAGTCAGCTAGAATAAAATCGCCAGGGTGAACCTGCACACCGCCGCAGGTGATAGGTTGGTTGATCTTTTTGGCGAGGATTTGTGCGCGGATTTTGAACAAACGCTGGCTGGGGTGTAGGATCGCCAAGTCAGAGTGAATCTAAAAACTCGTCTATACCGACATTCCCCAACTTTAGACTATCCCCTAACGTCCATTTATCAATTTCCTTATGGTTGGGAAGAACTATTACATCCTCTGGATCTGTGGGATGTGGCCGCTTAAGTATAATATGGCTGCCCTTCTGCCGGACAAAATAAAAGCCCAAGCGTTCGAGAGCACGCTGGGCTTTCCTAGCTGAGATTCCAGAGGGAAGGCTAGGCAAGGTGAAGAGTCTGATGTGAAGAGTCTGTGACTTCTTCCAAGTACAGCTCGGTAGCCTCTTTGAGGTTTTTCAATGCTTCCTCCTCAGTCTTTCCTTGGCTAACCGTACCTACCTGGGGGCAACGAGCGACAAATAAAGGTAAATCTTCGCTCTTGGTTATTACGGCTGTAAAACGCGTGGGCACAGGTCTCTCCTTCATCTCGGGCTGCGAATATCACTTGACCCCTTTGAGTGGCTATAGTACTGAACAGACACAAGCAAATCAAGTTCTTGGCCTGCTTAATCCTGTCTATCCAAGACGGAGATTGGAAAGCGTTTGACCAAATTATGAAAGCAGAAATACAAACCGCTCAAGATGTATGGCCCATGCTGACTTCTGTTGTGTTCGTCCCCCGTGCAGAGAGAGAATATCAACGGCTTGTGGCTGTACTAGACGATTTGATTGATGTAGTAGGCGAGGACGAGAATCACCCTCTAGCCTCATTAATGGAGGTCATAGGTGTGCTGATTGAGAAATATGAGGAAGAACACGTTCCTGAGCTGACTGAAGTGTAGGGTTCTGTTCATAAGGCTACACAATCACAATACGGCTTGAGCCGAGAGGAACGAGCGGCCATAGGCATAGATGACGGATTGGTACAAGAGGTGTAGAGTTCTGTTTATAAGTCTACACAATCACAATATCCCATAGCGATCAAAAACCTCCCTCGGCGACTGCCCCGCAGCCAATTCATCGCGCACGACGTTTTCCCCGGCGAGCTTTTCCATGGCCTTTTTGTGAACTTCGCCCTTAATCGCCGCCGGAATCACCGCCACGCCATCGTAATCAGCTAGAATAAAATCTCCGGGGTGAACCTGTACGCCGCCGCAGCTAATGGGCTCGTTGATCGTTTTGGCGAGGATGCGGCCCGCCGAGTCGAGCGGCGAATAGCCTTTGCAGAAGCAGTGGTAGCCCATGGCGTTCATCTGGCGCACATCGCGCACCAAGCCGTCGGTGAGCACGGATTCGACGCCGCGAGCTTGGGCCGCCGTGGAGAGAAGCTCGCCCCAAAGGCCGGAGCGCTCTTCGCCATTGGTGGCGATGACGAAGACATCGCCGGGGCTAGCTTGATCGTAGGCGGCAAAAATTTGACCGTAGGGATCAGGGTCGGGGCTAGTATCGGCGTACGCGTCAATAGTGAGCGCCGGACCAGCGATAAAGGCGTCGGGGCGGCTAGGCCGGATGTCGGGAGTCATGGCCTGATCTCGGTAGCCGAGTTGATCCATAATGTCGGTGACTAAAGCCGAGTAGATGGGCTTCCATTCGTCGTACATTTTCAATCTCCTAGTTCCCTAAAGTGCAACCAGCCTAATTGTCGTATCAGTGATACGACTATCTCAGAATCGGGGAAAAGGGCGGCAAAACGGATCATCTACTTGTCCGTTTCTGACCTCCCTTGTAGCCGCTAACTGCCTCACGGGGTACGACGACAATCCGCACGAACTTGAGCTACGGCTTCGTCAGCGAGGGCTTGGGCTTCCTCGGCCGAGAGGTGCTTGTTGCGTTCCCAGATGGAGTCAAGAGTCTCCCAAAAGATCGCTTGGGGACGTTACGCAGTGCCTCTACTTGTCGGCGTCTAACAGGAGCCTAAAGGCTTCGAGGCTGGGCACCTGTATGGCCGCCCTAAACAACTGCTTGAGGCGCTGCACATCGTCTATGGCCCCGATGCGGGCGGCCAACGGATCCGACGCGGCCAGCGCAAAGCGAATCTCCAGCACGTCGATCAAATCTTCAATGGCGCGTTCTCGGCCTCCTTATGAGAGCCGAATAGCTGTAACCTCGTCCAAATTCGGCAGTCAATTGTTGCGACACTGTCGCAACAATCTTAGTTCTGCAACAGGTTGTTGCAGAATTGCATCTTTCTCCAAGTGCCCTATTTCCTACGTCCCCCATTAAAAGCATCCGGCTTCTCAGTCCCCGAAGGCCAATACCCGCTCGGCTCCTCGCGCCACGGCGTCCCACAAATTTCCGTCAAAACCCGCCACTCAGACGCGCCCATAACCTCTGGATGAAAGACGAAGCGCTTGAGCCCAGCCGCCTCGGACGCCCGCAAAATGCCGAGCAGATCGCGCGCGGGCATGGGATCGCCAGCGTGCGGCGTGCGACCCGTCGAGACCCAGCAAATCACCTTGCCCACACCAGCCGCCTCTATGGCACGGCGCGTTTCCCCGTACACGACCTCGCTGAAAAACTCGTCGGGAAAGCCCGCCTCCAAGTCAAAAAGCGTCCTCACCCCGGGCAGTTTGATGCCAAAAAGCGCCTCGACCACGGCAAAGGCGTCCTCTTCCGTCAGCCCCGGATTCCACTCCCCAAGCGTCTGCACCCAGCGCGCCACCGTGCCGTACAGGCCGTCAAACCCGCGATGCCAATAGTAGTGCTTGGGCAGTATATAATCGAAATATCCAGCCATCCGCTCGTAGTCCTGCCCAGTCAACCCAGAAAAGACAGCCGTGCGCGGAATGCCGCCCAACTCGATCTTGCGCGAAGCCTGATCGACGATGATGCGAGCCTCTTCCCAAGAGCGGCGCGACTTCTCCTGCCGCATCCGCAACCAATACAGCCCATCCTCGTCGAGATCGATCAAATTCAGCACCGAAAACAGGCCGCCTTGGGCGAGGTAGCGCACCCGCTGGGGCGTCAGCCGACCCAAGGCCTGCCGCAGATGGTCGATGCCGCGCTGCATCCGCCCAACATCGGCCCCCATGCCAGCAAAAAGCTGATCTTCGCCGGGCCGGAGTTCCAAAAGCTCCCCGCCGTGGTGGAACGCTAGCTCGTAGTGGTTTTCGCCGGGGCCGTCGATAATGACGCCGTGGACCTGCGGATAGAACGCAATCAAATCCTCCAGCCCAACCAGCCCGCCACGGCCCATGCCAAAGGTCATAATCTGCCAGCCACGCGCTGCTGCGTCGTCCATCATGCCTTGCAGCTTTCTTTCTTTTTCTAGATCGCGGGGCGTATCCTCCGGCGGCTCGACGCCGTGCTCGGTGTAGAGCTTGGTATTGACCGGATAGCTGGAGATCAACGAACCATCGTCCTGCTTAAACTGCATGCGGCCGACGATAATGCCCTCCACGCCGCCTTCTTCCCAAGCGTCAAAGCGCTGCTGATAGCCTTCGAGCCAGTGTTCGAGCGGCTGGTCGCTGTGGGTGAAAACCCAAAATTTCACAATGGCCTCCTTAGGCAGTGATTAGTGGTTAGTGGTTAGTGGCTAGTCCCAACCCAGTGGCGGTAGGGGCTAATCACTGATCACTGGCCACTGACCACTTGTAGGCGGTCTTGCTGTTTCGCCAGAAGTACTTCTCCGTCACGCCCTTTTCGCTAAAGTACGCTTTGACGATGGAGATGGCGGCCTTGAAACTCCCCGCTCGGTCGCTGACGGGCCAATTGCTGCCGTAGATCACGCGGTCTGCGCCAAAGGCGTCCCACATGGCGTCGAGGATCGGGCGATAGAAGTCCAACTCTTCCGGCACCGGCTCCACCCTGCTTTGCTCCATGATCGCCGAGACCTTCATAAAGACCTGCGGCTGCTCGGCCGCTTGAGCTATGGCGTCCAACCACATTGAATCGGGATCGCCGCCATCGGCTCCAACCCCGCCGCAGTGATTGATAACAATGCGCAATTCGGGCAGCCGCCGGGCCAGTTCGACCACTTGGGCCAAATCCGCCGGCCCCACCAGCGCGTCGAGGTTCAAGTCCCGCGCGACGAGATGCTCCATGTCGGCGAGAAAAGACCCGGCCTCCAAGTCGGCAAAATACCCACCGCCACAGCGAATGCCGCGAAAGAGCGCATTTCCCGCCAAGCGGTCGATGTCGCTTTTGAAATCCTCCCGGTTGGGATCGACGTGGCCCACCAGCCCGACGATCCAGGGGTCGTCAGCGGCCAAATCCAGAATCCACTGATTGTCCGCCAGCCACGCACTAGCTTCCACCACCACCGTCCCGGTCACCCCTTCGGGCGCGGCGAGGGCGCGGTGGTGCTCAGGCAGTACCGTGCGGTAGAGCAGTTCGTTGTCAGCCGGCGGCCAAGGCACGCCTTCGGGTCGCGTGGGATCGTAGAAGTGGGTATGGGTATCGATGATCACGATGCATTCCTTTCTGTCATAGTGTTTGGCTCCGACTATTCAGTCGGAGAGAGAAGCGTTTCAATCAACGTCGCAAACGCCTCTATGTCCTCTGCCTCGGTGTCGAACGAGGTCATCCAGCGCACCTCGCCCCGCGTGGCATTCCAGGGATAAAAGAAAAACTCCTGCTGCAAAATGGGAATCACGTCCACCGGCAACCGCGCGAACACGGCATTGGCCTGCACGGGGTAGATCACCTCCACCCCGCGAATGGGCCGCACTCGCTCGGCCAGCACCTGCGCCATGGCATTGGCGTGCTCGGCGCTCCGCCGCCACAGGTCGTCGGTCAGCAGGGCCGTAAATTGCGCGGCGACAAAGCGCATCTTAGAGGCCAGTTGCATCCCCTGCTTGCGCGCACGGCGATAGTCCTCGGCCAACTCAGGCTTAAAAAAGACCACGGCTTCCCCCAGCATCAGGCCGTTCTTAGTGCCGCCAAACGACAGCACATCGACCCCGCAATCCCCAGTGACCTCCCGCAGCTCCAAGCCCAAGCCCACGGCTGCGTTGGCAATCCGCGCCCCATCGACGTGCAAATACAACCCGTGCTCATGGGCGCAATCGGCGATGGCGCGAATCTCACTCGGCGCATAAACAGTACCCAGTTCCGTAGCCTGAGTAATCGACACCACGCGGGGGCGCACTTGGTGCTCGTCGCCGCGACCCGCAATGTGGGCGGCGACTCCCTCGGGGGTGATTTTGCCGTCGGGAGCGGGCGCGGTCAGGAGCTTGACGCCGGCCACCTGTTCGGGAGCACCGCATTCGTCGATGTGGAGATGAGCCGTGTCCGAGCAGATCACCGCGTCACAAAAGCGCGTGAGCGCGGTGAGGGCCGTAACATTGGCCCCAGTGCCATTGAACGCCAAGAAAACCTCCACCTCCGACCCCAACACCCCGCGAAAAAGCGCGACGGCTTCATCCGTGTGGGGATCGTCCCCATAGGAATGCACGTGCCCCACGTTGACTCGCTGTAAGGCCGCCATGACCTCGGGGTGGACTCCGGCGTGATTGTCGCTGCCAAAGCCGCGAATGCGCTCGCCCATTATTGCTAGTGCCTTTCTCTGTTGTGTGTGTCGCTATTCCGTCGACTTCGGTCGTCGGGCAACCACAAGGGATTTCGTCGTTTCGGCGCGACCGGAATAGACCGTACTCGTAGTGCGTCAGCCCTCAGTGCGCCTCCAGCCAGGTCTCGCCGGTGCCCATCTCGATTTCTATCGGCACCTCCATCGGCAGAGCCTCGCGCATCTCGCGCGCGACTAGCGGCGGCAGGGTCTCTACCTCGTCCCGGTGCAGGTCGAAGACCAACTCGTCGTGGACCTGCAACAGCATCGCCGAGCGGAACCCCTCCTCGCGGAGCAGCCGATGGATGCGGCTCATCGCCAGCTTGATCATATCCGCGGCCGTACCCTGAATGCGAGTATTGATCGCGTTGCGCTCGGCTCCCTTGCGGGTGGTGGCGTTGCGCGAATTGATGTCGCGCAAATAGCGCCGCCGCCCGGTCACCGTCTCGACGTAGCCCTTGTCGCGGGCGAACTCCACAGTCTCGTCGAGATACCGCCGCACCCCTGGATACTGGGCGAAATACTGATCGATTAGCTCGGAGGCCTGCCAGCGTGGAATGTCGAGCCGCTCGGCTAACCCAAAAGGCGAAATCCCGTAGATGATACCGAAGTTGACCGTCTTGGCCTGGCGGCGCATCTCGGGGGTCGCTTGGTCTTCTGCGACTTGGTAGATCTTTGCGGCCGTGGCCATGTGGATGTCGCCGCCGCTGTTGAAGGTGTCCAGCATCCCCTCGTCGCGGCTGAGCGCAGCGGCGATCCGCAATTCGATCTGCGAATAGTCGGCCGAGAACAGCAGGTACTCGTTGCTGCGCGGCACAAAGGCGCGGCGGATTTCCCGCCCCTGCTCGCTGCGGATGGGGATGTTCTGGAGGTTCGGGCGGTCGGACTTCATGCGCCCGGTGGCGGTCATTAGCTGCTCGTAGTTGGTGTGGACGCGCCCGGTGGTCTTAAAGACCGCGCTGGGCAGTTGATCGACATACGTTGACTTGAGCTTGGTGTGCAAGCGGTATTCGAGCACCTGCCGCGCGATTTCGTGGCGATTGGCCAGCCGGCGCAAAATCTGTTCGCTGGTTTGGTACTGGCCGGTCTTTTGCGTCCGCCGCGCATTGGGATCCAGCTCCATCTTCTCAAAGAGAATGGTGCCTAGCTGGTTGCCCGAATTGAGGTTGAAGCGCTCCCCGGCCAGCTCAAAGACGCGCTCCGCAGCCTGTTCGATGGCCTCCTCAAACTGCCCCGAGAGCGCGTCCAAGGCCGAGCTTTCCATGCGGATGCCCTCGTATTCCATATCCACCAGCACCGGCAGGAGCGGGGCCTCGATCTCGTAAAAAACGCGCTGCTGATCCATGTCTTCAAGCTTCGGGCGCAGCGCCGCAGCGAGTTGGAAGGTGATGTCCGCGTCCTCACAGGCGTACTCAGCCACTTGCTCCACCGGCACTTGCAAAAGCGTTAGCTGCTCACCGCCGCGCTCGCCGATCAATTCGGATATGGGCTTGGGCGAGTAGGAGAGCAGGCTCTTGGCCAGCTCGTCCATGCTGCGCCTCAGCTCTGGCTCGGCCAAGGTCGCCGCCAGCATGGTGTCGAAGAAAGGGCCTTCCACCCGCATGCCGTGCCAGCGGAGGACGCTGAGATCGTACTTGAGGTTGTGGCCGATTTTTTCGCGCCCGCTTTCAAATACCGGACGGAATTCCTCCAAAACGGCTAGCACCTCGGCCCGCTCCATAGGCAGCGGCACGTAGTGGCCCGTGCCCGGTGCCCACGAAAAGGCCAAGCCAATCAAGTCGCATTGCCGGACGTCGAGGCCGTTGGTCTCGCAGTCAAAGCAAAACGCAGACTGCTCTAACAGGGCCGCGATCAACGCTTGTCGCTTGTCGGGCGTATCAACGAGCTGATAGTCGTGCTCTACATCCGCCACCCCTTTGAGCGGGCCGTGGGCCTGCTCCTTTTCAATGCTAAACTCGTCGCCGAGCAGCCGCCGACCCAGCGTGTTGAATTCGAGCTCGGTGAAAAGAGTCTCTAACTTCTCACGGTCCCATTCCTTTTTCGCCAAATCCGCCAGTCCCGCGTCCAATGGCACGTCGCACTCAATGGTAACTAGCTCCTTGGAGAGCAGGGCCTGTTCCCGGTGTTCCTCTACGTTCTGTTTCTGCTTGCCCTTGAGCTGGTCGGTGTTCGCCAGCAACTCTTCGACGCTGCCGTACTCGGCGATGAGCTTTTGCGCCGTCTTGGGGCCGATCCCAGGTACGCCGGGCACATTGTCCGAAGAATCGCCCATCAGCCCCAGTACATCTACCACTTGGTCGATCCGCTCAATCTGCCATTGGGCGAGGATTTCCGGCACTCCCAAAACCTCAGCTTCGTCGCCGCCGCGCCCCGGCTTGTACATGAAGCTCCGCTCAGAAACGAGCTGGCCGTAGTCCTTGTCGGGCGTGACCATGTACGTCGCAAATCCCTCGGCCTCGGCCTTTTTGGCCAACGTGCCGATCACGTCGTCGGCTTCCCACCCCGGCTCGCGCAAGACCGGGATATTAAACGCCTCGCAGAGCCGGAACACATAAGGCAGTGCTTGGCTCAGATCCTCGGGCATTGCCTCGCGCTGGGCTTTGTATTCTTCGTACTTGTGGTGCCGGTGCGTGGGCTCAGGCGTGTCGAAAACGACGGCGATATGCGTCGGCTCGCCTTTTTCGATGATGGAGAGCAAGGTATTAGCAAAGGCAAAAACGGCCGACGTGTTCATGCCCTTTGAGGTCATACGCGGATTGCGGATCATCGCGAAATGGCCCCGATAGACGAGGGCCATACCATCGAGCAGGAAGAGAACTTTTTCGCTCATGTAGAATTCTTTCGTCGCGTCAAACGGCTTGGTTGGCTGCTTCGTAGTACTTGTTGATACCGGGCACGTCGCTCATCCCGTGCCACACGCCCCGGAAGAGCGTGCGGCGCTTCTCTGGAAACGAGGCGATCACTTTGGGGGATGGACACCCTTTGCCCCACTTGGAATTGACAGTGTCGTAGTAAGTGAACAAGCTCAGCCGGTCGCGCTGCTCATTGGTCCAGCGCGTGCCCGAATGGCACAGGGCCTCGGTGAAAATCACCGCCGAACCAGCCGGGCAGGTATAGCTCTCCCACAGCTCACTGTCGCGCTCGCTCAGCTCGTCGGGCCGGGGGAAGGCGGCCTTGTGGCTGCCCGGCAGAAAAAGCGTGCCCCCATCGCCGTCGCCGACTTCGTTGAGCTCCCACACCACCCGCGTCAGGCCGGAATGCACCTTGCCCGACTGCATCTGGTAGATGTGCGAGTTGCCGCGAAAGTTGAAGTACCCACCACCGCCGTGCGGGCCGAAGTTGTCGTGCCCGGCTTGGCGATGGCTGGTATAGGTGTGGTCGTAGCGGAACCCGTAGCAGTCTTCGTTGGCCAGCGCCTGATGCGAGAGCACTTCGTTGAGCACGCCCACTACCGCCGGGTGGTCGAGCAAGATCTGCGACGGGCCGCCGTGATTGTCGCGCTCGTCCGGCGGCAGGGAATCGCGCTCGTAGAGAAATTTCATCTGGTGGGCGCGGATTGACACCAGCTCTTCTTCGCTCAACAGCGCAGGCAAAAGGACAAATCCCTTGAGATCAAAAAGGTACTTCTGGGCCTCGGTCATCGGGACGATGTCCCGCCCGTCGGCATTGGTCGTCGGCAGCAGGTCCATACGCGCTTCAGTCCTTCCAGTTGAACACCACGTTGAGCATGTTTTTCTCGCGATGATACGCCATTTCGTAGGCTTGGACCATGTCCGAGTAGTGCAGCCGGTGCGTGACCAAGCGGCTCGGCTGGAGCTTGCCTTCCTGCATCAGCGAGAGCACGTGGACGCAGCGGCCGTCGTTGTCAAAGTGGTCTCCTTCCGGCGGCGGAAACAGCGATCCGGCCCGGTCATTGACGGCGACGATTGAAACGCCCTTGAAGTAAAACCAGCGCATGTCCAACGGGTTAAAATCCAGCGCTTCTTCGCCCCGCCCGGGCAAGCTGACGACGGACACCCGCCCGTTGGTCCGGACCACTTCCAAGGCCGTGCGATACGCCGGCCAAGGGTTGGCCGTCAGGATCACCAAGTCGATCCCCTGTCCGTGGGTGAATTCGTCCAGCTTGGCCGCTAGCTCGGGATCGTCCGACAGCAGGGCCTCGTGCGCCCCCATCTGGCGCGCCATGTCCAAGCGCACCGAACTGTTGCCCAACCCCACGACTCGCGCGCCAAAAAGCGGGCCAAGCGCCACCGCCCCCAACCCCAAGACGCCCAACCCCACCACGGCCACGGTCTCGCCGGGCGCGAAAAACGCCTTGGTGTAGCAATGCATGCTCAAGGCGTACAAATGGGCGAACACCGCGTCCTCAGCCGCCACTCCGTCCGGCACGTGCACGATGCTCTCGCTATCCCGCGCCACGTACGCCGACTGATGGGGATGCCGCGACACCACCCGATCCCCCACCGCGAACTTGGTGACCTTGCTGCCGACCCCGCGCACCACGCCCAAGTTGCTGTCGCCCACCCAGCGCGGAAAATCCGGTGCCCCGGGCACCTGTTCGGCCCCTTCGTAGTTGCCGCGGTCGGTGCCGATCTTAAATCCCGTGATCTCCGTCTCGACCCAAATCTGGTCGTCTTCCAAGTTCTCCGTGTCCAGCGTCAGGTCTTCAATCCGCAAATCGCGCGGACCGTGCAGCATGGCAATTTTCATGCGATTCCTCCATTAGATAATCCGCAGATATGACGCAGATAGTATTTACAAGACGATTCGCATCTGCGCTCATCTGCGGATTCAAAGTCCAATCTCGTGTCTCAGCGCCTCGGTATCGGCGCACCAGTTGCCGACGTTCCAGCGGCCAAAGGCTCCCAAGGCCCCGCGCTCGTCTGGTCCGAAATAAACGGGGACGTGTATCAGCGACAAGCCGCCGTGCGCCCGCGCTTGGTCCAACGCCCTTTCCAACGACTCGGGCGAATACCCGCCGCTCAACGCGACCACACCCTCCACTGCACTCGCCCAAGCCACGTAGTCAACGGCCCCGCGCTCCCAGGTGCCACAGTCAGCCCCGTACTGGGCCAGTTGCAAACCCGAGATCGCGCCCATCCGCCGATTGTCCAACAGCAGGATGCACCCAGTCGCTCCGTGCTCTACCCCGTCGATGAGCACCTGCGGGTTCATGGTGAAAGAGCCATCGCCGCTAATGGCCAACCCATAGAACGGCTCGTCAGCTACCGCAGTGGCCAACAGCGCCGAGACCGCAAAACCCATATAGCTGGCCCCGGTCTCGGTAAAGGTGCGCCCCAAGCGATCGTCCTCTACGACTTGGAATCCATTGGCCTGCACGTCGCCGGCATCGAAAAAACACACGGCATCGCGGGCGCGCGCCCAGTCCGTGGCTACCTTGATGGCCATCGGTTGCGTCATAACCTCCGCGTCCCACATCTCGTCGTACAGCACCGACTTGTGATAGCGCACGGCCTTAAACGCCGCCCACTCCCGCTTCTTGTCGCTACAGGCTTGCAACCAAGCCGAAGGAGAGCCGTTTTGCACGCGACTCGCGCTGAGAGCGCGGTTCAATTCTCGCAGCGTCCGCGCGGCATCGCCGACGAAGGCCATAGTTTTGCCGTAGTGGGTAGCAGTTTCTGGATCCGCGTTGATATTGACGACTCCCTGCACGCGCGGATAGCCCGTGCGCGACGAGTCGGACTGGCAGACAAAGCGCGAGCCCACAGCGATCAAGAAATCGGCTTCCTCCATCGCATAGTTGCCGCAGATCGATCCCTTGCTCCCTCCGACGGTCATGTTGCGCGGATGGTCGTACGGCAAGACGCCGGAGACTAAGGGACTAGTCACGGCCACTGCATCGGCTAGCTCTAACAACTCAGCCAACTCCGGCCCGGCCCCACGCGCACCGCCGCCGACCTTGACGACCACGCGCTCGGCCGCGGCAATAGCGGCAGCCGCCTCTGCGTAGTGGCCCTCATCCGCGGCCGCACCCAACGGCGGCGGTGCGCCCACGGGCAACTCGTCCAAATTGAACTGCGCCAACTCCGCCGGTTGCACATTGAGCGGCAAGAGCAAGAAAAACGGTTCGGCCTGATGCGGATGCTCCACCGCGTTGAGTCCGCGCCGGAGCGCAGTGGCAAGCGCCAGCGGCGTGTGCAGCGAGTACGCCCGGCTCATGGTGCCGAACAGCCGTAGAAAGGCGTTTTGTTCGGTCCCGGGGATCTGCTGCATGTTCGGCCCTTCGTCTTGGGTCGTCTCGTCCCCGAGCAGATACCAGATGCCCAACCCGTCCGAGCGCGGGACAATGGAAGCCGCCAGCGCTTGTAGTGCTCCCGGACCGATCGAAGTGACGACCGCAGCCTTTTCGCCGCGCACCCAGCGCAGAGCCGCAGCCGCGTGCGACGCCTCGATCTCGCTGCGCACCCCACAGACGCGCACTAGCCCCGCGTCCTGATAAATCCGCAAGACCTCGCCGATCTCAGTCGAGCCGTGGCCAAAGACGCAAAAAAACGTCCTGACGCCTTGCAACCAAAGCCCCAGAACGAGCGCCTCAGATACTGTGGTGTCGATGCGGCGACCCAGCACCCCAAGATCTCCGGCTGCGGCGATTTGCTGCGCCCGCTCCCGCCGCGTCTGTGCCAATTGCGCTACGGTCGCTTCCATAGTTAGCGGTTCGATAGATGCCCCCAAACGCATTCAGCCACCGCACGCCCCAATAGCTGCGATCCCTCTGCGGTAAAATGCACTCCGTCTTGGGTCAAAAGCCGCGCCTTCCCCTCGCTTTCAACAACGGCAAAGAGGTCGTCAATCGGCACCCTCAGATCCACCGCCACGGCGCGGGCAGCCGCATTGTAGGCTTCTACATCGGCCTCCAAGCGATCGAAGCCCTTATTCTGGTGGTGCCAATTTTCGTCCACCGGCGTGGTGGTAGCCCAGACGACGGCCCCGTTCAACTCGCGTTGCAGCCTTTGCAATATCTGGTGCACGTTGCCCTCGTATTCGGCCAAGGGCACTGCGGATTCTGCACCAAAGGCCCGCTTCAAATCGTGCAACCCACAATTGACGTGGACTAGGTCCGGCTGGCGAGAGAAAACCCACTGGTCCAGATGGGCGAGCACATTGCGGCTGTCACCGCCGTTTTCTTTGGGTACCCAGACCTCGGCTCGGCCCGCCAATTGGCTGGCGACATGGTCCTGATAACCCATGCGGATCGAGTCGCCGATTAAGACGATGAGGGGCAAATTAGCCATAAGGTAGCTTCCAACGACAGGGCAACGTCATAGTTTTTACCTCTTACTTCAACTCAGCTTCAAGTTTCTCTACTGCTTCTATTGCCTCGGAAATCTCTTTTTTGGCGACGGATACAATGCGAGAGTGGCTGATCGGGTTTAGGATAATACTTCGGTACAGTTCAATCTCGCCAATGCGTGTCTGATCTAAAAAGGGAGTCCCATCTTTTCTCTTTCCTTCTTTTATTGGCTGCCAGAAATCTTCGCTTGTCAGATCTTTCGGATTTTCGCAGTATCTGACTTTGAGATTCTTCTTATCACAGAATCTCTTGATCGCTACTTCAAAAGCTGTGCGAAGATAAATCACACATGCTTTGTAGTCGTTGGCGTTGAAATACTCTTTCGCTTTTTCAAGATACGCTCGATCTTCCACATAGATTGGAACCTCGTATTCGTCAGTCTTAGAGAAGTAGAATTCAGCGTATTTCCATTCGCTATCCGCCATCCGTTGCTTGACAATCTCATACCAAGAGCGATCATAGGTCATAAAGAATATCTGATACTCTGAGAAGTATTTTTTTAGAATGTTGATCACTGGCAGACGGTTTGACATGTCCAAGCCAATCAATACATCATCCAGTGCGAGAATTTTCAGCTTGCTGTCTGGCTGTAGCAGAATTGACGAAAAGTAAATAGCAATAGCAATAGCCGATAGTTTTGCCTCGTTCAGGAAGCTTTGGTGTGTGGAGATCTCTCTTTCAAAGAACTTTATTTTTAATAGAATTTGCTTTCCATCAAGTATTTTTTCCTCGCGATTGTATGCAATCCCCTGAAAGTCGAATTCAAGGGCAACATCATATCCAAATTTGTTGAGAATCTCAGATGCTTTCTTTTGCAGTTCTTCTAATCTGCTTGCTAATTCTTGATTAAAATTCTCTACCTGTTCCTCAAGAATTACAATTTGGTTCATTGCGTTTCGGCGTGGAAATGGTGGCTGTAGATCATCCCAATCTTCAGCAAGACTCCGACCTGTTATGACGCTGATGGTATTTGCCAATAGATTTTCAATCAGCAACTCGAACACATTCACGGTACCTCTTTCGCGATGTACATAGTGTGTCTCCAGAAGTGCCTTATAGTCGATGAAACCTTTTGTTTTTGATGCTTCAATAATCAGATCGTCATTTGCCTCATTAGTACTCTGTGACCATTCATATATGTGCTCCCTTGACTGTTGATCAGCGCGGATATGCAGTTTGATGTATCGATTATCTCCCTTGGTGAAAATGTTCTGATGATTTTTAGACATACAAGAATCATCTTCGCTAGATTCAAGGAAAAATTTTAGTGCGAGGTATAACGATGATTTTCCGCTTCCATTTTCGCCATAAATCAGTAGATTTTTCCCTTTCTTATGCAGGTTGATTGAGCAAGTCTCACGAAAGGCTCTGAAGTTTTTAATCTCAATTTCGGTGATTTTCATACTTTGCCCTCAATGATGCGGATAGGTTTCAAACTATCGAGAAAGAAGAGGTTCTTCCGAACCGGATACGTTTTTTCATACAGGTGCTCAAATATATCCCGAAACGCAGATATTTTATCACCCTGAATCTCTTCAGTTTGAGGAAACTGTTCGTCCATCAGCGGTTTAAAGAAATACTTACCACTCTGATGAAGCTCCTCGGGTAGATAGGACTCATAAGCAAGTCCGTCGATTATCCGCTCAAAGTATTTGAGCATTACGTAATCGCGGGCATATGCAAGGTCTTTACTGTTTGTAGTCGGCTGTTTTTGGAGATAGATTAGGTAATCGACGATCTTGCCGATCAGCCCCTTCTGCGCTGAAGTAATATCAGGAATGGGAATCTGCTGCATATAGCTACTGAGTGCCCGAAGTTCACGACCTGTTAATTGATTCGACTCCTGTGAATAAAACCACTCTACAACGCGAGAATTGAGGACACCACACAACCACGTTTCCTCAGTCGGTATAAGGTAGCATGTATGTCCACAGTAAAAACCATCAGCCTCAACGGCGAAAGTTTTGTGGTTATAGAGATTTGGGCAGACAAGCTTCGTCTGCGTAAAGCGCTCGGAAGCAGCGAAGGGTACTTGTAGTTCATACCATTCCTGTTCACCCGCCCTTTCGCTTAGGGAGTCTCTGTATTTTTCTAAGTGTTTCTGGATAGCGGGATAGCTATTTATCTCTATTCCTCGGTAGGCAAAAATCAACCATAAATCCTGTACTTCTACTTGCCAGCGTCTTATATCCCGTCCGTGCAAAAACGGCTTCAACAAATCAGCAGATGAAGGGTGTTCCTCAATGAGTTTATCCCGCGTCATGCTATCTACGACAAACGCGTCGTCCCTATCTGTCTTAATGCCGAAATGGGGCCGTATCTTGACATATTGCACCAACGGCGTGCCGGCGTTGCGAAGTTTCTCACGCAAATTCAACACATCAAGTGATTCAAATGGTTTAGGGATCGTGTCATCGTCTTTCAAAAAATTTTCTGTCTTGTAGAAACGGCTCCGTCTCCGTTGCGTCAGCATGGACGCAATGTCTTCTGGCAACTGGACATCAATCACCCTTTCAAATGCCTCAACGTTTCTGTAATAATCTCGAAATACTGCTATAATATCCACGCCCATGTTCTTGGCAATTATCAGGTCTGATTTGGCTTCTCGCCAATTTTGCAAATGTAGCCAACACATACTGCGCTTGGTATAAGCCAAAGCAAACTGTGGGTTCAGCTCTATCGCTTTGGTAAAGTCCTCGATAGCCTGATCAAGTTCGCCTTTGATACCGTAAGCAATGCCGCGATTACTATAGGCCAAGGTAAACTGTGGGTTCAGCTCTATCGCTTTGGTAAAGTCCTCGATAGCACGGTCATGTTCGCCTTTGATACCGTAAGCAATGCCGCGATTACTATAGGCATCGACATAGTGTGGGTCCAGTTCTATCGCCTTGTTGTAATCTACGATAGCACGGTCATGCTCGCCTTTATCGCCGTAAGCAGTGCCGCGATTACTATAGGCCAAGGTAAACTGTGGATCCAGGTCTATCGCCTTGGTAAAGTCCTCGATAGCACGGTCATGCTCATCTTTAGCGCTGTAAATATTGCCGCGATTGTTATAAGCCGAGGCATGATCTGGTTTAAAGTCTATCGCTTTGGTAAAGTCCTCGATAGCCTGATCAAGTTCGCCTTTGATACCGTAAGCAATGCCGCGATTACTATAGGCCAAGGCAAACTGTGGGTCCAGTTCTATCGCCTTGTTGTAATCTACGATAGCACGGTCATGTTCGCTTTTAGCACCGTAAGCAATGCCGCGATTACTATAGGCCAAAGGAGACTGTGGGTCCAGTTCTATCGCCTTGTTGTAATCTACGATAGCACGGTCATGCTCGTCTTTGTCACTGTAAACAACGCCGCGATTGTTATAGGCAGTCGCGTAATCCGGATTCAGTTCTATCGCTTTGTTGTAATCTGCGATAGCCTGATCAAGCTCGCCTTTGATACCGTAAGCAACACCGCAGTTAATATAGGCATCGACATAGTGTGTATCGAGCTGAATTGCATGTGAGTAGACTTCTATTGCTCTGTCGATTTGCTTCAGCATCATCAGAAAATTACCCCGTTGTAGTGCCAAATAAGCCAGTATTTTTGTTTTCTCTTGTGTTGTTGTATGAGGTGAGTGTTTTGGCTGATCTCGCATTTCGTCAACGACTTTTCGGATACCCTCTACCACATTTTGCCAAGCTTTGCTCTCTGGCTCCCATTCGTTAATAGGCTTGCCTTTATCAGGCAGAGCCTGGATGTCGCTGAGTTGATGATTTTGCCAATCGCAACTCTCAAGGATAATAGGAATGACTCTTATCTTGGAGTCTAATGCATCGCCCAATTCTTTGTTACAGTTTTTAGAGTCAAGACTTGAAGCAGAGATGAGGTAGAGTAGAATATCCGAATCGGTAAGGTTATTGGAAATGGCTTCACGCCACTTATCGCCTGGGAGGATTTCGTTATCGTGCCAAGTCGTTATCATGTCTTTTTGTTTCATTACAGCAAGACACTCTATCAACTTATCCTTTGCGTCTGTATCCTGATGCGAATAAGTAATGAATACTTTTAGTAGCTTACTCATTTTTTTCCTCTAACGCCGCGTTTTTCAGTTATTCCTCAACAGCTTTCTGCGCCCTAATTCCCCGTTTAATTACGACGTATCTTTGATCCGGCCTAGCGTCGAAGCTGGGCGGATGCTGTCGGTAAGCCTCTTCTTTTCGCGAGCTAGTTTGCGAAAGTCGCATTCGACTTGGAGCCCGTGCCAAAAATCGTCGGACTGGCCGAAGAAAGCACCAAAGCGTATAGACAGCACAAGGGTGATCGAACGCCTATCGCAGACGATTTCGTTGATTACCCCTGGGGCGACACCGATGGCGCGGGCCATGGCATTCTGCGAAACCCCCATAGGCTTGAGGTATTCCTCTAGCAGAACCTCGCCGGGTGTAATTGGGTCATCCATGTCCATATTTTCGGTATTACGGCCCTGTCGGCTTGCCCAATCGTCGCTGTTCTGCTTCCCATTGCAGCGCAGCTTCTCGGGTGGTGCGCCTACCAATCTGCACAATGTGGCCCCTTCCCCAACCAAGTTTTTGCCGATGCTCGGCCTCGCGGCGATCAATATCTCTGGTGATCCCCGTGTGGACAATTCTATTACCCAATTTGAAATGGTATTTATAAATGGTTCTGCTAGTCGCCATGTTCAAATCTCCTCAGTGAATTCCTCCCTCAAAAAGATACCGTATTCCGCGAAATTTTCACAGTTCAGCAATGTGTGGGTAGATTTTTGGGTGGTATTTTCGTTTGAAATTTAGGACCCAAGAAAACCTTTGAAATCTTCATGTGTACGAATTTCCTAATTCAATCCATACGTACGCGTAAGCCCATATCTCGAACAAGCCTATCCAAGTACGGATCTAGCCAATTCCAGTTCAAGTACGCACGCTCTAGGTCTTGGGCTAACTGTTTGTATACTTGTTCGTATTCTTGTTCGACCCGCTTTAAGTCGTCTAAGACCTGCTTCTTCTTGTCTTCGGCCCGCTCCCATTCTTGTCTGATTCGCTTCCATTCCTGTTCGGTCCGCTCCCGTCCTGGGCCGGCCCACTCCCGTCCTAGGTTGGCCCGCTCCCATTCTTGTCTGGTTCGCTTCCATTCCTGCTCGGTCCGCTCTAAATAGTCTTCAGCCCGCTTCCTTTCTTGTTCGGTCTGCTCTACGTCGTCTAAGGCTTGCTTCCATCCCTGTATGGCCCGTTTCCATTCTTGTTTAGCTCGCTCTAAATTGCCCTCGGCCTGCTTCCTTTCTTGTTTGGCTCGCTCTTCGGCCTGCTTCCATTCTTGTTTAGCTCGCTCACCGATCCGCTCTAAGTCGCCAAAAGTCTGCTCGGACACTTGTACGGCTTGGTCAAATGCTTGTAAGGCCTGCGTTACGTCCTGCTCGTATGCTTGGTTGGTCTGCAAAATCTCCTGTTCTATCAAATCTACTGCTTGGTACATCTGATCTAACTCTTGGGCAAGCCGGTTGCGCTCTTGGGTAAGCTGCTCGGCTTCTGGAACAAGCTGGTCGCGCTTTTCGTAGGCACGCCTCAATTCCCACGCCAATCGCTCACCTTCTTGATAGAGCCGTTCAGCTTCCGGGGCGAACTGTTTGGCATCTTCGGCTATCTGCTCGGCTTGCCCAGTCAAGGCCGCCGCGCCATCGGGGAGCCATGCCGATAAAAAGACACCAGCAACCAACCCAACCGTTCGCTCCTCAAGCCGTTCTCTCTCTTGGTGGTATCGCTCAAGGTCTTGGACAAACCGCTCATGTTCCAAAACAAGCAGTTCTACGTCTCGGACGAGCTGTTCGCGGGCCTTCTGGTTAGAGCAGCCCCACAATAGGCTGACGCACATCACGACGATAGCCCACCTACATAAGTGATTCATGGTGCGTCTTTCTTTTGTTTTAAACCTTTTCCTCGGGTGCCCAAACCTCGGCTCGGCCCGCCAACTGGCTAACGACATGATCCTGATAACCCATGCAAATCGAGTCGCCGATTAGGACGATTAGGGGCAAATCAGCCATAAAGCATCACGCCGAACTGACGCCTCCCATCTTGCAAACTTCCTTCCACTCCTGCGCGGCGACCGGCTGGATCGAGAGCCGCTGACCCCGCTGCACCACCCGCATGTCGGCGAGCTTATCGTTGGCCTTGAGGTCTGCGAGGTGAACAAACCGTTTGAATTTGCGTTTCCACTCCACGTCGAAGGAAAACCAGCGCGGCTCATCCTCAGTGGATTTTTCGTCGTAGTAGTGGTGCTTATCATCGAACTGGCTTGGATCGGGGTACCCCGCTCTTGTAATCGTCGCGATTCCAGCGATCCCCGGCTTGTCGCAATTGGAGTGATAAAAGAACGCCAGATCCCCCTTTTTCATGTCGTCGCGGATGAGATTGCGCGCTTGATAATTGCGCACACCCCGCCAGTAGCCCGTGCTTTGCGGACGCGTCTTCAGTTCGTCAAAGGAGCACTCGTCGAGTTCGCACTTGACGAGCCAGTACTTTTTCTCTCGCTTGCTCACAGCCATTCCTCGACCACTTCCCTCGTCTTTTCTATACCCTCCCACTCGTCGCCTGGACTGGAAAAAATCAACGAGTACGGACCAGCGAACCCCGCATCATTGGTCAAACGGAGACAGTGCACAAAATCCTCGCGGTCCATCTGGCCCACTGCGGAGAAATCGGCCTTGGCGTGTACAGAAGTCGCCCGAGGCAGAATCGCCGCCAGATCGCGGTATTTGTCCGGTCCTTTGAAGTTGCCGAAGTCAGCGCACAGCCCCACCTCGCCGTCGCACAAGTCGAGGACCGCGTTGAGCGACTCAACGCGCGTACCCAGCGTCCGAAAATTCTCCGTCATTACCCCAATACCCAAAGTGCGACCAAAGCTGGCGAGTGCCCGCAAATTTGCCGCGCTGACCTGCACGGCTTCGCCATCGCTTGCTTCCCCAGCGATCACCCGCACGCACTGCGCGCCACAGCGGGCGGCAATCTCCATCCACTCGCGTACCCAAGCCACTTCTTTTACACGTCGGGCCTCATCGGGATGTGCGATGTCCCCAGCGTCAATTAGCACGCTAAAGAGCTCGACGCCGCTGTCGGCAAGTGCCTGGCGCAACTGGCTGACATAGCCATCGTCGAGTCGCGGGAAGTGGAAGTGGCAAATCTCCAACAGGCCGATGTTGCGTGCGGCAAGCTGCTCCGGTAGCTCTAACAAGGTGAGATCGCCCGGCCCGGCCCCTTCCAGCACCGGCTCGCTCTTGGGGTCGGGCCACTGGTACATCGACGACCCTAACGTCCGGTGCAAGCTCCAAGACGACGTTGCTATGCGCGTCATCACACCATCCTCACAGGCTGATTTTAGTGACCCATCCAGACGTGGCGTCGCAATAGATCAAATCCTCGCCAAAAATCGACAGACCATGTGGCTGAGGATCGCTATCGGGCACCATAACTCGATCCAACTCGGCCCCACTCTCCACATCGAGCTTGACGATTGCGCGGTCGGACGTATGTACCACCCAGATACCGTCGGCGACCCGCACCACGCCGTGCGCGCGCCCGTAGGGCAGATCTAGCACGTGCTCGACCGACCAGCCGGCGATCTTGACTTTGCTCAGCGTCTGGCTCTTGAGGGTGGTAATCCACACGTGGCCTTCTTCAAACGGATCGTACTCCATCCCGTGCACCCCACCTCCGCCGGGCACTGGATAGCGATTGCGGGTCGCGCCAGTGTCCGGATCGACCTCGAAAATTTCTCCCGCGCCTTGCTCGGCGTCCGTCGGCCGTGCGGGCCGCCAGAGCGTACCCGCCCCGTTGGCCGCCAGCCACAGCGAACCCCCTCCCCAAGCCATACCGCTGGTATTGGACGACTCGCTGGGAATATCGCGGATCAGGCGGGTGACGCCGTATTCAGACGGCTCGGCGATTTCGATCAGCGCCACCCGGTCGGTAATTTGGTCGGTAATCCACAATCCTTCTTCTACTACTTGCAGCGCATTGGGCACCCCATAGGGGGCGCGGAAGAGATTCTCTATGGTCCTACTCATCGTTGTCTCCTGATTTTAGTTGTCCCACGTCAACAATACCGCCATCGTCTCGCCCAACCGATTGTAGAGCAGATCGAAGGCCGCTGCCGCTTCGGTGTAGGGGAAGCGGTGGGTGATCATCTTGGCGAACTGGATTTGGTCCGTAGCCAGCAACTCTAACGTACGCGCCGATCCTTCGGGCCGCCGACTGGCGTCGAGGTAGCTGCCTATGAGGCGCTTGCCCATGATTTTTTCCGAGTAGAGCGGCAGGGGTTCGTTCTCGTACAGGCCCAGCACCTGCAAGAGACCGCCGCTCTTGAGCATGTCCTGTGCCTCGGCAAAAGCCTGTGCGCCAGCCCGCCCTCCCACGGCTTCGACCACGATGTCGGCACCCTTCCCGTCTGTCAGCTCCAAGACCTGTGCGACAGAGTCGCCAGCGCTGGCGTCGATCACCGCATCGGCCCCTAACTCGCGCGCCAGTTCACAGCGCAAGGGCAAGGCATCAATCCCAATGACGCGTCCCGCGCCCTGTGCCTTGGCCGCCTGCATACAACCGCTGCCGACTAAGCCCTGCCCTTGGATGACCATGACATCGTCCGGGCCGGCCCCGGTCTCCCACATCCACAGGACCGAACTGGTTCCCAGCGGCCAAAAGGTGCCCGCCTCGGGCGACAGGCCCGCGGGCAGGCGCACGGCCGCAGGCTGGTGCCGGCTGGCTCCGACTTCGACCGCCACGTATTCGGCGTGCGGCGCGAGCGCCGCGACCAAGTCTCCGGTTTTGAATTTTTCGACCTCCGCGCCCACCTCCGCGACTCGGCCCACCAGCGAGTAGCCCATGGAGCGGTGGTCAATCGCCTCTTCGCGCACGTAGCGCCGCCAAATCTCCGAGCCTCGGCTTATCAGCGAACATTCGGCGCGAATCAAAATCTCGGTCGGGGTAATGGCCGGGGTCTCGACCTCTTCTACTACGATGTTATAGGCCCCTGCGGGCTTGGCGATGCGTTTCATAGACGGCCTCCTCGCGGACAATATGGCAAAAATACCGCGTGGGAACCAATCTAGATCCGTGCGAACAAAAAAACCGGGCGCACCCACTAAGGTGGGGTGCGCCCGGCTGTACTCTCAGAAGCTATGTCGCCGAGGCGACTGTGCTTCTGACCAGGTAGTTGATCACCTGGAGTTGATCAAGTGATCAACCTCCCTGCGGTACGATTACTACTCAATGGACCACCTCCTTTCGCTTGTGCGCGCCTCATAATCCATACTCCAACTCTGCGCGTCGTTGCGGCCAGTTGCAAAGTCGGGTTGGCCCGCTCGCGTAGCCTCGGGCCTCAGCGTGGCGGCAACAGGGGTTTGTGGCCCCCGAACTCGACTCGCGTTTAATATGCCAAACGCCACAGAACTATGTCAAATGCTTTTTACTTTCACCGGCTGCCCGCTAGCGGCCGAGGCCCATGCCGCTTCGGTCAACTCAATGACCCGCAGGCCGCATTCGGGAGGCACCTGCACCTGATCGCGGCCGAGAATCGCGTCGATGAAATTCTGGTCGGGCGTCGTCGAGCCGGGCAAGTTATTTACTTCGTACACCTCGTTGCTGTGCTGCGTCTTGTAGAAGATCTCCCCCTGGCGCATATAGACCGCGGCCTTGGTCCCCCAGATGGTGATGTCCTCCCAAATTCCGCTGGACGGCGAGTTGCCCACCACTGCAATCGTCCCCAGCGCGCCGTTGCCAAAGCGCAGCGACAGCGCCGAGTTGATATCTACCTCGGAGTCGAAATACTCCATGTAGGCCTGCACCTCTGCCACCTCCAGCCCAGTCATCCACAACGCGATGTCCAGTAGGTGGCTTCCCGAATCGTTGAGCTGCCCCCCGCCCGACAGTGCCATTTGCTGCCGCCACAGCCCAATCGTCCCCTGATACCACTTCTGGTCTTGGAGCGCCGATATAAATTGAATGTCCCCCAATTCCCCGGCCGCGATCTGATTGCGCACATAGCGGTACTGCGCCTGCAAGTGCCGCTGATAGGAGATCATCAGGACCTTTCCCATCTCCTCGGCTTTGGCGATAACTTGGCGCGCGTGATCGACAGTACAGACCATCGGCTTTTCGGTCAGCACGTGCAGCCCTTTGTCCAGCGCGGCCATAATCTGCTCAAAGTGCAATGTGTGCGGCGTGGAAATCTCTACCGCGTCCAGTTCGACTTGCTCCAGCATCTCTTGATAGTGGGTAAACTCCGGCAACTCTGCGGCCTGCAAGTGGCGCTCTTTGGCTCGCTGCAGGCTGGCCTGATCCACATCGCACAACGCCACCACTTCGGTCTCGGGGATGTCGAGCACTCGCCCGATGTGCCCGCTGGCATTTCCACCACAGCCGATAAATCCCACGCGAATTTTGTCCATTCCCCCTCCTTTCCGTTTGGTTGAAGAGGCCGCCCGTGATTAATGCACCTCGGCTCCCGTCGCGATGTCCTGCTCCGGCCCGACTAGCACGAGATTCCCATCGCCGTCTTCGGCTGCCAAGATCATCCCTTCCGAGACAATGCCCCGCAGCTTGGCTGGTTTGAGGTTGGCGACCAAAACTACCTTCCGGCCCGGCAAGTCCTCGGGCTGGTACCACTGGGCGATGCCGCTGACCACCGTGCGCGTCTCGTCGCCTACATCGAGCGTCAGTTTGAGGAGTCTGTCGGCACCTTCCACCTTCTCGGCGGCTTTGACCTCGGCTACGCGCAATTGCACTTTGGAAAAATCTTCGATTGAAACCTGTTCCACTTGTGGAGCCTCTTTCTTTGGCGGCGTTTGTCGCTTGGGCTTTCCGGTCTCCGACTTGGGGAAGAGGATATCCGCTTCCGCTGGTATTTTCGTCCCAGGCGCGGCCCGGCCCCAAGCCTCTAGGTCGGCGAAGGTGTAGTCTTCTAACCCCAGATCTGTCCGCACCTGCCGCGCCTTGCTCGGCATGGCCGGCTCCAACAGCACCGAGACAATGCGCAGCCCCTCCGCGATATTGTAGAGCACCGTTCCCAAACGCTCGCGTCCATCGGCGGCTTTGGCTAGCTGCCACGGAGCCTCGTCGTTGAAATAGCGATTGAGCTGCCGCACGAACTGCATCACCGTCTCCAGCGCCTCGAACATCCGCAACCGGCCCACCATAGACCGCACCTGCCCCACCAGCGCAGTGCCCGCCGCGATTAACTCCTCATCGGCTTCCTGTTGCGACGGAGCGGGCAAGACGCCCTCGGTATGCCGCGTGAGCAAGGCGCGGACGCGGGAAAGCAAATTGCCCAAGTCATTGGCCAAATCCGCGTTGTAGCGCTCAACCAAAAATTGTTCCCCAATGGAAGAGTCTTGGCCGTACACCGTGTCCTTGAGCAAGTAGTAGCGCACGGCGTCGGTGCCGTATTTTTCCGCCATTTCAAAGGGATCAATGACGTTGCCCAAGCTCTTGCTCATCTTCTGCTCGTCGTCGTGTCCCTTCAAGAAGCCGCCGACATTGAGGTGTTGATACAGCGGCACCCCAGCCGCTTTGAGTACGGTCGGCCAAAACACCGCGTGGGGCTTGAGAATGTCCTTGCCGATCAGGTGCTGAGCCACCGGCCAATACGCGCGGTAGCGCGCGTCGTCGGGGAATCCGAGTGCGGAAGTGTAGTTGATCAGGGCATCGACCCACACGTAAGCTACGTGCTCGGCATCCCACGGCAGCTCAATGCCCCAAGGCACCCGGCCTTTGGGCCGAGAAATCGACAGGTCGCCGATCGGCTCGCCAAGCAGGGCCAGCACCTCGTTTCTGTACCCGGTGGGACGGACAAAATCCGGGTTATCGCGGATGTAGTCGCGCAGCCATTCGCGGTACTTTTCCATGCGAAAGAAGTAGTTGCCCTCGCGGCGACGCTCCGGTGCGCGCAGGTGATCGGGGCACTGGCCGTCAACCAGCTCCTTATCGGTGAGAAAGCGCTCGCAGCCCACGCAGTACAGCCCCTCGTACTCGTCGTAGTAGATGTCCCCAGCCGCGTGCACCGCCTCTAGTATCCGGCGCACAACCGCCTTGTGCCGCTCCTCGGTGGTGCGGATAAAGTCGTCGTGGGAGATGTCGAGTACCTGCCAAGCGTCGCGGAAGCGCTGACTGATGCGGTCGCAAAACTGCTGCGGGTCAATGCCAGCCCCGTGGGCGGCCTGATAAATTTTTTCCCCGTGCTCGTCGGTGCCGGTCAGGAAGTAGGTGTCGAATCCATCGAGTCGGTGAAACCGCGCGAGAAAATCGGCTATCACGGTGGTATAGGCGTGGCCGATGTGGGGCACATCGTTGACATAGTAAATCGGCGTGGTGACGTAGAATGCTTTGCTCATGGGGCCTCCGGAGTCGGCGAACAAAATAAGCGATCCATATTTAATTACTAGGGGTTTATAACAATATCAAGACAGGACGCACTCACCCCTGATAAACGCGCGGCATCAAAAGCTGGCCATTGCGAGCCAGAGGCAAGCCGGCAAAGGCGCAGGAGTTGCCCCATTGGTCGATGGTGGCCGCGGTTTTGTATTCATTGATGATGGCGTGGCGGGTGCGCGGGGTATAGTTGTGGCCGGCGCGGTGAACGACGAGGACGTGGATGATCGCCACGTCGCCCGGCTCGGCCTCTAAGACGAGGCATTCGGCCGCGGGAATGTGCTCGTCGGGGATGGTGTGGCTGTTTTCTAACGTGGGGTACTCGCCCTTGAGGTGGCTGCCGGGCAGGACCTCGGTGGCCCCGGCTTCAAATCCACTCGGGTCGAGGTACGTAATGGCCGCGGCCAAGTCTGGCTCGGTGTGGCGCTCGTACGGCCAGTCTTGGTGCCAGCTTTGGGTGCAGACAAAGCCGGGGGGTTTGTTGCGGATCTTGCCGTTGTGAAAATCGAGGTCAGGGCCTAACAGATCGACCATAACCGAGACAATGCGCGGCTCGGTAAACTGGTCGAACCAGTAGTCGCCAGCCAACGTCTGATCCATCATGCCGACGACGTTGCGCGGGTTGAAGGGGTCGGGCGCGTAGCCTTCCGGCGCGTCCATGAAGGAGTACTTGACGTTCTTGGGCCGGTCTTCGATCTCGGTCACCAAGCGCTGAAACTCGCAGCGCATCTGCTCCATCTCCGCCGGGCCATAGAAGCCTTTGAGCAAGAGATAGCCGTTGTCGTCGAAGAACTGCTTCTGCTCGGGGTCTAAAATGAGCAAGCTCATGGTGCGGTATCCTTATTGGGTAGGAAGAAGGCCAGCCCAGCGGGCAATATCGGCAGCAGGGCTAGGTATTTCAAGGTCTCAGCCACGCCGATCTGGTCGCCAAAATGGCCGATTAGCGGCAGCGCAAGGCTGGCCACCCCCCAGCTAAAGCCTAGCGGCAGGCTGGAGACCAAACCCGTATTTTCCGGCGAAAACTCCTGAGCCATGGCGACCATAATCGAATTGGAAGACAGTAGCAGGCCACCGCCCAAAAAGAGCAGGGTATAGCTGGCCAGCGTTCCCTCGACGTAGATAAAGGCGTAGAGCGGCGGCACCGAACACAGCAGCGATCCCCAGACCAGCGGTTTGGGATCGATGCGGTCGGCTAAGTAACCAACGATGAGCGCGCCGACCACGCCGGCGATATTGTAGATTCCCAAGGGGATGCCGCCAGCGACAAGATCAAGGCCGCGCTCCTGGGCCATGAGCGTCAAAAACGTGGCAAAACCCAGTCCCGACACCGAGCGTAAAACGACGATCACGGTGATTAGCATGAGAGGACCCGCTTGGTCGCCGAGACTGCGCCACTGGGC
Organism: Gemmatimonadota bacterium; assembly: GCA_009841115.1. Classification (GTDB taxonomy): domain Bacteria; phylum Latescibacterota; class UBA2968; order UBA8231; family UBA8231. The sequence goes on along the minus strand of VXML01000058.1, from coordinate 303,284 downwards.
CGTGCTTCTGCCGTGGGAGAAGTTGGGGTTGCCCAGCGGCACCGCGCGCCAGACGAGCAAAAGGAACAACAGGCCGGGAATGGACAGGTAGGGCAGGGAGTCTAGCCCGAAGGAATTGGTGTACGCAGGTGCCCACAGCGGCGTCAGGCCCAGCCCCAAGGTGCCGCCAAAGATGAAGAGCGCCAAGCCGAAGGAGCGACGCGGTCCGCTGAGTTCGCCGGCCAGCGAAAAGACTTGAGGATGGAAGGCGGCGACCCCGAGCCCACCCAGCGTCAGGATGCCGACGAGGGTCAGATAATTGTGAGCCAGCCCCATAAGCGGGGAGAAGATGGTCGCCAGGGCCAAGCCACCGACGATCAGCCAGCGCCAAGCCATGCGGTCGGCCCACAAGCCCATGAGGGGCTGGCTGATATTGCATATAGAAACGATGGAACCCAAAAACCCAACTTGCGCCAAGCTCAGCCCCAAGTTGACCTTGATCAGGGGCAGGAGCGGGGCCAACATCGTGGCGTAGCTATCGACGCAAAAATGCGAGATCGTGATGACGAACAAGCGGAGTTTTTGCATTCGCCTAGTCTAAACCGTAACCCCTGCGCCGTCCAGACGGCGGCAGAGGCCAAAGGCACCGAGTGCGCCGAGCGCCGTGAGGGCCGTGCCGAGGTAAAAGGGCAGGGCGGCATTGATCTCGATCAGATAGCCGCCGAGCAGGCTGCCGACCACCATCGAGCCACTCCAAGCAAAGTGGCCCAAGCCGACGAGGCGGTTTTTTTCTTCGGGGGCGGCGACGTCGTTGATGAGCCGAGGAATCAGCGTCGAGACGGCCCAAGCAGTAGCCGTGAGAGCGGTGCCGCACGCAAACAGGCCGACGAGGGAATCGTGCCATAGGGCCAGTCCCAAGGCGCTGAGGAAGACGCAGGACGCCGAGCCGAGGAGCGGTGCCGTACGGCCGAGGCGGTCGTTGAGATAGCCGACGCTGAGCTGGCAACAGGCCGCCGCCACCAGCGAGAGGGAGGCAAAGAACGCGGGTAGGGCCTCGCTTTCGCCGACTCGGTAGATCAACAGGGGCAGCGCCAGCGTCGCCATGCCCCAGAAGGTGGTGATGGTCAGGCGCAGGCTGAGCAGGAGGTGCACATTGCTGCGGCCCAAAAGCGGGCGGTAGGCCGTCCACGTATTGAGGCGCGCCGTCTGTGCAGTGGTCGGGCTAGGCGAGTCGCCGGGCAACAGCGCCAGCGCTAGGGCGACTACCGCGACCATGCCGATGCTCATAACAGTGCCGATCTGGGCGAAGGAATAGGCGGTTTTAACCAAGCCGGTACAAAAGCTGCCGAGCGCGTTGCCGAGCGTGTTGCTGAGAAAGTAGAGGGCACCACCCAAACCGAGTCGCGCGGGAGTGACCGCGGTGATGAGGATGCTCTGCCCGGCAGTGGACCAAGGGCCACTGGCCGCGCCCATCGCCAAGAGCAGGCACGAGAGTCCCCACGGGTCTGCGGTGCGAAAGACCAAGCCGGTGAGCGCGCTGCCGACGAGGCCGATCATCAGGGTCGTCTTGCGGCCAAAGCGGTCGCAGAGCCGACCGGCGACCACAGCAAATATGCCGCCTAAGAGCAGCATGATTCCGCGCAGGTACCCAGTAAACCACGGAGGCCGCGCCAAGTCGGCTTCGATATAGACGGGGAAGAGCGCTTGGAAGGGGGCGACGAGGAAGCTCTCGAAAAAGTAAATCAAACAAAGGGCCAGGAAGGCGCGGCTGAGCAGCCCGCCGTCCTGGCCCGTGGTCGCGGATGTTGAGTCCAAGGGTTATTTCTTGCTGGCAGCGACTGAGTTTTTGAGTACGCCGATCCCGGAGATCTCGATTTCGACCTTGTCGCCCTTTTTCATAAAGGTGCCGGTGGTCGCGCCGACGCCCGATATGGTGCCGGTGCTGATCAGGTCGCCCGGTTCTAGGGTGATAATCGCCGAGATGTACTCGATGATCCTATTGACCGGATAGAGCATCTGGCCGGTGTTGTTGTGTTGCTTGCGCTTGCCGTTGATGTACGTGCTGATGTCGAGGACTTGGGGGTCCTTGATCTCGTCCGCAGTAACGATCCAAGGTCCCTGCGGGGCAAAGGTGTCGAGCCATTTGCCGTTGAGCCAGTCGAACCACTCGTCGCGCGGGCGACTGTCAGTGCGCTTCTTGATGACCAGCTCGCGCTCGGACACGTCGTTCATAACGGTGTAACCGGCCACGTATCTGAGCGCGTCCTTAGCTTTGACTCCCTTGGTCTTGCGGCCAATAACTACGGCCAACTCGCCTTCCCAATCGATGCTATTGGCGATCGGGGGAATAAGGATGCGATCCCCAGGGCCGATAACCGTAGTGGTCGGCGGCTTCATAAAGACGCGCGGGGTTTCCTTGTCTTGGGCGTCCATTTTGCCGCCGCCCTCTTCGATATGGTCTTGGTAATTGCCGGCCAAGCAGAAGACCTTGCGCGGATTGGGCACGGGAGCGCGGAGGCGGACCTTGCTGAGGGCGTGGATGGTCTTGCCGTTGGGTTCCTTATCCTCGGCATACGCCGCGGCCTGTTTGGCGGCGCGCAGGCCCTTGGCACCAGCGCCGAGCAGCGCGAGCATGTCGGTGAAAAAGGGATGTGTTTTGCGCTTTTCACGGCGAGCCAAGACGCGGTCGGCAGCGGCGAGATCCACGACGATATTGTCATCGCCAACTACTGCGCCCACGCGCTGTTCGCCAGCGGCAGAGTACGTGGCTAGTTTCACAATTTCCTCCGTATGCAAAGGGTTTCTGCGCCGACCGAATGGTCGGTGCATTGGTAAATAGATAGGGACAATTTATATTCGGTCGTCATGGCAAAAGAATACTTCATCCATCCCAGCACCTGCGTCGATGAGCCGGTCGCCATTGGCGCGGGGACCCATATATGGCATTTCTGCCACCTGATGCCCGACGCCCAGATCGGCCAAAACTGCAATCTCGGCCAAAACGTCTATGTCGATCGCGGCGTGGTGATCGGCGACGGCTGCAAAATACAGAACAACGTCTCGATCTACAAGGGAGTCACGCTCGAAGACGAGGTCTTCTGCGGCCCGTCAATGGTATTCACCAACGTCGTCAATCCCCGCGCTTTTGTTGACCGCAGGCACGAGTTTCAAGAGACGCGGGTGCGCAAGGGGGCTTCGCTGGGAGCCAATTCGACCATCGTCTGCGGCGTCGAAATCGGCGCGTATGCCCTTATTGGTGCCGGAGCGGTCGTAACCCGCGACGTGCCGGCCTATGCGCTAATAACTGGTGTGCCGGGGCGGCAGACGGGCTGGGCCTGCCGCTGCGGCGTTACGCTGGGCGACGATATGGTCTGTGGGGAGTGTGGCGCGAGCTACGAGGAGGAAGCGGGACAGCTGCGACCGCTGGGTTGAGACCACTCAATCCGTCGGAAACGACAGCGGAAACGTCGGCTCTTGGTCCTGATGGCGAGTGCGCGACTCGATCTTCATCGCGTGGTATTCCTCGACAAATTCGGCCAAGTTCCGGCTCGCCTCCTCAAAGACGATTTTGCCCTTTTCGGCCGTGGCCTTCTCCGCCTCGCCCATTACCCCGGTATCCGAATACTGACTCGTCCACTCGATCAAGCCCATCGGCCCGTGTGAAAATAGGTCGGTGTACAAGAATTTGGAGCCGAGCTTGTTCGTCTTGGCGATCTCGCTTTTGATCTTGTCCTTGCGCACGCTCTCCGGCGCGAGATACAGCAGCATGGAAGTCTCCAACTCGCACGCGTGCGAGCAGCCGCCCGGGAACACGCTCTCGCGCCACTCTTTGTCGAAGTCGGGATGGACCCGGAGCAAGTGCCACCACGAGCAAAACGTGCAACTCGCATCGGTCTCTACTATCGTGCGCCGAGCGACCATATCCACGAGGTTGTGGTTAGAGCCGTGGCCATTGACGAGGATCATCTTCTTGAAGCCGTGATAGGCCAAGCTCTTGGTGATGTCGAGCACGTATTGGATGAAGTGCTCGTAGTGAATGTTGAGCGAACCCGGAAAGTCCATCACGTGGTGGACATAGCCGTAGCTCACGGGCGGCAGGACGAGGGCGAGCTCGGGCTTTAGGCGCGCGGCTTCCGTCGCCACTGCATTGGCGCACAGGTGATCCACCTTGAGTGGGAGGTGGTGGCCGTGTTGTTCAACTGAACCAGTGGGAATGATGGGAATTTTGCCCATGGCTACAGCTTGGTTGACTTCCGGCCAAGTAAGCTCGTCGAACTTGTAAATTTCAGCTACGTCGGGCATGGGATCTCCTTTTGACATTTTCGCTCAAGGCAGTCCGAGCGTCTTGTGGATGCGGGTGGAGAGGCGCCAGCGCGGATGGCGCTTGAGGATCTCAAGGGCCTTCTGCACGTAGCGCGGCTCAGAGGATTCGGGCTGCAAATAGACGTAGTCGGCGCGGTGCTCCTCGACGCGCTCCTCGCGAAAAGCCCGGCCGACGACGTATTTGAGCTCGGTAATGCGCGCAAAACCAGCGACGACCGGGTAGCACTTCGGCGACACGGTCCAGTGGTCAATCAGCTCGAATAGCACCGGATCGGGCGCAATCGTACCATTGGTCTCAATGTGGAGCTTGTAGCCCGCTTCCTTGAGCCGGCCAGCCAGCGCCGCGAGATTTTGACCCAAAGGCTCGCCGCCAGTCAAGCACACCCATTCGGCCGGGTGGCGCGCCACCTCGGCGGCAATGTCTTCGATGTCCATAGGCGTGAAGCGGTCGAACTCCGTGTCGCAGAACGGGCAGCGCAAATTGCAGCGCGCCAAGCGCACAAAAGTGGTAGGCTCGCCAACGCGCAGACCCTCGCCCTCAATCGAGTAGAAAATCTCGTTGATCTGCAGGACGCGCCCCGAGTCGCTCCACACCGGCAGGCGCTCGGCGCGCTCTTCGGCTGGCATCTGGGCGGTCACAGCGTCTTCTCGCCAGCGGCATACGCCAGGGGGTCGCAAGCTCGGTTCGCCGCAAAAGCCGCGAGCCGCTCGCAGCAGGCGTCGCACACGCCGCAGGCCGGCCGCAAGCCCTCATAGCAGGTATGGGTTTCCCCGTAGGGAACGCCGAGTTTGAGCCCAAGGGCAACGATGTCCTGCTTCCACAGCTTGACGAAGGGAGTGTGGATCGCCCATGGCGCGTCGTGGGCCGCCCCCAAGCGCAGGCTCTGTTCGAGGCTGTCGTAAAAGGGACGACGGCAGTCTCGGTAGGCCGCGTAGTCGTCTTTGACCGGGGCCATATACAGATCGACAATCCCCTTTGTTGCGCAATACGCCGCTGCTAGCGTCGCAAAGAGCATGTTGCGGAAGGGAACCACGGTGTCGCGTTGGCGTTTAGATTCAGCGGTGGGCACGTCCACTGTGGGATCGGTTAGCGGGTTGCCCCCTAGGGCCGCCAAGTCCAACGCCAGCATCTCGTGAGCCGCGACTTCGGCGAGGTGGGCGAGGCGGGCGGCGCATTCCAGCTCGATGCGGTGGCGCTGGCCGTAGTCAATGCTAATGGCGTGGATGGGGCCTGGTTGTCGGGCTTTTAGCCACCAGAGTAAGGTGGTCGAGTCCATGCCGCCGCTAAGTAAAATTGCCGTCATAGAGGATAAAATAGGCCACCGCGCAAAAAACGTAAATTAGTGGTTAGTGGTCAGTGGCCAGTGACCAGTCCCCACACCACTCCCTAGGGGAGGCGGGGTCTAACCACTAACCACTAACCACTAACCACTAACCACTAACCACTAACCACTAACCACTAACCACTGATCTTGTATTGACAGTATTTTGACTCAGTTGGATATTCAAAAAATGTCAATTTATGTAAGGTAATTCACGCTATGAGTGATATGCCCTCCCGCAAAAGCCCCACTCGGCTACAGCGGCTTCGGCGCACGATAATGGCCGGCCTGACGATCATCGTGCCCCTGTGGCTTACTGGCTGGGTGCTCAAGTTCCTGTTCGACTGGGCCGACGGCTTCTCTGCGCCGTTGATTGGCCAAGTGGCTAAGCCGTTCGGCTACGAAGAGTTCCACATCCCCGGCTTGGGCTTTATACTGACCTTTATCATTCTGTGGGTCGTCGGCGCACTAGCCACCAACGTGGTTGGCCGCAGCCTGTGGCAATTCGCGCGCGAAATGCTAGAGGGCCTGCCGTTGGTGCGCACGATCTACGCGCCCATTCAACAGCTCATGGAGTCGCTGACCTCTCCGGGCAAGGCCGGCTTCGAGAAAGTCGTGCTCGTCGAATACCCTCGCATCGGGATGTGGACCCTAGGCTTTTTGGCCGGCAACGTGCCCCGCGAGGACGAAGTAGTACCGGCACACAGTATTTTCGTGCCCACCGCGCCCAATCCCACCACCGGCTTCATGCTCATCGTGCCGCCCGAACAATTGCGCCCCACCGATCTCCGCGTTGAAGAGGCCCTAAAAATGATCGTTTCGGCTGGCGTCGCTGTGCCTCCGGCTCTTGCTCTTCCTGCTGAAGCTGAAGAAAAGATCTAATTTCCCGATCTTGCGATTTTCAGGTGCTTTCGTTATTCTGCTAGAAACTTGGAGCGTTCATTTAGCGTCCTAATAGAGGTACTTCGCTTATTGAGGAGATGAGGAGATGTTTTCGTTCCTTTTTAACCCGTTTTTCATTCTGCCGATGATCTTGGTCGCTTGGGCCCAGATGCGAGTCCGCAGCGCCTTCAAGAAGTACAGCCAAGTGGCTTCGGCCGCGCAGCTTTCGGGCGCTGAGACCGCGCGGCGCATTCTGCACCAGCAACGCATCTACGACGTGTCGGTCGAGGAGACGGGCGGGATGCTTTCCGATCACTACGATCCCCGCGCCAAAGCCGTGCGCCTCTCTTCGGACAACTTCCACGGGCACCATCTAGCCGGCTTGGCCGTGGCAGCGCACGAGGTGGGCCACGCGATCCAACACGCCCACGGCTACGCGCCGCTCAACTTGCGGCACGCGATCCTGCCCATCGCCAACTTGGGCTCGTCTCTGGGCTTTCCTCTGATTATAGCGGGGATGTTCTTCGGGGCCACCGGCCTGATGAATATCGGCATCATGTTCTTCGCCGGCGCAGTGCTGTTCCAAATCGTCACCCTGCCAGTGGAGTTCAACGCCAGCTCGCGGGCCATGGCCATCCTCTCGCAGGGCTACCTAGCCAACGACGAGGTGCGCTCGGCTCGGCGGGTGCTCAATGCCGCGGCCATGACCTATGTGGCCGCCGCCGCGACCGCAGTGCTAAACTTAGTGGGTCTGTTGCTCATGCGCGGCTCAGACGAATAACAGCAGACGCAGCAAGAAATTTGAGGCCCCTCGCCCTTTGCGGGCAGGGGCCTTTTTTGTTTATGGGCTAGCAACTGCGTTTCGCTATATTATGTTTCTATTAGCGTTTAATAAAAGGAGACACTTTTCTCTACCCTATGTGTTCTATATGGCACACGCCTTCCATCCTACTTACCACAGGAGAGTGCGAGCATGATTTTACTCTTATGTGCATTGCTCGTCAGCGCGGTGATCGCTGGTGCCGATGTGTATTTCGAGGAAGAGGTCGTCAATCGAGGCTTTGGCAAAGACAAAACTGGAGCGCGCAAAACGACCAACAAAATCTACATCAAGGGCAAGAGCCAGCGAGTCGAGCAACAGATTGAGACCGACGCAAAAACGGCGAAGGCACTTCGGCAGCAGGGTCAGTCCCTCAATACCAGCACCATTTTGCGACTAGACCAAGCTCAGGTGTACGAAATTGACCTGACTGCCCAAACCTTCGTCGAGCAGAAAGCCCCTCCGGCGCGCAAGGCCGTTGCCAAGCCGTCAGCCGCTCTTGGCGGGCCACAGAGGGCCCTTGCGGTCAAGGTGCCGGGGGACACAGCGCGCATCGCTGGAATTCCCTGTCGGCGGGTCGTCGCGCAGATGCGCGCCCGCTACCTCGACCCCAAAACCCAAGAGTTGCGACGCGAAAACCGCTACACGTACGATGCCTGCATTGCCAAGGATTTCCCCGGCTTTCAGGAGCTCTCGGCGTTTATGGACTTGCAGAAGGCTAGCACGTCCTATCCGCCGGTAATCGGTGGTGGACTGGAAGGGCTAGAAGATCACGAAGCTCTAAGCGAGGAGCTAGAGAACGCCGAGGAACTCAAAGGCTTCGCGTTGCGCTCGACCTTGACGGCCGCAGTCAAGCTGCCCGAAAAAGAGAAGCCCAGCCAAGTGTTCCGCTTGGACCGCGAGATCAAGAACATGGCGCACGCGCCGCTGCCCGACTCGCTCTTCCACGTGTCCAAAGCCCTGACCCACCTTAAGTCCGAATGAAGAGGAAGCTGCTCGGGACGGCGGTCGTTTTGGCTGCCGTCCTCGTCCTCGTCGCGGTCACGCCCATAGGGCCGGCCGCACTCGCGCACCTGTTAGAGCGCGGAGTTGGGGGATGGCAGGTCTCCATCGGCAGTCGCCGGGGAGGCTTGCTCTACGCGTTTTCCTTTTCCGACGTGCACTGCAAAAACCCCGCGCTAGGGGTGACCGTCAATGCCGAGTACATCGCCGCGTGGCCGTGGTCTTGGGAAGTCGATATACAGGCACCCAAGGTGCGGATTGAGCCGAGCACCGAAGCCGATTCAACTACCGCCGCCACGGACATCGAGCTACCCCTTGCCTTCCTCCCCAACCTCAACGCGAAAGCCGGTACACTCGATTGGCAGTTGGGCGAGACGCGGATCGTGGCGCGGGACTGGCACGGCGCATATCGCGCAGTAGCAGACACCTCGGGACATTTAGAACTGGCCTTGTCCGACTTGCAGGGCGTGCCGCTGCGCTCGCTAACGCTGGATCTTGCGCTCAGTCCGCACCGCATCGACCGCGGCGAGGTCCGAGCCGTGGGCGCTAGCGACAGTCTAAGATCCGACCTGCACGCCTCGTTTGACTTGGGGCTAAAGTTGCCGCGGCCTTTGCAGGTAGATGCCACGGCGACAGTGGAGAGCGATTCCGCGCGGGGTTCCCTAGCAGCGGAGATCGTTGGGGCAGTGACGCCGCTGCAACTGCACGGGACGCTCAGGGGCAAGGGAAGCGCGCCAGCGGTCTCCGCTGTGGATCTGCAAGGGGACATGCGAGTCAACGGCACGCGCTTAGTGCTAGATTCTCTGCTCGTCTCTTTGTTCGACGGCACCCTGACGGGCGAGGCGACTTATTTCTTTACCCGCGACAGCTTGCAGACCCAACTGCGGGGCGAGGGATTTGACCTTGTGCTAGCGGCTCCCTTTGGGGGACGGGCGGAATTCGATCTAGCGGCTGGAGTGCACTTGCAGCACCGGCGCTATGCAGCGGAATTTACGGCCCTCCTGCGCGATGTAGACCTAATTCCCGATCAGCGATTTGACGCCGAGATAACGGGTTGGCACCAGCCCGATGGGGCAACTCGTCTCGACCTGCAATCGTCCCCGCTGAAGTTGGTAGCTACCGGCTCTTCTGACTTAGAGGGGAACTACGATCTCGCGCTAAAGGGCGCGTTGCAGGTGGCGTCCTTTTTGCGCGGCGCAGCGCTCATGGACATTGCCGGGCAGGCCAAGCCCGATACGCTGGCGTTGCGGCTGACGACCGGCCATCTCCCCGGCGAATTGGGAGAGGAGTTCGGGCCGCTCGCGGCGGACCTACACCTGTCCGCCAACCGCTACCTCGCGGCCGATTTGCGCTTAGAGCGCGATCTCCTAGTAGCGCGGGCAGACATCGACCTAGAGCGCAGCGAGATTGATACGCTGGTGGCGGATGTGGACGGGCTGGCAGTAGAGCGGATCATGCCCGGGTTAATCGGGCGGCTAGACGCGGATTTGCACGGTGGGGGCGGGCTGTCGCTCGAAACACTGCGGCTGGGTGGGAGCATTGCGACCACGCCGCTAGAGTACGCGGGGTGGCAGACCAGCGAGCTCGCGCTGGACGTGGACTGGGACCAAGGCGCAGCGCGGGTAGCCGGCGGGGGGTCGGGCGTGAGCGTGCTAGCGAAGCTGGACGTGGACGGGCACTTAACGGCTCAAGCGGATTTTGCCGATACCCTGCTGCGGGGGATAGATGGCGCAGTGGCCACATTGGACGGCACTTTGCGCTGGGAGGGGCCGTTGGAGGGCCTAGACGCGGTTCAAGCGGACCTCGCCCTAGACTCGCTCTTGCTGCGGCAGGGGGAATGGGTACTGCAAAACCAAGGTTCCCTCCAGGCCGACTATGGTAACGGACGCTTGGATCTTACGGCGCTGCATCTGCAAACGTCAGTCGGCTTAGTGAATCTTTCGGGTTGGGTCGGGCAGGATTCGCTCTCCGTTGCAGCGGAGTTATCCGCCCTTGAACTGTCCAACCTCGCGTCCGACCTCAGCGCAACGGGCGGTGGGCATCTGCGGATCGGCGGCACCCTAGCGAGGCCAGAGGCGCAGGGCGTGGTGACGATAGAGGAGATGCGCCTCGATACCCTCGCCCTCGGCAATGCTCGGCTGCGCCTTGCACTGGCGGATACGCTCGCGGCCGAGTTCAGCGCCGATGCCGGCGTGCGCCTCGCGCTGACCTGCCCAGCCGCGCCGCTCTTCGGGCCGGGGGCAGCCCCCGCGCCGCTCGCGATTGAGGCGAAGGCGGCCGACTTGGGCCCGGTGCTCAGCTATGCTTTGGGACGCCCACTATACGGGCGGCTCGACCTCGACGGGCACTTAGAAACGGCCTTAGGGGACTCCATGCCGAGCTGGCGGGACTTGGCCGGGCATATCGACGTGCACGGCTTGGCCATCGAGAGCCAAGCTACAGCCGACTCGCTGCGGCTGGATCTCCTGTCTGGAGGGCGATTCGCGTTCGGCGAGGGCCGCGTGGTCCTGGACTCAGTGGCGATTGGCTTGCAGCGCTACGACCGCGACCGCCGCGCCCTGCAACCGGCGGGCACTCTGCGGCTGACGGGCCAACTAGTGGACACCAAGCCCTCGAAAATTGAGCTGGCCCTCGAAGACGCGGACTTGGCTTTCTTCGGCGGCCCCGAAGGGCTGGTCCAACTCGACGCCGAGGTCAGCGGCACGGCATCCGCTCCTCAAGTTGCCGCCGGTCTAACCGTGGAATCCGCGGACTTGGGCAAGCTGCGCGGCCAACTCGTCGGCGACCGGCACGGCGGCGACTGGCATTTGAACTGGACTACCTTGCCCGACGACAGCCTCACCGTAATCGGTCGCATACCTTGGGATTTACAGGCTGGCAAACTTTCCTTAGACGAGGGCTGGCTCGAAGCGCATTCCGACGGCATCGGACTCCTCTTCCTCGGCGACCTAATAGCCGAACTGGACCATCTCGACGGACGGATCAGCGCAGATCTCCGGGCCGAGGGCTTGGACTCAACGCTCTCACTGCAAGGCCAAATAGGAGTCAAGGGCCTCGAATTTGCCCTCCTCGACTTAGAGCCGATATACGCGCTGCCCGACGGGCACTTGCAATTCAATGACCGGCAGGTCGAACTGGTGGGTTTCTCCGTCGAGAACGAACCTAAGCGGGGGTTTAGCAGCGCGTCGCTCACTGGGCAGTTCGACCTAGCGCAGCTCGACGACCCTAGCTTTGACTTGCAGCTCCAAGCCGAGCGGATGACCTCCTACTACGAAGACGTCGGACAGTCGTTTAGGGCAAGCGACATCGACTTAGATCTATCTTTCGCCGGCTCGCTCAGCGCATCCAAGTTGGCGGGGCGCGTCCGCATTGACCGACCGAAGTCCGAGGCGAGCCTCGTGGTCCTCGCGCTTCCCGTGCCACCGCCACCGCCGGCATTGCGCGACGATTTTTTGGAAAACATGGCCCTAGCCGTCGAGGTTGATCTCCGCGGCCTCGCCCTCGACAGCGAGCTAGCCGAGGTCGAAGCATCGGGCGCGGTTGAGGTCGGCGGTACCTTCTACAAGCCACTTTTCCAAGGCGACATCACAATAGACGAAGGGCAAGTCTTCGTACTCAATCAGGAGTTCAACATCACACAGGGGCGCGTCGTCTTCAACCGCCTAGCGCCGACTAAGTCCATCCTCGACGTGATGTACGACCCCTTTGAACTGAATCCCACACTCGATTTGCAGGCCAAAGTCGAGGACATCCCAAACATTAAGAGCGGCTATGAGTACGACGTGACCCTGACGCTAAAAGGGTCGGCTCAGAAAATTGTGCCGGATTTTGCAGCGGACTCGGAAGACCCGAACGCGGACCCGATAGAAGATCCTTTGAGCATCGTCAACCTGCTGGTCTTTAATATGGCTGATCTCGACGTGGCTGACCTCGACTACGACGCGGCCGTTACGGCCGCCGGCCAGCTCTTGAGCAAGCAGGTCGAGAAGGAGGTGGGGCTTGATGAATTCACGGTCCTGCCGTCGAGTGAGATCGCCGGGGCCGAGCCGGGTGATCCGGCGCTGCGCGTGGGCGAGTACTTCAGCCGCAGGTTGCCCCTGCCCTTATGGGTGCGCTACGAGGCCCCGCTCAAAGAGATGGCTGCGGGCGAAGTGCGGATCGAGCACAAAGTGAAGTCCTTCCTCATCATCACCGGCTCAGCGCAAAGCAAGTACGATCACTATGGGCTAGGCATCGGCCTGAAGCGAGAATTCCGATGAGCGCACTCGTCGGCGTGCTCTGTCTGGCTCTCGCCGGGACGGCCTTGGCTCAAGAGGATCTGCGCGAAATATCGGCCCATGAAGCCGATGATCACAAGGTGGCTCAGATACGCTTCGTGCACCGAGGCGCAAAGCGCATCAAAGGCGAGACCTTGCGCTCGGCCATGCTGACCCAAGAAGGCAAGCGCTTCCAACGCCGCTTCTTCAGAAACGACCTCAGCGGACTGGTCAATCTCTATTACAGCAAGGGCTATCGCGACGCCGAGATCGTCCGCAAACTCCTGCGCTTGGACACCAAAAACCGAGTCCACATTCACATTGAAATCAACAGCGGTGCGCTGTGGACGGTGCGCGCCCTAACGCTCGTAGGGGGCGCGCCTTTTGCGGCCGACACCCTGCGTGCTCAGGTCGGCCTGCGCGCGGGCGCACCTCTCGACTACGGCAAGGTGCTCGAAGGCGAGCGCCAACTACAGGTCTTTCTCAATCAGCGTGGCTATCCCCATGCCGCAGTGCGCAACGAGTGGGTGGAGGACGACCGCGCCAGCCGTAGCACAGAGGTCGTCTTTTACATCAATCCCGGGCGCAAGATGTACTTCGGTGTCGTCGAGGTCGAAAACCTCGACCAGCTATACACGCGCAAGGAGCTGATCGAGCGCTATCTGCACTTTGAGCAGGGGGACTTGTACAATCCCGAGCAGCTAGCCAAAAGCCGCGAGCAACTGGCGAAGACCGGCCTGTTCCGCTCGGTCTTTCTACTCACTCCCGAGACGGGTGACAGCTTGCAGCCGGTCGTGGTTCGCTTAAAAGAAAGAAAGCGCATCTCCCTAAGTGCCGGTGCCTTCTTCAGCAACATTGAGCCGCGCGTAGGCGGGGTCGTGCAGCACAACAACTGGCTGGGCCGTGGCGCTCGGCTAAGCCTCAATGCCGGTTGGGGGAAGCCGGAGCAGGGCGTCACCGCGTCCTTTACCGAGCGCAACTTGCTGGGCACGGGCGCTGACTTGGTGTTGTCGGCAGGGGTCACCGACAAGTGGCAACCGACCAAGCAGCAGGGCAACCCGAACGACCAGCGGCAAGTCGCGCTTTTGACGGCCAACGATACGGTGCTCGAAGGCATCTTGTCCTTCTTCGGGGAAGCGACCACAAGGGAGTACATACGTACGGCTACCTTCAACTACCTCGCAGTTGAGCACTTGTGGAAAGCTGAAGCAACGCTCACCAAGAGCTGGCGCGAGATCTACCAAGCCCAAGTCTCTATTAGCGGAGAAGATTCGCGCACCCGGCCCGATCCGAGCGAGCGCATCGACTACGCGCCCAGGCCTCTTGATCCCGGTGAAACCGGCAGCGATGAGACGACCGACGCGGACGATCTGTTTGGCGACTCCGACTTCGATTTCTCTGGCAAAGGCAATTTCTCTGCCCAAGACGAGGTTATAGACTACAGCGACGGCAAGATCCCAGTGACGGCGGATTGGCTGCGGATTCTGACCGAACGCGAGCGCTCAGTCAATTTGAAGACCGAGTTTTTGCGCGACTCGCGCGATGACCCCTTTGCTCCCACGCGCGGTGCGCTCTTGCGGTTGACCGGACTCTATGCCTACTCGTTCATTCTGGGCCGGCACCAGACTTATGTGATCGATGGCGAGGCCGCATTCACATATTACCAACCGCTCTCGCGTCGGCTGGTGTTGGCCCTAGCCCTGCAAGGGGGAGGGGCGGCCTCGTTGCGCGAGAGACGGGCGCTACCGCAGAAATACTGGAGCGCATACGGGGGCGAGGGCTCCGTGCGCGGCGTTGAGTACGACGCCATACACGTGCCAGGCGGCGGACGCCTCGGCCTGAATATGCGCGGGGAATTGCGCTATCAGCGCAACAACTTCGGTCTCGTTGGCTTTTGGGACCGGGCACAGGTCTGGCGCAAGCCAAGCCAAGCGACCTGGTGGGGCATGGTTGATGGCTATGGGTTGGGGCTGCGCTACGTTTTGGGATTTCCCCTCCGGCTCGATGTAGCCTTCAGCGATGGATCCCTCGACAACCGATCTGACGAGAAACAGTGGTGGAGGCGGTTGTATCAGCGGAAGCGGTTTTATTTTTCTATTGGTCAGGCTTTCTGAATGGTCGAAATAATACACCACGCCGACGCCAGCGAGCTGATTGCGCTTGCTGGTACTTGCCTCGAAGCGCATAAGAGTGAAAACAACTTGCCGCTCGGCCTCGCGTACGCGCTCGCCGAAGATCCCCTGCGCTACGGGTCCGAGCCACCGTTACTATTGAGCGTCTTGGAGCAAGGCAGCGCGATTGGCGCGGCCGTAATGACGCCGCCGAGGAGAATCATCCTCAGCAAGTTCGTTGCGAATGTCGAAGGGGCTATCGCCCATCTCGTTCGCCACCTGCTTGCAACGGATGCGTCCCTCCCCGGCGTTGTCGGGCCGGCGTCCGAAGCGCAAGTCTTTGCCGCTTGCTGGGCCGAGGCCGTGCCTAGCGCAGCGCCTAAGGAGACCATGCGGCTGCGCGTATTTGAGGCGCGCACGGTCGCCGACGTGCCCCTTGCTGCGGGGGCGTTGCGCTTGGCCAGCATGGACGATCATCCGCTCATGGCGCACTGGGTGGACGCCTTTTCGCAAGAGGCGTTAGGGGAGCCAGCCGATCTCGACAAGGCCAAGGAAAGTGCCGTGCGATTCATCGCCGACAAACAACTGTACATTTGGGATTGCAATGGGCCGGTCTCCATTGCCAAAACGACGCGCCCAATGCGAAACGGCATATCCGTCACCGCGGTGTACACGCCGCCCGAGCAGCGCAGCAAAGGATACGCCACTTCATGCGTCGCGTCGCTGACCAAGAAGTTGCTTTCCGAGCGCTATTCGTTTTGCAGCCTATTTGCCGATCAAGCCAATCCAACCTCCAACAGCATCTATGGGAAAATCGGCTACGTGCCTTTGGGGGATGCGCTAGAAATTGACTTTGCTACCTAAAACCCGCTGCTAGACGGCAGCTTTTTGAAAGAGCTATTATGCAATCATTTCGCAGCAGTACCACCACGCAGGGGAGGCGCATGGCCGGCGCGCGTGCCTTGTGGCGCGCCACCGGCATGAAGACCGAGGACTTCCAAAAGCCCATCGTCGCCATTGCCAACTCCTTTACTCAGTTCGTGCCCGGGCACGTGCATTTGCACCCCATTGGCCAGAAGGTCAAGCAAGTGATCGACCAGCACGGCGGCTACGGCGTGGAGTTCAACACCATTGCCGTAGATGACGGCATTGCCATGGGCCACGACGGCATGCTCTACTCCCTGCCAAGCCGCGAGCTAATCGCCGACAGCGTCGAGTACATGGTGCAGGCCCACAAGGCCGACGCCCTCGTCTGCATTTCCAATTGCGACAAGATCACTCCGGGCATGTTGCTGGCCGCGCTCAGGCTCAACATTCCGGCGATTTTCGTCTCGGGCGGGCCGATGGAGGCCGGCAAAACCGAACTGTCAACGGGCCGCGCCAAGCTCGATTTGGTCGACTCTATGGTCGCCGCGGCTGACCCCAACTTGAGCGACGAGGACGTGGCCAAGATGGAGGAACAGGCCTGCCCGACTTGTGGCTCGTGCTCGGGCATGTTCACCGCCAATTCCATGAACTGCCTCAACGAAGCCATCGGCCTAGCCCTGCCGGGCAACGGCACTATCCTCGCCACGCACGCACTGCGCTGGGAGCTTTTTGCCGCGGCCGGCAAGCGGATCGTCGAAATGGCCAAGGCATTTTACCTAGAGGGCGACACGTCGGTACTGCCGCGCAGCATTGCGAACTTCGCGGCCTTTGAAAACGCCATGACCTTGGACATTGCCATGGGCGGCTCCACCAACACCGTCCTGCACCTGTTGGCCATGGCCCGCGAGGCCGAAGTCAATTTCACCATGGCCGACATCGACCGGCTCTCGCGGCAAGTCCCCTGTATCTGCAAAGTGGCACCGGCCACGCAGGAGTTTCACATAGAGGACGTCGCACGCGCTGGCGGCATTATGAGCATCTTAGGCGAGCTGTTGCGCGGCGGCAAAATCCACCCCGAGCCGCAGACCGTTGCCGGGCCGTCGCTCGGCGAACTGATCGCCACAAACGACATTCGCGGGCCGAGTGCAGTAGAAGCAATGGCCGTGCAGCGCGCGCTGGCGGCCCCAGGCAACGTGCGGACGAAAACCGCCTTCTCCCAAAACAACTTTTACGACGAGTCGGACACGGACGAGCAAACGGGCTGCATCCGCTCGGTCGCGCACGCTTATTCACAGGATGGCGGGCTGGCCGTGCTTTTCGGTAACATCGCCGAGGAGGGCTGCATCGTGAAGACGGCCGGCGTCGATGAGTCGATCTGGGTGTTTGAAGGCACGGCCCAAATCTTCGAGTCGCAGGACGAAGCATGCGAGGGCATCCTCGGCGGCAAAGTCCGCGACGGCGACGTGGTCGTGATCCGCTACGAGGGCCCCAAGGGCGGGCCGGGGATGCAGGAGATGCTCTATCCAACGTCGTACATCAAGTCCATGGGGCTGGGCAAGACCTGCGCGCTGTTGACCGACGGCCGCTTTTCCGGCGGCACCTCTGGGCTGTCGATTGGCCACGTCTCGCCAGAAGCAGCCGAGGGCGGAGCACTGGCCCTAGTGGAAACCGGCGACCGGATTCGCATCGACATTCCCAAGCGCAAAATCGACGTGCTAATCGCGGACGCCGAACTGTCTGCGCGACGGCAAAAAATAGACGCCTATCGCCCCCGCAACCGCCAACGCCACATCCCCCAATCGCTACAGGCGTATGCCGCGCTGACGACGAGCGCGGCGCACGGGGCCGTGCGGGACGTGGGTCAGTTACAGAAATAGCTCTGCAAACAAAAGGAATCCTATGAAAATCACAGTACTAGACGGACACACCCTAAACCCCGGCGACAACCCCTGGGATCCGGTCTCAGCATTGGGCGAGTTTGCGGTGTACGATAAAACGCCTGACGACCTGATCTTAGAACGGGCTGCAGACGCCGACGTGATTTTGACCAACAAGGTGCCGCTGACAGCCGAGACCTTTGCCCAGCTACCCAACCTGCGCTTCGTGTCGGTTACGGCCACTGGGTACAACGTCGTCGATGTAGAAGCTGCGCGCGCCCGCGCCATCCCAGTGTCAAACATTCCAGTGTACGGCACCGAATCGGTCGCCCAATACACCATGGCGCTTCTGCTGGAGTTGTGCCACCACGTCGGTCGCCACGACGCGGCGGTCCATCGCGGCGGCTGGGCTGAATCGGGCTATTGGTGTTTTTGGGAGACGCCGCTGACGGAACTGGCCGGGAAAACTATCGGTCTCGTGGGCTTTGGGCGCATCGGCCAGCGCGTCGGCGAGCTAGCCCACGCTTTTGGCATGGAAGTCTGGGCTTATGCACCGTCGCCAAAGGACCCGCCGGGGTACGCGCCGTTTGCCCTCAAGAGCACGGAGGAGATTTTCGCCGGAGCCGATGTGGTCAGCTTGCACTGCCCGCAGACGCCCGACAACACCGGTTTTGTCAACGCCGAGTTGTTGGCGACCATGAAGGAAGGGGCGCTGTTCATCAACACATCGCGCGGCGCACTCGTCGATGAACAAGCCCTTTTGGAAGCACTGCGCGCTGGCAAGCCCCGGGCGGCGGCAACGGACGTGGCTTCCGTCGAGCCGATTACCAGCGGCAACCCGCTCTTGCAGGCACCGAATCTGCTCATCACGCCGCACATGGCCTGGGCCACGCTAGAGGCGCGCAAGCGACTGATGCAGATGACGGCAGAAAACGTGCGGGCTTTTATGGACGGCGCGCCGATCAACGTGGTGAACTGAGCGTTGACATTGCGCGCGATTTTCGGTTATTATGCTCCAAGGGGGCGACTTGGCTTCGACGGGGTCGGAGAAGCCCAAATTGCGTGCCGAGGTCCCGACACCTCGTAAATCCTCGGGAAACAATTAAGCGACGAAACTAACACGTACGCTCTGGCTGCCTAAATTTAGCGCAGCCCATTGGGGTCTGTTGAGCCTGCGCGGCAGGCCCCAATGACATCTCTTAGCAGGCTGGTCCCAAACCTTCGCCCGAGGGAATGGGGCGAGATTTTTCGGGCTGGCTCGTTGCGAGGCCCGTCGACCGGCAGCGCAACAGGCGAGATAACTAAGGCCGACTACGCACGTAGCATATTTCGGTAGAACCGGTCTCGGACGCGGGTTCGATTCCCGCCGCCTCCACCATCTTTAAAGCGCGAATCATCTCTCCAGGGAGGCATCTGGAGAGATGATTCGCGCTTATTTTTTTTAAAGAATCTAGGGCGAAGACAGGCGTTTTGGTAGAACCGCTTAGTAAGTGCTAAAACGTCCGGCGAGAGGCTTCGTCAAGCAATCGGTCCTGTGTTTTCCTGATTTCTTCAATCACTGAGTCAATTTCCTCGTGGCATCGCCACGCCGGTATCCGCAGGATTGTCCAACCGAGATTGACTAGGACGCGGTCTCGTGTAATATCTTGGCGCCGTTGTTGGCTTCTGGCGTCAAGGTGCTGATCGCCATCAACCTCAATGTTCAGCTTGATTCCTTGTTCTAGCAGCGCAAAGTCTAGCTCGTACCCCTCTACCTCGAGCTTGCTATAGGGTAAGAGATCTTGGAGTTGCATGGCGTCGAGCAGGATTTTCTCAGACGTGCTGTCCGTACGGAACTCGGCGGACGGCAAACCAGTGCCCTCATTCCGGGCGACCTCATCGCGCAGATAGACCCGCAGGGAGGCCAAGGTTGGACTCCCCAAATCTCCCATGAGCGGGTGACCGAGAACGATTAGTGCTCGACGGGCGCGGCTGACAGCCACGTTGAGGAGGTTTCTCTCTTTTTCTATCCAACGGGCACCGCTCTTAGACATGCCGGGCGAGAGCACAGAAGAAAGAATGACCGCATCACGCTCGTCTCCCTGTAGGCGATGTGCGGTTCCACTTACAAAATCGATGTCGTCCAGGAAATCTTGGCCGAATTGCGTTTTGGCTCTCTGATCAATGAGCCGCGCCTGCGCAGTAAACGGAGTTACCACGCCGACGGTCTTGTAACCGGATTCGATTGCGCCACGAAGTTGTTTCACTGTTTCCTCTGCCTCTGCCTGATTTAACCAGCTTCCAGTAGCGGGCCGTACTGCCGCGCCGTCGATATCGCACCAGTAGATGGCACGATCACGCTGGGATACATCGGAGACATCTGTCAATACGGTGAGTTCACCCTTGTAGAACGTCTTGTTGAACCAACGGGCGATGTGTGGGTGGCAGCGGTAGTGCTCGTTGAGAAGAACTGGTGTTTGGGGTCTTGCGACAAACTCAAACGCGGAGTAAGCCGAACCGCCTTTGTGGTGGATGCCGCGGTCGCGTAGATCGTCGTTGTCGAACCCCATCTGTGTAGCGATCTCCTGTAAAAGTCCATCGCTAAGGGAAACGATCGGATTCAGTTGGTATGGATCCCCCACGACCGCCAAGCGTTTTGCGCGATAGGCCAATGGCAATACGGCCGCGAGGCTGCACTGGCTAGCCTCGTCGACGATCACGAGGTCAAACAATCCTGATTCCAAGGGGAAGTTGGAATGCGCTGTTAATGCCGTGCACGCCCAGCCTCGTAAATAGCGAAACGAATTGCTTATTACTCGTCTGAATCGGTCACTGCTGACAGGAATTGTGCCGAAGAGTGCTAGACGGTTAGCGCCGGAGGAGATTCGCGTTGCCGTGTCCACGCGGATTGCGTAGAGGCTTGCATCTGCCCATTTCTGGTCTACTTCGCGCACACTGGTCGTCGGGTCGCCCACCGCGGACTTCAGTTGTTGACGTTCAGCTCGTCCAATTTCCAACTGGGAGGTCAGCTCTGCTAGGCGCTGATCAATCCGAGCCCAAGCGACGAGTTGCTCCAATGGAGCGGTTTCACAGCAACCGAGTCGCACGCGGAAACGACGCGTA
>VXML01000058.1:0-282733 GCA_009841115.1 Gemmatimonadota bacterium | reverse complement strand
TTGCTCCAATGGAGCGGTTTCACAGCAACCGAGTCGCACGCGGAAACGACGCGTAGGGCAGTGATAGGACGACCACACCTGTTGACGTTCAGCTCGTCCAATTTCCAACTGGGAGGTCAGCTCTGCTAGGCGCTGATCAATCCGAGCCCAAGCGACGAGTTGCTCCAATGGAGCGGTTTCACAGCAACCGAGTCGCACGCGGAAACGACGCGTACGGAAACGACGGAACAACCACACCCTCAACAACTGGCTGGCTCGTCGCTCTATTTCGCGGGAACTGATGGACAGTTCAGGGGGACTCGCGTTAATCCAGAGTGTTCGCACCGCATCTTTCAAGGCTTGCCTGAGTTCCTCTTGTTTTTCTGCAAGTTGCAACAGTTCCACGTCCAGTTCGTCCAGCCGCGCCAATTTCTCTTTCTCCATTCTCAACAACTGGCTGGCTCGTTGCTCTATTTCGTGGGAACTGATGGACAGTTCAGGAGGACTCGCGTTAGTCCAGAGTGTTTGCGCCGCCTCCTTCAATGCTTGCCTGAGTTTCTCCTGCCCTTCGACCACCCGAAGTAGTTTCACATCGAGTTCGTCCAGCCGCGCCAATTTCTCCATTAGCTGGATACGCTCAGTAGTGACTCGCTTCAATCGGGCGCGCGCTGCGGCTTGGTTGCCGCGCTGCGTTGCCGCCTGAGCCAACGCAGCGGTAATGCGATCCGGGACCTGCTCGCGCACATCGCGATTGCCGGTGCGGACTAACAAGCCGCTACTCACGTCCTTTTCCGCACGGTCGACGGCCACGTCAACTGCACCATTGTTGGTCGAAGTCACTAAGACCTTGTCGCCGTCCAGCCACGCGTTCGTAACCGCGTTGACTACGAGTTGCGTCTTACCGGTCCCAGGTGGGCCGGTCACGACTGTCAGAGGATCTCTGCGGAGACGTTCGAGTGTTTCTTCCTGTGATTGGTTGCATACAAGTGGAGCTGCGAGAGGTTCGGACGGAGGTCGCTTGTCTTCCTTCTGCGCAAAACCGTCGAGGAGAAGATGGGCCGCAGCCGTAGTCGCCCAGTCTTCGCGAGTCTGCAGTTGTCGCAGTTCCTCACGAAGGGTGCTGGTGTATCCTCCAGACCACTCGGCCACGACCGAAATCGCGGCGTTGTAGATGCCTTGTTTGCGATCGATGTTCGATTCGAGGATTCTCGCGTTGAGAGGCGATAATATCTGAAGCCCGAGCAGGTCGGCTGTTCGTTCGGCGAGGACACCAAAAGCGTCGGCATCTCCGAACGGCAATCCGTGACTTAACAGGTCGCTGATGTCTTCGGTGATCGAAGGGTCAAAGATACCGCTTGCCGTGATGGCCAAATTGAACTCTGGCTCCATAGTAGCGTGAAGTTCCCACTGGTTATCGGGGCCTTGTTCCGGTTCTATTTGGACAGCGAAAAGAGGAGCAACCTTGGGTGTGTGATCGCGGTCGGTTACGACGATGGTCGGCCAGCCGTAAATGATCGACCCGGTGCGAGACCTCAGTTTATCGGGGAGTTCTCCGGGTGCCTGCGTCGAGTCGCTCTGCCCAACAACCAGTTTCTCTTCCCCACGATGCAAGAACCACAGAGAGTTCTCTTTGACGTACGGGACCAGTGATTTTGCTGCTTCCGCTTCAATGCACCGTTGCGCATAATTGCATAATTGCTGCCAGGGAGTTTGCCCGCTGTTGGCAGCCGGCTTTGAAGAGCTTGAACCGCTGGGACTTGCGTTCGTTGCCGTATTCCGCGAATCGCCCGCTATGCTATCCGATGCGACTTGGACCGAGGAACCCTCGCCACTTGCACAGTCAATACACCAGACCTTTTTCGACAATGGTGACCAGTAGGCGCGCTGGCCCGCCTCTAGCCTCATTGCACATGATCGGCAGCGTCCAGCATACTTCAGCGCGATAAAACGTAGCTCTTTGGGGCGTTTCATCCTCGGTTTCGGCGTCTTCCGGCAGGTCGCGGCGCACTTCTTCCACTTATTTGACCGCGACTCACTCCGGCCTCAAGTACTCTCTGATTGTCGATGCGATAGAACAGGGCTATTATAAAATTGACTAAACTGAATTAGTGCAAACCTTCAGCGCAAGGAACGCCCTATATCACGGTCTCAAAATAACACGCGGGCAAAACGCAGACGCACAACAGCAATATCATGACCGGCAAACTTCCCATCAACATCGACCACCTGCTGCGCCAGCGCCCCATCGAAGGCGAACGCATTGAGTACAAAGCTGGTTGGAATCCGCAGAGTGTTCTGCACACCGTTTGCGCCTTTGCCAACGACTTCCACAACCTAGGCGGTGGCTACATCGTGCTGGGTGTGGAGGAACAGAACGGCCGTCCGGTGCTGCCGCCAACGGGCATTGACCCGGAGTCCGTAGAGGCGATTCAGAAAGAACTGCTGAACTTGGGATACTCGGCCATACAACCTTGGTGTCACCCGAACTCGGCGACCTACGATGTGGATGGCCAGACCATCCTCGTCCTCTGGGTGCCCGGCGGCGAAACCCGTCCCTACAAAGCCAAAGTGAATCTGAGTGCGGAGCGCAACGATTGGGCTTACTTCATTCGCAGACACAGCAGCACGGTTCGCGCCAAGGGTCAGGACGAGCGTGAGCTGCTCAGTCTGGCGGCCACAGTACCTTTTGACGACCGCTATCGCCAGACTGCTTCGCTTGATGACCTGTCCCATCGGCTGATCCGTGAGTTTTTAGGGGAAATCGGCAGCGAACTGGCAGCGGAAGCAGAGGGCCTATCTGTTGAGGACTTGGGCAAGCGCCTGAATATCGTCGGCGGCCCGCCCGAGGCGATGTTTCCGAAGAACGTTGGTCTGCTGTTCTTCAATGAGCGGCCAGACAGGTTTTTTCCGGCCACCCAGATAGATGTCGTGTGGTTTCCCGATGGGCCGGGCGGCGATCAGTTCGAGGAGAAGGAGTTCCGCGGGCCGTTGTCCATCATTCTCAGCGAGGCGATCAGTTACATTGAGCGGAACTACCTGAAGGAAACCGTCGTCAAGTATCCCCACAAGCCGGAGGCCGAGCGATTCTGGAATTTCCCGATTGGTGCCATCGAGGAGGCGCTGGTGAACGCCATCTACCATCGCTCATACGAGGAGCGGGAGCCGGTTGAAGTTCGGATCACCCGCGAAGAGTTGCTGGTCTTGAGTTATCCCGGTGCGGACCGCTCCATCCGTATGGATGACTTCAAGAAGGGGCAGGCCGTGAGCAGGCGCTACCGGAACCGGCGTATTGGTGAGTTTCTGAAAGAACTCGACCTCGCCGAGGCACGCTCAACCGGCGTGCCGAAGATTTTCCGGGCCATGCGGCAGAACGGCTCACCGGATCCAATTTTTGAGAGCGACGACGACCGCACTTGGTTTCGGGTGCGCCTACCGGTGCATGAACGGGCTTCTCTTGCGGCGACCGAACATGAGACCGAACAAGATAAGTCATTGAAAAATAAGAAGAAGGGGCAAGGCACCCTACATGATACCCTACATGATACCCTACATGATACCCCCCAAGTTACCGACCAAGTCGAGCAACTTGTGACAGTGCTCACTAGGGCGATGAACCGTGCCCGAATCCAGACAGCATTGGGACTCAAAGACCGGTCTCATTTCGTCGAAGCATACCTTGGCCCCGCCCTCAAGGCCGGTCTGATCGAAATGACCCTCCCGGACAAACCGCAAAGTCGCCACCAGCGCTATCGCCGAACTGCCGACGGCGAGGCTTTGGCTGTGCGACTCAAGACAAGAGATGCCCCCACATGAACACCGCTCCCATCGTCTCCAAAGTTATGAGGTTATTGTTGTGTCATCCCTAAGAGACTCTTTATAATATTTTCTATCTCTAATTGGCGACGTAGAGTTCGAGAGGCTTTCAATGAAACAGATCCGTTACACTGCATTTGTTTCGACTGCCGCTCTGGCGCTCTGGTGCGGGTCCACCCTGTCGGCCGAGCAGTTGCGCTACGACTCGGCGCGCGACTGGCGGCAGTGGGAGTTGCCCTTGGGCGCGGTGGACCTGACGGCGCTGGGCGCGATCCAGCCCACCCGTATCGAAAGGCTGACCGACGCCGTGCGCGACTTGGACGCCTTCGACGGCGGCATCCGCAACGCCGGCTCCAACCTCAACCTAGCCCGCTTCGCCATCGATGGCGACCCGACGACCGGCTGGGCACCCGACCCAGAAGCCGAAGCCGAGAATTGGTTTCTCGAAGTCAACCTCGGCCGCGCCGTCTCGGCCCACAGCGTCACCCTGGTCTTCGACGAAGCAGCAGCCCCCTTTGAACTCTTCGACCTGCTGATTTCGACCGGCGAACCCGAAACCGACGTTATCGCCGCCCCCATCGAGGGCTCGCTCGTCTACCGCACCAAGGAGCGCTTCAAGGAAAATACCCGCCACCGGGTGACCTACGAAATAGCGGAAATCGACGCCGAGCCGCTGCAGTTTATCCGCTTCGAGCCCTTACTACTGGTGCCCGACGCCCGCCTAGTCGAGGTCGAAGTCGAGACCATCGGCGACAATATCGCTCTCGGTCTGCTGGAACGGGGGGGTGCCGTCGACGTCAATACCAACCTCGCCCAGATTGACCAGCAACCCCTCGGCAAGGCCAGAGCCCTTTTCGATGGCGACCTCTACTTAGGCTGGAGAGCCGGCAGCGCCGGGCGAGGCCTCAATGATATTCTCTCGCACATGGTCCTCGACCTAGGCGCTGTCTACTGGGTCGACCAGATCCGGGTCATCGGCGGCGTGGTTGAGAAGTCGTTTTTTGGCGGTGCCATCACCAGCAGACACATTGTCTCCCGGCGGCGCTGGGGCTTTCGCTTCTACGAGTTGATGACCTCCGATGGCTCGCTCTCACCCGACGGCTCGCGCCTGTGGACCAAGCACTTCTCGGGCGAAGCGCCTGTCCACCAGCGGTCCAAAGGGCTGGTAGACCACCATTTCGACCTGCAGCCTACCCGCTACATGCGCATCTTCTGGAAATTCTGGGACACTAGCTGCTTCTCCTTCCAGAGCCTGGGCGTGAGGGGCGGCAGCTTCAGAGTGCCCGGCTGCAGCGCTGGCGGAGCCACCGACGAGATCCAGATCTTCGGCGAAGGCTTCCCCCAACAGGTCAGCTTCCGCTCGCCGCTTATCGACCTGGGGGAGGGCAAGAACCTCAATTCGATAGAATGGGGCGGTGAGCAGCCGCCGGGGACGCTAATCGAGATCCGCACCCGCACCGGCAACGAGGTCACCGAGATCTTGACCTACCACGATAAGAACGGCAAGGAAGTCACCGAGAGGAAGTACAACAAGCTGATCCCCAGTTTCAAAGGCCCCATCGACACCACCCGCGTCGCCGGCGGCGACTGGAGCGTCTGGAGCCGGATCTACAGCTTCTCTGGCGAGGCCTTCCTCTCGCCCTCGCCGCGCCGCTTCATGGAAATCGACGTGCGCATGACCTCCGACTCGCCCGACCGCGCCGCCACCCTAGACTTCCTCGCCGCCAACTTCACCGAGCCGCTGGCCGACCGCGTACTGGGCGAGATCTTTCCCCAGCAGGCCCAACCGGGTGTGCTGACTGAATTCACCTATTATCTGCGGCCCGAAAACACCAGCGGTTTCGACCGCCTCGCCGTCGAGTCGGCCGCGCCGGTGCACTTTATGAGCGTTTCGCGCAACGGCACCGACCTCGACGTGCAAATGGACACCACCGCCAATGGCTTCCTGCTGCACCTGCCCAACCGCATCCGCTCCGACCAGATCATCGAGCTGAAATTCGAATCTTCTGTCTTCCGGCAATCGACCCGCTTCGACGTCTTCCTCCAGGACAGCAATCAGGACGACAGCGTGCGCCAGCGCGTCGACCCCGGTAACGCCTCCGAACTAATCGAGAGCAACACCAACGTCGTCAGCCTGCCCGTCAGCCCCAATCTCTTCGCCAACGTGGTGCTCTCTTCGCCGGTGATTACCCCCAATGGCGACGGGGTCAACGACGCTTTGCAGCTCTCGGTCGATCTGGTCAACGTGCTCGAATCGCGCTCCTTGCGGTTGCGCCTCTACGATCTGGCCGGTCGTCCCGTCTACGACCGCGGCGAGGACGGCCGCGCCGGCCAGCATCAATTCAGTTGGGATGGTCGCGACAGCGCGGGGTCTCGCGTCGCGCCAGGCCTCTATATTCTCGAGATTTTGGTCGAAGGCGATGTCGGCGACGAAAGGGCGCAGAAAACCATTTCGGTGGTCTACTAGGTCTACTAAATAAACGACGGCTAGTGCAGGGTCCGGCCGGCTCCGT
This sequence comes from Gemmatimonadota bacterium, assembly GCA_009841115.1. Lineage (GTDB taxonomy): Bacteria > Latescibacterota > UBA2968 > UBA8231 > UBA8231. The sequence goes on along the minus strand of VXML01000058.1, from coordinate 276,428 downwards.
CGCCGCTTCAACGGCAGCATCTGGCACGGCTCATACATCAACCGCTCGGGCCGGCTCCGCCGCACATTGCACTGCGCCTTTATAGCACGCGAACTCAACCAGCAAACCATAATGCCAAAACGACCCAATGTGATTCTTATCGTCGCCGACGACATGGGCTATGGCGATTTCGGCGTTTTTAACGACGGTCCGGCCCGCACGCCCCATCTCGACGCGCTGGTTGGCGAGGGGATGTGTCTGACCCAACACTACGCTGGCGCGCCGGCCTGCTCGCCGTCGCGGGCGGCGCTTCTTACGGGTCGTTACCCGCACCGCACTGGCGCGTTGACACCAATGGAGGTGCGCGGGATGGACCGCATCGCGCTTGACGAGGTGACCATCGGCGATGCGTACAAACACGCGGGGTATACGACGGGGCTTATCGGCAAGTGGCACAATGGAGCGCTTGACGATCGCTATCATCCCAACGCACGCGGCTTCGATGAGTTTTTGGGCTTTCGCGGCGGGTGGATGGATTATTTCGACTGGTGGATTGAGCGCAACGGGCGGCGCGAGACCGCGGATGGGCGCTATTTGACCGATGTGTTCACCGACGAGGCGGTGGATTTTATCGCGCGGCACCGGCAGGACCCCTTTCTGCTCTGCATGATGTACAATGCGCCGCATACGCCGTTGCAGGCCCCCGACGAAACGGTGCAGCCCTATCTCGACGCGGGGATGAGCCCGGGCGTGGCGATTACCTACGCGATGAACGAGATCATGGATCGGGGCGTCGGGCGGATCGCGGAAACATTGGAAGACTTGGGGCTGGCGGACGATACGATCCTGATGTTCACCAGCGACAACGGACCGGCTTTTGGAGCGCGACCCGACCAAGTGCCCGAGGGGATGAGCACGGATTTACGGCGCTACAATTGCGGCTTTAACGGGCAGAAAGGGTCGGTTTACGAGGGCGGCATCCGAGTGCCGATGATCGTGCGCTGGCGCGGCGGGTTGGAGGGGGGGCGGCAGATCGACGAGTTGGTGCACAGTATGGACTGGTTGCCGACATTAGCCGGGTTGTGCGGTGTCGAGCGGCCCGGCGGGCGGGCTCTGGACGGGCGCGACGCCGCGGCGGTGTTGCGCGGTGTCGGCGATGACGCTCCGGCGCGATTTTGGCAGCTCAACCAATTTCAGCCCGTCGGCTGGATCAACGCGGCCATGCGCGAGGGGCCGTGGAAGCTGGTCCGTCCCCAGTTGGCGCAAAAGCCCAAGACCGATGTGGATAAGCGCGTGATGGAGCGCTACGTGGAAGTGGATATCCAATACAAATACCACCCCGACGAGGTGACAAAGCTGATGAGCGAGCCGGATCCCGAGTTGATTGTCCCGCCGCCGGCCGAGTTGGAGTTATATAATATCGACGACGACCCGCTTGAACAGAACAACATGGCGACGGATGAGCCGGAGCGCGCGAGCCGGATGTTAGGGGCGTTGGAGGGGTGGTTTGAGGAGGTCGAGGCGGAACGGCGGCGGATTCAGCCCGACGGCTCTATACTGGAGGTAGTGGACGAATGAAATACCCACCAAGCACCTTCGTGAACATCCGAAGTCGCGCTTTCTATAATTTGCTAGCGAAAGAGAGAATATGAAGATCACCGACATTAAAGTTACGCCGTCCCTCGGCGCGGAAAATCGCCACTGGTCCTTGCTGAAAATCTTCACCGACGAAGGCATTGTCGGCCTCGGCGAATGGGCTGGGGGGCCCATCGAGCAGCTCAAACAAATGCTCATCGGCCGCGACCCGACCAACATCAATCAGCTACACTACGACCACCTGTGGCAGATGCAGGGTCGCGGTGCCGGCGTGGAAATCGCCCTGTGGGACATCCGAGGCAAGCAACTCGACGTGCCCATGCACGAGTTGCTGGGCGGCAAGCTGCGCGACCGCATCCGCGTGTACTGCGACTGCCACTCGGGCGCGCACTGGACGCGGGAGGACTACGCGCGGCGCTGGCAGGAGACGCGGGCCAGCGGGCAATTGGATCCGGTGTATGAAATCAGCGCCTACGTGTCCATGGCCAAAGAAGTGGTGGCCGAAGGATACACCGCGATCAAGTTCGATCTCGACGTGCCCAACCCTTGGAAGCTCGACGCGTACGACCGCTCTATCAGCCGCCGACAGCACCACCACATCGTCACCACCATCGAGAGCCTGCGCCAAGCGATTGGCCCTTACATCGACTTATCCATCGACTTGCACGGTTCCTTCAACCTAGCCGACGCCCTGCGCATCTGCAAAGACGTGGAGCACCTCGACCTGCTGTGGTTGGAGGATCCCATCCGCTGGGAATGGGGCAATGTCGCCGCCTTGGCCAAGATCTGTCAGCAGACCGAGACACCGATCTGCACCGGCGAGATTTTTTACGGAGCCAAGATGTTCCGCGAGTTGATGGAACAACAAGCCTGCGACCTGCTGGAACCGGACATCCCCCACAGCGGCGGCGCCATTGAAATCCGCCGCATCGCCGAGCTAGCCGAGATGTATCACATGTCGGTCGCTCCCCACTACATGCGGAGCGCAATTACGGGCATGGCCGCGGTGCATATCTGCGCCACCCTGCCCAATTTCCTCGCCTTGGAGCACCACTCGCGCAACATCCCGCTGTGGGGCACCATGCTCGACATCAAAAACCCAATTCAGCAAGGTTACATCGCCGTACCCGACGGCCCCGGCTTGGGCGTCGATCTAGACGAAGAAGCCATCGCCGCCGCGCTACCTGCCGGGGTGCCGCTGTGGTCCTAGGCCGCCATCACTTTTAACTGGAGCTACTATGAAATCGCAAAACTACATCGACGGCCAGTGGGTCGGAGCCTCGGACGGAAAGACCTTTGCCCAGCGCAATCCAGCCGACTTAGAACATGTAACTGGCGAGTGGCCCCAAGGCACCTCCGCCGACGCCGAACAGGCCATTGAAGCAGCGCACGCAGCATTTCCGGCGTGGGCCGACATGGGCGTGTACCAGAGAGCAGAGTACTTATCTCGGGCGGTCGCCGTGCTAAAGGGGCGGGCCGAAGAAATCGCCGCAATCCTCACCGCAGAAAACGGCAAGACGCTCGACGAAGCGCGCACCGAAATAGGGTCGGCAGTGCGCGAGATGGAGTTCCAGATCGCCCAAGGGATCTCCATGTGCGGCCAGACCGCGCCCTCGGCGCAAGCCGGAGTGTTTGCCTACAGCGTGCGGCGGCCCCTCGGAGTGGCGTCGATAATCAGCCCTTGGAACTTTCCGTTCAACGTGCCGGGGCGCAAGTGTACGCCAGCGCTGATCAGCGGCAACACCATCGTCTTCAAGCCGGCGAGCCTGACGCCGGGGGCCGGGCGGGCTTTTGTCGATATTTTTGCCGAGGCAGGACTACCTCCGGGCGTGCTGAACTTCGTCTGCGGCGGAGGTAGTACAGTCGGGGAAACCATGATCACTCATCCGTTGGTGCAGTCGATTTCCTTTACCGGCTCGACCCAAGTGGGCCGGGGTATTCAGCAGCGCGCCGCCCAAGGGATCATCCGCACGCAACTGGAGATGGGCGGCAAAAATCCCGCGGTTATCTTGGCCGACGCCGACCTCGACATGGCCGCGGATGCCGTCGTCAAGGCGGCCTACGCCTGCGCCGGACAGTGGTGTACTTCGACGAGCCGGGCCATCGCCGAGCGCGAGGTCGCCGCAGCCTTCACCGACAAGGTGCTAGAGCGCGTCAAGCAAATTCGCGTGGGCAATGGGACCGAGGATGGGGTGGATATGGGGCCGGTGTGCGGCACGGACCAGCTCGAAACCATCGAAGCCTACATCGAGATCGGCAAAGCGGAAGGGGCCTGCATCGCGCATGGAGGCGAGCGCCTGACCGACAACGGACTCGACAAAGGGTGTTTTATTGCGCCGACGGTCTTTACCAATGTCCAGCCGCAGATGCGCATCGCTCAGGAAGAAATCTTCGGCCCGGTATTGTGCCTAATGGTGGCAGAGGATTTCTCCGAGGCTCTAGAAATCGCCAATGGCGTGGAGTTTGGACTGGCGTCGTCCATTTTCACGCGGGACATTGGGCGGGCTTTTCAGTTTTTAGATGAGACCGACGTGGGGCTGACGCACGTCAACATGATGACGGCCTACCGCGAGCCCCAACTCTCATTCGGCGGGGTGAAGGCTTCCGGGCACGGGATCCCGGAATCGGGCGACACTGGGATCGAGTTTTTCACCGAGCACAAGGTCGCCTTTATCAATTATCTGTAATAGGCTGGTAGGTCGGGAAGACGCGGGGGAAGGCGCAGCCCGTGGTCTTTTGGCGGGTAGCCGCGTCGATGTAGCAGACGCTGAACGCGCGGCGCGGGCGATTGGTGCTATTCGTCTCCGAGCGGTGCAAAGTCCAGTTGTGCAACAGCACCACCTCGCCTTTTTCCATTTCCAAATAGAGCCGCCTCTCATCCGGGGCGTGCTGCGCGCGCTCGTCCTCCGAGAGCAGATCGCCCGTCTCGGGGATCATGGTGTGATGCGAGCTGGGGATGATCTGTAGGCAACCGTTGGCAACGCGCGTGTCGTCGAGCGCGGTCCACACTGTGACCTTGGGGGGAATGCTCAGTTGCCAGCCGCCAGCGCCGTCTTGGTGCCAATTGATCAGGACGCCCTGCTCGGCGGGCTTGTTGAAAAACATGGCGCGAAAAATCGAGACCTCCGAGGCGACGATTTTGGCGGTTAAGTCGCGGAAGAGCGGCTTTTGCATATAGTCCAAGAATAGCGGATCCTGCTCCAGATCCTGAATTTTGCGGTACTTGAGCGAGGAGCCTTTAAACTCCTTGGTCTGCCGCGAAAGTTCGAGATTGCCAGCCGAAGGGCATAGCTGCATGAGCATGTTGTCGTAGCGCACTTCGCCGAGCATGATCTGGTCGATGCGCTGGCAGAGGGCATCGATTTCCTCGCGGGAAGCCACGTGGCCGAGGCGCACGTAGCCCTGATCGTGGAACTGGTCGAGTTCGGCGGCACTTAGCTCAGAGGCGTGGAGAGCGGTCATGGCAAACTCCTTTGGTCTTAAGCGAGACGAGCGAGCGCGTCTTGTCGGCTGATGCGGCGGAAGGATTGTTCGAGCACGGGACCTTGGCCCTGCCAGCCCGCCTCGCGTTCACCGTCGGGCACGGAGTCGCAGACCCTTTGGCACCAATCGGCGAGCGGATCTGCCGGGGAGCGGATCACCAAGTCGGGATCGGCGACCACACCGGTGGCCGAATACGCATAGCAGGTCTCGATAAGCCGCTCGGCCGCGGCTACTTGCTGCCGCTGGTACTCGTGCGAGGCCGGAGGGCTATCGGGCACTAGCAGGATATTGACACCGCGGTCGGTAATCGCGTTGAGCCGCTCGACCGCATCCGTGCCGACCAGCACGTCCTTGTGCTCCGGCCAGATGTCGAACATCCCGTAGGCCGCCTTGGGCTCGCGCGATTGGAAGGTGAAGTTATCGGGGTACGCGAAAAAATCCTCGCCCGTGGCACGATAGGTATTGTAAAAGGCAGTTACGTGGGCCATGATCAAACTAACGGCCCCGACGCCCTCAAGGCGATTGGGCGCTAGCACCCCCAGCCTCTTGGTATTGGTAAAGCCGCGAAAGTACTCTGCCAGCGCGACCGGTTGGCCGCTGACAAGTATCTCAAAATCGCTATCGCCGAGTGTTGAACTGTGCATGGGTACGTCCGTCTGAGTCCTTCACGGCAGATATTTCATAATCGTCGCCACTGCCACAACGGCACCGATGGTAATGTACAGGTTGCGGTTCAATCCCTTGTGCAATTCGGTTTTGAGTCCGCCCATCGCGGCCTCGATTTGGCCTTCGAGGCGGGTGACATCGGCCTTGACTTCTCCTTCCAGCCGAGTGATTTGACCTTCGAGGCGGGCGATATCGGCTTTCGTGGCGAGATGCTCATATACGCCTTCGAGCCGCGCCAGACGCTCTTCCGGGGTCAGGGGCGGGTTGGTCATAACGTTCTCCTTTAGGATTGTAGCGAAAGTACTGGATAGTATAGGGGGGTGTCAATTTCCGGGCTGCCTTGCACGGTTGCAAGGCAGGGGCGGTTGCATGAGACCGACTGCGAAACGTCCCCAAAAGACGCAACAGGTGGGTGGTCCTCATCCTGTATAAGGCAATATCTGTGCCAGCGTCGCTGATTGGTCTGGTAGCGGGGCTTGTGGGCGGTTCCTACTGTGTCGGCAAGCACACACCGATGGGTTGTTTACGCGCCTGTCGTCGGAGTTGTATTCTACCGGCTCCAAATTGGCGATTTCGTCGAAGTCAAGAAGCTGCTGCTCATTGCGGCAGCCCTTACTCCAGCAGAATACCGCCATCGAGGACGATGTTTTTACCCGTCATCGATGGGGTTCTGCACAGCATTTCAAAAACGTAGAGCAGGTGCATAGGGGGGACTTCCTGATTCCACACCTTCATTAGGTTTTTGACCCCGTCAATGGCCTCGCGCGGCGTGTTGGAAATCATCTGGCCGCTGACAATGACCGGGCTAATGGAATTGACGCGAATCCCGAATTCCTTGCCTGCCTGCACCGTATAGTTGCGGCTGAGACCGAGCAGGGCCGCCTTGCTGCAAACATAGGGAGCCCCCACGTACAGCCCGCCCACCAAGGCGGCCAGCGACACAATGTTGATGATTTGCCGGTCACCGCTGCCATGCTGCATCAGGCCGACCGCGCCCTGGCTCATAAAGGCCGCGCCTTTTGCATTTACATTGAGGACGCGGTCCCAGTTGTCCTCGGTCATGTCGAGTAACTTTACCTCGCTGAGCAGCCCGGCGTTATTGATGAGCAGGTCGAGACCGTCGTACCGTTCGGCGATTTCAGCGTAGAAGGATTTGATCTGCGCGACATCGCTGAGGTCCACGCGATGGGCGCTGTACTCGCCACCATAGGACGCAACCGCCTCCACGGCATCGTCCTGCGGCACCACATCTACCATAATGGGGATTCCGCCGCGCGAGGCGATAAAGGTCGCAAAGAGCTTTCCAATCGTCCCACTGGAGCCGGTGATAATGCAGCGCCGACCCTTGAGGTATTCTTCCATCGACACGTACTGCTCAAGTCCCACACTACCGTTCATAACATTTGTCTCCTAGCGTTATGCAAGTAATCAATGTGGAGGGCATTAAAAGGCCCTTTTGGACGCTAGTCAAGGAGCGGCTCCGTTGTAAGTCGGCAACAACAGACGGCACCCCTCCTTGACTAGGCTGCAAAAAATCTCTTTATCCATAGGCGCAAACCACGCACCAACTAAAAAGGAGCCAATCCATTGACTGAATCTACCCGCCAAAATATCCAACCGGACGACCTAAAGGCCTTTTGCACCGCGGCCATGGTCAAAGCCGGCCTCAGCCAAGAAGACGCCGCACTAAGCGCCCACGTCTTCGTCACCACCGACACTTGGGGCACCTTTACGCACGGCACCCGGCAGATCCGCGGCCTGATGCAGAATGCGCGGCGCGGCCGTTTGGTCGCAACCGCAAAAGAGAAAATCGTCGCCGATGGGCCGTCCTGGGCCATTATCGACGCCTGCGACGGCATGCCGCCCTCCATCTCTTACCGCGCCGTTGAGTTGGCCGTTGCCAAAGCCCGCCAAAGCGGCATGTGTTACATCGGCATCCGGGGCAGCAGCCACTACGGTGCCGCCGGGTTTTACGCCAACATGATCGCCGAAAACGACATGCTCGGCCTTTCCATGTGCAATGTGGAACCCTGCATGACCGTGCCGGGCGGCAAGAGCAGAGTTCTAGGAACCAACCCGATCGCTTACGCCGCACCCACCGGCACCGACCGCACCGTCATGCTCGACATTGCCACCAGCGCGGTTGCGGCGACCAAAATATTCGCGGCCAAAAACGAAGGTCGCGAAATTCCCGACACCTGGCTGGTGGACGAAGAGGGCATCCCAACGACCGATCCCACCGAGTTTCCGGAAAAAGGGGCGCAGTTACCCATGGCCGGACACAAAGGGTACGGATTGGCCGTGTTAGTGGAGTTGCTAACGGCGACCCTTAGTGGAGCGGCAATGATGAGCAGCGTCCAGAGTTGGGTCGCAGACACGGACGAGCCTTCGAACCAGGGTCACGCCTTTGTCGCCATTGACGTCGGCGCAATGATGCCAATAGAGGAGTTCCACGCCCGTATGGACGTCATGTGCGAAGAGATCAAGAGCGCTTCTCCAGCCAAAGGCGGGACCATCTTCCTGCCGGGCGAGATCGAGTGGAACAACCGGGAACAAGCGCTAGCCGAGGGCATTGTCATGCCCGAAGACGTCTTGATCAGCCTGCGGGGACTGGCCGAAGACAGTGGCCTCGACCCCGCGGATTTCAATCTGGACTTGGGCTGAGCAGCCGCTTCATCCCTTCTCGAAATACCTCGCCAGCGCCCGCTCCGGCGGCCACAAGTCGAGTAGTTCGACCGCTTCCGCCAGCGATGTGCCGGCAAAGGACGCCTCCAACTCCCCCCGCGTGCGCCGCCGCGCCGGACGCTCGTCCAGGTTGGCCACCTCGAACAGCACCTGCGCGTTGATCGCCGCGCACTCGCTCAGGCCCTGGGGATAGACCTTGTCTGCGGTATCGGCTCGGCTGTGGCCATAGAAGCGATCCTCGGGCCATACCGACTCCGTGCCCAGACCCACGGTGGGCACGCCGTGGGCGAAGAACGGGAAGTGATCCGAACCCCAACTCGTCGTACCGCAGGACACGCCAAAGGGCTTTTCGAGCCCATCCACGCGCACGCGGCTCGCCACCGCCTCCAAAACCGGCAGCAGATCCTCGGCCCCGGCGATCCCTAGCCCCGAGGGCCGGCCGCCGACATCGTTGTTGATCATCAGCCAAGTATCGTCGAGTTCCCCAGCGTGGCGCTGCGTGTACGCCCAAGACCCAACCAATCCCGACTCCTCGACCCCGAAGGCCACGAACCGCACCGTGCGCCGCAGGTGTTCTCGGTGCACGGCGAGGGCGCGCGCCGCCTCGACCACGGCGACCACGCCCGCGGCGTTGTCAATGGCGCCGGGGCCCACGTGCCAAGTGTCGTAGTGAGCACCGCAGACCAGGACCTGCTGCGGATGCTCAGTTCCGGTCAACTCGCCGATCACATTCCACGACTCTTTGGGCTCAATGCGGCTGTCGAGGACCAATCGCAGCCGCACTGGTCCACGCCGCTGCTGCAGACGCTTGAGGTACTCGGCGTCTTCGAGACTGATCGAAGCCACCGGCAGATCGCCGACCCGCTGGAAGCAGCAGGTGCGGGCCGGCTGCAAGGCACCGGCGTAGTTGCGGTGCTCAAGCAGTGCCACCGCGCCGAAGCGCGCTGCCAAGGGCGTCTTCAACTGGCGGGCAAAGGGGTAGTAGGGAGCCACCGCAATGCGGCCGCGCACCTCGTCAGCCCGCTGCTCCAACTCCTCGGCGTCGCAGCGCTCGAGAAACACGACCTCCCCTTCTACTCCCTGCTCTGGGGTCGAAGGCGACAGCCCTCCGCACCGGCACGGGATTGAGCGTCCTACCTCCGGTGCTACCACGGTCAATTCCTCGCGCTGTGGTCGCCAAGCGCGGTACTCGAAAGGCTCCAAGTGGACGCGGTCGAGTCCATAGCGCTGAAAAGTCTGCAGCAGGAAGTCCCGCGCCCGAACCTCCCCCTCGCTGCCAGCTACGCGTATACCGATGTCATCGGCCAGCACGAGCAGGTTTTCCCAAGCCTCGGACCGCGCCTCGACCTCGGCGACGATTGCTTCTTCGATTCTATCTTTCATTAAGCTACCTCAGAGCCACCGCGACAACACCGTCTTCTGCCGCGTGTAGAACAAAATTCCCTCGGTCCCCTGTACGTGCAGGTCGCCGAAGAACGACTGATCCCAGCCAGAGAACGAGAACAAGGCCATGGGTGCCGGCACGCCCACATTCACGCCGATCATGCCGCACTCCACACGGCGCGTAAACGTGCGCGCCGCACCGCCATCGCGGGTGAAAATAGTCGCCGCATTGCCGTACGGGATGCGGTTGATCCAGTCGATCGCCTGGTCCAGCGTCTCGGGCCGCATCAGCCCCAAGACCGGGCCAAACAGCTCCTCCGCAAACAAGCCATGACCGGGAGTTACGCCGTCGAGCAGAGTCGGCCCGATGTAGAAGCCGGTGTCCGGCACGCCTTCGCGCCCGTCGCGCACCACAGCTAGGTCCGCCGAGGCCGCACCGGCGATGTGGCCGACGAGGCGTTGCCGGGCGGCACCGTCGATGACCGGCCCCATGTCCACATCGTCGCGCAGAGTGTCCCCCACCGTCATCGTATCCATAGCAGAGACCAGTTGGTCGCGCAGGCCGTCGCTGGCGTCGCCGATGCCCATCAGCAGGGAACCGGCCATGCAGCGCTGGCCAGCACAGCCAAAGGCCGAGTGCATAACCGCGTTCAGCGTCGGGTCTGCGGCCGCGGCCTCGCCGAATAGGCCGGACTCGACCGCGTCGGGCATGACGAGCAGCACGTTTTTGGCTCCGCCCGCCGCCTGACAGCGCTTGCCCGTCTGCCCGGTCAGCTCGTACACCCGGCGCGCCACCGGCGACGAACCGACAAAGGAGATCGCCGCAATGCCGGGATGCCGACAGAGTGCTTCGACCACATCCCGGCCGCCGTGCACGACGTTCAGCACCCCCGGTGGGAGTCCCGCCTCAATGAACAGCTCCGCTAAGTGATTGGCCGTAAACGGCACCTTCTCGCTCGGCTTCAGCACGAAGCAGTTGCCGCAGGCAATGGCCAGCGGGTACATCCACATGGGTACCATGGCCGGGAAGTTGAACGGCGTGATGCCAGCGCATATCCCCACAGGCTCGCGCGTGGCAGCGCCATCGATACCGGCGGCCAGTTCCGGCAGCACTTCGCCCTTGGCCATCTGACCGATACCGCAGGCCAGTTCGACGACCTCAATGCCACGGCGCACGTCGCCCCGCGCCTCTTCGCGGGTCTTGCCGTTCTCGCCGCAAAGGATCTCGGCCAGATGCTCAAACTGCTCCTCCAGCAACTCGCGGTAGCGGAACAAAACCCGCGCCCGTTCCGGCGCTGGCGTCGCCGACCAGCCCGCAAAGGCCCGGCTCGCGGCCTCTACCGCTAGATCGACTTCGACGCGATCGCACTGCGGTGTTCGTCCGGTTACTTCCCCAGTGGCGGGACGGTACACCGGCGTGTGGGCCTCGACCTCGGGCGTTATCCAGTGCTCACCGATAAGGATGGGAATGGCGTCTGTTGGGGTCATGGTTTGATCCTTTTTTAAATGCTGAGACTCGAAAGATAGACGGGGCCATCAAGCCGTCAATTCTTGCAAAAACCCTGTTCCGCCCAGACTCACTCAGCGCAGAGCCGCCAGCGTTCCCGCTGGATGGACGACGAATTCTCTTGGTTGGGTTTTAGCGACCCCCTGCTTGAGCCAAGCCCCTAGGATCGTCTCCCTTTCTTGGGCTTGGGGAAAGTTTGCCGCGCAGTAGCGCAAACGGTCGAAAACAGCGCCCTGATTCGGCCGCTCTTGCCATTTGACCTCGCCCAGCAACAAGGCCTCACCATCGAGGGATTCAGCGACCAAGTCGATCTCCATTGGCTGCCCATCCAAGCCGCGCCCCCACCACCGCTGAGCTGGTTTCCACCGGATGCTGCCAACGGGCAGAGCGGCAGTAGAGAGGCGGGCTAGATCCTCCCATATATCGGCGACATGCTGTGCAAAAGTGGTCCTAATAGCGCGGGCTACATCGTCGATCAAATCGCGTTCCAACAGCGACCGGTTGGGCTGGACATAGCGATACCAGAAGATCAGAAACGGGTCGTTCAGTTTGTATAGAGAGCGCCTAGTCGATTTGGTGGTCTCGCCAAAGGGCACTTCCCGCCGGATATAGCCCAGTTCGATCAACTGAGCGAGGGGGCGGGTCAAATGACCTGCGGGCTTGCCCAGCCGCGCACCGATTTCGGAGAGTCGATGGCAGCCATTGGCGATAAGCGACAGCAGGGAATTAGCCTGCACGGTGCTGCGCATATCGTCGAGCAACAAGCGCTCGGGTTCGCTGTGGAGGACGCCGTATTTGTCGAGCACCAGTTCCTCGATGGCAGCTTGCAGGCCGGTGCAATCCCGGGCCAGTTCCCAGTAGCGTGGGACGCCGCCCCAAACCGCATACTGTTCAATGGCTTCAATGCCGTGGACTTCGAGGGCTTGCTGTATCCAAAAGGGAGCTAGCGGACGGATCGCCAGCACTTGACTCGCCCGTCCATACAACGGCTCAGCAGCGTTGAGGACTAGGCCCTGCATCATCCGCTGGGACGAACCGCAGATGGCCAAGTGGATGCGGCGGACGGGGTCGTCGAGGAATTTTTGCACTAGGCTGGGTAATTCGGGTGAGATCTGCACTAGATAGGGAAACTCGTCCAAGACCAAGCAAGTGCCTCGCTCGGCGCGGGCGTCCAAAGTCTGGAGCAGGACCAGCCAAGACGGGTATTCGACCTCGTCAAAGCCTCGAATGCGCCGGGCCACTTCCCCGGCTAGTGTGCGACGTTGCAAAGGGGCTTCGCGCTGGTCGGCCGCGTAGTAGATATCGCCCGGGCGAATCACCTGCTGCAAAAGAGTTGACTTGCCGCATCGACGCCGACCAAAGACCACGATAAAACTGGGCTCTTGGGCAGCGAGGGCCTTGGTCAGTCGATCAACTTCCCGCGTTCTGTCCAAAAACTCGAGGCGCATGGCATAGCTTCTTTATTATGTCTCTCAAACATTATGTTTAAGGAACATAATAAGATGTGGATAGAGGATCAAACTTGACGTAACAGGAGACGTAAAACAGCTTTCGCACTAAGTCTAACGAGGAGACGAACGATGAATACGCATACAACCCCGCAAATTCTCTCGGTCGAGAAAATCTGGGACCGCGGCCCCCACAATGCCTTTACCGACCTAGTGCGCTTCGCCGATCGGTGGTGGTGTACCTTCCGCGAGGCCCAAGACCACGGGCCGAGCATCGGCACCGTGCGCGTCATTTGCTCTGACGATGGCCGCACCTATGAGTCGGCAGCAGTCCTAGCGGAACAGGAGATAGACCTGCGCGACCCCAAGCTGTCGATCGCCAGCGACGGACGCCTGATGCTGGTCGCCGGCGGCAGCCTGTATGCGGGTACCGAGTACGGCACCCGCGCGCCGCGCATTGCCTTTTCAGACGACGGCTACACTTGGACTACGCCGCAGAAAGTGCTGGCGGAAGACCACTGGCTGTGGCGCGTCACCTGGCACGAGGGGATCGCCTACAGCGTATCAAAGCTGGGCGAAGGCTCCCATCCGCGCCGGGGGTTCCTCTACTCCAGCACCGACGGCCTCGACTGGGAGTGGATCACCGAGTTTTTCCTGCCCAACGACACGTGGACGGCTAGCGAGACCACGCTGCGCTTTATGTCCGACGGCACCATGATCGCCTTAGTGCGGCCCGACTGGATCGGCACCAGCCAAGCTCCGTACACGGACTGGCAGTGGACCCAGATCGACTACCCGATGGGAGGGCCTAATTTTATCCGCTGGTTAGATGGTGCCCTGTGGGCCAGTGCCCGCAGTCGGCATCCCGATGGCGGCGCAGCCACGGTCTTGGCGCGGATGACGCCGACCAGTTACGAGCCGGTGCTATGGCTGCCCAGCGGCGGCGACTGTAGCTACCCCGGCATGGTCGAGCACGAAGGCTTGCTGTGGATGAGTTACTATTCGTCGCACGAAGGAAAAACCAGTATTTATCTGGCGCGAATCGCCGTCTAGACCGCCGCTGGCCCCGAGCAGCGTCTGTCGTATATTACCCAATCCATTAACCGCGAGAAGCCATGCCCGACCAGACCGACCCCATCCAATTCGAGGTCATTCGCAACGCTCTGCTCGAAGCCACCGAGGAGATGGCCATTGCCCTTCGGCGCAGCGCGTATTCGACCAACATCAAAACCCGCGCCGATTTCTCCTGCGCCTTTTTCGACCGCCAGTTGCGGCCCGTCGCCCAGGCGTTTACCCAGCCAGTACACCTCGGTTCGCTGACGATTCTCACTCCTCGCGCAGTCGCCGAATACGGCCCAGAGAACTTGCAGGCCGGAGATGCAATCCTCGTCAACGACCCCTATCGCGGCGGAGTTCACCTCAACGACATCACGCTGATTTCGCCCGTCTATTGCGGCGCGGAACTCTTTGGCTATGTGGCCAATCTCGCCCATCACGTCGATGTTGGGGGCGGTGCACCGGCCAGCATTGGAGCCTTCCAGCAGGTGTATCAGGAGGGCATTATCATTCCTCCGGTAAAGCTAGTGCGCGGCGGAGAAATCGCGACCGATGTCTTTGAGCTCGTCATTGCCCAGATCCGCTCCAAGCGGGAGACGCGCGGCGACTTTCGCGCCCAAGTGGCGGCCAATAACTCGGGGATTCGTCGGCTCAACGGGCTCGTCGAGCAGGTGGGGTTGGCGCAGGCGTCTTTCTACATGGATCGGCTGATTGACTACACTAGAGAGCGGACGCTATCCGAGCTGGCCAAGTTGCCCAAGGGGGAGTTTAGTGCCACAGGCGTCGTCGATAACGATGGCTTCACTGACGAACCCGTGCGGCTTCAGGTCCGCGTCGCCATCGACGACGAGGGAGTGCTCTTCGACCTGACGGGGTGCGATCCGCAGCGCCGGGCACCGGTCAATTCCACGTACTCCCAGACCTTTGCGGCCTGCGCCTATGTGCTCAAGTGTCTGATCGACCAAGACGTGCCGGTCAACGCCGGGTTCTACGAGCAAGTGCGACTCGTAGCTCCCGAGGGAACGGTCGTCAACTGCACGGCACCTTCGCCGGTGGTCGGGGGCTGGGAGACCCAGGTGCGGCTCTCTGATGTCATTCTCAAGGCCCTGCATCCGGCACTGCCCGATACGATCCCGGCCGCGACCAAGGGGACGATGTGCCAAGTGGGGTTCGGCGGCACGGACCCGCGCACGGGGCAGCTTTATTCCTACTACGAGACCATGGCCGGCGGCTATGGGGGGCGCAGCACCAAGGACGGGCCAGACGCCGTGCAGTGCCACGGTCAAAACACCGAGAACGCGCCGATTGAGGAGATCGAAATCAACTACCCGCTGCGGATTGACCGCTATGAACTGATAGAGGATTCAGAGGGGGCCGGGCAGTATCGCGGCGGCTTGGGACTGCGGCGCGATTACCGATTTATCGATCACGAAGTGTCCTTTACCGTCCTGTCGGATCGGGATCGCTGGGGGCCGGAAGGGCTGGCTGGGGGGCAAGCGGGAGGCAAGGCGCGTTATATCCTCGACCCCAAAGGCCAGCACGTCGAACTGGGGTCCAAGACGACGATTGCGCTCGCGGCCGACACAGTCTTCAGCTATCGCACTTGCGGCGGCGGCGGCTATGGCCCACCTCATCAGCGCGACCCCCAAGCGGTAGCCGAGGATGTGCGCGAGGGCAAGGTGAGTGCGGAGCGGGCGCGAGACGAGTATGGCGTGGTCCTCGACAGCGCCACCGGGCAAGCCGATCAGGCGGCAACCGAGGCGCGGCGACGGGAGATGGCAGGCGATGGCCTATAGACTCGGCGTCGATATCGGCGGCACCTTTACCGACATTGCGCTCATCGACGAAGCGACCGGGCAAATTTATACCGGCAAGGTCTCTTCGACTCCCCAAGACCCATCCGGCGGATTTATGGAAGCCGTGCAGCGGCTGCTCGCCAAGCACCAGGTCGCCGCCCGAGACGTGGCCTATATCGTCCACGGCACCACGGTCGCCACCAACGCCATCATCGAAGGCAAGGTCGCGCCGACCGGCTTTATCACCACCGAGGGTTTCCGCGACATGCTGGAAATCGCCCGCCAGATTCGCCCCACCCTCTACGACTTGCAGTTTGAAAAGCCCCGGCCACTCGTGCCGCGCCACCGCTGTTTTGGCGTCCCCGAGCGCCTCGATGCCAGCGGTACAGAACTGACACCGCTCGACGAAGACGCCCTGCGCCAAGTAGCCGGCAAGCTGCGCGACGAGGGCGTCGAGTCCATCGCCGTCTGCTTTTTGCACGCCTACGCCAATCCCGTCCCCGAGCGGCGAGCCGGGGAGATTCTCGCCGAGGTCTTTCCCGAGGCCGTCGTCTCGCTGTCCGCAGAGGTTGCGCCTGAGTTCCGCGAGTACTTGCGGGCTAGCACAACCGTGATCAATAGCTGCATCCGCCCGGTGGTCGCGCGCTATTTGCAGCGGATCGAGGATCGGTTGGCACAGGCCGGCATCGCCGCTGAGTTGCTCGTAATGCAGAGCAGCGGCGGGGTGTACACCTTTGCGGCGGCGCGGCAAAAGCCGGTGTACATGGTTGAGTCCGGTCCGGCCGCCGGGGTGATTGCGGCGGCGCATTTGGGACAGGCGCGGGGCTACGACCAAGTGATTTCCTTCGATATGGGCGGGACGACCGCCAAAGCCGGGCTAATCCAAGGCGGCGTGCCCAGCGTGACCAAGGACTACGAGGTCGGGACGACGGCGCAATCGGGCGTCGGGGCGACTCGCGGCGCGGGGTATCCAATTCGCACGCCAGTAATCGACCTCGTGGAGATCGGCGCGGGTGGCGGGTCCATCGCCTGGGTAGATCCCGGCGGCATCCTCCGAGTCGGCCCCCAAAGCGCCGGGGCCGATCCTGGGCCGGTCTGCTATGGCCAAGGGGGAACGCAACCCACGGTCACCGACGCCAACCTCGTATTGGGACGGCTCAACCCTAACTATTTCCTCGGCGGCGAAATCGCCCTCGACCCGGCCGCCGCGCAACGCGCCATCGAGCAACACTGCGCCCAGCCGCTGGGCATGGACCTAGTCGAAGCGGCCCACGGCATCGTCGAGATCGCCAACACCGCCATGGTCAACGCGCTGCGGCTGGTCTCCGTCCAGCGCGGCTACGACCCGCGAGATTTTGCACTGGTGGCTTTTGGCGGAGCGGGACCGGCCCACGCCAATCGCCTCGCCGCCCTGACCGAGATTCCCGTGGCGATCATTCCCCAAAGTCCGGGTACAGCTTCAGCCCTGGGCCTATTGGTGACGGACTTAAAACACGATTACGCGACCACCCACATCCAGCGGTTGGACCAAGTAGTTCCCCAAGCCTTGGAGCAAACCTTCCGCGAGTTAGAGGCGCAGGGGCGAGAAACGCTTGGACGCGAGGGCATGGCAGAAGCGGCGATGGACTTCAGACGCCAAGCAGATCTGCGCTACGTCGGGCAGAGTCACGAACTAACGCTGCCGTTGACAAACGGAGCCTTGGGCTCAGCGCAGCTAGCGCAGCTATTGGAACAGTTCCACCGCTCGCACGATCGCGCCTATGGCTTTAGCGCGCCGGGCGAGGACGTCGAGCTAGTCAGCGTGCGGCTCTCAGCTATCGGCCAGATCGCCAAACCCGCCCTAGCACCGCTGGCAAAGGCAACCGGAGAGGCGACGGCCAAAGAGCATCGCCCAGTGTATTTCGCCGAGAGCGAGGGATTCGTCGATTGCCCGGTGTACGACCGCTATGCGCTGGGGGCTGGTGCGGTAGTGCAAGGGCCAGCTATCGTCGAGGAGATCGATTCAACCACCGTCGTCCATCCTCAGTACCAAGTGCGCGTGGACGAGGTTGGGCAAATGGTGCTGACGGCGACAGACCACTACGCCCAGAACCAAAGGAATGCTTACTGAGGAAATTCCAAACTCCCCTGTTCGGGAATATCCGGTAGTTCAATGACTGGAATGCGGTCTTGTGCGATCGTACGCATATGTGGATCGTGAGATATAATCACTTCTGCCTTTTGGACAATGGCAATGGCAGCAATCTGTGCATCTATTCTTATGTGCCTACGGAGGTCTTTTCTTTCTTCAAGCAATTTAGCTGCACCACGACCTCGTTCTAATTCTGCCGCTATAAATGCAGCAGGAGAGTCAAATGCAGCGATAAAAAAGGATCTCTCGATAATGGTTCGGATAGTTCGCAATTGATCAACATCGCCTCGTATCATTGCTTCCGCTACGACTGGTGCAGGAACCATTAGATCTATACCCTGTTCGTCTTGATGTCTGATATAACTCTTAGCTCGTTGCACCATTGCTTCTTGACCTTGACTTGCTTCCCCTTTAATGCCCCAAATAATAACATGCGTGTCAAGACAAACCATCGACTAAGTACCTTCTGAACGAATCTTATTGATAAAGTCAATGACGTTAGTATCTTTCCATTGATCGCCTACTAATTCAGAAATTTCTTCTAGCGCTTTTACTGGCGAGTGATGTGTTTGATTGGCGATTTCTGTAGCCTTGAACTCAACTAATTCCAAAGTATGAGGATCCCATAGAGCTTGTCCGTATAAAGCGACATTTTTGTACAGACTCCGAGACAGGCTAATTGCAATTTCTTTAGTCGTTTCACAGTGAATAAGTCCGCTTCGATTAGGCGATGCGAGGTCCACTTTAGGCGTTTTTCCACCGACTCGTACGCACATACCAAAAATCGTGGTTGTGCCTTTAATAAATTGAGGGCGAGGAGGAGCTATTGGTTGTTGCGCCGATATTTCGATCTCCCGAATATGATACGACTGATTTTGTTTTTCTGAAAACAAAACATCCCATTCCTGCCTCTTCGCCTGATTGGAAATATCGTGCAGTGCATTGTGTGCTTTTATGGGAAGTGCTGCAAGGTCTCCTTCTTCGACCGAAGCAGTTATCTTATCGAGAACCTGCCACATGAAAGGCAAAAAAGAAAAAACGAGCCGACTGCTGCCCTTTTCTATGTCAACTAGTGAAATAACGGCCTGGTCTTCGGGTAGCTCTATGTTGCAGGCATGAGCCGTCTCAACGATGATAGTATTTAAATTATCAATTAGTTTCGCGAGCTCTCCCAAGGGAGTAGTTTCAGGCTCAGCATTTCTAAGCGTAATGGGATAGGTTGCATTAGCCATGGGAATCATCCCGATAAAAGAGAACCACTGAAGAATATCTATACAGTGCTGAGATTTCCCTCGTGCTGTATGCACGTAGTAGAGACAACTGAATTGCGTTGAGATATAGCGTTAGGTATAGTGTAATCAATTAGCCCGAAAGGGTCTTCTTTGTCAAGACGCATTTTAACCTATAGTCCATCTGTGTCGCCTACTCGAACGCGAACGGTCGACGCCGCAATGGAACGGAACTGAACGGTAGCCATGACCTGGGGACGAACATACCTGTGGATCGCCATACTGATCTTCGCCGCCGCCGCTTCAGTGGTGGCCCGCCTCGTCGAAATCGGCGAGGCAAATCTGATAGACGGCCGCAATCCCATCTCCTTTTGCAACCTACTTTTCGCTGGCAATCTCGTGGCGGCGCTAACCCTGTTCGCCCTCAATCACCGGGAATGGAGCCCCACTCACCTGCGCGCCCTCTCTCGTCGGCAATGGCTGGTACAGACGGTCTTGGCCCTAACCTCCGGCGCAATAGCCCCAGCCATGATGTTCACGGCCATCGCCCACACCTCGGTCACCAATATCGTCCTGATCGAGACCATAGAAATTCCCCTCGGCCTGTTGTTGGCTTGGCTGCTCTATCGAGAAAAGTCGAACTGGACGGCCGTCCTGGGGGCCTTGTGCGCCCTCGGCGGCGTGGCCACGACCCTCGTCTTGCAAATGGACGCGTCGCCAGAGAGCATGGCCGCAGCGCGGATGCAGGGCGGAGTGGGCTACGGTGAATTCTTTGCCGCTGCCGCTACCGTGCTCCTCGTCTGCGGTGCCGAGATCGGCCGCAAACAACTCCAGACCATCCCCTTGGGTATCTTCAGCGTCTTCCGCAACCTCGTCGGCGCACTCTTCTTTCTCGGAATTGGCCTATACATTTTCGGGCTTGCACACTTCGCCGACATCTTCTCCCCGCTGCTATGGGGCTGGATGCTGCTGTACGGAGGGGTCGTGGTGGCTTGCGGTCAGTTGGCGTGGTTTGCCGGCATCAAGCGCGTGCGCCCCGCCGACATTGCCACAGCGTCATCTTTCTCGCCGGTGGCCGGCGTGCTCTTTGCCGGTCTCATCTTGGGTGAGGTGCCCATGCCGGCCCAGCTCATCGGCGGCGGCATCATCCTCGTGGGCATTGCCATTGCCCTGTGGGGCGAGCTACGCGCCGACCGCCCGACGCGCCCACCCAAGACCGACGACAAGGCCAAAGCCTTCACCGGCATCTGATTAGTGGTTAGTGCCCGTAGATGTGGACCTAATCGACTATCACTGATTGGAAAGGAACGGCGACTATGAGCAACAACGATGGCGAACGGGTGGGCCTCATGCTGAACCCACCGCACCTAGGAGAATTGATTCGTGAGAGCATGGAAGAGGTCGGCTGGAATGTCACCAAGTGAGCGAGTGACCTACTACACCCGCTCGGCTTGGGGTTCGGCCAGCCCGTGGGTGTGATCCCACAAATGCCCCCGCCGCTTCTGGCCTTCTAGAGTCGTCTCAAAGTACACTCCCCGAACTAGCTCGTGCACCAACGGCATATCGTGATGGTGTCCCATGCCCGTGGCAAGGCAGTCGCCCGGCTTCATTTCGTACGCCTTGCCTTCGGAAACGGCGCGAGCCTGACCTTCCAAGATGACCCAATACTCGTCGCAGTCGTGAAAGTGGCTATCGAAATTGGTCCACTTCTCGTACGGGACCGGATCGCCCTTGTCTTCGGGCTGGGGACTATTGTCCATGTTGAAGATGCCCGAGCCGCCCGTCTCCGCCCCCCAGCGTCCGCAAAAGCGCACCAGCGTAGCCGCCTCTTCTACCTCCAATACTTCAAAAGAACCTGGACCAGCCAAATCTATATTGGCACCTGTGGCAGCTTCCACCTCCTCAGCACCCACCCGCAACCGGCAACGTCCCCCTCCCACAATCAGTTTCTCCACCTCTCCACGGCGCGCAAAGCTGTGTTCATCGCCTGCGTCGAGCCGCACGACCTCAAAGTGTTCCAACTCGCACCAATCGGGGTACTGGTCCTCACTTCTGAACATCGGCATAACTTTCTTCCTTCTCTCCGTGTTTAAAAGGTTTTAGAATATCAGGACCCAGCAGATTTGCACAAATCAACTGACACTTAGGGGATGCACAAACCATGAACGTCGAAGAAATCCTTTTTCATCCGCTTCGGGATATGTGATGGGCCAACGGGATTACGATGCTGTTGTCAGGCGCGTGGAAGCGGTGTCTGGTATTGATGTGCAGACATTGGGCGAGGTTGAGGGTTTGCCGATTTTGTGTGTGTCTGCTGGCAGGGGAGACGCGCCTGTTGTTTATATCAATGGAGGGACGCACGGCGATGAACCGGCTGGTGTGGAGGCCGCGCTCGCTTTTTTGGAAGGGGAGTGGAAGCGCTGGGCGGATAGAGTGCGTTTTGAAGTTATTCCGTGTTTGTGTCCGTGGAGCTATGCTCACAATGCCCGGCTCAATGCACAGGATGTCGATGTGAATTGGGCGTTTTTGCGCGATGATGTGCCCGAGATTGAGATTTTGAAGGGTTTTTTGGCGAGAAGAGTTTTTGCGGGGGTGATCGATTTGCACGAGGATTGGGAGAGTCCGGGGTTTTATCTCTACGAGATGTTTGGAGACCGGGGATCTCTGGGGCGGGCGATGGTGGAGCGGGTGGCACGGGTTTGTCCGATTAACGAGAATGCCGAGATTGAGGGCGAGGTTGCGGTCAATGGGGTGATTCATCCCAATATGGAGGTGGCAAGGCGGAAGTACGGGGAAGGCATACCTATCGCTTTGTTCCAGCGAGGGCATACGGGGCATCTGGTGACGTCAGAAACCCCGACGGCGCAGCCGATGGATGTGCGCGTTGCGGCACATCTGGCAACTATTGAGGTGATGGTGGAGGCTAATGTTTAGGGGCGGGGGATTGTTTGGGGTAATTCCTCTAAAAACTGGCTTATAGGTTGGGTCAGTCTATAGCTTCACCAGCGGGTCATAATTCCATTCTTCAAAGGCAAACCGCCATTCGCGTGCGATGCGCTCCATAGCGGCGGGATCCGGCTCGAATGTATTTTTTTGGTAGTCCGAGATTGTGCTCAGGTACTCGACTATCGCCTGCTTTCCTCCGCTTTCCCAACCGGACAATCCGAGTGCTGCGTAGATGCGTTCCAGTTCGCCCAGCGGATCGGATATGAGGTCCTCGTACTTCACTTCCGCCAGATTGCCTTCCGGGATCAAAGCTCTGTCTTTCAGGTATTGTTCCATTAGAGCCTTGTACCCGGTGATGACGAAATCCGAAAAATCGCCCGGATGCTCCTCCAGCAGGAACAACTCAAACATCTTTCTGAATGTATGGTTTGTCGAGTAATAGACATCGCATGGATTTCTCGCGATATGAATGAACTTGGCATTGGGGAAAAGGCGCAGGAGGTGGGGAATTCGGCCGGTGTTGGAGGGGCTTTTGAGTACTAGCTGTTTTCCATCGCCCGCAAGGGTGGCTTTTTTAATGATGTCCGTGATGACGGCATCCCAGCGCGCCTGTTGCCGATCAGTCAGCCCCCTCAGGAAGACATATTTTTCAAAGTACTCTATCGCCCTAGATGGGAATGTAAGGAAGTGAACGTTGGATAGCTCAGAGGAATTGGCAATCGCGAATTCCTCCTCATTCGGCAGGTCCATCGCCAGTTTGACATCATCCTGCGGACGTTTTGGCTTGAGCTGTTTGGCCATGAAACGCTTGATCCAACCACGGCCGATCAGAAAGAATGTCGGGACGGTGGATTGGAGCAACGAGACGATTGCGAACTGTGGATCGCGCGTCAGGAGATAGTGCAAGTGCGTCGTGCCCGAGCGGGCATGGCCGATGATAAAGATCGGTGGATGCGCGATCTTCGTCCGAGCCACGGCGCGCCCGTAGCGCATCTTTTCGATCAAGCGTAGCGGCACCATCAGGGCCGAGCCAAGGAGAATTCGCCTCACTCGTCCCCGGTGCTGAGGCGCAACCCTCACCCCGTCCTGACCCCAGAGGAGCCTCGCCCAAACGCGCAGCGGTGCGGACGTGTTGGGGTGATCTACAATCCTAGACTGTGGCTTCTTAGTGGGCATTTTGACACTCCATTTCGCTATCGGTGCCGACGCACTAGGCGGAACTTGTAGTTGGGTAGGAGGGCATAGCTCTGTTTGATCTTCAATTCGCAATCAGGTGGATGGAGAACCAATTCGGCTTCGCGGAGGACGGTCGCCATGTTGAGCACAATGAGCACCTCGGCGAGCCTGTTGCCTGGGCACCGATGCGCTCCTAAGCCGAAAGGGACATAGACCCCGTGCTGGCGGTGCTCAGCGCGTTCTGCGGTGTAGCGGTCTATATCGAAGCGCTCCGGCTTGGGGAAATATTCCGGCATCCGGTGCGGTACTGTGAATCCAATAAGAAGGGTCTCGCCAGCGGGGACCTTATAGCCCTCAAATTCAAATGAGTTGGCTACTGTGCGCAATGACATTACCGGAGCAAGGGGATAGAGGCGTATTATTTCCATTGCAGTGCGGTGGATGACGTCGAGTTTACGCAGATCGCTCACGGTAGGCATACCCTGATCAAAGAGGGCGTCTGCTTCAGCAATTACCTGCTCGCGCAGATCGGGTCGCTTCAATAATTCGTAGAACATGAAGGCACAGATATTTGCCACGGTATCGAGACCGGCCGAGAGCGGTCCCAGCATGTCTAAATCGGTCTCGGGAAGAAATTGCGGATCCCTGCGGTGCAGTTCCAGCAAATGGTCAATGGCATCCGGTGGCTTGTTGCGGCGTTTTTCTGGTTCGTGATCTGCCAGAATGCGCTGAGTCAGTTCTTCCATCCGCTTGAAGGCACGGCGGACGTGTGGTCGATATAACATCAGCCTGGGTTGCTGCCGCATGACATAGGTTTTCATCTTGCTTTGAAAATAAATCATAATGTCGTCTAAGTAGTCGTGTACAGGCATGCTGAGAGCCAGTACACCGATCTGATCTAAGACGATGCGCTGCCAGGTGTATAAGCCCGGCAGCGGCTTGTCCTGTGGCCATCCGGCGATATCTTGTTGCAGAACGTGGACAGCGTCTCCCACACGGCCTTCAATGAGGTGGTGTGTGTACATATTCGTCAGTTCTTTGCGCAGGCGAATATGGTCGGGACCATCCATGCTGATTATGCTACGTCCCACTCCCCCAGCTTTATTGTAATCTATCCAAGTTTCAAGCGTGCGCAGGTACTTACCCCCTCGCTTTACAAAGGCATTCGCCTCGGCACCTACGAGGACGACGAAGCGGCGATTGAATGCCTTGATGCGAAAAATTGGCCCTAGGTTTCGGTATTGTTTGACGAGGAGCGAGCCCAAATCGCGCTTCATGCCGATGGCGTTGCCAATAAGCGGCAACCCCGGTGCCTGAGGTATCTCCTTGCGCGGGGCAGAGGCAGGGGCAGGAGGCTCATACTCGCGGATCGCCCTGATAACCGATTGCCCGATCAGGTCCATTTTGTCAATCAATTCGATCCGGTCTTGTACTTCAGACAATTCCGACTGGGACAGAATATTCTTGAAAACGCCAGAGGCATCCGCCAGACAGATAATGACGATGTCGCGCGGGTCCGGAATTTCATCGGTGAACAATGCGCGCATAATGCGCAACCGAACTTCTTCTACTCGTTGCCCATCAATGGTTGGATAGCGGCGGGAGCGGGACACCAAGCGCGAAAGGGAGAAAATCCCTTCGGACTCAGCTTCGAGGATGCCCCGGTTGACCAACCGCGCAAGTGCCTTGTCGCGGATTTCGTCGCCCTGCTTGGCCGTCTGTGCGACCCAATACCCTAGGTCGCGTGCGCCTGTATCCTGTGCGATGTCAGCTAGGGTGGGATCGAGCAGATCGTCTGCAAGAGGCGTGGCATCAACCAAAATGAGATGCCCTGGATCCGTATCGATGCGATTTTCCAAGGCCAAATCCATCAACACGGCACCGGCGAGGACGGTGTGCAATGAATGCGGCGCAAGACTGTGCGTGAAATCGCCTCGATCTTCGTTATAGAGAAGCAGAATAATCTCTTCGGGAAATCTCAGATTCACAGGTTCCTCGGGAGCGATCTTAAATTTTGCTAGTAGTGGTTGAGTTTGAAATTAAGGTGCGCCACGTACTCTACGATGAGCCTAAAAGACAGCCCTAAGATTTTTTAATCTTAGCACAATCTGTGCCGAGTCGTCGACAAACAGATAAGTTCTTTATATAAAGGATGTTATATGATAGAGAGGTGGAGGTGGAGAAATTCCACGTTGACACATAATGCAACGGTCAAATGGCGCTGAAGGGGCGGAGGAAGAAGCCAACTATTTGAAATTATGGGAGTTGTGGAATGGTTTATTGGAAAATCTGGCGAGATGGACTGATTTGCAACATTGTCGCATCTTGCAACAGTTAATCTAACGCGAGTTCGGGTCTCGCATGACCGACCGGTCATACTGAGCGAAGCATCTAATACCTAGGTGCCCGTACGGTAAGCCAATTCGCTACATATGCGTCAGCACGCGCCCCTTTTCCGCAGTCAGCGCATAGATCGCGCCCCATATCCCCGAGACGGAAACCTCGCCCAAAATCAATCCCAAGAAGAACGGCTTGGCGTTCTGAAACAGGCGCACGCCGCCAAAGCGCAGGATGATCAGCTTCAACAGCCAAGCAATCATCGCCGAGAACCATATCTGACTCGTCAGCCAGCCCACGGCAATAGCAAAGCCGATCGGGTGAAAGGGCCACCAAAACCACCGGTGCTGTGCCCACATTAGAAAGCCCTCCACGGCCGCGCCGATCCCCTTGAAGAGCCAGCCGCGCATGTCGGCTTCGGGCATGTTGAGAATGGTCGGGCCGATATAGGGCCAGCCGTGGGCACCGGCCCAATTGATCAGCGACAGATTAATCGCTCCATGGGTGTAGGCCAGCTTCAAGGTCATGTAGGCCGCGGCCAAAAGGCTGCACACCAGCGCCAGCATCAGGCCCCAAAACAGCCGCGTCTTGGGGCCGGGGATCAACTCGGCGAGTTTGAGGCCATTGGCGCAGGCGACCATCGGCGAGGTGCGCGATTCGCCCTGCCAGATAAAGGTGAAGTTGAGGGCGACCAAGCCCTTGGCCCCGAGGACCGAAGTGCCCAAACCCGAAATGATGAAGTACGCCGGGACAATGGGGCTGCGGGCGGTGGCCACGCCGCCGGTGGCCACCACGCGCGCGACCAAGATGAAGAACAGCAAGCTGACGACGAGCAGGACCGGAAGCACCGCAATCGGCACTCCCGAGCGCCAGAGCCAAACGGCGACGAAGAGCAGGCTGCCCAAAAAGCCGAGCAAGGCCGTGCGATAGCGGAGTACCTCCTCGCTGTCATCGACGCCACCGCGCGGGTCCCAGAGCTTGCGCCAGACCTCTTTGAGATGAGGGCGGGCGGTCCACAGGCCAAAAAGCACCAACACAATGACCGCGCCTGTGGCTTGATGGGTCAGGTCAGCCGGCTGCGAGTACTCGTACGCGCTCAGGCGCTCGGTGCTGGCGATGCCGAGCGTCTTGAAGACCCCTTCCTCCACCTTGGAGAACACGTAGAAGAACCAGATGCTGAACGTGATCTCGAGATTGACCAAGTAGAAGAAGCCGACCCAAGCCAAGTTGAGTGCAACCGGCAGATGCAAGGTATGGTTTAAAAAGGAAAACCGGCCTCTAGGGTTGTATTCGGGCACAATGGGGAAGTAGTGATTGAGGGCGTTGAGACTGAGCAGGATACAGGGCACGGCAAACCCCAGCCACATCCGCTTATCCTTAAAGAAAGGAGCCACGCGCATCTGGGCGTCCTTCTCAATCATATTCTGCGGTAACTGGACCATGGGGTAGGTCAGCCGCTCGTGCTCCGACCACTGGCGGTGGAGAATGGCGCTCATGCAGATCAGCATGAAGCTCATGGCCACGATCAACGCCAGCCAGTAGGCCATCGGCTCCACCCAGACGCCCCACGGGATGGACTCACCCTTCGGTAGGCCCTCGTAGTAATTCTTGATGGCCTCGAAGTCCTGCGGCGCGATCCACGAAGGGATAAAGTCGTAGAACAGCTCGGCGTAGTTGTTTTCCGGGGTGGCGTAGTAGAAGGGATAGACAATGGTGCCAATGAGGAAGAACATAAGGCCCCAAGTCGGCACCGTGACCGCCATCATCAACATGCAGTAAATCAGGACCAGATCGGCTTTGGACAGGGCGAAATGGCGGCCGAGCAGAGCCACGAATCCATTGACGGCAAAGGTCAGGACAAAAAAGAGAAAGAGCGCACCCGGCGAAGAAGGATTGAAGCCGACCCAGTAGTAATTGAACACGACCCCGTACGGCGCGAGCAGACCCACCGCTAGAGAAAGGACTATGCCGGTTAGCAATCCCCTAATGCTGAAAAGCGATTTGGGCATGTGTGGGCCGACGAATTCCGTCGATTACCCTACTCAGCGGCTGAGGCGGCCAAAAGCCCCCCATCCACCGGCAAAGACACCCCGGTAATGCAGCCGGCGGCCGGCGAGCAGAGGAAGACCACGGCCCGGCCAATGTCTTCGGGAGTTCCCGGACGACGCAGGGGGACTATGTTGTGGAGCCGCTCGTCGATAACGCCCAACGCCGGAGGCGGTTCGTTGAAGACGTGATCGGTGTCCATGTATCCGGGCATGATGGCGTTGCAGCGGATGCCGTGTTCGCCCAAGTCAACGGCCATGCTTTCGGTCAGGCGCAACACGCCGGCTTTGGCAGCCCCGTAGGCCGTGTCGTTCTTCCACGCCCGACGCCCGTGCACCGAGGAGGTGCTGACGATGGCCCCTCCGTCGCCCTGCGCTACCATGGCGCGCGCCGCTTGCTGCGAGCACAGGAAAAATCCCTTGAGGCCCACGTCGAGATTTTGGTCCCAATTCTCCTCGCTGAGTTCGAGGAAGTGCTCGCCCGTGCCGCCGTAGGGGTTGTTGACCAAGATATCAATGCGGCCAAACCGTTCGAGAAAGGCCGCGAACATCGCCTCGACTTGAGCACTAGCAGAAATGTCGCCTTGAAAAAACTCGGCCTCGCGGCCCATGGCGCGGATCAGGCCTAGGGTTTTGCCGGCATCGTCGTCCTTGTGCAGGTCGTTGATCCCCACGTCGCAGCCAGCCTCGGCTAAAGACAGGGCAATGCCGCGGCCAATGCGGCGCTTGCCGCCGGTGACGAAGGCTTTCTTTCCGCTTAGCAAGTATGCGGACATAGTATGCTCCTTATTGGTCTAAAAGTGATTAGTGGCCAGTGGTCAGTGGCCAGTGGTTAGTCCCCACACCGCCGGGTCGGGGGAAGTTGGGGCTGATCACTGGCCACCGATCACTAATCACTGTTTTTCTAAACGATCTCGGGATGTTCGTATATCGAGGGGGTAGCCATGATGCGCTTTTGGCGTTCGGTCAGCTCGCCGTACTCTTCGAGGTTGTAAAACTCCTTGGCCCACGTCGAGTACCCGGGACTGTACTTGTAGAGCAACGTGCGGCGTTGGTGCTCGGCGCGCCACGGCATGGTGCCGTGGATGAGAGCCTCGGTAAAGAACAGCGCATCCCCGGCTTTAGCCGTCGGTTGGACCACGTAATGCGCGTCGCGCTCAAAGTGCCTGACATCTTGGGGCAGATTGCGGGGGTAGTTGGTCTTGTGGCTGCCCGGCACACAGGCGAAACCGCCGTCGCCCTCATTGGCATCGGCGAGAAAAAAGGTCACCACGCTCAGGCCGTTGCGCATCTGGCCGTCGCGGTAACTGAACCAGTGGTCGGTATCTTGGCTCGGGCCGCCGTGGAGACCGCCACGGGTGTCGCCGCGATCCATGATGATGGCGTAGTCGTGGTCGATGCGGACCTTGGGGCCGATGAGTTCGACCAAGTAGGGCAGGATTTTGGGGTGGTCGATCAGGTTTTTGGTGGCTTGGCCCCAGCTACTGACCTTGTTTAGGTCGTTGCGGGGGTGGTTGTCCCAGCCGTCGATGTACCGGTCCATCAGCGCGTTGAGATCGTCCAGCTCCTGCTGGCTGAGGACGTCTTTGATGACTAGATAGCCCTCTAAGTCGAAGACGAATTTTTCTTCCTCGGTCATGGCGTGCTCCTTTCTATTCCGCGTAGATGTCCTGCATCTGATAGGCGTCGAGCGAGAGCAGTTCGGCGCTCTGGCCCTGCGCGCGCAGCGAGACTCCGACACTGTCAGCGCGGTCGGGATAGACGCGCGCGGCCACGCATTGCTGGCCGTTGGCAAAGACTTCGACGACGCTCTTATCGACGAAAACCCGCAGCTTGAGCGTCTCACCCGGGGTGAGGATGACCGGGGCGGTCTCTGGGGAGCGGGAGAGCACGTCGGGCGCGACAGAAGAATACGAGGTGTCGAGCGAGATCAGGCTCTGGTGGTGGTCGCTGCCAAAGACGCGGTCTCTGAAGCCCCGATTTTTGAAAAAGGCAATGCGTGTGTACTCCTCCTTGCCAGGAGCGCGCAAGACATTGAGTTCGATCATGGGCGCGTCTTGCGGATCGATTTCGGCGACGATTTCCATGGCGTTGCCTTGGACTGTATCGAGGACGAGTTCTTCGTTGGCGGCGAGGATAGTTTTGCCAATGTGCTGATGATCCCGCCGGAGCGACTCGAGGTCGCCGGCCGGCTCCATGGCCAAGTCGTCGCCGATCACGGTCAGTCGGCGTGGCAAGGTCATAATCTGGTTCCAGTGCTTGGTCGGTTTGCCGGGATTCATGTTGAAAATGACCAAGACGCCGCCTTGGCCGTCGGGGGTCGCCGAAGGGGCGTGGACGCCCGAGGGCGCGGCCGCGCCGAAGTTGAATTTGGCCCCGTAAGTCACGACGAACTTGTCGCGCTCGGTGTCGTAGTCGCCGAGCAGGTACTGGCCGCCGCTTCTATGGCTGAAGAAGAGGAGGATGTGGCGGTCGCCAATCGGCCAGAAATAGGGGCAGGCTCCGTCGTCGCCGACTAGCGTGTACCCGTCGTCCTCCACGAAGGGGTGGAGGTACTCCCAGTGTTCGAGATCGCTCGACCTGAAGAGGAAGTTGGCGCGCACGGGCTTGCCGGCCGGGCCTTCGGGCTTGGTGCCCGCGGACAGCGAGTAGTACGCGTCGCCCTGCTTCCAGATGCAGGGGTCGAAGACTCGGTAGGGCGCGTCGGCGCGGATGGGGATCACAGCCTTGTTGGCGACCTTTTCCCAGTTAAGCAACAGCGGGTCCGAAGAAGTGGCGACCATGTTGCCGACCTCGGTGCCGTGGTACATGGCAATGACGCGATCTTCCTCGACTAGCGCAGCTCCCGAAAAGCAGCAGCGTTCTGGGTTCGGATAGATGCAGTACGGCAAGTCGCGCCAGTGGACGAGGTCGTCGCTTATGGCGTGGCCCCAGTGCTGGCGAGTGTCCTCCGGTGGATAGGCTTGGTAGAAGAGATGGTAGCGGCCCTGCCAGAAGCATAGTCCGTTGGGGTCGTTGAGATTGGCTTCGGGGTTGATGTAGTGGTAGATGGGGCGGTGAGGGTCGCCGGCGTACGAGCGGCGCGCTTCGAGCAGACGCTGTAGCAGCGGGTTGGTAGCCAGCGCCTCTTCCTGTTCGGCTAAGGTGTCGGGGAAGGTGTAGTAAGGGACCTTTGACGTATAATCGGGCGCGACAGTCATGGAATCCTCCGGTTTGGTGAGCGGTCGTCAGGGGCAGCGCAAAGTATAGGTCTTGCGCGGGCGTCAATCCAGTCTTGAGCAGAAGACAATGCGCGCTGCCCATGCAGTGCGGATTGACAACCGCCGTGCGAATGCGCTCTATTCACTAGGATCAACGCGTTGAGTCAGCTAATTGTTTGGAATCGGTGACTAATCGCGCAATCGCAAAAAGGAGCAAATTTTCTATGGTCAAACCCGAAGTACTAGCAGCCTTTAAGGAATTCGACTCGCCGACGATATTCAACGCCATCGTGTTAAAGTGCGGCCTACCCAACGAAGAGTACACCGACCATCGGATCCGCTACCTGCTGCCGGAATTGGGTCCGGTCATCGGCTATGCAGTGACCGCAGAAGTAACGACCAACGACCCGGACTCCGTAGCAGTCCCTTGGGAAGGGTATTACGAAGCAATCGACGCCACGGAGGGACCCGTATTCGCGGTGATGAAGGACGTAGATTCGCGTCCCGGGCGCGGGGCCAGTTTTGGCGACGGCATGGCGCGGCTGCACCAGCGGCTAGGCACTGTGGGGGCCGTTGTCGATGGAACAGTGCGCGACTTAGAGGGGATCCGCCGAGTCGGGCTGCCGATCTTCGCTTGGGGGACGGTGCCAGGGCACGGCGTATTCAACGCGACGCGAGTCAACGCGCCAATTACCGTAGGGTCGGTGCGGATTCGGCCGGGAGACCTGATCTTCGGCGACGGCGACGGCTGCGTGCGCATCCCGCTGGAACACGCCGAGGAAGTGTTAGAATTAGCCGCAGAAGTGCGGGACAAAGAAGCGAAAATTTTTGCGCTGTACGATTCAGACGACTTTTCCCTTGACAAGTGGCGAGAGTCGCGCAAGTAGGGGCGCACCCTCATAGCCGCCCGCCAGTCGTCGTAGCGAGTAGCGCCTAGCAAAGGAGGACAGCATGGAGACCACCACCGTAAAAATTGATCCTAAAGAAGAAATCGGCTTTATGACGGTCGATGAGACCGATTTTGCCGCTTTCTCTCTGAGCGAGCAGATCCGCCATCTCGAAATGGAGGGTTACGTGCTCATGCCAGATGTACTCGACGCCGAGCACATTGCAGCGCTGAAGGCCGAGCTAAAAGACCTGCCGATGACGCACAAGGACTACAGCAAGGCCCAAACCGTCCACCACGAGCCCCAGTGCACGAGCCGGTTGGTAGCCGAACTGATCGGCTATCCGCCAATCGCGGAATTCCTCAAAGCGCTGATGGGGCCGGACATCGTCTTCACGCACGGGCTTTTCACCCGCACCCTCTCCGGCTCGCCGGGCATTTCAATGCACACCGACGGCCAGCCATTCGGCTCGTCGATCTTTGGCTTCGAAGGCTCTTCGCCGCGCCTTCTACGGGTGCTCTACTACCTCGACGACCTGCCGCCCGAGCGCGCGCCCTTCCGGCTCATCCCGCGCTCCCATCTCTCGTTCCACGCCCAAGCCAACCCGTACGTGCGCTATGTCTCGCACCCGCAGGAAATCACCCTCTGTGCCAAGGCCGGTTCAGTCGTCATGATACCCGCCCTCCTCTTCCACGGCACCCATCCCAACAAGGATTTGGCCCCTCGGGAACTGATCCAGTTCGGCTACCGACCAGCTTGGGCGGGGCCGGTTCAGCCGATGGACGATTGGGACCCGGAATGGGTGGAAAACGCGCCGGCCGTGGCCAAACCTTTTCTCCAAAGCCGCAACACAACCGGCAAGGAGTGGAAGCAGGTCCACAAACCCCAAGGCATGCAGCGCGACGCGCCGGGAATCAATCCAGACCGCTGGGGGAGCTAATCGTGAAACTAGCTGAACTCACTTGGCCCGACTTGGAACAGGTGTCCAGAGACGACACGGTAGTAGTATATCCCATCGCGGCGTTTGAGCAGCACGGGCCGCACCTGCCCTTTATAACGGACACGGCCGAGGTCGCCGCTATCGTCGATCGCCTCGACGCGGAAATTCCCGATCAGGTCCTCTGTCTCCCCGCGCAATGGCTGGGCTATTCCCCGCACCATCTGCGGTTTAAGGGCACGATAACCGCCCAATCAGAGACCCACATCAACATGATCGTCGATACCGTCAGCAGCATGGTCCACGCCGACTTCGACAAAATCCTCATCGTCAACGGCCACGGCGGCAATGTCCCTAATATGAACGTCTCCCTCCAGCGCCTGATGGAGAAGTGCCCCGACGCGAGAATCTATGGTACTTCTTGGTTTGCCTACGACGAGCTGGGCAAGATCAGGGAGGCAGGGCCCCACGGTTGGGGGCACGCGGGCGAGATGGAAACCTCGGTGATGATGGCCCTGCATCCCGAGTGGGTCAAAGCAGATCGCCTGCAAAAGGACGGCCACCCGCCGCAGTCCGAGCGCGCCGGCCAAGTCGCCCGCTACCGCTGGATCCATCAATCGACCGATCAAGGCACCTACGGCGACCCCACCTATGGGTCCGCGGAAAAGGGAGAGCGCTTCATCTGCGCCGCGGTCGAGGTATTGGTCCGCATCGTCGAGGACATAAGGAAAGGACACTTGTAAGTCAGTGATTATAACTTGCCCAGCTAGCGTAAAATTGCGACAGTAAGGTTAGCTTTTTTAGAGGAGGAGATACCATGGAAATGACAAAAAACCAGCGCAAAATAAACTGGTATCGGTGTCCCTTGCCGCGCGAGACGCTCGCTGCGCTCAATCAGCGCAGCGACTTTTGGGGGCTACTGCAAACGCTGGCGCATCTGGGTCTGCTGGCGGCGACGGGCGCGGGGGCTTGGTACGCGGCCGAGCACTTGGCCCTGCCGTGGTTGCTGCTGATCCTCTTCTTTCACGGCACGTTCTACGCCTTTTTGCTCAACGGCTTCCACGAATTGTGTCACTCCACAGTCTTCAAAAGCAAGTTCCTCAACTACTTTTTCCTGCGCCTGTTCAGCTTTCTCGGCGGGTATAACCACATCCACTTTTGGACCAGTCACGCCGAGCACCACAAATACACCCTGCACCCGCCCGACGATCTCGAAGTAGTTCTGCCGACCCGATTACGATTGGTGGATTTTCTCAAGAGTGCCATTGTAAATCCGTGGGGCTTGTACGGCCGCTACCAGACGACTTGGCGGCGGGCGCGCGGCAAATTAGAGGGCGAATGGGAGCTGGCGCTCTTCCCCGAATCGGACCCAGACAAGCGGCGACGGCTCATCCGCTGGGATCGCTTCTTGCTGGTGGGGCACGGCCTAATCGTGGTAGTATCCTTGTACTTCGGCCTATGGCTGGTGCCAGTGCTCATTACGCTGGCCCCGTTCTACGGCGGCTGGTTGCTGTTTTTGTGCAACAACACCCAGCACATCGGCTTGCAGGACGACGTGCCGGACTTTCGGCTCTGCACCCGCACGGTCATCTTGAATCCGTTCTTCCGCTTCCTCTACTGGCACATGAACTACCACATCGAACACCACATGTACGCTGGCGTGCCGTGCTACCGGCTCGGCAAGCTACACGCGGCCATCAAAAGCGACCTGCCACACTGTCCGCGAGGGCTGTACGAGGCGTGGACAGAGATCGCCTCCATCCTCGAACGGCAAAAAGCCGAGCCAGGCTACGAATACGTGCCGGAATTGCCGACGCCCGTCGCGGCTTGATCACCACTGCTGCCCCAGCGGCGTCAGCACCAGTTCATCGACATTGACCCCGCGCGGCTGCGCCAGCACAAAGCACACAGCGTCGGCAACTTCATCGCGGCTCAAGCGACAACGCCGGTCGCCCTCGTACAACGGCACCGGATCGGGGCTAGCCACCGCGCCTAGGGTGATTAAGCCGACGTGGATTCCCTGCTCCGCTACCTCCCAGCGCAAACTCTCACACAGCCCGCGCACCGCGGACTCAACCGCCGCATAGAGCACCGGCTGCCGCGCGCGGATCAGCCCCTGCAAGCCGTTGATATGTACTATCCGTCCGCCGCTTTGCATCAGCACCGGCAGGGCGGCGCGCGTAATCTGCAACGCGCCGTTTACATCCGTATCGACAAAGGTGCGTAGGTCCTCGTAGCTGACCTCGGCAAGCGGCCCCTCCACCCAAGTGCCGGCCGCATTGACCAACGCGTCGAGGCTCCCAAACGCCTCCACTGACTCCCGCACCGCAGTTTCGCAATCCGCAACAATTCCCACATCGCCCGGCACCGCTACCGCGCCGTCTAACTCAACGGCGAGAGCCTGCACCCGCTCCACACGCCGCGCCATCAGCGCAACTCGGTGCCCAGCCGCCGCCAGCCGACGCGCGATGGTCTCGCCAATGCCAGAACTGGCACCTGTAATAAGTGCATTCACTGCGAGATACCTCCTGATAATCTGTCAACCATTCAGGTAAATATATACATGGTCTCCGTCGCACGGCGAGACTCAACGTGCCGCTTCAAATCGGCCCATCGCTCGAAGCCATATTCGCGGGCAATGACCAGTTGGGCGTTTCTCAAGGAGAACTTGGTCTGAAAGATCTCGTCGTCCGTCTGTTCGGATAAATGCGACAGGGTTTGCCTGAGCCGCTGCGCGCTGGCGGGATCGGCAGATCGGTGGCCCTTGAGCAGGCTTTTGGCTTGCTTCTTGAGTTGCTCTAGGTTGGGATTGGGCGGAAGCGCAGCCGGGGACATACACACTCCTTTCGCAGTGCCTAGTGCTACTCTTCTATACCCCGGGGAATCGGCAAGTTCGCGAGCAACTGGGTAACTTTCCAATCCCCTGACCTGCGACTCAATCCCCAAAATACATATCGCTTCATGCTGTGGATCGCCGAGCCTTTTTCATAGGAGACAGAGACCGTCTCCTCGGTCAAGGCCAAGGCTGTCAACCCGTTTTCACCTAGATTGGTGTGAATCACGCGCCGGTCGATGGTATAGTTCGCATACGTCAATCGCTTTTTCAGCCAAGCCTCAAATTCCTCGGCGTCGCTGAATGCGATGCGCCACTTAGTTCGGTCCATCAGGTGATAGGCGTCGTAGGCGACGAAGTCCTCATCAACGGCCGCCACTATGGCACCGGCGTCTTTGCTTTGCCAAGCCTCGGCTTCCCGCTCCACTATGGCCGCGATTTCCGTCGCGCTTGCCTCGGGGGCAGGTGCTATAGCCGTGGTATCTGCGATATTTTGGAAGACGCTGACAGCGAGCCAGTGGTCATCGTCTTTGGTAAAGGTCCACAGGCGATACATGTCGAGGGACTGGCTAGTACCGCTTCGCTGATCAATGACGAGACCCGAGTCCTGAGTAGCGACGATGGCTTTGTCGTTGCGGGCGAGAATAAACAACACCGTGCGGTTGAGATCGTAGCGCCGGTGTTCGAAATCAGCGGCCAAGGCTCGGGCCAAGGCCGCTCGGTTTTCGCGGAGCACGGTCCACCCTCGCGGGTCCGCCGAATGATGCCCTTCATAGACGACGACGTGATCGGCATAGGCTTGGATGGCTACGTCTGCATTGCCCCGCCGATGGCCGGATCTTTCAGTGCTTAAAACCTGGCGGATCAAGACCGTCTCGGGCGTTTCCGCAGCCCAGACTATACCCCCTAAAAAATTCAGTGTGACGAGGCAGGCGATGAATCGGTTTTTTCTTACTGCCGCTCCGTTTTCTGTGGAGGCGGAGATAAAACGGGTGAGGATAGGGTTTGCAGCAGGATGAATCCGAGAATATCGCTGCATGTGATCTCCATTCGTTGCGCCTGATGTCCGCGTAGATCAGGCAGAAAAGAGTACACAGCAGGAGATATTCCGAGAGAGGTGGGCTTGGCCCTTTTGGCGGACTAGGGGGCTCCCTTAAAGCACCTATTCCGCAATCAAAAAGAGCAGTACAACCATGTCAAGAATACTTTTCGGTGCGACGAAAATTTAGATAAATCTAGTCGTGATCTGCCCCACGAGCATCTCGCCCCGAGAGTAGCGGTCGAGGTTGTCCGCGGCCAAACGCGCCCGCTTGCGCGAGGTGCCGTCGGTCGAACCAGCGGTGTGGGGCATGGCAAACACATTGGGCAATTGGAAAACAGGGGCCGTAGCGTCGGGCGGCTCCTGAGCGAACACATCGAGACCGGCCCCGCTCAAGCGGCCTTCCACCAGAGCCTCGTACAGGGCGTCCTCATCGACGAGCGCCCCTCGCGCCACGTTGATCAAGCAGGCGGTTTCCTTCATCAGGCCAATGCGCCGCGCGTCAATGGTGTGCCGGGTCTCCGGAGTCAGGTGCAGGTGCAGCGACAGGTAGTCGCTCTCGGCCACCACGCGGTCGACGTCCTCGGGGCCACCGAGAAATTCGGGTTGGATCTCGGCGAGAATTTCCTCTTCAATCGGGCGGATGTCGATGGCCAAGATTCGCAGGCCAAAGGGCTTGGCCCGGCGCGCCAAATCTTGGGCACTCGCGCCAAAACCGATCAGGCCAAGCGTCAGACCCTCCAACTCGACGCCCGTAGGCACGTACATCTTGCCAGCGTCGAAGTTCCGTCGCGCCTCCCCGTAGCGATGGGCGTGCATGAGGATGAACATCATCGCACTCTGGGCCAACGCCACGCTGCTGAGTTGGCCGGGGCAATGGGCGAGCAGTAGCCCAGTACTGAGAATCCCCTCGACATCGACGTGGTCGAGGCCGGTAGTCTGGACTTGGAGGAATTTGACGCCAGCGTCGGCCGCAGCGGCCAGCAGGTCCGGGCTGATATTGCCCCCTAAATCGACGATGGCTTCAATGCTCACCATTTGAGGCGCGATCGGCTGGGTGTGGTCGAAGATGCGGAGATTGTGTCGGGCACTTACGGCCTCAATGACGTCGGTCGTCCAAGGCGCAGCGATCGCAGCGACCGGGTGGGGCAGAAAGAGGACTTCGAGCCGTCGCATGGACTAGTACCCCAAGTCGGCGCGGACGCGAGCCATCTGTTGGCAGCCAGCCGCGAGAAACGGCTCGTCACCGCCAGCGAGAATCAGCGAGAAGCCGTCGTCCATGGCGCGCTGGATTGACTGCGGGTCGCTAGCTGGGCGATAGATTCCGATACCGGCGGGCTTGCCAGCGCGGCGAGCGGCTGCGGCTAGCTGGGCTTGGGCATCTTGGAAAACAGACCCCTCGTAGTCAAAGGGCACCCCCAGCGAGATCGACAGATCGACCGGGCCGATGACGAACGTATCGACGCCCTCGACAGCGAGGATTTCGTCGATATTGGCGACCGCCTCGGCCGTCTCGATCAACGCGATGAATATCACTAAGTCGTTTATCTCCGCGAAGTACTCGTCAGTGCGCAACCCGTACTGGGCCGCCCGATGCGGCCCGAAACCGCGAATGCCAACGGGAGGATAGCGGCAGGCGCGAGCGCCTTTTGCGGCTTGGGCAGCGGTGTTGACGAACGGAGCGAGGATGCCCAGCGCGCCCATGTCGAGGTACAGGCGGATCTGCTCCTCGTCGACGCGCGGCAGGCGGACGATGGGCGTGGCCGGGGTATTGCCGATGGCCTGCAATTGCGCCTGGATGCCGGTGGGGGTTTGCGGCGCGTGTTCCGAGTCGATGACGAGAAAGTCGAAACCGGAGTGGCCGCAGAGTTCGGCAATAGCCGGAGAGCCGAAGCGGAGTTGGGCACCAAAAGCGGGCTTGCCCGCGGCGAATTGGTCTTTGATGCGGTTTTGCATGTAGCCTCCTAATTCCACGGCAGAGCGTACGAGGGCTTATTGACGAAGCGCTCCATCCCCAAGTCGAGCCGAATCGCCGATCCAGGCTGAAGACATACGGTAAAGTGTCGGCCTTCCACTTCTATCGTATGGTCCTCTAGCTGCCCCTGAACGTTCTGCTGATATTGGACGGCGTGCGAGTGTCCCGCCCCGGCTTCTTCAGCCGAGATGGACCGGCGCTGCTGATAGGCAACGCGAGTGAAGCTGTGCTCGCCAAAAGCGCCAGCCTGCAGCAAGACCTCGCGCTCTTCTGTCGGGTGTAGGTTGACTAAGTGCAGGACGGCCCGCTCGTCTGCCAGCGATTCCACCAAGGCGGCCACGTCTAGCGGCAAGCCCGGTCGGCGGCGTTTCGGGTCGAAGTAGCGCAGGCGGGCCATGAGCAGGCCGCCGTTGTACATGAAAAGCGGAGCACCCATCGTCAGTTGCACCAAGCCCTCGACGGTGATGGGATTGCGCACTTGCAGATACCAGTCGCCGTAAGTGGAAGGATCTTGCTGGTCGTCGCGCATGAAGGCCAAGCGCTGATATACTTGCGCGTGGTTGTGCCGCAGGATTTCTACCGGGTACTCCGGGTATTCGCCTTCGAGATACGCGGTCCAAGCGGCTTCGTGGCCGCCGCCGTGTTTGGAAAAGTGCGAGCTTACCTGCCGCCAATTGTCGCTGTCGTGGTTGCGCTGCTGTTTGAGCCGCGCCATGTCCTCTTGCTGCATGCTCATGCACCAGAGGTGGGTCGTGGGATGGGCCTGCATGGGGCTGTACCCGTCCCAGCCTTTGTCGTGGTAGAAGTGCGGCGCGTACAGCGTTTGTCCCCTCATTTCTCCCTGCTGCATCAGCACGTCGATTTGCGAGCGCGGAAAGTCCATGTAGCGCAAGTCGCCGGAGAGTAAAGCCGCGTTTTCCGCGGCCGCAATGCAGGCGTCGCTCAGGTGGTGCCAGCCGTGCGGCCACGTCCAGCCGTAGTACCCGCCGTACCATTTGCCGTCGATGTATTCGCCGATCTGCCCCGACAGGCCGACGTTGTCGGGCAAGATGCCGTTGTTTTGCCGGGTGCGCTCGATCCAAGCGTTGGTGTATTCCTCGACCCAAGCTCGGTACTTGTCGTCGCCGCTGCACAGATAGGCGTTGGTCACCATGCTGGTAGCGGCGAGGTTGCAGGCCACATCGCCGCGACTCATGCGCTCGACGAGAGTTTGGCCCATCTTCTCTTCCATGCCCGGCTTCTGCAAATCCTCGACTGTCTCAATGCCGGGAATGTCGTGAAAGGGGAGGGGCCAGGGTTTCCATTGGGCGTAGCGATAGACCGTGTAGTGCTTTTCAAAATTGCGGTGCGCTGGTCCCATACTGCCGTTGTGGGCGCAGCGGATGAGCTTTTTCTCCGCGTCGTAATTGGGGGCCTCGGGGTCTTCGTTGAGATAGAACCCCGCATAGCGCTTGGCACGCTCGACGTTCTTTTCGGTTGGATCAGCGAGGCATAGCAAATAGAAAAACAAGTACCCCTCGCCTTGGTGCATCCAGTCGTACCCTTGCTCGTATTCTTTGACGACCATGGGGTGGCCGTGGCCGGTATCGTAGCGGGTGAACTGTCGGGTGATGCCCTCCCAAGTGCGGTGGGAATATTCGAGCATGTGCTCGCCGCCGCCCATCAAGTAAAAGAGCGGCCAGTTGTGGAAGCTCTCATACGCGTCGTCGAGGCCATCGATGCTGCTGAAGTCCTCTGTGGGTGGCCACAGCACCGAGCCGTCCGGGCGCACGTAGCGCTCCATGAGCGGATGGACGGAGGCGTCCATCAGGTCGATTAGGCTGCGCTCGAGAACGGCCCATTGGGGCGGCTCGACAAAAGGTATATTCCCTTCGACTCTTACCACTTTTAGCCTCCTCATGTGCTGCGGACGAGGGCCTCTACCTGTTCGCGGAAGACCTCGATTTGCGCCGCGTATTCGTGGCGCAATTGGATGATGAATTGCCCGAAGAGCCGCTCTTGTTTTTGGCGGCGCACCAGTGCCCGAGCGCGGCGCTCGGCCTGCGCGAAGGGCCTCGGTGCGGCGTTGATCGTCGAATCGAGCAAGCGAAAAATGGCGTAGTACGGGCCGCTGATCGGCTCGGAGCTTAGCACCTCAGCGGCCGCGACCTCCAAGGCGATCGGACCGATGAGTGCGCCGATTTTTTGCCCTTGTGCTGCCTCAAAGAGTGGGACGAACTGCTGCTTTTCCCAAGGATGTAGGTGGAACTCACCCTGGTTGGCTCTGCCGCGCCGGCGCAGGGTGTGCTCGGCGGCCAGCGCGCCCAAGTCGCCGCCGCGTTCCACTTCCTCGCGTAGCGCCAGTGCCTCCTCTTCAGTGCGAACCAAAATTTCCTGCACGCCGATTGATTCGAGGGGGCGGAAAAGGTTGGAGTGGCGGTCGTAGAACGCTTGGGCTTCTTCGCGGCTGGCGAAGACGCCATCGACCACGTCTCGGCGCATGGCCACCAGCAAGTTCGATAGCTGCCGCTCTTGGAACCAAGCGACCATTGCTTCTTCGCGGTCAACGCCCGCCGTGTACGCGCCAGCCAAGAGCAGCGCGCGCGGTTCGACGATGTCTCGGACGAACCAGTCGAACCGCTCTGGCGCGTCCTCTGGGAAGCCAACGCCTAGCTCGCGGGCGAAATCGAGCAGATCGCCGATGGTAAATATGCCGCTCTCGTGCTCGTAGATCGGCTGCTCGCGCTCCTCTGCAGAAAACGCCTTAGCACCCTGCCCAATGCGGCCACGCACGCTCTCCAAGGCTTGGTCGTGAACCACAAAGTCGAGTTCCTGCCGCAAGCGGGCCGACAGCGCCTGCACGGCCGGCGGCAGCTTCTCCTTGAGCAGTTCGGCCTCGATGACCGACTGCACGACCGAGAGCTTGACCGGCACTTCGGCTGTTATCTCGTACACGCCGAACTGATCGTTGAAGAGCACTGGCTCCGAGAACTGGCCCAGTGCCAGCGGAAAGACCTTCTCCTGCAAGATGCGTGGGTACAGCTCGTCCTTGATCAGGTAGCGGCCCCCCTCTAGCTGGGTCTCATCGAGCAGGTTATGGCTAGCCCATGTGTCGAAATCGTCGCCGCCTTCCAAGGCCGCCTTGATTGCTCGCGCCTCTTCTATTGTAGCGACTACGATGCGCCGCACTTGCACGGCGCGGTCGCGTCCCGTCTCTCGCTGGTGGGCCAGCATCTCCTCTTGCGTGTGGACGATCTTGTCGTACACCTCTAGCTGCAAAAAGCGGCGCAAGACGCGGTCGCTATGCAGTTTGTCCACCTTGCGGCGGAAGTCGGCGCGCTGGTCGAGACCCCGCTTCTTGGCCTCCAGGACCATGAGCTCCTTGTCGATTATGGTCTGCAGGTAGTCGAAATAGGCGTCCGCACCCGTCTTTTTACTCCGCAGATCGGGGTGTAGCCTTTCTTCAAACTCCAGCAATTGGGGGGCGTCGATTTCCACCTCGCCGACTCGGGCCACCACCAAGTCCTCGGTGGGGGTGCTGCAGCTCCAACAAACGAGGAGCCACAGCCAATATACTGCGTGCTTCGTTCTACTCACTAAGTCCTGCTTGTACTGTGACAAAAGTCAATCCACTGGTTTCGGTGCGAGCCTTCTCCTCCGCGAGCTCTATCCGCCGCTTGTCAATGCGCAGCCCCACTTGGGACATGAGCTTATAGCCCAAGTACGAGGTCACATTGGACAATTGCACGGCAAAGGACGTCTCGTTGTAATCCCCGGTGGGGTCGCCCGGGTTGACGGTGGCCTCTTCTACGACCATGTCGCGGAAGTGCAAGTACTCCGTGCCGAGTTGTACAACCGAGCGCTTCATAAAGGGGATCTTTACCAATACCGAGGCCAGCGCGCTCCAATCGCGCCGCTCAGCCGTCGGAGTGCCTAGCTGCCGCTCAATATTGAACGGGGTGTCGTCCATGAACAACTCGTGCTTGAAGCGCGGCTGCGCGGTTATGCGGCCCAGATGCAGTGGGTACTCGGCCTTGTTGATCAGCCCCAAGCGCCGCGCATTGCGTTGCAAGGAACGGCCATCGCGGTCAACGGCATCTTCTTGCCGCTGTTGTATGAATTCATACAGCAGCTTGCTTTCGCTCTGGAGGCCATCGCGACCGCGGCGTTCAGCGCCTATCCACAGCTTGTTGACCAAGACGTCGCCCATGCCCAGCGGATCGCGGATGGCGGTCATGCCGCCGGGGGAATTGCTCGGGCGACCGAGCACGGGGCGCAGTTGAATCCACTGCACCAAGTCTTCGGCGATCTCATCGGCGGCCCACTTGAGCGAATTATACGCCGTCAGCGTGCCCAATCCGGCAAAGCTCTGTTCGTAAGCCAACAGGGCATAGTACGTGCGGTTGCGCGCACCCGTCGTTGGCTTGCGCTCCCACACCTGTCCAGTCGTCAGCTTGAGCTCGGGTCGGAGTTCCGCGCTGAGATAGGCGTTGTATCCGCGCCGGTCGCGCTTGTAGGGGTAGTCGGGCTCGTCGTCGTTTTCAAAGCGGTCGCCCCAGCCATTGTTGTTCAAATCGAGGGCGAAGAGATACTCGGGCCGATCGACATTGTAGCGGAGAAAAGGCTCTTCGTAATCGGGCAAGAAATTGGGACGCTCGCGCAGATCGTTTTGATTGAAATCGGAAATGAAGTCGTTGTTCTCGTCGAGGCCGGGGAAGACCGCGTCGTCGGCAAAGCCCTCAAAGGTGCGCGCGAGGCCCCGGCGCTGCTCACTGGTGCGGCCGTCGTCAAAACGGCGCTTTTGGTCGTTGATGCGGTCGTTGTCGTCGTTGTCATCGACAAAGTCGTACACGTGCCGCGCCCGCGCTTCGTCGTCGTTGGACCAATCCACCCGACCGCTGCTATCGACAAAGCGCGGGCTCGTGTCGTATTCGGCGTCTAGGCCAAATGCTTCGCCAAAAAAGTAAAACGGCGCAAAGCGGCGCGAGACATTGACCATCCAGCCTAGGGCCGCGCGATCCCCGCCAATGCCCGAGGACGCCTTGTGCGTATCCCGCGTCCGCGTCGGGTACTGAGTGAACTGGTGGTTGACGTTGAATTCGCCGTACACGCGGAAGCCAACCCAATCGTCGGCCTGAAGCGTCAGCCCGGCCACCTGCGTCGCCGTCGGCAGTCCGTAGTCAAAGACCACCGTCCGCTGGTTGGAGTTGTCCCAGACGTTGCCCTCGGCCCGGGCGACCGTGCGAAACTGCGGCTGCTCGCCGCTGGGACTGTTGTCGGTCTGGCGGTTGGACGTGACCTCTACCTTGTAGTCGTTGCCCAACACCAAGCGGAAGCGCACCCGGCTGATTTGGTTGACCAGATCCGCGCTCGGCACTACGGATTCTAGATCCATAATCGCCGGGTCTTCGTCGGAGAATACGTATTCGAGCAAAATCTGGCTCGCCTCGCCCCGGCCCTCGGCCGTCAGAAAACCGCCCCGCTCGATTCCACCGACGATGCGCGGCGCAAAGCCAATCTCGCTGCCAATCAGCAGGGTGTCGCGGTCGCCAATCCGCGTCTCAATCTCAATGTCGCTGCCAAAAAGCACGGCCCCGCCGCCCTCGTCTTCGGGCGAGTCGTCGGTCAGCCGAACCACGATGCGGTCGATGCGTCCGTCTAGCTGGCCGCTCGTCAGCTTGCCCTTGAGCGGGTGGCCCTCAAAGCGGTCGGAAGCCGTCCGGCCGTTGTGCGCGTTGAGAAAGGTACCGCCGATCCGCGTCGTAGCGCCTAAGTCCAAGACCACGCGCCCGCCAATGAGGTTGGTGAAATTGTCCTCTGTCACGGGAAAGGGGTCCGTGCGGAACAGCGGTAGGTTGATCCGCGACATCAGCACAGTGGCCGTCAGGCGGTCGGCCGCGTAGTTGAACATAACCCCGTTGTACGCGGTCTTGCGAAAGGTCATGGGCGTCAGCATGGCGAATATCTCGTCGCCGATGAGCACCGAGAAGTAGTGCTGGCCCTTGGTGTCGCCGGCAATGACCAAGTTGCGGAACCACGAGCCGTATTGGCCGGCCTGCAAAATGCCCGAACCGCCCGAGCCGGTCGGCTGAACCTGACGCCAGTCGTAGATCAACCAACCCTTGTTCAAGAAGCGCCCGTAGAGGTCGTAGAAGTACCCGCCTTCCAACCCCGGATCGAGATAGCGCCGATATGGGTCCCGCGCGTAGTTGGTGTAGGCCCACTGGCGGCGGTACTCACCGGCGATTTCCTGCGGCAGATACCACTTCTGCAACGAGGGATAGACGGCCTCCATGCGCAGCCCCGTGCCGGCCGAATAGTAGATCGGCTGGCCCGTTTCGATGCGGCCCAAGCGGCTGCCGTAATCCTCGCGCTGGGCGCTGAGCGGCGCGGCCCCAAGC
Source organism: Gemmatimonadota bacterium (assembly GCA_009841115.1). Lineage (GTDB taxonomy): Bacteria > Latescibacterota > UBA2968 > UBA8231 > UBA8231. The sequence continues at coordinate 231,714 of VXML01000058.1, read as the reverse complement.
AGCGCGACCCAGCAGAGAGCGCCGACGCGGCGCAAACTGGCGTTCATGCCCCTACTCCAGCCCCGCGTACACGGTTATGAAGCTGGTGCTAAAGGCGCTGACTTCGTTCGTCCGCTCCAAGTCTTCGCTGCCAATAATCACCCGCTCCTCCCACAGGCGCGTATAACTAAAGCCAAACTGCGTCGTCAGCCGGTAGCCCAAGTAGGAACCAGCGCTGGACCATTGCAGGGCCAACACCAAGTTGCGGAAGTCGCCCGTAGGCCCAGCCGGACCGTTGGCGAGCTGTTCGTCCTCGTCAAGGACCAAGTCCCGAAACAGGGAAAACTCAACGCCCGTTTCCACCAGCGACTGGCTCAACAGCGGATGGCTCAGTAGCACGATACCCGTGCCGACCCACTCTTTGCGGTCCTCAGCGCGCGCTTCGAGCGCAGTTTGGTTGAGATACTCGCTCTTGATCTTGGGCTGCAACTTGAAGCCAGCCAAGCCGAAGGTGTAATCCGCTTTGTTGATCAACCCAATCAAGTGGCTGCCTTGGTTGAGCGCCGGGCCTTTGATGCGGCTTTTGAACGCACTGCCCTGCTGCCAAAAGCGCTCGTACTTGAACTTGTTGATCGCATTTAGGTTGTCGAGCGGCTGGTAATCGAGCTGTAGATACGTCGTGTTGATCCACGTGTCCCGCGCCGGCAGAATGTCGCGCACCAGCGCGAGCGAGTTGACTTCGAGGTGCGGCGTCATCTCGCGCCGGTCGTCGGCGATATCGTCTTCCACGCGCCGCAGCATCTCAAAGGCCCGCAACCGGCCCCACGTGAAGTCGCGGTCGTACGTCAGCAGGCCATACGCGGCGCGGTTGCGCCCGTCGGAGGCTAGGCTCTTTTCGCTCAGCCTGCCCAACGTCAGTCGCGTGTGCGGGTCGAGGAAAATACCGGCGTACAGGTTGTAGCCCCGGCGATCGACCTTGTAGGGGTAGTCGGGCAAGTCGTCATTTTCAAAGCGGTCGATCCAACCGTTGTTGTTTAGGTCAATGCCAAACAAAAACTCCGGGCGATCGGCCGCATAGCGGAAGAAGGGTTCTTCGTAATCCGGGATGCGGTTGTTGAGGATGCGGTTGTCGTTTTGGTTGAAGTCGGAGACGAAGTCGTTGTTCTCGTCCCACCCCGGAAAGACGGCCACATCGCCGCCGCCCTGCGAGAAGCGGAACCAATCGGCCGAGCGGTCTTGGTCGTCGTTGTCGTCGACCAACTCGTACAGGGACGTGCGCGGATTGTCGTAGGTAATGTCCCCGCCGTCATCGACGATAAACGAGCTCGTCGAGTAATCCGGGTCCATGCTGTACGCCTCGCCGAAAAAGTAAAACGGCGCGGCCATCTTTGAGGCGTTGACCATCCAAGCCTCGGCGTCGCGGGCGTGTGTGGCCAGCGAGCGATCGGCTGCTTGACGCGCCGGGTTGGGGTACTGGCTGTACGCGCGGCTGACGTCGAATTCCGCGTATAGATCCACGCCCTTGATATCCGTGGCTTCTACAGTGAAGCCGTAGATCAAGCGGGACGACGGCAATCCATAGTCGAAGACGACTCGCTGCTGGTTGGAATTGTCCTGCACATTGCCCTCGGCGCTGAGGATGTCGAACAACGCCGGGGATTGATCCTCAATGTCCTGGCCCGTCAGCGGCAAGACCGGCAGCGCGCGGCTGCCCGTCTGTCGGTCGGACCAAACCTGCACCTTGTAGTCATTGGCCAAGACTAAGTCGAACTGCACGGCGACGAGCTCCGAGGGACGCGGGCCAGTATAGGCGATGTCCGTGAAGTCGTAGTTGATGACGATCTTCTCATCGCCGTCGGCCGCTAAAGCCCCTTCCTTGGGTGCCCCGCCCGAGACCACGGGCCACCGCGCCGGATCGGATACTACGTCGCGGAGCCTAAACTGCTCGCGCTCCCCAGTTTCTGGATCCTCGCTCGTCAAGAGAATGTCGTGCGAAAACAGGGTGGCCCCGCCCCGACCATCCTCTGGCGAGTCATCGCTGAGGACCAAGGCAAGGCCCGAGACCGGCAGGCTGCCCTGATTGGCAGCAAGGGTGCCGACGAAGGGGTTGCGCTCAAACGCATCGGCCACCGTGGTGGAGTTGCGCGCATTGACTAAATTGGCCCCCACGGCCACGAAATCGCCGATCTGCACCACGGCGCGGCCAGCCATCAGGTTGGTGGCATTGGAGATGCCAGTGGGGGCGGTGGGCGTGCTGCCGATGACCGGACGGCTCACCCGCGAAAAGAGCAGGGTGCCCTCGTACTTGTCCGCGGCAAAGTCCATCTGCACGCCGCTGAAGGCCGGCTTGGAAAAGGTGAGAGGGGTCAGGGTCGTGCGGATTCGGTCTCCCACTGTGATCGCATAGTAGAACTGCCCCTGCGAGTCCGAGCTAATGGTGACTGCATTGAACCAATTGTTAAAGCGTGGATCCTTGAAGATAGACGAACCAAATTGCACGGGCTGGTTCTGGGTCCAGTCGTAGATGAGCCAGCCGCGCGTCAAGTAGTTGCCGTACAGGTCGTAGAACGGAGAGCCTTCAATCGTGGTGCTGACGTAGCGCTCGTACGCGTCGCGCGCGTAGTTGGTGTACTGCCACTGCTGCCAACCGTAGTCGGCAAACAGCTCCTGCGGCACGTACCAGCGCTTGATCGTTGGATCCAAGGCGTCGAAGAGCACGCCCGGCCCCCGAGGCTCATAGGTGATGTCCGCACCCCAGCGCCGGCCTTGGGCGTGGGCACTTAGCGCCGCGACGAGCAAGGCGGCGAGTATCCACCGTAGGTCTCGCATTAGACCCTCCCTAATTAGTACGCTAATTCGATAGCTCTAACCGCGCTTTCGCCGCCTGTATCGCTGGCTAGCGTTACGCGCACTAAGTAAATGCCCGGCGGCAGCGCGACCCCATTCGCATCCGCGCCATCCCAAGGCATGGCGTACGAGCCGCCGCCCTGGAGGCCGGAAAATAGCTGGCGCACCCGGCGTCCGGCCAAATCGACGATGTCCACATCGACCGGGGACGGGCTGACCAAGCGGCTCAGATCGTAGTACACCTGCGTCGCGTCGTTGATTCCATCGCCGTTGGGGCTGAAGGGCCGGGGATCGGCCCGCACGTTGATCAGCAGGGCGCTGCCGCCGGCTAGCGGCACATCCACCGAAAGGCCCCGGTTCGTCTCCGTGCCAACCGCCACAATATCGTCGTCGCCGGGAGCCAGCGCGGCCACATTGCCGGCGACGACCTCCTGCCCCACGTCCCCCTCGGCGCTGTTGAAAGCAAAACCGGCGAACTTGGTGCCGTAGCGCAACACGCGGCTGCGAAAGCGAATTTTTAGCTGGGCCGTCCGTCCGGTCGCCAGCTCGCTTTCGGCAATGAGGGGAAAGCGCACGCGAAAGCGGCGCGCATCAACCGACTCAATGGCAAAGCGTCCGGTCTCGTCGGTAGCTGGCAGCGCGGAGAGATCGGCCATTGAAAAGTCCACGGCCTCGACCTGCCCATCGGCATCGACGACTTCAATGGACTCAATGACCTCTACTCGCACTGGCGTGGCGATCTCAAAACCGTCAAAGCCCGTATCTACGTCTGGCCGAATGGACGTGGGCATCACCGCATAGACAAAATCCACCGGCTTGCCCAAATCGACTTGACGCGGAAAGATCTCTCCGAGAATCTGCGCAGCCGGCGGCGGCGAGGCCACGGTAAAGGCCAGCGGGCCAATGCCTGTGGCCGCCTCTAAGTCCTCGCTGAGAAAGTCGATGCGAAACTGTATGTACCGCCTCGGCCCAGGCGAGACAATCGGCACGCCCAATTGGCTATCCTCGATCTCGGCCTCGGTCAACTGGGTCCCCAATTCGTAGGGCGAGGACCACGGGCTCCAAGCATCTAGGTCGGCGACCACATTGCCCCGCTCGGCACCCAAGCCCTTGTAGTCATCCGACGACAGCGAGATGGCATTGCGTTCCTCCAGCGGCAGCGCGCCAAAGAGCGCACGCGCGCGCACTAAGTCAGCTTGGTCGAGATTGACCTCGCCGTCCTCGGTCGCAACTATGGCATTCTTTTGCCACGGTACCTCGACTTGGACCCCTTCAAAGAAGAAGCGCCGAGTATAGACTAGGGGGGTGTCGTCCAAGCCGGTGCGGGTGCGCACGCGCGCGTTGGCGAAACCAGCCGGGCCGACGCTTTCCTCCACCCAGCGAATGGTCCCCCACAAGCCCAAATCTGGACCGAGGTCGAATATGTTGGATATGTATTCGGCCGTGGGCACAAAGCCCGTGCCAAAGACGCGGAACTCGGCGATCTCAAAACCATTGCTGGTGCGCGACTGCAAGCGGATGAAGCGCACAAATTGCGGGGGAATGCTCAGATCGACTAGCGCGTCTTGGTTGGCAGCATTCAACCGAAACGAGCGCCATTCCGGGCCGCCCGCGCCTTGGGTCTCCTCGCTGCCGTCGTTGAAAAACAACTCGTAGCCGCGGATGAAGTCCTCTTGGAACGGGTCTGCGGGAAAATCCGGGTGGCCATTGCGCGGGAAGAACTGGACGCGATTGACGCCAAAGCGCGCGCCTAGGTCGAAGTCCATGGCCATACCGCGAATGACGGCCACGTTCTTGCGCTCCAAGGCCGTCTCGCCGTCGTCGTCAATCATCGTCTCTAGCTGCGACTCAATACCCGCTTCGAGAACCGTCGGCGAGGTGACCGAACCGCCCCGTCCGAGTATGCCGAGCGCTAGATTGGTGCCTTCGACGATGTTCTGCGGAAAAATCCAACCCGTCCGACCCTCGGGATCGAAATCGATCACGCCGCCCGGGGTGTTGCCGCTCTCGACCGCTCTGGCCCCGGTCGGGAAAATCGCTTGTACCTGGCCGCCGCCGTCTTGCCAAGACGATCCGCTCGCGCCGCCGATGGCAATGCTCCGCGTCTCGGCTGTGCCTTGCAGTGCCGCTAACAACAGCAGCGCGATCGACAACCAGTACATCGCAACCTCCCTCAATACACCACGTGAACGAGGCGGTGCCGCGCGGTGCGCTCCACGCGCGAGTCGTCGTTGGGCACCACTTCTACCTCTAGCAGATACAGTCCGGGGACGACCAATACGCCGGATTGATCCTCGCACGACCAGCGCAGGGCGTACTCGCCGCTGATCAAGGGCCGCGTCTCCTGCCAGTGCCGCACCATCCGGCCGGCTAGGTCGTAAATCCGCACGTGGATCGGCTGGGTGCCGGTCAGCTTGGTGACCGCGAATGAGAATGCCAACTCGTCGTTGATCCCATCCCCATTCGGCGTCGCGACTCCACTGCCAATGCTCAAGTCGCCCAGCACGTGGCGACCGCCTTCTGGGCCCACCAACAGCATCCCCTGCCCGGTCGCCAACTCCGTTGCATCCGCTGGATCAACCCGCTGCCAAGAGTCCTCAAGGGCCGAATGCCCCAACGACGCCTTGAACACGGCACCGGGCAAGTAGAGAGCGGTGGCGAATTGCACCTCAATCAGATCGGCTGCGGACGGGGCGACGACCTCGCTCAACCGCACCCACAAAGAGTCTGGAGCAGTCGCCACTACTTCTGCTGAGGCCGCTAGTTCCGCACTGTCCCATTGGGCTTCGCGCCCAAGCCTCAGGCCCCGGAATTCCAGTGCCATGTTATCCGGTGCCCTTATCTGCACCTCGTCAAACCCCGCGCTCTGGGGGGCGAAATTCGGTTTGATGAAAAGCGAAATCTCCTGCTCCTTCCCCAATGCGCCCACCACACCGGGTTCGATCTCGCCCAAAAGCTGGTTGGCCAGCGGCTCGACGAAGTTGAGCTGAATGGAGCGCAGCTCGGCCGTGCGGTGTGGGTCGTCCGAGACCAAGCGGGCCTTGAGCTCCAGAAATTGGCGCGGGCTCGGAGAAGTGATCGCCGCACCCGACGCCTCGTAGGGCAAGCTCCACGCGCTCCAGTCGCCCCCGGGGACTTCCGTCGTGTCAACCGGCCCCTTGCTGAAAAAGCCCAAGCCGGCGTATGCCTCGGCCGACACTTCGGCACCGCCGCTGTTGAAGTAGCGATACTCTTCGACCAACTCGCTACCCGTGCGCGTCTGAATTTCGATAAAGGTCCCCACGTCGGCGTCGCCATCCCACTCAACCGAGACCAAGTTTTTCGAGCCGCCCAAGCGGATGAGCGGCGAAACCAACTCGACCTCCGGCTGGAAACCCTCGCCGTAGAACTGCACCTCGCGCGGCTTGAACTGACCACCTCCCCAGAACAGAATCCGCGCATAGCGCGTCCGCGTCGGCGCGAACGTATCCACGTCGTACACGTCTCCGGTATAGTGGCCAGACGTGGCGCGGTTGCGATGCGATGCCTGCGTCGTCCACACCAACGAGCCGTCCGCGGCCAGCGAGCCATCCGAAGTCTGCAAGTCGTAATTGGGGAAGCGGCTGCGCTGGCGGTCGTAGTAAATCTGGTGCCGGTCGATCCAGTAGGAAGAGCCTAAATCGAAGAATAACTCCCGTATCTCGTCGGTGCTGGTAAAGGCCAAGGATGTCTCAAAGATGCCGTCGAAGAAGGCCGTCGCGGGCGCGTTGTCCAAGAAGGTGAGCAGTGCGACGCCTCTGCGCTCCACCAAGCCCAGCGAGATGTTTTCCCCGAGCGTCTGGACCTCTAACTCGGCCAGCCGCGGGCGCTCGCGGCGGTAGCGGCGGATCTCACCGCGCAACGCAGAGTCAACCGCCTCGTACGTGGCCTCGCTCACCTGCACTTGGCCCGCGCCAGCCTTTTTATAAAAATCCACTGCGCCTTGATCCGCAGCCGCTAGCTGGTCGTATTGTTCAGCCGACACCTCAGCGGCTCGCGTGCTATCCGTGTCGGTAATCGTCAGGCGCACGAAGCGGATGTAGTCGCTCACCATGCGCCCCTCTCGGTCAAGGCGAGTGGGACTCAACTCGATTTCAAATTCTCGCTGGTCCTTGTTAGAATTCAAGGTGCGAAAGACTTGATTAAATCTGCGCTGACCTTTGGTAACCTCGGCTCCATCCGAGGTCAAGACCACGAATTGCAGGAAGGGGTCGCCTAGCTCCTCGCCGACGAATGTAAGCCGGATATGGGTGGCCGCCACCAGCCTCCCCAAATCGACCTCAAACCACCATTGGCGCAATGGACTTGCCGGATCGGGTTCCCAATAGGTGCTCAAGTCCCCGTCTAAAAGGTGGGCCAGATCCGCAGCCCGAGTGCCCGCAGTGAGGGCGTCGCGCAGGGTCGCGTCCTCCGAGCCTTTGCCGCGCTTGATAAACGCCGCGATGTCTGACGTTGCCAGTATATTCTTGGGCACGAAGTGGGGACGCACGGCCCCGGTTTCGTCGATGTCGAGCGTACCGGCGGGAAAAGTCCACTGCTGCCAGTGCGCCTGCCGATCGACGACGACCCTGTTCCCGGCGATGGTATGGCCCTGTCCCCAGGCGGCGACAGCTCCCAAGATGCTCAGCAACAACACAGCATTCATCATGGCCCCTGCTCCTCAATAGGCGACGGCAATGGGCCGCATTTGCACTTGGCGCTGCCCACCACTCTCGACCTCGACTTGGCAGATGTACAGACCGGGGGCCACCTGCTGGCCGGCCTCGTCTCGCCCGTCCCATTGATGCGAATGTCGGCCCGCGACATCGACGTCTGCGTACACGCGCCGCACCAAGCGACCGCTCAAATCCCGCACTAGCACCTCCACCGGCACCGGCTCGGTCACTTTGAGCAGTTCGTAGGCAATCTCCACTTGATCATTGATCTGGTCGCCGTTGGGCGTAAACGCCTCGGTGCTCAGCGAGACAGTTCCTAAGACCTTATTGTCTAGGGTCATCGCCTGTACCAAAAGTTGGTTGCCATCTACCAACTCGCTGGCCTCGCCAGCGGCCACGATCTGCCCGATCTCTCCCGGCGCTGTGCTGTCGATCACCCGGCCTTCAAAAATTGCGCCAAAGCGGAAGATTTCCGCGCGCACATCCACTTCGAGTAGCTCGCCACTGCGCTCGACATCCAGCCGTGGGAAACCCAGAACTACGCCGTCCTCCTCGGCCACGGCGCTGAAATCCGCCACGGGTTCACCGCTGAGGCGCACGGCCTCCACGTCGACGATCCGGCCGCCGACCAAGCGCAGGTCCAAACCGTCAAATCCTTGGTCGCCGGGTTCAATCGTCGGGCGCAGTGCATAGGTGAACGTGCGTTCCTCAGCCACTGCCGCTTGCCAAGGATCAATCTCACCCACTAAGCCGGTCACCAAGCGCGGGGAAACGGCGAATTCGAGATAGCCGAGCTGGCCGCCGGCTTGGCCGAAGGAGCTGAATGCTATCCTGAACTGCACGTAGCGGTGGGAGCGCGTCGCCCGCAGCGCCACGCCCGCGCTGTCGGCGAATTCGTATGGCGACGACCACAGCTCCCATTGGGCAGTGTCGTCGGTGATGGCCCCGCGCATGATCGGCCCCAAGCGGCCATAGGTTTTGCGGGTCAGCAGCTTGCCGTCCTCGCCAAAGGGCACCTGTTCGTCGCCGCGGAAGGTATTGCGCCAGTACACGAGCGGCGTCTCATCGCCGCCGGCGCGGGAGCGGATCTCCACTTGCGCCCCTTCGTCCTGCCGCCCTCCCCAGCGCACCCAGCCCAAATTGGCGAATTCGCCTATATCGAGAACATTGGACTGGTACGAGGCCGAGCCTTGGAAACCGCCGCCGTACACCTCCAACTCAGCCAAATCCCATATCTTATCTTGCGGCATTACGTGGATCATCAAATAGCGGATCGGCGTTCCGTCTAGTTCGATGTCGAGTTGCGGATTTTTGTTTTCTAGGATTTCCGCGACCACCTTTAGCTCAATGCCCTTTTTTTGTTTGGCTTCCCCCAGCGACCGATTGAGCGCACTCGCTCCGACGAATTCAATCTGATCAACGCCGCCCCCAGCATCGGTCTGCGCGGCGACGATGACGTGGGCGACTGAGCGCTCGCTGCCCACCTTTGGGACGAAGCGGACCAACCGCGTCGCAAAGTCGCCACCGAGATCAAAGAAAAGAGCCGTGCCGCGGAAGGTATGGGCGTGTTCCCTCGGACGGGTCTCCAAGAAAAACGTCTCCGGGTCCCCGTCGATCACCAAGCTCAGTTCGTCGCCGACATCTTCAAAACCATTGTAAGCGCCGTGCTGAAAATTGCCGCTGACCCCGCTCAGGGTCGTCGCCATATTATCGCTCTCGTTGTAGAAAAACGGCGTGATCTGCTCGGTGAGCGCGAGCCCAAAGCTCTCGCCGCCGAGATCTTTGTCTAAGTCGGCCCAACTCAACTGGCGAAACTCAGCACCGGTCTCCACCTCGACCGGAGGCGGCAGACTCTCGCCGCCGATGCGATAGACGACCAAGGCCGCGCTTGGCTGGCTGCCGAGCAAAGCCAACAGAGCCGCGATGAGCCACGTCGTGCGCTGCAATTTTTTCATAACGGCACCTCCAAGAAGAAGAGGGGATGGGACTAGCCCATCCCCTCTCGTTCTTGCATCCTAAATACTACCCGCTTACTGGACGAAAGCGGACTTGATGCGACCCCAGCTATTCGCCTCGACCGCGCTCTCGATCGCACTGAAATCGACGCGCGGATCAACGGGTGCCAGCAGGAAATCCGTGGCCGAAGCCGTGGTTTTCCACACATCGCTGGCGCCCGAAAGAGACCACTGGCCAGAGTGCTCGGCATCCTGGCCGACGCCGCCGTCAGCACCGGCTACATCGCTGTCGAAGACCGCCCAGCCCAAGCCGGTGATCTCGCCCTCGTTGTAGTCGTGGATGACGCTGCCTTCCGGGTCGTTGAAGAGAAAGTCGTCCCAAGCTTGGCGCCGCACCTCGATAAAGGCCGTGGCCTCGCCGCCGCCGATTTCGCCGTCCAAGCGGAAGCCGTGGTCGGCGTAGGGCAGCTCGTCGTGCCACTGCGCTTGGGTCATCCAAAACCACGACCAACTCTCCTGGCCGTCGGGGCCGAGATTCGGGAAGCGGGTGTGGTAGGACTGCGACCAGCGGCCTTGGGCTAAGGCGCGCTCTTCCTCGTTCTCTATGTCGGCAGTGCCGAAGCGCATCTGATCGCCGCTGTGGTCGCCATCGACGTGCATTTCCCAGCTATCGTCGCCGCCGGCCACGCCGCCTTGGGCGTCGCGATCGTAGAAGTCGTCAAAGCGCTCCATCATAAAATAGAGGCTGTTGGTCGATTCGCTCCAGCCGACGATAGTGCGGAAGTTCAAATCGCCGAACTCGGCCGGCTTTTCGCCATTGAACGCGGTGTGATCGGCAAAGGTAATCAAGTAGTCCTCAGGCACGATCGACCATTCGGACAGATCGCCGTCCAGCGTGGGCTCAAGGCCCGCCGGCCACTGGAAAGCCGTGCGCACAGCGCCCTCGGGCACGTGCGCCGTAGCTGGAGCAACGACGGCCACGCACAGGGCCAGTGCGAAGAAAACAGTGATTTTTTTCAAAATCCTCCTCCTTGGTTTTAGGTATAACGCCCGCTACAGTGGGGCATGATGTGTATGTATTATAATCAAAATGCTTTCGTTGCACTGCACTTATTTTGATAACGACCTCCTTTCTCGGTTGTAACCTATTGCGGTGTTTGCAAATGCTCAATGCGGCTCCGAGCCGCCGCTAGCACCTTCTCGTCGCCGCGCCAGTGCCGGACGAAGGCCCCGTACGCGAGGCGCGCCGCCGCGGCCTCGCCCTGTTGCTCGTAGGCTTGGCCCAGCGCGTAGTGGGAGCGCGCATGAGTGGAATCGCGCCGCACGACCTCCTCAAACTGGGCAATGGCCTCCGCCAAGGACTCGCGCCGGGCCAAAGCCATGCCCAATCCGTAGTACGCATCGCGCAGCTCGGCGTCGCAGGCGAGGGCGGCCCGATAGGCGCTGATGGCTTTTTCCAAGTCGTCCTGCAGGGCATAGACATTGCCCAAGGCATTGTGCGCCTTGGCGTAGCAGGCGTCGATGTCCAAGGCGCGGGAAAACGCGGTCTCGGCCTCGGCCCAACGCTGCTTTTGCGCGTGGGCAAAGCCCATGGTAAAGTGCGCTTCGGGCGCGCGCTGGCCACGCGGCTCGTGTGCCGCGATTTTGCCAGCCAAGTGCGCGGCGCGCTCGACATCGCCCTGCCGCAGGTGGATTTGCACCACCGCAGCCAGCGCGTCAACGTGCTCGGGCTCGCGGCTGAGCACTTCCTTATACGTGCTCAGCGCGTCGGCGTATTGCCCCAAGCGCATCTGCGCTCGGCCCAGCGCCAACCGCGCCTCCACATCGCCGGGCTCCCTCTCCAGCACCTTTTCCAAAGTCTCTTCCCGCTCTGACAAGTCGAGCAGGCCCTCTAGGCGTGCGAGCATGGCTTCGGCTTCGTCGTAGCGGCCTTGGGCCGAGTACAAATTCGCCAAGTCGTGGTACGCCTCGCCGTAGTTGGCGTCGAGCGCCACGGCCCGGCTGAGCGCCTGCGCGGCCTCGTCGTACCGCTTCTCATTCAGGTAGAGCCGTCCCATGTCCCGCCAGATTTCCTTGCGCTTTGGTGCCAACTCGGCCGCTTCTAGCAAAACCTCTTCCGCACGCGCATTGCGGCCCTGCTGGCTATAGAGCAACGCTAGGGCTTGCCGCGCTTCCACGTCTTTTGGCGCGATGTAAAGCGCCCTCAGCAGGGCCTCTTCGGCGCGCTCGTATTGCCCCTGCTCCTTGTGCAAGAAGGCCAACAAGCGATACGAGCTAGACGATTGGGGGTCGAAGCGTAGCGCGGTTTCCGCCGCCTCTACGGCCTGCGGGTAGCGGCCTGCTTCGAGGTGGGCGATGGCCAAGTTGTGGTAGGAGGGAATATACGTCGAGTCCAGCGCAATAGCCTGCGCAAAATGTTCAGCCGCCGCCGTGCTCTTGCGCTGCAAGTGCGCCAAGCCTAGGTAAAAGTGCGCGTCGCGGGACAGCGAATCGCGGCTCACGGCCTCTTGGTACACAGCCGCGGCTTGGTCGTACTGCCCCTGATCCAAATAGGCCCTTCCCACTGCGAGCAGTGAATCGTCCGCTGGCGGCTCCTGCCGTACTTCGCCGCATCCCCCGATTGAGATGAGGGCGAGTACGGCGATGCAATCCACGGGCGAGCGGGACATGTCGTAGATTCTCTCCAAAACCAGAACGGCGACTAAAAATGTTGCAAGTGCTTGTTGTTAAAGTAATATAGATTAAAATTTGGATATATTAATATATGTGCCTAAAACCTAAGTCAAGAAATAAAGTGTTTCGCAGTTTGGCGTTTTTCGCACTCTGCCTTCTCTCTATAGGCTGCGATCCTCCGCCCCCACAACCCCAAGCGGACGCCGCGTACCACGTCTATCCAGGCGACAGCATCCAAGCGGCCCTCGAAGCGGCAGCCCGCGACTCAATCCACAAGACCGTCAAGGTCCACGCGGGAACCTATCGTCCACAGCAAGCTAGCCAAGCGATGCTCTTCTTCTCGGCCCGCCACGACGGCATCGCGCTCGAAGCGGTGGGACGCGTGGTGTTGACAGCCGCCCATGCCGAGCAAGCAGACCCCGACGCGGAAAGTTACCCGGCCATCGTCAACCATGTGGTATTCTTCGGCGACGGCATCTCCCAGCGCACCGTCCTGCGCGGTTTCACCATCACCGGTGCCAACAACTTTGCCAGCCGCAGCGAAGGCCCCAAGCCAATCCAGCCGGATTCCTCCAACGGCGTGCGCTGGGAAAAGGGGCTGTTTTTCTACGCCGACGGCGGCGGCATCAAGGTATTCGGCCGTTCCTATCCAACCCTCGAAGAGTTAGAACTCCACGACAACTACGCCAGCCCCTGCGGCGGCGGCATCTCCATCGAGCATCGGGGGTTCGACGCCGAGGCCGTGCTGATCAAAAACTCCGTCTTCCGCAACAATAGCTGCCAAATCACCGGTGCGGCCGTCGATGTGCTGCCCGGCAGCGCGGCCGTACTCGACAACTGCCTCTTCGTCGGCAATGTCGCCAACCTCGGTCCCGACTACGTGGGTCGCCGTGGCGGCGTCGAGTACAACAAGGCGCACGGCTCGGGTGCGTTGACGGTCTTTCCCGGCGCGCGCGTCGAGGTGCGCAACTGCACCTTCACGGACAACTGGAACGGCGTTGACGACAAAGGTCGCGGCAGTTCATACCGCAATACCATCTTCTGGATGAATGTGCGCGGCGGCGGCATTGCCCCCAGCAGCCGCTACGAAGTCGATCTGCTCGACAGCCGCCGTTTCAGCGGCTGCTTCGTCCGCGGCCAAATCGACGACCTACGCGGCACCTTGGACCCAGAGCGCAATGTGCTCCAAGCACCCGACCCACAATTCGACGAGCACTACCGGCCCCAAGCCCCTGCCTACGCCGGAGTGGGCTACCGACCGCCGAAGGAATAGATTATCATTCCACCTATGCTGAAACTGCTCTCGACTCTCGCCGTCCTCTCGCTGGTGGCACCGCACCACACCGGGGCACAGGGTGCCGCTGCTATTCGCCAACAGCGGCTCGAACTGGACCGCACGGTTTGGTCCGACGAGCGGCGTGCCCAGCAGTACGAGGCCGTCTTTGTCTCCTTGTGGGATCGACTGCGCGTTGCTCAAGAGGCGCGGTCGGTGTTGACCGCATTCCCCTTTGACCAACTGCTACTCGGTTCTCCGCAGGATAGTGTCAAGCACGACTGGGATATCGTCGAAACGCACTATGGCGGCCCGCCGCGCACGCTTGATCACGGACAGTGGTCGGCCCTGCTTGAACAATGGGAAGATGAAGGCTTCGTTCTCGAACAATCCGAGTGGCACCACAAGCAATTCATCCCGACCAAGGACGGCCCACCCCGCTCTCTGATAGACCTGAAACTGCACGTCAAAAACCACAATAAACGTCTAATCGTCAGCGGCGACCTGTCCGTCACCTGGAGCGAACAGCAAAACGAGGCCGGACACTATATCCCCGCCACCATCAACGCCTCGAATTTGACGCTGACTGAACGCCGAGGCACACCCACTTTTACCTCTTCAGCCGTCTTGGCGGACGACATCGCGCTCTCGCCTCTCATCGCCGCCGACCTCGACGGCGACGGTCTCGACGACTTGCTTGCGCTCGGTGCCAACTTGCTCTACCGCAACCAAGGCGGACGCTTTGTGCCTGAGCCGCTTCTGGCGTATCCACCTCCGGTCGGTCGCATCGAAGTGGCGCTCTTGGCCGATTTTACCGGCGATGGCGCACCCGACCTAATCGTCGGCGGCCCCGGACAATTGCTGGGCCTCTACGAGGGCGGTAAGGACTTCGACCAACCCGGCTTAGCCATTGCGACCCGGCCCCTGCAATACCCTGAAGCCATGAGCGCGGGCGACATAGATGGCGACGGCGACCTCGACCTGTGGATTGGCCAGTACCGGCTACCCTATCGCGAGGGGCAGATGCCCACGCCGTACTACGACGCCAACGACGGCTATCCCGCGTACTTGCTGAGCAACGACGGGCGCGGGCGTTTCACCGACATCACGGCCCGCGCGGGCCTCGAAGCCAAGCGCAAACGACGCACCTACAGCGGCTCTTTGGCCGATCTCGACGGCGACGACGACCTCGACCTGCTGGTCGTCAGCGACTTCGCCGGCATCGACCTGTATTACAACGACGGCACCGGCACCTTTGTCGATGTCACCGCCCGCACCGTCAGCGAGGCATCGACCTTTGGCATGTCCCACGTCTTTGGCGACTACAACGCCGACGACCGCCTCGACATGTACGTAGTGGGCATGAGTTCGACCACGGCGCGCCGCCTCGACTACCTCAATCTCGGGCGCGAGGAGTACCCCGAGCACCACCAGCAGCGCCGGGCCATGGGCTTTGGCAACCGGCTTTACCTCGGGCGCGAGGGCACCCAGTTCAGCATTGCCCCAAGCACGGAGCAAGTGGCGCGCACTGGGTGGTCTTGGGGCGTGGCCTCTGCGGATTTCGACAACGACGGCGACGACGAAATCTACGTCGCCAACGGCCACCTCAGCGGCGAGACTGCCCAAGACTACTGCACCACCTTCTGGACGCACGACATCTACACCGGCGGCTCGGAACCCGACCCGCAAATAGCCGCATTTTTCGACGAGGAGATCGCGGAATGGCACAACGCGGGCATCTCGTGGAACGGCTTTGAACACAACAAGCTCTACCTGAGCGGAGGGGGCCGCTCCTTCGTCGAGATTGGCTATCTGATGGGCGTGGCTTTTGAATTCGACGCGCGCACCGTGCTCGACATGGACATCGACGCCGACGGCCGCGTGGACCTATTGGTCAGCGAGTGGTCCGGCACTCCGCGCCGCGAGCGAGTCCACGTCTTGCGCAATGTCTGGCCCGGCGACAACAACTGGCTCGGCGTGCGCCTCCAAGGCGCGGCCGGCATCTCGCCCATCGGCGCGCGCATCACTCTGCGCTCGTCCCAAGGCACCAAAACGCAGTGGGTCTATACCGGCGAATCCTTCGACGCCCAGCGCTCACCCACCCGCCTTTTCGGCTTGGGCCACGGCGAGCAGGTCGAGGCGGTCGAAGTTCAGTGGTTCGGCGGGCAGGTCACCAGCCTATCTACCCCGCAAATCAACCGCTACCACGAACTGACGCCCTAACAAAGAGTACCCACACAACACGTCTGTTGACGTTAGTACTTCTGTTGTATAATCATACATGCTTGCAATGCAAAGGGAACCTTAGAGATATGAGCGAAAACCGTCCCGTAATCGTGTACGACGGCGAATGCCGCTTCTGCTTATGGAGCGTCGGCCGCATTCGCCGCTTTGACCGCAATGGCCGCTTTGAGTATCTGCCGCGCCAAACGGTTGGCATCGAAGAGCGGTTTCCCATCCTGTCCAGTTCTGATTTTAACACCGGCCTGCGCCTCATTCACGCTGGCGGGCAGATCGATGTTGGGGCGGATGCTGTGTACCAGATTTACCGCCGGCTTCCTCCTTGGCACCTGTTCACCGGGGTGTACCGCATTCCGGGACTGAAGCAGCTATTTCGCGCTGGATACGATCTCGTCGCGCGCAATCGGCATCGGTTTGGCCGGGTCGAATGCGTTGATGAGGCGTGCGAAATCCCGTACGGCGAGCGGCACAAGGGCACTTCTGAATCGGCTTCTGTCTGATTGCCCTATGACTGCTCAGCGCAACGTCCTATTCCTTATCGCCGACGACTGGAGCCGCATTGCCGATTGCTACGGCAATAGCGTCGTCCGCACGCCCCGCATTGACTCGTTCGCCCGCGAAGGCGCGGTCTTTGAGCAAGCCTTCTGCACCAGCCCTTCGTGCGCGGTCAGCCGCGCCTGCATCCTCACTGGATACCACAGCCACACCCACGGCCAGTACGGCCACTGCCACGGCATCCACGGCTTCTCCACGCATCCCCACATTACCTCTACACTCTCCAGCCTGAAGGAGCACGGCTACGCCACGGCCTGTATCGGCAAAAAGCACGTAGAACCGCCTAGCGTGTATCCGTTCGACTTCGAGCCTGAAGTCAATGCCAGAAACGGCGTCGAATTGGCCCGCGCCGCGCGCGACTTTTGGGCCGCTCATCCCGACCAGCCGTTCTACATGCACGTGGGGTTTACCGATCCCCACCGCGCGGGTCGGGGTTTTGGCAATGAGCGCTCCTACTCCGATGTACCGGAAACTCAGTACAGCTCCGACGACGTGGCGGTGCCGCCCTATCTGCCCGATGTGCCGGATGTGCGCGCCGATCTCGCCGAGTACTATCAGGCGGTCTCCCGCTTTGACTTTGGCGTGGGCTGTCTGCTCGACGCACTGGAGGAATCGGGCCGGGCCGACGAGACCTTGGTCATCGTCACTACCGATCACGCCATGCCCTTCCCCGGGGCCAAGGCATCCTTCTTCGACAGCGGCCATCACTGCCCCTTTATCCTGCGGGCACCGGGCATCACTACCCCTAGCACCCGTAGTCAGTCCCTCATCAATTGGACTGATATCCGTCCGACCTTGCACGACTGGTGCGGAGTGCCTGCGCCCGAGGACTTGCCGGGCCGCTCCCTCCTGCCGGGCCTCGCCGATCCGTCCGTCCCCGACTGGGAGTACACGTTCTTTTCGCACTGCTTTCACGAGGTGGTTGATTACAATCCCTACCGGGTGCTGCGCGGACGGCGCTACAAATTCGTGCGCAACTTGGCCGCTGGTCTCACTACCATGCTGCCTACGGATATATTTCGTTCGACCACGTGGACGGCGGTGCGGCGAGACGCGATTCCCTCTATGGGCGAGCGTCCCACCCGCCACGTGATCACGCGGGAGCCCGAGGAGCTATACGACATAGAGGCCGATCCCACCGAAAGCGTCAATCGGATCGACGACCCCGACTTGCAGGAGGTAGCCGCTCAGATGCGCGCCCAACTTTACCAGTTCCGTCGCGACACGGCCGATCCTTGGCTGGAAGTGGATTTCCAAGAAGGACGCATCGATCGCCTCGGCCCCAAGTGATCCCTTAGTTAGCCACAGTCCACTTGAGCAGTGCTCATTCCAGAGAGGTGTCCCAATGAACATGCGCTTTAGCTTCACTGTATTGGTTTTCTTTCTGGGAGCCGTAGCAGCCTCGGCCCAACAAGGCTCATCCACGGCTGACAGGACCCTAGCTCCTTTCTTCTTCGTCGATACCGACGATCCATCCGTGGACCAACTGCCGCTCAAGTCGGTGGCCGCCCAGGTCCATGTTGCCGGGGTCATCGCCGACGTGACTATCGAGCAGGTGTATCGCAACGAAGGCACTCGACCGCTCGAAGCTATTTACATATTCCCAGCCTCGACCCGGGCCGCGGTGTACGGCATGGTGATGCACACCGGCGACCGCGAAATCATAGCCGAGATCCGCGAGCGCGAGCAAGCCCGGCGGGAATACGAAGAGGCGCGCGAACTGGGGCAGACCGCTTCTCTTCTTGAGCAGGAGCGTCCAAACGTTTTCAAGATGAACGTGGCCAATATCCTGCCGGGCGACTCCATTGCCGTGCGCCTGTCTTATACGGAACTATTGGTGCCCACGGAAAAACAGTACGAATTCGTCCTGCCCACCGTGGTCGGTCCGCGCTATTCTCCCGAGGCGGTCAATGAAATTCTGGGTCTAGGCGGTGGAGAGCGCATTCCCCACCTGCACGAGGGCGAAGATCCCAACTACACCTATGCTATCGATATGAGTCTGGCCGCCGGCCTGCCCATCCAGAACTACAACTGCCCCACCCACGAAGTGATAGTCGAGAAGGACACCCCGGATGAATTGCGCCTGACCTTGGACCCGTCGGGCGGTTTTGGCGGCAACCGCGATTTCATTCTGCGATACCAACTAGCCGGCCAACAGGTCGAGTCGGGTCTGCTGTTGTACGAGGGGGAAAAGGAGAATTTCTTTTTGCTGATGGCGCAGCCGCCCGCCCGTCCAGAGCTGAGCCAGATCCCGCCGCGTGAGTACATTTTTTTGGTCGATGTGTCCGGCTCCATGGACGGCTTTCCCCTCACAGTATCAAAGAGTCTGATGAAAAACCTGCTCGGCCAGTTGCGCCCTGAGGATCGCTTTAACATCGTGCTCTTCGCCGGCAGAGCTGCGGTCTTGAGCGATCGCTCGTTGCCGGCTACTCAGGAGAATCTCGACCAGGCTTGGGCCCTCGTTGACGGACAACAGGGTGCCGGTGGTACCGAGTTGCTCATCGGGCTCAACCGGGCTTTCGGCCTGCCTCTGGCCGGGGAGGGCTATGCCCGCATCGTCGCGGTGCTCACCGATGGTTTCATAGATTTTGAAGCTGCCGCCTTTAAGCTGGTGCGCGAGCGCTTGAATCAAGCCAGTTTATTTGCCTTTGGCATTGGTTCGTCGGTCAACCGCTTCGCCATTGAGGGCCTCGCCCGGGCCGGCCAAGGCGAGCCTTTTGTGGTGCTTGAAGGGGGACAGGCCCCCGACGAGGCTGCTCGCTTCCAGACCTATATTAGCACTCCCATTCTCACCCAAATAGAGGCGGGCTTCGAAGAGTTTGACGCGTATGAAGTAGAGCCGGCCTTCGTCCCCGATATGTTGGCCGATCGGCCGATCATCGTCTTTGGCAAGTGGCGTGGCGCGGCCGCAGGCACTGTGTTGTTGGGGGGCCGCACCGGGGACCAAGCGTACGGTGCCCAATTCGACGTATCTACCGTCCGAGCCAAGCCCACCAACAGAGCCCTGCGCTATTTGTGGGCTCGCCACCGCATTGACCAATTGAGCTACGATGAACAGCTCAGTTACAGCGATGCCCTGCGTCCCCAGATCACGCAGCTAGGCTTGGACTACAACCTGCTCACCAAGTACACCTCTTTTGTCGCCATCGACCGCCGCATTCGCAACGAGGACGGCTTGGAAACGGTGTCGGTGCCCTTGCCCCTGCCCGAAGGCGTCGAGGACTCGGCTGTGGGAGATGGGTTTGGTACTACTGCGGTGGAGGACGAATTTGAAATGGCGACTTGGCTCGGTCGGTTTTTCTACCGTCAAGACGCGCTATGGGTCGATGCATCGTTCCGGTTGGGCATGCCCATCATCGAGGTCGGTTTCGGCGCTCCAGGTCCAGATGCGTTGGCTCCTTTTGTTGGGTTGGGTCTGGATATGTTGGTGGTGCTTGAGGGGCAAGCGTACCGATTGCACGCCGAGGCGGCCCGTCCCGCTATGCAGCAGAACATGCCTAACCCCTTCAATGCCTCCACGATAATCCCCTTCCAAATCCCCGCCAACATGGCCGGTCCTACGCGCTTGGTGATCTACAACCTAACTGGCCAGATCGTGCGCGTGCTGACTGATGGCCATCTTGCGGCTGGGGTGCATGTACTGGCTTGGGACGGCAGGGACGGCAATGGCCAAGAGGCGGCTAGCGGAGTTTACATCTACCGCTTGGAAGGGACTTCCTTCGCCATCACGCGCCGCATGATGTTGCTGAGGTAAAATCAGTGCTGGAAGGGCTGCCTGCGACTGGATTTGCATCCGGGCGCGGGCGGCCTATCGTTGGTACCATCGTCGAGATTGACCGCCTCTGGGCAGGTATCTATTATTGCAACCTCTGAGTATTGAAACGGCAGAAGATGTACCCTGCAAACGAAGAAAGTTGGCCACAATGCTACTTGATTTCATTTCACTCCGATCCCTCTATCGAATAGGTTTCTTCATGGTCATTTCCGCTGGACTTGCCGCGGCCGATACCTTGCCCGACGGGCCGGGCCTTCTCCTCGAAGATCGCGACGGACGAATCTATGTTGCCGTCCTCGGCTCCGAGGGGATCGTCGCTCGCAACGCTTCTGATGACGCCGATACTTGGGAGGTCGTCGCCGAAGGGCGCATTGAGGGTCTGCAAATTGCTCCCGACGGGGATTTGTGGATAGCCCGCGATGACGAGGTCCTGCGCTATCCGCGCCGGGGGGGCGAGCCGGTTTCTCGGACGCCTTCCTTCCTGCTCCAAGGGTCACCGGGGCCGTTGCTGGCGACGCGATGGGGCGACGTTTGGTGCGCTGGGTGCGGTGCGGTGCGTCGGGGTGATGCCATGTTTGAGGCCGCGCCGTTTCCCCCGTCTGGGTGGGAGATTACGCCGGTATGCGACGATCCCTTCGGCAATGTGTGGGCTATTGCTGACGATGGCGAGCGGCGGGATGTCGCCGTCCTGACGGACCAACGTCCCCACGGCTGGCAGCTTCTCGACCTGCCCGCGAATCAACTTGCTGGCTCTTGGCAGGGGGCTGTGACCGACGACGCTGGCTTCGTGTGGGTGGCCTTGGAGGCTTCCGTCCTGCGCGTCGATCCCCGCTCGCCTGGGCCTCATCGCTCCTTTGCCAACCCCGTTGATTCCCGCATCACCGCGATTGCGCGCGGCGGCGCTCAGGTCGTAGTCGGCTTTGCCGATGGCAGCTTGCGCGAGCTGACTGTGAATGTCGATGATCCGCCGACTTGGCGGGAGATTCAGGCGGGAGGGGATGGTCCTGTGCAGGCGCTGCTGCACGCTCGCTCCGGCAGTCTTTGGGTGTTGAGGGCGGGGAAAGCTCAGCGTCTCGCCGACCTTGAGCAAGCTTGGCACGAGCACTGGGACGAGCAGCCGAAGATGCCGGCGGGTAATCACGACCACATTTTTGCTCGTATTGGCGACCGTCTGTACACCGCTGGGGGCAAGACCTTTTTCGGTTGGCCCGCGGCGGAGTGGGTAAACCTCGACCACGTGTGGTCCTATCACATCCCCTCGGGCACGTGGCGCGTGGAGCCGCCTATGCTGGAGCCGGGCAAGGCTTATTCCGGCATCGCCGCTCTCGACGACGAGCTATGGCTCTTGGGGGGCCTCTTTCGCGCGGGCAGAGGGACGCGGGCGACGGAGACCGTCGAAATTTTCGATCCCCGCACGCGGAGTTATCGCCTCGGCCCGCCGCTACCGCGCAAAGCAGGGCAAGTGGTGGCCCTCACGGTCAACGACCGGTTGTACGCCGTGGGCGGTGCCGACGACGAAAGCCCGACGACAGAAGTACTGAGCATTGGAGTTGGGGAGACGAGTTGGCGGGTTGATGCCCCTGCGCCCGGCCCGGTGTTTCAGGCGAGCGGCTGCGTTCTAGACGGCAAGATATACATTGCCGCAGGTCCCGCGTCCCAGTGTCCAGGTCTGTTCGTCTATGACCCCGAGCAGGATAGCTGGAGCCAAATTGAGCATCCGTCGCGGCCTCCCGGTGCTCCGCTGTGCACGGCCTTCAACGGCAGCGTCTGGGTCATGGGAGGACGAGGGGCCAAAAGCGGCCAGACGGCGAGCTTTGCCTACACACCGGCTACCGACCAGTGGCATCGCGGACCCGACGTGCCTTCGCCGGTTAGCTGGGCTGCGGCTGCTGTTGTCAACGGCCGTCTGCTGATCGCCGGTGGTGCGTACCGCGACGAGCGGGTCGGCGATTACTTCAATACCGACCGCGTGTTCTTGCTGCGCGATAGATAACCCTCAAGACTGCGGCAACCGCTTTTCGACGACGCCAAGCGTCAAACTAGGTTGAACTCCGTCCGGTACAACGCCGCCCATCTACCTGATAATTTTGGAGTCAACTCCATTTTTGTATTGATAATTTTGGAGTTCGGGTTCATTTTCTCATGGTGATGTATCCGACGTTTCGGGGAATTGTCCATGCCTTTCCAACGCCGCTATCTCGAAAGCCATGTCGCAGAAGATTTGGACCAGCGCATGGTCTTTGTCGGCGGGCCCAGACAGGTGGGCAAGACCACGCTGGCGCGGTTGGTTGGCGAGGATTTCAAGGCAACGATCTATCTGAACTGGGACAACCGCGCTCACCGCCGCGCTCTGCTCGACGGGCATTGGCCGCCTGAGACCGACTTTCTCATTTTCGACGAAATCCACAAGTATCCCCGGTGGAAAGGGCTGGTCAAGGGGCTGTGGGATACTCGTCCGTCCGATCAGCGCATCATGGTCACGGGCAGTTCCCGACTCGATATTTTCCGGCGGGGCGGCGATTCGCTCTTGGGTCGCTACCGCTACTACCGTCTCCATCCCTTCTCCCTGTGCGAACTAAACGGTCCTAGCGAGACCCCGACTCCCTTTCCCACCGAGCGACCCAACTTGATCTTGGACCAAGCTGGCGATCACTTGGACACCTTGCTCACCTTCGGCGGCTTTCCCGAACCCTGCATTGCCGCCCGCCAGCGCACCCTCAAACGCTGGCAGAAAGAGCGCTTTGAGCGGGTGTTCCGGGAGGATATTCGAGAGACCGAAACGGTGCGTGCCTTAGCCCAGGTCGAACTGCTAGGCAGCCTAATTCCCGGACGAGTCGGCTCACCCCTATCGATCAGCAATCTAGTTGAAGATGTCGAGGCTAGCCCCAAAACCGTCAAGAGCTGGATCGAGTTACTAGCTCGCAATTACTATCTGTTTCGAGTACCTCCTTATCATCGACGCTTGGAACGGGCCCTGAAAAAAGAATCCAAGTACTATTTGTGGGACTGGTCCGAGGTGGAAGAGAAGGGACCCCGCTTTGAGAATATGGTCGCGGCTCATCTGTTAAAATTCTGCCATTACTACGAAGACAGCCACGGCATTGACGTGGCGTTGTACTATCTGCGCGATCTGGAGAAGCGCGAAGTTGATTTCTTGGTGATATGGGAAGGTCAGCCTTGGTTTTTGGTGGAGTGCAAGGTTGGCGCACCCAAGGGCTTGGGACATCTGCGCTATTTCGCCGATAAACTGGGGATTGAACAGCGCTATTGTGTGACGGCGTCTGACCAGCACGACTACTTGGATCGCACTACCGACGTTCGGGTGGTGCCGGCTGGCAAATTTCTCATGGCCTTGGTCTGAGCGAGGCGAAGTGCGGTGCAACGCCGCGCGTCCTTTTGATTTTTGTTCTGATAATGACGATTTTTGCGTTTAAGGTGGTCTCGTTAGGCTAGTCCACAGAAACATGAGCGGCCTGAAGGTCGTTATCTCCCGATAAATCCGATAAGGAGAAATAGATAATGCGCATTATGGTCTATCTGTCGATTCTAGCGACTTTGCTAGTTGTCTATCCTATAACAGCCCAGCCAGTGGCTCAGCTAAGTGGCAAGATAACCGACGCGGTCTCCGGCGAACCGCTACCCGGGGCCAACATTCGCCTCGTCGATACCCTGCTGGGGGCTGTCACGGATTTGGAAGGTCAGTTCGTATTGCTGACCGTGCCTGCGGGCACCCACCAAGTGGAAATCAGTATGATTGGTTATGCCGCCCGCACCGAGACCTTGCAGGTGGTCTCTGGCGAGCAAGCCTACTTGACCGCTGCCCTGACTCCCAGCCCCGTACACATGGGTGAAATGCTGATCCAAGCCGACCGGGCCTTTTCCGCGGCCTCCTCGCGGGCGGTGCGCCAATTCGACTTGCAAACCCGACCCAGCCGCACGGCCCATCAGATGCTGCAACTGGCCCCTGGTCTCATCATCGCCCAACACGCTGGCGGCGGCAAAGCCGAACAGATTTTTCTGCGCGGTTTTGACGCCGACCACGGCACGGATGTGGCCATCTCGGTGGATGGGGTGCCCGTGAATATGGTCTCTCACGGTCACGGGCAAGGCTACGCCGACCTGCACTTTCTCATTCCCGAAGTCGTCGAGGAACTGGACGTCAAGAAAGGGCCGTACTTTGCCGAATTCGGCAATTTGGCTACGGCCGGGGCCATCGCCTACCGCACCCGCGATCACCTCGACGGCAACGCCATTCACCTCGAAGGGGGTGGGTTCAATACGGCCGAGTACACCATGCTCTACCAGATTCCGCTGGCCGATACTAAGCAAAGCGCCTATTTCGCGGGCAAGTACTACCAGACCGATGGCCCGGTCAAGCGGCCTCAGGGCCTGCAGCGCCTCAATCTCTTCGGCAAGTACCACAACCACCTCTCCGACCGCTCCACTCTTACCTTGACCACCAGCGGGTTTAGTTCGGCTTGGGACGCCTCTGGGCAGATCCCGCAACGGGCCGTGGAACAGGGCCTCATTGACCGCTGGGGTGCCATTGATGATCTGGAAGGAGGCACTACCGGTCGCCAAGATTTCCACGTCAATTTCCACGTTCAAGAGGCCGGCACGAGCACCTTTGATCTGCAGGCCTACTTGGTTAGCTATCAGTTTAAGCTGTTTTCCAACTTCACTTTCTTCCTCGACGACCCCGAGCGCGGCGACACCATCGAACAGACCGATGATCGCCAAGTCACCGGGATCAACAGCCGCTATTCCTTCTTCCACAACTGGGGCCCGTACTTGGCTCATACCTCGATAGGAGGCGGCCTGCGCGCTGATAATGCGGCCGTGGGTTTGTGGAAAAGCCCCGACCGCCAACGCCTAGCGTCGCTGGTCAATGCCGATGTGGTGGAGCGCAACCTGTTCCTGTGGGTCCAAGAGGAACTTGCTTTCACCCCGCGCTTGAAAATGATCCTAGGGCTGCGCGGCGATTATTTCACTTTCAATGTTGACGACCACCGCGAAGGGTTCCCCAGCGAGTTACCCCACGCTTCGGGCTTTGCCCAAGCCTCCATACTCAGCCCGAAAGCAACCTTGGTGTATAGCCCCAGCCGCGTCGTGGATCTTTTTGCCAATGTCGGCACTGGCTTCCATTCCAACGACGCCCGCAACAACGTCATTGACGCCCGGGCCTCGCAAATTCGTCGGGTCATGCGGCGCGATGGGCACAGCGAGGCCGACATTGCCGTCGAGTTAGCGGGACGCTATATCGATCCGGGCCACCTCGAAGAAGGGACCTTGCCGCGGGCGGTAGGGGCCGAAACCGGCCTGCGGACTCGGTTGTTTGAGCGGTTGAACGTGGGAGCGGCTCTGTGGTGGCTGGACCTGGAGAGCGAATTCGTTTTTGTCGGCGATGCCGGCACTACCGAAGCCAGCGGAAGAACCCAACGGGCGGGACTAGATCTGGAAGCCCGTCTGCAACTGCATCCTCGGCTATGGGCCGATGTGGACCTCAATCTCGCCCGTGGTGAGGCCGTGGACGAACCCGACGACGCCAATAAGATTCCGCTGGCCCCCCAACGGACCTCTACCGGAGGCTTGACTTGGTACCATCCCAATGGCGTAGAAGGCAGCTTGCGCTACCGCCACATCGGCGACCGGCCCGCCAACGAGGACGGCAGTATTACGGCCGAGGGCTATACTGTCGTCGATTTCAACGGAGCCTATCGCCTAGGGGCTTGGCGGTTCAATTTGGGCGTGGAGAACGTGCTGGATACAACGTGGAACGAGGCGCAATTCGACACTGAATCGCGGCTGCGGGACGAAGAGGAACCTGTTTCGGAGATCCACTTCACCCCAGGGAATCCCGTCAATTTGTGGCTGGGGGCGAGTTTTTCGTTCTAAGTACTGCACGCATCTCGATTACATCATTGAAAAGCCCATGATTATATCCCGAATAGCTATACATCAGCCCGCCGGTCTGTTGCGCATTCTGACTGACGCGGGCTTGGAAGGTCGATGCAGTGGTGTTGCGGCCACGATTGCCGGGGCCGACGTGGCCGCGGCGGCCTCCATCCTCATCAGTGCGAATCCCGTCGATCGCGAACGGATATGGCTGGCGTTTAACGAAGCGGACGGGAGTGTGCCAGCCGATCTTCGCGCCTGTATCGACGTCGCATTGTGGGATCTGACGGCTAGGATCGCCGGCCAGCCGGTTCATCGGCATGTCAATGGCTTTCGCAGTCGCATTCCGGTGTGCAAGAGGTCGGAGCAAAGCTCGGCGGAAGAGATCGTCGAGGAAGCGCAGGAAGCGCAGGGTGCAGGTTTCCGGGGGTACAAATTCGACGCCCTTTCGGACGAAGAATCGCTCATCAGCCTGATACGCGATGTGCGCAGGGCCGTCAGCCCGGATTTCTGCCTGTTGCTCGACGGCCGGGCGCGGTGGATTCTCGATCAAGCGATACGGATCGGCCGGGTGCTCGACGCTGCGGACTTTTTTTGTTTTGATCGGCCGCGGCCCGACAGCGACATGTCCGGCGGCCGGCAGCTAGCGGCCGAGATAGATACTCCGACCAGCACGGGCGTGTCCAGTCCCATGGAAGCGGCCCAAGTCATGGCGGCCCAGGCAGCCGACCACGTTCGCACTGGAGTGACCCGGGCCGGCGGCATGACGGATGTGCTCAAGGCTGCTCGCTGTGCCGAAGCCTTCGGGGCATACTGTCATCTGGACGGTTTAGGGACATGCGACGGTTTCGCCCATCTGCATCTCGCGGGTACCATCCGGAATACGCCCTTTCTGGAGGTGGCCGATAGCACATCCTCTTCGCCGTTTATCGAGAATCCGCTGCAGATATGCGATGGGTACATCGAGATTCCCGCTGCACCGGGACTGGGCATGGAGATCGACATGGGTGCCGTCAACGAGCACACCACGGAACTGATTGAGAGCTGAGGCCCTATGCAGATCCGAGATGTGAAGTGTTACCTGTTGCAGGGTGAACCCGCGACGCGACAGGAGAGTTGCGGGGCCAGAGGAAGCATCGCCCCGGTGCCGCCGGGTATCTCTGGGTTGCTTACCCACGATCAAGGATTCGGTGCGGTCGATCCCGAGGGATTTACGTTTACCGGGGAAGAACCCGAGCCGACGTATCGCCTGATGATCCGGCTCGTGACGGATGGTGAACTGGATGCGTACGCCAATTACGCCACGGGTTACAATCCCCGGGAACTGGAATGGGAGGCCAAGGCGTTTTTGGCGCGGTATGCCCATATGCTCATCGGTGTGGATGCCTTTGACCGGGAATACATCTGGCAGCGGTTTTGGATGGCCCAGCGGTTTATGTACACGGGCAGGGGGCTGCTCGACACCATCGACCGGATGTTGTGGGACTTAGCGAGTCGAAGCGCCCGCCTGCCGATCTACAAGCTGCTCGGGGCCTGCCGCGAAAGCGTCCCTGCGTACTGCAACGTCGGCGGCCGGACCATTGACGACTTGGTTGCCCACGCGGTGAAACGGGTAGAAGAAGAGGGGTTTATCGGCTGCAAGGATCACTCGTATCGGGGGGTGAAAGACAACGGGGAGATGGCTAGGAAGCTGCGGGAGACGCTGGGCGACGATATCCTGCTCTTTCACGACGCTGTCGAGTCGTACACGGTCGAGGAGGCTATAAAAATCGGTCGCGTACTGGAGAAGTACCATTACAGGTGGATCGAAGAGCCGCTGCAGGACTACGATATCATGGGTCTGAAGAAGCTGTGCGACGCTCTCGATCTGCCGGTGTTGACCCTTGAGTGGATTGGAGCTATCGGCGGCCAGCCCTACAATACGGCACCGTATTTGGCGCTACAGGCCGCGGATATCGTCCGGCAGCGGGGCATTGGCATCACGGGTCAGGTCAAACAGGCTCAATTGGCCGAGAGTTTCGGCGTCGAGGTGCACGGTGGCGATCCCCAGGTCATCTTGGCCATTGGCAACGATCCCGTCTTTGAAGCCATGGGCGTGCTGCCGCGTCCTCCCGAGGAGGATTTGGACTGCCGGGGTACGGTCGTCGTAGAAAATGGTGCCTTGTCGATAGCTTGGAGCGACCGTCCTGCGGTGGAACCGGACTGGGACAAGATGGCCCGGAGCGCCGTTGCTGTTATTTGACTGCGCGGAACCATCCGACTAAAGCCAACACGACTGAACCTATTCGATGAGGTGTACTCAGTACGGATAGAACCGTCTATTCGTTCGCCCATGAAGTCGCATAAATTCATTGACTATACATATCTGGAAATCAAGTCGCTTATTGACGCTGGGTGTTTGGCGATCGTACCCACTGGATGCACGGAGCAGCAGGGGCCACATTTGGCGGTGGATTTCGACACTTGGTTTGCGGAAGCGGTCTCTCTAGAAGCTGCACAGCACGCGGCACGCTGTCACGATGTGCGTGCTTTGGTTTTGCCAGCTATGCCTTTTGGACCCACGCCCGAACATCGGGGCTTTGGCTCGGGCTATGTCAATATCCCACACTCTGTGCATGAAGAGTGCGTCTATTTCGTCCTTGAATCACTTGCAGAGCAGGGCTTTGATACTATCGTTGTCTGGCGCGGCTGCGGCGAGCATCGACTAGAGGAGGCAGTGGACAGGTTCAACGCAAAATTTCGCCCTTCATGCGTGGCCCACCTTCCTCCTCTGCCGTACCATGACATTTGGTGCCATGTAGCGGATCCAAGTGTCTCAGGTGGACACGCCGACAGTTTCACGACCTCAATCGCCCTGCATCGGCGTCCAGATACGGTCCGGCTCGACAGGATCCCGTCAACTAGCTCAAGGGAGGTGGATTGGAACGATCCGCATCTCGATTTCGCGAAATATTCGGACACTGGTGTCATAGGCGACGCATCCCAAGCGAGTGCCGAGTTGGGGCGCAGGCTTTGGCAAGAGGTCATATCGACTACGGCAGAGATATTCAGAGATTGCCGGGGTCAATCAATGCGCGGCCTGTAGTGATCGCTTGAGAACTACCTGCTAACGATCTGGAGGGTATTATGAGCAAGATCAAGACAGCGGTGATAACCGGACAACATGCCTTCGATGTGCCGGGATTTCACGGGTTGTTCAGGAGCATTCCCGACATTGATTTTTATCTACAGGATTTGGAAAACTTTGCGGCAGATGCTGGCAAAGTCCGAGAGCAATACGACGTCCTTGTATTCTATAACTTTCATCGGCAGACGCCCGACGAGGGGAGAGTTCGGGAAGCCATTGAACAACTGGGTGAAAATCAGGCGGGTATATTGGTGCTGCACCATGCCATCCTTGCGTTTCCGCAGTGGCAATTGTGGTCGGATCTGTGCGGCATTCAAGGTCGCAGTTTCGATTTCAAGGTTGGGCAAAACCTGCATGTTGACGTCGTGGATCCGCAGCATCCGATCCTCCGGGGATTGGCTCCGTGGGAAATGGTGGATGAGACGTATATCATGGCGGATCCGGGGGACGACAGCGATTTGTTGTTGACTACCGATCACCCTGAGAGTATGAAAACGCTGGCGTGGGCTCGACGGTACAAGAATGCTCGCGTGTTCTGCTGTCAGTCGGGGCACGACAATCAGGTCTTTGCCGACCCAAATTTTCGCACGGTTATTGCGCGGGGAATTCAGTGGCTGGCGGGGAGGATCTAGGGAGAAAAGGGTCCATGCGGACGTTGAGCATTCAAGGCTTACCTGATAAAAGAAGGCAGAAAGTCCTCGTCCACGATTGGCCTGAGCCGGAGGGACCAACCGGCAACGAAGTCAAAACCGAGACGATCTACTCCGGGATAACAAACGGCACGGAACGCAATCAACTAATTGGCGGCAACTACGCTCCCAAAGATGAGCAACTGCCCACCGGCGGCAACGGCTACCAAAATGTGGGGCGGGTGATTGAGGTGGGGCCTGATGTCAGCGAACTACAGATTGGGGATGTTCTGTACATGAGCGCCGTCCACGCAGAGTACGTCGTGATGCCAGAAGACGACTTGCTCATCAAGCTGCCCGACTCGATCAACCGCAAGGAGGCGGCGCTTTTTGGGATGACTAGTGTTGCCATGCGCACCTGCCGCAACGCCGAGTTGCAGATGGGAGAACGGGTGTTGATCGTGGGGGCTGGTATCATCGGTCAGGTTGCCGCACAGATTGCTACCAGTATGGGGACGCGCGTCACGCTTTGCGACATCAATGCCAACCGTCTGGAGATTGCCGAGCAGATTGGTGCGGCTGAAACCGTGCTGAATGTTGCAGGGGATGGATGGGAAAAAGAGATCGCGGCCGGGACGTTTGATGCGGTGATTGACTTTGCCGGCGTGCCGGGCATGGAGGATCAGCTTATTAATGCTGTGCGCCTGCGCGGCAGGGTGGTATTCATCGCTGGACGGGACAAAGTGACCTATACCTTTAATCTCGGTCAGGGACGCGAGATCCAGCTAAAACAAAACAGTCATTTTGATCGCGATGACCTGCAGAATCTGTGTCGTCTGGTCGAGCGAGGGTTGGTGAAGATTGCGCCCTTAATCCGCGATGTCGTCCCGGTGAACGAAGCCAAGCGCATCTACGACACACTGCGGGATACACCCGATGAATTGTTGGGGACGGTGTTTGTATGGTAGGCGGATTTAGTTGCCTCGCTTCTGGAGATCCATGCCGTTATGGTTGAGCTACCTTCGCACAAGCCGGTCGGTTATCGCTGTCCGTTCTGTGCAATAGCAGGCGGCGCGGAATCAGAGTTCACGGCTTGGCGCGATGAGCACGTTCTGGTGCAGATTGCGCTGCACTGGAGCCCGGCCAACCCCGGCAAGGCGCTGGTGATCCCACTGGCGCACCATGAGAACATCTACACGCTGCCCGACGAGCTGGCTGGCCGCATCGCCCACATGGTGCGCCGCGTGGCGGTCGCCATCCGCACCGGGTATCCCTGCGACGGCGTGACGGTGCGGCAAAACAACGAGCCGGCCGGCGGCCAAGACGTGTGGCATCTGCACACACACGTGATTCCGCGGTACATCGGTGATGGGATGTATATGGGAGTACCCGTGCGGGCCGATGACCGCGACCGTGCGCGCTATGCGGACCGTTTGCGCGAGCTTCTCGGGTAGGACGCTGGCGAAGTGACGTGAATTGCTCCCGCTCAGTTGATGACGAAATACCAAACGGATAGGATCAGGTTGTCCGCCATTGCCTCCTCACGGTGACGACTGCTTGCCTTGCAGGTAGTCGAATAGATCGGCTCTGGCTTGCTCGAGTTCGTCCTTTGTTGCATGCAGGCCTACCGTATCCAATTCAACATATTGGTAGCCCGATGTCTTTGCAAGGTGGGCTTCTATGGCGTTTAAGCGCTGGCTGTTAAACGATGATAGCTCGGCAAGAAATGAGAAGCTTTTGGCCGAGAAAACAATCAGCTTGCCGACCGTCTTGCCCATCATGTCGAGCAGCACGTTCGATTGGCTTTCTTGCGACAAGGCTTGGTTGCAGATGAACGTCAGGCAGAACAAGACGATGAAGAGGCGGGCCAGTATTCTGAGGGGGCGCGGCTTGTGTCTGATACGGTTGGCAGGTAGGTTATGGTCAGTCGTTCTCATAGCGACTCCTCTAATTGGCAAGGTTAGAGTACAGGCGGCGGGATATGCGTCCGGTGCAGAGCAAGGTGGATCTCGGCGTCGCCTTTTTGTGTCCCCCATCCCGCTCCATAATGATGAAAAGCAGCACGCCGCGCAAGGCTTTGGCCGCGCTGTTTTGATACAAACACCTCGCTCTCATCCAGTTGTCCGGACAGCCTCGTCAGGGCGCGACGACCCGCTTGAGTTGATCTTCGAAGTTATCGCTTATCCTGTATATCCATTTACGTCCACCCGTGTACTTGACGATTAATCCCATTTTGTCGAGAGCACGGAGGTCGGTGCGTGCTGTCTCGTATGTGACGTTGTGAGATCGCCGGTGCCCATCTATGGTGTACGAGGCGTCGGGGTGCTTCAGCATGTGCCCCAACAGGGCCACTTGGCGATGGTTTAGCACCAAGGCCGCATCAGAACCGCGTAGCATGGTCTCCAATCTGCTCGTCTCTTTGGTCTTGCGCGCCAAGTACGCGTGCAAGAGGCGGATCGAGTCCAGGATCACCCGTAGGTTGTAGTCGAGGAAATACGTGACGTCGTTGTCGTCGATCTCGGAGAACACGTACGCGCGAACGTACTGGGCGGGTGCTTTCTGAATGACCGCTGAAATGGATAGGAACTCGGTCAGCCAGTACCCCGATCTCGCCATGGACCAGTAGAACAGTGCTCGCGCGGTCCGTCCATTTCCATCTACAAACGGATGGTCGTAGCCGATCATGAAGTGAAGGAGGATGGCCTTGACGACCGGATGCAGGAATGGATCGTCCTCGGTGTGTCCATTGGCGAAATCCAAGAGCAGTTCGACGCGGTCGCTGAGCTGACTAGCGTCCGGGGGCGTGTGGATGACTTCGCCGTCGCGCTGGTCTACCACAGCGACTAAGTCGGTCGGCCGCCGGAGCCGCCCGACCGCATCTGGATCGAGCGTCCCTTCTGTCAATGTCCTTTGCAGATCCATGAACATGGGGACTGTCAGGTCTTCGTCGATGTTTTCGCGTAGAAACTCCATGCCTGAGTAGTTGTTGACGATCATCCGTTCGCTGTTGTCGCGTGGCGGACGGCCTGATCTGAGCAACTCCTTGGCAACCCGGCGGGTTGTGACGGCACCTTCTAGCTGGCTCGACGTTATCGCCTCTTCGATCAGAGAGTTCATCAGATACCGTTCGTGGGAGCCGCTGTTGACTGGATCGACGTGGGGGACCTCGATTCTTCCGCTCGCGTCCCGGTCCACCTGATGGAGTTGGCGGTACAGGTTTCCTGTATCGCTGAATGAGAATGGTCTGCCGCGAGTGTCCTTGAATGGCAGTTCGTGCCGCGAGACCATGCGCTTGAACTTGACGGCAGTCCACCAGTCAAGGCTCGTAAACCCTTCCGGAGGGGGCAGGTGACGAAGCTGGTCCCAATGCAGGTACCTATCCTTGGGCAGGCTGCCGATGTCCGATCCCAGCAGCCTGACCAAATCATTTGGTTCGTATGACGAGACCAACTCGTCGAAAGGCTTCGGGTTTTTGGGCATTCTCATGGTTGAAGTCGTGCTTCTATCTGATGGGGGCCGGCGGCGAAATGGCGTGAGTTGTTACTTCAGGAGGACGAAATACTAATTAATTACTAATTTGGTCAAAATTAGTAATTAGCACAAGCGACGGTCTTGTGCGAGCGCATCGTACCGGGTGATGAGTTGGAGTTGCTTGGGTTGCTTGAAGAGCTTAACGTAGAGTTGATGTCGCAGCGTGAGAAAATGCCGTTGTCCATATAGGACGAATGCAGACGAGCCAACATGAAGTCGCATAAATTCATTGACTATACATATCTGGAGATTAAGTCCCTTATTGACGCTGGATGTTCGGCTATCGTACCCACTGGATGCACGGAGCAGCAGGGGCCACATTTGGCGGTGGACTTCGACACTTGGTTTGCGGAGACGGTTGCCTTGGAAGCTGCAGAGTATATGGCGCGCTGTTATAACGTCCGTACTTTGGTTTTGCCGGCTATGCCATTTGGACCCACGCCCGAACATCGGGGCTTTGGCTCAGGCTATGTCAACATTCCGCACTCGGTGCATGAACAGTGTGTCTATTTCGTCCTTGAATCACTTGCAGAGCAAGGCTTTGATACCATCGTTGTCTGGCGCGGCTGCGGCGAGCATCGACTAAAGGAGGCAATGGACAGGTTCAACGCGAAATTTTGCCCTTCATGCGTGGCCTATCTTCCCCCTTTGCCGTACCATGACATTTGGTGCCGTGTGGCTGATCCAAGTGTCTTAGGTGGACACGCCGACAGCTTCACGACCTCAATCGCCCTGCATCGGCGTCCAGACACAGTCCGACTTGACAGGATTCCGTCAACTAGCTCAAGGGAGGTGGACTGGAACGATCCGCATCTCGATTTCACGAAATATTCAGATACAGGTGTTATAGGCGACGCGACTCAAGCGAGCGCCGAGTTGGGACGCAGACTGTGGCAAGAGGTGGTATCGACCACGGCAGCGATATTCAGAGACTGTGGCTTGGACAGATGAGTCAATAGCTCTTTGTGGAGAATCACACACCGCCTAATAGCACGGTTTGCGCTACGTCGCTGCGCTCCTTAGCCCTGTTGGGCACCTGCGCTATTTCGACGAATTCAAGGCCTACAGAAGCATGGCCAAATCACCCCATCCCCGCCAAAGCCTCCCCCAATACCCGCACCTGTCCCTCGTCCTCGGCATCGACCGTAAACAAACACCCCTCGCACCCATGCCCGGCCACCGCCTCCCCCAAAGCTCGTACCAATTCAGGAGCCGCTCTCGCTGAAAGGGGCGGATACAGCGGCACCGCTCCACTGGTCTGCGCTTTTAAGCGGGCTACTTCTCGCTCGTACAGGGCGGCGATCGGCAAAGGTCCTTCCGCCACCCCCGCCGCAGTCTCCGGTAAGTCCAAATCCTCCACTCCGAACATGCGCCACACCAGAGACAATACCTCACTCTCGTCCAGCCCTTGAGCGTGACGACACAAAGCCGCAGTCCACTCCCGCGCCAAGTTGGTCACCCCGGTTGCCCAACCCACCACGCCGCCGTGCGAACTCCCCCCTGTGAGAAAATCCGTCGCCTCTTCCCACTTGCCGTACCAATGCCCGCCCAACAGTCCTGTGGAGGCGGGGAACACATCGCTGCCAAAGACTTTATCGCGGCCCCCTGCCTCCTGCACGGCGGCGCGAAATTCCCTCATGCGCTCGGCTAGTATATGGGCGCGGAACTGCACCCAATCGAGCACGGATCCATCTTGAGCTAACAACCCCAGAAAGTCCATCAAACTCGGACGACCCGCAACCAAGGCCCGTACCTCGGCCAAAGTCAATTGCGCTAGGCGCTGGCGCAGGGCCAGTACGCCGCGTCGCATAGCCGCAAAATCGTAGCCCAAGCGGACGGCTTCGTCCTGGCAGTTGGCACAGCCGCAGGCGATCAGGCTGTGCACATTGGCCGGGGCTGGATAGCGAGCGTGATCTACGTCAAAGCCGTCGATGGCGTAGTGCTGAATCGCTTCGACCAAGCAGTCGCGCGTCCACTCGTTGACCGCCTTGCGGCTCGGACACAGGCCAATGCCCCACTCCTGATAGCGCCGATCCAATGGCCGCCCCTCCAGATCGCGCAGGGCAAATTCGGGATAGACCTCGCCGCCGTAGCTCCACAAGCCGATGTGCCCCCACACCTCAATCCCCGTGCTTTTGCACGCCTCGATGACGCGCTGCAAAGGCGCATCGTCAAAGCCGCTGATAATCCCCGCTACTGGTGGATAGATGCCCTCCGCGCCGCGCGGCCAAGCATCGAGACGCTGACGCCAGTCCTCAAAAGGTCCCCGCTTGGCCAACTCCGCCGAGGCGCTAAAGCCCGAGGTATGGCACACCGGACTTTCGGGCATAATCGTCGTCAGGCCGACGGCGTCCTTGAGCTTTTGCAGGGACTCGGGATGCTGGGCCACGTATTCTGTCTGGCAGAACCAGATGCGGCGGGATTTATGCGTGGACGTCATGCTTTGTCTGGCTCCATCCAAGCGACCAATTGGCGCACAATGCGAAAGGTTAGGCCCCACAACACCGGGCGGTTCGGCCCCAACAGGTCGAGTGCTGGGAATGCCTGCTCTTCGCCGCGACGTTGCAGCCGGTACTGAGTCCGCTTACTGGGATCGCGCAATTGGTCGGCTCCCGCCCAAAAGGCCGACTCGATCTCGTGGTTGAGGGTCAAGGGTGTTGGTTTCTCTAGGCGATAGACGAAGCCAGATACCACCACTGGCAGCATATGTCCGGTTAGATCATCGACTCGGCCCCAATACTCGGCACCGGACAGATCAAGCCCGACCTCTTCCAAGGTCTCGCGCTCGGCTGCGGCTCGCGGCGACGGGTCGTCTGCCTCAATGCGGCCGCCGGGAAAGGCGATGTGCCCCGACCAAGGATCGTCCGGGTGCAGGGCGCGTTCGATAAAGAGCAACTGCAAGCCCTCCGGCGTTGGCCCCAAGACCACGGCTACGGCGGCTCGCGTCTTGTCCGTAGAGCCGACCAAGTAGGGTTGATACTGGGCGAGTCCGACCTGCACCGCAGCCCAAACGCCTAGATCCACGACCGCTTCCAATCGCTAAATGTCGTCAAAGGGATAGAGTTTGCGGCCCAGCCGCTTAAAGGCCAGTTGGGCATCGGTCGGCGCGTGTACCGACGGTTCGGAGATCACTTGGATCTGGCCGGCCCACGGCTCAAAACCAGCGCGGAAGTGGGCCGCGGACTTGACGCCGACATAGCGCATCTGCTTTGGGTCCAAACCCAAGGTGCGGGAAAACGCCGTGCAGAAGGGTTGCTCGCGCTTGTTTACCAACAGCACGTGTACCCCGCCTTGGCGGATGTGAGCCGAGGGGCCCATGGTGCCGTCTAAGCCGGAGTACATCGGTCCGTCGTATCGGAAGGACCCGTCGCTCAAGGCCACCACCTCAGCTCGCATAGAGCAAGGCTCGCCTTGCAGCGAGGACGCCTTGCCACCTACCTCTAAATCGAGCACCGCACCGACGCCCGCTTGGTGGCAAGCGGCTACGGCTTCGGGATCGACGATGTACAGCACGCAGGCGTCTTGCAGATCGGCTGCTAAAAAAGTCTGCAACAGCCCGGTGCTGTCGCCGGGTGAACCGCCGCCGGTATTGTCGTTGCGGTCGGCTAAGACCACGGGGTAATGCCCTGCCTTGTCGGCCGCTTGCAGGGCTTCCGCGGTAGAGGGCATGGGTGCCTGCCAATCGGCCCGGCGCTCCCAAATCCAAGCGGCCAACTCGTCGGCGCAGGATTGGGCTAGGGCGGGGTCGTTGTCGGTAGCGACGTACACGGAAGCGCCCATATCGGGGATGTCGGCTAGGGGGAAACAGGTAGCGATGGAGCCGCAGATCACGCCGGGCCGCGCCTCAATTCGGTGCAGGTATTCGATGGCTTGGCGCATGGGTGGATGGGCCGTCACTTGGTTCATGCCCCAGACTAGGGGCAGTTGGTGCAAGGCCATGGTTGGCCGCACGCCTTCCCGCACCATGCGCACCAGCACGTCGGCGCACTCGCGGCCCCTCGGTGCCATATCAATCTCTGGATAGGTTTCTCGCCCAATCAGGACATCGGCGGTCTCGATCATGGCGTGGGAGACATTGGAGTGGATGTCTAGCTGCCCGACGATGGGCATGTTCAGGCCGACCAAATGGCGCACTGCAGCGAGGATATGCCCTTCGGCGTCGTCAATGCCCTCGGCGACCATGGCCCCGTGCAATTCCAATAAAACTCCGTCAATAGCCCCCGCCGCCTCGATGCCGTCGAGCAGTTCGCCTACGAGCCTGTCGAAAATGGGGCGGGGCGTTGGGGCGCTGGGATGGGCCTCGGCTAACATCGTCGGCACTGCTTCAAAGCCGTGCGCCTCGGCTCCTTCGATGAAACCGCCGATGGGCGTATTGACCCCAGTAAAGCGCTCGACGATTGCCGCTCCGTGGAGATAGCTGCGCTCCCGGAAACTGTCCAACGTGGTGGCTACGTTCGTGAAGGTACTGCTCTCGTGGGAAATGCCTCCGATTGCTACGCGCATCTGCTGCTCCTTTCCGTTTTTTGCCTTTGTCACTTCGACTCCGATAGGCGGGCGAAGACTTCGTCTGCTGTCATGTCCTCAATGTGCAGCCGCTTGTTCCGCGCCTTGTGCCCCCGCACGATGTGTACCCTGCCTTTGGCGACCTTGAGCCGCTTCGCCAGCAGCGCCACCACCGCGTCGTTGGCTTTGCCGCCTTCTGGGGTTGCTGTTACCCGCGCAGTTATTTTGTCGCCGTCAATCTCGACGCTGTTGCGTCCGGCCTTGGGCTGCACTCTGATGTTGAATTCCATGCGAAGCGCTTGCTAAATCGACGCGAACCAGCCTCTGTCTACTTCTACGACCTCGACCATTTTCGCAGACACGCCGAGTTTGAGTTCCTTCATTTTGTCCATTAGCAATTCGCCGTCAATCAAGTCTATCGGCGTCGCGCCGTCCCGAGTGGCTTCTCGCTGTGCCTCTATTGTGAAGCGGCCCGTCGTCAAGATAAGGCCCTTTTCCGCCCGTCCTACCATCGCGCCGCGAAAGTCCCTGACTATGCTTGCGCCAACGCTGCCGCTGTAGCGCTTGCACTGGAACAGGACGGGAAAGCTAATCAGCCCCGCGAGGCGGATTATTCCATGTCCGTCGATTCCGCCGTCGCTCGATTTTCCCGTTACTTCAACCTCGATAAAGCCCGATTCCCGCAAAAGCCTTTGGCACAAGCGTTCAAATGCGTCGGGAGGAATGTTCTGGAGGGTGTCGAGCAAACCCTCGCGCCAAGAAGCGATTTCATCTGCAGAATCCTCGGCTGAGGTTTGAACTTTCTCGGTTAGAGCGGCTTCCTTTTTGGCTTGTTTGCGAGGTTGCTTCTGTTGACGGACAAAGTCCACAACTTTCTTGGAGTCAACATATTGTGTCTCCCGTCCTTTAGCAGTAAGAGACCACACGCTTCTCTCCGAATTATCAATCAAACCGTACTTTTTGAGGTAAGATCTCGCCCAACCCAATCGGTATTCTAGCGATGTTCCTTGCTTGTAAGGGACTTGGACGATAGCAGTGGACAGTCCCATATCTTCAATTACTTGATTGACGATTTCTCTAGTGGAAGCACTGCCCCCAAGCGCGTGGAGCGCAGCAAGTGTGGGATTTAGTAGGTCAGAATATTTCGGAACGCTATCTGCATTGACGTTGTCAGTCATCGCAAAAACTCCTTTTAGGTTGTTCGTGTCGCTTTACCGGCGGATGTGCGGCGCTTCCATTACGGCCCGCTCCTCTTCGGTCATGTCTTCGATGTACTCGGAATACGCCGTCTGGTGCGCGCCTGAGCCATAGGACAGGGTGCCTGGGCTGAATTTGTACAGCAGGGCCCGCCGCTCGTGTGCGGCCGTCCACGGCAGTGTGCCGTGCGTCAAGGTCTCGGTGAAGATGATCGCGTCACCGGCCTTGCCGTTTACTTCAAGCACGTGCTCTTGGTGCTTTTCCCACTTAATCATGCTCCGTGGACAGGCGAGGTTGGCCTTGTGGCTACCCGGTATCACCGCCACGCCCCCATCGCCCGGTCCCTCGTCGGCCAGCAGATACTCGACTACGGTCAGCCCGGTGAAGATGCGGTCGTTTTTAAAGAAGTACACTTCGGAGATGTCCTTGCGTTCCACCCCGCCGCCGTGCAAAAGCCCGCCCTCGCAGCCCGCGTCCATGGCGATCAGCC
Source organism: Gemmatimonadota bacterium (assembly GCA_009841115.1). Classification (GTDB taxonomy): domain Bacteria; phylum Latescibacterota; class UBA2968; order UBA8231; family UBA8231. The sequence continues at coordinate 192,371 of VXML01000058.1, read as the reverse complement.
CCGGCCCGTGGTCGAGGCGGTATCCGCGCCCCAAGATTTCTTCGAGATAGGACTTGATACGAGGGTGTACTAGGAGCTTGCGAAACGGCTCGCAATAGGGCCGATCCCAGGCTAACATGCCGCCTAAATCCTTGCGTCGCGAGGTGCCTTGCATCGTCTTCGAGTCGCCGGACAGCGGGCGGTCGATCTCGCTCATAAGGTCTCGGTGGCGGTCGATGCCGGCGTTGAGCTGGGCTACCTCCTCGGCGGTCAGCACGTCTTTGAGGACCAAATAGCCCGTCAGGTCAAAGAGGTATTTGTCGTCTGTGTTCATGGGGGCTCCTTTGGAGAAAGGTAGGCTGAGAAGATGGTAAATTAGCGAGCAGCAGAGTAGCCTATAATCGCCAATTTTCCGTAATTATTGCTCATGATTACGCTATCCAATATCGGCAAGTTCTACGGCGAGCAGACCCTCTTCGCCAAGGTGTCGCTCCAACTCAATGCTGGCGAGCGCTACGGCTTGGTGGGGGCTAACGGGTCCGGCAAGACCACGCTTCTCAATATGCTGTCCGGCGACATCGAAGCCAGCGAAGGCGCAATCACGGTACCGCAGCGGCTGCGCTTGGGAGTCTTGCAGCAGGATCAGTTCCTCCACGAGGACGAGTCGATTCTCAATGTCGCGCTGATGGGCAATGAGGCGCTGTGGGAGGTGACGGTTGCCAAGGAGCGGCTCCTCGCCGCGTCCGAGAAGGAATTCGACGCCGATAAGTTCGCCCAGCTCGAAGAGACCTTTCTCCACTGCGATGGGTACACCGCGCAAGCCCGCGCTGGCGCGATTTTGGAGGGCCTCGGGCTGCCAGCCCACATTCACGACGACCCGCTCTCAACGCTGTCCGGCGGCTTCAAGCTGCGGGTTTTGCTTGCGCAGGTGTTGGCCAGTGCCCCAGATGTGCTGCTGCTCGACGAGCCGACTAATCACCTCGACATCCTCTCGATCCGCTGGCTAGAGACCTTCCTGTGCGACTTTGCCGGGCCGGTGGTGATCATTTCGCACGACCACCGCTTCCTCGACAACATTAGCACCTCTATCCTCGACATTGACTACGAGACGGTCCAGCTCTATAGCGGCGACTATACGGCCTTCCTAGCAGCCAAGCAGGCCGAGCGCACGCGGCGAGAAAAGGAAATTGCCAATCGCGAACGCGAAATCGCCCATCACCAGCAGTTCGTGGACCGCTTCCGCGCCAAGGCGACCAAGGCCCGGCAAGCCCAGAGCAAGCTGCGGCTGATCGAGAAGCGGGAAGAGGAGATGGTCGAGCTGCCGCGCAGCTCGCGCCGCTATCCGGTTTTTCGCTTTGAACAGCGGCGCGCTAGCGGGCGCGACGTGCTCACACTCAAAGGCGTCAAAAAGGCGTTCGGCGACAACGAAGTGCTGCACGGGGTCGATCTGCTCGTGCAGAAGGGGGATCGCGTGGCGATTATGGGGCCGAATGGCATTGGCAAATCGACGCTGCTCAAGATCGCGATGGGCGAGTTGGTCGCCGATGCCGGTGAAGCCGAGTGGGGGTACGAGGCCCACCCCGGATACTTTGCCCAAGACCACCGCGAACAGCTCAGCCCTGACAACCAAACGGCTGAGGATTGGGTGTGGGCGTGCTGTCAGGATCAGGGCCTCGGCTTTGTGCGCAGTCAGATGGGGCGGATGCTCTTTTCCGGCGACGACGGCAAGAAGCGCTTGGGGGCGCTGTCGGGTGGCGAGGCGGCGCGGCTCGTCTTCTGCCGGCTGGCCATTGCCCAACCCAATGTGCTGGTTTTAGACGAGCCGACCAACCACCTCGACCTCGAGTCGATCGAGGCATTAGTCGAGGCGCTTAAGAACTATCCGGGTACGCTGCTCATCGTCTCGCACGATCGCTGGTTCATCAGCCAGTTAGCCACGCGCATCGTCGAGATCAAACCTGAAGAAATCCTCGACTTTCGCGGCACGTACGAGGAATACGTCCACTTTTGTGGCGACGACCACCTCGACGCGGATCAAGTCATTCTCAAGGCCAGACAAGCGAAAAGAAAAAAAGAGGCACCGACCCGAGAACCGCGATCCAACCGCAAGGGAAAAAACAAGCAACGCCGCACCGCAGCCCAGCAAGAAAAACGCCTAGCGCGCATCGAGAAAGCAGAAGCCCGGCTGGCGGAAATCGACGCCCTGCGCTGCGAGCCAACGTATTACGCAAAGACCTCGCCCGACCAGATCAAGGCCCTCGAATGCGAACACGCGGATGTCGAGCGCGAATTGGCGGCCCTGTTGGAAGAGTGGGCGGAGGTCGAGGAAACTATGGATAAAGGAGACCCATGAAACGTAGAAACATACCGACCAGCAGCCCATTTGGCGCGGAGTTTGGTTATTCGCGCGCCGTGCGCATGGACCGTCACGTCCACGTCGCCGGTACCTGCGCCCAGCCGCCGCATGACCAAGGCGATGCCTACGAGCAGGCCAAGGGCGCGTTGCAGATTATCGCCAACGCGCTCGACGAGACCGGTGCCAGCCTCGAAGATGTGGTGCGGACGGTCGTGTACATTACGGATGTGGACCATGCCGCTGGCGTCACCCGCGCTCATCACGAGGTGTTTGGCGAGATTTTGCCGGCTTCGACTTTGATCGTGATAGCCGCGCTGCTAAAGCCGCATTTGGTCGTCGAGATCGAGGCGTACGCCATTTTGCCCAGCGCGTGAACAAAGATAGCCAGATCCTGTCCATCGGCGTGTTGGGCTGCGGCCCCATTGCTCAATTCGCCCACTTTGAGTCGTGCATCAAGGCCCGCAATACGCGCCTGTATGCGCTGTGCGACCAAGCGCCGGACTTGGTCGAGCGCATGGCCGCCGTTCACCAGCCGGAGAAAACCTACGCCGACTTTGCCGGTATGCTCGCGGACCCGCAGGTGGAAGCGGTCATCATCGCCACGGCCGATCAGTTCCACGTCCCGCTCAGCTTGCAGGCGCTGGCGGCTGGCAAACACGTCTTTGTGGAAAAGCCGCTGGGCGTAAGCGTGGAGGAGTGCGAGGATTTGCGCCGGGCCGTGGCCGATTCGGGCTGTACGCTTCAAGTCGGGCACATGAAGCGCTTTGATCCCGGCATTGCTTTTGCCCGGCAGTTTATCTGCGAGGAGATGGGGTCGCTGTTGGCCTTGAAGGCTTGGTATTGCGATTCGACCTATCGCTACACTATGACTGACAACCTCCAGCCTCTGCCGCTGCATAGCGATCAGGCGCGCAAACCAGCGGGCGATCCCAAGGGCGACAAGCGGCGCTACTTCATGCTGACCCACGGCTCGCATCTCATCGACCTAGCCCGCTTTTTGGGCGGTCCGCTCGTGGCCGTGCGCGGGCGGTGCAAGGAGATGTTCGGGGCGTATTCTTGGTTTGTCGAAGTGGAGTTCGCCAACGGCGGTCAGGGACATCTCGACTTGACGGTCGCCGTGCGCATGGACTACCACGAGGGCTTTCACATCTACGGCGAGCACGGCAGCGTCGTCGGCAAAACGTACCTGCCGTGGTTTTTGAAATCCAGCGATGTCGAGTGTTTCTCTACGCGCGATGGCCAGTATCGCCGGCCGCTAGGGGCTGACGCGCATTTTTATCGGCTGCAACTCGAAGGTTTTGCCGACGTCGTCCTGCACGGCGCGCCCCAGATGGGGGCCAATGTGGAGGATGGAACTCAAACGATGCGGGCCATGGCCGCCATTGCCCGCTCGGTCGCAAGCGGCGATTGGGTCCGCTTGGCGACCGTCACCGGCGGCGTATAGTGCCTATGTCTTCGACTGGTCCTCGCTTATGGCCCCTCTACTTGCTCGGCGGCATCGTCGTCTTAGTGCTTCTGTGGATCTGGTTGCCCGAATCGCTCCATCGCCAGCGACAGATGATGAGCACTATGGCCATCTTCATGCTCGCCATTTTCTTCGCGTTGCTCTGGTTGCTCTTTGCGTCGCGTCTAGCCTGGGGACGGCGTCTGCGCTATTTCGGTGGTGCCGTCCTCGTCATTGCGCTTGGTATCGGGCTTTTTCGCATTAAGGGTATGAGCGGCGACTTCGTACCGGTCCTCGAATGGCGTTGGAGTACTGAGGGCGAAGCTACCGCGGTCGAAGGGGGGGACGCCACCGCGCTCGACGCCCGCGATTGGCCGCAATTTCTCGGCCCCGAGCGCAACAACCGCCTGCGCGGCGTCCACCTCGAGCGCGACTGGACCGAGCACCCGCCGCGCGAAGTTTGGCGTCGCCCTGTCGGCGCAGGTTGGTCCTCGTTTGCCATTGTGGATGGCCGGGCTGTAACTCAGGAGCAACACGGCCCAGAAGAGCAGGTCGTCTGCTACGATTTGGCCACGGGCCGCAAGCTCTGGCAACACGCCGATTCGACTCGCTACGAGACCGCCGTAGCCGGCGTCGGCCCGCGCGCTACGCCCACCATCGCTGGAGACCGGGTTTTCACGCTCGGCGCTACTGGCATCCTCAACTGTTTGGAGTTGGACAGTGGAAAGTTGGTTTGGTCGCGGGACATTATCGCCAGCAACCAGGCGAAGGCCCATATGTGGGGCATTAGCTGTTCGCCGTTGATCCTCGACAGCTTGGTCGTGGTCAGTGCCGGAGGCCCGGATGAGCGCTCGCTAGTGGCCTATCACCGCCAAACCGGCGCGTTTGTCTGGGGCGGGGGCACGGACAAGGCCGGCTTCAGTTCGCCGCGTCTGGTTACTTTGGCTGGACGCGAGCAGATCCTGATTTTCAACAGCTACAGCGTCGTCGCGCACGATCCGCACAGCGGAGCTCCCCTTTGGCGTCAGCCCTGGGATCAGGTCGAATGCGTTGCCAACCCCCTGCCCTTGCCTGGGGACCGGGTTTTGGTTTCCAGTGGCTACGGCATTGGTGCCAAGCTGTATCAAGTGAATGCTGCGCCCGATGGCGACTTGACGAGTGATATCATCTGGAAAAGCCCCCGGCTCAAGGCCAAATTTGCCAACATGGTCTATCGCGATGGTTTTGTCTATGGCCTCGACGATGGGGTGCTGGTCTGCCTCGACCCGCAAGACGGCAAGCGCCGCTGGAAGCGCGGGCGCTATGGCCACGGCCAGCTCATCCTGATAGACGATATTCTGCTGATAATGAGCGAATCGGGCGACGTGGTGCTGGTTGAGGCCCGCCCCGACCGCCACGTCGAACTAGCGCGCATGACGGCCTTTGATGGCAAAACTTGGAATCCCCCGGCCCTTGCCACACCCTATCTGTTGGTGCGCACGGACAGCGAGGCCGCCTGCTACGAGTTGGCGCTGGCAGACGGTGCCATGTAGGGGACGGTTTCAAACCGTCCTCTACGTAAGGAGGGAATGATGGAAGACTATTCGCACATTGAGAAGCCGGATTTGGGCTACCGCTATGAGTTCGCCACTGACGAACTCGACGCGATGGACGAGTGCTTGGAGGCGCACGGTTTCGCGATAATCAAAGACGTGCTGCCGTCGGAGATCGTCGCCAAGCTCAAGCAGGCGGTGTGGGATGGTACGGACCCGGAGCGGACATTGCAGTCGGGTGAGAGCCGCACGCGGCACGCTTGGATCGAGTCCGGTTCCGGCGCTTGGGAGTTGATCGACTACGAGCCTTTCATGGACATTCACCGGCACCTGATCGGCACGGATGAACTGACGATCCACCGTTCGGCTGCCATCATCCGCCGGACCGGTTCCGCCCCTGTAACGTGGCATACTGATTGGTGTGGTTATTCGACTGAGATCAAAAATTCGGGCGATGTGCTCAATCGCGGGTTGTGGCCGTCGGGCAAGTGGTTCTACCTGACCGGGTCGCGGCCCGAGCACGGCGGCCTGTGCGTCATTGAGGATTCCCACGTCGAAGATTGGGAGGGGCCGGAGGGATTTAGCATGACGACTGACCGGCGCTCCTTTTACCCGGAGGGCACGGAGGAACGCGCGTACAACGGCTTTGACATCCCCGGCCTCGTCCCCCTCTTCACCAATGGCGGCGACATGATCGTCTTCGCCCATCGCACGTATCACGGCGCGTTTCCCAACCGCATTGAAGAGACGCGCCTTTCTTGCGCCATTGGCTTCCGCGACCGCAACCACCGCATCGAGATTCCTTGGGAAATTCCCGAGGAAGGCCAGTGGTTTTTGGCCAACCTACCTGAGCACTTGCGCCGCTATACGGACGGGTATACGAGCATCAATTTGGCGTGGCGAGGCTAATCCTCGCGGCGTGGACGGACCACGGTTTCGCCGTCCGGTTCGATGAGGGGGTGGTGGTAGATGTAGGGCGGCTCGAGTACCGCCTGCTGCGCCTCGGTCAATTCCGACACCCATGCTGGCTGGTTGACCTCGTACGTGCCGCCGTCGTAGTGCAAGTACTTCGGCGTGTACCGGTAGAGCAGGGCGCGGCGGTCGTGGTCCGCCTGCCACGGCAGGGCACCGTGCAAGGTGTTCTCGCTAAAGATGACCATGTCGCCGGCCTTTAAGGGCACTTGGTACACGACCTCTTGGTGCTCCTCCCAAGTGGTGATTTTCGGCGGGCAGGAAAAGTTCGCCTTGTGGCTGCCCGGGATGACGCAGAGGCCGCCGTCGCCGGGGTTTTGATCGTGCAAAGTGTACTGGACGACGAGCAGGCCGCAGCGCATCTGGCCGTTGGTGTATGCGTAGAAGCGGGAGCCGTTGAAGAGGACGTTGGTGGTGCCGTGGATGCGCAGACCTTCGATCCCCTTGGAACCGGTGATCATAAACGGCTCGTGGTCGAGCTTCCAGCCGCGTCCATGCAGGGTGTCGAGGTAGGGCAGGAGCTTGCGGTGCGCGAGCAGGTCGCGGAAGGGCTGGCAATGGGGCTGCTCATAGGTGAGCATGCCGGTGAGGATGCTGCGCTTATGTAGCCCGGCCATGTTGCCGCTGGGGTCGCCGATTGGGTCTTCACGGCGCTGGTCCCAGTTGGCGTCGAAAGCGTCGTTGAGTGCTTTGACTTCGCGCTGCGAGAGGAACTCGCGGACGACGATGAAGCCCTGCAAGTCGAAGAGGAATTTTTCAGTGTCGTTCACGTCGATTTTGCCCTTTCGTTAGTCGTTGAATTATCCACTTCGCCCCAAGCGCACGTCCTCTGCCGCCAGCCACTCGGCGTATGGACGCGGCATGGGATCGGGTGGGGGCAGGCCGTTTTCGCGCCGCCAGCGCAGGAGGGGATGGGCGCGGTCCTGCTGGGGTAAATCTACTCGTTTGCCGTACGCGGCAGATTCGAAGATGCCCATCATGATTTCCACGATGTGATGGCCGGCTTGGCCGCTGCATTCGTGCTCGCGGCCTTCGTCGAGTGCTGCGACGTACTCCTCTACATAGGCGTAGTCGTCTGGGTGGGCGGAACTCTGTGGATCGTAGCTCTCACAGTAGATGGGCGGAAGCACTTCCCAAGGTTCTCTTTGGTCGTTGAGGGCGTAGTGGGGCTGTGGCAGTAGGAACGCGCCGAGGTCCCTTTTCCAGACGAGCTGCGAGAGCACTAAGCGGCCTTCGCTGCCGCAGAATTCTATCACCGGATTGACCGAGGTGGGAAAGCGGTGTTGCAGGAGGGTTGCGGTGACGCCATCGGCGAAGCTGAGCGTCGCCGTGATGTGTTCGCCGGCGATGGTGCCCATTCCCTGCGCAGAGGGCACCACATCCGTCGGGGTGATGGGGTGGCCAGCGGTGGTGGCAGTGGCCGCGATGCTGTGGCACGGGCCGGCGGCTTTGAGCATGTTGTTGATCATGTGGGTGCCGATGTTCATTAGGTTGTAGCCGCCGTAGTAGTTCTTGCCGTGGCCGTGGATGTGGCGCAACTGGCCGATGCGGCCCTCGGCAAGGGCTTTGGCCACGGCTTTCATATAGACGCCGACGCGCCCTTGGTGATGCACGGCGATGCGCGCGTTTTTTTCGCGGGCCTTGGCTAGCACTTCGTCGGCCTGCTGGCAATCGACGCACAGGGGTTTTTCAATGTCGATGTGGGCACCGTATTCGAGGACGCGCAGGGCCAGCGAGTGGTGGAATTCCGTGCCGGTGGGAATGGCGACGATGTCGGGTTGGTGCTGGCCGATCATCTCGTCTAGATCGGTGTAGCGGGCCGCGACCCCGAGTTCGTCGCCTAGGGTGTCGAGCAGGTCTTGCTCGAGGTCGCAGAGGGCGACGATTTCCGTGCGGGGGTGGGCGTGGTACGCGCGTGCTGCGGCCGTGCCGCGGCCCCGGCAACCCAGTATGGCTACGCGATAGGTCTTCATATCATCCTCCTAGGGGTCTGAGTGTTGGAAGCGGAGAAATCGACGCCTATATTGAAAAGCTGCCGAGGTATTATAACATAGTGGTACTAAGGAGGAAAACATGGGACAGTTCCAAGGGGTAGTGCCGGCGATTATCAGTCCGAAAAATGAGGATGGCACTCTAAACGAAGAGGCCTTCCGCGACACCATGGAGTTCAATATACAAGCCGGCGTGCACGGCTTTTGGGTCGCCGGCGGCACTGGCGAGAGCGTCCTGCTCGACGACGAGGAGAACCAGCGCATCGCCGAAATAGCCGCCGACCAGAACGCGGGACGCACTCAGGTCATCCTGCACGTGGGGGCCAATACTACGGCGCGGGCTGAGAAATTGGCGGCTCACGCAGCCCGAGCCGGAGTGGAAGCCATCTGCGCGGTGCCTCCCTTTTTCTACCAAGGCGACGACGATGGCGTGGTAGCGTACTACCGGGCCGTGGGGGCTGCGGCCGACCGGCCGCTGTTCATCTATAATTTGCCTGGCTGTACCGGCCTCGATGTCAGTCCAGCCCTGATGCAGCGCCTAGTGGAGGAAGTGCCCCAGACTACCGGTTTGAAACATTCGTCGCCGGTATTCGCCAACTTGATAGAATTCGTCGGCATGGGGCTAGACGCCTTTATCGGCAGCGGCAAGCTGATGTTGCCGGCCATGACCGTCGGGGCCGTCGGGTCGGTTGATGGTCCTTTGTGCGCGGCTCCGGAACTGTGGATGGCCATTTGGAATGCGTACCAAGCGGGCGATTTGGCTGCCGCAAAACAGGCTCAGGAACGGGCTAGCGCCTTTCACCGCACGGTGGCGCAATTCGGCTATTTCGGCAGCATCTTGGCCGTGGTCGGTCAGCGCATAGGGATGGAGTGCGGCGATCCTCGGCGGCCGTTGCGACCCCTGCGTCCAGATGAGCGCGAGACGCTGTTGGCGCAGGTGGAAGCTCTTGGGCTTAACGTATGAAACTCGCAACTCTTGGATTCTATAGGTGTTTGACTGGTCTTGACCAAGAGCGCGACGACAGAAAAGAGCATGATTATGACTACTAACGACCGCATTCTCGATATGGTTGATAAGCTGGGGGACGTTCCAGACGACATGCAGCGCGATTTGGCCCGGGGGGTAGCGATCCTCAAAGAAGCGGGCTGTCAGCAGGTGTATGTTTTCGGCTCAATCGCTGAGGGCCACGTCCGACCCGATTCCGACATTGACTTTGCCGTCCGCGGCTGTCCGGCGAAACTGTTCTTCAAACTGCAAGGGAGGCTGCTCGTAGAACTGCGTCGTTCCGCCGACTTGATTGACTTGGATGCCGATCCAGATCTGGCGGCCTTTCTCGAACGCGAAGCGGCGATGATCCATGTTGACTGAGCGTACTCTAGCCCATATTGACCGAGAGCTACAGCAGATTGAGAACCTTTTGGGGGCATATCATGAGTTGCTAGGAAGGGCTAGCACCAGTGAGCTCGATCTCGTTGAATTGACCGCGTTAGCGGGCGTTCTCCATTCGTTTTACAACGGGGTGGAAAGCGTGTTTCAGACCATTGCTAAACGAGTGGATGAACAGATGCCAAGTGGAGCGGACTGGCATCGGGAATTGCTCCATCAGATGGCCTGTAAGGCGGACGACAGGCCCCCAATCGTCTCTCCAGAAACACTGGCTCGCCTTGAGTCGTACCTCGGGTTCCGCCACTTCGTGCGACACGCCTATTCCTTTCGGCTAGACTGGGAAAAGATGGAAGATTTGGTGCTTGAGTTGGGCGAGGTCTGGATAGCATTTCGACAAGATGTCAAAATGTGGCTGGATTCAGAACCTGAGAGATCCGTTGATCCGGATCCAGACTCTCCAAAGCGAATAGAGTGAAAATAGCCCGTCCTAGCTAACTGCTGCCGAGCATACTTTTTACACAGAAAGGAACGCCGATGTTTAAAGCAAGGATTGTCATGCTGATCAGCGCGCTGCTAGCGCTAAGTCCGCTCGTCGCAGATCAAGCCGAGGCCAAGACCTTTTACTGGATTTCGCACGGCTCGCCTGCCGATCCGGTGTGGACCTACTTTCTAGCCGGCGCACGTCAATGGCAGCAAGATACCGGCCACGAGGTCAACACGTCCTTTCACAACGGCGACGTGGCTTCCCATCAGGAGGCCGTGCGCGCTGCTATTGCCGCTGGGGCCGACGGCATTGTTTCCAGCAGCCCCGATCCGGGCAGTTTGGTGCAGGTCGCTAAAGAGGCCAACGAAGCCAACATTCCGATCATCAACATGAATACGCCCGACCCCACCGCTAGTTTTGACGCGTATGTGGGCGGTGATTTGGTGGCGGTCGGTCGGCAGTGGGCGCAGTATCTGGTCGATAAAGGACACGTCAAATCCGGCGACTTCGTGTGGATGCCGGTGGAGGTGCCAGGCGCGACTTATGGCGTCCAAGAAGAACAGGGCGTCGCCAGCGTTTTTGAGCCGTTGGGTATCACTTGGGAAGTCACTGACGCGACCCTCGATCAGGCCGAAGTGATCTCCCGCATGGTTGACTATATGACGGCCAACGGCGATAAGATCGACGCGATCATCGGCCTTGGCGACCTAGTCACCGGCAGCATCAAGCGCGTCTTTGACCAGGCGGGTTTCGCCCCCGGCGACATTCCCGTCGTCGGCTGGGGCAACTCGCTCGACACCACTCGGGAAGTCCTCAGCGGCTACGTCAACGCGGCCATGTGGCAAGATCCGCTGGCGATTAGTTACATGGCGCTGTCGTTGGCCTCTATGGCGGCTAGCGGCATTCCGCCTGGGTTCGACGTCATTACTGGCGCACTCTACGAGGCCGACAAGGCCCAGATCTACGACGATATTCTGTCGGGCGAATAAATGAACTCAGTTGTACAGCGCATGGTGTCGCGGCCAGAATTTGGCCCGTTCATCCTGCTGGTCGTCATGGTGTTTGTCTTCTGGCAGATCAATCCGGCGTTTCTGTCGTCACGCAACATCGGCAACATGCTGGCCTTCACGGTGGAGCTGGGGCTGATTGCGCTGGCCATGACCTTGCTGATGACGTCCGGCGAATTCGATCTTTCGGTCGGTTCGTTGTTTGGGTTTTGTCCGGTGCTCATGTGGACCCTGTACAACACTGGGGTCACGTCCATTGAGGTCGGCTTTGTCCTTGCCTTGGGTACGGCTGCGGCTATCGGCTTGTGTAGCGGCCTGTTCGTCACGCGCTTGCGGATACCGTCGTTCTTGGTGACGCTCGGCATGTTGTTGGTCGTGCGGGGCAGTGCGCTGGTGGTGACGAGTGGATTTCCGCAGCGGACTTGGGACGCTGCGGATCTCTTGCTCGCCGAGGTGCTGGTCGGGGATTTCAACGTGGGCGGCCTACGCGTGTACATGTCGCTGTTTTGGTTTGTAGCGGCTGCGTTGTTATTAGGCTATTTGCTGACGCAGACCAAGATGGGGAATTGGTTGCAAGCGGCGGGCGGCAATGCTGAAGCCGCACGCGCTCGCGGTGTGGCTGTAGAGCGCACCAAGGTCAAGTTGTTTGTGCTCTCAGCCGTCATGGCAGGTTTCGCTGGCATCATCAGCTCCATTCGCACGGCCGCGGCCAATCCCAACAGCGGCACAGGCTACGAGTTGGAAGTTATTGCCATGGTCGTGATTGGGGGGACGGCCCTGACGGGTGGGCGCGGCACCATCATCGGCACGGTACTCGGCGTGTTCATCTTGCGCTTGATGCGCAACGGCATTGTGCTCATTGGCGTGCCCGGACTGGCATACAACATTTTCATCGGCGCGATCATCTTAGGCATGATGGCTCTGCATTCGTGGGTTGATCGTCGACGACAAGAAAGGTACTAGGCGATGGCTGCGGCGCTGGTATGGTTCGATTTTATTCATTAGAATACGCGGGGAGAAACGCATGAAGGCAATAGATACCTTCAAGATGGATAAGGGTGCTCTTTCGATTATATCCCTTTCTGAAGAATCAGACGAAAGGGAATACTGGCACTCGAAAACGCCCTATGAACGCTTGGAATCCATTGAATTGATGCGGCAGATTAACTATGGCTATGATCCAACTACCACCCGACTTCAAAGAGTTCTTGAAGTTGCTCAATTCACACCGAGTTGAATATCTGCTCGTCGGTGGCTACGCCGTTGGTTATCATGGCTATCCGCGTGCAACTGGCGACATGGATTTATGGGTGGCAATTCGTCAAAATAATGCCGAGAAGTTGGTCGTGGTCTTGAGGGAATTTGGGCTTAATGTGCCTCAATTATCAGCCGATATTTTTTTGCAAGAGAATCGAATTATTCGCATGGGGGTTCCACCCATGAGAATAGAGCTTTTGACAACAATATCAGGTGTTGATTTTGACTCTTGTTATTCAGAGCGAATTGTTGATGTGATAGATAGTGTCGAAGTACATATTATCAACCTGAAGCACTTGAAGCAGAACAAACAAGCGAGTGGCAGGTATAAAGATTTGGATGATTTACAGTACCTTTGAAAACCTACAAAAATAGGACTAGCCGATGACAGTGGCACTAGTCCAGATGGAAAACATCAGCAAGTCCTACGGGCAGGTGCGCGCCCTCGAAAACGTCCATCTGACGGTCGGCGAGCGCGAGATCGTCGGTTTGCTCGGCGACAATGGGGCCGGTAAATCCACGCTGATCAAAATTCTCTCCGGGGCCGTTCCCGCCAGTGGCGGCGACATTTTCATACGCGGCGAAAAAGCTGATATCAAAAACACAGCCGACGCCATTGGCTACGGCATTGAAACCATCTATCAGGACTCTGCCCTCGTAGCGGAATTGTCCATTGCGCGGAATTTCTTCTTGGGCCGCGAACCTCTGAAAGATCCGGCGTTTTTAGGACGCATGGACCAAGAGGCCATGGCGAATGTGGCCCGCACTTTGCTCAAGCAGGTGGGCATTGAAAAGGACATTCCCGCGACGACGCCCATCGGCGCACTGTCAGGCGGCGAGCGTCAATCCGTGGCGATTGCGCGGGCTATGCACTTCGATAGTGAGCTAATCATCCTCGACGAGCCGACCAACAATTTGGGCGTTGCGGAGACGCAGGGCGTCTTGCGCTTTGTCCGCAATGCCCGTGACTCGGGCCACTCCTGCATTTTCATCGCGCACAACATCCACCACGTCTTCCAAGTTGTGGACCGGATCGTGGTGTTGCGCCAAGGCCGCGTCGTCGCCGACGACATCGACCCCAAGGAGACGACTGTGGCCGAGGTGGAGCAGGTTATTACGGGGATGGGTGGTGGTTAATCCGCGTTGTTGGCGATGGAGACCTCGCCCGCTGCGGCGCGATCGGCCAAGGCTTGGGCCTCGCTCGTAGGTAAATTGCCGTTTTCAACGATGAGCACGTTGCCCCCAATGACGACGAGATTGGCTAGCCCTGCGAGGCTAGTCAGTTTTTCATTTTCATAGATGTTGAGGTCTTGGGCGACTTGCGCGAGGCTTTCTAACCCCGTCAACGCAATCAGTTTTTCGTTGTTGTAGATGTTGAGGTTGCCGCCGACGTGACTGAGACTGGCCAGCCCGGCGATGCTCGTCAGCCGCGAGTTGCTGTAAATGCTCAGGTCTTGGCCGATGTCCGTTAGGCTGGATACGTTCTCAACCATGTCCAACGCGGCATTGCGCCCGATGCTCAAGCTGCCGCCAACTTCCTTTAGAGACGATACATCTTCTAGCGCGGTAAGGGTCAAGTTATCCTCGATGACGAAATCGCCGCCCACGCTGCTGAGATTGGAGAGGTCCTCTATCAGTTCAAGGGAGGGATTGAAGGCGATGGTGAAGTTGCCGCTGATCGTGGTGAGGCCGAACAGGCCATCGATATTGGCCAATTGGTTGTTGTTGTCGATGCGCGCGTTGCCGCCGACCGCTTTGAGTTTGATTAGACCATCTACGGCGGTCAGCTTGTCGTTGTGGGAGACGCTGAAGTGGCCGTCGATTGCGCTGAGAAAGGACAGCCCCTCGATATCGACGAGTTCGTCGTTGTCGCGGATGGTGACGTCTCCACCCACAGAGGCGAGGTCGTTCAGCCCCTCAAAGTTTTTGAGTTCTGCGTTGTCGTGGATGGTGAGGTTGCCATCTATGGCGCTGAGTTGGTTCAAACCCTCAAAAAGGGCGAGGTCTAGGCGCGTAATTTCGAGGTCGCCAGCAATGGTGTAATTGCACTTCCCTTCCTTCTCCAGCGCATCCGCGTCTGCGCGCGAGCGCACGATGCGATCGCCCGGCAGAACGTTGTCTTCACAGTTTCCACCCGAGGTGCTACCCACGCCTGCATCCTCGCCGCACCCGGCTAAGACGAGCAACAAGACGAATAGGTTGGCTACGGCGATCAATCTAGGTACCCGAGAGCGCGCAGGCGTTCTTGGAGGATTGCGGCCTCGCCGGCCGTTGCTCCTTGAGCCTGCATCTGTTGGTATGCGGAGCGGTCGCGCAAGGCGCGATATTGCGCGCGATAGTGCGATGGGTCAGTGCAAACTAAGTCGTCGTCGCCGTGGCGCAGGTCGCGCAGGACGTATGCGCCCGTCTGTTCGTCCTCGCGGTAGAAGTGCTGTCCATCGCACAGGCACCATTCGCGGATGCCCTCGGCATAGCGCGCTATTTCCTCGCCGTCGATAGCCGTAGGCGACGTGACGCGCTCTGCGGGTAGGCGCAGATTGTCGGCGCTGAGAAAACCGATGCCGTATAGACTGTCTAGTTCGGATAATACCCAACGGTCGGCCAGCGTTGCGCTCGGCTCCAACCAGTTCTGTCCGAACCCTTGGTAGTCAACGGGTAGATCGGCCAATGCCGCGATGGTCGGGAAGAGGTCAATGGCGGAAACGGCTCCGTCGCGAGGAAAGGAGAACCCGCCCGGCACGTGCGCTAACATGGGCACGTGAACCACGTTGGGATGCAGCCGGTCGCCGTGCGCCATAACCTCCCCGCAAAATCCCTCGCCGTGATCGCCGCAGATAAAGACCGCCCATTCGTCGAGGTCGATTCGCTTGAGCAGCTCGACGAGGGAAAATTCCAGCACGTGGGTCACAGCCGCTTGGTAGTAGCGCAGCGCCTCTGCTACCTGTCCGGCCGCCACTAGTTGACCTAAGTCGGGCCGATGGGGTATGTCGCCCAAGCCGTAACCGCCGTGCGTGTACCAAAAGTGGAGGAACTTGAACTGTGGCCCGCTCGGCTCGATCAGCTCGGTACACAGGCGTTCGAGTGATCCTAGGTGCTGCTGGGTGGCCGCGGGATCGACTGGTCCGATAAAAGGCGCGAAGTCGAGGAAGCGGAATACGTCTGGCCGCTCGGAAAACCCCCGGACGCTGTACTCAGCCGCGGCAAAAACGTCGAACAGGTTGACCACGCCAGCGAACATCTTCAGGTAGGTCTGTCCAAAAAGCCCGTGTTCAAAAGGATACAGCCCGGTGAACAGCGAGGTGTGCGAAGGGCGGGTCGCCGGCGCGGTGACAAAGTAGCGCTCGGCAAAGGTGTAGTCCCGAGTTAGCAGATCGAATTTGGGCGTGTTCATGCTCGGGTTGGTCCGGCTCAGGGCGTCGTAGCGCCAGCAGTCGATGGAGACAATCAGGAACTTGTCGATCTTTTCCGACATCCTCTCTCCTCGTCAATCGAGCAGTCGTGCGTTGTACTGGCGCGGTGTATGTCGATAGCCACCAAACCGTCCTTCATCGAGCGGCGCGGGTGTGTAGATGTACACGGCATCGTTGTATGGATCGTAAAGTATCACTTCCTCGCGCTCGTCGCCGCAGACATCGGCTGGAAAGCAGTGATACCATCCCATCTTGCCGCCGGTCGGCGCGGGCAACTCTGGGAAGGTTGCGACCTTGTGGCCGTGGCCGTTGAAGAGGGCCGCTGGGCTGTACAGCAGGTCTCCGTGCTCTGGCCCGTTCCAGCGCACAATTTCCATGCCCGTGTTGTTGGGCGACTCATCGACTCGGAAGCGATTGAGCACAACACCGTCTTGCGCGACGATCATTACGTCCGCATGGTGCCCGTTGTAGCGGATGGCCAATTCGCGGCCGGGTAGCTCGGGCCGCAAGTTGCCGCAGCGCACCTCCTGCCCGTGCGGCACCACGTCCGCCCCCAAGTGTAGCAGGTGTTGGCCGCTGCCGTCGAGCACTTGGCCGCCGCCCGAGACAATGGCCGCTGGCTCCGTTCCCCACTGATCCACCAACACGCTGTCTGCGTGGTCGCCCAAGAAGGTTTCCCACAAGACGCTTCCGTCGTGGTCGAGGCCGAAGTGCCCACCGTTGACCTCATCGCGCCCATCGCCGTCCAGGTCGCCGACGGCCGGAATGTACGCCGCGTGCTCCGGGTAGCGATGCCACTGGCTGCGATAGTGCCACAGCACTTCGAGCCGGTCGTTGAACGCGAGGACATCGCTGCCCAGCTTGACGACAAAATCGCGCGGCTGGTCGTGGCCGGAGAAGTCGGCGATCAGCAGCCGCTGATGCACGTAGTTGGGGACGTGCATTTCTCCGTCCGCGTAGGCGTTGCAGCGCGCTAGTTCCTCGGGCGCGGCGCAGCGTTTGACCGCACCCGTGCGCCCGTCGAGGATGGCGATGTGCACGTCTGCGAGGTTCCATTTGCTGGTGCGTTTCACGTGGGGATCGACGAGGAAGCAGAGGACTTCTTGCCGCCCGTCTTGGTCGATGTCGCAGATGGCCACCGGCCCCGGGCGGTCGGGAGAAATCGTCGCGAGACGGCCCGGCTCATCTGCGTCGAGCGCGGTAAAATCCCGATCTCCCACCGCCCAGAGCGGCTCGCCGGAGAGCGAAAAGGCCCCTAGGAAACAGGGTTTGATGCCCCCGAGGGCATTGTACACGAGGAAATCGACCTGCCCGTCTCCAGTCAGGTCGCCGATGCGAATGTCCCCGCCGGTGCGCTCGCGGACGAACTCGTCGGGCAGGGAAACTTTTTTGTAGAGCAAGGCCGCTGCGTCTTGCACGGATCGCAACTCAGGGATTGGCGTGGACAAAAGGTTGCGAGAATATACGCATAGGGGCGTTCGATGCGAAGATTAGCTAATTTAGAGGCCCTCACCAACGAAAGGAGCCACATGTCTTTCAAATTCGTCTTTCTGTCACCTGCCGGCGATCTAGCCGAGGCCATGTCTGAAGCAGTCCCCACTATGGAGATCGTCCAATGCGAGAGCCGCGCCGAAGCACTAGCCGCCCTGCCCACGGCGCAAGCCTGTTTCGGCACCTTGGATCCAGAGCTATTGGCCGCAGCCGGCCAACTCAAGTGGTTGGCCGCCCCAGCCGCCGGCCCGCCCAAGGGGTATTACTTCCCGGAACTCATCGCCAGCGATGTGGTGGTGACCAATTTTCGCGGCATCTTCAACGACCACATCTCGGCCCATATCATGGCCTTTGTGCTGGCGCTCTCGCGCGGCATGCACCGCTACTTCCGCTACCAGTTCGACGGCCAATGGCGCAGCGGAGGGGAAGCGAGTCCCTCGACCTATCTGCCCGAAGCTACTGTGCTGATCATCGGCGTCGGCGGGATTGGCGCAGAGACCGCGCGTCAGTGCAAGAACTGGGGCATGACGACTGTTGGCATCGATCCCCGCGTTGAGTCGCCGCCTCCGGGGGTTGACGAGTTGTACCGACCGGACGCGCTTGACCAGCATCTGCCGAGGGCGGATTTCGTCATTCTCACTGTGCCGCAGACGCCGCAGACCGAGGGCTTTTTCACCAGCGCCCGGTTCGAGCAGATGAAGAATAGTGCGTACTTTGTCAACATCGGTCGCGGCGCGAACGTCAAGTTGGACGACCTCGACCAAGCCCTGCGCGAAGGCCAGATCGCCGGTGCTGCCCTAGATGTGTTTGAGCAGGAGCCGCTGCCGCCAGAGCACCCGCTGTGGACGGCCCCGAACTTCCTGATGACCCCGCACGTGGCCGCGGCCGGCCCTTATCTGAGAAACCGTCGGCGCGACCTGATAGTGGAGAATTGCAAGCGCTTTGCTCGCGGCGCGGCGTTGGTGAATGTGGTGGATAAGGAGAACTGGTTCTAGGGTAGAGTGCCTGTGATGAGCAGGTACGCGTCGGCTTTGACCTCGCCGTTGATTTCCCACTCCTTGAGCTCGCCGCCGAGCTTCCCGATGACCTTCTCGCTCAGCTCGTGAAAGGGCGGTCGGCCTGGGTCGGCGATGATGATCTGCCCGACCTCGACCTCGACCGCCTTTTTGATCAGCTTGTAGAGCGGCTTGACCATATCGTCCCAGAAGCAAATATCGGCTCCGATGATCAGGTTGGTTTGGCGCAGGTCTTTCTTTTTGACCTTCTCGAACTTGCAGCGCCAGGTCTCTATCTCGACATCGTTGATCTCGGCGTGTAGCTGCAAGTAGGGAAAGACCGCCGCGTCCGCGTCCATTCCCGTGACGCGGGCACCGTGGTTTTTGGCGCAGTATATCCCGGCGAGGCCCCAACCGCAGCCTACATCCAAGACCCGCGCCTTTGGCGGCAGGCCCTGGTGCGAGAGGAAGTCCATCACGCACCAACTCGAATTCCAGAATTTATTGCCGTGGATGCAGGGTTCGTGCTTCTTTTTTTGGGCGCGCACTTGAGGGTGAGCGGCTTTGAGTACTGTGATGCCATACGCCTGGCGCGAGGTTTTCTTTTTTTCTTTGGCCATGTCGCTCTGATATTTCCCACAGGGAAGTTAGATTTTCTCGTTAGAATCTCCACACGCGCGCCGCGGTCTTTCCCATGACCCACTCGATATCATCGCCGTCGGCAAAGGCTGGATGGTTGATGACGGCGCGCAGTGTATTGGCGTAGCCCTCCCTGCCGGCGCTGGGCGGGAAGTCGCTGCCCCACATCATGCGTTGCACGCCGAATGCGTCCTTGGCCATCTCGAAAAGTGGCGGCACGTGGTCGAATTCGAGTTCGGGTAGCAGGCGCGGCGGGCGGGCGCAGATTTCGCCCAAGCCGGGGACTTTGATGCTGGTGTTGTCGCGTTCGCCGTGTTGCAGGGCTTTGGCGTAATCGGCGTAGGGCGGCTCGGCAATGCCCGCTCCTGCGAGATGTTCGAGGATGACGTGCGTGTCGGGGCACGCATCGAGCACGCGCGAAAAGTCGTCGGCCGCGAACTGGGGTGCATTGCCGATGCTGGAGACTACGAGGCCGAGTTCGCCGGCTCTGCGCCATATATCGTAAGGGCCTGCGTTGGCGAACTGGCCATTCGGGGCGATGCGCACACCGGCGGCCCCTTGCTCGGCGAGCCGCGCAAGATCGCCGAGTGGGTCGCGGGACTCGGGATCGACGAGGACTGCAACTTTGAAACGGTCTGGTTGCTTGGCGGCTTCTTGGAGGAGGTAGGTGTTGTCGTACGTGCCGCCGTGTTGGATGAGAGCGGCCTTGTCAACGCCGTTGCGGTCCATCTCGAATTCGAGTGTCTCGATAGGCTCAAACCAGTTGTTACCGGCGTGGCAGTGCGTGTCGATTATCAGCATTTGAAGCGGCCTTTCCAGCGGAGGTAGTTATCAATAGCGCAGCTTTTAAAATCATTCAACTTGCTGCGAATACTCGACCGTGTCAAAGGTAGGCTCATCCACTATCTGCCCAGACGGTCCAAGACATTGCGCGTGATCTGTGCCACCGGACCGCCGTTCCGGTAAAGACCGTGCGCCCACTCGATGGTTGCCGCGGTGAAGACCGTCCCCTTGAACTCCGTTTCGTTGACTGCGACGGTGGCGTAGAACCGGTCTTGGTGGACCCCTAGGTCCGCGTTGAAGCCGTGGTCCTCCGCGTCCCCGATCGCGATGATCTGGTAATGCGGGCTGATTCCGTCGTGGCCTGTAAATCGCGGTTGTCCATCCTTGAATTCGATGTCACCGCCGTCGCATTCGACGCCAACGATTGAGTCTTCCCGGCCAAACTCGTCCCCTTCTCCCAGCCCAGTTCCTGCGAACGCCCAGTGGTCGGGCTGGGTTACGCGGAAGAATCCGTATTCCCCGGACGTCGGGGCAATAATCTCGCCGGGGATCTTGCTCTTGGCGTTGACAGCAGCCGTATAGGAAACGCCAATGGTGCGCTGACGCAGATTGTCGATTGCGCGGAGAAAGGATGTTTCGGGGTCCTCCGGCGTGCCGAGCGGATGCTTTTTGTACCGGGTCTTGGCACAGTAAAGCTGGCGTCCGTCAGCTCTGGTCTCCACCAAGTGCGAGAAAGAGTTACCGGCGAACACCATCAGGTTGCCGCCACGTGCTACAAACCGCTGAAGCTGTTCGCATTCTTCGCGGCTGGAGTACTCGCCATGACAGATTCTGAGGTGTGCAGGGTAGTCATCTAGGAGATCCGGCTGCCGATCGTGGTCGGCGTTTATGCAGTAGTCTATCTGGTACCCCGCGGCGTCGAGCCATGATGTGAAGAACTGATCCCAGGCATAGAAGCCGCCCATGATGTCCGGCTGAAGGGGGCGCTCAAAGGTCACTAGGTTGCTGTGAGATCGGTCGGTAGATATATAGGGGAAGAGGCATTTGCCGCCCACGCAGTTATAGGCGGCATAGGTATTGGTCTCGATCGTCAGGAGAATCGGTGCGCTGGGGACACGCGGGCGAACGACGAACAGGATTTCCCGGATTCCCTGTGCGGTGGGAAAACTGGCGATGTAAACGCCGCTCTTCCAGTCTTGAGGCACCCGAAACGCGACCGTCGCGGGCCAGGCGAATCCGTCCCGGTAGCCAAACTCGGGGACTGGGGGAAGCCCGCCGCGCAGATCGTTTATCTCCTTTACCAGACGCCGTTTTGTCCCTTCGTGGAACACAAATACATCGTAGTACGATCTGGAATTCGATATGTGGAACGTTACCTCATCTCCCTGACACACACTTAGCGGGGTGGCATAGCCGCCTTCTCTCAGCTTCCAGTACCGGGTTGCGTCCTGTTCGTAATGGGCAAAGATATGTTCGCGTTTCATTTTTTTATTCTCTTTGACAGGATCACCCCACGAACGACTCCTCGCCTCTTTCTTTCTGTTTTTGCCTTATCTCTGCGATTTCTTCGTCTGTCAGACGTTCTTCGTCCGTTGCGATAGTCTGTTCGATGAGTTTTAGCTTCAATTCCCGGTTAGTCAGCCACTCCCAGCGATCGGCATTTGCCGGGTGGGGATGGGGATACACATCGTCGGGACCGATGTCATTGGAAACGACATAGAGATAACCAGGCGTCACGCCGTTGTGCTTAATCCTGAGTTTGTCAGATAGAGACTCCCCTTCGTCAGACATAGAAACAATTGAAGGTCTATGAGAGAACGCTTTTGCCACACTTCTACTCTGTGTGATCGAACTTCCGATCCGAAGTTTCGTCAGCTCTTGCTGAGAGCCATGATACCACGTAAGGCTGTAGTCGCAGTGTATGCCGGGTTGCGAACTTCCCCACGTCGAAGATCGGGGAAATTTATCTAGGCCGTCAGGAATCTTGGACCACGGGACTGCCATTTCGGTCCAGATTTCTCTGGTGGGTCGCAGATCTTCGGAATGGTCTAGGGTGCCCGCCTTGATGAATATCGTGTTTGGGTAACGTGTAAACAATTGTGAACCACATTCTGGGCAGAATTCGCGAATCTTTGTGCGGCCCTCGTCGTTCGTAGATTCGTATCCCTTGGTTTTACCGCTCAGTTGAAATGTGGACGCTGGTATGCCGACTCCAACGTTGAAAGCGCTACCTGTGACTCTACGGCAGTCGTCACAGTGGCAATAGATCACAGATTGGGGCTCCGCGTCGCTTGTATAGCTGACCGCCCCGCAAAGACATCGACCTGTTAGCGGCATTGGTAGTCCTTTCCAGGTAAATGAGTGCGCCGATTGTGGCAATGTGTTCAATTCACAGCGCTTGCTGATCTACAAGCCTTCTCTTTTGACGGCGAAGAAAAATGGGTGGACCTCCTCTAGTGCATCAGCACTTTCGTATCCTCCTCCTACGATACCTTTATGTTCAATCTGAAACCCAGTCTCAGTGAGAAACTTCTCGTAGGTCGAGGGGCCGAAGTTGCTCCAGTACATAGTTTCGCCGAAGAAGTCGTCTTCAGTATATCCAGGGCCGTCGTCTTGCTTGGCAATCGTAAATAGAAGGAGGCCACCGGGCCGGAGCCACTGGGCAAATCGACGGAAGAGATTTAGATGCTCTTGTCTTGGGATGTGGAAGATGGCGTAAAAGCTGACAATTGCATCAAAGCTACCTGCGGGGAATTCGGTCTCCATTATGTCGGCGATGATGAATTTGGCGGTGGGGACGTTTTTCTTAGCTAGAGCTATCATGTTTGAGGAGATGTCGATTCCGGTGAGGCTGAACGTTTCTGCGAGATGTCGGGCGACGGGGATCCCGGCACCACATCCAACGTCGAGGATCTTTGAACTAGGTGACAGACGCTCAGTTATCAAGTTGAGCTCCGCCTCGGCCGTAGTGCGTCTTTGCCCCGCGTAATCCATCGCACATCGGTTATAGGCGGTTCTTACCAACTCCCGATAATCGGTCTGCGGATCGTCAGCTATCTTGAATGGCATGGGTCTCTTTCCTAAATCACTTCACGTGTTACGGATGATGCGAAAAACCGCTCTTGGAATTCCGTTAAAGCGAAGATCTGCTCGTCGGAGTAGTCCTTGCCGTCAGGTGCGACAATGAGCTTGTCATCATCATCGTCAGATCGTTGAATGACGGCGATACACCTGCCTGTGAACGTCTCTAGCGGTTTGAAGACGCCGAGGATATAGGCGTCCATATCTTCTCCATCAGGTGCCGGTACATTCGGGAGAAATCCGTAGTTGACTGGATAGATGAAGCCCGCTGCAGGATGCTTGGAGCCAAGAGGTCGATCTATGGTAACATCGACAGTTTTGCCGATGAACGTCCTTGCATCTACAAAGTCACTTGTCATGGTCGTTTAGTTTCAAGATCGCACAGCCTTTCCCCTAACATTCATGCGCCTACGGGAATAGGCTTATCTGGCGGCCCGTTCTTGGATATACTCTCAAGCAGACAATGAAGGTTGCGAGGAGCAAACTTTTCTACGGACCTAGCGATGGCGTCGATTGACCACCAAATGACCGCGCGTACAGCCTTTCGTTGAATCATAGGTGTATCTTTCGATGGTTACGAAGCTAGGGGTAGAGTTGAGTGGTTGCTTAAGCGCTTAACGACTGCGCCACCGTTTCGGGATTCTCCGACGCAATCTTCAGTAGGGCCCGAGCAGGCCCCTCGGGCCGACGGCGTCCCTGCTCCCAATTCTGCAAAGTAGAAACGCTGACACCAATCATCAGGGCGAATTCAGATTGCGATTTATTCAGTTTCTTGCGGATCATCTTGATATCGGCGGGATCCATCTGGATCCTACGCCCTGGCTTCATCTTGCCGCGCTTGATCGCCCCGGCTTGCTTGACGCTGGCTACAAGTTGGTCAAAGTCGCGCTCATTCATGCCAGATACTCCTTTACGAGTTTACTAAGCAGTTTGCACTGTCGAGGGGTGAGATCTTCTTGGCGGCTCTTGCGATACACCCACAGCATATAAATGACCTCGGATGGCTTGTCCCAATAGTAGATCACACGGAGACCACCCCGTTGGCCAGCATGCGGCAGTTTCCATCTCAATTTTCGCAATCCACCACTACCCGGAATTATCTCTCCTGATTCCGGGCGGAATAGGAGCGCGAGCTGGATTGCTCGATAGCCCTCATCGGGTAAGAATGTCAAGATCTCCTTTGTGAAGATTGGGGTTTCGACGAAGACCATATACTCAGTATACGCCAATGACGTATAGTACGCAAGGTCTTTGCATTAGCCACATGGCCTCTAGCATTGCTCTGTGACCCGTCGCATAGCGGTCTGGCGCATAGCCCCCTTTTTTCTTTTCTTGCCCATTTCGCTCTGCTGCATAAAAGCTATCAACAAAGGATTCTTACCTATGCCCTCAGACAATCGCCCGGTGCGCGTCGGCATCTATGGCACCGGCCGTTTCGCCAACCAAACGCACCTGCCCAACCTGAGTAAACTAGACGATGTCGAACTGGTCGCCGCGAGTGACCCCAACCCAGACAATCTCGCCACCACTGCGCAAAAGTACTCTATCGCTCGCACTTATGCAGACCCGTATCAAATGCTCGCGGAGGAGCGGCTGGATGCGCTCTATTCGGTTGTGCCGGCCTTTGCGCGCACGGATGTGGAAGCCACGGCCGCAGCGCGGGGCATCCATCTCTTCAGCGAGAAACCGCAGGCGACCACCATGGCTGTTGCGCGGCGCATTGCCGATGCGGTCGCCGAGGGCGACGCGATCTCAACAGTTTGTTTCCGCGAGCGCTATCGCCCGCTCTTTCAGGAGGCCCGCCGTCTGCTTGAGGATAAGGCTATCACCCACATCCGCTTTCAGAGCATGTCCGGCTTGCCTTTGCTCGAAGCCGAGGTTTCCGATCCGGATAGTTGGCACTATCAGATGGACAAGAGCGGCGGCTCGGCCTTTGACTGGGGGGTGCACGCCGTTGACTACGCGCGCTTTATGAGCGGCCTCGATATTACCCAAGCGCAAGCGTTTTACCACCATCCCTCTCGGTACAACACGCCGCTGGCGTGTTCGTTTAACTTTTTGTTGGCAAACGGAGCGACCATGACCTCGACGTTCCTCGCCACCACGCCCGCTGCTCCGGGCGACGAACCGCGCTTCACTGTTTTTTACGAGGGGGGATACTTGGCGCTGTGGATGTACGACCGGATCGAGGTCAACGGCGAGGTGGTGTACGCGCCGGAGGAATTCGATCCGTGGTTTGAGCAAGACCGCGTCTTCATTGAGGCCGTGCGCACCGGCAACCACGCTCTGCTCCTCAACGACTATGCCGACGGCCTCTATTCGCTGGCTCCGGTACTGGCGGGGTGGGAGTCGGCGCGGCGCGGTGGCGAATTGATTGCGTTGACCGAATTTATGGCGAGCTGAGCGTGGGGCGCATCGCGAGGCGGTGGGGGGCCGCAGGTGGGTACCGAGAATTCTTGGGGATCGCCTTGCCGCTGATTCTGAGCACGGCTAGCTGGAGCATCCAGCACTTTGTCGATCGGGTCTTTCTCTCTTGGTATTCCACCGAGGCGTTGGCAGCCGCGCTGCCGGCGGGCATGGCCAACTTCACCTTCATCAGCCTCTTCATGGGCACGGCCCAATACGCCAACACGTTTGTCGCCCAATACATGGGGGCGCGGCGGCTAACGCGGGTGGGGCCGGCCGTGTGGCAAGGGGCGTACGTGGCCCTGTTCAGCGGCCTGTTGGCCTTGCTGCCGGCCGCCTTTGCCGGCGAACTCTTCGCGTTCATTGGCCACGACCCGGCCATCCGCGCCGCGGAAACAGATTACTTCCGCATCCTTTGCTACGGCACCGGGCCGCAAGTTTTGTCCACGGCCTTCTCGTGCTTTTTCAGCGGGCGAGGCCAGACGTGGGTGGTGCTGGCGGTCAACGTCGTGGCCATCAGCGTCAACATCATATGCGACTACGCTTTGATATTCGGGCACTGGGGACTGCCTGAGTTGGGGATCGTCGGGGCGGCGTGGGCCACCAATATCGGTCTGGTGGTCTCGGCCCTGTGTTTTGCGGTGCTGTTTTTGGGGCCGCGCTATCGCAGCGAATACGCCACCTTGCGCGGCTGGAAGCCCGACATCGAGTTGCTGCGGCGCCTGTTGCGCTTTGGCGGCCCCAACGGCGTCAACTTCATGCTCGATATCATGGCCTTTACCTTCTTTTTGTTTATCGTGGGCCGCTTGGGGCCGATCCCGCTGGCGGCGACGAATTTGGCCTTTCACATCAACAGCCTTGCCTTTATGCCGCTCATTGGTTGCGGCATTGCCGTATCGACGATGGTCGGCCAGCGCTTGGGGCGCGATCAGCCTGACGCTGCCGAGTACTGTACGTGGTCGGGTTTGCACTTGGCCATGCTGTACATGGGGACGATGTCCTTGGGCTATATCGTGGTGCCGGAGTTTTTTCTTGCGCCCTTTGGCGAGGAGAAGGACGCCGACTTTGCGGCCGCGTATCAGATCGCCGTGGTTTTGCTGCGCTTCGTGGCCCTGTACTGCGTCTCCGACGCCGCCTACATGGTCTTCACGGCGACCCTGAAGGGCGCGGGCGACACTCGCTTCGTCATGTGGGTGTCGATCTCGCTGGCTTGGGCGATTATGGTCGTGCCGTCTTTCGTGGCTCTAACTTATTTCGATGGGGGGCTGTACCTGATATGGAGCTTTGGCTGCGCGTATATATGCATCTTGGGCGTGGCGTTCTACTTGCGCTTTCGCACGGGGCGCTGGAAGAGTATGCGGGTTATTGAACGGGCGGACGAGCGTGAGTGAACCCTACAGCGGCTTGGCCACGGCTAAGCCCGTTCCCACTGCTGACACGCGATTCCAGCCCGATCCTCTGAGACCAGCATAGATCATGTAATAGGTACCATTCATTGCGAACACTTGTGGGGTCAGGAGGCCGTCGCAATCCCAGGCGTCGGCATCGGTCGCGGGCGTGAAGATCGGGTTGTGTGGGTTGGGCTCGAAGGTGTGGAAGTCGCGCGTGCGGGCATGTCCGATAGCCCAGATCTTGCCGTCGTAGCCGCCGTAGAACAGATGGAAGTAGCTCGGTTCTTTGAAGATTTCGGCTTCGCGGACTCCGTAGCGGTCCCACGCCTGTCCCGAGCCGCAGAACACGGGGTTGGCGGGATTCTTAGTGACCTGCACTGGGTTGCTGGTGGGTGCAGTGGCATGGCAGATGGTCGGTACGTTGTAGAGAATATCGCGCCGTGCCGGCGGTGCTGGCGACTCGCCGGTATAGACCATGTGAATGACATCGCCCGACACGGCCACCGACGGATGGGAAGAGCCGTGTTGCTCGTGCGCGCCGCCGACTGCAACTACTGGTTCATTGCCAATCCGCGTCCACGCTCCGAAATCGCCGTCGCTGACTAGCAGGCCGGTCTGTTTGCGGCGGGGCTTGTCCTTGCCTTGGGTGCCGAGATAATAGGCGTAGTAGCGCTGGTCGGCGGGATTCCAAAATGGGAATGGGTATTCCACGCCGTGATTGTCGAAGCCGTCGGCGGAAGGCAGGAGTATGGGATTGCGCTGGTCGTGCGTCACCGCCGTAGGATCGGCGATTGGCGCAGAGCTGTGCATGTGTACCCAGCTACCATCTCCTCCCTTTTTGGCCCATAGATAATGCACGGTGTTGGACACGACGATGGCGTGACTGGCAGCCGCCCACGCGGGTGGCTCGCAGTACAACAGTGGTTTCTCGGCGGTGAGCCGCTCGAAGCGGGCGAATGCTGTAAATGGGATTGGGTCGTTGGTATTCATAGCGGCTTGCTTGAAGTGAGGTTGGTGACTGGATAGATTGAGCTAACGTATCACACGCCCTGCGCTCGTTCAAGCTACCTAAAACGCCAAGGAACCTTTCATGCCTCGTCCCAATATCCTCTTCATCATGGATGATCAGCACCGCTACGACTATCTCGGCGCTGCCGGTGCCAACTTCCTGCGGACGCCTAATCTCGACCACCTCGCCGCCGCTGGCGTGCGCTTCACCCAATGCACCACCAACGCGCCCGTCTGCGCGCCGGCGCGGATCGGCTTAGCCTCTGGCTTGCAACCGAGCCGCCTCGGCTGCTTGGACAATTCGGGACGGCTGCCCTTGGGCACCACCACCTACTATCAGCGGCTGCGCGACGCCGGCTATCGCGTCGGCTGCGTCGGCAAGCTCGACCTGCGCAAATCCGATGGCTACAATGGCCGCTATGGCGACCGGCCCTACGCCTATAGTTGGGGCTTCACCGATCCGGAGGAATGCGAGGGCAAAATGCACGCCGGCTCCTCGCCTACGCCGATTGGTCCCTACACGCACTACCTAGCCGCCAAAGGGCTATTGGCGACGTTTCACCAGGACTATCGACAACGCGCTGCCGCTGGTTGGAGTACCGATTGCCGCGACTCGCCGCTGGACAGCGCGGACTTTGAAGACGCCTATATCGGCCGTCGCGCCGCCGAGTGGATCGCCAATGTGCCCGACGATTTTCCTTGGCACTACTTCGTCAGCTTCGTCGGCCCGCACGATCCCTTTGACCCGCCGACCGAATATGGCGACCGCTACCGCGACGCGGCCATGCCCCCGGCTATCAGCGACTCTCTCGTTGGCAAACCCGAGTGGATCAAAAAACGCGCCGCAAAATTCACGCGCGAGCAAATCGCCCAAACTCGTCGCCAGTACTGCGCCGCCACCGAACTCATCGACGACCAGATCGGCCAGATCCTCGACGCGCTCGAACAACGCGGCCAGCTCGACAACACCTATATCATCTTCTCCTCCGATCACGGCGAATTGCTCGGCGATCACGGGCTGTACACCAAGAGCGCCGCGTACGAGGCCAGCCTGCGCGTACCGTTGATCATTGCTGGACCGGACATTGCTGGAGGCCGCGTCTGTGACGCGCTGTGCGAACTCATCGACCTCAATGCCACGATATGCGATTTCGCCCAGCTCGCGCCGCAGCAAGACATTGACGCCCGCTCGCTGCAACCGATCCTTGACGGCCAAACCGATACCCACCGCCAAGCGACTGTCGCCGCTCTGCACAACTTCCGCTGCATTCGCACGGGTACGCACAAGTATATCCAGAATTACAACGACTGCGACGAACTCTACGACCTCGAGCAGGATCCCGACGAGTTGCACAATATCGCCGCTACTGCTCCCTCTGTGGTTGGCGACCTTGCGCGCCGCTTGCGCCGCCGTTTGGGCTAAAGCGGTCACAAGGGGAAATGTACGAAGGGCACCCACAAGAGGTGCCCCTACGCAAGGTTGCTCAACAGCGCGACGAATTGATCGCGATTATCCTACGATTGCTTTGCTTTCCAGGCTTGGTACTCGGCCAAGGTCTGCTCGTCGGGGGGATAGGTGCCGACGATGCTGGCTCCGGCGCGGATTTTCTCGGTGATGAAGCGCTCTTTTTGCTCCATCTCCTCGGCCTCGACGGCGACCTCCTCGGCCAGATGCGCGGGTATGACCACGACTCCTTCGCCGTCGCCGACGAGGATGTCGCCGGGGAAGACCGCTACGCCGCCGCAGGCGATGGGCACCTGGATTTCGCTGGGGTGGTGGATGGTCTTGTTGGTGTGGGCGTTCATGGCTGCGGCGTAGGCGGGCAATCCCGATGCGACAATGGTCGGCGAGTCGCGGTAGGCTCCATCGGTGACGATCCCTGTGCAGCCGCGCACTTGCAGCCGCGCCGCTAGGATGGATCCCATAGTCCCGGCGCGGGTGTCGCCGCGTGCGTCGATGACAAACACGTCGCCTGCGGTTATCTGCTCAATGCCGATCCGCTGCACGTCTTTTAGGTTGTCTAGTGGAACCTCGTCGAGGTCTTCGCGTGCGGGGATGTAGCGCAGGGTAAAGGCCCGGCCGACCATCTGCATGTCGGATGCGAGGGGCGCGACTTGGTGCATAAACGTGTTGAGCAGTCCTTTGTTGCGGAGCACGGACGTCAGGGTTGCGGTGCTAGCCACCTTTAGTTTTTCGCTCAATTCGGTAAAATCCACAATTCGCTCCTTTCAGCGTATCTGCCCGCGGGCGTCAACCGGCCAAACGGCTTCCACGCGGCCGCGGCGCACGGCAAAGATCTGGTCGTGTTCGTTGAAGCAGGGGCAGGGATGAACCGGCAAGACCTGCACCTGTTCGCCGATTTGGGGTTTGTCGTCGCAGGCCGATAGATCGACATGTCCATGTTCTTCCGAGGCCCCGGAGAAGACGGCTTGGGGATACTCGACGATGTAGCCCATGATGGACGAACCATCCTCTTGGCGGTGGACCGCGGCGCTGAGCGACTTGCTGCCCCCGTCGAGGATGGCGCGATCTTCGGTTGGTCGGCTGACTACGGTCATCAGCACCCGGCCAGCGCACTGATCGACGCTGTGGGTTCCTCGGCGGAGATGGCCGACGCCGCCGACTGGGTACTCGCCGGCTCGGTACTCGGTCAGTTCGGGGATCTCGTGCGCCATCAATGCGCCCGGCGTGCTGCCGCCGCTGACGATGGGATGCGGCAGGCCTTTGCGGTCGAAATGCGCGAGCGTCTCTTGGATTAGCGGCCGCATGTCTGGAGTCGCCGGCATGGACATGATGCCCCGGAGTTCGATGTTGGAGGCTTGGTCGATTTTTTCGCCGAGGGCCGCGGCCGCAGCAGGTGAGCCTACGCCCGTGCGGCCGTGATCGAGTTCGACGACTACGCCCACGGTGACATCCGCTTCTGCTGCGGCCTCGGATAGCCCTTGAACGGTGTATTCGGAATCGGCCGCCACGGTCAGCCGGGTATCCCGCGCCAGCGCGACCAGCCGCGCTAGTTTTTGCGCGCCGATGATGTTGTAGGGAATCAGGATGTCGCGATCGACCCCGCCCTCGGCCATGACCTCGGCTTCTCCGAGCTTCTGGCAGGTGATGCCGATTGCCCCGCGACGCATTTGCATATGGGCGATGGCCACGCACTTGTGGGTCTTGATGTGGGGCCGCAAGCCAATGCCGTGATCGTCAAAGTAGCGCTGGTAGCGGTCGAGGTTGTCCTCCAAGCCGTCGAGATCGACGAGGAGGGCGGGCGTGTCGAGGTTTTCTATGCGCATAGTTTCCT
This sequence comes from Gemmatimonadota bacterium, assembly GCA_009841115.1. Classification (GTDB taxonomy): domain Bacteria; phylum Latescibacterota; class UBA2968; order UBA8231; family UBA8231. The sequence continues at coordinate 161,462 of VXML01000058.1, read as the reverse complement.
TTCCTGAATGAAGGTGGGAGCCAAGGCGATAAAATAGCAAACCAATTCCGCCGCAGAAATTGACGCGATTAGGTCCCTTGCTTTTTGTTGCAAAATGCCCATTGATCTCCAACCCTCCACACCCGTCGCACTAGTCTGCGCGGTATTGGCCGATTCCGCAGAGACGCTTGCCGAGGCCAAAGAACGCCTCGCCGAAAGCTTCGGTCCCCTGCACGCGGCCAGTGCGACCTATGATTTTGATTTTACCTCGTACTACGAAGCGGAAATGGGCGCGGGACTGCGCAAACAGCTCGTGTGCTTTGCCGAGCGGATCGACCCCGCCGAGTTGGCGGCCGTCAAGTCGCAGACTATGGAGTTGGAGCGGGCGATGAGCCAAGGGGAGTGCCGCCGCGCCAATATCGACCCGGGACTGCTGTCGATCGAGAGCTTGGTGTTGGCCACGACCAAGTATGCTGGACATCGCATCTGCATTGCCCCGCAGCTCTACGCCGAGGTGACTCTGCTCTATCAGCGGGGACGCTACCGGCCTCTGGAGTGGACGTATCCCGACTATCAGAGCGATGACGTGCAGCGGTTCTTGCTCGATGTGCGGCCTTGGTTGCTGGCCGTGCGCGGCTGAGGTCAGCCCCGCTCGCCGAGTGCGACAAATGCGCGGTGCTCTGGCCCAGTGTAGATGTGGTTGGGGCGGATGAGCCGGTTGGCGTCGTGCTGTTCGATCACGTGCGCTGCCCAGCCCACCACGCGGCTGGCCACGAAGATGGGGGTGTAGAGCGGGATCGGGATGCCCATCATGTAGTAGGTGTACGCGCAGGGGAAATCGACGTTGGGGAAGATGCCTTTTTCGCGCACCATCGTCTCTTCGACTACGTCGGCTAGATCTGGCCACTTGGTGTCGCCGATGGCTGCGGCGATCTGACGGCCAACCTTCTTCATCGTCGGTACCCGCGAGTCGCCGCTTTTGTATTCCCGATGTCCAAAGCCCATGATCTTTTTCTTTTGCGCCAGCGCGTCGAGGACCCACTGCTCGGCCGCCGCAGGCGAATCTACCTCCAAGAGCATGTGCATGGCCGCTTCGTTGGCACCGCCGTGCAAGGGGCCGTGCAGGGCGCCGATGGCCGCGGTTATGGCAGCGTACATGTCGGCGAGCGTCGAGGCTACGACCCGTGCGGTAAACGTGGAGGCGTTGTATCCGTGTTCGGCGTAGAGGATCAGCGAAGTGTTCATGGCCTCTACTTCGTACGCGGGCGGTTTTTCGTCGCGCAGCATGTAGAGCAGATTGGCCGCGTGGTCTAGCTCGGCGTCGGGGGCTACCGGCTCTAGACCTTGGGAGAAGCGATAGCCACAGGCGAGTGCGGTGGGAATTTTGGCCAGCAAGCGCACGGATTTGCGCACGTTGGCCTCGTGACTGTTGTCGGGGGTCTCGGCGTCGAAAAACGCCAGGGACGATACCGCGGTGCGCAACAGGTCCATGGGGTGGGCGTCCGCCGGTGCGGAGCGCAACAGGTCGCCGACCGGGCCGGGCAGGTCGCGCTGCGAGCGCAGTTGTTGGTTAAATTCTGCCAACTCGGCAACTGTTGGCAACTCGCCGTAGAGTAGCAAGTAGGCGACCTCTTCGTAGGAGGCGTTTTCGGTCAGTTCGACTAGGTCGTAGCCGTACAGGATCAGGCGGTTGATATCGATATCGATGCGCGAAAGGGCGGACTCGCCGGCGATGACGCCTTCGAGGCCGGGACTATAGGATTTGTCGGTCATTCTGGATGTCTCTCTATGGAAAGTGTGAATTTGGGACTAATAATTCAGCGGTTTTCTCCGTTCGTTGGAAAGCGGTCGGCCAATGTTGCGTCTAGTTTGGTGTACTCGTCATAGCCGAGTAGTTCGTAGAGTTCGTCTCGCGTCTGCATCTGTCCAAGGGCACCTTCTAAAGTGCCCTTTTCCTTTAGTTCGCGGAACAGTCCTTCGACGGCCTTCATCATGATGCGGAATGCGCTCATAGGGAAAATCACGAGGCGGTATCCCATGGCGGCGAACTCCGCGACTGATAGGTACGGTGATTTGCCGAATTCGGTCATGTTGGCGAGGAGCGGGCCTTTGACTTGCTCGGCGTAGCGGGCGAATTCCTCGGTGCTCTGCATGGCTTCGGGAAAGACTGCGTCTGCGCCGGCTGCCAAGTAGCGTTGGCCGCGCTCGACGCTCTGTTCAAAGCCCTCGACGGCGCGGGCGTCGCAGCGGGCGATGAGCACAAAGTCCGGGTCTTGCCGCGCCGCGCAGGCCGCGGCGATTTTGCGCTCCATTTCTTCGACCCCGATCAGGGCCTTGCCGTCGAGATGGCCGCAGCGCTTGGGCATGACTTGGTCCTCTAAGTGCAGCCCGGCCAAGCCCTCGCGCTCGTACGCGCGCACTGTGCGCATCACCTGCCAGATCTCGCCAAACCCGGTGTCCGCATCGCAAATGCAGGGCACTTGGACTGCGTTGGCAATGTAGCCGGCTTGGCGCGCCATTTCGTCCATGCCCAACAGGCCGACGTCTGGGTAGCCGGCCGTGCCGTTGGCCAGTCCAGCCCCGGAAATGTACACGGCTTCAAACCCGGTGCGCTCAGCCAGCATGGCCACGGGTGCGTTGAAGGCCCCGGGCAAGGTCAGGGTCTTCTCGGCCATCAGGCGGCGCAAGGTGCGCGGCTTGGACTCGGCGGATGCAGGTTTGAGTAGCATGGCTCAGGCGAGGGGAATGGTGGCTTCACGCTCCGGCCCTACGGAAATCAGGGAGACCGGCGCTCGGCTCAGTTCGGCGACTCGCTCCACGTAAGCCTGCGCTTGCGGCGGCAGGTCGGCGAAACAGCGGGCGGTGGTAGTCGGAGCACACCAGCCGGCCATTTCTTCGTAGATCGGCTCGCATTGGTCGAGTACCTGCGGGTCGGCGGGGAATTCTTCCAGCACTTGGTCGCCGCAGCGGTAGCCAATGCCCAATTTGAGGTGCTCGCATTGGTCGAGTACGTCGAGCCGGGTCAGGGCGATACTGGTCAGACCGTTGATGCGCGTTGAAACCCGCAAAATGGCGGCGTCGAACCAGCCGCAGCGCCGCGGCCGGCCGGTAGTGGCTCCGAACTCGCGGCCCAAGGCGCGCAAACGCTCGCCTTCTTCTCCCAGCAACTCGGTGGGAAAAGGCCCGTTGCCCACCCGCGTGGTGTACGCTTTGGCCACGCCTACTACCTCGGCAATCCGCGTGGGACCGATGCCAGCACCCGTGCAGGCTCCACCCGCCGTGGTATTCGAGGAGGTGACATAGGGATAGGTGCCGTGGTCGATGTCGAGCAAGGTTCCTTGCGCCCCCTCGCAGAGGACCGTTTTGCCTTGGTCGAGGGCTTGGTTGAGCAGGAGCGAGGTGTCGGCGACGTATGGGGCGAGCCGCTCGCCGTAGCCGATGTACGCGTCAATGATGGGGCTGGCCTCCAGCGGCTCTTGACCGAAGACCTTGGTCAGGATTTCGTTTTTGGCGCAGATGCTGGCCCGGAGCTTGTCGCGCAAACGCGCCGGGTCGCACAGATCCATGACGCGCACCCCGTAGCTGCGCTCGACTTTGTCGCGGTAAGCCGGGCCAATGCCGCGGCCAGTCGTGCCGATGGCGACACTGTTTTCGCTCTCTTCTCCGGCTTTTTCCAAGACCTTGTGATAGGGCATTACGACGTGGGCGACTTGGCTGAGGAAGAAGCGGTTGGCTACTGAAAAGCCCTTGGCCTCCAGTTCGGCGATCTCATCGAGCATGACGGCTGGATCGACGACCACCCCATTGCCCACCACGCAGATTTTTCCCTCGTGCATGATGCCCGAGGGAATGGCGTGGAAGATGAACTCAGTGTCGCTGGTGACGACCGTGTGGCCGGCGTTGGCCCCTCCTTGATAGCGCACCACCACGTCGGCGGCGGACGTGAGGTAATCGACGACTTTGGCCTTGCCTTCGTCGCCCCACTGCGCTCCTAATACTATTTTTGCGGGCATTGCGTACTCCCGTGCTTAAAGACTGACTTGTTTGGCCCAGGAGATGTACTCCCGAGAAAGAATATCGTCAACTACGTCGGTGGTGATCGGGTCATCGACGTTGAGGATGGTTAGAGCTTGGCCGCCCATTTGGCGACGTCCGCACGACATTTGGGCGATGTTGACGTTGTGGCTGCCCATGACCGTGCCGATTTGGCCGATGATGCCCGGGACATCGTCGTTAATGTAAAACAGCATGTGCCCCTCTGGAACGGCGTCGAAAATGTACTCGTCGAGGTGCACGAGACGCGGGTCGCTCTTGCCGAAGATCGTGCCAGCGAGCAGGCGCTGCCCCTTGTTGGTGTGATACACCACGGTGATGAGGCTGGCGTAGTCCTCGTGCTCGCTGCTGATTCGCTCATCGACTTGCACGCCGCGCTCCTGCGCGAAAAGCAGCGCATTGACTACATTGACCGCCGCATCCGAGATGGTCTCCATAATGCCCTTGAGTACAGCCGAGGTCAGCGGCGAGGTTGGGTAGGCGGTGATGTCGCCTTGGTATTCAATGGTGATGCGCTCTAGCTGGCCCTCGCCGAGTTGAGCTTGCAGGCGTCCTAGCCGCTCGGCCAGCACGAGATAAGGCTGGAGCTTGCCGTGGATTTCGGGATCGACCGAAGGGGCGTTGACTGCGTTGCGAATGACGCGGCCCATCAGCACGTCGCCGACCTGTTCGGCCACCTGCAAGGCGACATTGGCTTGGGCTTCCTTGGTGGAGGCGGCCAAGTGTGGTGTGCAGATCACGCGGTCGTCAACCAAGAGATCCACGAGGGTCGGCGGCTCCTCCTCGAAGACGTCTAAGGCGGCACCGGCGACTTTACCCGAGTTCAAGCCGCGCAGGAGGGCGGCTTCGTCAATGATGCCGCCGCGGGCGCAGTTGATTAGATAAACCCCGGCTTTGCACTGCGCGATCTCGGCGTCGGAAATCAGGTGCCGGGTCTGGTCGCTAAGATGGGTGTGGACCGTGATAAAATCTGCGGTAGCGTAGATTTCGTCGAGGGATGTTAGATGCGCGCCGTAGGAAAGGGCCATCTCTTGGCCGATGTAGGGATCGTAGCCAAGGACCTTCATGCGAAAGGCCGCAGCGCGCTTAGCCACTTCCCTCCCCACTCGGCCCAAGCCGACCACGGCAAGGGTCTTGCCGGCTAGCTCGACGCCGACAAATTGGCTCCGCTCCCACAGCCCTTCTTTAAGTGTGGCCGTCGCCTGCGGGATGTGCCGCGCAAGGGAGACTATGAGTGCGAAAGTGTGCTCCGCGGTCGATAGGGAATTGCCACCCGGAGTGTTCATGACAATGACGCCGTGGCGCGTTGCCGCCTCTACGTCGATGTTGTCGAATCCCGTGCCGGCGCGGCCAATGACCCGGAGGCGTGGCGCGGCGGCGATTACCTCGGCCGTCACCGTGGTCGCGCTGCGCACGACGAGTCCCTCGTAGTCGCCGATGCAGTCTAGGAGCGCACTCGGCGACAATCCGCTGCGCACATCTACTGCGACCCCGTCATTGGCTTCGAGAATCTCGACGCAGCGGGGGTCCATCTTATCGCTGATCAGTACCTTCAAATGATCCTCTTTAGGTTGCGTTGCCAGCTAGCGCCTCGGCGATCCACTCTGTAATGTCATCCTGCCCGCGGCCATCGACCGCGGAGAACGGCACAAAGGAAAGGCCGGCGAGCGACCCTTGGGCATCGAGCTGGTCGAATAAGTGTTGCAGCTTGTTGCGCGACAGTTTATCCGCTTTGGTAAAGACCAGCAAAAAAGGCTTATCGAGGGCGCGCAAACGGTCTATCATCTGCTGGTCCAGATCGGTGGGGCCGTGCCGAGCATCGATGAGCTGCAACACCGCGCACAATGCTGCGCGATTGGCCATGTAGCTGCGGATGAGTTGGCCGAGTTGCAAGCGCAAGCCCACGCCGCCGCGCACGTACCCGTAACCAGGCAGATCGACCAAGTAGAACTGCTCGTTGGCTAGGTAGTAGTTCAACTGCTGGGTCTTGCCGGGTACCGTGCTGGTGCGCGCCAGCTTTTTGCGCCGTACCAACCTGTTGATCAGCGAGGACTTGCCGACGTTGGAGCGCCCCACTAAGGCGATTTCGGGCAAGCCATCCACGGGCAAATCGGCCGTGCGGACCGCGCCAATTTTGAATTCGACCGAGGAAAAGCGCATCGCTGGGGCTTGGAGATTAGGCGCGTTTGCGCCGCATCTCTTCGTCTTCGCTGCTGTACTGTTCGATCCCTCTCTCGATCATCTCGCCCGTAACTTGCAGGCGCGTCACGCCCTCCTGAGAGGGAATGTCGAACATGATGTCCATCATGGCCTGCTCTAGGACGGAGCGCAAGCCGCGGGCCCCCGTGCCCTTGTGAACGGTCAAGGCCACTATCTTGCGCAGGGCTTCCTCGGTGAACTCGACCTCGACTCCGTCCATGGCGAAGAGCCGCTGCGACTGCTTGATGATGGCGTCGTGCGGCTCGGTGAGGATGCGGAGCAAGTCGCCCTCGGCGAGCTCGTCCATAGTGGTGATGACAGGTACGCGGCCGACAAATTCCGGGATCATGCCGTAGGCGAGCAGATCTTCGGGCTGCACCAGCGGCAATACGTCTAAGGTGTCGGAATCGCGTTCGTCGTCGCTGTCGGCCCCAAAGCCCATGGTGCGCTTGCCGACCCGTTGGCTGATGACCTTGTCCAGCCCCTCGAAGGCCCCGCCGCAAACGAAGAGGATGTTGCGAGTGTTCATCTGAATCATTGGCTGCTCAGGGTGTTTGCGGCCCCCTTTGGGCGGGATGTTGGCAGTGGTGCCCTCTAAAATTTTGAGCAGTGCTTGCTGCACGCCCTCTCCCGACACGTCGCGGCCGACCGAAGGCGTGGCACTCTTGCGGGCAATTTTGTCAACCTCGTCGAGATAGAGGATGCCCTTTTCAGCGCGCGGAACGTCGTAGTCGGCCGCTTGCAAAAGGCTCACGAGGATGTTTTCCACGTCCTCGCCCACGTAGCCAGCTTCGGTGAGAATGGTGGCGTCGGCAATGGAGAAGGGGACTTGCAGGAATTTTGCGAGGGTTTTGGCCAGTTCGGTCTTGCCAGTGCCGGTAGGGCCGATGAGCATTACGTTGCTTTTTTCGAGCTCCACCTCGTCTAAGTCAACTTTGGTGCGAATGCGCTTGTAGTGGTTGTACACGGCGACCGCGAGGATTTTCTTGGCCCGCTCTTGGGCGATCACGTATTCGTCGAGAAAATCCTTGATTTGGCCCGGCTTGGGCATCTCTTCGGTCTCCCAGGGGAGGGTCTTTTGCCGCTCTTCGGCCAAGACGTCGTTGCACAGCTTGACGCACTCGTTGCAGATGTGGACCTGGGGGCCGGTTATGATCTTGTCAACTTGGTTATGGCTGCGCCCGCAGAACGAGCAGCGCGGATCGCTTTGGGGGGGCCGACGGCGCAAAACAAGCTCCTAGATTGGGGAAGGGGCTACCTCGACGTGCGATGGAGCGATGATCTCGTCGATGATGCCGTATTCGACGGCTTCTGCGGCCGACATGAAAAAGTCGCGCTCGGTGTCGCGCTCAATGCGCTCCAGCGGCTGCCCGGTGCAATCGACTAGGACCTCGTTGATCTGCTGGCGCATGGCGATGATCTCGCGGGCGTGGATCTCCATGTCGGCTGCTTGGCCGCCAATTCCGCCCATGGGCTGGTGCAGCAAGACGCGGGCGTTGGGCAGGGCTTGGCGCTTGCCCTTGGTGCCGCCGGCCAATAGCACGGCTCCCATGCTGGATGCTTGGCCGATGCAGATCGTGGAGATGTCGGCGGCCACGTATTGCATGGTGTCGTAGATGGCCATGCCCGCCGAAATTAGCCCGCCAGGGGTATTGAGATAGAGCGCGATGTCCTTTTTGGGATCTTCAGAAGCGAGAAAGAGCATCTGGGCGATGATGAGATTGGCGATCGCGTCATTGATGGGAGTGCCGGCGAAGATGATGCGGTCCTTGAGCAGCCGCGAGTAGATGTCGTATGAGCGCTCTCCTCGGCCGGTCTGTTCGATGACCATTGGAATCAGCGACATGATTTATACCTTTTCCTCTTTGATTTCGGCTTTGGCGATGAGCAACTCGATGACTTTTTGATCTTCCAACTCGCGTCGCAGTCCCTCCGCGTTCTGCAAATCGGTGGGTTGGACGCCAGCGCGGGCGGCGGCGAATTGGGCAAACTCCTCGTCCGTTACTTCGACCCCGGCTTGTTGGCGCACGCTTTCGAGCAGTAGATAGCTCTTGAGCTGGCGCGTAGCTTGGGTGCGCTCTTCGTCGCTGTGGCGGTGGTCTTGGTCGTGGTCGTGGTCAGCCTGCTCTCGTTCGAGCGAGTCGAGGTAGTTATCGATCATGCTGTCGGGCAGTTCAAAGTCGTTTTTTAGGATGAGTTGGTTGATCAACTCGCTGCGCAGGCGCTGTTGGGCCATGTATTCCCAGCGCTGTTGAATCTGCTCGCTGAGGTGCTGGCGCAAGTCGTCGAGGGTCTGGAACTGTTCGCCGAGGTCCTTGGCGAACTCGTCGTCGAGTTCGGGCAGGGTGCGCTCGCGCACCTCGTGGGCTGCTACTGCGAAATGCGCGGTCTGGCCGGCGAGCTGTTCGTTGGGCAGGTCCTCTCGGTAAGCGAAGCGGATCTTGCGCTCTTCGCCAGCGCTCATGCCGACGAGGGCCTCTTCAAACTCGGGGCTGAGGGCGTCCTCGTCGCCGATGAGGATGTGGCGCTTCTCGTATTTGTCGCCAATGACGGGCAAGCCGCTGTCGTCGAGGCGCTGCAAATCCGCGACGAGCACGTCGCCGTTGGCCAATGGCCGCTCGACGGCTTGTTCGGTGGCGTGGCGGCGGCGCAACTCTTCTAGATGCTCGCCGATTTCCTCGTCGGCCACCTCGTGCACCATGCGGGTGGCGGTGAGATTTTCGTAGTGCTCGGCTTCGATCTCGGGCCAGATGTCGAAATCTGCGGTAAACGTTAGGTTTCCCCCCGGCTCGTGGTCGAGTTGGGAGATTTTGGGTGGTGCGGCCGGTCGCAGGCCGGCCTCGCGCGTGGCTTCTTCTAGTAGCGAGGGGAGGAGATCGCCGAGGACTTCGCCGCGGATGGAACTGCCGAAGCGCGCCTCGACGATTCTGAGCGGCACTTTGCCCCTGCGGAAGCCTGGGATCTCCAGCCGCTTTTGGTAGCGGCGCAGGGCCTTATTGACGGCGTCGTCAATGCGCGCGGCTTCGACTTCGACGGCCAGCTCGCGTGCCCACTGCCCCTTCTCTGTGACCTGTGTCTTCACGAAACGCAACCTTTACAAGGCTAGGGCCCACCACCTGCTCGCAGGCAGTGCGCTCGTTTATTCATGGTGCGAAAGGGGGGACTCGAACCCCCATGCCCTTTCGGGCACTAGATCCTAAATCTAGCGCGTCTACCAGTTCCGCCACTTTCGCTGTACCGGATAAATCTGCGCCTAAGGAGGGTTACAGCCCAAGCGCGAAGGATAATATCAGGATTTATACTACTGGGTCAAGGGATTTGCCAAGCGTCCATGCCGCTCTCAAGGTGGGCGCGCAACTCAGCTATGGGCACCCGCTCTTGGGCCATGGTGTCGCGAGTGCGCATGGTGACGGTCTGGTCCGCTAGGGTGTCCGAATCGACCGTTAGGCAGAAGGGCGTTCCCACCTCGTCCATGCGCCGGTAGCGGCGACCGATCGCGCCGCCTTCGTCGTAGAAAACCCGCATATAGGGTCGGAGGTCCTCGGCGATTTGCCGGGCGATAGCGGGCATACCGTCGCGCTTGACGAGGGGCAATACCGCTGCTTTGAGCGGCGCGATACGCGGGTGAAAGCGCATTACCACCCGGGTCTCGCCCCGGACTTCTTCCTCGTGGTAGGCTTCGACTAGGCAGGCCATTAGCGTGCGGCTGGCCCCTATTGAGGTTTCTACGACGTAGGGCACGAACTTGGTGCGCTGCTCCTCGTCGAAGTACTTGAGCTGTTTGCCCGAGAATTTTTCGTGCTGCGACAGGTCGTAGTCGCCGCGATTGTGGATGCCCTCGATCTCACCTGGGCCAAAGGGGAACTCGTACTGGATGTCGAAGGCGGCGCGGGCATAGTGGGCTAGTTCGTCTCCTTGGTGTTCGTGCCAACTCAGCTTGCGCTCGGGCAGACCGATCTGCGCGAACCACTTCCAGCGCTCCTCGCGCCAATAGTCGAACCACTCGTCTTGAGTGCCCGGCGCGACGAAGTACTGCATCTCCATCTGCTCGAATTCCCGCGTGCGGAAGAGGAAGTTCTTAGTGTTGATCTCGTTGCGGAATGCCTTGCCGATCTGGGCGATCCCAAAGGGCAGCTTCTGGCGCGTCGCCGCCTGCACGTTGAGGTAGTTGACGAAGATGCCCTGCGCCGTCTCCGGGCGGAGAAAGACCCGCGCACTGTCGTCTTCGAGCGGACCGACGAAGGTCTTGAACATCAGGTTAAATTGCCGCGGGTCGCTCAGTTCGTTGCCCTTGGGGCTTTTGATGTTGCGCTCGCGCAGCAGCACTTCCATCTCCTCGGCGCTCAGGCCCGCTACGTCAATGCCGTTTTCTTCGAGGAGTTGGTCGAGTCGAAAGCGCTCGTTGGTCTTGCGATCTTCGACCATCGGATCGGTAAAGCTATCGACGTGGCCCGATGCCTCCCACACCCGCTGATTCATAAGGATGCTGGCGTCGATGCCCTCTACGTCCTCTCGGTAGGTCATGGCCTTCCACCATGCCTCTTTGATATTGCGCAACAGCTCGACGCCCAAAGGGCCGTAATCCCAGCAGCCGTTGAGGCCGCCGTAGATTTCCGAGCTTTGGTAGATAAAGCCTTTGCGCTTGCACAGGGATACTAGTTTTTCCATTGCGTCGTCGGACATGAAAATCTCCAATAAGTTAGACGGGTAAAGCGGCCTTGTTGAGGCCATCGAGAAAGTCGAGCGATTTGAGCCGGCTGTGCTCGCCCCCGTGGTACTCTAGGAAGCTGCGCAAGGCCATGCGGATCTCGCCACGCTGGGAAGGGGCTTGGGGGAGAGCCTCCTTGCTGTAGGTTCTAAGACCTTGGAGGTCGGCGAGAAAGCGCAAGCTGTGTTGTGCTAAGCGCACTCCGTTCCCGGGGCCGCAGGCAGCGCACAGGCCGCCCCCGAGAGCTGCGCTGAACCACGACGAGGGACCGACTAGCTCGCGTTGGCAGGTAATGCACTGGCGCAGCTCTGGGCGGTAGCCGAGGGCTGCCGCGGCGCGGAGTTGGAAGTACCAGAACAGCGATTCGACCTGCTCTGGCTCCACTTCGGCAAGTCCGTGCAACACCCCGGCTAGGCACTGATAGAGCCGGGAGTTGCCCTCGCCTTCAATCGTCAGGCGATCAACTAGTTCGCAGGCGGCGCTGCCAAAGGAAAGTCGCTCTAGGCTTTGCGATAAGTCGGGCGCTGGTTTGAGCAGGGCGCATTCGCTCAGGGTTTGCAGATCGCGGGTTTCCTTGACGTAGCAGACGGCTTGGACCTCGGTCATCAGGCCGAGCGCGGCCCCAAACCGGCTCTTGGGCTTGCGGGCACCTCGGGCCATGGCCTTGAGCTTGCCATACTCCTGAGCGTACAACGTCACTAGGCTGCTGGTTTCGCCCATGCGCATGGTGCGCAGTACGATGGCGCGCGTTTTGACGATAGTGCGTGGCATGGCGTCACTCGCCTTCTTCCGCAGGTAGGGGGATGACCACCTCGCCCGGCTTGACCAAGCCGAGATCTTCGCGCGCGACTCTTTCGATGAAATCGATGTCGCTTTCGAGCAGTTTTAGCACTTGGCGCAAGCTGTCTGTTTCAGCTTCTAGTTGTTTCACCTGCGCTTCCAACTCGGTTAGGGTCTTCTCCTCCTGCCACACCTTGTAGAACAGCCCGTTGCCAAAGGCTATGTACGCCACCAAAGCGAGGAAGGCGATCAGCAAAATTTTGGCCGTCTTAGTCACGTCGATTTTAGAATAAGACGAGGTCGTCGCGGTGGATGACCTCTTGGGCGGGACGGCCCAGTGCGCTGGCGACTTCGGGCGAGCTCATGCCCAATATGCGGCGCAGCTCAGAGGCTGAGTATCGGCACAAGCCCCGCCCTAGCTTCTCACCGCGCTCGCCAATCACCTGTACCACGTCGCCGGCGTCAAACTCGCCCTCGCAGGAGACGACTCCTACCGGAAGCAGGCTCTTGTCCTGCTCGGCGATGGCGCGTTGGGCACCGCGGTCAATCACCGCGCTGCCGCGACACTGGCTGGCAAAACCGATCCAGCGATGTCGGCTGTTGAGCTTGCGGCCAGTCGGCAGAAAGAGCGTCCCTTGCTCTCGACCGGCGAGGATGTGGCGCAAGCGGTGTTTGCGCCCGTGCGCGATAACCGCCATCTCGCCGCAGGCCATTAAAAGCCGGGCGGCCCGCAGTTTGGTTGCCATGCCGCCACTGCCGCGCCCGTCGAACGAGCGACCAATCATCCCTTCTAGGTCGAGGCTGTCTTGGCTTACCTGATTTACTAGCTTGCCTTCGGGGCCGCTCGGCCCGAAGGCGTGGTAAAGTCCCTCGACATCCGAAAACATGACCAACATATCCGCCCGGATCAGGTTCGTCACATAAGCGGCGAGCATGTCGTTTTCCCCGAGCTGACGCCGGAGTTCGGCAACGGCGACGCTGTCGTTTTCGTTGATTAGGGGTACGGCTCCATAGGCGAAGAGGTTGCGAAAGGTGTTTTCGAGATTTACGTAGCGATGGCGGTCGCCGAGGATATCCTCGGCGGTTAAGAGTACTTGGCCGATGGGCACGCCTCGACGGCGGAACTTGTCCTTGTAAACATCCATCAACAGGACTTGGCCGATAGCCGCGAGGGCTTGTAGTTGGGCGATGTTGTCCGGGCGTCTGTCCAGCTCCATTCGCCCCATGCCCGCGGCTACCGCTCCCGAGGTGACGATCGCCACCTCCAAGCCCTGTGAGCGCAGTTCGACGACGTCTTCGACGAGTTGGGTGACGACCTCGTCGTCGAGCGTGTGGCACCGAGTGGTCAGGGCGCTGCTGCCGATTTTGACTACCAGCCGCTGCACCTCGCTCATTAGTGCTTGCCGCGACACTTCGCTTACCTCGGTCACTGGCGCACCGTGACCCCGCGCTCGCGCAGAAAGCTCTTGACTTCGGGGATCGAGTAATGTTGGAAGTGGAAGATGGAAGCCGCCAGTGCGGCGCTGGCTTCGCCCGCAGTCAGCACCTCGTGGATGTGGTCGAGGTTGCCGGCACCGCCCGAGGCGACGATGGGCACATCTACGCGGCGCGCCACTGCTTGGTTTAGTTCGAGGTCGTACCCAGCGCGCGTCCCGTCGGCGTCGATGCTGTTGAGCACCAACTCGCCCGCCCCGCGATCGACGAGGGCTTCTACCCACTCTAGGGCGTCGATGCCGGTAGCTTTGCGGCCGCCGTTGATGTATAGCTCCCATGACGGCGGCTCGTCGGGCGCGGTCGGACGCCTGAGCGCGTCGATCGCCGCGACAATGCACTGCGAGCCGAAGCTCTCCGCGCTTTGGTTGATGATTTCCGGCGAATACACATGGGCCGAGTTGATCGAGACCTTGTCGGCACCAGTCTTGAGAATGTGGCGCACGTCTGCGAAAGTGCGAATCCCGCCGCCGACCATTAGGGGAATGAATACTCGCTCGGAGACTTGGCGCACGAGGTCCATGACGATGGCACGACCATCGGCTGAAGCTGTGATGTCGTAGAAGACGAGCTCGTCTGCACCTTCGGCGTCGTAGCGCGCGGCTAGCTCGACGGGGTCGCCGGCATCGCGGTCGGCTGAAAAGCGCACCCCGCGCACATTGCGGCCGTTTTTGACGTCTAGACAGGGAATGATTCGCTTGGCAAGCATATTTCTTCAGCGCAGGTGCGCGAAGTTGTCGAGGAGGCGCAAGCCGTGGACTTGGCTCTTTTCTGGATGAAATTGTACGCCAAAGACGCGGCCGTTTCCGGCGACTGAGGTATAGTCAATTCCGTAGTCGGTTGTGGCGACGCAATCGTCTTTGTTTTCGTTTACTACGTAGTAAGAATGTACAAAATAAAAAAAACTTCCTTCGGGTACGCCCTCTAAAAGCGAGACCTTGCGCTTGATGGCGATTTGGTTCCAGCCGATCTGTGGCACTCGCTCAGTAGGTGGGAAACGCACGCATTTGCCCGGCAGGATTCCGAGGCCGCGATGCTTCCCCATTTCCTCGCTTTCCTCGAACATGAGTTGTAGCCCCACGCAGATGCCCAAGAAGGGTTTGTCGGCCGCGAGTCCCTCGGCAATGGCCGCATCCCAACCGGCGGCCTGCAAGTTGTGCATGGCATCGCCAAAGGCCGCGTCGCCGGGCAATACGAGATGTGTGGCTGCGCTTAGACGCTCGGGGGCTTCGACGATCTCGGCTTCATAGCCGAGGAATTCGAAGGCTTTCTGCACGCTGCGCAGATTGCCCATGCCGTAGTCGATGACTGCAATCACGATTGCCCCAGCTCAGCGGAGCGTTCGGCTGCAGCCAGCACGGCGCTGATCAGAGCGTCGCGCAGGCCCTTTTCTTCTAGCTTGTGCAGCCCAGCGGCCGTAGTCCCACCCGGTGAAGTAACTTGGTCCCTGAGCACGGCCGGATGCTCGCCACTTTCGAGCACGAGGCGCGCGGCACCGAGCAGAGTTTGTGCGGCGAGTGTTAGTGCGGTTTCGCGCGGCAGACCGGCGCGCACGCCACCGTCGGTAAGAGCCTCGACGACGGTGTAAGCCCAAGCCGGGCCGCTGCCGGAGAGTCCTGTAACGGCGTCCATGAGACTTTCGGCGACTTCGACTGTAGTACCGACTAAGTCGAACAGAGAACGCACTTGCGCCATCTGTTCTGCGCTGGCAGCGCGACCAGCGCAGAGAGCGCAAGCCGCACCCCGCACCTTCACCAGCGTCTGCGGCATGACGCGCACTACGGGCATTTGTGCGGGCAGTAGCTCTTCGAGCCGGGCAGTCGATACGCCGGCCATGAGCGAGACGACAACCTGCTGGGTGTTAAAATGCGTGGCTAGCGCCTTCAATACGGGAGCGGCCACTTGTGGCTTGAGTACCAACACGACCAAGTCCTGATCGCGGACTGCATCTGCGGAGTCCGTACTGGTGTGGACGCCTAAAGCCGACAAACCTGCGAGGGCTTCCGGCCTGATGTCGGCCGCGGTTATCTGACCTACAGGAAGCTGACCAACCAAACCTTCAATCAGCGCCCGACCCATGTTGCCGGTACCCACAAACCCCAATTTGCTTTTCTCGATCATCAATTTTTTAGACCTCAAAATACGACAAATCCCAAGTACAAAATTAAAATGCCCGTTTTCGTAAATTATGTCAAACGCCCCTAGTGCAAGCGTTTTTCCCTATGAAAAGGCTACATTTTTGCTTGACTTATACTGCCCTCGTACTATATTGGAAAGATAATGTTGTAGCTGCACAAAACGGGTAGAATCGGCCTTGAACTTTACGAGGCGGAAGAGGCCGAGAAACCAAATTCTTAAACAACTCCCTTTCGTGGATTTTACCCCTACAGCCAAAGGAGAACTTTGTTATGGCAAAGAAGAAACCTGTTGCCAAGAAGAAGGCTGCTGCCAAGAAGAAGGCTGCTCCTAAGAAGAAGGCTGCCAAGAAGAAGGCTGCCGCTAAGAAGAAGGCTGCTCCTAAGAAAGCTACTGCTAAGAAGGCTGCTGCCAAGAAGAAGGCTGCTCCTAAGAAAGCTAAGAAGGCTGCCGCTAAGAAGAAGGCTGCTCCTAAGAAAGCTACTGCTAAGAAGGCTGCTGCCAAGAAGAAGGCTGCTCCTAAGAAGGCCACCAAGAAAAAACCCGCTGCAAAGAAAAAGGCAAAGCGCAAGCCCAATCCCGCTTTTATGAGGCCCTTGCAACCCGACGCCGCTCTTGGGGCCATAGTCGGTAACAAGCCATTGCCGCGTACTCAGATCACCAAGAAAATCTGGGCGTACATCAGGAAGAATGGTCTGCAAGACCAAGAGGATAAGCGCATGATCAATGCCGACGATAAGTTGCAAGCTATCTTAGGCGGCGCGAATCAAGTGAGCATGTTTGACCTGACCAAGCATGTTAGCGAACACGTAGAATAGCTACTCCTGAGCAAGACATCGTAGTCCAGTGCCATTGGAGAGGGATTCCCAGCGGGGAGTCCCTCTCTTTGTTACATTCCCCTCACGTCTATGACTCCTGAATTCTTTGAGCTGATCATATCCGTTAGTGTCGTCCTCGTCGTATCCTGTATTTGTTCGCTCTTGGAAGCTGCGCTCTACTCGCTGCCCGCCAGTCAGATCGAAATGCTGGCCGACCAAGGGCGCACTTCGGGCAAGATCCTCAAGAGCTTGCACGCGGATATCCAGCGTCCCATCTCGGCCATCCTCACGCTGAATACCTTGGCCCATACTGGCGGTGCTGCCATTGCCGGTGCCGCCTTTGTCGGAGTATTTCCGCGGTCTTGGGAGACGTACTTTATCATCGCCTTCTCGCTGGCGGTACTCATCTTTACGGAGATTCTTCCCAAGACGGTGGGCGTGGTGCATGCCCGCGTTCTCGCTCGGTTTATAGCTCGCCCGATCCAATGGCTGGTATGGCTGTTCGCGCCCTTTATCTGGCTCAACAAATTCATCGTTCGGCTCATCACTGCTGGGACACCCGATGTGCCGGAGGTCGTGCCGGAAGAGATTGAGATTATCGCACGGATGAGCCGCCGATCTGGTGCCATTTCCCACGACCAGGAGCGCGTCATCCAAAACATCCTCAAGCTAGACGAATTGCGGGCGCGCGATATAATGACCCCGCGCACAGTAGTACACTGCCTCGACCGCGACTTGACCTTGGCCGAGGCCCGCGAGCAGTCCGGTAGCTGGGACCACAGCCGGGTGCCCCTCTATCAGGGAGAGCGGGAAAATATCGTTGGCTTGGTGCTGCGGCGCGATGCGTTCAGCGCCTTGGCCGATGGCCACGACCAAGCTAAGCTCTCCGAGGTGAGTCGCTCCATCCATTCGGTACCCGAATCGGCGCGGGCCAGTCGCCTACTTGAAGAATTCATCCAGCGGCGCGAGCACCTTTTTGCCGTCGTCGATGAATACGGTGGTTTTGCCGGCATTGTTACCTTGGAGGACGTGATTGAAGAAATCGTCGGTCAGGAAATCGTCGGCGAATTCGATCCGGCCGTCGATATGCAGGAGCGCGCACGGCAGGAGCGCCAAGATCTGACCGACTCGGCTCCGGAATGAGCCGCCTGTTCAGCGCGGTTTTTTTTGCCTAAGTTTTTACCTGCTGTTAAAACCCTCTCAAAAAGGAGTATCTACGGAAGATGAAAGCACTCGTTGCGCTCGCGGACGGCACCGTCTTTGAGGGCCGTGCCTTGGGCCGCGGGGGGGAGTGCCTCGGCGAAATGGTCTTCAATACCAGCATGACCGGCTATCAGGAAATTCTCACAGACCCCTCCTATGCCGGTCAGATCGTCACCATGACGTACCCACTCATAGGTAATTACGGGGTCACACCTGAAGACGACGAATCGGTGCGCCCCCAAGTTCGCGGCTTCCTAATGAAAGAATGCTCTCGCCTGCCGAGTAGCTGGCGTGCGCGCCAGAGCTTACCCGATTATCTCGAAGAGCATGGCGTTTTGGGCATCGAGGGTATCGACACTCGCGAGCTGACTCGCAGAGTGCGCATTGAGGGCGTGATGGACGCCGCCATTTCCACCACAGATCTCGACCCGGACAGCTTAGTCGAAAAGGCGCGTGCTTGGCCTGGGCTTGTCGGTGTGGACATGGTCGCCGCCGTTAGCTGTTCTGAGCCCTATGTCGAAAGCCCCGAAGCCCCGCGCTTCCACGTCGTCGCTCTAGACTACGGGATCAAGCGCAATATAGTCCGCTGCTTGGTCGCTGCAGGATGTAAGGTGACGGTCGTACCGGCCAAAACCACGGCCGACGAGGTCTTGGCCTTGGAGCCGGACGGCGTTTTTCTTTCCAACGGTCCGGGCGATCCTCGGCCACTCGACTACGCGACCGAGACTTGCAAGGGCCTCATAGGCAAAAAGCCGATCTTCGGCATCTGCTTGGGCCACGAGATTCTCGGCTTGGCCTTTGGCGCGGAAATTTACCGCCTCAAGTTCGGGCACCGTGGGGCCAATCAGCCGATTAAGGAACGCGCCAGCGAACGAATCCTGATTACCTCCGAAAACCACGGCTGGGGCATTGCGGCCGACTCGTTGCCCGATTGCCTCGAAATCACTCGCCTCAACCTCAACGACAATTGCGTCGAGGGCCTGCACCACCGCGAATTGCCCATTTTTTCCATCCAGTGCCACCCGGAGGCCTCGCCAGGTCCGCATGACAGCTTCCATCTGTTTAGCTACTTCGCCGAACTGATGGAAGCACACGCCTCCTAGGAAGCACACCCATCCAAAGGACCTTTCATGCCCGTAGTCCAACACGACGTCCTCAAAGACCTCTGCTATCGCATTTTTGCCGCTACTGGTATCCCCGCAGATGACGCCCGCATCGTCGCCGACCACGTCGTCGAGAGCCACCTCCACGGCCACGACTCGCACGGCACTTGGCTAGTCTCCGGCTATGCCCGCGGGATGAAAAACAACTACGTCCGCTGGGAAGAGACCGAAGTCGTGCGCGACACCCCCGTACTCAGGGTCATCAACGGCAAGGGGGCCAACGGCATCGTCGCCGTCAATCGCGCCCTCGACATTGCCGTTGAAAAAGCCCAAACCTCCACCTTCGGCTTTGTCGGCCTCAACCACATCACCCATATCTGTCGCCTCGGCGACTACCCGCCGCGGATCGCCGCGAAAGGCATGATTGGCATGGTTTGGCTCAATGGCGGTGGTCTTTTCCTCGCGCCTTTCGGCTCGGCGGACCGCCGCCTGCGTCCTGAGCCTATCGCCTTTTCCGCCCCACGCCAGAATGGGCCGCCTTTCATGCTCGATATGACCATGACCGTCGTGGCCGGTGGCAAAATCGTGCAGAAGAATATTCGCCAAGAGCCGATGCCCGAGGGCTGGGTTATAGATCAGGAAGGCCAGCCCGTCACCGACGCCCAGCGCTATTTAGATGACGCCGAGGGCACCGGCGTTTTGCCATTGGGCGGTCTGCAGTTTGGACACAAGGGCTGCGGGCTGGCGATGATGGTGGAAATGTTGGTGGGACCGCTCTCTCATGCGGGTTGCACTAAAGAAGGCGGCAACGGCGGCGGTGGGATCATGGTCCTGGCGATCAATATCGAGGACTTTATCGACTTGGACTCGTACGAGCGCGAGGTCGAGGAGATGGCCAAGTGGGTGTGCTCGGCTCGTCCCTTGCCCGGGTTTGGGCAAGTCTATGCGCCCGGCGATCTCGAACAGAAGACGAGGGCGCGGCTACTAGTTGAAGGCATCGATTTGCCCCAACCTACTTGGGATGAAATCGGCAAGGTGGCGGCGGAGTTAGGCGTGGAGATGCCCACGCTGTGAAGCTATAGAAGCTGAAAATCAGAAAAGTTTAAAATTTTCCGCATCCATGCAGTGCGCTTGGTGCATGAGCACGGCGTTCATCAACTCGATGGCCAGCCGCGACTCTAGGGTTGCGCCGGCGCGCACTCCCACGCAGGGATCGTGGCGGCCCTTGGCGAGTTGGAACTCGATTTCTTCGAGGTCCTTGCGCACGGAATTTTGGGGCTGGGCGATAGTGGCCGTGGGCTTGAAGCTCAAGCGGCAGACGAGCGGCATACCCGTGGTCACGCCGCCGAGCAGGCCGCCGTGGCTGTTGCTCTGGTAGCCGCTGGTGCGGATGGGATCGTTGTGCTCGCTGCCTCGGCGCGCAGACGAAGCGCTGCCCGTGCCTATTTCGCAGGCCTGCACGGCATGTAGGCCACCGAGGCTGCCCATCAGGCGCAACTTCAGGCTTTGGTACAGTGGTTCGCCGACGAGGGGGGGCACGTTGACGGCCACTACTTCGAGCGCAGCGCCGATGGAGTCCTGTTCTTTGCGGGTCTTAGAAATCAGTTCGGCCGCTTGATGAGCGAAATCCGCATCCACCGCGCGGAGCGGTCCGCGCTCTAGATCACTTTCGAGGGCGGCACACATTGTGGGAGACAAGTGTTGCCCGTCAGTTTCGGCTAGTTCGGCGACTCGGGCCGCGAGGGAAATGCCCGTTTCCAGCGGCCCGACTTGGCAAATCGAAGAGAAAATGGCCGTGCCGAAGTGCTTGGCTAGATAGAGGCGGGCGATGGTGCCGCCGATGACGTCGGAGATGGTCGAGCGATAGCTGGAACGCCCGCCGCCGCGCACATCGACAAAGCCCCGCGATTTGTAGTGCATGACTAAGTCGGTATGCCCGGGGCGGACGTGGCCCTGCGGCCCGGCGAACTGCTGGTAGTCGCCCGAGCGTTTGGCAGCCGAGAGCACCGCGGCGGCGATCGGCTCGCCCGTAGTGAAGCCCGCTTCATAGGTGCGCACTGGCGTCGCGTCTTCGCCTAGGTGCAAGTGCAGCGCCGGGCCAGATAGGAGCTGGTCGTGATCGTCTGAGTAGAGGCCGGAAAGCAAGGCGACTTGGTCGTCTTCCCGCCGGGGGGTGCCCAATTTGTTGCTACCGGGACGGCGGCGGTCGAGATAGTGCTGGATCTGGGCGCGCTCCACCCATAAGCCGGGGGGACAACCGAAGACCGTGGTGACGATTGCCGGCCCGTGCGATTCGCCTGCTCCGGCAACGCCAAAAAGCGGCCCGCCGAGTACTTCCATGCCAAAGGCTCCTTTGCCACAAGGGATGCAAAAATCTACGGTTTTGCCCGGTGGGCGGCAATCGGTGCGCTGTAAGTTGCGGGCTAGCCATAAGAGGCATAAAAGCGATTTTTTTATTATTTTTGAGCAACGCAAAGAGGCGATCAATGACAACCAATGAGTTGAAACGCGACGTTCCGAACGGCCGATACAAGAAGCTCGAAGCCGAGCTGCGCACGGAACTGATCGCGGCTCAAGAGCGGTTGCAGCAAGCTCAATTTCCAACGATTATCGTCTTGGGCGGTTGCGCTGGCGCAGGTGCGGGCGAGGCGAGCAACATGCTCAGGCAGTGGTTGGACTCGCACGGCATTGAGATCTGCGCCTTTGAGTCGCCGTCCGCAGAAGAGCGCGAACGCCCGGAGTACTGGCGCTACTGGCTCTCCCTACCGCCAAAGGGAACAATCGGCATCTACTTGAACGGCTGGTACGACCGCCCGCTGCGCGACTTGGCTCATGGGCGCAGCGATGAGGCGACGTTTAAGCGCGACGTTGGCCGCATCACGGCCTTTGAGAATGAGCTCGTCGTCGATGGTGCGCTGCTGATCAAGCTGTGGATTCACTTGGACCAAGAGGCGCGGCAGCAACGCATTGCAGACTTGGAGCAGAACCCGCGGACCCGTTGGCGGGTGAACTCGGATGCGAGAGAGGGCTTGAAGTACTACGACGAGTTCAAACGAGCCGGTGCCCGCTTACTGCAAAAGACCGATAATCGAGGCGCTCGTTGGCAGGTTGTCGACGGCAGCGACCCTCACTACACATTGGCGGTGGGCCACGCCGTGCGCGACGCCATCTGCCAGCGTCTAAAGAAAAAGAAGAGCCTTCCCAAACTTGTCGAAAAAGACTGGCCGTCCGCGCCCAACGCGTTGACTCCGTTGGACATGGAACAGCAGGTGTCTAAGAAGGAGTACCAAGCCCTGCTCGAGCGATACCAAGGTCGGCTCTATCGCTTGACTCAGCAGGCGCGCCGCAAAGGCGTCTCGACCGTCTTGGTTTTCGAAGGGGCCGATGCCGCGGGCAAGGGCGGGATCATCCAGCGCCTGACTGCCGCCCTCGACCCCAGTGTCTATCAGATCATCCAAGTCGCTGCTCCCACGGAAGAAGAACACGCTCAACACTACCTCTGGCGCTTTTGGCGTCCTCTGCCGCGTGCCGGTCGGATGGTGATTTTCGACCGCAGTTGGTATGGCCGGGTGCTAGTCGAGCGCGTCGAGGGCTTTGCCGACGAAGCAGCTTGGCAGCGAGCATACGGCGAAATCAATGATTTTGAGGCGCAGCTAACAGACCACGGCGCGGTGGTGGCCAAGTACTGGATTCACATAGACAAGGACGAGCAACTGCGGCGCTTCAAGGCGCGGCAGGTGACGCCGCACAAGCGCTGGAAGATCACCGACGAAGACTGGCGCAACCGAGAGAAATGGGACGAGTACGGGGTCGCGGTTGACGACATGGTAGCGCGCACCCACATGCCCACCGCTCCTTGGACCTTGGTGGAGGGCAATGACAAACGCTTCGCCCGCCTCAAGGTCATCGAGACGTTTTGCCAGCAGCTAGAGCAGGCGCTCGCTAGCGGTTAGTTCACTTCTCCTGCATCCGCACCGGCGACGCGGCTAGCCCGTCGGTCTTTATTACCTCTCCGCTTTTGTCGATCTGCCCAAATTCCAGCACGCCCGTGGGGCAAGACTGCACGCACGCGCTGCAGCGCACACACTCTGGGTCGGCCATGGGCAGTCCCTTGTTGGCGAAGTTCATAATGTCGATGCCTTGGTGGCACACTGAGGTGCAGACATTGCAGGAGATGCACTTTTTCTTGTCGGCGAGGATGCGGAAGCGGCTGAAGCGCGCGTACACGTGCATCAAGGCCGCCAGCGGGCAGGCGAATCGGCACCACGTCCGGCCGCTGAAATGCCAGTACAGCCCAACGCCTAAGATGCCGGCCAGCAGCAGATCGACCGACCACACGTAGTTGAGAAAAGTCAGCGGGAAGGGCAGGTTGCCCCAGTTTGTGCCCTTGCCCATAAATAGCCCCATGTAGGCTCCGTTGATCCAGTGATCGTGCGGCAAAGCCCAGCCGACTAGGCGCAAGATCAGCAGCACGCTGGCCAATAGCAGCGCGACTTGCCCCACTATGTTCACCTTGTTCCACACCATGCCGTGCGGCATCTTGTGCCGGTGATTGTCGCCCATGGTTTCGGCCAGCGCGCCGCACGAGCAGATCCAGCCGCAGTAAGCTCCCTTGCCCCAGAAGTAGATGATCAGCGGGATGATGACGAAGGTCTGCACTAGGCTAATCGCCAGCCACCACCACAGCGGCTCGCTGGTGAAGACGTTCCAAAAGAACAGTGGCCAAGCGAGGATTAGCCCCAGGGATCGCCAGTATTCGCGCCCGTGTTCGGCCCATTGCGACTCGGGGAAGAGGCCATCGGCCAGCGGCTTGAGCCAAGCACCCTCGTCGAACCAGCCATTGTACCCCGCCCAAGGCAAAAACACATAGGGCAGCAGAAAGAGCGGAATGCACTGGACCGCCATCAGCGTCAGCGTCTGGACCTTGATGTACGGCGTGCGCCGTCGCTTTATGCGCTGCAAGCCGAATAGGACGACGCACAGGCAATAGGCCAGCGAGTAGTAGAAACTCGGCTGGGTCATCGACACTTGTACTGTGTCCCATAGGGTATGGGCTTCCGATGGTGCCGCTAGGTTGAAGGGGAAGAGATCGGCTTGATCGAACCACTTCTTGACCGGAATGCCCGCGTCGGTCTTCCAGTGATAGACGAAAACCGCCGCTAGCAGGATGAGCCCCAAGGACAGCCAACGCTTAGGGCTCCATTCGCCGTTGATTTCCACGCCGCTGCGTCTGAAAAAATCGAGCGGGGCCTCGCGCCCAATCATGGAAAACACTGCGTCGTTGGGCAGGCTCAGTTCCTGGCCCTCGGCGTCTTTGAGCGCGACCGCGTCTTCCTCGATGCGCAGTACTTGGCTAGCCATCAGCAGGCGAATCGAACCCGCTTGGCGGCCCTTTTCCATAAAGGCGCCGCTGCTGGTCGTCACCCGCTCGGAAGAAGGGGTGTCCACGGCCACGTCGGCCATTGGATCGGCCGCGAGCATGTTCAGTTTTTCGACGTTTTCGGGTTTGGGGCGAGAAAATTCGGGCTTGCGATAGGAGACGGTCACTCGCCCTCCGCATTGGGCGATGGCAATGGCCGCTTCTAAGGCGCTGTCGCCGCCACCAACGACCAGCACGTCTTTGTCGCAGAAGTCAACGGGATCGTGTAAGCGGTTGAAGACCTTGTCCAGATTTTCGCCCGGCACCCCGAGCTTGCGAAAGTTGCCCGAGCGCCCGATCCCGACGATCACGCGGCGGGCCTTGATATTTTCTTGGCGAGGGATTTCCAGTTCAAAGAGGTCGCCCCGCTTTTTGACCTGCTCGACCCGCGCTATGGTTGGCTCGATGCCTTGGGCGAGCGTCTGCTCGTGCAACTCCTCGATCAGCGGCTCCTTGACCTCGGCCTTAAAGCGGATCTGCCCGGCTGGCTCCATTTCGGTGGGATAGGTGTAAATGGGCTTGCCTTTGGGGAAATTGACCAGCGTGGAAAACGGCTCGGTCGCCTCCAAAAGCACAAACGACAACCCTGCCTCTCGCGCCTCCAAGGCCGCGGACATGCCGGAAACGCCCGCGCCGACAATCGCCAAGTCCAAGACATCCTCCTGTCCCCTACTGCGCTGGAATGCCTCGTCGGCTGCGATGTGCTGCACGGCCCGTGCGCCTGTATCGGCTGAAAACTTCAACAGTGGGATTCCGGTCAAGTCGCCGACGATGTACAGCCCGGAGACATTGCTCTGCCCGTGCTCATCCACCCGCGGCAACTTCTCCACCACGCCGGCTGGCCACCGCAGATGCAACCAGTTCAAATAGCGACTGAGGAAATTGCTCATGTAATTTCTCCCTAAGTTTGGTTGGTCAGCGCACCAACATCATCATCCGCGCTTGGACAAATTCCGATGCTTCTAATCGGTACAGATACGCGCCGCTGGCCAATGGCTGCCCGACGTCGTCGCGCCCGTCCCAAGGCTGCAAGTATAGCCCAGCCGCTTGGTGCTCTTCTACCAGCAAGCGCACTCGCTGACCGGCCGCGTTGAACACGCTGAGCCGCACCGACCCGGCTGCTGGAAGTTCGTACTGGATCAGCGTCTGCGCGTTGAACGGGTTGGGAAAATTTTGCCGCAGGGCAAAGCCCGCAGGCGCGGCGTCAAAGGTTTCGACGACCGCTGTGGCTTGCTCGATCTGCTCGATATCCTCTTGGCTGAGAATTCCCTCACCCGGCTGCCAGACCTCAGTATCGGGCCAGTAGGCAGTCCAGGCAAACCACATGGCATTGTAGGCGGGGATTTGCGCTAATCGCCGCCCTGCGAGCGGCCCCGCGACGGCTTCGCCGAGCATGTTCCAGCGCGAACCCGTCTCCGCATCCATGAATTCCACCGGCAGCGGCCCCTCGGACTCCACGCCGTAAAAGCTCAACGGCGTTTCGTCGAGTTGGCTGAAATAGGCCAAGGCCGTATGCGATGCGTAGTCAAATAGGACGACTACGGGGTCGTCGCCGATGAGGTCGTTGATCACCACGCCGTCGGGCATTAGCGCAAAGGGGTATGCCTTGGTCTGGTCGTTGCGGCACAACCCCAACACTAGATCCTTGGTTTCAAAGCGATGGTCGAATGCACCGTCGTTGGTCGTGGGTGGGAAAAGCAGGAACTCATGGCTGGTGCGATAATCGCCGTAGGGGTAGAAGGTGTATTGATTTTCGTTGTAGGCTGGTCGCGAGTTGTAGTACTCCCAGCCGGTAGTGGCTTTTACCACGGTGGTGCTTGGGTACATCCGCTGCCACAGCGCCCACGTCGTCTCGACCACCGGCATCAACTCCAAGCGGTCGCCGACTTGGGGACCGTTGATGGCCGTGTAAATCATCTGCGGGTAGAGCGTTTCGTCGTCGCGCCGGTCGTACATGACCAAGTTGCTGTTGATCAGCAGTCCGGAGACCCCGAACTCAATTTGCGAGCCGTCGCTATCGGTGGCATTGAAGACTTGGCCGGTGCCTGTAAGCGGGCACAGAGACACTACGACCGACTGATCGCCGACGCGGTCGTTGATGATCTCGTTCCACCAGCCAATGTTGTGTGGATAGGCCCGTGGTTCGCCGTTGATGACTATCCCCATGACCACGTCGTTTTCCTGTACGTAGTTTACTCCGTTCGGTGCCACGAAAGTAGGGTTCGTCAGGGCCGGAATGCCGTCTTTGGCCACTCCACCGGAGACGAGGTGGCTGGTAAGAAAGCTCGGATCGTCGTAGCGGCCAGCTTCAGCCGGATAGATCGCCACTAGCAGCAGCAAAGCAGACAAATAACCACGTCGCATCAGATGCTCCTTTCGCTCAGTTCTACGAGCCGGCGCGTTGAGGTTCGCGCGGTTTCCTTGCATAGCGCTCCCGCAAGATTCGCCGCATCACCTTGTTCGACGCGGTTCGCGGCAGCGATTCTACCACTACTACCTCGTGAATCTTGAACAGCGGATTGAGTTCCCGGCGGATCGTCTGCTGCATTGCGTCCCTGAGACGGCGCTCAGGACAGGCTTGCAAGTGGTCGCCGACGTCATCCAGCACCGCGAAGATCACTAGGAGGCTTGGTCCGCCCCCCGGCGGCGGCGCTGCAATCGCCGCGGTTTCGACCACGCCCGGCATTGTATTCAAGGCTCGCTCGATCTCTGCGGAACTCACCATAATTCCGCCTAGGTTCATCACGTCATCGGCTCGGCCGTGGACTCGGTAGATGCCCGGGGCTAGTCGTTCGACTTGGTCGCCGTGGCGGCGCAGTGGTACCCCATCCCGCTTGGGTACGCCCTCATAGTACACTTCGCTATGGTCGCGATTGAGTACCCGAGTTGACATGCCAATGGCGGGCGGCACTAAAAAGACCTCGCCGCTTTCACTCTCCTGTCCGTCTTCGTCTAAAATCGCCAAATCCGTTCCCAGCGTCGCCGAATTGAAGGTCGAGGGTGCGACTGGCTCGACTAGCGTGCTGAGCAAGTAGCCGCCCGCCAG
The DNA here is from genome assembly GCA_009841115.1 of Gemmatimonadota bacterium. Lineage (GTDB taxonomy): Bacteria > Latescibacterota > UBA2968 > UBA8231 > UBA8231. The sequence continues at coordinate 134,527 of VXML01000058.1, read as the reverse complement.
TTCGGTGCCGCCGCAGTATTCGAGGATGGGCCGATACCCCGCCAGCGCCATCAGATAGTGCATATCCTCGGGATTGGAGCACTCTCCGGTGGTACTGAAAGCTCGAATCGCCGAAAAGTCGATTCCCTCCATGCAGCCCGTGCTGCGCCAAGTCCGCACCATGCTCGGAATGATGCCGAGCATGGTAATGCCAGCCGCTTGCACAAATTCCCCAAAGTCTCGCTCCGTCGCCTTTCCATAGTAGAGGGCCATGGTCGCCCGGTTCAAAAAGGCGGCGTAGATCAGCCACGGCCCCATCATCCAGCCCAGATTGGTCGGCCAAGCGACCACATCGCCTGGGTGGACATCTTGGTGATAATGCGCGTCTGCGCCGCACTTGATCGGGTTGACATGAGTCCAGGGCAGGGCCTTGGGGTCGCCGGTAGTGCCCGATGAAAACAGGACATTCGTCGTCTCGTCGGGGTCGCAGATCACGGTCGCCGATATAGCGTTGGCTTGCAAGAAGTCGTCCCAGTGCAGATCTCCGGGGCGAAGTGCCTCTGTCAACCCTTCCACGCGCCCCGACAATACAATCGCCAACGGGGCCTCTGCGGCAACCAAGCGCGGGTACAGCGACAACTCGCGCCCTCCGCGCAGAATTACATCTTGGGTAAAAACGGCCTTGGCCTCCCCGATCTGCAGCCGGGTGGCGATCTGGGGGGCAGCGAAGCTGTCGGCAATGGCCACCACCGCGCAACCGGCCTTGATGATCCCCAGATAGATCGCCACCGACTCGGCCGTCATCGGCATGGCCACGGCAATCCGGTCGCCGGGAGCAAATCCCAATGTGCGCAACCCACCGGCGACTCGGTCGCACAGGGCTTCTAGGGTGCCGAAACTCATCTGCTCAAGCTGACCACCCTCGCGCTGGAAGACAATGGCCGTCTGATCGGCGGGGGCTTGGAAACAACTCTCGGCGATATTCATCTCGGCTCCGACAAACCACTTGGGTGCTTCGACGCCTTGGGACAGATCGAGAAGCTGCGCGTACGGCTTGCGGAAGCGGATTTTCAAGCGGGCGACCGTCCGCTCCCAAAACGCCTCCCGCTCTGCAACCGACCACGCAAAGAGCGCGGCGTGCGAACTTAGACCAAGTTCGCGCCGCAGCGCCGTCATATGCGCGTGTTCAATGTCTGCTGGTTCGGGAAAAAACACCGGGCCATCTGCGCTGCCGTAGATTGCCCGATAGAGCAACTGGTGCAGCGCAAAGGGATGATCCGGCCGCAGAATGCAGCGGGCCGCTTCCCGCCAGCGCGCTTCCGGCGGGCCGGAGAGAGCTTCGACTTGAGCTAAGAGCTTGGCAGCCTCTAGTTCATCCACCCCGCAGCCGATGATGTCAGCGCATTGGATCATGGTGCCACGGCCACCAGCACGCTCTGGCTCAATTCTGCCGGAGGGAGACAACGGACCTCGTCACATGCCTGATACTGAACTAGGAAACGCAAATAGCCCGCTGTCCCAGCCGCTGCTGTGGGCAGCGACAAATCCGCCCACAGCGCGACCTGATCCTCGTACACCGAGAGCGTCTCTGCTAGGGCTGGAAAGGTCTGCGACCGACCGATGGGATAGTGCACGCGAGCAAAGTCCAGCGGCCAGTCCGCATTGAGTGTCAGCGAGGTGGGGATGAGCAAGTCGCCCGAGGGCGGGTTGGCGTTGATGTGCCAGCCCGGGCGGATGTCTAGATGCACGGCCACGGCAAAAGCCTCGCCCGCCACGGGCTGTTGCGCGGGTAGTTCGACCCGCATGGAGACTAGCGAATCCGCTGGCGCGTCCGCTAGTGCGGCTGCGGACAGCGACGCTTGCAGGTGGCGCTCGACCGCGGCGGTCAAATGCACCGAGGCCGTAGGCTGCGCCCACATGGCCCCGCCGAAAGCGGATAGGATTTGCACCGCCCGGCTGCGGTAGTGCGCTTGGCCCGTCAATTCGGCTAAGTCTAGCAGCGCGTGGGCTGCTACCGCATTGCCCGAAGGCATGGCCGAGTCTTGGGCGAATTTGCTGCGCACGATGAGTGCGTTGCTAGCTTCGGTAAAGAAAAATCCCCCGACCTCTTGGTCCCAAAACCGCGCCACCATCTCGGCACTCAGTTCGCGTGCGGCCTGCAACCAGCGCGCCTCGCCGGTCGCCCGGTACAATGCCGTCAGTCCGCGCGCCAAAAACGCATAGTCGTCTAGATACGCTTCCTGGCGCGAAATCCCCAGCCGATGGACCCGCCACAACCCCCCGTCCTCGCGCCGCAGGTGCTGCAGAGCGAAATCGGCCGCGCGCTCGGCTGCACGGCGATATGCGGGATCGCCCAAGACTGCGAAACCCCGTGCGTACGCTTCGATCATCATCCCGTTCCAAGCGGCTATCACCTTGTCGTCGAGGAGGGGATAGAGCCGCTCGGCCCGCGCCGCAAGCAAGCGCTGCCGCAAGGGCTCCATCCGATCCCGTAGCTCAGCCTCGGCAGACGGCGTTTTCACATAGAGGACGCCTCCCCCGCCCTCGGGCATGGCGGCCGACCCATAGACGCTCCAGAACAATTCTATTTCGTGTCCCAACACGTTTTCCAGATCTCTCGCAGTCCACAGGTAGTACTTGCCCTCTTCGGCCTCGGTTTCGGCGTCCAATGCCGAGTAAAAAGCCCCCTCCGGCCCGGTCATCTCCCGCGCGACAAAGCGAAAAATATCCTCTGCCACCCACCGCCAGCGGTCGTCTCCCGTCAGTTCGTACGCCCGCAGATACAGCCGCACCAAATGCGCTTGGTTGTAGAGCATCTTCTCGAAGTGCGGCACGCGCCACTCGGCGTCCGTGGCGTAGCGGTGAAAGCCGCCGCCGATTTGGTCGTAGATGCCGCCGGCTGCCATCCGCTCCAGCGAGTGCAAAACAATGCGCTGCACTTGGGGATCGGCAAAGCGCTCGGGCGTGGCCATCAGCATCTCCAAGCGCAGGCTCGGGGGAAATTTGGGCGCACCGCCGAAGCCGCCGTTAATGGCGTCGTAGCGGACCTGAATAGCCGATAGCACCCGCGCTACTAGCAGAGAATCTGGGGGCACGGCTGCCATCTGCTGTCCGGATTCCAAGTCGCGGATGGCTGTGGTCAAGCGGGCCGCGATTTGGAGCACCTGTTCGCGCTGATCCTGCCAGCGCTGGCGGATAAAATCTAGGACTTGGGGAAAGGAAGGCCGCCCGGGCAAGGACTCGGGCGGAAAGTACGTACCGGCGAAAAACGGCTCTTGGTCCGGCGTCAAAAACACCGAGTTAGGCCAGCCGCCGTGCCGGGTGGTTAGTTGGGTCGCCAGCATGTAAATGCGGTCGATGTCGGGCCGCTCCTCGCGATCGACCTTGATGTTGATAAAGCTGGCGTTCATCTGCGCCGCAATCTCGGGTTCGGAAAAGACCAGCCGCTCCATGACGTGGCACCAATAGCAAGTCGAGTAGCCGACCGACAGAAAGATCGGCTTATCTTCGGCCTTGGCGCGCGCTAGTGCCTCTTCCCCCCAGGGGTACCACTCGACCGGATTGTGCGCGTGCAGCAATAAATAGGGGCTCGTCTCCCCGACCAGATGATTGCTGTACTTCCATGAGCCATCCGCGTTTTTCAGCGCATCTCCTCCGACAGCGTCCGCGCCCAAAGCCGCGGCAAAGACCCCGAGCCAAAAGCACCGGGATATGGACGAAAGACGCGCCAAGTGGCCTCCTACCCGATCATTTCCCGGGTCGCCTCCACCACGTACTTGACGTCCTCTAGCTCCACGTGCCGATTCGCGACCAGTCGCGCCCCGTGCGGCGGACGCGGATTGCACAACACGCCTCGCGCCTTCCACTTGGCCACCAGATCGGCAGCGGACCAGCCCAAGGCCGCAAAATCCACCTTGAGGATGTTGGTCGGTCGCGGTGGAAAAATTACCTCGACGCCCTCGATTGCTCCCAAGCCAGAGGCCAGTTTCTGCGCCACCGCGTGATCCTCGGCCAGCCGATCTACCATTTGCTCTAAGGCTACGACCCCGGCCGCGGCTACTATTCCGGCTTGGCGCATGGCACCGCCGAGCCGCTTGCGCATCCGATAGGCCCGATCTATAAAGTCCCTGCTGCCGCATAGCAGTGAGCCGACCGGCGCACTCAGCCCTTTGGAGATGCAGAACATCACGGAATCAACGTGCTGAGTGTATTCTGGGACGGTCGTCCCGGTGGCGATGGCGGCGTTAAAAATGCGTGCCCCATCTACGTGTAGTTTTAGCCCGTGTTCGCGGCATGCGGTGCTCACCGCAGCCACCTCGGCGACCGACCAAGCGTGGCCGGCGTGGTTGTTGTGGGTGTTCTCGATGCAGACGACCTTGAGCGGGGCAAAGTGCGGATTGTCGGCACGGACGGTCTCGCGTACTTGGTCGGCAGTGATGACGCCGTGCTCGCCCGCAGCGATGCGCGCGGACAGCCCGGCGAGCGAGGCGTAGGTTCCGGCCTCCCAGTAGTACATGTGAGCCTGTTCCTCAAAGAGCACCTCGTCTCCCCAGTTGGTGTGGGTCATCAAGGCGCAGGCATTGCCCATCGTACCCGAAGGCACGTAGAGCGCGGCTTCCATGCCCACTTTTTCGGCGGCCACTTCTTGCAGGCGGTTGACCGATGGGTCTTCGCCGTACACATCGTCGCCCAACGGCGCGCAGGCCATGGCCTCCCACATGGCCTCGGTCGGCAGGGTAATCGTGTCGCTGCGCAGGTCTATTGTCTTGTCGCTCATATAGGTAGGCTCCTCGATTGACGCTGTAATTTGCTCGCCCTATTTTAGGCGGTCGCAAAATCTACAAATCACAAGGAGTTGCGTCCAATGGCCTTTTCTGCCAAAGGCACCACGCACCGCAGCACTGCCACGGGCCGTCGCGGCATGATCGCTTCGGCGCATCCGCTCGCCTCTCTCGCTGGTATGCGCATCCTAATGGAGGGCGGCAATGCCATTGACGCAGCCATTGCCACGGCTGCTGCGCTCAACGTAGTCGAGCCGTATATGTCGGGCATTGGCGGCGTCGGCTACCTGCACATCTACAGCGCCCGCGAAAAAGAGCACAAGATCGTCGATTACGTCGGCCTCACCCCGCGGGCGGCTACGCTGAGCCTGTACGACAGCGACGACAAACAGGGGCTTGGTCCCCTCACGCCGTTAGTGCCTGGTGCTTGCGGCGGCTGGCTGGCCGCACTGGAACGCTACGGCTCGATGGACGCCGCCCGCGTCTTCGCTCCGGCCATTGAGTACGCCGAGCAGGGCTATGCCCTCACGGTTAAGAACGCCTATTTCTACGCGGGTGCGGCCGCGAGCCTGCGCCGCTTCAAGACCGGTGCCGACACCTACCTACTCGACGGCGCGGCCCCCGAGCCTGGGGAAGTGGTGGTGCAAAAGGCCCTCGCCGAGACTTTCCGCCAAGTTGCGGCCGGGGGCGCGGATGTCTTTTACAAAGGCGCGATTGCCGACTGCCTCGTTCGCTATATGGAGGAGACCGGCGGTCTGATTACAAAAGAAGACCTCGCCGACTTTGCGCCGGCATTCATTGACCCGATCTCCATCAACTATCGCGGCTATGAGGTCTTTGCGCCGCCGCCGCCCTGCCAAGCCGTCCAGTATTTGGAGACGCTGGCCATCATGGAGGGCTTTGACGTGGTGGGTCTCGGACACAATACCGCCTCGACTTTGCACCGCTTTATCGAGACAACCAAGCTGGCTATGGCTGATCGCATTGCCTATGCAGCCATTGACGATCCACCGACAGCAGGTTTGCTGTCGAAGGAATACGCAGCCGAGCGGCGCGCGCTCATTGGCGACAAGGCCCAGTTTACCGCGGGCGATCACCTCGTGCCCGGCGGCCCGGTCGGGGAGGTCAAAGCGGGTGACCCGCGCGCGTGGATGAGCGAATGTACGACCCACTTCGACACCATTGACGCCGATGGCAACGCCGTCGCCTGCACCCAGAGCTTGGGCGGTGCTTTTGGTTCGTCTATGGTGGTGCCGGAGACTGGCATTGCGCTCAATAACTTCATGCGCTGGTTCGACCGCGAGCCTACTAGCCCCAACGTGATTGGTCCGGCCAAGAAAAACGAGATGTGCGTCTCACCGGCCCAAGTTTGGGACGCCGACGGGCTGCGCCTGCTCATCGGTACCCCAGGGAGCTACGGCATCCTCCAGACTACTCCGCAGATGATTATGAATATTCTCGATCACCAGATGAACGTCCAAGCCGCCATTGAGGCCCCGCGCGTCAAGACTGGCAGCCCCGGCTTTGTCGTCGATGCTGAAAACCGCATTGACCGCGAGGTCTTGGCCGAGCTGGAGCGCCGCGGCCATCAGTTCAATTTCCTCGGCGACTGGTCGCCCGGGGTCGGCGGTGGCCAAGGCATCATGATCGATGCCGACACCGGATCCTTTATGGGTGGGGCCGACCCGCGCCGCGATGGCTATGCTCTCGGTTGGTGAGTGGTGAGCACAAACGGCACCCCCCACGTCGAGTTTACCGGCGTCAGCAAAAGCTACGACGGCCGCAATTGGGTCGTGCGCGATCTCGACCTTGCCGTACAAAAGGGCGAATTCCTCACCATGCTCGGGCCGTCTGGCTCTGGCAAGACGACCTGCTTGATGATGCTCGCTGGGTTTGAGACACTCGCTGCCGGGACTATCCACATCAATGGCGTGCCGGTCGGCGATTTGCCCCCCCACAAGCGCGACATCGGCGTCGTATTTCAAAACTACGCGCTCTTTCCACACATGACGGTCGGCGGCAATTTGGCGTTTCCACTCGAAGTGCGGGGCATGGATCCCAGCGAGCAGCGAGAGCGGGTAGCCCGCACCCTGCGCCTCGTGCGCCTCGAAGGCTTGGAGGATCGCCGCCCAGGGCAGCTATCCGGTGGTCAGCAACAGCGCGTTGCGATCGCCCGCGCTTTGGTCTTCGACCCGGAACTGGTGTTGATGGACGAGCCGCTCGGCGCGCTCGACCGACGCCTGCGCGAGGAAATGCAATACGAAATCCGCCGCATTCAGCGCACCTTGGGCATAACCGTCGTCTATGTTACGCACGATCAGCAGGAGGCCATGGTCATGTCGGATCGGGTCGCCGTCTTTCGCGGCGGCGCGATCGAGCAGGTCGCGTCCCCAGAGGTGCTCTACGAAGAGCCGGAGCGCGCTTTCGTGGCCCATTTCATCGGCGAGAACAATCGCCTAAACGGCGTTGTGCGGACGGTCGGCGACGGCGTGTGCGAAGTAGAGGTCGGCGATGCGCTCATCAAGGCCGTGAGTTTGGGGCAATGTCCGCCGGGGGCTGCCGCGACGGTTGTCGTGCGCCCGGAGCGGGTGAATATCTCGCTGGGTGAGGGCGGTCACTCGTACGCCAACGAGTTTGACGCTGATGTCGAGGATATAGCATTTCTCGGCGATCATATACGTCTGCGCCTAAAGCTGTGCGGACACTCGGGCTTCGTCGTCAAGATCCCCAACGTCGTGGGCCATGGGGGTGTGTTGGAGGGAGATCGGATCCGCGTCGGCTGGACCGCGCTGGACTGCCGTGCGCTGAAACCCGATGCTGCGGACGACGGGGAGGACCTATCGGCAAGTGGTTGACCAAGCAACAGCAGAGACGGGTTTAGACGCGTCCAAGCAGCAGGCGGGGCAGCGGTGGCGAGCAGTAGGGCTAGCGCTGCCATTGATCGCCTTTGTCCTAGCGAGCTTTGTTGCGCCGCTTGGGACTTTACTGGTGCGCAGCGTGTACGATCCTCTAGTCGCGGATGCGTTGCCGGAAACGCTCGCTTTACTGCGCGCATGGGATGGGACCAGCGCCTTGGAGGAGCCTGTGTACGCAACGGCCGCGCGTGAGTTGCTGCAGGCGCGGGAGGAGCGCACCCTCGGCCAAATTGCCACGCGCGTCAACCGCATCAAGAGCGGCTTGCGCAGCGTGGTCACGCGCAGTGTGCGCAAGTTGCGCAACGCCAGCGGCGATTCTTGGCGCGAGACCATGATCGGCATCGACGATGCTTGGGGAGAGCCGGAAGTGTGGTTGGCGATTCGCAGCGCTGGGGAGCGGTTCACGTTGCGCCACTATATCAATGCGCTCGACCTCATGCGCCAATCTGATGGTAGCATCGCTCGGCAGCCAGAGGAACGGCGCATCTATCTGCCGCTTTTGTGGCGCACGCTGGCCATTAGCTTTGGCATTTCCGCGCTGTGCTTGGCCATTGGCTACCCGATTGCCCACCTGATCGCCCACGCGCCACCGCGCCGCGCCAACCTGCTGTTGTTGCTGGTGTTGGTGCCGTTCTGGACCTCCTTGCTGGTGCGGACGACGGCTTGGATCGTGCTGCTCCAGACCCAAGGCGTAATTAACAGCTTACTGGTGGCGATCGGACTGGTCGCGGACGACGGCCGCATCGCCATGATATACAACATGACCGGCACGTTTGTGGCGATGACCCACGTGTTGCTGCCCTTTATGGTGCTGCCGCTGTATTCGGTGATGCGTTCGATTCCGCCGTCGCACGTGCGGGCTGCGGCTTCCCTCGGCGCGACTCCCTTTCAGGCGTTTTGGCGCGTCTATTGGCCGCAGACCTTGCCCGGCGTTGGCGCTGGATCGCTGATGGTGTTCATCCTCGCCATTGGCTACTACATCACGCCGGCGCTGGTCGGCGGGAGCAAGGGTCAGCTTATCTCCAACATGATCGCCTATCACATGCAGACCTCGCTCAATTGGGGACTTGCCGCGGCGCTCGCCGCCATTCTGCTAGTGGGCATCATCGCGCTGTACGTGCTTTACGACCGCGTGGTGGGCATCGACCGCATGAGGCTGGGCTGATGTTGGCGCGATGGGTCTATCTCGCGTTCTGCACGGCGGCGTTTGTCTTCTTGGTCGCGCCGATCTTGGTGATTGTACCGCTCAGCTTTAACGCGGAGCCGTACTTCACGTTTACCGAGGGCATGTTGCGTTTCGACCCGGAGGCGTATTCGCTGCGTTGGTACCGCAGCATCTTTGAAGATGGCGTATGGACCCGCGCCTTAGTCAACAGCTTGGTCATCGGCGTCTCAGCGACGCTATTGGCGACCTCGCTCGGCACTCTTGCGGCGCTTGGGCTGGCGAACTCAGCCATGCCCGCTCGGCGGACTGTGATGGGGCTGTTGATCTCGCCGATGATCACGCCGGTCATCATTGCCGCGGTGGGGATGTTCTTCTTTTACTCCAGCCTTGGCTTGGCTCAGACCCACCTCGGCATAATCCTCGCCCATGCCGTGCTCGGGGTGCCGTTTGTGGTGATTACTGTAACCGCGACGTTGTCGGGCTTCGACCAGAACTTGATGCGGGCCGCCGCTAGCCTCGGCGCAGGGCCGCTGCGCAGTTTCTGGCGCGTGCAGTTGCCGCTCATCGCACCCGGGGTTGCTTCTGGTGGGTTGTTCGCCTTTGCCGCTTCCTTCGACGAGGTCGTGGTGGTGCTGTTCATGGGCGGCTTGGAGCAGCGGACCATTCCGCGGCAGATGTGGGCGGGCATTCGCGAGCAAATCAGCCCTACCATCCTAGCGGTGGCGACCTTTCTCATTGCGTTTGCCGTTTTGGTTCTGTTTACAGTGGAGTGGCTGCGTCGCCGTGGGGACCAAGCGCCCGCAAGCTGAGCGCGGTTGGCAACTTGCTTAGAGGGACTAGCGGTCTATATTTTTGTCAGATGCAGACGCGAAACTATTAAACGAGGTAGTCCATGCTGAGATTCACCGAAGAAATTATGCTTCTTTTGCTCGACGATGAAGATGGGAGCTTCGCCCGAGTTCCCGACCGATTGGTGCGCTACGCCTTGGGCGGCGGAGTCCTAATGGAACTAGCGCTGGAAGACCGCATCGACACCGACTTGGACAAGCTGGTCCTCGTCGATAACACTCCCCTGCAAGACAGCCTGATTGACCCGACGCTGAGCGATATTGCCGCGGCGACCGAAACGCACGATACGCGCTACTGGCTGGAGCGCACTGCCGCGCGCGCCGACGACATTCGCGAGGGTTCGCTCCGCCGGCTGGTGGAGAAAGGCATTCTCGCGCGCGAGGAAGGGCGCTTCCTATGGGTGTTTCGCTCGCGGCGCTATCCGGCCCTCGACGGCAAGGCCGAGAAAGAGGTCAAGTTGCGCATCATGGAGGTGCTGTTCAGCGATAAGATTCCCGATCCCCGCGACGTGGTCATTATCTGCTTGGCAGATGCCTGCGGAATTTTCGAGAGGCTCTTGGCCAGCCGCGAGCTAGCCCGCGCGACCGGCCGCATCGAACAGGTGCGCAAGCTGGACTTGATTGGCCAAGAAGTGACCAAGGCCATTTGGGACATTGAAGCGTCGCTGGCCCTCGCCGTGCAGCCGCATATGTATTAGACGCTGTCGTAGTCCCATAAAAAAGGCGCGAGGAGCACACACGGTCTGTGCTTTTCGCGCCTTTTTCGTGCCGCAAGAGAAGTTAATCCCGGTAGGAAATCCCAAAGAGAATCATCATTTCGTCTGTTGACAACAAACCGAAGTTGACCTCTTCGTCGGTCGTGTTGTCATAGGTTGCCTTTAATCTGAAGCCTTCCCCAGGCTCTAGGACGAGGGGGGAGTCGAATCTCAGGATCGGCGGGTGTTCCCAGTCGTATGCGATGTAGATAAGCTCGCCGTCGTGCGTTCCCCCGATCATTTCGACCCGGAATTCGACCATGAGTTGATGAGCGTGCGAGAGTAGCTGCACAATGTGGGTCCGCTCGGAGAAGGTAAAATCCCTCTCTATAGTCGTCACCTCTCCAGCCGGTAGGGAGATATCGAGATTGTTCAAAGAAAAGAAACGCGCCTCGTGCTCGACTTCAGATGGGTCGGCAAAGTGCAAGTTGGTATAGACCTCGCCGGTAATGGGCTGACTGGTGCGATTGACATAGTGCGAGTTGAGGTCGAGCAGGGTGTTCTTGGGTAGCCGAACCGCTACTCCAGGTGGCAGGGAGACATCAATGGAAGGCCATTGACTGCCAGCGACTGGCAGGTGATAAAATTGCGTTAGTATGGTTGAAAGGACGTACTGGCCGGTGCCGTTGTGCAAGTCGCGATATTCGTAGGGTTCCGGCATGCGCTCGGGGGGTATATCGTCTTGGAATGTGTAGAGTAGGAAGTGATGCGAGCCGGACTTCATGGAGATTTGGACGCGCTCTAGGAACACATCGTCTTCGTTGTTCAGCGGATGCACGACAAAGATCTCGCGCTCGTTGTTGGGCTGTATTTCGAAAGGCGGCAAGTGCAGTTGGACGCCTTTTTCCGGTTTGGCTAGCGGCTTGAACTCCGGCACTTCGTAGCGCGACTTGTCCTGCAAAAGGTCTGGGTCGGCTACGTGGCCTGTCTCCGGTGCACCCGCCTCGATCCAAGCGCGGATAAAAGCCAATTCGCCGTTGGTCAGCGGCTTGTCGCCAAGGGGCATTATCTCCCCGTAGTAGAGATGGTCGCCGTAGAAGTGCTGCTGGTCGGGAGCGTTGATTTTCTCCCACAAATAGCTTTTGAGGAGGCCGGGCATGCCCTGACCGAGGTCGCTGACTCGCATCAGTCCATCGGCCGCGGCGGCTGCGTTTGTCGGAGCGGCACCTACGAGCTGTTCGTAGGCCATGTCCGGGGTGAGTACGAGGCCCGACTGACGCCCAAACGAGGTTCCAGCCGTGTGGCAGCTAACGCATTGGCTGGCGAAAATTTCCGTTTGGATAATATCCCAAGTCGAATCTGCTTCGTGCCCGATCGTTTGCACCGGCCCCGGCCCGTCGGCACTACAGCCGACGAAAATCGAGCCTATGAGCAAGCAGCGGAGGATTGTGCTATATGCGGGCGGTAGCATGATCATCTGCGGTCAAGTGCCGGCTTGGTCGAGTAGACCGGCCAAGTTCTGGCCCAAGATCAAACGCTTGTGTTCATCTGGTACGAACGTGCAGTGCGTGCGGAATGCTTCGAGCGCATGCTGGTAGGTCATGTTGGTTCGCACCACCGGGTAGTCCGAGCCCCAACACAGCCGCTGGGGGCCGAAGTGCTCGTAGAGCTGGCGCACGACGTGGTGCGTATCCGAGTAGGGGTACCCCCACGAGACGTGCGAAGCGTAGTGAAAACCCGAGAGCTTGATGTAGATGTTGGGCACCTCGGTCGAGCGCAGAATTTCCTGTAGGTTGGGGTGCGGCGCTTCCTCGCGCGCGTTCGCTCCGGCCATGTGGTGACAGAGAAAAGTCACCGACGGAAAGCGCTGTGCCAACTCGCGCAGTGCTGGCTGCCATTGCGGCCCCAAGGCTAGGCTGGCGATCAGGTTCAGATCGGCTGTGGCGCTGAAAAACGCGAGCCCTTCCTCGGACGCGAACCACTCGGTGTCGCCTTTTACGTAGTGAGTGTAGCCCTTGAGCTGGTACTTTGCTGCGGCCGCCTTGAGCCGCTCGGCCGCGCCTGGAGTGTGGTATTCTGCCGACCACGAGCAATCCACGTCGGCGAATTGCACCAAGCGATCTGGATAGGCGCGGATTTGTTCGGCGACGTAGTCGTTGTTGTGGGGATTGTGTTCGATGCGAGCGCAGACCAACACGGCCTTATCGACGCCGTTGCGATCCATTTCCCACAGCAATTGCTCGACCCGGCCGCGGCTGTTGTGATCGGGCACGGGCGGTTCGTAAGGCCAGAACTCCCAAGCGTGAGTATGCGAGTCGATTATCATAAGAAGCCTAAGAAAGTGTGGTTGTTAAGCGTCAGTGGCGTATGAGAAAAGATACTGAAAAAAAGGGTACTCTGCCAAACTGGGTACTGGACGTTGCACAAGGACGTGGTTGGACGGATTTGCACATCCGAAGACCCGTACTTGTTGCTTTTTTTGATTCTTGTTTTCGATCGTCGTAGTTGATCCTGACAGAGTACAAAAAACGCGGAGCAGACGAGCTACTCCGCGTTGTAAAAGAAAGTAGGAATCGGTGCTTACCGCTTGCCGCGCCAGCGTTTGCCGCCGCCGTAAAACGCCTCGTCCTTCATTGCTTCAAGCTTTTCGCGCTGCTCGTCGGTCAAGACGCTTTCCAAAGCCGTGCGGTGCTTTTGACGCGTTTCGCGTATCTCTGTGCGGTGCTCCTTGCGCAATTCCACGAACTGTTCCTTCTGTTCGTCGGTCAAATCCAGCCTTGAAAATGCGCCTTGGCCGCCGCGCCGTGCGTCGTGCCGACCTTTACCGCCGCGCCGCATGTCATGCCGATCCTTGCCCTCCCAGCCGCGCCGGTCAAAAAACTTGCCGCGCTTGGCGCGCATTTCTTTGAGGGACTCCTGCTGCTCCTCGGTCAAAATGTTCATTACGGCGTCGCGCTGCTCCTTGCCCATGGCAGCCATGGCCTCGCGCTGCTCACGCCTGGCTTCCACGTGCTCCTTGCGCAACGCTTGCAATTGCTCCTTCTGCTCGTCGGTCAGGTCGAGACGCCCCAGCATCCACGGCGTGGGCTGCCGGTGCTCCCGCATCTTTTCCCCGGGCTCGGCTACGGCCACGGTGGCCAGCGCGCCGAGTGCCAGCGCGCCGCCGGCTGTCGTGCGAGAAACTGGACTTGGGGATGAGCCTCTTGATGTGGCCAGCGCGCCGAGTGCCAGCGCGACGCCGGCTGAGATGATCCATTTCTTTTTCATTTTACGTTCTCCGCATTGGGTGGTTAGTTGGGTTCGCCGCTAGTTGGCGGCTCGTGAGAAATGGCCGTTTCTCTTCTCTACGCCCATTAGACCACCGATTGATGCTATTCATTCCCGTGCGGTTTCTTTTTTTTGTGACGCTTGCCCTCGCGCCAAGGTCCCATCAGTTCTCCGAAGCGCCGCAGCCGCCGGTCCAGCCGCCGCAGTTGCTCCTCAGACAACAAGGGAGCCAACTCGGCCCGCGACGAATCTAGCTGTTCCTTTAGTGCCTCCCGGTGCTTGGCATTGAGTTCGCGGAGTGCGGCGGCGTGTCGCCGCAGCACGTCCCGCACAGCTTGGCGCTGCTCTTCGTCCTGCGGCCCAATCAACCGCTCAGTACTGCGGACGAAATGGCGAGAATGCGGAATGGGCCGCAGGCGGTCGCGGACGAACCACCCGGAGAGTAGGGTGCCGATCAGCACGCCGATGAGCAGGGTGCTGAAGAGAATGAGTGCGCCTTTAGTTCTCCCTCGCATGTTACATGTCCAGGTCCAGTACGTACGCCGCTTCGGGCGTGGCGGGCACGGCGGCGAAAATTGCGGCGAAGAACGAAGCGTCGTCGCCGATGAGTTCGCGCTCGTTCCAATTGCTCAGCGCCAAAAAGGCGACCACTGCTATAGCGACTGGGGCAAAGGGACGAAAGAGCCACACGAGGGCATCGGTGAGACTTTCCGTTTCGGCTGAGCTCAACGTCGAAGCCTCGCGTTCGATCTTGATGCGCTGCGCGACGCGAGTGGCAAAGAACGGCTGGAACGAGTCGGCGCGGCTTTCCTGCAAAAGGCCGCTGACTTTTTGCAGGTGCTCCCATTCGGCGCGGAGCGCGTCGTCGGTAGCCAAGGCGCGCTCGAATGCCTCGCGCTCGTGCGCGGTCAATTCGCCGGTCAGCGCCCGTAGCATTTCGCTGCGATAGCTGTCAGTCATATAGGTCCTCGTCTTTGAGGATGGTCTCTAGTTGTTTCATACCGCGCGCGAGCCGCGAGAGCACCGTGCCCTCGGCGATCTCCAACAGCGCGGCCGTCTCCTTGGTCGAATAGCCCTCGATCATTCGCAGCACCACCACCGCCCGGAAGGCGGGCTTGAGTTGGTCGAGGGCTGCCTGCACTGCTTGCTCGCGCTCGCTCGCGGCCTGTTCGTCGCGGCCATCGACGCTCGGCTCGGGCGGAGCCTGTTCGTCGTCGCGGCTCCAGAAGCGCCAGCGCTGTCGCTTGCGGCGCTCTAGCGCGTTGAGCGAGAGGTTGATGGCAATGCGCGTCAGATAGGTGCCCAGCGCTGCGTCGCCGCGAAACTCGTCCAGCGATTGATAGAAGCGGACAAAAGTTTCCTGCCCCACGTCATCGGCCTCGTCGCCCGGCCCCAACATGCCCACGACTGTGGCAGCTACTTGAGGCTCATAGCGCTCGATTAGGGCGCGCAAGGCCGCTTCGTCACCCGCGCGCGCTTGGTCGATTAGGGCGTGGTCTGTGCCCACTTGCTCCGGCATATCATTAGACAATGTAAGGGGCAAAGTCATTCCCCACCTAATAAAAATGCGCAAACCGACAGTCTTGCCGTCAGTGCCCAATATCCGTTTTCTTTTTTTATGGTCTTAGCTATTCTCGCGTCCCTGCTGCTGGTGGGCTGCCGTCCCGACCCCCCCAAAGCCCTCGACTTGGCTGGCAATCCGGTCGATCCCTTTACCAACCGCGCTTCCGTTGTGGTTTTGCTCTTCGTCCAGACCGATTGCCCTATCTCCAACCGCTACGCCCCGACCATAGCACGTCTCCACGCCCGCTTCCAGCCGCAAGGCGTTGCGTTCTACTTGGTGTATCCCGACCGCCGCGAGGATGCGGACGCCATCCGCGGCCACGGCGAGGAATACAGCTTGCCGGGCCAAGCCCTGCGAGACGTGCAGCACGCCCTCGTCAAAAGAGTCGGCGCGACCGTGACTCCAGAGGCCGTGGTGTTAGGTGAGCGCGGCAACATCATCTATCGGGGCCGCATCGACGACCGCTACATGGCCTTGGACCAGATGCGCCCACAGCCGACCCGGAACGACCTCGCAAACGCTATAGAGGCAGCCCTTGCTGGTCGTCCCCCAGACCCGAGCGCCACCGAGGCGATTGGCTGTTTTATCGCCGACCTGCAATGACGCGCTATTGGATATTCCTAGTTGCGACCTTCTTTGGGTGCAGTGGAGGAGAAGCACCGACCTTCAACCGCGACATTGCGCCGATCGTCTTTCACAACTGCGCCCCCTGTCACCGGCCCGCCGGCCCGGCTCCCTTTGACTTGCTCAGCTATGAGAATGTGAGCGCACGCGCCGAGCAAATCGCCTTTGTCACGGAGACCCGCTTCATGCCGCCGTGGAAGCCCAAGCGCGGCTATGGCCGCTTTACCGGCGAGCGCGGGTTGAGCGCAGAGCAGATCGCTGCGATCCGCCGCTGGGTTGAGCACGGCAAGCAGGAGGGTAGTCCCGCCGATTTGCCGCCGCTGCCCCAGTGGGAGAGTGAGTGGGAGTTGGGCCAGCCCGATTTAATTGCCTCCATGACATCGGCCTACACTCTGCGGGCTGACGGCCCGGATGTCTTCCGCAACTTCGCTATCCCGCTGCCTGTTGATTCGACGCGCTACGTCAAGGCTATGGAGTTCAGGCCGGGCAATGCGCGCATCGTCCACCACGCTACCATGATGATCGACCGCAGCGGCGCGGCGCGGCGGCGCGACGGGCGCGATGGTGCCCCGGGCTTTGACGGCATGAGTTTTGGCGAGGCCGAGGACGCCGACGGGCACTTTCTCGGCTGGACCCAAGGCAAGACCCCATACCCCGGCAGCGACAGCTTGGCTTGGCGGCTCGATCCGGGCACGGACTTGCTGCTACAGTTGCACATGTTGCCGACTGGCAAAGAGGAATCCATCGAGGCCCGCGTCGGCCTGTTCTTTGCCGATGCGCCACCCAAGAGACGCCCGGCCATGCTGCGCTTGGGCCGCAAGGACCTAGATATACCAGCCGGCGCGAGCGACCATTGGATTCGCGATACGTATCGGCTGCCCGTGGACGTCGAGGTTTTGACTATCTATCCGCACGCGCATTACCTCGGCCGGGAAATTCGGGCGTACGCCGAGTTGCCCAACGGAGAGCGGGAGTGGCTTATATGGATTGAGGACTGGGATTTTAGTTGGCAGGACGACTACCGATTTTCCGCGCCGGTTTTCCTGCCGGCTGGTGCGACGTTGGTCATGGAATACGCGTACGACAACTCCTCGCAAAACCCTCGCCAGCCTCACGATCCACCCGTGCGGGTGCGCTACGGGCTGCACTCGACCGACGAGATGGGCGACCTGACGCTGCAGATTTTGCCGCGCCGCCCCGAGGACCTAGAGCGACTCCGCCGCGACTTCTACCGCAAGTGGCTGGGGCAGGAAATCGACGGGTACAAGAAGCTGCTCGAAGCCGACCCCCGGGACTGGGACACCCGCCACACCTTGGCCATGTTCTACATGCGTTCTGGCCAGCGTCCGTTGGCGCTGGAGCATTTCGAGTTGGCGCTGGAATACAACCCGGATTACCCGGAAGCTCACGTGAACTTTGGGATTGCGCTAGCTCAAGGCCGCCAATGGGAGCAGGCCGTCGCCCACTTTGAACGGGCCTTACAGCGCAATCCCGATTTTGCCGAGGCCCATTTTAACTTGGGATTGGTATTGGAGATGATGGGCCGATCGGCCGAGGCCAAGCCCCACTTCGACGCCGTCATTCGCCAGCGGCCCGACATGGCTGCGGCCATCGAACAGCGCTTGGCTAAGTTGCGCCGCTAGCCCTCGTCTTTTCCCAACGTCGTTGCTACTCCCAAGACGAACTGCCGCCCGGCCGGAAAGTTGCGCCCGTTGAGCGAGAAGCGCACCGCCGCCTCGATAGTCGTGCGCTGGCCGATGGCGTAGAGCAGGGCTGGCGTCAGGTAAGTGATGCGCTTGATTCCGGTCTCAATCTCAAAGTCGCCGAAGAAGTCAATCGCCGGATCGCTGCGTAGCACTTCGCATTTGCCTAGCAGCATGAGTTGACGCACGAGTTGGTAGCCCATTTCGGCGTTGAGGAACCACTCGTCGCCGGGGTCGCGGTCGATCTGCTCGTTGCGGGTGCGGACGCGATAGCCGAGGTCGATGTTGCCG
This sequence comes from Gemmatimonadota bacterium, assembly GCA_009841115.1. GTDB lineage: Bacteria > Latescibacterota > UBA2968 > UBA8231 > UBA8231. The sequence goes on along the minus strand of VXML01000058.1, from coordinate 116,695 downwards.
TACAAGGGCAGCGGCCAAAAGGAACGCCCTACCTGCCCGACGAAGTCGAAGTCCCACTGCCCTTCGCCCACCGGGATTAACCCGTCTTCGTTTTTGAACTCTCCGGTCGGCACCTTGACGCCGGTCTTGAACGCGAGGACCAATGGTTTGGCCAAGAGGCGAAATTTGGCCAAGGCGCGGATGTCGCTCAGGCCGGTGTCCGTGCGGGGTTCGGTGAAAGCGGCGTTGGCAAAGGATTGGTCGAAATAGGGAACCTGTAAGCCGAGGTCTAAGCGGTCGGTGACGCCGTACAGGCCCTCGAAAAAGACGGCCCGCGATTCGTATTGCCCGTCAAAGTCGTAGCGGGCGCGGGTGCCGGGCGCGCCAAAGCGGCCTTTACCGACGTACCACTCCTCGGTTTGCTGCTGGAAATACGTGAGCTTGCTCCAGAACTGGCCTCGCGGCAAGGTCCAGGCTCCGGCATCCACATCGGCTGCCGCACCTAGGAGTATCAAGCCGATCAATAGGTATTTGACCATTGCCGCATTCCTTTCGCGTGTTAGGTTCGCGGTTTCCCAGTAGAATAAGTACTTTTAAAGCTGTGCATATACTGACTTTAGGAATCAATCACCGCACCGCGCCAGTGGAAATCCGCGAGCGGCTGGCCTTCCCCGAAAGCGACCAGCCCTCGGCCCTAGCCCGGCTCGTCGGCGACTACGGGCTGCACGAGGCAGCCATTCTCTCCACCTGCAACCGATCCGAGCTGTACTTGGCTGCCGATGGCGACAGCGGGTTGGCCCAAGTGCGCCGCTTTCTCGCCGAATGCCAAGGCGTAGATGTAGCGGCGCTCGAATCCCATTTCTACCAACTCAACGACTCAGACGCGGCCGTTCACCTTTTTCGCGTTGCCAGCGGCATTGACTCTCTCGTCGTCGGCGAATCCGAGATACTCGGGCAAGTGCGCCGCGCGCTGGAAATGGCTCAGCAAAACGGCTCGGCCCGCCTGTTGCTCAATGAGCTGTTCCAGCGCTCGCTGCGCGTGGGCAAGCGCGCGCGCGCCGAAACCGATATTGGCCGCGGTCGGCTGTCGATTAGCACGGCCGCGGTCGAGCTAGCCGGCCAGGTCTTTGAAAACCTGACGGGCTGCTGCGTGCTCTTGGTCGGCGCTGGCGAGATGGGCGCGCTCACTGCCCAGTACTTGGTTGACTCCGGCGTCGAGCGGCTGTTGGTAAGCAGCCGCACTTTTGCCCGCTCCCAGTCGCTGGCCAGCCAGTTGGGCGGCGAGGCCGTGCCGTTTGAGGAACTAGCTGCTCAGCTATCCACCGTTGACATCGTCATCTCGGCGACCGCGGCTGCGGACTACGTTATTCGGCCCGCTGACTTGCGCCGGGCTATGGAGCAACGCCGAGGTCGCCCGCTGTTCCTCATCGACATTGCCGTGCCACGCGACATCGACCCGGCCGCGCGTGACATCGACAACGTCTTCCTGTTCGACATGGACAGTCTCGAACAAGTCGTTGCTGCCAACCGCCAGGAGCGCGAGGGGGAGATACGCTGCGTGCAAGCCATTATCGACCACGAGCTAAAAGAGTTCTTGCACTGGTTCAACGCCTTGAGCACCGGTCCACTAATCCGCGCTTTGCGCGAGCGCGCCGCTCACCTCCAGGAGCAGGAACTCGCACGCTGGGCCTCCCAACTCGGTCCGCTCTCCACTGACGAGCGCCAACTCGTCGAGGGCATCTTGCGCGGTTACGCCAACAAGCTCCTGCACGATCCGCTCGTGCAAATCCGCGAGTTCGCCAATGACGACGAGGGCTATGTCCGCCTCGATACGGTGCGCCGCCTCTTCCGGCTCGACGACGAGGCCGAGGAGAAAGAATCGTGACGACGTTCTGCATTGTCTCTCTCGCCATCGCCTTGGCGTTCTACTTGGCTGCCGCGCTGCTGTTTCAAGGGCACTTCCTCTGGCACAAGAGCGGCTGGGATGCGCTGGGGCGCAAGAGCTTGAAGTTGGGGCTGGCCGTACACGCGATTAGCATCGTGCTGCACTTTGCACTTTCCGGCCAAGCTCTTTTCGCCAATATGTTGGTGATCATCGCTTCGCTGGTCATGGCCTTGGTGGTCGCGGGCTTGCTCGGCGAGCGCTATGCACGCATTCGCCACCTCGGCCTGCTGACCGCGCCCCTCGCCTTTCTCGGCCTGCTCTATCCACTGCTGATGCCCCTCCGCTTTGAGGAGGCCGAGTCGATCCTCGTGGAATATCCCTTCCTCGGCATCCACGTGGTACTGACGCTGCTCGGACACGTGGGTTTCGCATTGGCGTTCTGCTCGGCGGTCGGCTACCTCGTCCAACACCAAGCCCTGAAAAAGGGCCAGCTCAACAGCTACCTACCCGCGCTCGACACGGCTGCCGCGGCGACTTTTCGCTTTGCTGGCGGCGGTTTTTCGCTCTTTACCTTGGGCTTGGGCATGGGGGCGATTTGGTTCTTTGGCGCGCCGGGCGAATACCTCGCGGGCGGGGATACCAAGATCTGGCTAGCCCTGCCGACGTGGTTCGTCTTTGGGATATATCTCTATTTGCGCGGCATTGGCCGCCGGCACGGTAGCCGTCTCAAGTGGCTGGTGATTGCGGGGTTTGTGCTGGGGCTGATCAACCTGCTGTGGGTGCGCCACGATTTCGTCAATTTTGTGTAGTGCGTCGCCGGAATAGCAGAACCGATACGCTCTGTTGGTTGTTAGGTTCAAATTTATGTTATAATACACCTAACAACGCCTTGCTCTATTCACCATAAGTAAAAGGAGGCACGCTATGAACAATCGATCCATATTGATCGCCTGCTTAGCAGCGCTGGGACTGGCTGTCGCGGGCTGGGCGCAAGCCGACGGTAAAATAGCGTTTATCTCCGACCGCGAAGGGCACGGTGACGTGTGGATTATGAATGGGGATGGGAGCGACCCCGTGAACCTGACCCAAGGACGGCATTGCACTACCCCGGCTTGGTCGCCAGATGGGACGAAGATCGCCTATATCTACCTCGACGACTATCCCCACGGTCAGTACGGTGGAGAGATTTGGTTGATGGATGCCGACGGCGGTAATCCACAGCAGCTAACAGACGATTCCGTCGATAAAATATCGCTTTGGTGGTCTGCAGACGGGAGTAGCATTTACTACGATGTCCTAGGTGCGCCTACGGATGATGGGAACCTTATTGATTCGTTCGTCATGGCACTAGACGGAAGCGGTTCGTTGCCCGTGGATTGGAGAGAAGTGCCCCACCCTCGCCGCTACTCCGGTCGTTCCCCAGACGGAACCAAATCAGCCGTCGTCGTGTTGCGGGAAAAAGGAGACGAAGAGAATCTCGCCCGTCTCTACATCACCAATGTTGGTGAAGATGAGTCCTTGGTTATCCCTCTACCTGACCTACACCAGAGCGGTCTGTGTGTGTTCGATCCCGAAGGCCCGCTTCCCGTTCGGTCTGATTTCCCCAAGGGTACTGTGTGCGTGTCCGACAACACATGGAGAGCTGGCCTTACTTGGTCGCCCAACAGCATGAGAATCGCCTTCACTTCTCTCACTAAGCTCATTTGGGCCATTGATATAGACGGGGGCAACTTGGTCGAATTGACCAACGGCTTAGGTGGACGTAATCCCGCTTGGCAACCTGTCGTCCTTTCTGTTACTGCCACGAGCGTCGAGTCCCAGTCGTGGGGCCAGATCAAATCGCTGCTTTCTCATTAATCGTGCCTCGTGCGTAGGAGCGGCTTGCGCTTCGCACCGCCCCTACGCACTCTTCTGCATTAATCCCGCCTTACCGATCCATGTAGCGCAACCGCAACACGGCTGTTTCTTCCATACTACACTGCGTCGCCTAGCAAAGAGCCATCTTTCAGAGTGAACGATGATTTGAGCGATTGGCCTGCATTTTGCATAAGCCATGTAGCCGATTATCTTTGACCCGACACTAAAGGATGCTCATCATGTCCACTCCACAACCCTCTCCCGAGCTCACCACTCGCGATGTTTTGCAACAGATTGACCATCGCCTGAGTCTCATCGAGACGGATGTGCGCGAAAACAATGCTAGGATCGACAGTCTCAGGGCCGAATTGACAGGCAAGATTGACGGTCTCGAGGCTAAGACGGAGGCCAAAATCGACGGTCTCGAGGCTAAGACGGAGGCCAAAATCGACGGTCTTGAGGCCAAGACCGAGACCAAAATCAATGAATTACGCCGCGAGTTCAACGGCAAATTTAATTTGGTTATCGGCTTGGTCATCACCTCTTGGCTGTCAATGATGGGTACGCTTCTCTTCAAATTGTAGATACGGTGTAGATACGGTTACACGCCCTTCCACACACCAACCCCATCCGATTCATCCACATACGCTTCTCTTCAAATTGTAGATACAGTTACACGCCTTTCCACACATCAATTCAGCCCGATCCATCCACAAGCGCAAAATCCGCGCCGACTCGCCCGACAAAATGCACGTAGAATGATCCCGCCCGACGCTACCCCTCTAGCCGCGACCGCTGGTTAAGCGCCATGTTGAACTCGACGCGCCGCTGCGAGGGATTTGTAGCGCCGTCGTTCTGCTGTATCTTCTGTCGCCTACACAAATAAGGAGTCAAGATACCCGATATGCCCCGCGACCCGATGCTCACCCCAGAAGAAGCCCGCGCCATCGTCCTCGACCACGTACAAGTCCTCGGCCCTGAGCGCGTTTCTCTACTTGAAGCTACTGGCCGCGTGCTCGCCCAAGACGTGTTGGCGCGCCGCGACAATCCGCCCTGCGACAACTCGGCTATGGACGGCTATGCCGTGCGCCATGCAGACGTAGCCGCCGCGAGGGAGGACGCGCCTGTAGCCTTGGAAGTCATTGAAGACATACCGGCTGGCAAAGTGCCGCAAAAAGCGGTTGGTCCCGGCCAAGCCAGCCGCATTATGACCGGCGCGGCCGTGCCCACCGGAGCCGACACCATCGCCCCGGTAGAGGACACCCGCCTCGCTGAGCAGGAGGTCGAGATCCTCGCGATTGAAGAGTGCGGCGCGCACATTCGTCGGCGCGGAGAGGACATGCGCGGCGGCGAGCCAATCATCAAGGCTGGCACCGAGTGCGGCCCAGGCGAACTGGCCGTGCTCGCCGCCGTGCAGCAGAGTTTCGTCTCGGTGTACCGCCGGCCGCGCGTCGCCATCCTCTCTACCGGCGACGAGCTGGTCGAGATCGAGGAGACGCCTGGAGAAGGCCAGATTGTCAACAGCAATACGTGCGCCCTAGCCGCCTTTTGCCATGCCCACGGAGCCGAGCCGGTGATGTTGCCCACAGTAGCGGACGATGAGGCTGCCATCCGCGCCACCATTGAGGCTGCGCTCCGCGCTGACTTTGCCGTCTCCTCGGGCGGTGTCTCGGTTGGCGAGTACGACTTCGTCAAAAAGGTCCTCGACGACTTGGGGGCCGAGACGATCTTCTGGCGCGTGGCCATGAAACCAGGCAAGCCGTTGGTCTTTTGCACGGTCGGCGGCGTGCCGTACTTCGGCCTGCCCGGCAATCCAGTGTCGAGCATGATGTCCTTTCTCCAGTTCGTGCGCCCGGCCATCCGCAAGGCCGCAGGCTATCCGCAAGCGGCGTGGTTTTTGCCCGAGGCGCACGCCCGGGTGGAAAGCCCCTGCGACAACGACGGCGATCGCCGCCAGTACATGCGCGCCACCTTGCGCTACCGAGATGGCCAGTTTTGGGTGCGCCCCGCCCGCAGCCAAGGCTCGCACATAATCAGCTCGATGCTCAACGCCAACAGCTTCGTCGTCTTAGAACCTCGCCAGCGCGCTGAGATCGGCGATGAAGTACTAGTGCAGGTCGTTGGGGAATTAGTGATGATATAGGGGCAAAAAATCGCGACCGTTAGTGCCACTCGGTCGCTTCACTCTTAGGATCCGTTATGGCCTCTAAAATACTCGATAATCGCACCCTAAAGCGGCTGCAACCGGCGACCTCGCTGTGGAAACAGTACGACCCGGCGACAGCCCCCCGCGCCTTTAAGGCCGAAGATCCATCCCAAGCGCGGCGCTGGCAAAAGACGACGAGACGCGCCCTTGCTAAGCATCTAGGTATAGAAGCTGGCGATGAGACGGACTTGGCACCGCGCAAAGTAGAAGAAATCGACAAAGGCGATTACACGCGGCAAAAAATAATCCTGCGCACCGGCCCCCACGCGCAGATGCCGGTGTACATCCTGCTGCCCAAAGGTGCCACCGGTCCCCTCCCTGCGGTCGTGGCTTTCCACGGTCACGGGTACGGCGTCAAGGACATCGTCGGTTTGTGGGAAGACGGCGGCGAGCGCGACGAGCCCGACGGGTACCACAAGGACTTCGGCGTGGCCCTGTGCCGCGCTGGTTTTGCCGTAGCCGCCCCAGAGATTTCGGGTTTTGGCGAGCGCCAGACCGATTTCTCCTATCTGGAACGCGGCCAGGGAGCGCCTTCGACTTGCACCCATATGGCCATGCTGGCCTTCCACTTGGGCACCTCAGTGGTGGGCATCCGCGTGCGCGATGGTCTGCGCTTGGTCGATTACTTGGAAACCCGCCCCGAGTTCGACACCAGTCGCCTCGGTGCCATGGGCATTTCGGGCGGCGGCATGCACACCTTCTTCTCCACCTGCATGGACGAGCGCATCCGCGCCTGCGTGATCAGCGGCTACTACTCGACTTTCCAGCACAGCATCCTCGCCATGTCGCACTGCCCCTGCAACTACGTGCCGGGCTTGGCCGAATTCGGCGAAATGTACGATCTGGTCGGTCTCATCGCCCCGCGCCCATTGCTGGTGGAGGCTGGGACCCACGACCCCATCTTCCCCGTTACCGCGGTGCGCTCTAGTCTGACCAAAACGCGTCGGGTGTACGATGTTTTCTCAGCTCGCCGACGAGTGGAAGCCGACGTTTTTTCAGGGCGTCACCAGATCAGCGGTGCCCGCGCCTACGACTTTCTCCGCGAGGCTCTCGTCTAAAGTTCATGTAAGCAAATTCTAACCCAAGGATCCTCTATGAACCGCCCTCCCGCAGAATTCAAACGCGTACCCGTGGCCCTGCTGCGCTCCTTTACCGCCGACTGTCTGAAGGCCGCTGGGCTGCGCGCCGACCACGCCGATCAGCTAGCCGAGCTGTTGTCCAACTCCGACTTGCGCGGCGTGCGCTCGCACGGCACCCGCGCCATGGTTGGCTATTGCGGAGGCCTCCGCGACGGTACCGTCAACCCCAACCCCGATTTGCGCGTGCTCCAAGATACCGAGACTACGGTCCTCATTGACGGCGACGGCGGCTTGGGCTATGCGCCGATGATGTTGGCCACTGAAAAGGCTATTGAGAAGGCCAAGCAATACAAGGTCGCCCTCGGCGCGGCCTGCCACCTCGGGCACTACGGCTCGGCTGGGCACTACGTGCGCCGCGCCATGCAGGAGGGCTGCTGTGCCTTTTCGGTTCAGGGGAGCCATCCCAATTACTTTGGCGAGGGTGGCGGCAACAAGGGCCAGCAGTCCGCCTACTGGGGCAACCCGCCGCTGTGCTTTGGCTTTCCGTCAGAAGAAGAGCCGCCGCTAGTCCTTGACGCGGCGACCTGCATCTTGGCCGACTATCATCGCGGCCCGGAGTACGACGCTCTACAGGAGTTGATCCCGCCAGCTTTTTTCAAGTCGATGGGCTACACCGGCTCGGCGCTGACGTTGGGTGGGGCTTTCGTTGGTCAGAACAGCGACCGCGCGCGGGACGTTACTCAGCGGTGGCCTCGCGCGGGCAGTGGCGGCTTGATCATAGTAATGGATATTGGCGCATTTGCCCCGCCCGACGCCTTCCGCGCTGGCGTTGACAACTTAGTGCGCGGCGTCCGCGAGACTATGGAACCCGTGCGCGGGTACGACGAGGCGACCGTGCCGGGCACTATTGAACACCGCAAGAGCGAGGAATACGCTCGCGAAGGGGTGCCGATGGGCTTGGACGATTTGGAAAGGTTTGCGGCGTGCGGGCGCGAGTTGGGGGTTGAGGTGGAGTGGGATTGACGCCTACTCGATCCGCACTTCCCGCTCCTGTTCTGCCGATTCGTACAGCCCGTCCATCATCTTCTGCACCATCAGCCCGTGCTCTCCGGGCGACATGGTTTCCGCGCCGTAGAGCACATGATCGACGAAGTTGCGCATCTTCTGGCCGAAGCCGTCGGCTGCTGGGCCGCTGGGCAGCCAGTCGGGCCGGGTGTTGACCATGTAGTCGTTGGCGTCGTGGAAAAACCCCGGCGGATCCCAGGTGGTACCGCCCTTCTCGCCCATCAGTGTGAAGTTTCCCTCACCCTTTTCAATATGAGCGGCGAAGCTAGTCTCGATACTGAGCATCGCGCCGTTGGCAAAGCGGATATGCCCCACGGCCAAGTCCTCTACCGTATAGGTCTTGTAATCCCAGTTGGGCCAGATCGAGGCCACGTTTGACGGCTTGTCGCCGATGTAGGTATAGGTGCTGCCACTGGCTGCCACTGGTTGGGGAGCGCCCATTGCATAGTGCGTGGCCTCCAGCATGTGGACTCCGATGTCGATCAGCGGTCCGCCGCCTTGTAGGTCCTTGCGTCCGAAGACGCCCCAGTTGGGAATGCCGCGCCGCCGCAGGGACTGCACCCGGGCGTACAGGACTGTACCCAACTCTCCGTCGTCAACGAGCTTTTTGATAAACTGCGTCTTCGGATCGTAGCGGTTCTGGAATCCAATGATCAGCTTTTTGTCGTTTTTCTCTGCGGCATCGAGCATCTCTTGGCCTTCGCGCGCATTCATGGCCAAAGGCTTTTCGACGAGGACGTGGGCACCTGCGTCGAGCGCGGCGATGGAGCAGGGGGCGTGCAGGCCGTTGGGCGTGCAGACGCTCACCGCGTCGGGTGCGACCTGCCGGAGCATCTCCTCGTAGTCGGCGTAGGCTGCGGGGATTTCGTATTCCTCGCAGTATTTTTGTGCTCTTTCCAAGGCCACGTCTGCCGCGGCGACGATCTCCACGTCGTCCATGTCTTGATAATGGCGCAGGTGCAACCCAGCGATCCCTCCGGCACCTATCAGGGCGACGCGCAGTTTGTCTTGTTTGTTCTTAGCCATTGCTTTCCGTTTTTTTGAGATTGTGGCGAGGCACAAAAAAACCGGCCCGCAGACCGGTTTTTTCTGCTACAGATACCATCCTATCCCGCTTGGAACTGCTCAATTAGCTGGCGCACGTCTGGGTGTCCGTCAACGCTGCGACCGGGATGGATGATCAGGCGATAGCGGAAGACGGCCTGGTCGCCGCCGGGGATGGTCAGACTCTCGTCGATGTTCTCGTCGCCCTTGAAATCGTGCACGCCAAAGGGGTTGGCGGTAAACAGCCCGTAGCCGCGCACGTGCCAGTAGGTCGGGTGGCGGGGATTGTCGCGATGATCGACGACGGTGTGTCCCCACTCCTCGCCATCGGCTACCGGCCCGGAATAGTCCACCCAAGCCGCCTGCTGGCCCCAAGTAACCTCTTCGCCTTGGCCGTTTTCAAAGACTTGGCCAGTGGAGTTTTCAATACGCCCTGTGCCCTTGGCATCCATGGAAGTCGGCACTCGGATTGAAAACAGCCCGCCTTCTTTGGTGTCGCCGAAGGTCACGTCGCCGTAGCGAGCGCGGAATTCGCTGCGCTGGTCTATGATGCGCAATGCACCTTCGGCGCGGATGGCGATAGTGCGCCGCTCCTCCAGCAGCTTCTCGCCCTCCGGCCCAAACCAATCGACGATTCCGTCGATCTGCGCTGCTCCGTCGGCTGCGCCTACGACCGGCTCGCCCCGTTGCAGCATGGCTCCGTGGCCGGTGCCCTCGTCCCAGAGGTTGTGGCCGTTGACGAGGCCGTGAGCTGTGTAGATGCCGCGATGGTGGTAGTGGTCCTGATTCTCGCCTTCGACACCTTCCATCGGATAGGCGCGGGTGAGGCCAGTGCCGCTGGACGTCAGGACGGGATAGAAGTAAGGGCGGCACACGTAGTGGCCGTAGCGATATTCGGTAAAAAGCTGGCCGTCGATAGTGACGACGGCCTTGCAGTCTGCGGGGTGTAGCTCAATATCGATCATTGCTTCCTTTCGGTTATGCGGCTCGGCCACAGCAGCGCTTGTATTTCTTGCCGCTGCCGCAGGAGCACGGGTCGTTGCGGCCGGGGGCCTTTTGGTGTAGGGCTGCCTTGACTGCGTCTCGTTTGCGGGCCCACTCCATCACGCCGGTGGCCGGTCGGCCGTGCCGCAGCTCGTTGGCCATAAAGCGCATGTAGGGATCGACGTGCCCGAAGTACATTTTGTACCCCTTGCACAGGTAGTTGAGACCGTCTTCGCCGCGCGGGGTTTTGGTAAAGCGGTGCTTGGGGCAGCCGCCATTGCAGGCGAAGCGGTAGTCACATTCGATGCAGTACTGGGGCAGCGTGTCCTTTTTGTCCTGCCCGAACTTGGTCTGCTGCGGGCTGGCGACCATGTCGCGGATGCTCTCCTCGTGGACGTTGCCCAGTCGATAATCCGAATAGACGAAGTGGTCGCAGGAATACAGGTCGCCGTTGTGCTCGATGATCAGCGCCTTGCCGCAGGTCTCGGCGAAGATGCACAGGCTCGCATCTTGGCCCAGCCACGAGCCGAGCGTCACGTCAAAGAGCTGCACAAAGACTTGGCCGACGTCGTTGCGCACCCATTCGTCAAAGATCGCGCAGAGGAACTTGCCGTACTGCCCCGGCCCTACCGACCATTTGGAAACGGGTGCCCGGCCCTCGTATTCGGGATCGACTAACTCCAAGCCGTCCTCGTCCGGCTCGTGCGCGATGCGCTCGACGATGGGAATAAACTGCATAAACCCCGAGCCCTCTTCGCGCAGGAAGCGGTAGATTTCGAGCGGCTGATCGGCGTTGTGGTTTTGCAGCACGGTCAGGGTATTAAATTCCACCCCGTGCTTTTTGAGCATCTGGAGACCGGCGTACACTCGGTCGTAGGTCGGTTTCTGGCCTTTGTCAACTCGGTAGTAGTCGTGGTATTCGCGCGGCCCGTCGATCGACAGCCCGATTAGGAATTTGTTTTCCGCGAGGAACTCGCCCCACTCGTCGTCGAGGAGGATGCCGTTGGTCTGGAAGGCGTTGGTGACGAGCTTGCCGTTGGCGTATTGCTGCTGTAGCTCGACTGCGCGGCGGAAGAAGTCCACGCCCATCAGCGTCGGCTCGCCGCCCTGCCAAGCGAAGTCCACCTGTGGCACGTCTTGGGCCTCAATGTACTGCTTGACGTATAGTTCAAGCGTCTCGTCGGACATGCGCCAATTTTTGCGCGCGTCTGGGTAGAGCTTCTCCTTTTCGAGGTAGAAGCAGTACTTGCAGTCGATGTTGCAGACCGAGCCCGAGGGCTTGGCCATTATGTGGGAAGACGCCGGAGCAGGGTTGAGTGTGGTCGCAGTTTCCATCAGGGGCTATCTTTTAAAAGTGGTGAGTATGATAGGGTTTGCCCTTCCGCAATGCAAATATAAGGAAATTAGATGCGTACCATTTTTGTCGGCGACGTGCACGGCTGCGCCGCCGAGTTTGAAACCTTCCTTGCAAAAGTAGGTTACTCTGACCGGGATCGCCTGTTGCTGGCCGGCGATGCCTTTGCCCGCGGCCCCGACCCGCTGGCGGTGTGGCAGTTGATTCGCGAGACCGAAGCCGAGATGGTCTTGGGCAATCACGACGCCCGCCTCTTGAAGCAGCTAATCTCCTTGAAGAAGGGCCGCAAACCCAAAGTGAAGTTCCCCGATCAGCGATATACCCTCGCCCAACTTCAGCCCGCCCACGGCAAAATCCTCGCTTGGCTCCGGCAGTGCCCGCTCTACATCGCGGAAGACGCCTTCCTCTTAGTCCACGCCGGCATCAATCCGAAAAAGGGCTTACAAGGTACCCGCCGCAAAGAATTCCTGAAGATCCGCACTTGGCCGTCCTCTGACGATCTCGACAGCCCGCGCTGGCACGATTTCTACAAGCCGGAGTATCCCCTGATCGTCTTTGGCCACGACGCGCCCGGCGGCTTGGTGGTCAAAAAGCGCGCTGGCTGCCCCTATCTTCTCGGCCTCGACTCGGGCTGTATCTATGGCGGTCGGCTCAGTGGTTATGTGCTTGAAGAAGCGCGGCTCGTGCAGGTAGAGAGCCAGCAAGTAGCGGATGTGTGGAAGCGGCTGGCTTAGATGGGCAAACAACCGGAAGAGGCTGCCGACCGATCATGGCGATGCCGGAATGTGAGCAACTCCCTCCATATACTTCACCGCCTTCCCCGAGATCTCCACCCGCCTTCCCTGATCGCGGCAGAATAGCTCTCCGCCGCGGGCCGAGATCTGCAGGGCGTGGAGCTCGCGGCGTCCGAGCCGTTCAGACCAGTACGGAACTAGGCTGCAATGGGTCGAACCCGTGACCGGGTCTTCGGAAATGCCGTGACAGGGTGCAAAATAGCGAGAGACGAAATCGGCGCGGCCATTCGCTGCTGGAGCCGTGCAGATCACGCCCGCGTCCGCGTCGTTCTCGGCGAGCGCCGATGCGAGCGCGGAAACATCGACGTCGAGCGTGGCGACCTCGTCCTCGCTGTCGTATATCAGGAGCCAGTTGTCGCTTTTCAACACCATGGCTGGCGCGGCACCCACCGCCGCGATAACCCGCTCGGGACGATGGGTGGACTGCAGGTTCATGGCTGGGAAGTTCATGGCGTAGCGGTCGTCGTCGCGCCTGACCGTAAGGCGGCCGCTACGGGTCTCAAACGCGACGTGGTCGAGACCCTGGTACATCTCCGTCATGAGTACGAACGCGCTTGCCAGCGTCGCATGGCCGCACAGTGGCACCTCCACGGATGGTGTGAACCAGCGTAGCTCAAACGCGCCGTCTTCCTCGGTAGGACGAAAAAAGGCGGTCTCCGACAAGTTGTTCTCAGTAGCGATGGCTTGGAGAATTCCGTCCTCCAACCACGTTTCGAGCGGCATGACGGCTGCGGGATTGCCTTTGAAAACCGAACCGGTGAAGGCATCAATCTGATAGAGCGGCAGTTGCATGGGATTGTCTCCTTTTGGGGCGTTAAGACGATAGGAGGCTAGGAAAAACGAGGTCTTTGTCAAGGCCGGGCAGGCCGAAGCGCATCTATTGTTATTGACCTGTTTATGGTCTATATTTGGTCCGAAAAGGAGGTGCCCATGAAACTGTCCAGCCAGATCAAGCCGATTAGTTATCTCAAGGCCCACGCCGCCGAGATCGTGCGCACACTTGGAGACCAACCGGAACCCTTGATTATCACCCAGAATGGCGAAGCCAAGGCGGTCATGCAGGATATCGACAGCTACGAGCAGATGCAGGAAACGGTTGCGCTGCTCAAGATCCTCGCGTTGGGTAGCCGTCAGATCGAATCGGGTCAGGTGCAACCCGCCGCCGATGTCGTCGCACGGCTTCGGGAGCGGCGACAGGGTCGCTGATGGCTTTCTTGGTTCAGTTGACCGATGATGCAGCACGCGACTTGGAGGAAATTTACGATTACATCGATCGGCATGATGAGCCGGGCCGGGCGGATTATGTGCTGGAGCATATTGAGAAGGCTTTCAGCAGCCTCTCCGAGTATCCCGAGCGCGGGAACTATCCGGCAGACCTGCTGGACATTGGGATTCGGGAATACCGCGAGATCTTCTTCAGGCCCTACCGCATCATCTATCGGGTGATGGAAAGTAACGTCTATGTGCTCTTGATCGCCGATGGGCGGAGGGATATGCAGACGTTGCTGCAGCGGCGCCTACTATGGGCATAAGACTCATGCTCTCCTCAGACCGGTCCCTTTATTTGAATTCTTTGTTTTAATAAAGGACACCGGCTCAGGTCCATGGCCCGGGTGCGATCCAGTCTGTCGGACTGGACTTTCCAGAAGAAAGAGCTGCGACAACGGGCCACAGGAATCTGCTCACCGAAGCTGTGATCTCTCCGAACGAGGCGGGCACGTGATCCTGCTGGAGCCTATTGTGGAACGCCGCCCACTGGGTCTGTTTGGCATCAATGAAAGGCTGAGTGAATACCTCGATTTCTGAGGGCAGCATCGTGCCACGCTGCTCAAAGGTCTGCTGAATGGCTTGAACTAGCTTGGGTCCCTCAAAGTCGAACAGCCGGGATAGCAACCAGATATCGTAGAAATCCTTCATCCGGCTGTTCAGCATACCCAACTTGATCATGGCTTCTAACTTCTCCGATATGGAACTCTCGCGGCTGTAGCAGAGCAATCGTGGTGCTGGGAAGTCCAGCATGGTCGGAAAATCTGACTCTTTCGGCTCGGGATACACGACGTCGCCGAAGCCAATGTCGATCTGCATATAGATTCTCGCGGATCCCAATGCGCCCAAGAAACGAATCCTGATCCCGTCATAATACGCACCTTCGGTGATCCGCTCAGTCCGGATAGAAGCCGGATCGAACGCAAGGCCGTCCGTTTTCACATTGACCATCAGGATGTCCCGCATCTGAGAGACGATGTCGGCTTCCGCGTTACGAGTCCTGCCAAGTAGGTCGATGTCCATGGTCGGACGGAATTCCGGTGAGCCCCAAACTCTCAGCATCAACGCGCCCTTGAGCACAAATCGATGGGCATGAGCGGATTGGGATAGCCGGTAGAGGAAGCGCTCCATGGCGAAGTATTGAAGCAGTTCGTTGAATGGCCGTCTTTCACTTCTGGACCGATTAAGGAGACGTTGCCGGACGGACGCGGACGCATTGTGGGGAGACGTCATACCAGTGCCTCCAAGTAGGGCTGCATCACCTTTTCCACCCGACAGATTCTGGCGTATTTGAGAAGTTCGCCGAGGTTGAATCCGTTTTGTGTCTTGTGGAGTTTCACGGCTTCCAGGACCACGTCCATACCGATCTTATTGCGAAACTTGAAGCAGTCGGCTAGGGTTTTCTCGCGGCTGTAGATTTTGACGGGTACGCCATCAAGCAGATGCGTTTCGATGCCGAATTTGTATGCTTCCTGCGAGAACCTGTGGACCCGTATGGGGGGATAGTCGAGGGACGGCACCCGCGAGTTTCTTGGCACCGCCACGGAAATCTCATGGGGAATCTGGGTTGTGATGCCATGGTAGGCTAGTGCGGAGATGAGGCAAACGACGGCGCTGGGAAAGCGAAGGCTTACTGTGACCAGATCAGGATTGTCGAGCGGAGGTAGTTCCCGCAGCCGATAGATGCCTCTGCTGACCGGTTCGATGACGCCCCGGTCCTTGAGCGCATACAGTATGTAGCGTGTAATCCCGTGTGCGATGGCCTCGCTCATTCGAAGCTGGCCGCCGTATCTGCGGAAGACTTCTTCAGGACGCTCTCTCTTTATTTTAGACATATTGACTCCATTTAGTTTTATATAGAGACAATATGTCTGATTTCGGCTAATAAATCAAGAGGAAATCACAAGAAAACGGTCGCGGACTGTGGGTTGTTCTTGACACTTAGTTACGATTTATGTAATTTACAGATTGTTACAGCTAAAATAACCAAAATAACCGGAGATAACTATCATGAATCTCACGATTGCAGAGTTGGCCCGTGCTGTAGATAAAAGCGAGACCTACGTCCGTCAGCATATTCACCGTAAGCACCTGACTGTGCGGAAGGATGGGCGCAATGTATCCGTGGTGCTCGACGAGGCGGTGCGTTGGGCACGCGAGCGCGAGCTTCCCTTTAATTTGCCGGATCGCGCTTCGATGACGACGGGGGCTACGGAGGAGCGTACCGCTCGGATGACGGTGCTGATGTGGCATGCACCGGGCGCACAGCCTCGCAACTTGTTCACGCTCATACGCCACCGACGGCAGGATGCGCTTGGGCCTTGGGCTGGTGAACCGGAAGAGACTTGGTCGAACGTCGACCTTGAACATGATGAACTCCGTCTTTTTTCTTTTGACGCGTCGTTTGAGCGCTGCCAAACATTGGTTGATCAAATCTTGGATTCGGGTACGCTGGAGATCAATGGCCTTGAAATTCAATATGCTTTGGAACCCATCCCCCGCCGCCACTGGGCCTATCGAGATAAACGTCCATTCGCTGACGCCTCGGTGCCTAGCCCGTTCGAAAGACATAGTGCAGAGATTATCGAGTACTGGAGTTTCACGGCGGAGCCTCGCAAATACTGGCTAAAGGAGCTCAAATCGCTTCAGGACAAAGCGCCACCTCAACTCTCACGCCTAGGCTTTCGGCTTGACAGCCGCCCGGATCGGGTCGGAAACCTCATGATTGCCGCCGCCCAGGATGCGATTGCCTGTGATCTGGCAGCGAATCGCAACCGAACGCTGAGGTTCCACGTGGATGCGAAGGAACTGCTACCCGAAGCCTATCGCGCCACGGTTTGGGCCAGCCACAGTGGCGACGAGGTGCTGCGGCGAGAAGTTCCGGTCGCGCTGGGCCAGAGGGTGATTGAGCTCGCATCGGATGTTGATCACATCGGCTTTGCGATTTTTCGGACTGCTGACGGACAGTGCGTCGACTGGATGGAAGGCTATCTGACCATGGAGGTTAGCATCCGATTGGAGCTGGAGTCCGGTCCGAACCTACATCTCCGCGACCCCAGAAGTCACTTCACCCACAGTGTCAATCCATCGGGTTCCATATCCACAATCAATGTCCAAGCCGACCAAGATAGTGCCAAACTCGACAAAGGAATCCGACGACTATGGCTTGATCGTCGGGTTTATGAGCGAGAGAATACCGCGCGCCAAGAGGGTAATTTCGTGCGTTTTAGACCCGCGGAATTCAAACAGGCCGTCCAGCACTTCACCCGGCTTCTGCGTCAAGATGCCGATCAAACGGTGCCGATTTACCTCGCGGACCCCTACTTCATGGTCAAATTGAAGAGAGAAGATATTAAGCGGCTATACCTTGATATATTCGCGGCCTCCAGTGGTGGGCCGTTGCGAATCCTATGCGCGAAAGAGGCGAACGTCGATACAAGGACATGGTGGTCGAGTCTTCCCAACCAACTAACGAGTCATGTCAGTATTCGCGTATTCCTTGAACAAACCTTGCACGATCCTGGGTTTCATGATCGTTACTTGATAACACCCAAGCGCGAGATCGTCATCACCCATTCCTTTACCGGTTGGCATAAGCACGGGGTTACCTTTTCTAGCCACCCCTACGGTGTATATCGCGCCGAGGCGGAGTCGCTCTGGGAAATGGATATCGGAGCCAAGACCACAGACTTTTTTGTTCAGGAGATTGCCTGATGGCCAACAACAGCATACCTAGTATTTCCCTGCCTGACGAAGCGAAAGCTGTCATCTGGCGGATCTTCGGCTCGGGTGAATCGCCTCGAAAGAAACGGTCGACTTACGAACTGGTTGAGCGAATCGTCAAAGCGCGTGCCCCCTCCATCGACGCGAATCGAGCTATCGCCGAAATCCGCGGGTGGTTCGAATCTCATGGGGATCAACGATGGCTCAAGTCTGAAATGAGTGAGCCGGTTGCACGCCTGATCTTGGAGGGGATCGGGCCCGAGCGAGGAGAGACTGCAATATGGGCCGTCAGCTCGATCGATGCGGACTTGGCCGCACGCATAATTCGTTCCCTCTGGTCCCCTCAGGAGATCGACTCGTTTGTCGAGGCCGCGCTTACGACGCTGAAGAATCTCTGTGATCGAGACGAGGTTCTCGATGCGACCCGTTGTACCGGCCTCGTCGCACAAGATTCTATCAAGGCCAAAATCCCGAAAGATGCCGTAAAGCACGAAGGAAGACTGGAAACTTTCCAGCATCTCGATAACCGTGGCTTTGAACTTGTTCACCAAGGGATCCACTCTGTGGCAGGCAATCTGATCGAGCTCGTGATCGAGTTGCGACCCGAGCGTTTCGAGACCCTGATCGAGAAGCTCGATCATCCGGTAATACAGGCGCGGGCAGCAGACCGCATGATCGCCGCGATCTTTCCTTTGAACCACCGTAAGCCCCTAGAGTGGATCACTAAGGATTCATGCGATGCCTTGATTGCACTGGCGATCGTACATACGCTGAACACCGTCAATAAGTTGGACGAAGATCTACGGTACGCCGATCACATGAGCGTAGATCAATATGGATGGAGCACCGAACTCCGCCTCCCGCAAGATGACCTTGATGCCGCGGCCGCCGCCCTCCTTAACGACTTGGTTAATCGGTTGGCCATGCTCGATCCATTCGCATGCGCCCGCTGGGTCGGCGAGTTGCTCAGCAATGCTCCTTACGGGCTACATCAACGCGGTGGCCATGAGAAGCCACCCCGAATTGAGCAACTTGAGAGGGCATGCACGGAACTGATCGCACGTCTCGTTTGCCAGTCGTGGTCCGAAAATCTGCTTGCCGAACTTAGGGCTGGCCTATGCCTGACCCCGCGAACGACTTGGTGCCGTCACATTGCGGATGTTGCTTGGGAGATCCGCGAAGACGAGCCTGCGAGAGCTGCTGAGATCGCCCAAGTGGCTCTCGGCTTGCACGATCAGCACATTTCCGAGCAGTTGGAACAGAATCGTCTATTTCTGAACTGGAGTGACTGGCACCAACGCGAGTGGTTCAGCAGTCTCGGTAGAGCCTTTGTACTGTCTCACGAGGAGCTTGATCTGCCGGAGTGGGTCTCGGCTCAATGCCGAGAGTTGCCGCTGAGTGTGTGGGATGCTGAGGAGAATTATGAAGCATTTATCTTCGCCGACCGAGTAGCGCACCACTGGTTCTTGGTCGCACTCCACGCAATTCCAGTGATAAAAGAACTCGGCTGTACGATTGATCCTGCTGCGGTCCGCACTCTCGCCGAGAAGCTGTGGAACCACTGCCATTTCGCTGGACAGCACCTCCCTAGCCATCCCGCAGCCTTGGTCTCATCGGAGCTTGCGGCCCGCTTTGCCGTCGAGTTTGGCGAGCCGAGCGACACATGGCTACTGGAACAAGCACGTCACCTAGGAGTTGGGCCTCTTGCCTTATGGGCTCTGATTGACCAGCGCAGGCTCAAGGACATTCGCGAAGGCGGGACGGATACACATTACGACAAGATGATTATTAGAGAACTCGTCCGTGTCGTCTCGGATCGTTTTGGCGAAGGAGGGCAATTCGACCTTGAAACGCTGCGATTTTGGGGGCAGCTATGGCTCTTGCTATATGCAATCAACGAGGCAGAGCAGACCGCAATAGCAATCAACGAGGCAGAGCAGACCGCAATAGCAATCTGCGCGTTCCCGCTGAGAGAGCATGACCGTGTCTATAAAATCCTAGTATTGAAGTTGTTCGCCTTGGTAGCTAGTGAGCGAAAGCTGCCCCCGGAGATTGAGGATTACGTTGCGTCTCTCTACAGACAGCTATGGTCCGGCCACACAGCTAGCGAGGAACTTGAGGACCGCGAGCAGATCGACGAGATGCTGAAACGGTCAGAGTTCCCCATCCTCTGATCAACGGGAATTCTATTCCTACCTCGGCTTTTTAGCGGACTACGGCGAAATCACTTGGGGTCAGAATGGTGGGATCTCCGACCTCGGGCAGAGGTTCGAGCGCGAAATCGGCGCAGAACACCGCTTCCGACTGGCCAGAATGAGATAATCGAGTGATAGCCAGACATTAATCTTGACCTGTTTGTGGTCTATATTTGGTCCGAAAAGGAGGTGCCCATGAAACTGTCCAGCCAGATCAAGCCGATCAGTTATCTTAAAGCCCACGCCGCTGAGATCGTGCGCGCTCTTGGGGACCAATCAGAACCCTTGATCATCACCCAGAATGGAGAAGCCAAGGCGGTCATGCTGAATATCGACAGCTACGAGCAGATGCAGGAAACAGTTGCACTGCTCAAGATTTTCTCGTTGGGTAGCCGTCAGATCGAAGCAGGTCAGGTGCAACCGGCCGCCGATGTCGTCGCACGGCTTTGGGAGCGGCAACGGGATCGCTGATGGCTTTCTTGGTCCCAGTTGACCGATGACGTGATGCGTGACTTGGAGGAAATCTGCGACTGCATTGATCGGCATGATGTGCCGGGCGGATTATGTGCTGGAGCAGATTGAGAAGGCTTTCAGCAGCCTCTCCGAGTATCCCGAGCGTGGGAACTACCCGATGGAACTGCTGGACATGGGATTCTGGAATACCGCGAGATCTTCTCTAGGCCCTACTGCATCATCTATCGGGTGATGGAAAATAACGTCTATGTGCTCTTGATCGCCGATGGGCGGCGTGACATGTAGACGTTGCTACAGCGACGATTGTTGTGGGCATAGGCCCATTCTCTCCTCAAACGGGTTGTGGCTCGTAGCGCTCGACCTCGATCTCATCCTCACGCGCTTGCGCCTGAGCGATGTCTTAGGCCGCTTGCAGTCGTATCCAAGTCTCAGTTGTAGAGCCGAAGGCTTTTGCGAGGCGGATCGCCATGTCAGTCGAGATGCGAGCGCGACAATTCACCAGATTCGAGAGGGCTTGGCGACTGATGCCGAGGATCTTCGCGCCTTCGGTGACGTTGAGGCCGAGCGGCTCCAGACAGGACACGCGCACGACCTTGCTAGGATGCGGAGGGTTCTTCATGGGCATGTCGGTTCTCCCTTCACATGCACGGGGACTATTCTGTCTTGCGGAGTCCCGATATGTGCATTCATGTCCAAAGTACCCGGTTCGCGTCGATCTCGAAGCCGCCACTTCTTAATTCCCGAATAAGTCCCATCTTCCAACCATCAGAGTCATTAAACGGAATGTATTCAACTCCTGCGTAATCCGATGGAATCTCTACGTCTCCCTTGGTCAAGGCGCAGACGCGCTCTCGGCCGAGGCGTCCGATGAAAAACCCCAACTCGAAAACCACGTTCTGTCTCGCTCTCGGCTTGGGGTCGTTTTCACCATCCTGAAGCGAACCGACGTCGTCTGGTGTCAGCAAAACAATCGCGTAACCGACTTGGGCGTGATGCTCGAACTTCTCTATGATCGTACGACCCTTTGCTGGATTTTCAGCTAGGATCACAGGTTGCAGATCCAGCCTTTCGAGGAATCTCGCCACCATGTTCTTGGTACCTTCATCTCTGCCATGAACAATGAAGATTTCATTCGTGGTTATCTGTGCGTTCTCGCGGATTTCAGAAGATGTTGGTGCCTGATCTTCGTCGTCCCAATACTCGTTGATCTCCTCGATCATGGATTTGAGGACTGACGCTGCTGATTCCAAGCCTTCATCATAGACTGTCCGGAATGTTGAATCAGACGCATAAAAGGGATATGCTGGAGAAAAATGGATATTGTCGAAATCTGTAATATTCGGTGAATCGTTCCCGAACGTGTTGGTAATGGCAACGCGTGTATTCCTTTGCCACTTCTCAAATTGCGGCGATCCATGCGGCAATTCTTTCAATTCAGGTATCTCATCTAGCACTTTCCGTAGGCGCTCTAGCGCCTTGGATTTAGGCGGTCGATTCATTTGTCATTTTCCCGTTGAGTAGAATGTCAAATCGAATTCTTTCTGCTTCATTGGTCAACGCCCCTATTCCGCCGCTCGCTTCACTAAGTACTCAAAGAGCTTAGACCAAATCGTCTTAGGCATCCGCTCCGGGTGAAACTGCACGCCGATCAAGCGGCCATCCTCGCTCTCAATCGCCTCCACTATGCCATCGCTGCTGCGCCCGCTGATGTCCAAGCCCGCGCCGGGCCGGTCAATGGCCTGCATGTGATTGGAATTGACCCGCGAAGGGCCAGCAAGGCCCAACGCAGCCAGCACCGTGCCCGACTCTACTTGGAGATCGTGCTCGATCCAATTGTCCGCAGTCCGCTGTCGCGCATGCGGCTCAACGCCGAGTTGGGCCTCCACGTCCGCCCAAATCGTGCCGCCCAACTCGGCGCTGATAAACTGCATTCCGTAGCAGATGCCCAAAACCGGCAACTGGCGCTCTTGCGCGGCCGCAAAGCTCCAGCGGTCGGCTTGGTCGCGCTTGGCCGCCACTGGCGGTAGATCGCTGGGCAGGGTGCCGATTAGGCCGCGCTCAATGCCCGGGCCGCCGGTGATCAACAGACCGTCGATGCGCTCGAGTACCGCTTGCAGCGGAGCGCGGTCTGTGGTCATGGGCAGCACGAGCGGGGCACCACCCGCCTGCACGACCGCGTCCACGTATTGGTACTCGAGGACTTGATCTCCGGCGGCGTTTAGGCTGCTGGTGATGCCGATGAGCGGGCGGGACATCAGACGCCGGCCTTGAGCCTTGCGAAGGAGACCTTGTCGTCGAGCAGGACCAGGGCCGCAAAGCTCTCGATATCGGTGCGCGAGGGGTCGAGCCGGGAGACGGCATTGAGTAAAAAGTTCTGCTGCCGGTCGTTGCGCGGACTGGCGGTCAGGAGCCGTTGGTTAAACTCCGCCTTGTCTTCCTCGTTTTTGTTGGAGAGCCGCTCGCCCAGCCACGCCGCCATCGCCTCGTCGGTTCCGTTGGCCGCGACCGCCTCGGCAAAGGCATCTTGGTCGAGGCCGAGAAAGTCCAAGACTGCGCGGTCGAAACCCGAATCTTCGCCGCACCAGTACTCGCCTAGGCAATTGCAGTGCGCCGCGCGGAATTTGTCGATCATTCGCGCTAGGCAGGCGAGGCCGCCGACGCTCAGATCAAACGGGCTGCGCGGCGGGTGCCGACGCAAGTCCGTCAGCCCAAAACTTAGCTCGTCGTCGAGGTCTTGCAGGTCGAAGAAGCTCTGGACATCTGCGCGCTCGGGCGCGATCTCGGCGCGGCGCGAGGCGAGCCGTTCGCGCATCTGGTCGTAGTTACCGGAGGCGTCGAATATATCCGGGTGATATGAATGATGGAGCGGGTGGGCCGGGTGGCGGCCGACATTAGCGCGGCAGACGCTGAAGGCGCTTTTTTCCGCGGCTGACTTCTGGCAGCGTTCGGCGATCCACTCGCTCAGCTCGTCGTCGTTGGGGTTTTCGTACGCCGCTTGGCGAAAAGCGTCTTCCCCAATGCCCAAGAATTCCAAGATGGCCGCGTCTTGGCTGGAGTCGGCACCGAAGCGGTACTCGCCTAATCTGCCGCAGGTGACTGCCCGCGCCTTGTCGGCCATGCGCGCCGTGCCCGCTACGCCGAAGACGCTGCGGAGGTACGGGCTGCGCGGTGGTTGGGAGGTTAGGTCTAGATCCCTGAACGCGCCCCAGTCGTCCAATTCGATGGAGGCGAAGACCGTTTTGATGTCCGTGCGATCTGGGGCGTACTTGGCGATGCGTTCGACGAGCAGCCGCTCGTGTAGCTCGTCTTGCGGCTCGCGGGTGAGGTGTTCCTTGTTGAAGGCGTCGATCTCTGATTGGCCTTTCTGCGCTCTTTCCAGCGCCATGACGCCTAAGGTCTCGTCGTCTAGTTCGGCGACAGCCTCAGCGAATTCGGCGGCGTTCATATTGATGAATTCGAGTACTTCGACGTCGAGGCCGGAGTCGTCTCCGTACTTGAACTCGCCGATGGTCTCGGCGTTGTGGCCACGCGCCTTGTCGATCATGCGCGCCAGCCCGACGATGCCGGCGACTTGAGCGTTGGAGGGTCGGCGGGGTGGTTGTCTGGTTAGATCCATGAGGAATAGCTCCTAGGTTTTGGGTGAGGGTTTTCAATATACCAACCGTAGAATGGTCGGCAATGTTTGACGCTTCTACGGGCGGCTTCTATACTCTGCCCATGCCTGAGCTACCCGAGGTAGAAACCGTCCGCAGCGCAATGGAGTGCCACCTGCTAGGCCGACGAATTACCCGCGTCCGCGTCAGTACAAAGCGTCTGCGCGAGCCGTTGCCAAGGGCCGCGTTGCGCGCCTTGGTCGGGGACTGCTTTGCGGCTGCACGCCGCCGCGCTAAGTTCCTCCTCCTCGACCTGCAATCGGGCCGGATGCTCTTGGTCCATCTCGGCATGAGCGGCAACCTGCTTTTGCGGCCGTGGGGTACTAAGCACGACCACGTGGGCTTTGAGTTTGCCGATGGGGGTGCTGTAGTGTTCAACGACCCGAGGCGTTTTGGCCTAGTGCTGGTGTTCGACGGGGGTGAGGAGCACAGGTGCCGGTACTTGCAAAATCTCGGCCCCGAACCGCTCTCCCGCGCTTTTAACGCCCGCTACCTCCAAGCCCAATGCCAGCGGCGCAAAAGCCCGATCAAGAATCTTATCATGGACAGCCGCACGGTAGTAGGCGTGGGCAATATCTACGCCAGCGAGGCCCTCTTCCGGGCGCGCATCCATCCGGCGACTCCGGCCTCGGCCATTGAGCCATTGCGCTTGGCCCTGCTGGCCAAGGAGATCAAAAAGGTGCTGCGCGTTGCCATCGACCAAGGCGGCACGACCATCAGCGACTATCAGGGGTCGGGCGCGGGCGGGCGCTTTCAGCAGCGGCTCCACGTGTACGGACGCCAAGGCGAGGACTGCCGCGTCTGCGACGCGCCCATCGAGAGCTTCTACTTGGGAGGCCGCAACACCTTCTATTGCCCACATTGCCAATAAAAACGCCGGCCCCGTTTGGGACCGGCGCGATGAGCAAGAAACGAAGGGACCGCGCTACTTTTTGGCGTACCCGTTGGGAGAGGGTGCTGTGGTGGTGATTATGTCGTCGAGCAGGCCGTATTCTTTGGCCTCCTCGGCCGACATGAAGAAGTCGCGGTCTGTGTCCTTGGAAATTTTTTCGACATCTTGACCGGTGTGCTTGGCGTAGAGCGCGTTTAGCTCTTCGCGCAGGCGGATGGTCTCCTTGGCGCGGATGTCGAGGTCGATCGCCGTGCCGGTGATGGTTTGCATAAGGCTCGGCTGATGGATCATAATCCGGGCGTGCGGCCAGGCGAAGCGACGCCCCGGCTCGCCAGCCGACAGCAGGAACGAGCCCATACTCATGGCCATGCCCATGCACACCGTGGAAACGGGTGCCTGAATCGCCAGCATGGCGTCGTAGATAGCCATGCCGTCGTGAACTGAGCCGCCGGGACTGTTGATGTAGAGGACGATTTCCTCGGTTGGATCTTCGGTGTCCAGCGAGAGTAGGCGGGTAACTACGGCCTTGGCCGACTCATCGTTGACATCGGACCAGAGAAATATTTTGCGCGCTTTGTACAGGCTTTCCTCCAAGTTTTTTTCCTGGAGGGTCTTGAGCAAATCTTCTTCTTTTTCAGCCATTAAAATATCTCCATAACTCTGAAATTGTTCTACTGTGTTCGGGTTTCACAATATACGCGGCGGCCCCAACAGCGTCAATCTTCTGTGCCTCGTTCTGCTGGGTGCCTATACCCTGCTCAAGCTCTGGTTGGTCGCCGATGTGGAGCTGGGCAAGGACGAGGCTGTTTACTGGTATTGGGGACAGCACCTCGACGCATCCTACGCGCTCTTACCGCTGGCCGTCTTTAAGCTCGCCCACGCTCTCTTGCCGCACCAAGAGTGGTTTCTGCGGCTTCCTTCTGCTTTGTTGGGCGCGTTTTCTACCGCACTCGTCTATTGGCTTTGCAGGATGCAGGGTTTGGCCGAACGACTGGCGCTGTGGGCTGCGACCGCTTTCGCGCTCAGCCATTGGACGTGGCACACCAGCTCCTACCTGCATCCCGATGGCTTCTTCGTCCCCTGTTGGCTGCTGGCCTTGTGCATGGCGCGGCAGGCCGAAGCAACCAATGCGCCGCGGCTCTATATATACACGGGCCTCGCAGCGGGTTTGGCCGTCCTCTGCAAGTACTCGGGGGCCTTGCTCGTCGTCGGGCTTGGCCTGTGGATCGCGCTCGGTCAACAGGGGAGAGAGCGTTGGCATCGACTCGCCGCTTTTCTACTGCCCGCTTTTGCAGTCGCCGCGCCGCTTATTTACGCCCAGTTTAGTACCGACTTCTACCTGCCGCAGACGTTGAGTACTCTTTCTCGCATTGACGGCCTCGGCGATCCTCTCTCCCGCCTGCTGTTCTTTGCGGTCAGTCCGCTCTTTTTTCTGTCGCCGCTTTTGCTGTTCCTGCTCTATGGCGGCTTGGTGCGGGCGACTAAACAGCGCGACCTCCTCGCCCTGCCCCCCGCGCTATGCACAATCGCCGCTTTTTTGTTGTTCGCACTCAGTCGCGGTCAGATCAAAGGCAACTGGATTCTACCGGGCCTGCTGAGCCTGTGGCCTGTGGCGTTTGCTGCGCAGCCCAGGCGCTGGCTGCTCGTCGCTGTTGTGGCCACCGGGCTATTGCAAGCACTCGTCATCGGCCTAGGGTTAAAATACCCCGGTCTCTACAGCGATCTGGCCGTGCGCAGTGGTCTGGACAAAAGTTATGTTGGTTTGGTGTCGGAGGAAGACCGGGTCCGCGAGCCTTCCTACTCGTGGAGTGAACGGCTCTGCGAGTACAGCGGCTGGCGTCGCTTTGCTGCGAATGTGGAGGAGGTTTTGCCACCGCTGCCGCTGCTGAGTACGCAGTACAGCATACCGTTTGCGCTGGCGTATTACGGACGGGTTGAGCGGGAGTACTACACGGTTGATGATCCGAGGTTCCGGGACTTGACGGATTTTTACGGGCAGCGCAAGGCACCCTATCCAGCAGCAGTGCTCTTCGCCGTGCGAACAGGTGGCACGGTTCCCAAATCGCTGCGCGCTACGTATCCACGGCGGGAATTGATCGCGGAAATAGATCGCCGCCGCGTTGGCTGTCCCTCAGTGTCCTATCAGATTTTCCGCCTAGGACGGTGATCCGCTTGCCTCTTCCTTGCGCCCAAACGCCGACGTCATAATCCGCTGCATCGCCGTGCGGAAATCGTCGAAAAAGGTGTAAAACAGCGGCACCAACAGCAGCGTCAATACCATCGCCGCCAGCAGGCCCCCGATCATCGTCCGTCCCAGCGGCGCGTACTCCAAGCCCACCATCTTGGAATTGCCCGCGGCCATTGGGATCAGCCCGAAAGCAGTGGTGAAGGTCGTCATCAGGATCGGCCGGAAGCGGTGGCGGCCGGCCTCCACCAGCGCGTCGTAGCGCGACTTGCCCTCGGCCCGGAGCCGGTTGGCCAAATCGATCAGCACGATGGCGTTGTTTACTACCACGCCGATCAAGATTACCGAGCCGATCATCGACATGATTTCAAAGGGCGTGTCGGTCACATATAGAACCCAGTAAACGCCGAGGAAGGAGAATGGGATGGATACGATCACCGACAGTGGCAGCACGAACGACTCGAAGAGTACCCCCATTAGCAAAAAGACGAAGGTCACGGACATAATCAGGGCGAACTTCTGCGATTGGTCCTGTTCCTCTAGCTCGACGAAGCGAGTGCCCTTGTCCCAGCGGTAGCCGCGCGGCATCTCAAAGCCCTGCATCACCTGATCGACTTGGGCGAAAAGATGTTGCGCCCGGTCCTTGGCGGCGCGGGCGCTGACATTGAGCATGGTCTGCCGGTTCTCGCGCCGGATATTGCCCAAAGTGCGCTCGACGTAGATGTCCGCTAGCGATTCAAGGGCCACTTCGCGGCCATCCGCGGTGGGGAAGTTTTGGGTGCGCAGATCGTCTAGGCTCTGGCTGTCGTAGTTGGCTAGCCGCACGCGGATATCGACTTCGCGGCCGTCGTCGGTGTGGAACTTGTTTATATCCGTGCCGCGCAGTGCGTAGGCGATGCCTCCCGAAACCTGCTGGGGATTCACGCCGAAGCGCTGGATTTGGTCGCGGTCGAGGCGCACCTGTAGCTCGGTGCCGCCGCGGTCCATGTCGGTGTTGACCGACAGCAAGCCGGGGATGCTCTCCAGCCGCCGTTCGACCTCGGCGGCTAACTTGATCAGCACCTTGGTGTCTTCGCCATACAGGCTGACATTGACTCGGGCATCCTGCTCGGAGTTTTCCCAGTTGACCCGCAAGGTAATGCCTGGCGGTAGGTAGAGCCGCTCGCGAAGATCCTTTTCGACCTCCTTGTAGGAGAGGTACTCCTGTTCCTTCAGGCCCAGGGCGACGCTCAAGTTGTCCCAGGCCACCTCATACCACTCCACGTCCTCTTCTTCGGCGAAAAACAGCGTTACCCGGCCCCAGCCACGGCGGAAGTAGGTGCGGAGCGCCTCGACGTTGTACTCCGCTTGGTGGGCCATCACCGTGTCCTCGACGGAGGTCATAAACCGCTCGGCTTGGTCCAGGGATTGGCCCGAAGGCATCTCAAAGGCCAAGTCCATCCGCACCTCGTTGCGCTCCTGACTGTCGGTGCGATCCATGCCGTCCATCGGGATCTTGATGCTGGCAAAAAGGACCAAGGCGATGACGAAGGCGTCGAGACGATTGTTCAGCACCCAGCTCAGCGAGCGCATGTAGTGCTTGCGGGACCAGAGGATCATCCTCGACTCGCCCCGCTCCTTTTTCGTCGAGAGCCTGAGCGCGGCGAGTGGGATAAAGATCAGGGCTATGAGCAGCGAGGCCACTAGTCCTGTGATGACCGGCAGGCCGATTCTGAGCATCCAGAACGAAAACATCTCCTCGTCGCTCATCAGAATCAGGGGCAGGAAGACCACCACCGTCGTCAGAGTTGCCATGGTCACGGCCAGTCCCACCTCGCCAGCCCCTTCAATCGAAGCCGTGCGCGGGGCGATGCCTTCCTGGCGCTTGCGGTAGATGTTTTCGACGATGACGATGGCGTTGTCAACCACCAGTCCCAAGCTCAGCATTAGGCCCATCATCGTCGCCACATTTAACGACCAGCCTATGAAGTACAGGGCGATAATCGTCGTCAGAAGCGACAGCGGGATTGCCAGAGTGATGATCAGCGTAATGCGCACGGCGCGCAAAAAGAAGAAGAGCACGATGGCCGCGAATAGCCCACCCCACAGGCCGGAATTTTTGAGATTGCCAACCGAGTTGATTACTTGGTCGCCTTGGTTCCAGAACAGCTTGAAATCCAAGCCTTCGAGCTTGGGGTGATTTTTAAGGTTTTCCAGCTCTTCCTTCACGCCGGTGGAAACCTCAACTACATTGGCCCCCGACGCCTTGGTGACGCCGAAGCCCAGCGACTCCTTGCGGTCAATGCGATTGACCCAGTCTTGCTGCGGCCGCTTATAGGAAACCTCGGCGATGTCGTCCAGCCGTAGCTGATGTGCGGGATCGACCACGGTGTTGGCGAGCTCTGCTACGTCTTGGAAGCGGCCCACCGAACGCACGTAGATCTTTTTGCCACCCTCGATCACCCAGCCTCCGGGCACGGTGAGGTTTTGGGCGCGCAGGCTGTTGAGCGCCTCAAAGACGTTGATCCGGTGGCTGAGCATCTTGTCGCGGTTCAACTCGACGATTACCTGTTTGCTAGGCGAGCCCCAAAGCTCAATGTTGCCGACCCCATCGACGCGGCGCAGCGCCGGCTCCACATAGGTATCGATAAGATGGCGCGGATCGGCGTGTTGGGTCTCAAAGATGATGGCACCATCCATGATCGGGATGTCGTTTTGATCCCAGCGCCGCACCCACAGTTGCTCGATTTCGTCGGGCAGTTCGGGCATCACCCGGTCGAGACGGTCTTTCATTTCGGCGAAGGCCAATTGCAGGTCGGTGCCCTTTTGGAACTCGACTCGAACATTGCCGCCGCCACTGTAGGCGCTAGAGCGGATATTCTTGACTCGACTGACTTGGGCGACGGCCTCCTCTAGGTGGCGCACCACTTTCTGCTCGACTTCGACCGCTCCAGCGTTGGGATAGCTGGCCCAGGCGAAAAGCCGGGGATAGTCGAAGCCTTCGGGGAAAAGCGTCAGCGGGATACGCGTGTAGGCGATGTAGCCCACCACCAGCAGCGCGACCAGCGACATCACCACGGTCACCGGCCGGTTGACCGAAAAGCGCGGCAGGGGGTACTGGTTTGGCTTTTCCATCGGTTCCTCCTAGGCCCGGCGATCGACCAGTGAATACACAGTCGGGATCACCACGAGGGTGAGGAAGGTAGAAGAGATGAGGCCGGCGATCACGGTCAGGGCCATCGGCGTGCGGATCTCGGCTCCTTCACCTAGCCCCAAGGCCATCGGCAACAGCCCCAAGACCGTCGTCGCCGTGGTCATGGTGATCGGGCGCAGCCGCACGGCACCGGCTTGAATGATGGCCTCGGTCTTTTCCATGCCGGTGCGGCGCAAGGTGTTGATGTAGTCAATGAGCACGATGGCGTTGTTGACGACGATGCCGGCCAGCATGATAAGGCCGATGAAGACCACTACGCTCAGAGCTACCTGAGCCAGATAGAGCGCCACTACCACGCCGATCAGCGCGAGGGGCACCGTGAACATAATGACGAAGGGGTGGACTAGCGACTCGAACTGGCTGGCCATCACTACATAGACGAGGAAGATTGCCAGCACTAAGGCGAAGTAGAGGCTTTGCAATGAAGTCTCCATCTCCTCGTTCTGGCCGCTGATCATAAAGTCGAAGCCCATCGGGAAGTCCATTCTCCCTAGTTCGTCGTGGATCAGGCCCGAGGCCGTGCCCAAATCAATGCCTTGGATATTGGCCGTGACCACTGCGGAGCGCTGTTGGTCAATGCGGCGGATCTCGCTCGGCCCTTCGTTGACCCGGATATCGGCCACCGAGGAAAGCGGAATCGGAATAGGCGCATTGGGATTGATCACCAGCCGCCGCAGCTCATCCAGCCCGAGGCGGTCCTCCTCGCGCAGCCGCACTAGTACGTCGATCTGGCGCTCGTCTTGGCGAAAGTCGGTGGCGACCTTGCCCTGCACTTTGTGGCGCACCAGTTCGGCGACGTTGCGCAGCGACAGGCCGTAGGTCGCGAGTTGGTCGCGCTTGTAGCTGATTTGTAGCTCGGGGTTGCCCGCCTGCAGCGACGATTTGACGTCGACTAGCCCAGGCAAGCTGGCCATCCGCGACTCGGCTTCCAAGCTCAACTGGCGCAACTGGCGCAGATTGTAGCCGCGAACCTCGACCTCGATGGGCGTCTTGAAACTGAACAGGGCCGGGTGTGAGACTTCGACCTCGATTTCGGGGATCTCGTCAACCTGATCCCGCAGATGCCGGATCA
Organism: Gemmatimonadota bacterium; assembly: GCA_009841115.1. Lineage (GTDB taxonomy): Bacteria > Latescibacterota > UBA2968 > UBA8231 > UBA8231. The sequence continues at coordinate 85,795 of VXML01000058.1, read as the reverse complement.
ACGCGGCCTCTTGCGCGGCGCTGGACCCTTCCTGCATGCGGATTGTTACTTGGGCGGTGTGCTCGCCTTCTTCGGCCGAGGAACTCGCCGACCGGTCGGTGCCCACGGTCGTCGCCACGCGCGCGACTTGGGGCTGTTCGCCAGCGATCCCCTCAATCTGGCGCACGATCTCGGCGGTCTCTTCTAGCGGCGTCCCCACCGGCAGTCTGAGGTCGAGGTTGAATTCAGCTTGATGGACCTGGGGAATCAGCTCGGTGCCCAAATCGGGCAGGAGCTTGTACCAGCAGATCAATAGGGCGGCTAAGGCACCGCCGATAATCAGCAAGCGCTGCCTGAGTGCCCAGCCCAACAGGGCCGGATAGGTCTGCTGCACCAGCCCGAAGCCGCGTTCAAAAACGAACAGCAGGGGCAAAAAGACCGGCATCAGCGCCATGCCCAGCAGACACAGTGCCAGCACCAGCACCAGCCCGACGAGCATCAGCACCACTTGCAGGACGATGCCCACCAGCCTGAGCACCGTGCCAAAGACGAAGCGCATAGCCACCAGATAGAACAGCACCAGCGGTAGCGACAAGGACTTGAGTATCTTCCACGCTAAGTGCTCGGACCTGTTCACCCAGTGCCAGTAGCGCTGCGCGGTCTCGCCGAGGATGCGCGGCGACTCAAAGCCGAGGATGCCCGGCCAGACGCGCTCGAAGAAGGTCCACTGGCCGACGCGGCTTTCTGCGGCCCAAGCGCCCAACCAACTCTGAAAGGTCCGCTCGCGCTTGAACCAGAAGTATTCGACGGGTTTGATTAGCCACCACAGCAGTTCGGAGACGAGGAGGAAAGCGCCTTTGAGCACCGCCGCCACGAGGGTTGCTGCGGCCAGCCCGATCCGCAACAGCACTTCGCCGACTAGGTAAGGCAGCGAAAGGGCCACCTGCGCCGCTTTGCGCCACCGGCTCCCCGGCTCACTTAATACCGCGCGGGCCCGGCTCAGTGCTTGGAGGCGCAGAAAGTCGCTGCGACCGATCTGCTCGGCCAACCCGCCTTGGCGGTCGATTTGGCGCGAGGCCAGCATGGGAATGAAAAACAGCGCCACCCCCAACGAGGCCAACAGCGAGAACACGACCGTCAGCGCCATATCGCCGAAGATCTGCCCGGCTACGCCCTCGACGAAGACGATGGGAAAAAACACCGTGATCGTCGTCAGCGTCGAGGCCAACACCGCAGTGCCGACCTCGCGGGTGCCGCGGACGGTGGCTTGGACCAGATCGTCGCCCTCCTCCCGACAGCGGAAGATGCTCTCCAGCACCACGATCGAGTTGTCGACCAGCATCCCGATCCCGAGGGCCAAGCCGCCGAGCGACATGATGTTGAGCGACACGTCGAACATGTACATCGGCGCGAAGGTCGCCATGATCGACACTGGGATCGTCAGGCCGACGATCAGCGTGTGGACCACGTTGCGCAAGAACACCAAGAGCACTAGCACGGCCATTGTCCCGCCGATGAGCGCATTGATTTGGACCTCGGTGATCGAATTCTCGATAAAACCCGACTGATCGGACAAAATCTCCAGCTTGGCTCCCGGGGGCAGGCGGTGGCTGATGAAGTCGGTCATCCGCAAATGCTCCATCGCCTTGCGGGCCTCCTCCTGCTTCTTCGCTTGTAGGTCCTTTTGTTGCTCTTCCTCTTTCTTTGTAGAATCGGCTTTTGCAGTCTCTTGCTTCTTTCGCGCCTCCTCTTGCTCTTTCCTTTTTTGCTCCTCGCTTTGCTCGGCCATTTCTTGGGCTTCGCGGGTCTTCTGCTCCACGTACGCGCGCTGCTCTGGCAAGCCGAAGAGCGCGTTGCGAACCCTTTCGGCGACGGCGACGATGTTGGCGTCAGCTTCCTTGTAGATTTCGATCTCGACGCTCTCGCGGCCGTTGACTCGGGTGATGATCTCGCGGTCCTTGTGCGAGCGGCCTACCTCGGCGATATCGCGCAGATAGACATCGGCGTCGCCCTGCCGTGCCACGATCAGCTCGGCGATCTCATCGACGGTGGCGAACTCGTTGAGCGTGCGGATTAGGTACTCGACTTGGCCCTCGCGCAAGTTGCCGCCGGGCAAATTGACGTTGTTCTGCGCTAGGCGGTTGTTTATCTGGTTGATGTCCAGTCCCATCACCGCGATCTGGCGCTCGTTGAGCGCGACGTGGATCTCTTCTTCCAAGCCGCCCTTGATTTTGACCGCTGCTACCCCGACCAGTGCCTCCAACTCGCGCTTGATATCGTGCTCGGCGAGGTAGCGCAGTGCGTAGAGGTCTTGCGGGCCGTGTAGGCCGATGCGGATGATCGGGTCTAGCGAGGGGTCGTAGCGTAGCAGGAGGGGTTTCTCGGCGTCTTGCGGCAACCAGACGCGGTCGGCCTTCTCGCGGATTTCCTGGGACATCGCGTTCATGTCGGTGTCCCACTCAAATTCGAGGATGATGTCCGACTGCCCGGCCTTGGAGATGGAGCTGATGTTGACGAGGTGAGGGACAATGCCCAGTTCCTGCTCCAAGGGGCGGGAGAGCAGGGTCTCGACTTCCTCCGGTGCCGTGCCGGGATATTCGGTGCGCACCGTCAGGGTCGGGTAGGAAATGTCGGGCATTAGGTTCAGCGAGAGCCGCTGATAGGAGACCCAGCCGAAAACGCAGACGGCCAGCACCACCATGAGAATGGCGACTGGCCGCCGGGTTGCAATAGCGAAGCGGGATGTGCTAACGGGCTGCTGCACGGGCCGTTCGGCTGAGCTCATGTCGAAGCCTAGCCTTGGCCCGCGTCTTCGGCGAGCTCAGCCGAGCCGTCGTTGGCTGAGTTGACTATGCGCACCCGCGTGCTGTCCTTGAGGCCGTTTTGCCCGACGACGATGATCGGGGTGCCGGATTCGATGCCGGCGAGCGACTCGATAAAGTCGGTGTCCTCGAACCCGGGCTGCAACTTGATCCGCGCAGCCGTGGTGTCCACGACGGCGAACACGAATCGGTCGCCGCCGTCGTACACAATCGCCTGTTTGGGTATCAACACGGCATCGGTGTGCGTGGCGGTGATGATACGCACGTTGACGAAGAGGCCGGGCCGCAAGTACTCCCAGCGGTCGCGCAATCCCACCGTGACCTTGAAGGTGCCGCTTCTGGGATCGACTATGGGGCTGATGCGCTTGACCCAGCCGTGGAATTTCTTGTCGGGCAAAAATTCTGAAGTGATAAGGGCTTGCTGGCCGTTGCCGATGGTGGTGAGGTATTGGCCGGGTGCGAAGACGCGGGCGATGAGGTCGTCGAGCTTGATGAGGTCGTAGAGCTTGCTGCTCGGCCCTACCCGAGCGCCGACTTGCACGTGGCGCTCGGTGAGCACGCCGGAAAACGGCGCGATGACTTCTGCGTATTCCAGCTCTAGGCGGGCGCGCTCTAGCCGGAGACGGGCTTGTTCAAAATTGTATTTGTTGGTCTCGAACTCTTGGTCGCTGATGAGGTTGCGCTCAAACATGGCCTCGGTGCGCTTAAAGGCGGTTTGCTGATAGTGATAATTGGCTTGAGCTTCCTCAACGGCGATGCGCAACTGCTTGTCCTCGATGCTGAGGAGGGTATCGCCCACTTCGACGCGGTCGCCCTCCTCGACTCTGAGGTGTTTGACGAGGCCGCTGATTTGGGGATAAACCTCGACGGCTGCCTCGGTTTCGATGGTCGAGTTGAACACCAGATGGGCGGAAATTTCGCCCGTGTGGGCGAGGGCGACTTCGACGGGTATTGCTTCTATGGGCTTGGAGAGGCTATCGGCGGCTGTGCTGTCGGCTTGAGCCGCTGGGTCTGCGTCGTCGCCCTCGTCTTGTCCGCCCACTTGCACGCTGCAAGCCCCCAAAGTTGCCGCTAACAATAGTACACCTGCGTTGTGCCATGCGTTCAAAATCGTCTTTCTCCGGGGTCTGTGGGCTTGTAGGGGACGAAAGTAGTGCATTACCTTAACAGTTATTCAACTCTGCAAGGTGGACATTGTCAAATGAAGGGAGGCATCGTGAGCTATCAAAACCTCAGTCCCACTGAGGCGAAGGAACTGCTTGAAGGCGACGCGGGCGCGGTCTATATCGACGTCCGCTCCATCCCCGAATACGAGGGTGGCCATCCGGCCGGCGCATTCAACATCCCCATCATGCAACGCCACGCCGCGGGCATGGTTCCCAACCTCGATTTCGTTCAGGTCGTCCAAGCCCATTTTGCCGCGGACGCCAAGTTGCTCGTCGGCTGTCAGTCGGGCGCGCGCTCCATGCGGGCTTGTGAGGCGCTCGTCGCCGCTGGCTTTACGGATGTGGCCAATGTCACCGCTGGTTTTGGCGGGTCGCGCACTGAGCGCGGCTGGCTAGACCTTGGCTTTCCGGTCGAGTCTGGCGCTGGCGACGACAAAGGCTACGCAGCCCTCAGCGGCGATTCGGGCGCGTGAGCGAGTTGCTCAATCCCTATTTCCAAGTTGGGCTCGACGTGATGGAGCAGCCCTGCTTGGTCATCGGCGGGGGGCGCGAGGCCGAGGACAAGGCCGGGCGCTTGCTAGCCGCGGGTGCGCGGTTGACGGTGGTAAGCCCAAGCGCGACGGCCGCACTCGTCGAGTGGGCTACGGCTGGTCGACTTACCCACTACTCACGTTGCTTTGAGGAATCCGACCTCGATGACGTGTTCTTGGTGCTGAACACCGTGCGCGACAATGCGCTGACGGCGCGGGTGTACGAACTTGCCACGGCGCGCAAGGCCCTGATCAACTCCTACGACAATCCGGCCTATTCCAATATCGGCATGGTGGCCTTGGTGCATCCGGGCCACTTGCGGCTGAGCATCTCCACCTCTAACGCCAGCCCGGCGCTATCGAGCCGCTTGCGGCAAGACCTCGAGGGGATTTTCGCTGGGGAATTTGCTGCGTACCTCGACTGCTTGGCCGAGGCGCGCCAGCGGGTGCGCGCCAAAGTAGAAGACCGCGAGACGCGCTTTGCCCTGCTGCGCTCTTTGGTCAGCGGCTTCCGCTTGGAAGGGACGCTGCGCTATCCAGCCGACTGGAAGCGGCACGTAGATGCGCTGCTGACGTGTGAGTTGGAACTTTGTGGGACGGAGGAGCGGTGTGTGGATTGTCCGTTGGGGAGCTGAGTTGGGAAGATCCCATGGCTGGGCTAAAAAACCGTTAGCGCAATTGATCTACTTCATCCACCACCTCGCGCACCGATCCTAGTACTTTGTACGCAGGCGAAAAGTCGCCGTGTTGCGATAACTCATTCGGCACGACCAGCACGCGCAACCCGGCCTTTGCGGCGGCGGCGCATCCCCGCTCAGAATCTTCCACGACGACACAGGTCTCAGGTTCTAACCCATGCAGCCGCATGGCCGTCAAGTACGCATCGGGATGGGGCTTTGCTTGTTTGTAGTCTTCCCGCGCGACCACAAACTCGAAAAACGGGAGTAGATTCGTCTGGGCGTGAATGATGTCAAAGTGATCTTTCCGCGACCCTGTCACTACCCCCATGAGCGCTCGTCCGTGTAATGTCCTGAGCGTCTCTACGACCCCATCCAAAACCCGCACGCGCTCCCGCAACAACGCACTGTAGCGCGCATTGCGCTGCAAGCGCAATCGATCAATTAATTCAGCATCTTGGTTGGGCAATAGGTCGAATACACTTTGCCCCTTTTGCAACGACTGCTCAACAAAATCCTCCTGCGTCAGTTCAACACCCTGTGTTACCAAAACCTCCCGTCCCGCCTGAAAGTACAGCCCCTCGGTATCCACCAGCACACCATCGTTGTCCCACAAAATTGCGCGAATCACAAGTTCCTCTTCATTCAACACCAAAAGTGTGTTTTTAGCGCACGACCGCGATTTTGTCTCTTGCGAGTAGAGTGCCTTCAGGGGAGTGGATCGTATAGATATAGACGCCGTTGCCGACCGGTATATTGGTGTGGTTGACCCCGTGCCACAACACCTCGTTGGCCTCGGCCCCCAAGCGGCGTTGCGCGTTGTCGTCTTCAATTGCTTCCCACATTAAATCGCCGGCCGGGCCAAAGACCTGCACCGAGGACTTGAGGGGCACGCCGCTGAAGCGGAGCACGCTGCCGTTGCCAATGAGGAAGGGATTGGGAAAGACCGCGATCTTCGACTGCGGTACTAGGCGCAGGCGCTGAAAGACGCGGTTGTCGGCCTCGTTGACCTCGTTGATTTGCCCTTCGGCATCGACTTCGATCAGAAAGACCATCTCGCCAAATCGCTGCCAAGGGATGTGCAATTCTGCGCTCGCACCCGGAGTCAATCCCTCTGGGGCCTGTTCCCGGTGGATGACCTCGCACCGGCTGGAGTCCAGCGCGCATCGCGAGACCTGCACTGAGAAACTGCTGGCGACCGCGCCCAGCCCGATGTTGCTGACGCGGACGCGGAGATCGTCGTCACGGACGCTGTGCAGGTCGCCAGTGAAAACGGCTAGGTTCGGCATGCCTTCCCCTAACCCGTACTGGGCCAAGGTCGCCACGGCTAGCTGGGTGATGCGGCGTATCAGCTCCCAGTTGAGGCTGTCGGGCAAATCGACGACCGTGTGGTACTGCGAGTTGATCCGATAGACCCCCTCGCGCACTCCATAGGTCGTCGGGTCCGCGGGCAGGTGGTTTTCAATACCGACGATCGCGTCGTAGCCCTGTCTCCAAAACGGCGCGTGGTCGCTGATGCGCGAGCCTGAGTCTTCGAGCACGTCAATAGCCAGACCGATTCCGTAGCGCTCAGCCGCGGCTACCATCTCGTTGGCCAGCCACTGCGAACCGGGATTCGTCACCAGCTCCAGCCGCTGTTGCAGGTCGTTGAAGCCGATCATGTCGAAGTTGAGGACGCCGAGAATTTTGTCGTCGCGCTCGGCCGCCAAATCCGCGTACGCTTGGCTGCCCAGCAGCCCCAATTCCTCGCCCGACCAGGCGATAAAGCGGATGGACCAAGGGAATTGCTGTCCGGCTAGCAGCCTAGCGCTCTCCAAGACCAAGGCCACGCCGCTGGCGTTGTCGTCGGCACCGGGTGCTGGGTCGCGTTGCCAGTCCCAGCCGCCTTCCGAGCGCACACCTGTGGCGTCGTAATGAGCGCAGATGATGTAGTACCCGGCTGCTGGATCGGTGCCCGGCAGGGTGGCGATGACGTTGTACGCGGTGGTGTCGGTCGGTGCATGTGTTGGGTTACCACGCCGCGAGGTGTGGGAGGTGACACGCCACGAGTCAATGGGAAAGGAATGTAGTTTGACTGCTCTGTCGCCAAGGGCAGCGGCCAGTTGCGAGCGGATGTACTCGGTTGATTCGAGGATCTCTGGATGCACGGTAAAGCGGCTGCGCATGTTGCCGGGGACGCTGCCCAAGGCCGGGTCTTTCAGGGCGAGGACTTCGACGTGGGTTTGCAAGCGCTGGGCTGCGACTTCCTCGATGAGGGCGGCTACCGCTGGCGAAGCCGTTTGCAGGGCTTTGGGCGCGCGCCTCGACACGCCTAACCACCCTTTTAGGCTGTAGTTGTCAGGCAGCGGCCAGAGGAAGTGGGGTGCTTCGTGCAAGCGCGCGGTCGGCCCCATCCGCAAGAGCGCCCATTCGCCCCCTCCATCAAAGACCAACTCAACGCCTTGGGGCAGGGGAAAATGGAGGTGATCGGCGACAAAATAGCGGTCGCCCGCTCGCGGCCGGTCGAGGCAGAGGATGGCAAATCCCCGCTTGGTGAATTCCTCGACCGCGCTTTCGCTGGCCTCGACAAAAGCTATACCCCGCGCTACGTAGCGCACCTGCTCGCTTAGCGCGGCGATTGCGGTTAGTTCGCTTGATGTCTGCCAAGACACGCCGACCAAGGGTGGATTGGCCAAGGCAGAGCTTATAAAAAAAAGAGAGGCGCACAACGCCCCTTTAACTGTGTTCATGGCTAGCTTACTTGTTGAGAAACAAAACGTTAGGGAACGTACTTTGCACGTTAGTACCTGTCAAGAGCAATTTATCTGTGGGCTTTGGGTGCACAAAGTCTCTTGGCGGTGATTTTTTTGCTTTGCTTTTATATGAACTTTTAATCACAAAAACGGAAACCCTTGTCGCAACTCAGCGCGTTTTTCCTCCTGCCCCGGCCACTCAACGGCCTGATCACCGCTCTCTCGGTCGGTATTGGCGCTTTGACCGCAGATCAGGCTCCTACTTGGCCCGCTATTTTGCTCGCCGCTCTTTCTGCTGCGTTAATTAACGGTGCTGGCAATGCTTTCAACGATTTGATGGACATCGACGTTGACCGCATCAACCGCCCGCTACGCCCTTTGCCTTCTGGCCGCCTCAGCCCGAATGCAGCTCGAATAGAAAGTCTGCTCCTCGCCTTAGCCGGCTGCGTGCTCGCGTTTTGGATCAGCCTTTGGCACGGGTTGATCGCCCTAGTCGTTGTTGTCTTGCTCGCCATCTATAGCATCTCCTTAAAATACAGCCTACTGTGGGGCAATGTGCTCGTCGCCGTTGTCGGGGCTATCGCCTTTCCCTATGGAGCCTTGGCCGCTGGCGATATCGGGCGCTCGTGGATTCCGGCGCTCTTTGCTTTTCTCTTTCACTTGGGGCGGGAAATCGTCAAGGACATCGAGGACGTGGCTGGGGATCAGATCCGCGGTGATCGGACCTTGCCTCTGTGTTGGGGGCAGACCCAAGCTGGGGTGCTGGCGGCCCTCGTGTACTTGCTATTGGTAGGGTTTACTTGGATGCCGTTTTTCGCGGACATCTACGGCGCGCTCTACGCGCTCGCGTTGCTGCCGGTCCACGCCTTGGTCGGCTACGTCCTCTGGCAATTGTATCGCCAACGCGCTGTGTTGGCCGACGACCGCCTCGGCCGCTTGCTCAAAGTCGGCATGTTCTTGGGACTTGTTGCCATTGTCATCGGCGAGATCGTCTTTGCTTTGGGCTAGTTGCGGCCTGATATTATGGAGCTACCAAAGGAGATTCTCTATGAAAATTACCGATGTCAAAACCTTTCCCGTCTGCCACGGATCGCGCAATTACCTCTTCGTCAAGGTCGAGACCGATGCTGGCTTGTACGGCGTCGGCGAATTCGGCATTACTTGGAAGGAGCAGGCCGGCGTTGGCGCTATCGAACATATGAAGCGCCACATCATCGGCCTGGATCCGCTTAACACCGAATACATTTGGCAACTGCTGTTCCGCGTCGATTTCTTTCCCGGCGGTCGGATCAACGCGGCTGCCATGTCGGCCATTGACATTGCGCTGTGGGACATCAAGGGCAAGGCGCTTGGGCAGCCCGTGTACATGCTCTTAGGCGGCAAGATGCGCGAGCGCGTCTTCTGCTACACGGGCATTGGCGGCAAGACGCCCGCGGACACGGCTCGCGCGGCTCAGGAACGAGTCGCCGAGGGCTGGAAGTACCTGCGGATGTCGGTCTTTGACCGCGATGGGATTCTCGAACCGCGTACGGCTGTCCGCGATTCAATCGCTCACTTTGCCGCTGCGCGCGAAGCCGTCGGGCCGGAAATCGAAATCTGCATTGACGTCCACACCCGCCTCGACCCGCCCGATACCATCCGCCTCGGCCGCCAGCTTGAGGAGTACGATCCTTTCTTTATCGAGGATCCGCTGCGCTGCGAAAACCCTCAGAGCTATCGCCAAGTGCGCCATCACGTGAGTTGTCCGCTGGCTGTCGGCGAGCACTATGCGACTAAGTGGGAATTCCGACAGATGATCGAAGAGGAACTGATGGACTATGCGCGGATTGACCTGTGCATCGTCGGCGGGCTGACTGAGGCGCGCAAAGTGGCCAACTGGTGCGAGACCCACTACATCAAGATCGTCCCGCACAATCCCCTCGGCCCGGTCTCGGCTGCCGCCTGCGCCCACCTCGACATTGCCTGCGATAATTTCGCCGTGCAGGAAGGCGGCCTCGTCGGCCATACCGTGATGGAGGATCTATTTCCGGTGCAACTGCCCTATGAGGCGGGTTGTTTGTTGCCGCCGGAGATCCCCGGTTTGGGAATAGAATTCAACGATGAAGCGGCCGAGCACTACGAGTTTAAATGGCTCGGCGGCCCGATCCTGCGCCGCGAAGACGGCTCATTCACTAATTGGTAATTCTATGTCCAACAAAAGAGAACTGATTCCGCCGCGGACCCTCAAGGGCTTCCGCGACTTTCCGCCGGCCTTGGCCATGCCGCGCGAGGAACTGATCGACAAGGCCCGCGCGGTTTTCCGCTCTTATGGCTTCGCTCCCATCGACACGCCCGCGCTTGAATACAGCGAGATACTGACTGGCAAAGGCGGCGACGAGAGTGACAAGCAGATGTATCGCTTTGCGGATCACGGGGGCCGCGACGTGGCGCTGCGCTTTGACCTGACCGTGCCTTTTGCCCGCTTTGCCGCCCAGCACATTGGCCAACTCGGCACTCCTTTCAAGCGCTACCACATCGGTCCGGTCTGGCGCGGCGAGAATACCCAGCACGGGCGCTATCGCGAGTTCTACCAGTGCGACTTTGACACCATCGGCACTGACGCGAATGCTGCGGATATTGAAACGGTGCTCGTTATCCACGACTTGCTCGCGGCTCTGGGATTTGAGCGTTTTGCTATCCACGTCAACAATCGTCTGATCCTCAACGGTCTGCTCGAATCGCTCGGCTTGGCCGAGGCGTCGGCAGCTATCCTTCGCGCCCTCGACAAGTTGCAAAAAATCGGCGCGGAAAAAGTCGCCGCTGAGATGAGCGAGATGGATGCGATCTCCGGTGAACAGGCCAAGAACATCTTGGCGACGGTGCAGACTGCGGGTGCGAATGCCGAGATTCTCGATCAGATCGAACGTTCCTGCGGCGACAACGACCGCGTTGCCGAGGGGATCGCCAATTTGCGCCAGCTCGTGGACGCCTTTGCGGGGGCCGGCTTTCCCCAAGATCGCTTGGCGATTGATCTGTCCATTGCTCGTGGTCTCGATTACTACACTGGCACCGTCTATGAGACCTTGCTCGGCGATTTGCCAGCGATCGGCTCGGTCTGTAGCGGCGGGCGCTACGACGATTTGGCCGGCCTCTACACCAAGCAGCACTTGCCCGGCGTCGGGGCTTCTCTGGGTTTAGACCGGCTGATGGCCGCGATGGAGGAATTGGGGCTTTTGCAGGACGCCGCTACATCGGCTGACGTCTTCATCGTCCAATTCTCCGCCGAAGCCCTACCGTCCTACATCGCCCTCGCGCGCCGCCTGCGTCAAGCTGGCCTCCGCACTGAACTGTATCCAGAGGCCAAGGGCATGGGTCGGCAGCTCAAATACGCCGACCGCAAGGGCTTTCCCATCGCCCTGATTGGCGGCCCGGATGAATTGGCGAAGGGCGTCTGGCAGGTAAAGGACATGCGCGATGGATCGAGCGAAAACGTGAAAGACGACGAAGTGGTGTCCTACTTGCAGGCGAAGTTATAAGCTGCACCCAATCAAAAGAGGAATGCTGTGAACATCGGACTCTGCGCTTGGAGCTTTACCGGCGCTCACAAAGAAGCTAACCGCGCCATTGATCCTCACACCCCCGAGGGCTTGACGCGCCTAGCTCGCGACAACGGTCTCCACAGCGTCGAATTTGCGTCCCAATGGCTGGGCGACTGCTCGCCCGAGGAGCGGGCGGTTTTTGCCGAGACGCGCGCTGGCCTCGACCTGTTTTTGGACACGGGCGGCGACAACTATGCAGAAGACATCGCGCCGCTGCGCCAAGCCATTAAGACGGCGCACCAAACTGGTGCCCGCGCCGTGCGCACGACCGTCAGTCGCCTCCTCGAAGGCAACCGCACCAAGTATGGTGCCGAGGGGATGCGGGACTACATTGAAGCCTTGGTGCAGCCCTTCAAGGAAGTCATGCCGCTCGCCGAGGAATACGGCATCCCAGTGGGCATTGAAAACCATCAGGATTTGAGTTCGTGGGAATTGCTGTCGCTGTGCGAAAAGGTCGGCAGTCCGCAACTGGGCGTCACTATGGATGTAGGCAATGCCTTTGCCGTCGGCGAGCATTCCCTAGCGTTTGCCGAGCGCATCTTGCCGATTATCAAGCACGTCCACATCAAGGACTACACGGTCCACCCCACGCCCTCGGGCTATCGCCTCAAGCGCTGTGCCATTGGCGACGGGGTCGTCGATTGGCTGGAGATCATTGCGTTATTCGACCGCGAGGTGCCGCATATTCAAGGCTGCATTGAACTCGGCGCGAGCGCCGCCCGGCACATTCGCCTGTTGGAAGAGGACTGGTGGGCGACTTTTCCCGAGCGACCCCTTCACGAGATCATAAATGCCATCCGCACCCTGCATCAGGCGGCTGACGATCCCGACGATTGGCAGACACCGCACGAGCGCGGCGAGAGTGCGGACGTGCGGGTTGCTTATGAACTGGAGCAGTTTGAACGCTCGGTCGCCTACGTAAAGGAATCCCTATAAAAACCCTTTCACCGAAAGCTCAAACCATGCCTGACCGCCCCAATATCCTCTTCATAATGTCCGACCAGCTCATCGCCGCCCTGACCGGTGCGTACGGACATCCAGTCGTCCAAACGCCGCATTTGAATCGCCTCGTTGCCGAAGGCGTTCGCTTTGACTCGGCCTATACTCCGTTCCCTTTGTGCGCGCCAGGCCGCGCCTGCATCACCAGCGGACGCCATGCCTCGGAGATTGGTGCTTGGGACAACGGGGCGCTCTTGGCCGCGGACGTGCCGTCGTACGCTCACTATCTCAGCAACGCGGGCTACGACACCGTGCTTTCGGGCAAGATGCACTTCGTCGGCCCCGATCAGGTACACGGCTTCCACCGTCGGCTGACGACCGACATCTACCCGCCCGACTTTTCGTGGGTCAAGGAAGAGTGGATCCGTATCAAGGAGACGAAGGGGGAGGACTACGAAGAGGTCATGGGCAACCGTCCCGCGTACAACGCCGGCGGCTACACTGGCCAAGCCGTGCGCGTCAACTTCTGGCACAACGCCCTCAGCTACGACGAAGAGACGCACTTCCGCGCCGTTGAATACCTGCGCGCCCAACGCGGCGATACCCCCTTCTTGCTCTGCGCCTCCTTCCACCACCCGCACGAGCCGTTCCACCCGCCACAGGCGTACTGGGACCGCTATGCAGACGCTGAGATCGCCATCCCCGAATTTCCCGACCATCTCGATGAGTCCTATTCGGCGATGGATCGCTGGCTCAATGCCTACCACGGCATCCGCCGCTTCAACTTGCGCGATCCCGAGAGTCTGCGCCGCCTGCGCCGCGCGTACTACGGCTTGGTGACGTACCTCGACGACAAGGTCGGCGGCCTGCTGGCAACGCTGGAGGAAACGGGCCTGCTCGACAATACGGTTGTGGTTTTTACCTCCGACCACGGCGACATGCTGTGCGAAAAGGAGATGGTGCAGAAGCGCTGCTTTTACGAGTGGTCGTGCCGCGTCCCCCTCATCGTTCGCTTCCCCGACCAGTGGAAGGCTGACACCACTGTCGAGACGCCGACATCGCTTCTCGATCTGCTGCCGACCTTTTGCGAGTTGGCCGGTGCCGAGGCGAGCTTGCCCCACGATGGCACCAGTCTGTTGCCGATCATTGAAGGCCAACAAGCCGACCGCCACATCTTCGCCCAAGCCCACGAGGCGGTGGGCGCACCCTGCATCATGGTCCGCGAGGGCCGGTTCAAATACAATTACATCCACGGCCACCAAGCGCAGCTTTTTGACTTGGAGAGCGATCCCGGCGAGTGGAATAATCTTGCTGGCACAGCCGAGCACGCCGCAACTGAAACGCGTCTACGCGAGCTGATTTTAGACCGCTTCGACCCCGATAAAATGGCCGCCGACAACCTCGACAGCCTCTACCGCCGCCGCTTAATCCGGGACGTGATGTACAAGCACGACGCCTCGTGGAATTACCCGACGGACTTCGATCCGAGGCGAGGGGCGCTCGATCAATACTTGCCGCCGCTATCCTCCTAATCCCTGTAGCTGCGTTGGCTCTTTGAGCGGCACCACGGGATTTTCCAAAACCCCGATTCCGCCGGAAAAGGTCAACTGCATCACGTCTCCGTCCAAAAGCCCCGTCGCCAAATCCGCCTCGGCAAAGACGATGGGCGTCCCCCAGTAAAACGCCATCAGGGTGCGCGGCTCTAGGGGCAGCCGACTGAAAAGATGGCGCTCTAAGTGCAGGAGCCGCCCGGGCATGTTCAGGTTGTTCTGGCCGGTCGGGCCCTTCTTGTAGGCTATGGATTGTCCGTCGCGCAAGATGCGGCACGAGACCTCGACCTCGGAGTCGTCGTACTCGTCGGCTGTAATCAACACCGGCCCTAGGGAAGCGCAACCACCGGCCCAGTTTTTGGCTTGGGGCAAGTTGAGGGGATTGGCGGCTTCGATTCCGTTGTCGGTGGCGTCGTTGCCGCCGGTGTAGCCCAGCCGCTCTAAGCGGCCTTGGCGCGTCAGGCCATAGACTGACACCAGCTCGGTCTCGGGCACTAAGCGCTGGGTGTCGGCGGGTCGGGTGATGGGTTGGCCGTGACCGACGACGGCGTCTGGCTCGCCCTTGGCGAACAGCTCGGGTCGCCCACCGCCGGATACTTCGCGGTATTTCTGGTCGTACACGTTGATGGCCTCGCCAGTGGCCTGCTGTGCTTCGATCTCGCGCAACTTGGCGCTGACTTCGTGGGTGACGCCAGCTAACCACACGCGCAGGGCGTGGGGATGGCCGGGTGGGCCGCTAACTGGCTTGGTGAGGTACGGGTCGCGGGTGCTGCGGTTGGCCAACAGCGCGTCTAGCGATAGGCGGCGTGCAGCTTGTTTTTGCAGATTCTGAGCGGCGGCTACTAACCCAATCTCGTCGCCACCGCCGTCGTAGTAGAGTTGATGTACGGTGCGCGGCCCTTGGTCTGCGCCCGTCAGGTCTAAGACCTCGTCGCCGATGACGAGGCCCAAGCGCATGCCGTCGCCCGGCTCGATGAATTGCACTAGTTTCACGCGTATTGCTCCTTGGAGATTGTTTAAGGTAGGGGGCGGTTTGAAACCGCCCCCTACCCGGGTGCGTAACGTCAGTTACGAAATAAAGAGCGGCGCATCGGACTTGGGCGCGATGCCGGCCCGCTCGGCCCGCTCGATCAGGTCGAATATGGCGGCCTCGCCGTCCGCTCCGTAGTCGAACGTGTGTGGATTGACGTACAGGTCGATATGTGCCTGCATGACGCTTTCGTCCATTTCTTGGGCGTGCTGGCGGATGTAGCCTCGCACCGCGTCCGGGTGGGCATAGGCGAACTCTACGCTCTGCACGAGCGCGCGGTCGAGCTGGCCGATGAGTTCGGCCCCGAGGCTGCGCCGCGCGAGGATGCCGCCGAGGGGGATTGGATGCCCGGTGCTTTCCTCCCACCACTGGCCCAAGTCGATGATCGCTGCTAGCCCGTGTTGGGCATAGGTGAAGCGGCTCTCGTGGATGATGACGCCCGCATCGACTACGCCTTGCGCGGTCGCGCCGACGATCTGGTCGAAAGGCATGACCGCTAGCTGCTCAATGCTGGGGTCAAAGAGCCTCAGCAACAGGGCTGCGGTGGTCAGCCGCCCGGGAATGGCGATCCGCTTGTGCTTCAGGTCTTCCAGTGCTAGGTCTTCCCGCGCTACCAATAGCGGCCCGCATCCCCTTCCCAAGGCACCACCCGAGTGCAGAAGGCAGTACTCTTCCCGCAGGTGGGCCAGTGCGTGGAAGGATATTTTGGTCGCGTCGAGTTGCCCTTGCAGAGCCATCTCATTGAGCGTCTCGATGTCCGCCAGCACCTCTTCGCATTCGGGTGCGTCGGCGATATGCCCGTGGACCAAGCCGCAAAAGACAAACGTATCGTTGGGACAGGGCGAATAGCCCAAGGTTATGCGCATAGCCCCTCCTCCAAGAGCTTCTGAGCCGCGGTCTGCGCCCTAGCGGCGGCTCCTGGCAAATCCCATTGCTCCCGTGCACGCTGCTCGACGATGTTGCTCATGGCGCGCAGTTCGGCAAAAGGCACTTCGTACAGGGCGCAGATGTGCGCGGCGGCCGCGCCCTCCATGTTTTCGCACAAGGCCCCAAAGCGCCGCCCTCTTTCCAGCCCCAATTCGTCAATTCCCGAGCATTCCTGCACGGTGACGAAGGGGCCGATGTGGGCTTCGGGCAAAGCCGCGGCCGCCCGCTGCACCCACTGCTCGTCGATGGGGAAGCAATTGTAGTAAGAGCGCCTTTTCTCCAGCACCGGAATGCCGATCAGTTCTGCGCCCTGCCAGCCGTCCGGCGTCCGCACCCCCAGATCTCCGTAGTATTCCTCGCTGGCCAAGGCCAAGTCCCCGACGCTTGCCCCGCTTTCTGGGTAAGCCCCGCCCACGCCGATTTGTACGACTCGCCGCGGCCGCTGTGCCTGCAAGTAGCAGGTGAGCGCATGTGCTGTGTTCACCGCGCCGATTCCGGTCGCCACCAAAGTCACCGGCTGTGAGCCAATTTTTCCGCTCACCCATTCGCGCTCGGCGACTTTGTGCTGCACGCGCTCGGCCACGGCCTCCCTTAGGGCATGCTGCTCAAAGGCCGTTGCGCTCAGCACGAGGATATCTTCCGTGGCCGCCATCAGGCATTCCTATTAAAATGCCGAATAATATACGGTTGACTGCACTGAAGGCCAGCCGTACAATCCGGCCAGTCACCCTTCCCCGGATAGCCTTATGCACATTTGCCACATCCGCATCTACTCGGTCGCCGTCCCCCGCGTGTACCACACTCGCGTAGCCGCCACGGGCGGCCACAGCAAGAATGCCTCGTGCTACTATCTGTTAGAACTTGAGACCAATACCGGCCTGCGCGGCCTCGGCGAAATCTCGGATCTAGAGGATGCGTGGCAAGCGCCGTCGCCGGAGAGCTTGTGCGAGACCTTGACGCCTCTGCTGGCCGGTGCCGACCCGTGTAAACGCCTCGTCGCTTGGGAACGCGTCGCCGAGGCGTTGCCCGCTAGTTACCACCCGGAATTCCGCCGACTCGTTAGTGCAGCCGTGGAAATGGCTTTGATCGATCTCGCGGGTAAGTACTACAACGCCCCGGCTCACGCGCTTTTAGGCGGCCAGTACCGGGACGCGCTACCCATCTCTTGGGTCGCGTACATCCGCAGTGCCGAAGAGCTGGCAGAGGAAATTCAGGAAAAGGTCGATGCGGGCTTTACGGCCTTCAAGCTCAAGGTGGGGGCCGACTTTGACCTCGACTGCGAGCGCGTCCGCGTCTGCCGCCGGATCGTCGGCCCGGATGCGTACCTCAAGGCCGATGCTTCGGGTGCGTGGGAAGAAGAAGAGGCCATTGAGCGGATCCGCGAGCTAGCCGCGCTAGGCGTGGATGCGGTTGAGACGCCGATCCAATGCGTCGCGCGCAAGATAGCCAAGGACCATCCCGAACGGGTCAATGCCGACCCAGACGCCGCCGCCTTGGCCTTGGCGAGAGTGCGCGCAGCCGTGCCCGCGGCCCTTATCGAACACGTCGCCGACTTTGACGACTCGTTTGCCCTCGCTCTTTTGCACCACCGGGCCGTGGATGCCTTTAACGTCGCGCCCGTCCAAGCCGGCAGCCTGCACCGCGCCCAGCGGCTGAGCCAGCTTGCCGCGGCCGCTGGCGTCCCCGTCTTGCTCGGTAGCACGGTCGAGCTCGGCATTGGCACGGCTGCAGCCGTACACTTAGGCGTGGCCACTAAAGCCGTTTGTGCGCCATCGGATTTGGTCGGCCCGGGCCTGTTGGCGAGCGATGTGGTTGCGCCGCGCTTGACCTATCAGCAGGGCTGCCTGAACGCTCTGTCCGGCCCGGGGTTGGGCGTCGAGTTGATTCCCGAGCTAATGGAACAGAAAGGAACTTCATGAGCCAACGCCTCTCCTATGCCAGCACGGGTGTCGATATAGACCAAACCGATGCGGCCAAGCGCGCCATGGCCACGAGCATGGAAACCGCAGACCCGCGCGTGCTCAACCGAATTGGCGCATTCGCCACCCTGCTCGACGCCCGCTTCCCCGGCTACGCACACCCGGTGCTGGTCCACAAGAGCGAGGAGCCTGGATCTAAGCAAAAGTTGGCCTTTGCCCACGGCCGCCATCGCGGGGTGTGCTACGACATGGTCCACCACCTTATCGACGACATCATCGTCATGGGTGCCGAGCCGATTTCGATCCAGGACGTCATCGTATGCGGCGCGATGGATGGAGCCATTGTCAACGACCTTGTCGAAGCCTTGGCCGACGCCTGTCGCCAACAGGGCTGCACCCTGACCGGCGGCGAGACTTCGGTGCAGCCCGGCGTGGTCCCCGACGGTCTCTACGTGCTGACTGCCAGCGTCATCGGCGTGGTCGATAAGGACAACATCATCGACGGCCAGGAGATTGAGGCGGGCGATCAGGTTGTGGCGCTCGCTTCCAACGGCTTGCACACCAACGGCTACACGCTGGTCCGTGCGCTTTTAGACCGGCAGCCTGATCTGCTCACCACAGACGTAGCTGGCGAATCCTTCCTCGAAGCGGTGCTCAAGCCCCATACCTGTTACTTGCAGGCTGTGCGCGGTCTTTTCACCGACCCCGGCCTCCACGGTATGGCCCACATCACCGGCGGCGGCCTCCGCGACAACCTCAGCCGCATCTTGCCGCCGGGCCTCGACGCTCAACTCGACTTGGCGGCTCTGCAGATCCCGCCGGTCTTCCGCACCTTGCGCTCAGAAGGCGACTTAGAGGAGGCGGATATGCTGCGCACGTTTAACATGGGTGTGGGCATGGTGCTGGTGGTCGCGCCTGAGGCCATGGAACAGGTGCTGGCTCACTTAGCAGCCCAAGACTGCCGGGCCTATCGGCTCGGGGAAATCGTCTCTGGCGAGCAAGAGGTCGCGTTACAAGGATCGCTCGCTTGGTGAACGATCAATTTTAGAAAAGAGAAGGCGTAGGTGAACGACGCGAGCGGACCCGCAAGAACCCCAAGACAGAGGAGCCCTTTTGATCGCATCCTAGGGCACCAGTACACCGTCTTCGACGGGCTGGCCGGAATGCAGGTGGAAGACATCTACCAAGATCAGCGCGGCCTGCTGTGGATCGCCACGGCCGATGGCGGTGTAAGTCGGTTCGACGGAGCGCATTTCGATACCTTTGGCCTGTCGGACGGGCTACCTAGTCTCACGGTAATGACTATTGCCGAGGACCAAGACGGGCGATTGCTCTTTGGTACGCTGGGAGGTGGACTAGCTGCATACGACGGGCGTGGTTTTCAGGTGTACACCACCGAGCATGGGCTGCCCTCCAACGACATAGTGAGCCTGCAACCGCAGGCCGATGGCTCGATGCGGGTTCTGACCGGCGCAGGAATGGGCTGGTTCGCAGAGGGGCGGTGCGTGGAGCGCGTGACAGAAATTGCGGGTCAGTCCATAGGGCGGGTGTTCGACATGGCGACCGACGCGGCGGGTACGACGTGGCTGGCGACGATGGTGCGAGGAGTTATCAGCCTAGACGGTCGGCACTTGAGTGCGGGGAACGGCGCGATGCAGTGGCCGTGGAAATTCGCCCAAGATACCTCCGGCCTTCTGTGGATCGCTTTTCGCTACGTTGGTACCGAAGCCGTTATAGGCCGCTACGATCCAGATAGCCAACAGCTCGACTTCATCAAGGCAGACGCAGCTATCGAAGGGACGGAGGCCGTAAATCACGGCACGCGCCATGTGCGCTTGGACGATAGAGGCTGGCTGTGGATGACTCGCCGGGGCGTGCTAGTATACGATGGAGAGGAGTGGCATCTTTTTTCGGCTGGCTTGCCGGATATTCACTTTTCGGATGCGCGGCTGACATACGAGGACCGCGAAGGAAATATCTGGGTGGGGCTTTGGAGCGGCGGGCTGGTTTTTTGCGATCCGGTCAGTGTTCAGCTATACACCGAAGACGACGGCCTACCTGACCGCGAGGTCCAACAACTCAGCGAAGACCACCAAGGCCGGGTCTGGATCGGCACGATGGGGGGGCTAGCCTGTCTTGAAGATGGCAGGATTCGCCCGGTGGAGACCGGGAACAAGATTTCGGAGTTGGCGATAGACCGCGCGGGGGAAGTCTGGCGCGGGAGCTCGGAGAACGAAGTAATTAAAGGGGTGGGGAAAGAGGCCCAAGTGATCGAAGTGGCAAAAAACCAAAACGCCGAAGAAATCATCCTGTACCCAGACCAAGACGGGCGCATGAGGGTCGGCACTACCGGGGGATGCTTTGGAAGAATAGAAGACGACCGTTTTATAGCGGAGAAGCAGGGGCCTACTAATTGCCGAATCGCGTTGCAGGATAGCGAAGGTACCTTGTGGGTCGGTAGCTATGGGGAAACGCCGGCTCTGCACTATTGCAACAAAGGCGGCCATTTCCACGCGTCTGACATAGCCGGGATAGAAACCGTCGGCTATGTGAGTGCGTTGTGCGACTACGAGGGCACGCTTTGGATCGGGACGGCCAACGGCCTTTTCGCCTTTGACTACCGCGCCCAACAGGTGCGTCGGTTTACGGCAGACCAAGGCGATCTGTCCGTCAATGGCGTTATGGCCTTGGTAGCTGACCCGCAGCAGGAGTGTCTGTGGATTGGGACGAGCGGTGGGGGTGTGCTGAAGTACGATGGTCGAGTGTTTCAGAGCATCCGTTTAGGTAAGTCCACCTTAGAGAATATCGTCGAGGCCATTTTGCGCGATAGCCGGGGCCGGTTGTGGTTTGGGACGAGGGCGGGGTTGATTGCGTACCAGCCTGGCGATACGCCCCCGGGTATCGTGATCCGCCAAGTCATGGCGGGGCGTCTGTTGGAGATGCCCCAAGCTGTGTCCTGTCCAGATAGCACGCCCGAGATTCAGTTCCATTTCCAGGGTCTCAGCTTCCGAAGTGGGGCTGAGCAGATGCGCTACAGCCATCGGCTCGTCGGCCACGGCCCGGCGGAAGAGTGGAGTGCGTTCACGTCTTCCAATAGAGTGTCGTATAACCGCGTACCGGCCGGCCAGTTCCACTTTGAGGTGCGGGCTTTAGATCGGGATGGCCTCATGTCAGAAGTCGTCAGCCTTGACGTGCAGGTGTTCCCCGACGAGAAGAGCGTACGCCTTCAGCGCTTAGAACACATGCTGCAGGATGCGGATCAGGACTTTCTCAGTCAGAGCCAAGCCATGACCCAGCTCTTAGGAGAGGTCGCACAGATGGCCGAGACTGATATGACGATGCTGGTGATGGGTGAGACCGGTGTTGGCAAGGGCGTACTCGCCCAGAGGATCCACAGTCTGAGCCGGCGCCGAGGGCAGCCTTTTGTCGCGCTCAATTGCGGCTCCCTGCCCGCCGGGTTGATCGAAAGCGAGTTGTTCGGCCACGAGCGGGGGGCCTTTACTGGTGCTGTGAAGCGGCATATCGGCTGTTTTGAACGAGCTAACTACGGCACCTTGTTCCTCGATGAAATCGGCGATCTGCCATTGGAAGCCCAACGGGCACTGCTCCGCATTCTGGAGAATCGCTACCTGACTCGCGTCGGTGGCGAGCAGTCCATCCCAGTGGATGTGCGGGTGATTGCGGCGACCAACAAGGATCTGAAAGAGGCCATTGAGGCGGGGACGTTCCGGGAAGATCTGTTTTACCGCTTGAGCGCGTGGCCGGTGAAGCTGCCGCCGCTGCGGGAGCGTCGGGAGGATATTCCGCTCTTGACTGCGCATTTTGCGCGCCGGTATGCCCAAAGTTTGCAGCGACCGGTGCCAGGTTTGGGCGACGGAGTAGTGAAGCATTTGCAGGAGTACGCGTGGCCGGGGAATGTGCGCGAGTTGGAGCATCTGATCCGGCGGGCGGTGGTGCTGTGCCAAGGGGAGGTTATTCAGGTGGAGGATGTGCCGCTGGCTGCTGAAGACGAGGCCAAAGAGGGGCCGTTTGAGCCGCCGGTTGAAGCCAAATTCAAAGGCGAGAAACAGCAAATCGTGGAGGCGCTCCAAGCCTCCGAGGGGAGGATCTATGGAGAGCGGGGCGCGGCGCGCTTGTTGGGCATGAACCCAGAGCGACTGCGTTCACGCATGCGCGTGTTCGGGTTGCAACGACCGAAGAAAAGGTCTTAGAGGGGGAAGTCGCAGACTATTGCGCTGTTGGTGAAAAGTCGTATTTAATACGAAGAGAATCGTATTTAATACGGAAAAAGTCGTATTTAATACGGAATTTTTTAGATCAACTTGTAAAGAGGACGGACGGCACGCCTCATAAAAAGAAGTTTCACGCTATATAAGACTATTTTTTCCAATCCTTTAGGACACATCCTAAAGGATTTTTTGTGCGGAATCTGCTGTGTGGTACGAAATATGCTAGTACCTGTATATACTGTTTCGAGTCAATTACAAGATACAGAGTCTCTGCGTAAGGTCAGTTAGTATAAAGTGCGGAAAGAAAAGAAATGCTATGAAACGATTGCTAAAGTGGAAGATGGCTCTCTTAGCCGCATTATCTCTGCCTAGCTTCTGTGTGGCCCAAACGGATGCCTATAGACTTTTCGGCAATTCGATTCGCGTGGATCGGGCCTCTCACTGGGAAAACTGGATTTATCAGAACGACTTGGTCTCCCAATTGAATGTGCCAATCCGCGATGCGGATATTTTTCAGGTAGAGGCCGATGGACTGCGGCCGACTTTCTTTCGCCGCAATATCAACGTGGCCCCGACGGCTGTCGATTTCACCTATCCCGATTTGGTCCGCGCTGGTGGCGATCTAGTCTCCGGGGGTGCGACGGCCAAATCTAACGATGTCTTGGCCAACAATATCGTCGATGGCGACTTAAGTACCTTTTGGGAGCCAAACACGCCGGTCAGTTTTGCGAATCGCGTGACTCGCCCCGGAGACTTCCATATCGACGGTCTGCGCAACTGGGAAATCGAGATTGATCTAGGACGGTTGGTTTTTGCCGATAGCCTGACGATTATTTTTCCGGCTGGTCAGTTCGAAGGCGAGTTCCTTGGCGAGCCGGTCAAGGCCTTCGCGCTTTTTGCCTCGATGGGCGAGCGCTTTCCCTTCCCCTTGGGTAACAAGCTCCAGTTTTCACTTATAGAGGAAGTCTCGACCGGCAGTGGTGATGTAAGGGGTGATACCGGTGCAAGGACGCTGGTTTCGGTTCCCGGCACTAGAGGACGCTATGTGCAGATGACCTTTCCGCTCTCGCCGCTGGATCGAGCCGACTGGGACTTGGATGGTCTGCCCGACATCAATGGGGCCTTCATCCATTACGTCCGCATCAAAATTGCGGATTCGGACCTCTGGCGAGATTCCTTCCTAGGTGCTGGCGAAGAGGCGCGCCTCGCCTATGAATCATTGCCCCAAGAGCAGCGTGGTGCGCTCGTCTATCAGCGCCAGACTGCTGGCGGTTTGTTCAGCGAACTCCAAGACGATACCAATCAGACCGCTGGCGAAAAATACCAAACTTTACCCAAAGAGAAGCGCGGCCCGGTCCTCTACTATAGCAAAGAGGTTCCCCGGATTGCCGAGGTTCAGGTCTGGGCTAAGGGCGACAACTACGCGCTGCAACCCGAAAAGCGGGGAGGTGCTTCGTTTGAAAAAGGCCGCTTGGGTGCGCCACATTTGGCCACGGATGGGCTGTACGACTCGGAGTGGCAGGCCAATACATGGTCGCCGATTTACGACAAGGGCACGGCTTGGTACGACTTAGGGGCTGTGTTTTGGGTCGATAATGTTTCGGTGGTCAACAAGCGCATCAACCAGAGTAACAAAGGGGCCTTCTTGGGGCCGGATATCTTGGTTTCCGATGGTACGCTACTCAAACCCGTGAGCATGGAAGACCGCGAGGACTTTCCCCAACTCGAAGAAGCGCTCAAGTGGGACAACATCATCAGTGAGGAGCACGTCGATAACCACACGCCAGTAGTGCGCATTTTTCAAGAGAACTTCCCCTATCGCAAGATTCGTTTTCTACAGATTCGCGACATCGACGTCACCGGGGCAGCTTCGGGTCAGTACGGCGAACTGGCGACGTTGGGCGAGATTCAGCTTTACGGCGAGGGGTATCCGGTGAGCGTGTGGGCGTACTCGCCGCCGATTACGCTGACCGATTCGCGCGGCAACTTCATCCGCAAGACCCTGCCGCGCATTGCTTGGGAAGGCGATGTCATCATCCGCGAGACCGATCCGCTCACTGGCCAAGCCATCGAACGGATCGAGCCATTGGATCTCCATCCGGATGTTCGCTTACAGGTACAGACTCGCACCTCGGATCAGACCGACACCAACTTCACGTACTACCAAGTCGTTACTGTTGCTGGCAACGAAGAGCGTACGGAAGTGCCGAAAGAGGTTTACGACGAGATCGCCTTGGAGTGGACGGCTTGGGATATCTGGCAGACCCTGCCAGCCAGTCAGAAACACGCCTCGCGCACCGACGACGATGGCGATGGACTCACCGACGAGGATCGGATTGACCTGATCGACAACGACGGCGATGGTCTCATTGATGAGGATGGCAGGAAGCTGCGCCGGGCACCGCGCTCCAGCTTTGACAAGGACGGCGAACTGGCGTTTGTCGGCTGGAGTGAGTGGAGCGAGAGCTATCTGCCGACCAATGGCGTCAACGAGGCGACGATCACCTCACCCAATCCGCGCAAGTTCGTTCAGGTGCGGGTCAATCTCTCTTCAGAAAATCCCTTCAAGACGGCGCGCATCCGCAGTTTGCGCATTGAGTTGGCTCCGCCGCTATCGCTGGAACTGGCTGGTGAGTTGGCGATCCTCACCGACGAGGGAACAGCACGCGTTCCGACCGATTTGGGTGTGCAGGCCTCGGACTACACGCCGCCGCGCAATATCGACCCGCTCGCGCCGCAGGAATTTGCTTATTTCATCCGCGCTGCCGCACCCGACCCGACCGATGCGACCGTGCGCGACGGCTTTAACGAGGTGCTGGTCGTCGCGCCGCGCGATGCGCGCTTGATGGGGGTGCGCTTGGGGCAAGTC
Source organism: Gemmatimonadota bacterium (assembly GCA_009841115.1). Lineage (GTDB taxonomy): Bacteria > Latescibacterota > UBA2968 > UBA8231 > UBA8231. Next base: position 60,848 of record VXML01000058.1, on the reverse strand, counting down.
GCCATCGCCCAGACGCCTTCACTGCTCAACCCAGAGGAAACGCGGACCTCGGCGACGACCACGGAGTTTGATCGCGCCTTTGTCCTCGGCGACGACGGAGTTTTGTGCGATGCAGATGGCGCGGTGTTGGAACGCATGGCGACCGGCGCGGATTCGATCTGGGTGCGGTTCCCCTTTTCGCTCAATGCCGATCTGCCGGCTGGCCAGCACACCCTCATTGAGGTGCAATTTGAGTCGCAAAGCTTCCGCGAGGGCATTGAATTCGCCTCGTTTGTGCGGTCTTCAGACTCGGAGGAAGGCGTATTCCAACGAGTAGATACCGCCGATAAGGATGCGACCGAGTTGGTGGATTCTTCGACGGCGCAGGTCAGCTTGATGGCCCTGCCGGGGTCTTTGATCCAAGACGTAGTGCTCTCACCGGTCTTTACGCCCAACGGCGATGGGATCAACGACGAGCTCTTGGTGCATTTTGTTTTGTTGAAGGTACAGGAGGAGCGTCCGTTAGACGTTGCATTTTACGATTTGGGAGGACGCTTAGTAGGGCAAGGGCAAGGCTCGGCGGTTGGTGGCAAGGTAGGGACGCAGGCGTTTGTGTGGGATGGACGGGATATGAGTGGACAGCTCGTGCCGCCGGGGATCTATCTCTGTCAGATCAAGCTAGAAGCCGATGAGCAAGCCAACAAATTGACGCGACTCGTTTACGTGGCCTATTAACAAAGGCAGCAGTTCGGACCGGAATTCGATAACAAATGAAGGCGAGGCCCAAGGGGCCAGAGTCGGGCCGCTGTTGCCGAAACGATCTGAAAGGAGATTCGTTATGAACTATCGAGCCATACTGATCGCCTGCTTGGCAACGCTGTTGCTGGCTGTTACTGGCTGGGGGCAAGCCGACGGTAAGATCGCATTTATCTCCCACCGTGACGGGTACGATGACGTGTGGATTATGAATGCGGATGGGAGCGATCCTGTCAACCTGACCCAAGGACGGGATTGCGCTAGTCCGGCTTGGTCGCCGGATGGCACGAAGATTGCCTATATCGGCGACGTTTTTGATGATGATCAGTACGGTGGGGAGATTTGGTTGATGGATGCCGACGGCGGCAATCCACAGCAGCTAACAGACGATTCAGTCGATAAAACATCGCTTTCTTGGTCTGCAGACGGGAATAGCATTTACTATATCGTCGCTTGGGAGACTGAGAATTTGGATCTGGACGATCGGATGGATGGCCCCAATGCGTTCGTTATGGCGCTGAATGGACGTGGCTCCTCCGTAGACTGGAGAGAGGTCCCTCACCGCTACCCATATAGTCGTTCCCCGGACGGAACCAAAGAAGCCATCGTCGTGTTGAAGGAAAAAGGAGACGAAGAGAATCTCGTCCGCCTCTATGTCCGCGATGCCAATGAAGACGAATTTATCGCCTGGGCCACCGGCGAGCACCCTAGTATTCCCCTTCCTGTGCTTGGCTTATCCCGGAACGCGATCGTGAGCGACCTGACATGGGTAGCTGAGCCTACTTGGGCACCTGACAGCATAAGAATAGCCTTCGCTACTCGCACTAGTCCTCGGCTCATTTGGGCCGTTGATATAAACGGAGGCAACTTGGTCGAATTGACCAATGGCTTAGGTGGACACTCGCCTGCTTGGCAACCGGTCTTTCCTGCTGCTACGAGCGTCGAAGCCCAGTCGTGGGGACGGATCAAATCGCTGCTTTCAACAGGTACTCGTTAATGGCTGCGATGTCCTCAAAACTCACCGAAAGGAGTTTCCCATGAAAACGCGAGTTGTGCATCAAACTTGTCTCGTGTTAATCGCCTGCTTGATAACTTTTGGTCTGTCGGGTATTAGCTATGCCCAAAAAAATGGACATCCGCCTTGGGTCTGGAGTGTAGCGTATTCGCCAGATGGGGGCACGCTGGCCAGTGGGAGTACCGACGAGACGATACGTCTTTGGGATATATCAACTGGAGAAGTCCTTGCCACGCTTAGTGGGCATACGGACGAGGTCTATAGTGTAGCGTATTCGCCGAATGGCCGTACGTTGGCCAGTGGGAGTCGGGACAACACGGTTCGTCTTTGGGATGTAGCAACGGGGGAAATTCTCGCCACGCTTAGTGGGCATACGGCCGAAGTCTATGGTGTAGCGTATTCGCCAGATGGGGGCACGCTGGCCAGTGGGGATCTGGACGGCACGATACATCTTTGGGATGTGGCGACAAGTGGCCTTCTCGCTACGTTTAGAGGGCATACGGCCGGAGTCTGTGGTGTAGCGTATTCGCCAGATGGGGGTACGCTGGCCAGTGGGAGTACCGACGAGACGATACGTCTTTGGGATATATCAACTGGAGAAGTCCTTGCCACGCTTAGTGGGCATACGGACGAGGTCTATAGTGTAGCGTATTCGCCGAATGGCCGTACGTTGGCCAGTGGGGGCGGAGACAACAAGGTTCGTCTTTGGGATGTGTCAACAGGAAACCTCCTTGCCACGCTTACTGGGCATGCCGACGAAGACCCTGATAGTGACGGAGTCTGGAGTGTCGCATATTCTCCGGATGGGAGGACCCTAGCCAGTGGAGGGAGCGATGACAAGGTTCGCCTTTGGGATGTAGCGACAGGACGCCTCCTCGCCATGCTGAGCGGGCATACAAAAGCGGTCACTAGTGTGGCATATGCACCGGCTGGGGGCACATTGGCTAGCGGGGGGTACGATAACAACGGGGTGCGTTTCTGGGACATCGCGTCTTATACCGGCGGGGAGCCGACGGCTGTGGCCGAGACTTCGTGGGGTCTGATCAAATCGTTGCTTTCAGTCCCATGACATATATCTAATCTGCTCATTCAATCCATCTGAAAGGAGCCACGTTATGAACTATCGGTCTCTACTGATCGCCTGTTTGGCAACGCTGGGGCTGGCCGTTGCTGGCTGGGGACAAGCCGACGATAAGATAGCATTTATATCCGACCGCGAGGGGCACGGTGACGTGTGGATTATGAATGCGGATGGGAGCGACCCCATAAACTTGACCAAAGGACGGGATTGCGCTAGTCCGGCTTGGTCCCCAGATGGCACGCAGATCGCCTATATTGCCAGCGACGAAATCTGGTTGATGGACGCCGACGGCAGTAACCCGCAACAGGTGACAGATGATGCCGTCGATAAAGCGCGGCTTTGGTGGTCTGAAGACGGGAGTAGCATTTACTATGTCGCCGTCCCGACTTGGCCGCTTCCGGACGAGTGGGCCCCTGATACGTTTGTTACGGCGCTGGACGGCAGTGGCGCGTCGCCTGCGGACTGGAGAGAAGTATATAGCCGCTTTCTCCCTGGTGTTTCCCCAGACGGAACTCAACTAGCAACCGTCTGGTTGTGGGATGGAGGGGGCCATAAGCATGTCGATTTCTATATCCGCACCAGTGCCAGTGATCACATGCATCCGGGTCTTCTCCTACCTGAATCACTCCAGAATAAACTGATATACCCCGAACCCTACGAAAACTGGCGAACGTTTCCTACTTGGTCGCCCGACGGCCTGAGAATAGCCTTTTCTGGTTTTCTCGATTTTATGGGTCAGTTTGAGATTTGGGCCGCTGATACAGACATGGACAACTGGGTCGAGTTGACCAACGGCTTAGGTGGACGCGAGCCCGCTTGGCAACCGGCGATCCCTGCTGTTACGGGTGTCGAGTCCCAGTCGTGGGGACGGATCAAATTGCTGCTTTCAGTCCCATGATATATATCTAACTTTACTTATTCAATCTATCCATCCGAAAGGAGCCACGTTATGAACTATCGGTCTCTACTGATCGTCTGCTTGGCAACGCTGGGTCTAGCTGTCGCTGGGTGGGGGCAAGCCGACGGTAAAATCGCATTTACCTCGTGGCGCGAGGGGTCCGGGGACGTGTGGATTATGAATGAGGATGGGAGCGCCCCCGTCAACTTAACCCAAGGTCGGCATGGGCATTGCGTTGACTTGGTTTGGTCTCCAGATGGCACGAAGATCGCCTATCTCGCCTTCGCCTTTAGAGACGAGCCCGATTCCGATGGTGCCATTTGGGTCGATTATTCCGTTGCCGATATCTGGGTGATGGACGCCGATGGTGGCAACTCGCAACAAGTGGGATTTCTAACTCCCGGAAATGAAGCGCTTTTTTGGGCAGAAGACGGAAGTAGCATTTACTACTACCTGCCAGACCCTCAACAGCTATTCGCTGTGGCGCTGGACGGCAGTGGCTCCTCACCTATATCTCGGACGGACGGGACTGGAATAGTCTGCCGGTTCTTCGATAATTTCAATCTTTCTCCAGACGGAACCAAACGAGCATACGTCGTGTTGCAGGACGACGAGGACAATGCCTATCTACGCCTAGCTGGCTACGCCCCTATACGCCTAGCTGGCCTAGTTTGCGCCTCTATTGAGGGGCAGCAGCCTTCTGACCAGATAGAAGATTTCTGGGAGAGGGAGATTCCCCTTCCCGACCTTCCCTATCAACAAGCTGAACTTGAACCCGGCTCGCCGGGAATAGCCTCCTATCCTACTTGGTCGCCTGACAGCATGAGAATCGCCTTCTATGCCGATAACGAGCAAGGGTACAGGGAGATTTGGATTGTTGATATAGACGGGAGCAACTTGGTTAATCTGACCGACGGTTTGGGTGGAGATTATCCCGCTTGGCAACCTGTCGTCCCTTCTGTTACTGCCACGAGCGTCGAGTTCCAGTCGTGGGGACGGATTAAATCGCTGCTTTCTCATTAATCGCGCCTTGTATGTAGGGGCGGTGCGGAGCGCAGGCCGCCCCTACGCGCCTTTCTGCTTGCGCTGACCGGAGAAGTCGTAAGCGGCTAACACGGAAAGTCGTGGAAAATCCACGAAAAATCGTGAATATTCCACGAAAAAACGTGGGAAACCTTGTGCCGATAGCTGAGACGGCGCATCGCAGAAAACCTCGTCTCGTATTTTAAGTATTATGTTTTTCAAGCCTTTAGGTTATTCCTAAAGGCTTTTTTGTTCTTGGCCGTATTTCTGGCACGGAATGTGCCTATATTCCTCCATAGCACACCCTATTCATAACCTTCTAAAAGGAGGTACGTTATGAACTATCGATCTCTACTGATCGCCTGCTTGGCAACGCTGGGACTGGCCGTTGCTGGCTGGGGACAAGCCGACGGTAAGGATGCTGACAATCCGGCCGATCCGTCGTTGTCCGCGGGGATTGAACAAGCGGTGACGAGCAGTGATGGGGAGGCTTGGGTCGTCGGGGCCATACGCCGCCTGACTGACTACTCGGCTAGCTGGAGTGCTCCGTCTTGGTCTCCGGATGGCCAGCACATCGCCTTCGGGTTCGAGCGCTACGACGGCCGGGCTGAGATTTACGTGATAGGCTCGGATGGGAGCAGCCTCCGCCACCTGACGGACCACCCGGCTTGGGCCGCGCTTCCCACTTGGTCTCCGAATGGTCGCCACCTCGCCTTCGTGTCCGAGCGCGGCGTCACCGATATTTACGTGATAGGCTCGGATGGGAGCGACCGCCGCAACTTGACCAACGACTCGCATTGGGACTGGGCTCCGTCTTGGTCACCGGATGGCCAGCACATCGCCTTTGTGTCCCGGCGCGGTCGCCTCGGCAAGACTGAGATTTACGTGATAGGCTCGGATGGGAGCAACTCCCGCCGCCTGACGGATCACTCGGATCAGGTCAACTCTCCGTCTTGGTCACCGGATGGTCAGCACATTGCCTTCGTTTCCGAGGGCGGTGCCAGCGATATTTACGTGATAGGTTCGGACGGGAGTAACCCCCGCCGCCTGACGGACCGCCTGACGGACGACTCGGCCGATTACAAGTCTCCGTCTTGGTCTCCAGACGGCCAGTACATCGCCTTTGAGTCCGAGTGGTACGACAGGGTTGGGATTTACGTGATGGATTCGGATGGGAGCAACCCTCGCCGCCTGATAGACGACTCGGCCGATTACAGGTCTCCGTCTTGGTCTCCGGATGGTCGGTACATCGCCTTTGAGTCCAACCGCGACGGCGACTGGGGGATTTACGTGATGGACCTCGCGTCTGGGGAGCCGACGGCTGTGGCCGAGACCTCGTGGGGACGGATCAAATCGCTGCTTTCAACCCCATGACATACATCTAACCTTCTCATTCATCTTTCTGAAAGGAGCCACGTTATGAACTATCGATCCCTACTGATCGTCTGCTTGGCAACGCTAGGGCTGGCTGTCGCAGGCTGGGGGCAAGCCGATGGTAAAATCGCGTTTATCTCCGACCGCGAAGGGCACAAGGACGTTTGGATTATGAATGCGGATGGGAGCGACCCCGTGAACCTAACCCAAGGACAGCATTGCGCTAGCCCGGCTTGGTCTCCAGATGGCACGAAGATCGCCTATATAGACATTGGTGCCGATTATGCTGGTAGTGATGTATGGGTGGTAGACGCCGACGGCGGCAATCTGCAACAATTGACAGGCAAGCCAGTGACGGAATACATAGCCCCGGGAGCTCTTTTTTGGTCTGAAGACGGAAGTAGCATTCGCTACTACGCGTTGGGCCGCACAGACATATTCGCTGTGGCGCTGGACGGCAGTGGATCCTCACGCATGGAACGGAAGGAGGGGGCTTTGGAAATCCTCCGCTTCCGAAACCATCACCATCTTTCTCCAGACGGAACCAAACGAGCCTCCGTCGCCTTGCCGCGTGATGACCTAGAAGGCCAAGCTTTCTTCTTTATCTACAATGTCAGTGAAGCTAGGCAGATCACGGCTGCTCGGGCCATTACCCTATCCGACCAATCTAACGTCGATCTCTCTGCTCTGGATCGCGCCGCTTGGCTTTACCCTTCTTTTTCCCTCACTTGGGCACCCAACGGCACGAGGGTAGCCTTCACTTCGTACTCCGTTCGCGAAATGACTGACACTCCTTCCCCCAACGACTTTTCCTATTCCGAGACCACTGGGGAGATTTGGGCTGTTGATATAGACGGGAGCAACTTGGTCAATCTGACCGACGGCTTAGGTGGATATTCTCCCGCTTGGCAACCGGTCGTCCCTTCTGTTACTGCCACGAGCGTCGAGTCCCAGTCGTGGGGACAGATCAAATCGCTGCTTTCTCGTTAATCGCGTCTCGTGCGTAGGTGGTGCGGAGCGCAAGCCGTCCCTACGTGCCTTTCTGCACCAACCTACCCTTTGATCTAGGAGGTAAACTATGCACCGCTTTATCGTAGTTATTTTGCTGTTGGCGGCTCCACACGGAGCCTTTGCCTCGCCCGGTGCGTTGTTCGCAGAACCCGACTTTTTCACCCTTGGCCCGGGCATCGGCACGGGGTTCCCTGATGATACCGGCGCTTTGGGCGATGTAGATGGCGATGGGGACTTGGATCTCGTGGTAGGTTGGACTCGTTGGTCGCCACACGTATATGCAGACGACGGAGCCTCGGGAGAGCACTTTCCACACTGGGGCTGGACCGTGGCGTCCAACGACGGCTTAGGTGGCTTGGTCCCCACCCGCGACGTCATGCATGGAAGAGAAGAAGCAGGAGCAAGAAGCGCGCCCGGCATTAGTATCTGGGGGGACGACTTCGATGGGGATGGACTTTTGGATCTAGCCTTCGCGGAGGGATTGGACCTTGAACTGTGGCACAACCGAGGCGAGGACGGCTTTGCAACCATCCTGCGACTGCCCAACACTGGTTTCGTTGGCCTAGCCGATGGTGAAGGCGACGGCGATTTGGATCTGTTGGTCACGGAGTATGAGGAGTATGAGGACGAGGCAGACCACACCCACGACGGGACATCCCAAGCGACCCTGTGGTTCAACGACGGCGACGCGGAGTTCGTCCGCAGCGATCGGTTCACCCTCGACAGCGAGGCGGGGCTCTGGCCTAGGCTTTGGCCCGCCGAGCAATCGTTGGGAGCGGGAGGGTCCGTACGGCTGTTATGGACCCGATCGTGCTATCGGCAGCTCCAAGAGTCTGGGCCGACTAGAATTTGGCTGACCCAGCCGTGGGCAGCCAGCGCGGAGCCGCCGCTGTTTTTCGAGTCTATGGTCAGCCCCTGTAGCTACACCCCTCTGCAGGTCGGTCGTGATGGACAGGTGGATTTAGTTGGCATCGCCGAGGCAACTAAATCCTCCTACGTACTCGCCTATCACGGCTTGGCGCTGTGGCGTCTGGACGCCTCGGGCGCGGTGACAAGCCACACGCTGCTCGGCTCGCAGGTACACGTGGAAGGTCGCCCACTTGTCAGCGACCTCAACGGCGATGGTTTGCCGGACGTGGCCTTAGTTGCTGGTTCGGCCTTGGTCGTCTTGATCGGCCAGAGCGATGGCGTGCCCGTCCTTGAAGGTCGCTACCGGCTGCCGGGCACGGGCAGCGAGGTGCTCGCCGGTGACCTCAACGGCGATGGGGCCGCCGAGCTAGTCGTGTTGGGGCAGAATGTAGAAGACGGTCCTGGTGGGGCTTTCGTCTTTATCAACCAGAGCAATTCGCCCACCGCCGTCGCCGTTGAGTCTGCCACGCCGTCGGATTTTGTCTTGGGTGCGAACTATCCCAATCCGTTTAATCCGGCCACGACCATTCCCCTGTTGGTGCCTGACGGTGCCGCGACTGTAGATGTAGGCATCTACAACCTCTTGGGCCAGCTTGTGCGCCAAGTGTGGTCGGGTTCGTTGGCGGCGGGCGAACACCGGCTGACTTGGGATGGCCGAGACGATAAGGGGCAACTCGTCGCTTCTGGAGCGTATTTGTATCAGGTCCGCGTGGGCGAGCAGCTACGCACCCGCAAGATGGTCAAGCTCGAATAGACGACCCTGCTGTCTCGCTACTTTCGTCGGGCCTATATTTCCTCTGAAAATGGCATGTGGAAGAGTCCTCAAAAATCATCGAAAGGAGGACACAAATGAACAAATCAATGCTACGCACATTGCAAGCCGCAACGATCCTCACGGTGCTTGTGCTCCTGCTTTCGATTAACTTGGGCCAAGCCGAACATGACGATGGTGAAGTTCGTTGTGGTAGCGATGAAGCAAAATGGGACCAGTGTTTTGATTGTAGCTTAAACCCCGATCATCGTCTTTGTTCTTGGGAAGATATAGATAAAGAGACTCCAGACCCGAAATACGCCTGGATCACGTTTGCCTTAGATCCGTTTTGCAATCTGTATATAGCGGATATGCGCTATTCTTCTACTCCCTGTTCGTTGGTCGTGCCAGACAATGCAACGGACCAGAGTTTTAGATGCCAACGCTCCAGACTGTGCGAGGATTTTAATCCGGACGAGCCATATCGGACATGCACCGACTACCATATCAACGACAAGACGCAGACAAGTTGTTTGTGTTCGTCCGCTCCTTGTTCAGAAACCAATCAGGCTACTGTTGTGGCCGAGACCTCGTGGGGGCAAATCAAATCGCTGCTTGCAACGGGAACTCATTAATCCCTCTTGGTTCATAAGCGCCTAAAGGATGCAACGTGATTCCCGCCCTCCTCGACCGCATTGTCGAACTAGCCTTCGACCCCCGAGTCGCCGCCTTCTTCGGCGTCTGCTTGGGATTGTATATCCTGTGGGACGTAAGTCGTATATGTTTGCGGCTGCTGGAGGCTTTTTGGCGGGGGCGGAAGAAGAGGGGCGATGCGTGAGGAGCGGAGGGATAGGAATTAGGAACTGATGTTACGCCGAGGTCCTAGGTATGAGATACTTCGCTGCGGTCAGCGGACCGCGAACTTTTTCAGTTCACAACGCGCTGGAGCGGCCTTGGCTTCCGCCTTTTAAGGACTGGCTCTTAGCGGTGCCGGGGAATAGGTCAAAAAGTTTCACTCATGTGTCGCGCCCGATACAGTCGCACTCGGTGCCGCCCCGTCTGCCCTGCTGTGCTCGACCTTGGCATGGGTCTTGCTATTGCTATTTGATGGGGAGGAGTTCGCGCTGTACATTGGTTTGCAAGCCGGAGGGCTGATAATGAGTGAGTCCCAGCCACAGCGTCCATATCCGTTAGACCACGAAGGCCGCATCGCCCGGCTAGAGGGCATTGTCGAGCAAATCGACGTCCGCTTAGGCCGCATCGAAACCAAGCTCGACGTCACCGACGGCAAGATTGACGCCACCCGCGAGGTGCTGGAAAGCAAAATCGACGCCAATGATGCCAAAATCGACGCCACCCGCGATTCGCTTGACGGCAAAATCGACAGGCTCTACCGCTGGGTGATACCGCTGCAGATCACGACGATCATAGCCATTGCCGGGCTGGCGTTTAAGGCATTTACCGGCTGACCGGCCGGTCCTAATTCAAACGAAATGCTCGGAGTTGTCTTGGGGGTCGTAGCCTAATTCTCGGCGGGCGTTTTGGAGGTCCCAGTAGGCGCGAGTGTTGCCCGAGATGCCGTAGTAGATTCCGAAGCGCACGTCGGCCTCAATGGAGCGCTGCACGAGCTGGACGCAGTCGCGGTGGCTCAGCCAGGTGGAGAGAATCCGGTCGCTTTTGCGCTCGACGACTGCGGAATCCGGCTGGAACGAGCCGATGCGTAGGCATACGACCTCCAAACCGTAGCGATCCACATAGTAGCGTCCCAGACTTTCGCCAAATGCTTTACTGGCCCCGTACAGACTGTCGGGCCGCACGGGCATCTCCGGGGTGGTGTACATTCCTTCTTCTTCGTAAAGGCCGGTCACGTGATTGGTGCTGGCGAAGACGACCCGCTTGACGCCCGCGTTTCTGCAGGCCTCATAGGTGCAGTACACGCCTTGGATGTTCTTTTCGAGGACAGACTCCCAGGTGGCGCTAACCTCTGGGTCGCCGGCGAGGTGGACTACGGCATCGATGTCGGCGACGGCTGTCGACATCGCATCCAGATCGGCAACGCTGCCGCGGACGACCTCTTCGCCTGCGGCAACTTCTCGCACTGTGCGGTGATACATCAGCCGCAGATCGTAGCACTCCCTCAGCCCTTGGCGCATCACCTCGCCGATGCGTCCGGCCGCTCCCGTAATTAGCACTTTCTTGCGGCCCATCATTCCTCAGCTAGCCGGTTAATAAGCCACCACGTCAGGACGACTATGAGGAGGCCCGCCGCTAGCCCAAGGCTCCAAAAGAGACACGCCTGCTTGCAGAGCTTCATAGCGCGATCTCCTCAGCGGCTGGCCCAGAGCATGCCGCGCCGCTGGATCTCGCGCGCTTCGGGCACATCGAAATCGCGCGCCACGTGGCCCAGCGACGAGTAGAACACCCGGCCCGCTCCCCACGCGCGCTTCCACACCACTGGCATGACCGTTCCGTTGACCCAAGACGCACTTTGACGGCCCTCTAGGGTTGTCGTGGCCAGCACTTCATTGCCTGGGTCGGTGTGCATGTAGTACTGCTCGGAGTGCATCTGGAAATCGTCTAGGCCGGCGACGATGGGGTCGTCCGGGGCTGCGATGTTGACCGTGTAGTCGATGATCCCGTCTGGATGGGCGACAAACTGGCCGCCGACCATGAATTGATAGGTGGTATTGTTGCGGAACGAATCGGCCATGCAGCCGTGCCAGCCCGCTATGCCGACACCGCTATCAACGGCCGCGAGCAGCCCTTGTTCCTGCTCTCCTTCGATCTGGCCCATTGTCCACGCTGGCACCACCAGATCCTGCTCGGCCATTAGGTCGCGGTCTTTGTAGGTGTCGAGAGTGTCCGAAATGGTTACTGCGAACCCTTCTGCTTCTAGAATAGGCGCGAAAATATCGACGCACTGCTTGGGCTCGTGCCCTTCCCAGCCGCCCCAAACCATGATTGCTTTCTTTGCCATAATGCTCCTTTTGCGTTATTCGGCGCCGCGCGCCAGCTCGTTGCCAACGAGGTATTGATAGCTTTTTTCTACGGCCTCCATCATGTCGGTTGCGCAGCGGTCCAACTCGACGATCAGCCAGTCGCAGGTGCCGTGGCTGGCCTCGATAATGGGCGGGAAGTCCATGACTCCTTCGCCGACGGCGAGCATGTCCTGCTCGGGATCGCACGGGCCGTCCTTGATGTGCAAAAGCGGCGCTCGCTCGCCCAACTCCTCGACGACCTGCACTGAGTCGCCGCCGCCGGTATTGACCCAGTAGGTATCGACTTGGAAGAAGATGGACTCGTCGAGCTCGTCGATTAGGTGCGCAAAACCCGGTCGCCCTTCTACTTCTTGGAACTCCCACCAGTGGTTGTGGAGGCCCAACTCCAAGCCGTTCTCGGCGGCGATATCGGCGGCTTGGTTCCAGCTCTCGCACAGCGCCTTGAGCGCGTCTGCACTCGCGAAGGCATCGCGCGGCGTGGAGCTTACCACGCGGGTGGCTTCCAACTCGTAGGCTAGTTCGATGACTTGGTTTTTTTGCTTGCCCAAGGGTAGCTGCGTATGCACGCTGCATACGTCTAACCCCAGATCGGCAAATAGGTCGCTGGCTTCATCTACACTGATGCCGGGAAATCCGGCTGTTTCGACTCCTACGTATCCTATTTCGGCAATCCGGGTGACCACGGACTTGAAGTTTTGCGCGAGGGCGTCGCGGACCGTGTAGAGTTGAAGCGCTATGGGGGCAGCCATTTCTTCCTTCCTTGTGGGTGAGGTATAATAGGGATATGAAAGTTAAAGCGATAGCTGAGGCAGGTGTGCGAATGGTCAGGCGTCGATAGGCGATCAGGAACTTGTGTGTAACGTCAGATAATTAAAGAAAAAAAATAAGCTAGTGGGCAAATTAATTTCTGATGACGCCGCACTTGCTGCGCCGCTCGCGCGCTCCTACATTAGCCGCTCCAACCAAGGAGCAACGCCAATGAGCACCCAAAACAAAGTGCGCCTCGGGTTTATCGGCGCTGGCTGGTGGGCCACCAGCAACCACATGCCCGTTTTTGCCGCCCGCGATGACGTCGAGCTGACGGCCGTGTGCCGCTTGGGCCAAGCCGAGCTAGAGCAGGTGAAGGATCACTTCGGATTCGCGTTTGCTACCGAGGACTACCGAGAATTATTGACCGACTGCGAACTCGACGGAGTAGTAGTGGCCTCGCCGCACCCCCTGCACTACGAACACGCCCGCGCCGCCTTGGAGGCGGGTCTGCACGTGATGTGCGAAAAACCCCTGACCACCCGCGCTTCCCACGCGCGCGAATTGGTGCGCCTCGCCGCGGAGCGAGACCGCCATTTGCTCGTGCCCTACGGCTGGCACCACAAGCCCTTTATCCAGCGGGCCAAGGCGCTGATGGACGAGCAAGCCATCGGCGAAGTCGAATTCGCGCTCTGCCACATGGCCTCGCCGATCCGCGCCCTGCTTTCGGGGGAAGAGGTGGATGTGTCCGAAATTTCCGGGCAGGACAGTGCCAGCCTTTTCGGCCCCACGCCCTCGACGTGGGCCGATCCCGCCATTGCCGAAGGCGGCTACGCCCACGCGCAAATATCGCACTCTTCGGGGCTGCTGTTTTGGCTGTCCGGGCTGCGCGCCGAGCGCGTCTTTGCGGCTATGAGCGCGCCCGGGTCCGAGGTGGAGCTGTACGACGCGCTAACGGTGCGCTTTACTTCGGGGGCCATCGGCACGGTCAGCGGCGCGGGCAATGTGCCGACAGACCAGACCTTTCAGGTCGATGTGCGCCTGTTCGGCTCGGAAGGCATGCTGCTCGTCGATTGCGAGCGCGCCCGCATGCACCTGCGCCGCCACGATGGCCAACACGTCGTCGAGGAGGTGGCCGAGGACGCGGGGGCCTACGAGTGCGATGGTCCGCCCAACAACTTTGCCGACTTGATCTTGGGCAAAACCGACGTGAACTGGACCCCAGGCGAAGCGGCCATGCGCGGGGTGGAGATGCTCGACGCAGCGTACCGCTCGGCCACTTCGGGCCGGGAAGAGCAGGTGTAACATCGGCTCCGTCCGCTCGCGGTAATGGCTTTTCTGCTCGACGTCATTGCCCCGATTTTTTTGCTCATCGGCTGCGGCTATCTGTTGGGGCGGCGGCGCTCTGTTGACCCCGCCCCCTTGGCCGATGTGGCCATATACATCTGCCTGCCCTTTTTGATGTTTGCGGCGCTGGTGCGCCACCCGGTCACTGGCGAGGCGGCCGCTCAAGCCTTCGCTTGGCAGGTTGGGATGTACGTGGTCAGTATGCCCGCCATCGCGCTTGTCGCGCGTCTCGCTGGCTGGGACAAACCCACCCGCAGCGCGGTCACTCTCTCCCTGCCCACTGTCAACATCGCCTCGTATGGTGTCCCCGTAGTGCTGTTCGCATTTGGCGACGAGGCGCTGGCGATCATAATGTTGCTCTTTGTGTACGGCAATGTTATGGCCGCGTCGCTCGGCACGTACATCGCCGCTGGCGGGCGGCAGAGTCCGCTGCAGGCGTTCAAGAGCATTTTCAGGCTGCCGCTGATTTACGCCGCGGCCTTGGCCCTAGCCATCAATGCCCTCGCCGTACCGATCCCGGCCTCTGTCCTCGACGCGGCCGATCTGATCGGCAAGGCCGGCCCGATCCTCGCTATCATCCTCCTTGGGGTGCAAGTCTCGCACATCCCCATTCGCGGTCGCAGCTCGGCGGCTCTGTACGGCGGCATTGGTGCCAAAGTCTTGTTGGGACCGGCGATTGGCATCGGCCTGACTCTGCTCATCGGCGCGCAGGGCGCGGTGCGCGACGTGCTGCTGCTGTGCTCCTGCCTGCCTACGGCCATCAACGCCCTCATCCTCACCGTACGCTTTGACGCGCGCCCCGATCTGCTCGGCGGTATTCTCATTGGCTCGACTTTGTGGAGCCCGCTCGGGCTGTCGATTCTACTCTATTGGATCGGTCTTTAGCCTGAGCCTGATGTAACCTCTTTCGCGTTTTCTAAAATTTTTTTCGCATCCCCTTGACACTGTTTTACGCCCCCTCGTAACTAAGATTATAGGGCAACAATAAACTCTAAACTCTCGTGGCTGCGTCGCCCCGTGTGGGGGCGCGGATTGAAACCACAGGAGAATGAAAATGATAGGTGCAAATCGCTTCGACATGCGCGGGACGCCGCTAGCTGCCGAGGGAATTCTAGATGGTGGGTGCGCCTATCTAGCTGCCGACGTGCAGCTCGAAAATACCCTATTCGCGCCGAGAGGAAGGGGCTGTGTCCCCGACTGAGGCTCGCCTTTGCGGGAGCTAACACGTGGCAAGAGGCCGTGGCGCGAAAATGAAAACGCGCTGCGGCCTCTTTTTTTGTGAAAAATGCTTGACATTGTATCAGGTTTATACTGAACTTTTGTTCAGGTAAAAAGAATACTAAACGGAACTGTAAAAATGAAAACCAACGACAAAACACGACACCTCAACACCGCCCCTTGGGCCTTTGCCCACGGCGGTGACAAGATGCGCGTTGCGACCAGGGCCGGCCGGGTCATCGACGCGCGACAGCGCTTCGCCGCTTTGCGGCGCGGCTTAGATAGCGGGGCGTTGCCGCCCACCCCGGGCGGACGGCAGCGGGTCTGCGCGACATTCACCAAGCCAACCAAGGACCTCATCGCAAGGAGCAACTACACTATGCGACGCGAGATCATCAATCAAGGACTGATGTACGTACTCATCAGCCTATTTGTATTCGCGATGATACCGCTCCTGCGCTTCCTCAGCTAATGGCTATTTGACGCGCAGCGGCATTGCGAATCCGGCCTGGGGCAGCGGCAGCGACCGCTGCCCCAGGGCTATCAACCCCCTCGACCTTAGGACACAGAAAGAAACATGCAAAATCGCAAGACAGAAGTATGTTCTCGGCTGTTCAACTGGCTGTATTGCTTGACATCGGTGGCCTGTGCGGTTCTCGGCCCCCGCGTTCTGCACGCCCACCAAGCGCCCGACCGCGCGCTCGACGCCGTGCGCATAGAAGGTACCCGCCCGCAGATCGACGGCGTGCTCGACGACTCGGTGTGGCAGCAGGCCCCGATTTTTACGGGTTTCGTCCAGCGCGAGCCCGAGGAAGGGCAGCCGGCGAGCGAAAAGACCACCGTCCAGGTGGCGTACGACGACGAGGCGCTCTACGTGGGGATCATGGCCTACGATTCGGCACCCGAGCAGATCGTCTCGCGCTTGGTGCGCCGCGACCAGTGGACCGAAGCCGATTGGCTCCAAGTCAGCTTAGACACGCATCACGACCACCAGACGGGCTACGCCTTTGCGGTGTACGCCGGCGGGTCGATCTACGACGCTGTAATCAAGGACTACGGTTGGGACAACGACACTTGGAACGGTGTGTGGGAATCCGCGCACGTCATCGGCAACGAGGGATGGAGCGTGGAGTTTGCCATTCCGTTCCACAATCTCCGCTTTAGCAGTGGCGGGGATTGGGGCATCAACGTCGCCCGCTACATCAGCCGCAAGAAGGAACAGGCCTTCTGGGTCATGGTCCCGCGCAAGGAGAGCGGCTCGGTCTCGCGCTTTGCCCACTTGGAGGGCTTGGCGGACATCGAATCTAGGCGCACGCTGAAGCTTTTGCCCTACTCGGTGGGCCGCTCCACCGTGGCGGATACGCGCGAATTATTCGGCAACGCTGGCGCGGATTTGCGCTATGGGCTGTCGTCGAATGTCTCGCTCAATGCCACGATTAACCCGGATTTCGGCCAAGTGGAAGCCGATCCGGCCGAACTCAACCTCTCGGTCTTTGAGACGTTTCAGGATGAGCGCCGCCCCTTCTTCGTGGAGGACGGCGAGGCGTTTGAGACTCCAATCGACCTGTTCTACTCGCGGCGCATCGGCCGCCAGCCCGGCTATCACGCGCTGCCCGACGGCTACGACGCGCTCAACGAGAGCGAATCCACCACCATTCTGGGCGCAGCCAAGCTGACGGGCAAGACTGCGTCCAAGACCACTTTTGGGCTGCTGACGGCGCTTACTGCCAAAGAGTACGCGCGGGTTGAGACGACCATGGTGCGCGAGGTGTCCGGTGAGAAGTACCAAGAGCGCAGCGACTTTCTCGTCGAGCCGCGCACTCACTTTCTCGTCGGCCGCGTCAAGCAGGATCTATTTGCTGGCAACTCGCACGTCGGCCTTTTGGGCACGGCTGTGCAGCGCGACCGGGCGCGCGATGCCTATACCGGCGGCGTGGATTGGACCCTCAAGTGGCGCGACAATGGATACACCTTTTGGGGCCAGTTCGCCGGTAGCCGCGCCACGGTGGATGACCAGCGCCGCAGCGGTTTGGGCAATATGGCGGTCTTGAGCAAAAACAGCGGTTGGTTGCGCGGCGAGCTTTGGTGGGAGGCCTATTCGCGGCATTTCGAGATCGACGACTTGGGCTTCCAATGGCGCAGCGACTTCTACAACCCCTGGCTCTGGATCCAACTGCGCAAGGAAGAGGACTGGGCCATCTTTCGCCGCAATTTCTACAATTTCAATCGCTGGGGCACGTGGAACTTCGACCGCACCAACCTGCAAAACGGCTTTGACTTCAACACTCACCACCAGTTCAAAAACTACTGGTGGATCCACTTCGACTACTACCACATGTGGCGGGCCTTCGACGATCTCGACACTCGCGGCGGCCCTTTAATCGCGAGACCAGCGAGCGACGGCTTTGAGATTGAGCTAGAAAGCGACGACCGCTTCATGGTCAGCGGCTGGGTCGAGTACGAGTGGGACGGCAACTCGGCTGGCAGCACCCGTCGCGAGGTCTCCGGCAGCATCCGCATCCGACCGACTTCGCGGTTCGAGATCAGCCTGCGGCCGCGCTATAGTTGGGGTTTTAACGATGCCCAATGGGTCGAAAACTTCGATGCGAACGCCGATGGCGAAGACGATCAATTCGTGTACGGAGAGTTAGACAGCCAAACCCTCGACCTGACGACGCGGGCCAACATTCTCTTTAGCCGCGACTTGAGTTTGGAAGTCTATGTCCAGCCTTTTATTAGCGCGGGCCAGTACGCCAACTTCAAGGAATTGGCCCAGCCGCGTTCCTACTCGTTTGTCGCGCATCCCGGCCCAGAGGAAAGCCCTGATTTTCGCAACCGCTCGCTGCACAGCAACGTCGTCCTGCGTTGGGAGTACAAGCCGGGCAGCACCCTTTTCGTCGTCTGGTCGCAGTTCCGCCACGACGACTCCGACTGGGGCGCGTTTCGCCCTGGGTACAACCTGCGGCGCAGCTTTGTGGACGAAGGAACTAATATCTTCTTGGTGAAGTTCAATTACTGGCTGAATATCTAGGACGGGGATGTGGTTGCCTTGTCATGCTGAGGGAGCCGATAGGCGGACGAAGCATCTTTTACCTAATCGATCTCCCGGGTAGGAGATGCTTCGACTCCGCTGCGCTCCGCTCAGCATGGCACTCTACCGAAACCCACCACACGTACGCGACGATTAGGGAGTTTCTAAAAAGCTCCACAGCGCGTCGAAGCGCGCTCCCGCAATCGGCTCTCGCAGCACTGAATTGACGCCTTTTTCCGCCATGTAGTGCGGTGTAAACGCCAGCCCCTTTTGTAGTGCCGTGCGCTCCAGCCCCATTTGCCTAGGCCGCCAGCGCACCCGACAGCGGTCTAGCCGCTCTGCCAACCCCGCCGTATCCCCCGCGCAGCACCAAGTGATGATCATCGCCCCCAAGGCCACGAGTTCGCCGTGGATCCAAGTCTGTTGGTTGGCCGTCTCCAGTGCGATCCAGAACGGATGGTCGCCGCTTTCGGTGGGGGCCTTTAGTTGCTGGCTATCGCGCTCCTTAATCCGCTGCGCGATGTTGGCCGCGCTCGCCTCGGTCATGCGCCCGTTGGCATCGAGTGTTGCGGCAAAAGAACTGGCGATTGATTCGTGATAAGTTACCTGCTGTGCCGCCAGCGCTGGGTCGAACGCCGCCCCTTGTCCCAACGCTGCCCGCTGCCGCCACTCCTCCAACCCGGCATGACCGCAG
Source organism: Gemmatimonadota bacterium (assembly GCA_009841115.1). Taxonomy (GTDB): domain Bacteria; phylum Latescibacterota; class UBA2968; order UBA8231; family UBA8231. The sequence continues at coordinate 42,015 of VXML01000058.1, read as the reverse complement.
AGGATGTCGCCTAGCCCGGCGGTGTGCAAGTAATCTGGTGCCTTGAGGACCACATCGACATCCACGAGCACGTATTGGCAGTCCACCCACGGCCAATCGTCCAAATCGCCCACGGTCTGATAGCCGTCCCATCGCGCCACGTGGCTGTGGATGATCGCCCCGGAAGAGAGGATCGTCGGCACCAAGATCAGCTCGGCGTCCTTGTCGAGGGCCACGAATTTGGAAGCGTCGAGGGCCTTGCCGCCGCCTAGGCCGATAACCAACTCGATCCCGGCTGGCAGTTGGTCGCTGAGGTCCTGCTGGTGCGCCGAGTCCAGCCACTCGGCAAAGACCACGCCCTCTGGCTCGCGCACGAGGTATTCTTGGGCGGCTGCGTACGCGCTGGGTGTGGTGACAATCGCATACGCTGGCCAGTGGGCGCTTTCTCGTTGCAACAAGCCGCGGGCGACGCGCATGTCGTATTCAGCAGCCGGTTTGCACTGGCGGCCCATGGACCAGCCTCGATTGGTTTTAGGCATTTGTTCTCCGTCTCGTCGTAGGCAAAGCGAACTATTGATGCTGCACAACAATATACAAGCCCTCTTTGCGCCGCCAACGCATCTTTCCGAGTCCAAAATCCTATATCTACTGCCCACGTCGCCCGCGCCGCAGCGAGCGGTTTTGAGAGCCACCGCAAAATGCTGATATTATACAACATCTGCTCCTTCACAGGTTTACTACCATGCGCTCTCTGTTACTGTTCTTCATCCTCGCTCTTGCGGGCTGCTATGCGGCCTCGCTCGGGCCCGATCCCCTAGGCCACTTTGCCGCGCGCAACGACCACCTCCACCGCTTAGAGCCGCTCGGCGAGCGCATCTTGCACGGGGCTGCGCTCAGCTATGGGCCGCTCGACCCCGAGGAGCGCACGCGGCCGCTGGTCTATGCGGTGTACTACGAGCTCCACGACCTGCCCTACGACTGGCATTTGGCGTTGCTCGCCAATCTGGACCAGTACGTAGGGTACGGCTTGCCGCAAATCGACCTTGGGTTTAACGCGGCCGGCCAGCCCTACGAGGCGGCCATTGCCGAGGGCCAACTCGACGAGGCGATTGAGCGGCTCTGCTGGGGGTTGCAGCAGCTAGAGCGGCCGGTTTTGCTGCGGTTAGGCTATGCGTTCAATAGCTCTTGGCGCGCCTATGACGCGACGAGCTATGTCGAGGCTTGGCGGCGCATAGAGCAAACGCTGCGGGGACGCTGGGGCTTGGATCACGTTGCGCTGGTATGGACGCACAAGGACGACGGCGGCTCCGATTACTTGGCCTACTATCCGGGGGATGAGTACGTCGATTGGTGGTCGATTGACGTGGCCGCGCCGCAAGACCTGCGCCGCAACCGCGCCTTTGTCGAGGCGGCGCAGGAGCGCGGCTACCCCGTGCTCGTCGGCGTGGTCACGCCCGTTACCACCGACCTAGGCCGGGCCGAGCAGGCGTGGCCTCATTGGTTCATCCCCTTCCTCCGCTTTTTGCGCCACCATCCCAACATCAAGGCATTTACCTACATAGATTGGGACTGGTCGCAGACGGAGCGCTTTGTCGATCCCATACTCTTTGCGCGCTACCGCAGCGAGTTGATGAACCCGATTTACCTACACGCGGCCTCGCCCGGCGAGTTGCGCTGGAACCTAAATCTCGATCCCTAGCTTAGAGAAAGGATGCAGATGGATAAAGTCGATGTGCACGTTCACGTCTTCGACCTGCCGAGCGAGCGGTTCCCCCGCGAGCTGAGCAGCCTCGCACCGGCCGACCGCGCCTGCCCGATTGAGGCGCTGATAGCCGACATGGATGCTTCGGGCATTGACCGCGCGGTGCTGATCGAAATGAACGGCATCCAAATTGAGCAGCACGCCTATGTCACGCACTGCGTGCAGACGTGGCCCAACCGCTTTACGGCGACGGGTTTGATCGACATGAGCGACCCGGACCCGCCTGCTCGCTTACGCGAGCTTGTCGCTGCGACCGGCATTGAGGGGATTCGGCTGGGGGCGTTGGGCGATCCGACCGCACAGCGGGCTGAGGACCTGGCGACGTACGCGGTCTTTGAGTGTGCGGACGAGTTGGGGCTCAACATCAACATCTACACCGGCGGTGCCCAGTTCCCCTGCATCGAACTGTTGGCCGCGGCTTTTCCCGGCGTGAACATTTCCCTCGACCACTTAGGTGTGATGCCAACCACGCCCAATGAGCCAGACCGGTGGGGCCGCCCTCGTTTTGACGCCAAGCCGCTGCCGCCGGCCAACTATCCGCAAGTGATGGCGCTGTCCCGCTTTCCCAATGTCTATGTCAAGATTTCGGGGGAGTACGCGTTTTCTAAGGTGCCTTGGCCCTACGGGGATATGCAGTCCATGGTTGAGGATGTGTATCGGGCCTATGGCGCGGATCGGATGATGTGGTGTACGGATTCGCCGTGGATTGTGGTGGAGCCGGGGTATCAGAAACTGGTGGATTTGCTCGACTGTCATCTGCCAGATATTTCCGCGGCGGAGAAGGAGATGATTATGGGGGGGGCGGCGATGAAGCTGTGGTTTAAGGGACGCTAGCAGATGGGGCTAACGGTAGATTGCGGAGCAGTGCGATGAAACGATCAGAACTTCTCGAACTGATAGCTGGCGGCGAGAACTCTGGAGTGGAGTTCAAGCGGGATGATTTGCGGCCGGAGCAACTAGCGCGGGAGGTGGTGGCGCTCGCCAACTTGCAGGGGGGGCGCGTCCTGCTCGGCGTGGAAGACGACGGCACCATCACCGGCATCCAGAGAGACGATCTCGAACAGTGGGTGATGGATGCCGTGTTTGGGCGGGTGGTGCATCCGATGATACTGCCGTTCTACGAGGAAATTCCGATAGATGATGTTCGTCGCGTCGCGGTTGTTACTGTCACGCAAGGTGCTACCAAACCTTATGTCGTCCGGTATCGCGGCAGGGAAGACATTTACGTCCGGGTCGGCAGTACTTCTCGGCTGGCTTCGCGTGAGCAGCAGGCGCGGCTTTTTGCTGCCGGTGGGTTGATTCACACGGAGCTATTGCCCGTTTCCGGCAGCGGCCTGTGCGATTTGAGCCGGGCGCGGCTGGTGGACTACCTCACGACTATCATCGACGACCGGGAAGTGCCGGAGACTGACGAGGAATGGAATGAGCGGCTTTGCGCACTGGGGTTCATGGTCGAGCGGGAGGACGGCCCGCCTGCCTGTACGGTCGCCGGACTGATCTTGTTTGGTTATCGGCCACGCCGCTTGTTGCGCCATGCTGGCATCCGCTGGATGTGTTTTGAGGGAGAGGGGAAAACCTACGATGCCATTGACGATCAAGTTCTTGAAGGGCCGCTGGTCGATCTTTGGCAGGTGCTGTCAGGGGGGCGTGAACTGGTGGAAAAGGGGCTGATTGAACGCCTTGCCGCTGCGATGCGGCCGTTCGTATCCGAGGAGGCGGATCAGGTGGAAGAGTCCATGCGTCGGGAACGACGCTGGCACTATCCGCTGGAAGCACTGCGCGAAGGCGTTGTCAATGCGCTGACGCATCGGGATTGGACGCGGTACGAGGAAATTGAGGTGGTCCGTTATGCGGACCGGATAGAGATACTCAGTCCTGGTGCGCTGCAAAACGGCATGACGGTCGAAAAGATGATTGCAGGTCAACGGGTGCCGCGCAATTTGCTCATCTCCGAGACGTTGCGGGACTACAGCTATTCGGATGCACGAGGTATGGGGGTGCGGAACAAGATCATTCCGTTGATGCGGGCGCACAACGGGGTTGACCCGGAGTTTGAGGCGACCGAGGACTACTTGCGGTTGACGCTACGCCGAGGCTTGGCACCGAGGCCGAGGAATACCTAAAGCGGATGGGGATTTTGCTATGAGTCAAAAATTCGATTTTGGGCAGCCCTGAGATTTCTGAGACGCTGTCTCGGAAATTCCACAGACAGTGTCTGTGGAATTGGCAAAGCGACTTCCCCTTGCTTGGTCCCACTACGTCACCCTGCTGACCATTGACAATCCCGAAGAGCGCCAGTCGTCTGCAAAGGATCGGGATACAGGGCAGTTCGGTGACCCGTTTGAAGCTCTACCGACGTTTCTACCAGAAGCAGAAGGAAATTGGTCCGACAATGTCGGACCAATTGGCATCCTTGGCGTCCGTTGTCACCCTGCTGACCATCGACAATCCCGAAGAGTGCCGCTTCTACGAGCTTGAGGCCGAGGCCGCCGAGGTTCAGTATCTTTAGAAGAGCGATTTTGGCCGCCTGTAATCGCTTGCCGCGCAGATTTGGCAGACACTGTCTGCCAAATTGGTGAAGCGAGGCTGCTCAGGCTTGAGGCTCTGACAAAAAAGACGACGACATGAGTGAGAACCAGAACATTGAATGGAAAGAGACGTGGCGGGACGAATATCTAAAATGGATATGCGGCTTCGCCAACGCTCAGGGCGGCGTACTGGAAATCGGCAAGAATGACCGGGGTGAGGTGGTTGGAGTGAAGGACGTTCTCCGACTGCTCGAAGATATCCCCAATAAGGCGCAGGCATTGCTCGGCGTCGTGGTAGATGTGAACCTGAAGTCGGAAGACGGCGGAGAATATCTGGAAGTCGCGGTTGATCCCTATCCTAATCCAATCAGTTACAAAGGCGAATTCTACTATCGTAGCGGCAGCACCAAGCAGGTGCTCAGAGGGGCGGCACTTAGCCGCTTCCTGTTGCAGAAATACGGCCGAACGTGGGATGATGTACCCCTGCCGGGCGTCGGCCTCAAGGACTTGGACGGTCGCGTCTTTGATGGATTCCGCCAGCGGGGTGCTTCCAGCGAACGCTTGCCGCAGGACATCTTGGACGAATCCGATGAAGGGGTGATCGAAAGGCTCCAGTTGCGAGAAGCGGGTTTCCTGAAGCGCGCTGCGGTACTGCTCTTTCATCCAGCGCCGGACCGATTCGTGATGGAAGCCTATGTGAAGATCGGCTATTTTCGCGGTTCGGAGTTGCTGTATCAGGACGTTATCGAAGGCGACCTATTCACTCAGGTCGATCGGACGATGGATTTGCTGTACACGAAGTACACGAGGGCATTGATTTCCTACGACGGCGTTTACCGCGTAGAGACCTTTCCCGTGCCGCGCGAAGCCATGCGCGAAGCGGTGATCAACGCCATCATTCACCGGGATTACGCCAGTCCTACCACAATTCAGATTAGTGTGTACGACGACCGAATCGCGATCTGGAATGCGGTGCAGTTGCCGTCTGAGTGGGCTGCTGATCAACTTGCTGGGGGACTTTCGTCAAAACCGTACAACCCTCGAATCGCCTACGCCTTCTTCCGAGCAGGAATGATCGAAGCATGGGGACGAGGCATCCGGCGAATCGCAGAAATGTGCAAAGAGGCTGGCAACCCCGTACCAGAGTGGAAGCTACAATCTAGCGGCGACGGTTTGTGGTTGAGGTTTCCGTTTTCTGCCGCGTACTTGGACAAGGCGAGAGAGCACATAGGGGAGCCAGAATCGCTGGTAGAGCCGCAGCTAGATCAGGATCAAGCTGGGGTCCAAGCTGGGGTCCAAGCTAGGGTCCAAGCTGGGGTCCAAGCTACATTGTCAGTCAGGGATGTTGCCATGCTGCAAGCCTGTGTTCAGAGAGCCGCTACGAGTAAAGAGTTGCGGGCGGCGGCGAGCTATTCGGGCCGAACGAAAAATTTTAGAATGTGGCTAGAACGACTTCTGCAAGAAGAATTGCTGGAAATGACTGTCCCTGACAAACCGAGGAGTCCGTTGCAGAGGTATCGGCTGACGGACAAGGGGCGTGCCGCGCTCGCAAGTCTAAAATCAGGGGGCACACAGACATAAGCGCCCTTGTCCCGGACATCTGCCATCTCACGTCCGCCGCGCGGGAAAGGCCGATCAATCGTCGCGGCGCAAGCGCTCGCGCTGCATCCATTCTTGCATGACGTACTCGGAGCGGTCCAACAAGCGCAAGTAACCGCCCTGTACCTCGTCGCGAACTTTCCCGGACTTCGGCGGTTTGTTAGGCACTGCGTTGTAGCGCCCCCTCGCCTGAGTCACCGTCCGGGTCTTGATGTCCAGCGCGATTGTCAGCACGTGCTCTCGTTCCTCTGCCTCTTCTTGCAGTGCGCCAATCGACCAGATCGCGGTGTTGCCGTCGGCGCACTGGTCTGAATACGAGACCACGCAATGGTGCATTGCTCGGCCTTCGGCGGCCAGTTCCCAACTCGACAACAGCTCCTGCACTGTCCACCGCACCTTGCCCAGTTCTTCCATCTCGTCCTCCAACTCCCACGGTCGGATCCCACACGGCTGCCAAGATTGAAAATTGACGTATTCCTCGCGGCTCAAGTGACCGTGCCAAGCCTCGACTTGGCGCAGGAGCTTGGTGGCGCTGCGGCCCTTCATGGTGAAATTGGGCTGCGGCGGAGGCGCTTCCTCTAAACCGCCGCCCTCCTGCACAATGCGGCTCGGGGCGAATTTCATGTTGTGGATATAATCGACAATCGGCCCCACCCAAGTCGGATCCATCATCGCGTTGTTGACTAGGAAAAGCACCACTGTACTCCAAAACTCGTCGTTTTCGAAATTGCGGCCTAGGCGGGTCTTGAGGGTCGCCTGCGCCAGAGGCCCATTGCCGCCCATGCCGAGGACCTGCGCCCAGCGCATGCTCTTTTCGACGCTGCCTAGCTGCGGCGAGCGCTGAAAGAGATGGGCCATGCGCCGCGTCAGTTTGATGGGCGCGTCTAGGGCGCGGATACTACCGCCAGAGGCCATGTAGATAAACCACTCCTGCTGCCGCAATCCCTGCTCTTCGACGCCCCCAAACCAAGCCGAAACCATGGCATTGGGCACGGGGTAACGCCCTAACAAATAGCACGCCAGCGAGAAAATTTGGTCACTGCGCCGGGGATGGCCGCCTTTGGGGGGGACGCAGCGCCACTCCTCTAGGGGGCGAATCCAGCGACGGTGGTGACAAGCCAAGGCCAAAAGACAATGGATTAGGTGTCGGTAAGGCCCCGATCTATAGACGCTTTTGGCCGTTATCACATTCATGAAGCCATCGACGTGCAGAATCAGGCGTTGGAACGCTTTGTGTGCCTCTGCGTCTTGCCCGAGCCATTCTACGACGAAGCCCTTCCAGGGGAGTTCGCCGGCGGCGAGTTGCTCTAGGGTCTGCTGGCGTTTCTCCGTCAGCGGGCGCTTAGGCGCTAGGGCCTCGGCTAAGTGGTGCTCCAGCCAGTTAGCGGGCTGCTCCTGATCTAGGCCGTCGTCCATGCCGCTGAGCCGACACCAGTGCTGGTAGGATTTGAGCGATTCAAAGCCCACCTTGGCCAGCTCTTCCCAGGTCGGGACGACCGCTGCAAACGCCGGGTCCGCCGCATCGGCTGCTGTTTGCGCCAATCCTGTCATCTTTCACAATCCTCTATTTTTTGTTGCAGGGCCTGCACTTATCACAACCTGACAAAGACGGCCACCAAGCCGCTATAATGTCAAGTAGAGACCTATCTATTACTATAGCATAATCGCCGCAACGCGCCGTTGCACGTACCTACCAAGCCAGCTAATTTTCATCTCAACGCGAAAGGAGAAATAGTGGCATCAGCATACAAGGTTTTGCTCATCGGCGGACGCGGCACGATTGGCTCGGGCCTGCGGACTTATATGCCTCGGCTCGACCCGCGCTACCGCATGGTTTCCGTGGATTTGCCCGGTGCGCCGGATAAGGCGACCGAGCCGGATGCCGGAGGGGATTTTATCGATCTCGATATTATGGAGTCGCCGGATGAATTTTGCGCATTGATCCCCGGGTGCGATTTGGTCGTCTATCTGGCCCGCGGCGGCGGCTTGGCGGCCATGAACCGGATGACCGACTTGGTTTTTGAGGCGGTGTTGGCTCAAGACGAGCCGCCGATGATCGTCGGCTCCAGTTCGGTGCACGCGGTCGATGGGCTGTACGACTTTTACCAGCCGGGCTTCTATTGGACTTTGGCCAAGCGGCAGTTTGACGAGATAATCGAGTGGCCTGAGCGGATTTCTGCGGCCGTGCCCGCGCACCCGATCAACGACTACGGACGCGAAAAAGCCCACGTGGAGGAGTGGGTGCAGAAGGTCGCTGACTTGGGGCACAGCGCGGTTGCCATGCGCTGGGGTGGCGTCAACGCAGAAAACAATGTCCACGTATCAGAGCGGGGCTACTTCGCGGTCTGGTGTCACCAAGAGGACGCCGCCCGCTTGGTCCATGCCTGCTTCCAGCGGCATTGCGCTGGCGACCTGCCCAGCGGTGCGCATTACTTTGCGATCTCGGACAACACCTATAACATCTTTGACATTGAAACGCCCCGGCGCGAAGTGGGCTACGACCCGGTGCACAACGCGGAGACGTATTATTGATGAACGACACGGAGAAATTTCTTTTCGACCTACAGGGTTTCCTGAAGGTCCCCGGCTTCCTCACGGACGCCGAAGTCGATGCACTCAATGCGGCCTTTGACGCCAATGAGGACAAGCGCGGCGAAGACGGCAATCACAATACCGGCGGCAGCGACGCGCTCGAGGGCCGGCGGCGCGGTATGTTCACGGGGATGCTCGAATGGGAAAACCCCCACTGCCTGCCCTTCCGCGCCCTGTTGGCGCACAAAAAGCTCATTCCCTATCTCGACGCGCTCTTTGGCCGCGGCTGGAAGATGGACCACTCGCCCTTTATGCTCTGCGGCGGCAAGGGTGCCGAGGGCCTGATCCTCCACGGCTCGACCAGCCGCCACTTCAACGGCGCGCAGTACTACGCGTATGCCAACGACCAGATGCGCTGCGGCATGATCGTCTGCCAGTTCCAGCTCGCCGACGTCAATGAGGGCGACGGCGGACTGTGCGTGATCCCAGGCAGTCACAAGGCCAACTTCCCGCTGCCGGAAAAGGTCCGTCTCTGGCAGGAGCACCGCGAGGTCGTGTACAACGTCCCCTGCAAGACCGGCGACATGGTCATCTTCAACGAGGCAACTCTGCACGGCACGCTTCCGTGGACGGCCGAACACGAGCGGCGCTCCCTGCTCTACCGCTACTCGCCCAAGTATCTGCACTTTGCCGGCGGCACCTACCAGACCAGCCAGCCTGAATGGGTCAGCGAGCTAACCGAGGCGCAACAGGCCGTGCTCGAACCCCCCTATATCTACAACCGGCCGCTGGTGGAAGCCGACGGCGAAACTGTGGTGCGGCCGCGGACTGGCTGATCTCTATGCCCTAGGGAAAGCCCATTTCAAGGTGGAAAATTGAACTGAGTGGGTTATTCCTCGGTATCGCGGATATTGGTCGCAGCGTCTAGGTGGATGGTGGCGGTTTCCGTATCGGCTTCGAGGGTAAAAGGCGCGGTGAACACTTCGTCGCCGAGCCGAACTTCTACTTGGTAGGAGCCGTAAAAACCCCGGCCGCTAAACTGCCCGTCGGCGCTGGTTTTACCCTGCCGGCGGGTCCACCACTGATTAAAAACCAAATCCTTGTAGATCTGTGCGTGGGGTCTAGGACTCCAGTCGGCGTTGTACAGGGCGGCGTTGGGCCGCCAGTGGGCCTTTTCCCAAAAACCCCACCACTGCAAACCAGCGACCGCGGGGTGGCTGAAGACGACGGTCATAAAGTCGCGGGTATAATCATTGAGCAGCGCTTGGTCGGTGGTGTTGATGTCGAATTCGGTGATTTTGATGTCGAGGCCGAAGCGGCCAAAGCGGTCGAGTAGGGCCAATAGCTTTGCGGGAGCCGTCACTTGGTCGCCAAAATGCCCTTGCATACCCAAGCCGGTAATGGGGGCACCTTGATTGAGCAAATAGTGAATGGTTTGCTCGTAGTGATTCTGGTGAGCTACATCTTGGCCGTTATTGCTGAGGATGTTGTAGTCATTGAGGTACAGGGGGGCCGTAGGGAGATTGCGGCGGGCGGCTTGGAACCACTCGACCATGACGTGGTCGCCGCTGAGATCCATGAGGTCGTGGTTGGTGTACGGCTCGTTGATGACGTCCCACTCCTCGACTAGTCCCTCGGTGGCTTGGATGATTTCGTCTATATGGTCAATGACGAGTGGGGGAATAGCCGTGGCTGCGTCGGCTTGGTCGGCCATATCGCGGATGCTTTGGGGCAGATTGCGCCAGCCAGGCCAGACCAAGACGTGGCCGCGCCGGTGAAAACCATGGTCCTTGAGCCAAGCAAAGCCGGCCAGCGTCTTGGCGCGACTGAAACGGGTCTGGCCCCAGTCGCCATCCCAAGGCGGCCATTTGAGGGCGTTTTCGTTGGAGGCGGCGTTGAAGAGTTCTTGGACCTTGGCGCGATAGGTTTGATCTTCGGCCGTCTCGCTGGTCAGCCGCCACATCTGCAGGGCCGAGCCAAAGAGGAAGGCGTGGCGCTGCATGGTGACTTCGACTGGGGAATCGGCCACTGGCTGGCCAGCCGAGTCGATGATTTGCAGCGTGAAATCGCCTTGGCGGTGCTGCCTGATGCGTTCTTCTGCGCTTTGTCGCCAAGCGGCGTCAGGGGCGCGGCCGGCGTAAGTCAAGCGGGTCTGGGGCAGGTCGCCCACGGATAGGTTGCTACCGTAGTGAAGGATTTCAAAGCCGGCGATTTCAATGGTCTGGCGACGGCTGCCGACGCCGAAGTTGATCGCGGCTTCGCCGGCGTCGTACTCGTCGATAAATTCAAACGGATAAAAGAACTCGCGCCAAGCAAGCCCCACACTGAACCCCCTGTAGAGCGATTTGTCCCAATCGGGCGCGGCCTGCTGGGCATAGACTGTGGCATAGACCTCGCCGGTTTCGTCGCTCGACTGGATTCCCCGCGCCCAAAAGTGGATCAGGGCGACATCTCCCTTTTGCACTGAGAGGGCTGTGGGGTTGCCAATTTCGACGCTCCAAGGATCGCCCGCCTCGTGCAGCACTTCGATGCGCAGGGCTTGGTCAAATGATGCGTGCTCGACCTCTACGACCTGACTGCGGGCACGGTTGGCGGCGCTGGGTACGCGGGCCGAATGGAGAAAGTCGCCTTGGGTCAAAGGAATGCCACCAGCGGGGATTTGTGCTTGGGCGGCGTGGACGGTGAACAGGATGGCAAAAGCGATCAATTTAAACATGGATACTCCCGGATAGATTGTCAGAAACGCACCAAGTGCGGTTGTCGTCGAGCAGGTCATCGGTTCGCCGGTTGCCCCGTCTTTGCCCATGCCGCTATATTGCTCCAGCCACTGTGCCCTAGGAACCTCCGATAAGCTACCTGTAAGCTATACCAGTGGCCCTAACTCAGAAAGGACTCCTATGCCGACCATTGCTGCCAACGATCCCCGCCTGACGTGGAGCGGTGTGATCTCACTCAAAGAAGGATCGGGCTGGGTCAAGCCTTGGCGCATTCCCCACGGGGATTTGGACCTGTACTCGCCTGGGGAGAGCGGCCTTGCCGGGCGGGCCGAGATGCCTTCGGGCGTGCGCGTGCGCTTGGCTACGGACGCCGAGGAATTGGTCGTCGGCTGCGAGCCGCTTGTTGAAGATGGCTGTTTTGACCTGTGCATCGGAGGGCAGATCGTAGCTGCCACTTCGTATGCGGCTGGCGCGACTGAGGTGCGTTTCGAGGGCTTGCCGGCGGGCGAGAAATCCGTGGAGGTTTGGCTGTCGCCGGCCATGCCCGTTGCCGTGCGCCACATTGCATTGCCCGAGGGAGCGCGTTGCGAAAAAAGCGAGGACAATCGGCTGAAGTGGGTCACGTATGGCAGCTCTATCACCCACTGCCGCACTGCGGGATCGCCCGCCACCACTTGGCCTGGGGTGGTAGCTCGCGCCCAGGACTTCAACCTCACGTCGCTGGGCTTCGGTGGCCAGTGCCACGCCGATCCGTTTATCGCTCGGCTGATCCGCGATTTGCCCGCAGACTTTATCTCGGTCAAGATCGGCATCAACATCTACGGTGCCGCTAGCCTCGGCCCGCGTGCCTTCCGTCCGGCCGTCCTCGGCACCATTGCTACCATCCGCGACGGCCATCCTCATACCCCGCTTGTAGTTTGCTCGCCGATTTGGGGCCACGACCGCGAGACCACGCCCAATGTGGTTGGCCTAACGTTGGAGCAGATGCGCGTCGAGGTTGCAGAGGCCGTGGAGTCGTTCAAAAGGCGCGGCGACGAGAACGTCTATTATATAGACGGTCTCAAGCTCTTTGACGAAAGCCTCGCCGAATATCTGCCGGACAATCTTCATCCAGACGCCACCGGCTACGTGTTGATGGGCGAGAATTTTCTCAAAGAAGTGTTTGGGGTGCAGGGAGTGGAGGTGGGAACCTAGAAAACGGGATCGCGTCCCCATTGCGCTCGGGGTCATGGGGATTTCCTCGGCGAGACGGAAAACCCCATCACCGACATCAAGGGGAGCCCCACCACGCCTCTTGTTCGAGAGCAAGAGATGAACAACACAGACCTAGAATTCAAGCCGCGGCTAAGTGCATTGGTGGTGGGGACGCTGGGATCGCTGATAATCGGCGGTGTAGTTCCCTATACCAATATGGTTCTGTTGGGACCCCATATTGCCGCCTATTTCAATACTCCCGCCGCAATCATTCTGCTCTTTTTCTTTATCGCAGTGGTCAATGTCCTGCTGGGCTTCGTCTGTCGCGGCTGGATGCTGCGTCCCTCCGAGTTGGCGCTGATCTATATCATGTGGACCGTGACTACCTCCATCCCGCTTTTTGGACTCACTGCCTTTTTGCTTCCCCATATCGTCGCTCCTATCTACTACGCCACGCCCGAGAACAACTGGGCCGAGCTGCTGCTGCCGATCATCCCCGACTGGATGATCGTGCATCACGAATTTACCCAGATCAAAAACTTCTTCGAAGGAGCACCTCAGGGAGCGAGCGTCCCTTGGGCGCTCTGGATTCGCCCTTTAGTCTATTGGATTCCTTTCGTACTAGCGCTCTACATGGCCATGATTTCCATTATGGCCATCTTGCGCAAGCAGTGGGTCGAAAATGAACGCCTAGTCTTTCCACTGGCCCAAGTGGCGCTCTTTATGGTCCGGGATGAGGCGGGCAACAACTCGCTGATCAAACCCTTCTTGAAAAACCCGCTGATGTGGCTCGGCTTTGCCGTGCCGGCCATCGTGCAAAGTCTCAATGGTCTGAACTACTACTTCCCCTTTATTCCAAGTAGCGATATCGCCAGTTGGAGCGGCTTCACCATTCCGCTCTTCCGAGACTCCGTCGGCATCAAAATAGCACTCAGCTTCCAGATGGTCGGCTTCTCGTACTTTATCAACCGCGATATCGCTTTTGGCCTGTGGTTTTTCTATTTAACCAATACTGTACAGCAGGGCATTTTCAATGTGCTAGGCATAGACCAAGTCGATCCTGTACTCGGCGCTTATAGCAACTATACGGGTTCCATCATCGTCCACCAGGGTTTCGGGGCGATCATCGTGCTGGTGCTCTTCGGCCTATGGATCGCCCGGGGCCACCTGAGTCAGGTTTGCCGCAGGGCCTTCTGTGGCGATCGGGCCATCGACGACTCTGCCGAGATCCTTTCCTACCGCACGGCCTGTTTCCTGCTTATAGGCAGTCTGAGTTTTATGGGGTTCTGGCTGTGGCAATCCGGTCTGCCGGCTTGGATCACGCCCGTCTATCTATTTTTCGCCTTCGTCCTCTTCATCGGCATTACCCGAGTGGTCGCCGAGGGTGGGCTGGCCTTTGTCTTTGCGCCGATGATCGCCTCGGACTTTGTCGCCGCTGGCTTCGGCACCCGCGCCTTAGGATCCTCAGGCATCGTCGCCCTATCGTTCACCTATATCTGGGCTAGCGATATTCTAACCTTTGTGATGGCCGCCTGTGCCAATGGCCTCAAACTGGCAGAAGAGACCATTAAAAAGGGGCGGCGGCTGGTCTTCTGGGCTATGCTCGCGGCCATCATCGCCGCGCTGCTGAGCTCGGTCTGGGCCATTCTCGAACTGGCCTATCGCTACGGCGGTATCAATACTCACTTCCACTTCTTCGGCCCCGATGCGATGTACGCCTTCGAAAACGCGGCATCTCGCATCAAGTCGCTCCAAGGCCCGCACTGGATGAACTGGGCTTATACGGCAATGGGCGGTCTTATCATGAGCCTGCTGATGCTGGCTCGCCAGCGCTTGCTATGGTGGCCCTTCCATCCACTCGGTTTCCCCATCAGTGCGGTATTTGGAACTATGTTCTTCAGCGTCTTTCTGGCTTGGGCCATCAAAAGCATCGTGCTGAAGTACGGTGGTCCAGGGCTTTACTTAAAAACGCGACCCCTCTTTCTGGGGCTAATACTGGGTCAATTCGTCACTGTTGGCATCTGGTACGGAATCGACTATTTCAATGGAGCCACCGCGAATTTGATAATGCACTGGTGAGGATAAACAGACACTGTCGTGGACCAGATCGTGGTCAGAGTCTGAAAAATCCACAGCCGCAACGGAGCAAAAAAGAAATGGAAAACGTCAGAAACGCTAGGATATTGGTAATAGCCAACTTCTTGCTGCTTTTAATTTTCCCACTTGCCCAAGGATCTTCTGCGGCCGAGTACAAAGTCCGGTTCATTTCTTTCGATGACATAAAACCCAGCGGATCTAAGCTGACGGTCTGTTGGGGTGGGCTCGGGATCGACCGGCAGCAGCGCGTCTATTTCGCCGTTAGTGATCAAAACGACGTTAATCCCGACGATACGGTCATCTTCAGGTACAACACGAAGACCGAAGATCGTCAACTGCTGGGTACCCTGCGGGGCATCAGCGCAGCGGAGGGAAATCTGGGGCCGGAAGAGAGCATCGGCAAAGTGCACGTCGCGATCATGGAGTACAAGGGCAAAATGTACTTCTCCTCCCACGACTACCACGATATCAAACCCGACTACAGCGACATGTACCAACGTCGCGGGGGCCACTTCTACGCCTTTGATTTGCAGACGGAGACTTTTGAGGACCTGAGCGCAACGGACAATCACGGTGTCTCGGTGCCCTATCAAGGAATCATCGCCATGGACATTCTGCGGCAACACGACAAACTGGCTGGTTTCACTTTTCCCTATGGGGATGTCCTGATCTATGATCTAAAAAAACGCCGCACGACCTTCTACCCCGGCGTCCCGGAATATCGCCGGAAGAACGTGTCGCGCGAAATCTGGGCTACGAAGAAGGGCAAGGTGTATTTCTCCTACCATACGCCGGACTTCTGGCTATGGGAACTGGATGTTAAATCGGGCGTGATGCAGCGAACCCAACAGCGCAATATACTGAGCAACGGCTTCCTCCACGGTATGGTGGCGACCCGGGATGGGAATACCGTGTATCTTCTTACTAACAGAGGCGGCAACCTCTACTCTTTCGACGTCGAAGCAGAGCGCCTGAAAGATCTCGGTTCTCTACTCCCGCCCGAGGAGATTGCACAGGGTCAGTCGATCCAATTCGTCTTCGGTCTGATTCTGTCGCAGGACGAGAAAAAGCTGTACACCCTTCCTTGCCGATTCGCAGATGGTAATGTCCCCACCCTGTACGAATATGATATAGAGACCGGGGATAAGACTCAGCTCGCCCGCTTCCCCTCTCTGACCGGCGGCACGGTGACCGGCACCAACGCGATAGACGACCAGGGAAGGTTGTACTTCGGATATCATACATCTGATGAAGGGGGGAGTGCGCGGCTGATTCAAATATATCCCGAATAGCATCGGTCTATCGCATTAGGAGGCATTATGCAGATTGTATGGGAGTTGGATAATTTAGAGCAGTTGGACGACAACAAACTCGACGTGCGTGGCCGACCCGCCGTAATCGCGGGCCCCTATGGACCGGCTATCGAGTTCGACGAGGTGCGGTTGAATCGCGTGTGTTGGTTTAAGGGAGCGATTGGTCGGATCCGGTTTACGGCCGGAGTATTGGCACCAGAGGAATTTATGCGCTAGGTCGGCAGGAGGGATAAATGGTAAATCTAACAGGAAAAGTGGCGATCGTCGTCGGTGCCAGTAGCGGGATGGGTGAGGCGACGGCGAAAACCTATGTCGAAGCCGGGGCAAAAGTGGTGCTGGCTGCCCGCAGCGGCGACAAACTGGAGGCACTGGCTGAGGAGTTAGGTGAAAACGCCTTGGCGTGCGCCACTGACGCGCGGGACAAGGCGGCTGCAGAGGCATTGGTCCAGCGGGCGGTAGCAGCGTATGGCCGGGTAGATATCTTGGCCTATGTGACGGGGACCAATATCCCAGATCGCGCCTTGAAGGTGCTCACTGAGGAGACTTGGGAAATGATGCTCGGCACCAATCTGACAGGGGCGTTCCACTGCACCCAGGCCGCATTGCCGGTGATGCGCGAGCAGGGCACCGGATTGATTATTTACGTGTCGAGCGGCTGTGTGCAGAATCCGGATGCCTCTGGGGTCTCTTATCAGGCGAGCAAGCACGGGATGGTCGGATTGGCCCACGGCACTTTCCAAGAGGAGAAGGAGAACGGCGTCCGCACCTGCGTGATCTTTCCGGGACTGACCGACACGCCGCTGGTGCTTAGACGGCCGGTGCCTACCCCACCGGAGGTGATGGCCCAAGCGTTGATGCCGCAGGATGTGGCCGATGCCTGCCTCTTTGTCGCGGCGCTGCCGGCGAGGGCCTATGTGCCAGAGTTGGTGCTATTGCCAGCGGGACTTTCCTAGCGATCAAAATTATTATATATAGATAGCCGCTAGATAGCCGCAAGCAGAGGTATATTTATGGATATTATCATTCCCATTATCGCTAATATCGTAGTATCCCCATTCTTCTTGTTCTGCCTTGGGCTCTTGGCAGCTTGGGCGATACTACTCTATGGGTTCTGGCAATGGCGACAGGGGCACAAGCGAATCCAAGCCTTGGTCGATCGCATAAGAGCCATACACGCCCAAGCGGGAACGCGCCCTCGGCACCTGCCCTTGTTGGCTAGCAGCTACCATCTTTTTCCCGAAAGCATCAACTGGATTTTCAGGCTCGACCGGGAACTTAACGCCTTAGAGCGCCAGCGTGGAATGCGCGTTCCCTATAGTCAGCGGCGGTTGTCTTTGTACTCCACTGAGGATGTACTCAACGGCTTCAGCCGACGGGTCGAAGCGTTGGAAGGTTCTCAGCGCTAGTAGCGCTAATCTCGTTATCCCTCATGGCCCGTAGTTGATCCGCCACTTGCTCAAATCCGGCTGATGCGCCCGTTTCCGTTCCAACTCGTACGCGTAGATGACCCGGCCTAGTTCGGCCAAAAACGGCAGCCCCACCTCGTCGTACTCGTAGGCCCCGTCGTTAAAAATGCCGTTCTCGTTTACCAACACCACGGCCGTTAGCAAAAACTCGACCCCGTGCTCAAAATCGACGATATAGGCGTTGTCCGTCACATATCCGTAAGCCAATCCCACCTTGTTGAAAATCCGCACCGAGTCGGGCATGGGTGCCTTGTTGTCGCCAAACAGGAAGAATTTTACGTAGCTGTCGTAGTACTTTTCCGGGTCGTATTGGGGATGGGGACACTCGCGGGGCAGCATGGACATGGCGCGGTAGAGGAAGCGGTAGTCGTCGGGCCGTAGGTCGAAGCGCCGCTCTGCGGGCAACTCCTCGGGGAAAAACACTGCCATGAGCAGGTCTTGTAACACTTCTACCGACATGTAGTTCGACCCGGCGAAATCCTTGGGCGCGGCTACCAACTCCCCGTTTTGGATGTGTCCCTCGCCCTTGGGAATCGGCGCGGGCGCATGCCACGTATGCGGATTGACCAGCATCGGCTGCTGGTAGAGGACTTGGTCGCCTCGGTAGAAAGCCAGCGGATTTGTATGCCGATTTTCCTCGGGCGAGCGCGCGATGGCAAGCCGGTGCGTCAGGCGCACATCCCGGTACCCCTTCTCCCACAGCCCTTCGTTCATCCGCTGCTGACCCACGAACTCGTAGAGCCGGTTGTACGCGTCGTTGTCGCTGACGGCGAAGAGCTTGCGGATGTAGTGGGCGATGGTGGGCAGGCCATCCGGTGCGCTTGGATCTTCGCGCACTGCGGTTTGGCCGCTGAAGGCGCTGTCAATGCGGACGGGCGTATGCTGGTCCACACCCGCAATGCCTAGTTGATTGAGCTTTTCCAGCGCCAGCAGGGCACCTGCTAGCTTGATTGTGCTCGCCGGATAAAAATAATCCTCGGGATTGACGCGGTATTCGTGGCGGGTGAAATGCGGTCGGTTGGCGGCGTCGCGGTCGATTTGCGTGTAGAGGATCTGCACTTCGTGCTTAGTCGCGGCCGCGAGCACGGGGGCGCAGATGGGATTGGGGCGCAACAAGGATTCGAGCAAGGTTTCTCCGTCTCCGCAGACAGCAGCCGGATAGATGAAGGTCGCAAAAGCCGCGACGACCGCGTTGATTCCATTTTTAGGCATGTGCGATCGCGTATTAAAAACGCGTAGGATCTATTCAGGAGGTGGCGGGAGCGCGCTTTGGCTGATGATCTCGATGAAGACGCCGCCGAAGATCCAGATTAGCCACAAAAGCCCAAGTAAGAGGGTCGCCCTGCGCACAGGCGCGTCGGCCAGCGCGCCCAACCCGACGCCCATGATCCCAATCTGCCACAGGTCAAAGGGATTGAGGGCCGTAAGAATCCGGCCACCAAACGTGGCTGCGGCTTCCTCGGACAAAAAGAGGCCCAGCCCCAGATGGGCCCCAATGTCGCCGGTTGCCAGCACCAGCACCACGCGCACCACCCACTCGACTGCCACCACCAACAGCGCATACGCTTTTACGACCAGCATTTGCCGGTAGCTGACCTCGGCTTGGAAAACGGAGCGCGCCAGCATCAAAAGCACGCCCCCGACCACGACTAGTGAAAAAAAAAGCCCCACCGGGACCACCATCCAGCCATGCGCTTGGAGCGCCTCTGCTTGCTGCCGCTCGGCCTCGTCCAAGTCCTCTAGCTGCTCTTGGACGGCCGGTGCTCCTACGTCGAGGGTCAGGTTATAGCAGCCAACCCCCACTGCACAAACCAAGAGGACTGGCAACAACCAGTCATGGGCGCTCTCTTGGCCGCGCACCGCGGCAAAAGCTGTGCTCGGCGCGTAAAAAACGCGCTGTATCCGCGCGAAAAGGCTTAGGTCTTCAGCGGCAAACCCCGGTCCGGTTGCGCTCATGGGCCGTTTATCTCCATTAGTACAATGTGGATAGACGGGATAAACAAGGTTGGCTCTGTCTATCCCTTTGAATTCCTTTAATATAGAGGCCGCAGTGCCAATTCCAAATGAAGGATTGGAAGAATAGGGGTGGGTTGGATGGCCCAGTAGCCGGCAAATAAGTTCCTTGTGTTGCGGCTGAGATTCCCTATATTTACCCCAGTCGTCTGTCTCTACAATAGTTGTGGGGGCATTTTGAACCACGTTGGCAGTCGTTCGGATTCGCGTAGATTCCTACCCCCGGGCCGGATGTAGTTTTCCTACCGAAAAGCCTGAAGCAGTAGAATTCCTACTCAAAGTTATTCGCACGTTCTGCTCTAACCGCACATTGCAAAAGGATTTTACTTATGGCAGATCGCGAGAAGGGAACCGTAAAATGGTTCAACGACGCGAAGGGCTTTGGCTTTATTGAGCGCGAGAACGGCGAAGATGTTTTCGTCCACCACAGCGCGATTCGGGCTGAGGGTTTTCGCACCTTGTCCGACGGACAGCAAGTGGAATTTGAAGTCGTCCAGGGCAAGAAAGGCCCGGCGGCTGAGGGCGTAGTAGCAGTTTAAGCCCTCGCTTTTTACTCAGTTCAAGGGGGTGATGTAACAGCATCACCCCCTTTTATTTTTTGGAATTTTAATGAAGATTCGCGTTGATAATCTAGCTACTGAAGTAACCGAGGACGACCTCCGTACGCTGTTCGAGTTGTTCGGGGCCGTCGCTGCGGCCACCATTGACCCACGCCGCCGCTGGGGCCAGATCGACATGCCCAGCAAGGCCGCGGCCCGCGAGGCCATCGACATGCTCAACGGGCAAAATCTCAAGGGCTTAGACATGGTCGTCGAGGAAATGGCCGACCGTCCTGCGCGCCCGCGCGGCAGGTTCCGCAGGGGCCGACGGCGCTAGCCCTTACTCGTACCACTGAGCTTGTAGGCTAAACAAGCGGCTGTACTCTCCGCCTTTGTGCATCAGGTCTTCGTGCGTCCCCTCCTCGATGAGCCGTCCCCCCTTGAGCACCAAAATCCGGTCGGCGATCCTCGCAGCACCGAGTCGGTGCGAAATCAACACTGAGGCTTTGCCCCGGGTCATCTCCCCAAAGTGCCGATAGACTTCGGCTTCGGCTTTGGGGTCCAGGGCCGCGGTCGGCTCGTCTAGCACCACGAATTCAGCTATCCGCACCAGCGCCCGCGCCGTCGCCAGCTTCTGCCACTGTCCAGTCGATAAATCTGCGCCCCCCAGTTCCTTGCCCAGTAGAGTCTCGTACTGATCGGGGAATTCGGCGATAAACTCGGCCGCCCCCGCCCATCTGGCCGCCTGCTCGACGGCCGCCTGGTCGCCCAATGCCCCGAAGGCGATGTTGTCGCGCACGGAAAACTGGAAGCGCACGAAGTCTTGGAAGACGGCTGCAAAAAGCCGCCGGACCTGCTCCCGCGGCCATTCTGGTAGCGGCTTGTCGCCGAGCAGGATTTGTCCGCTCGTCGGCTGGTACAGCCCCATCATCAGCTTGACTAAGGTAGTTTTGCCGGCTCCGTTTTCGCCGACCAGCGCGATCCGTTCGCTTGGGCAGATTTCCAAGTCGATGTCCGTCAGCACGTCTTCGCCGCCCGGATAGTGGAAAGACACCTTGTCGAAGCGCAACGACAGGCGTTCCCCGGCCGGCATCCTGCTCGCGTCGGTCGGCGGCCCGGCGGATTCCTCGGGGGCCACCAAGCTGAAAAACTCATAGAGATCCCCCAAGTAAAGGGACTCCTCGTGCAGCGTGCCCAGCGAGCGCATGATCCCTTCGAGCCGCCAAGTAAACTGCTGCACCGCCCGCGTCAGCATCCCGTACTGGCCAATCGTCAATTGCGCCCCGGCCACCATCCAAGCGAGGATCGTCAGGCAGCTCACGTAGGCCCAGCCGTCAATGCTGGAGGTCAGCCCGCCGAGCCACGCCTGTTTGGTCTCTAGCCCGCGCCGCTCTTTTGCTAGGGCGACTGCTTTCTCGCGCCACGTGTCGAGCAGATGGTCGCGCAGGGTGAACAGCCGCACCTCCATCGCCTCCTCGCGCTTGGTCATCAGGTCGCGGAAATAGGCTGTTTCGCGGTACTGCGGCGTGCGCTCGCGATAGACGTAGTGCGTCTTCTTGTTCATCCGCATCATCACCCACACCCCCGGCACCGAACCGATAACCACCAGTGGTCCCAGCGCCCAGTGCCCGGTCAGCAGCACGACTACAATCGCGCCTAGCCCCCCGAGTGCGCCAACGACGTCTAGCACCACATTGAGTAGGCTCAAGAGCCGACCGCTCAGGTCCTCGTTGGCCCGCTTGAGCGCATCGTAAAACGAGGGATGCTCAAAGCTGGCCAACTCGACCTTTTGCACCTTGTCGATGACCCGGCGCTGGATCCGCACGCCGATTTTTTCCTGCACATCGACTTGCAAAACCGCCCGCGCCATATCGAGCAGCATATAGGCAAAGAGCGTGCCGAAAAATCCGCCGACCCAGGGCAGGACCTGCAAAAAAGCCGCCCGTCCCTCGCCCAACACCGCGGCCAACTCATCGACGATCCGTCCGGTTAGCCACAACTCTACCGCTGGCAGCAGGGAGCTAACCAGCGCCAGTGCCGCCAACCCGCCCACTCCCAAGGGATGAACTTGCAGCGCCTCTTTGAGCATTTTGGGCAACAGGCTCATTGGTACCTCTGCGCTTGTAGCGCGAACATCCGCGCGTATTCGCCCCCGCGCGCCATCAACTCGTCGTGGGTTCCCTCCTCTAACACCCGACCTTCGTCAAGGACTATGATGCGGTCGGCCACCCGGGCCGAGGCCATGCGGTGCGAGACGAAAACGGCCGACTTGCCCTCGCTCAAGGCGCGAAACTGGCGAAAGACTTCCAGTTCGGCCCGTGGATCCAGCGCCGCGGTTGGCTCGTCGAAGACCAGAAGCTGGGCGTCGCGGAAATAGGCGCGCGATAGCGCCAGCTTCTGCCACTGCCCGCGCGATAGGTCTTGTCCTCCCTCGAAGTAGCGCCCCAAGGTCGCGTCGTAGCCGGCGGCCAGCGCCGCTACTATTGGCGCACTCCCACCGGCCAGCGCCGCTTGCTCCACCCGGGCTTGGTCGTCCAGTTCTTCAGTCTGCCCATAGCCGATATTCTCCCGCGCCGTGCGCTGATACTGCACAAAGTCTTGGAATACTGCGGCACAGCGCCGCCGCAGGATTTCTGGGTCGAGCTGGCGGCCATCTACCCCATTGTAGAGCACCCGGCCTTCACTCGGCGGATACAGCCCCAAGAGCAGCTTGACCAAGGTCGTCTTGCCTGCTCCATTGGCACCTACCAACGCCAGCTTCTCCCCGGGCCTGAGCCGCAACGAGACCCGGTTGAGTACCGAGGGGCCGTCACCGTAGGCAAATCCCACCCCTTCGACGGCGATGTCTAGCGGCCGCTCGGATAGCTCTTCCCAGCCCGCTCCCTGCTCGGTCGGCGACTCCACGAACAAGCGCAAGTCGCGGATATAGAGCGCCTGCTCAAAGACATCGCCCATCTGCCGCAGCATCTGGAAGAGGGTGCCTTGGAAGCGCACGATGGTCTCGGCTAGGGCGAAAAATCCGCCCAAGGTCAGGGCACCATAGGCCGCTTGATAGAGCAGAATGACCAGTGCCAACAGCGCCGAGCCGATCCCGCTGAGCCGCCCGCCGAACAAGTAGCGCTGCTGTTGCAGGGTCAGCCGGAAGCGCTGCCGGCGGAGCGTCTGGGCTAGATTCTCCCAAGTGCGGACGAGGAAGTCGCCCAGTCCGTAGAGTCGGATCTCCTTGGCGGCGTCGCGGTCGGTCACCAAACCCACCAAGTACTCGGCGCGGCGCTGCTCGGGCGTCTGTTCGTGGAAGAGCGCGTAGATTTCGCGGCCGCGCCGCATTTGGGTGTAGAAAACCGGGGCCGTGCCCAAGAACAGTACCAGCGGGATCGACCAGTGCCCGGTCGCAAAGAGCGCGATCAAGGTGCAGAGCACGATCGCGCTTTCGAGCGTGGACATCGCGTCGCGGAAGATGCCGTAGGCGCGGTAGTACGCCGCTTGGAGCGCCCGCTGCATGCGGTCGAAAAATTCCCGATACTCAAACTCGTTCAGCCCCACCCGCGCTGCTTGTTCGAGCACTCGCTCCTGCAACTGCCAGCTCGTCTTCTCCCGCACGGCCGCGGCCGCGTGTCCTCGCACGGCCGCGAGCATGGCCTCCAACAGCCGCAGCCCGGCCAACCAAGTTAGTAGCGGCACTACGACCGCAAACCCCGCAGCCCCTTGGCCGTACACCGCGTGGACGCCATCGACGAGTTCTTTGATGACTAGGATTCGCGCGGCGGGCAAAAAGGCCGGCAGGAACTGTCCGCAGACGCCGACGGCCATGGCCCAAGGCGCGCCGCGCCATAGGACGCCGGCAAACCACGCAAGGGCTTGGCGGACTTCGCGGGGATGGATGTTGGGAGCGTTTTGATTCACGTTTAAAGCACCGCCGTTTCAATTAACGCACGAATGTGCACAATTACCACCCCGAGGCTCCCAAGTGCAATTTTGCCACAGCACGCAGAATCCTTTTTTATTTTTTTGTATAATCAACTAAAGCAGTCAACGCGCAGGGACTCAGCTCATGCACAATGTAGCGCTCGATTTACTCATCTTGCTTGCCGGGATTTGGCTAGTGGCCGTGACCTTGCGGCCGCTGGGCCTGCCAACGGTGATGGGTGAATTGATCGTCGGGGTGTTGGTGGGGCCGGCGGTTTTCGGGTGGATCGAGCCGGACGAGGCCATTCAACTATTAGCCGAGATCGGCATCTTCTTTCTGATGTTCCACGCCGGGGTGGAGACCCAGCCCAATGAGTTTTTCGCCGCGCTCAAGCGCTCGCTGGGGGTGGCGATAGCAGGAGCTGCTGTGCCTTTTGCCGTCAGCTTTGCCGTCGCCCAATTCTTCGGGCTGGATCTTGCCGCCTCCGTCTTCGTGGGGCTGATCATTGGAACGGCTACCGCAGTCGTAATTACCCTAAAAAGCTTCAAGGACTTGGGGCTGACCGATACTCGCGTTGCGCGGGTTGTCGTCGCTAGTTGCATCATCAACGACCTTTTGACCTTGATCTTTTTTAGCTTGGTGATGGGCGCACTCTCTGGCGGCACCTTTGCTCCCTTGGATCTAGTAGTCAACTTGGGCAAGGTGGTGGGCTTTTTCGCGGTCGCACTGCTTTTGGGCACCTTTGTCTATCCCCGACTCACCCTGCCCTTCCGCGCCGAAGGTGGCAAGGGCTTCACCTTTGTGCTGCTTGCTGCCATTGCCGCTGGTCTTTTTGCCGAGGCCATTGGGCTGCACATGATCTTGGGTGCCTACTTGGCGGGTCTGTTCTTTGAGGAGCGCGTCGCCCATCCCAATTTAGTCAAGGTGGTAAACGATCGCGCCTATGGTATCGCCTATTCATTCCTCGGGCCGATCTTCTTCATCTCGCTGGGCTTTTCCATTTCGTTTGACATTAGCGCGTCGGGTGTGGGGTTTATCGCGCTTTTAGCGGTGACGGTCATCACTGGGCAGGTGCTTAGTGCCGGTGGCATGGCGCTGCGCATTGGCATGCCTTGGCGAGAGGCGCTGACGGTGGGTGTGGGCATGTGCGGCCGCGCCGAGATGGCGTTTATCTTAGCTGCGCTGGCCCTAGCTCAAGGAGTGATCGGTCAGGAGACCTTTACCATTTTGATCTTCACCGCGTTCCTGTTAAATCTCTTCACGCCGTTGGCGCTCAAGGGCTGCTCAATCCTCCTAGAAGGCCGGGTGGCGCATGGAGGAGACACCCACCTCGGGGTGTTTCAGATCGACAAGTTTAGTACCCCACTCGTCGATGAAAACCTAGCCGACCGTGCCCTGCCCGCGGTGGAGGATGCCGTGGTCATCTATGGGTACGGGCCGGAGGTCGAGACTCTAATAGACGAGCTTTCCAGTCGGCACCTGCCAATGGTGGTGATCGAAGAAGATGAGGCGACAGCGCGGCAACTCAAGACAAGTGCTGATGTGCAGGTCGTACATGCGGACCTAGCGGCGGAAACTCTGGACCTGCGGCCGTTGACCAAGGCCAAGGCGCTGGTGGCCAATGGCCCAGACGACGACAACGCCCTGTTTGCGCTCAGCGCCCGCGAGGCCGGTTTTGCCGGTCCAATTGTGGCGATGATCGAGCATCCCCAGCGCCGCGGCCCCATGTTGCTGGCGGGCGCGACCGCAGCCTTTACCCCCAACCACGTTCTCGCTGCGGCGATCGCCGTCCGCGCTAGCGCAAAGATTGGGCCGCGGGTGGCGGGGGTAGAGCCGCTCGACTCGCTGCTCGAAGTGGCCGAACTGCGCGTTCACGACCAAAGCTCGCTCGCCAACCGCACCTTGGCCGAGACCGAGCTGTACACTCGGACTGGTGCCCACATCGTTGGGCAGTGGGCAGACGACGCGCTCGGCTCGCCACCGGCCGCCGCGGAAAAGCTCCAGCCCGGAGACATTCTGGTGGCGGTCGGCACACCCGCGAGCATTCACCGGTTAAACGACATGGCCCGGCCGATTACCCAGCAGGGGCCGATTGTGGTGATTGGCTTTGCCGATGTCGGGCAAAAGCTGGTCGAGATTCTCCACGCTGCGGGCGAGGATGTGCGGGTCGTCGATGAAACCGACAGCGACGGAGTTGATGTGGTCGGCGATGTGCTCGACGTGCGCGTCTTGGACCGTGCTGCCATTGCGGAGGCGCGGGTCGTCATCCTCGCCCTCGACAGCGACGGGGCCGCCCTGTTTGCCGCGGCGGTGGTGCGCGATCACGTCCCGGAGATTCCCCTGTTGGCCTGCGTGTCGCACGTTGAAAATGCAGACCGGGTGCAGCGCGCTGGCGCTGATTTTGCGCTCTCGGTCAGTCAGGTCGCCGGCCAGTTGCTGGTCCACCACGTCCTCGGGGAGATGGTCTCGCACAAGCCCCGGATCAAGATGGTCAAGCTGCGGCCCGGCTCCCTCGCCGGGCGACATCCGCTATCAGCGCGCATCCGCGAGCGCACGGGCTGCTCGGTGGTGGCGGTCGAGCGGGCTGGCGAGGTGATTATGGAGATTCCGGCTTCGTTGGTACTTGAACCAGAAGACGCGCTCTACATCTGCGGCACGCCCGCGGCCTTTGACCGCTACTACGAGGAATTTCCGACTTAAGTGGGTGTATAGGCCCTGAATAAGTCTTGTTGGGCCTTGGTCAAGCGACTGAGAGTCTCCGGGGTGATGTGCTGTTTTTCGTCCATGGTGGCGATGTTTTGCGACATCATCCAGTACGGCCCGTAGCCCACGTGCAGGGTCTTGCGCGTCTGCTCAGAGCGGTTGGTGAAGCCGCCGTGGCGCAAGTTCTCGGTGAAGAGAATCGCATCGCCGGCCTTGACTTCTAGGCCGATCATGTCGGGGTCTTCGTCCGGGTCGTTGCTGTGAGGCGAGGGCAGGTTGGTCTTGTGCGTCCCCGGCACCACGCAAAAGGCCCCCTGTTCGTTGGTGCAGTCGTGGATGAAATAGACCATCCGCACCATCATGCAGTCGATGCCGTGGTCGGTGTAGCTGTAGCGGTACTTTTGACTTGCTGAAGCGGTGCCGCCGTGGCAGCCGGTGGCGTTGCCACGGTAGCGGATGCGGATCTCGGAGTTGTTGATCGTCGGCCGCTGTTTGACGATGCCGTGGATGTAGTTCATCGTCGGCTGGTGGTCGAGCAAAACGTCGAAGGCCGGGTTGGCATTCCAGTAGTCTTCGATCATGAGGGTTTTGCCCTCGGCTCGCTCGCCGTTGGTGTGATAGCCGCGCTCGGGATTGGCGTGGTAGTTGGCTCCCCAGCCGCTTTGCTTGCGCGGCGGTTGGGTGACGTGCGCGAGCGCGTGTTCTTCTAGCTCATCCACGGCTTCAGCCAGCGCGGCCACTTGGGTCTCGTTCAGCAGCTTCTCAATGACGATGTAGCCTTGGCGGTCGAATTCAAAGGTTTCGATTTCGTTCACGTGTTGCTCCTTATTTGTTGAACCATCGGGCCAAGTTGCCCCCTTTTACCAGCGCGCGTTCGGCGTCCCCATACTCTGATAGATGTGCATCTACGATCGCTGGCGTGCCGCTGCCCCAGACCATGCGCTCCGGCCCGAAGGCTTCGATCACGCGCCGCGTAAAGGGCTTGGCGCTTTCGTACAGCGGCGCGTCTTGGGCGAAGTGGCCGAGGCCGGAGAGCTTCATATAGACCTCGGCGTCCGCACGGCTCAGGTCCAGTATGTCGGCGTACTCGACGGCGCTGCCCTGATGCGGTTCGGCCAAGTGGTCGATCAGCGCCACGGTCTGGGGAATGTCGCGCAGGACTTGGGCGACTTGGGCACCGTAGTTAGGCCCAATGTGCAGTTCGACGACCAAGCCCAACTCCACTGCCTTTTCCCACAGGGCGCGCACGCCTTTGTCGTCGAAGCTGTCGAGATACACTTCCTTGCCTCGGTGGGCGTGAAAGCGCGTGGCGATGATCTTGGGCTCGCGGGCGACTAGGTCGGCCAGCTTTTGGGGCGCGTCTGGATCTTTGGGATAAAATAGCGATGTGCCCCGCAGCCGCTCTGGCTCGCGTTCCAGACATTCGAGTATCAGCCGGTGGTCGTCCCCATACGGCTCGGGATGGACGACGACGGCCCGGTCGATTCCCTCATCGTCTAGGCGCTGCAAATAGGCTCCCAATGGGTCTGGGGAATGCACGGAAACATCCGGCCGGTAGGCCGCCTTGGGATGGAAGGGATAGCGCTGGGTATCGGGGCTGAAGATGTGGGCATTCCACTCGACGATCATTGGGCGGTCTCCTCGTGCAGGGCAAGGGTACCACGCCGGTCCGCGACTGTCAAACGGCTCTGCCGCAGCACCTTGACAATACAGGTTGAGAATTCTATTTTTTGAAGCTGTTAGGCTGAAAACAAACCAGTTGGCCCGTTCGTCTAGAGGCCTAGGACGCCGGCCTCTCACGCCGGTAACACGGGTTCGAATCCCGTACGGGCTACCAATCATTAAACCCCAGGTCGGTTACACTGACCTGGGGTTTTCTTTTTGCCAATTCGCCTTGTCTGATTCTATTCTAGCTCAGCATCCGCATTTGATTTCGGTCCCGGGCTGCGCCCCGTCACCAGCGGTGGCGTAGCCGTCGCGCTTCCACCAGTCGAGCCCGCCGATTAATTCGCGCACTTGAAAGCCTAGCGTCAGCAGTTTCAGCGCCGTCTTTGTCGAGGCGTTGCAGCCGATGCCGTCGCAGTAGCAGACATAGAGCTTTGATTTGTCGAGCGACGCAGTGGAATTGAAGCAGATTTCCCGGTGGGGCAGATTGAGTGCGCCCGGAATGTGCTCTTGGGCATAAGCTTCTGCCGAACGGCCATCGACGACGGTGATGGGTTCGTTCTCGCCCAACGCTACGTACAGATCCCACGAATCCATTTCATATGCGAGTTTGCGTTGGTAGTGGTTTAGTTGCTCGATGGACATAGTTTTCCTTGTTGTTGAAGTGTTAGCGTCTTGTGGAATTATCGAAGTTACGACCTGAAAGCTACGAACACCAATAGGCGTACAGGCGGGCGTTGTTCAGTGCAAAACGCAGGCGTACCGGCTGTTCTCGCAACGCGCGCAGATCTCGGCCGTCGCGCCAGCGCACGGGCACGGCGACTCCGTCCTCGGCGATGGCGACGCAGTCTTGGGCAGTGTGACCGGGAATGGGGTGCCCTTCCTCGTCGAGCAATTCGACGGTTAGCTTGCCGTAATCCGCCTTGGCGTTGACCTGCAATTCGTCCCCGGCCAACGCAAAGGGCCGGGTCGTTATCTGCCCGCCGTCAAAACTGGCGTTGAGCGATGCAAAACCGTCGAGGCGCAGCATGGCCAAGCCAATGCCCATCGTCCCCGGGTCCTGATCGGCCGCAATCGGCGGATCGAATTCGCGCGGGATCTTGGCGTGTCGTCGGGCCGTGCCTCGGTAGTAGATATAGAGCTTGTCGTCCACAGCAATGGGCGGCGCGCCGCTGAGCATTAGCTGGAAACGGTCCCACTCGCCCACTGCGCCCAAACCCACTAGTGGATCCCCCGGCACTCGCTGCCAGCGCTCCCCATCGCGGCTGCACAAAAGCCGCAGGACTTGGGTTTGTTGGCGTGGGCGTTTGTCGAAGTGGGTCAGGATGCCCAAGTAGTGAGCGCCGTAGTTGAAGCCGGTGTTGTTGTAGAGGGCTTCTTCTTCGTTGAGCGGTGCCAAGAAGGGGCACGGCGGCGACCAATGGACGAAGTCCTCGCTCGTGCTCATCAGCCGCTCGGGCACGCCGCGCAAAAAGGCCACGTAGCGTTGGTGCTCAATATCCACCATCATGGACTGCGCATCGCCGACCGGCCCCAAGTCGCCAGTGCCGGGCCGCGGATGGTAGCGGAAAATCGGGTCCGGCGAATGCGACCAGTTGATCCCGTCCGGCGAAGTGGCGCTGTAAATGCCCGAGCGCGGGCCGTCCCAGTCGTAGCTCGACCAGCCGATGGCCTTGTAGCGGCGGGTGGGATCTGGGTCGAGGGGGTCCTTGAGCATGGTCTCCCAGTGATCCTTCCCTTCGTGGTGGGTCGCGGGGATGACGATGTTGTTGTCTTTGGAGCCGAGGGCTTCGTGGATTCCGAGGAAGGGGCGCTCCCAATGGATTCCGTCCGGCGACAGCGCGAAGCATTGTACGTGTTCGCATTCTGGCGCATAGTGGCCGGCCATGTACCAGGCCTTGAAAATTTGTTCCTCGGCGTCGAAGATCACCGCCGCGGTCATGCCGCTGTGTTGTTCCCACGGCGCTTCCTGTTTGAGCACGGGATGCGTGCCGTACTTCTCCGCTTGGTGGAAGACCCGCACCACGTTTTCTTGGCGCTCGACGTCGTCCATATCGACGAAGAGGCGCTTGCGGTGGTCGAGTGAGTCCATGGACCTATGTCCGCATACCCGACTGCGATTCGAAGCCCATCAATCGTTTTAGGGTCGGCGTCGCCCGCGCGACGACCTCGGGGCGCGCTAGCTTGAATTGGTCTTGTTGTGGCTTCATAAACGAGCGGCAAAAGAATCCCAACAGAATCATCCGATCCTGCTCGGTATGGTTGGCTCCGCTGCCGTGCCACGTCGCGCCGTGGAAGACGACGATATCGCCTTTGCGGACGTCTAGCTGGATGACGTCGTCGTACTCTTTTTCTGGGTCGGGGGCGTATCCGCGCTTGTAGCTGCCCGGCACGATATGCGTGGCCCCGTTTTCAGGCGCGAAGTCGTCGAGCACGTAGATGGTATTGGCGCAAAAGGCGAAGGGTGGCGGCGGCTGGGGAAAGCTGCCGAGCGGGAAGTCGATGTGTAGGCGGCCGGCCGGTGCACCTGGGCCGATGTGATTGACGGTGAAGCTGCTCAAGATGCAGTTGTCACCCAGCAGGTACTCTTGGAGCGCTAGCACCTGCGGGAGCTGGATCATCTCCTCGTAAATGCGGCCCTTGTTGACTAGGTTCCACACGCGCTGCGCGGAGCCGTCGAGATAGACATGCTCTCCTCCGGCGGCTCGCTCCTGTGCTATCAGTTCAGCCGAGCGATCGCGCAAGGCGTTGGCTTGGTCCGGGGTCAACGCCTCTTTGAGCACGGCGTACCCGTATTCGTCGATATGGGCCTTGGCGTCGTCGATGGTCATGGTGGTCGCTTCTAACCTCGCCCGACAAACGGCATTTTCGTCGCCATGATCGTCATAAACAGCACATTGGTGTCCAGCGGCAACTCGGCCATCTGCACTACGGCGCGGGCCACGTGTTCGACGTCAAAGCGCGGCTCGACGAGCTTGGAGCCATCGGCCTGCGGCACGCCGTCGTTCATCCGCTGTGTCATATCGGTCGCCGTGTTGCCAATGTCGATCTGGCCGCAGGCGATGTCGTATTTGCGCCCGTCGAGCGAGGTCGATTTGGTGAGTCCGGTAATGGCGTGTTTGGTGGCGGTATAAGGGGCGGAATTGGGACGCGGGGCTGCGGCCGAGACCGAGCCGTTGTTGATGATCCGCCCGCCGCGCGGGTCTTGATCCTTCATAATGCGGAAGGCCGCTTGGGTGCAGAGGAAGGTGCCCGTCAGGTTGACGGCGACGACCTTCTGCCACTGTTCGTATTCGAGGTCTTCCAACGGCACGGTCGGCGCTCCGCCTCCAGCGTTGTTGAACAGCACGTCGAGCCGGCCAAAGTGCTCGGCGACTTGGGCGAACAGCGCGTCAACGGCTTGGGGATCGCCGACGTCGGTGGGCACCGGCAACATGCGGGCATCCGTTCCCGCCAGCGCAGCCGTTTCCTCTAGGGCATCTTGACGCCGTCCGGCTAGGGCAACCCCATAGCCGGCCTCGGCCAACGCCAGGGCACTGTGGCGGCCGATGCCGCTGCCGGCACCTGTGACGAGGGCGACTTTTGCATGTGATGCACTGCCTGAAGGCAGCGAGTGAAGCGTTTCCATTTGTTGTCTCCTTAAAATTGGATGATGGTTCTAGGCGATTCGTCGGGCAGCCTTTACCTCTCTACGCCGCTTGTGCAATACGTTTTCCGTATAGCCGTTTGGTTCGGTGCGACCGTTGAATACTAGATCCAGCGCCGCTTGAAATTCGACGCTGGCGTCGAGGTCGGGTGCCATGGGGCAGTACGCTGGATCGCCGCTGTTTTGTGCGTCTACGACTGAGGCCATGCGCGCAAACGTCGCTCGCACCTGGTCCTCGCTGGCGATGTTGTGGTGCAGCCAGTTGGCGATGTGTTGGCTGGAAATTCGCAAGGTGGCGCGGTCTTCCATCAGGCCGATGTGGTTGATATCCGGCACCTTGGAGCAGCCAATGCCTTGGCCGACCCAGCGCACCACGTAGCCCAAAATTCCCTGGGCGTTGTTGTCCAATTCCTGCTGAATTTCCTCGGGACTGAGCGAGCGATCGAGCATCGGGGGACTGAGAATCGCGCCGAGGGAGGCCCGTTCCCGTCCAGCTAGCTGGCCGAGGCGCTCGAAGACATCGACTTGGTGGTAGTGCAGCGCGTGTAGGGTGGCCGCCGTGGGCGAGGGCACCCAAGCGGTCGTCGCCCCAGCTTGGGGATGGCCTATCTTGGTCTCTACCATCTCGCGCATTAGCTCGGGCATGGTCCACATCCCCTTGCCGATCTGCGCCCGTCCCACCAAGCCGGTGGCGATGCCGATGTCCACATTCCAGTCCTCATACGCACTGAGCCAGGGTTGCTCTTTGATTTCCATCTTGGGCAACATGGGGCCCAGTTCCATGCTGGTGTGGATCTCGTCCCCGGTGCGGTCGAGAAAGCCGGTGTTGATGAAGACAACGCGCTCGGCCGCGCAGCGGATGCACTCGCTGAGGTTGACCGTGGTGCGGCGCTCCTCGTCCATGATGCCGATTTTCAGGGTGTTTTTGCTCAGCCCCAGCGCCTCCTCCACTCGCGTGAATAGCTCGACGGTTGCTGCTACCTCGTCCGGTCCGTGCTGTTTGGGCTTCACCACATAGACGCTGCCGGTCTTGCTGTTGCGGTAGCGACCGCGGCCTTTTAGATCGTGGATCGCCGCTAGGCTGATGACCATGGCGTCGAGAAAGCCCTCGGGGATTTCTGCGCCGTCGGCGGTGGTCACCGCGTCTGTGTACATGTGGATGCCGACGTGACGCACGAGCAATAAGCTGCGCCCGGATAGCGTCAAGGTGTGGCCGCTGGGGGTGGTAAATGTGCGGTCGGCGCGCAGGCGGCGCGTCAGGGGCTGCCCGTCCTTGACAAAGGTCGCCTCTAGCGTGCCCTTCATCAGGCCGTTCCAGTTGCTATAGACGAGGGTCTTGTCCTCGGCATCGACTGCGGCCACGGAATCCTCGCAATCTTGGATGGTGGTAATGGCCGCTTCTAAGAGCACGTCTTTGACGCCGGCGCGGTGGGTACGCCCAATGGGATGGGTGCGGTCGATTTGGATTTCGATGTGCAACCCGTTGTGGCGGAGCAGGACGCTGCTTAGCTGCCCGCCCTCGCATCCATAGCCGACGAACTGCCCGGCGTCTTTGAGGCCGACCTCGTCGCCGCTTGCGAGGCGGGCGCGCAAGGTTTGCCCGCCGGCGTCCTCGCGCAGGAAAAACTCCACCACCTCCCGGTACGCACCCTGTTGGAGGCCCGCGACCGCGTCGAGAAATGCCTCGCTGCGCGCAATGACTTGGGCACCGCGTTCGGCGTCGTACTCGCCTGTCGGGACGCGGCCTTCGATTACATCTGTGCCGTACAGGGCGTCGTACAAGCTGCCCCAGCGCGCATTCGCCGCGTTGAGCGCGTAGCGCGCATTGTCAACTGGGACGACTAGCTGGGGGCCGGCTAGGGAGGCGATTTCCGGGTCGGTGTTTTCCGTGCGGATCCGCTGCGCGTCGCCCGAGGACAGTAAGTAGCCGATCTCTTCGAGAAAGGCCCGGTACTCTGTGGGATCTAGCGGCTCGCCGCGCCGCTGTTGGTGATAGGCGTCGATCTGGGCCTGCAAGGCGTCGCGGCGCTGGAGTAGCTGTTGATTCTTTGGCTCTAAGTCATGGACGATCTTCCCCAACGCCGCCCAGAAGTGATCGACATCCACGTCCGTCCCGGGCCCAATCTGTTCGGCGA
This sequence comes from Gemmatimonadota bacterium, assembly GCA_009841115.1. Classification (GTDB taxonomy): domain Bacteria; phylum Latescibacterota; class UBA2968; order UBA8231; family UBA8231. The sequence goes on along the minus strand of VXML01000058.1, from coordinate 8,220 downwards.
CGAGGGCGTAGAGCCGCTGGTCGATGTGCAATCCACCGCTAATTATTTTTTTTGCTGATTCCGCCATGATGTGCTCCGTTTAATTTTGCCGAGCAAGAGTATAACTATCTTACGGCGCGTGCAACCTAGTGGACAGGGTGGATGGGATTTGGATAGCTTGTAGGCGCTAGCACATGACAACACTATCGCAGGAGGAGACCATGCACTACGACCCATGCCAACGCACCTTTGACTGCGCGCCGACGCTCACCGATTCCGAGGTTCTCGAATTCTGCCGCGAGGGTCACCTTTTGCTCAGAGGCGTTGTGCCCGACGAGATCAACCAGCGCACCTGTGCTTGGCTCGACGGCGATATTCCAGCCAACCCGGGCTACATCCCGGACGGCCTGACCGAGGCCGACCTCGACCGCATCCGCTTTACCCACGAGCCGACTTCCATCTTCTTGGAGGACTGGTTCATCGAGCACGTGCTGCTCAATCCCCAGTTAGCTGGTGCCATGCGCTCGCTCTTAGGCCCCAACATCGGCCTGCCGGTCTTGGCCAGCCACCACCGGGCCGAATGCCCAATGGAAGCCCAGCGCTGGCACCAAGACGCCGACCATATCTATGGTCCGGAGCTGCGCTTTTTGGAGGTCTTCTACTTTCCGCAGGACACGCCCGTGGAGCTGGGGCCGACCGAGTTGGTGCCTGGTTCGCACATCCAACCTGGTGGTCCCCGCGACGAAGAAGAAGGGGGCGTGTTTTGCGACGGCCCGGCCGGCACCATTGGGGTTCACCATCAGAGCATCATGCACCGCCGCGGCAAATCCACCGCCAAGGGGCTGCGCCGGATGCTCAAGTACAATTACTGGCGCACGGCACCTCCTCAGCGCGATTGGATCGTCGAGGAAGACTTTGATTTTCAGAGCGCGTATTACGGCGGGCACGGCACGGCGCGCTTCTATGCCCACATGTTCTACTGGCTCTGCGGCAAGGGCGATCAGTTCCGCATTATCGGCGGTCAGGCTTGGCCTTGGCAGACCGAAAACCAGATCGGTCCGTCGTATGGCTTTGACGCCAAGGAAGGCTACCAGCCCAATTGGCGTAAGGACAATCCGGATGGGTATGCGCGTTGATTGGTTGATGGGTGGCGCTTAGTAAGGAATGGGGAATCACGGTACGCGTCTGTCGATTAACCGCAACGATTTCTTCAACTGACCCCAGCTTTTCTGCTCGACCGTCGTAGGCTCGTGGGCGAGGTGAAATCGCACCAATTCCGTTTCTGTGTTCTCTTGGAAGGTGAATTCCCCGATGTCTTCGCCGTGCTAGTTGAGTCTTCTCTGCGTGCCCAGCGAGAAAAATCTCATTTTTATTAATCCGATAGCGGCAAACCACTGCTCAGTGCTGCTGTTGGTTCCCGGCCCTTCTTGGAGATGCACTACTCTGAAGGTCTCGAACTCACCAGCCGGAACTTCCTGTGCTTCCCTCGCTTCGACCACTTTGTAATTGCTATCGATATCGGGGAGGTCAGCACCGAATTCCCATGATTGGCCTACGGCAAGTGGAAAAACGAGAGTAGTGATATTCCAGGGATTCGCATCGTCCTCTTGGACTACTTTGAAGAGTTGGGCGCTGTGCGGTACGCGGAAATCCCCCCTCGACGCTACGGCTAGAAGCCTGTCCTCACGCATGGTGAACCATCTCTGGGCGATCGCTACGGTGCTATCGGTCCCGCTCAGATATCGGTGGGTAATTTCGAAGCGAAAGGCTTCCTGCCCCAGAATCTCTTCACGAGCGACTATTTCCCAGATCGCTTCCGACTCGAAAGCGTCGAAAAACTCGTCGTCAATCTTGAACGACGCGGTGATATGGTATTCCCATAGGTTGCCCACAGCCAAGGGAAAACCGTTCTAGTTGAGTTGGTCCAGGCTCTGTGCGCGGAGAGGGTTTGAACTGAGCAAAATCAGGGCTATGAGCAGCAGGCAGGATTGTTGAATGACATTCATATCAAGGAACCCGGTTAGTTGTTTTATCGTAGACGAAAATACAGAAGGTGAGACGACGAGCAACAAAGAGCATCCTGTTGGTTGTTTTGAGTAAGCCAATGGCTCACCTTTTAAGCATATGGTTGAAAGCATTCGATGGAGGAGAGGATGAGTAAAATCGGCGGCAAGATTATAGACGGGTTGCGCGATGCACTGCAATATGCAGAGGGTGAGACGACGAGCAACATGGAGCATCGCGTCTTAATACCTGAGCGCTTCGATGTGCGGGATGTGCGTCAACGGCTCAATATGACGCAGAAGGAGTTTGCACAGTTCTTTGGGTTCAGCGTCTATTCCATTCGCAATTGGGAGCAGGGAAAGCGGCAACCGGAGGGGCCTGCTCGGGTATTGTTGACGGTTATCGATAGGGAGCCGGAGGCGGTGCGGCGAGCGCTATTTTTGTGAACCGGATCCCGAGAGGGGTTCGACCTTTTCTCTAAGAAGCCGTCTGAAAACCCCATTTTTTTGTACGCCGTTTCAAATACCGGCTACATCATGGGTTTTCAGACAGCTTCTAAATCAATGCTACTAGATAAGGTTAAAGCGGTTATTTACTTTAGAAATATGATCTCTGCGCTTGAGCGCAGAGGAGGCTCTACTATCTCTATTCCTCTCTCCTGATTTCGTCCTGTCTGTGGGTATATTGGCCTTCCCTGTCTTGGCGGGGCTGTCCCATGTTCAATGCTTGGGACTGGAAGATCAACCTGCTTCAATCCTCTAGAACAGTGCTCCTATGTTTATACCCAGGCTTGTGAAATAGCTCTTCTCGACCCGCCGTATTGCAAAGTTCAACCCTGCCATAAAGCGCGTACCTTCTCTGATAGGATAAGCCCAACCGCCACCGGCAAGGACACCGATACCAATATCAGATTCTGCATAGTTTTCTTCATCCTCATAGATTACTTTGGCTGTGACAAAAGCCATTCCCGCGTCTACGCGAATAAATCCTCCATCACCGATCTTTGCATTGGGAAAATGAATAAAACTAGCACCTGAGATGTAGTTGTACACATCAACCTCACTATGGGAATTCTCCAATGTGTACACATCGTAATTGGCGTTGGTGACGATTCCTATTAAGGTTTGCTCACCCAATGGTATATAAAGGCCAAGGACATCAGTGCTTATCGCGTAATGATCGACGTTTGGTTCATAGCTCAGCTCATCAAGCGCTTCTTGCAAGTCCAGAGGATAGCCATTTTGACCATAGCCTATGGTCCATAGGGCGTACCACCGCTCCATCTTACTTTCTACGGCATACGACGGAACCGCTGTGCATACTAGGGCGACGAAGACTACGCGCAACATATAGGCCTCCTAGCCACCCAGCATCTGCGCTGCTTCGTCGAGCTGGGCTTGGGTGTAGGGAGATGCAAAGGCGCTGTCGGTTGGCTGGCCATCTTCCATGAGCACGGCGGATGGCGGCGGCAGCTCCCAGTCGCCCAATTCCTCCCGCTGTACCATGGCACCGCCGCGCTCTAAGCCACGAGTTCAATTCGGTAAATCGGAACGAACTAGTTTCGAACATCCGCATGAAGAAGGCGAATGCCTCGTCGTTGTCGCAGTTGATGAAGTGGCCGTTCATGCGCAGAAAGGTGTCGGTGACGAAAAAGGCAACCCGCTTATTGCCGTCCACGAATGCGTGATGGGTCATTTGGCCAACAATTCACCTAGGCGACGATTTTTTTCGACACTGGCCTGGAAATGGGCCATAACCGAAGCCCGGGGCTTTCCCTGAGCGCGATTTTCAATGTATTCCCGCATAGCTTCTTCCAGCACTGCCTGGAAATGACGACCTTCCTTGCGGGCAATTTCGCGCACTGCGGCCAACAACTCCGGAGCAGCCTGACTGGAGAATTTCTCTCGTAGCACAGCCATCACGTATACCCCTCTCGTCTCGTTCTATGTGAAACTACGGCGTCAAGAAATATCTTGATCAAAATGGATAGAAAGCGTTGCGGCCGCAAGGAAGCGTTTATCACTCCCGAACCGAGACGGGTGCGCGTGACCATCGGCGTTTGAAGCGAGCTATAGCTGAGTTTCGCGCAGATTATGGCAGGGGCAGGGCACCGGCCCGGCGGGTGTGGGGCGGTACTGATTAAATCCACATTCCCCGTCTAACTACGGGAGCCTCCGCGCTCGTCGAGCGAGCTTTGGCAGAACCCGGATCTATTCACGGGGAGATACACCCCGCCCCTGCTGAGAATGGAGAACGGAAGAGACGCGAAGCCCTGTTGCTAATTCGCTGAGGGGCTCCCGGTGCTGAGTGGTTAGCCGCTAAGTCGTTGAGCGGCTTTGCCGGATAATTGGGTTATCAATCCCTGAGGTCGCGCGTCACAGTGCGCGCCGAGTCTGGGCTATGCGCCGTCACCGGCGCAGTCGCACTTGCTTCCCTATCTCTTCCGCTCTACTTGTCCTTACTCGTCAGCATATTCCACCTCTACCTCGAACGACGCGGCACGGATCTGCCGATTGAGTTGGCGGAACTCGACGCGCGCCTCGTCGAGACGGATGCGGCAGTCGTCGTAGGGCAACTCGTTGTCTTCGACGATGTCGCGCTCTTCCTTGTGGATGATCCGCTCATAGGCGGAATCGACGACTTGGGTATGCAGTTCTCCAAGGCGGTCGTTGAGTGCTTTGCGAGTCTCAAGGGCCTCAGTGAGGCTCATATCGTCGTCCCCGTGCTCAACACGGTGTTCGAAGTTGGCACGCTGGATCGCGGCGTTTAGCTTGCGGCGTTTGAACTCGAGGGATCGCAACTGGTCGCGCGCCTCGGAGACACTGAATCCGGGTGCTGGCCGGCGCGAGGAGTCGTTGTCTCGACGGGAGAACAGGTCTCGATTCTGGCGCGCCTCGGGTAGGCAGTCGCGCAGCGTCTTGATGCGGGCGTCGTACTCACCGCGCAGTTCGAGGGCTTCGTAGAGTCGGATGGTCTTTCTAACTTCGGTCATAGCTCACCTCCTTCTGGTTTTACCGGGAGATGAGTCGAAATTCGAGGGGACGTATAACAGTCGCAATAGTTCGGCGATTTTTTTGTGGGTACCTGTTCAGGTGACACCTTGCTGATTATTTCGGTCTGCTGGCTGGTTGTCTTGAGTAAGCCAATGGCTTACCTTTTAAGCGTATGACGGATGAGCAATTCCAATACATGACGGTAGTCGAAACGCGCGCTTTCCTCTCGGCCGTTTCTCGGACTATGACGGAGGCAGATCGAGAGGAATTTGTCACTTTTATTGCCGCTAATCCGCAGCGTGGAGATCTCATCCCAAGAACGGGCGGTATCCGCAAGATTCGTTGGGGCATAAAAGGGCAAGGTAAGAGCGGTGGTCTGCGCGTGATCTATTATTATCACAGCGCGCGCATGCCGCTCTTTCTGCTCATGGCCTATGGGAAAAGTGTAAAGAGCGATCTAGCAGAGTCGGAAAAAGTGGTCATGCGTCGTTTGGTCCAGGAGCTTAAAGATCAGTTCTTGTGCTGAGCAATCAGATTGAAAGCATTCGATGGAGGAGAAAATGAGTAAGATCGGCGGCAAAATTATAGACGGGTTGCGCGATGCGCTGCAATATGCAGAAGGTGAGACGACGGGGAACAAGGAGCATCGCGTCTTGATACCTGAGCGCGTCGATGTGCGGGATGTGCGTCAACGACTCAATATGACGCAGAAGGAGTTTGCACAGTTCTTCGGGTTCAGCATCTATTCTATCCGCAATTGGGAGCAGGGAAAGCGGCAACCGGAGGGGCCGGCTCGGGTGTTGTTGACGGTTATCGATAGGGAGCCGGAGGCGGTGCGGCGGGCGTTAGTTTTGTAAACCTGAGCGCCTATGAGCAAATCCTGTACATTCTGGTAACTTCATGGCGAAGTAGATCATTTATTCCGTGACAGAACATTAACAGGGGTAACTGATTCAATTATTAGCCGAGATAAGCAGTAATACAAAACCGGCCGTCCCTAGTAGACCTCCGCCGAGACGTGCGCCACGTTTTTTCTGCTTTGTACGCTCTTTATATCCTTGTATAAAACCCGCTGAGTAGTCAGAACCTTTATCTTGAACATTAGCATTCAAATGAAGGGGAGCATCGTCGCCACCAGTAACCCCCCAAAGAATCCCAGTGCCGATCAGGCCCGTTAGAAATCCGCATGCGAGTCCGCCGACGAAACTACCGGTAGTACCCCTGCCTTCAGCTGCGATCTTTCCGTCGGCGTATCCATCGGCCATGGTGTAAACACGGCCTTGTTGAGTTTGTTGGCCTGCCTGTGCTATGACTAGAGGCATACGTAAAAGATCGAATTTTTGTCCTTCAGCCACCGTTTTCGACAGAGCGGTGAATCTCGTATCAGCAATGTTCTTATGGGATAACGTATGACCGTTTTCGACATGAAAACCTACTGCTGCCTGTGAACTACTGGCCGTAACTGATAGACTGAGCGCAAGTGCTATGATCAATTTCATGTAGATTCTCTCCTAGGTTAGGTTTATAAGTGCATGTCCAATGTCTTTACGGATTTGGGGGAGATCGCTCCGGTCGTCCGAGATGTCGTAGATAAGCTCGCCAGCGGCGACGGTATTCTTAGCTGGGGAGCAGCGTTGTCTATAGCTCCTCCTACTTCGGGTCTTTCTTCTCAGGGCGTTGTGCATGGCGATGACTTCCTCGATGGTTGGGAAGTCATGGGTCATTTGGCCAGAATTTTACCTAGGCGACGATTTTTCTCGACACTGGTTTGGAAATGGGCCATAACCGGAGCACGAAGCTTTCCTTGAGCGCGGTTTTCAATGTATTCCCGCATAGCTTCTTCCAGCACTGCCTGGAAATGACGACCTTCCTTGCGGGCAATTTCGCGCACTGCGGCTAGCAACTCCGGTGCAACCTGACTGGAGAATTTCTCTCGTAGCACAGCCATCACGTATACTCCCCTTTCGGATCGCTCTATATATAGAATTGTGGACCTAGGCGTCAAGGACTACCTCGATAAAAATAGACAGAAAGCGTCGCGGATTACCGCCAGGAAGCAAAGCGTCTTTCACTCCCGGACCGCAATGTTCAACTCCCGCAACTGCTCAGGCGATACCTCGCTTGGCGCGCCCATGAGCGGATCCTGCGCATTCTGGTTCATGGGGAAGGCGATGACCTCCTCTCGAGATGCGTCTCGACTAGAAACGTCGCTACAGCACCCGCAGCGTTCACCGCAAGACTCGCATGTCGTGGTGAAGGACGAACAGGCAAAGGTCCTCCCTTGCCGTGCGAATCGGAGAGTCGATTGCGCAACGTCCCGATGCCGTTCACGAGGTTCGTCACGCTACCGAGAATCGCCTTGATCGGCTCCTCCGAATGCTGGTTTGGCGCGAGGTTCAAAGCCTTAGAAGCCTTCTCATATAGCTTCGGCAATTTGTCTTTGTCGGTATAGTTCAGCGAAAGATCGTCGAGGATGCGTTTGATCACGGTTTCTAGCAATGTCCGGGCAAGAGTGATTGCACCTTCGGGGTCGTTCGTCCTACGCGACAATGCCTTCGACCACACCGTGTGAACGTGCTCGGCATCAAACAACTGAAGCGCATCGAACGTGACCGAATCGACAGGCGCGAGGTTTTGGCCTTCCAGACTGTCAACAAGAGGAGTGAAGGCCGCACTGATGATCTGCCGCCGCTCTGCGTACGTTGCAGCCTCGTTTTTGATGAATGGCCAGAAGGCCTCCAGGCTTCGATAGGTGAGAACGAAGCCGGGAAGCAAGTTCCTGATTTGGTGATCGTTCATGAACTCCCGGCGCAAATGCACGTAAATGGCGTCGTCAGAGGAACCATATGTCGCCGCATCAATCAGGATACTCTCCATCATTTTGATTCGTTCAATGATCGAGTCTGGAAGTTCTTGTTCGTTAATCATTCTGGTCTTCTTGGCTTACATGGATGAATTTGAACCATACGCTGTCCAAATGTCTGAAGTCGGTATCTGTTGACAGGAGTGCAGCCCCGCTTACGTGAGCCGTCGCGGCGATCCAGAGGTCATTTTGTTTCATCGGTACAGCCGGCTTTGGCGGTGGCGCATTTTGAGGAGAAGTCACAGGCTTACCGTGGGTCCAGGCATCAATCCGAGCGTACGCGCCCAAAATCGTTCGTTTGCTGATGTCAAGCGTCGGCACTTCCTTAAGAGACCGTTTTAAAACTCCGTTATGCTGCGAGTCTTCTGAGTATGAGATGGA
>VXML01000014.1:85396-107397 GCA_009841115.1 Gemmatimonadota bacterium | reverse complement strand
TCTGCCTCGGCGTTTGCGTGTTGTCTCGTGGGCTGTGTGTTGTTTATACCCCCCCGGGGCGCCCCCGCGCCCGCGCCCCCCCGCCGCGCGGCGCCGCGCCCGTATCGAGAGAGCGTACCAAATCCTCGATCAAGCAAAGCGTCGAAGCCCGGTCCTCGAAAGCAGGGAACTCCACCAAGCCCAATTTATTGCGGCCCCGATGATCCTGTGTCACCGGTGCCCGCAACTGCCACTCCCTATCATTGCCCAGCGCTGTCACCACACCTCTTTGGCAGACGGCCTCCACTTCCAATCCCCGACCCGAATTGAGCGCGTACGCAGTAACCCCGTTGGCGAACTGGATCATGCCGTGCCCAGTCGGGTCCTCGCGCAGGATATCGCCATCGATGATCTCGTCGCCATTGGGCAAATGCGCCTGCACCCAAGCAGCGGGGGCGTCGGAGTTGAGGCGCTGAAGCAGGTCAAAACTGTGGCTAGCGCCGTTGAAGAGCGCACTAGTCTGGTGAATGATGAGGGTTTGCAACGCGCCGATCTCCCCGGAGTCGATGACGGCCTTCATCTGGTCATAGCCGGGGTGGAAGCGGCGATTGGTGCCCATGTTGAGCGCGACGTTGTGGCGCTGGCAGGCTTCGACCATGCGGTCGGCTTCCTCCAGTGAGGCCGAAAACGCCTTTTCCGCGTAGATGGCGCGAGCACCCGCTTCAGTCGCCGCGATGACGATCTCGGTGCGGTGCTCGGGCTGGGTGGCCACGCTGACGATGTCCGGCTTTTCGCGGGAGAGCATATCCCGATAGTCAGTGTACTGCTTGTCCGCAGGGACGCCGTAGCGCACGCCGACTCGTTCCATCACCTCGGGGCGCAGGTCCGAACAGGCGACGAGGTCTGTGCGCTCGCAAGCCTCGTACCCAGCGGCGTGGGAGTACGGGCGCATATCGGCCGGGACTTCGTTGTCGATAAAAGCCCCCATGCGGCTGCAGCCGATGAGAACGGCTTTGTATTGGTTCATCTGCTCCTCCTTTACCAAAATTTGGCCACGTTTTCTTCCGCCTTAGTCATCACCTCCAACAGAGCGGCTCGGCCTTCGCCGTTAGCCGCAAGGGCACGTTGGATGGCCGGTGCCAAGTCCGGAATCGCTTCAACGCGCTCGGCGTGGGCACCAAGCGCCTCGGCCACCTGCGCGTAGTGGCCGCCGAGCTCGTTGCTCTGATAGTGCTCGGTGGCATAGGGCATGTGCTGGTCGTAGTGCGTCATCACGCCGTTGTTGAGCACCACTGTGAGAATGGGAATTTCCGCGCGCACTGCGGTCTCAATGTCGAGGCCCGCCATGCCAAAAGCCGCGTCGCCCATGACGTTGATGACCTGCTTGTCGGGCGCGGCTAGCTTGGCCCCTAAAGCCAAACCCAAGCCATAGCCGAGTTGGGTCGATTTGCCCCAGCCGATGTATCCTCTGGGGACCTGGGGCCGCCAGAACGGCACGAGTTGATCGCGGGGATAGCCCGAGTCATGGGTGATGATGGTGTTGGCCACATCCACGGCGCGGGCGAGTTCGGCAAAAACCCGGTAGGGGTTTATCGGCACTTCGTCCGAGCGGAATCGCGGCGCCCACTCAGCGTTGAACTCCGCGCGGATAGCCGCGATCTCGGCCGCAATTCCGCCATCTCCTCGCCCGTCGGCCCCAAGCTGCCGACGAACTTCCTCGATGATCTGCTCCAGCACGATCCGCGCATCGCCGACGGCCCCCAAATCGATCCGGTAGTCCTTATTGAGATCCTCCGCGCAGTTAGTCACCTGCGCCAAGACCGCGCGGTCGGGCATTGACGCATTGAAAACCGAGATGGTAAAGCTAGTGCCCACGCCCAAGACGAAGTCGGTCTTTTGCAAGAAGCGATCGACCATCAGCGTGCCAGTGTGGCCGCCGGTGCCCAGCGCGAGCGCGTGGTTTTCGGGAAACGCGCTCTTGCCGGCCAAAGTGGTCATAACGGGCACGTTGAGCAACTCGGCGAGGGCCACGAGCTGGTCCGTAGCTTCCGCCCACATCACGCCGTGCCCAGCGTTGATGATCGGGCATTCGGCCTTGACCAGCGCGGCAACCAAATCGCGCACCGCGTCCGAATCAGCCGCAGATTTGCAGACCTTGACCGGCTGGTAGTCGAGGTCGCCGGAAAATTCAGCAGCACCTAAATCGCTGGGAATTTCCACCAGCACCGGCCCGGGCCGGCCGTGGACGAGCTGGCTAAAGGCGCGGCGCATCAGCTCGGGGATGCGCTCGACGCGGTTGATGTTGGCGGCCCATTTGGTGATGCCGCGATAGTTGGCCACCGCGTCGAAGTTGGGCGGCACTTGCGTGCGGGCCGTGGTCACGCCGCCGGGCAACAGCAGCAAGGGGATGGCATCGGCGTAGGCCTGGGCCACGCCGCCGAGTGCGTTTTCAGCTCCCGGCCCGGTCTGCATGGTAAAAACGCCAAAGGGGCGGCCATTGGTCGTGCGGCTGAAGCCGTCGGCCATGTTGACACCCGTCCGCTCTTGGCGACAGATAATGGGCCGGATACCAGCGCGCGCGGCTTCGTCAATCAGCGACTGAGCGGGAAAAGCCGACAGCCACTCGACGCCTTCGGCCTTGAGGATGTGGGCAATGGCTTGGTTGCCGTTCATGGGCATGGCGTCCCTTTCCGGGTTTTGTGGTTGGATCAGGGATTTGGTAAGGACATGATTACAGAGATTTGATAAGGACAACCTCTGTGGTCCCTATAGAGATTTGGTAGGGGCAACCCTCGTGGTTGCCCACCCGCAATTTGCATAGAACGTTGGACAGGGATGCAGCAGCGTCAAGCAGATTCTTATACCGCTCGCCGCCCGCGCCCGATGCTCCACCAGACGACCAAGGCCTCCACAGTGTGACCGCTGATTAAGGCCCCCACGGCTTGAGTCGCCCCGTGGAGCTCGAAATTGGCCAGCAGGGCTAGCATCAGCAAGACGGTCACCACGCGAGATGGAGCGCTCGGTGCCATGGCTTGGGTGCGGTGCTGGAGCAGGCCGATGCCGTGGAAGTAACTGCGCAGACTGACGACAAAAGGAAAGCCTGTAAACAGGAGCAGCGGCACCTTGCAATCGGCGATCAACTCGGGGCCAATGCCGATCCAAGTGCCGAGTATGTAATCGACAACCGGCGTCCAAAACAGCACCACCATCCACGCACAGGAAAACAGACAACAGCCCCAGCAGAAGCGGCGGATCTTGGCCAAATCCCCCTCTTGGCGGAAGGCCGTAGGCAGATTGCGCAGCTCGTTGAGCCAACCATAGGGAATGTGACCGAGCGCATAGACGACGGTCAGCACGGCCAGTGCTTCGGTGCCATCGGCGCTGCGGGCGACGAACACGTTGATCAGCGGCCGGGTACCAGCCTGCACCGCCATGATCAGCGCCAAGGGCCAAAAAAAGCGCAGAACGTAGAAGTAGGTCAGGAGCGGCATGTCGCTCGACTCTGGCCAGCGCACTAAGCGCCAGCGCCCCCACGCGACCACGCCAAGCTCGGCGAGGGCACCCGTGTACGTGGCAAGCACCGGCAGTAAGATGGGAGTCTGGCGGACGAAGCCGAGCGGCAGCAGCGCAAAGACCGCGAGGATGCTGAGAGTAATCCCAATGGTAGTGGCGTAGGCGGGGATGTCGGTGCGGCGGATGCGGATGAGTTCGCCGCTGTAAAAGCGCGTCATCCCGTGTAGCACGGGGAAGGGAACGAGCCACAGCAGGGCCAAGCGCACCGCCTCGCCGAGCGCCGGATCGACCCCGTGCAGATCGTTGATGATCCAAGTCCCCAGAGGCGTCAGCGCCAAGCTCGCCAAGATACCGGCCAACAGCACCCCAGCGGCGAGCACAAAGCGGAAGCAAACGCGGCAGCCTTGGGTGTGCTCAACGAGGACCAAGCCGAGCTGCCGCACCTGAGACAGGGTACCGGCGAGGAATAGCGCCAAGCCAAAGGCCAAGCCAAAGGCGGCCAGCGTTTCGACCGCCCGCGGCATCCGCGCCATGCCGCCGTTGAGGAACTGGCCGCTGAGCTCTTGCACCAGCGCCGTCACCACCAAGGGCAACATGAAGCGCGTTAGCTGGGCATAGCTCATGCCCGGACGATCTGTCCGGCGCGACTGTCGGCTATTTCTCCTCGTTCAACGGCGATCCGTCCATTGACAATCACGCAGTCGATGCCCTGCGGATAGCGGTAGGGATCGGCAAAGTCAGCGCACTCGCCGATGGCTGCGGGGTCGAAGACCACGAGGTCGGCCCAGTAGCCTTCGCGCAACAGGCCGCGCTCGCGCAAGCGGAAGCGGGCGGCGGGGTGACCAGTGAGCTTGTGGATGGCCTCTTCCCAGCGCAGCGCGCCTTGCTCGCGGACGAAGCGGCGCAAGAAGTAAGGGAACGCCCCATAGGAACGGGGATGGTGCTTGCCCTCGGCCAAGGTGCCTTCGGGTGCCAGCGAGAAGCCGTCGGAGATGACGCCGCCAGTGGAGTGGCGGGCGATGTTGAGGAAATCCTCTTCAGACACGTCCTCGGCCAACATCCACGGCCGCGCGCGCTCTTCAACGAGGATGTCGCAAACCGCGTCGTGAGGGGTTTGACCGCGCCGCCGGCCAATCTCGGCAAAGCTCAAGCCGACTAGAGCGGCGTTTTGCTCGGCACTGCCCAACCAGATCTTGTCCCATTCCCCATCCCGCGCCAAGTTGCGCTTGCGGCTGCCGCCGCTCTCGGCCCCGTACTGCACGGTGTCCTGTTCGATCTTAGCGCGAGTCTCCGGGTCTCGCAGCCTCCGCAACAACTCCTCGTCCCCACCGGCCAAAGCCCAAGGGGGCAACAGCGACTTGAGGGTGGTGCTGCCGATCGTATAGGGAATGGCGTCGCAGCTAATGTCGCAGCCCTCGCGGCGCTTCTGGTCGATGGTCGCAAGCAGGTCGCGGGTTGCGCCGATCATCGGCGCACCGGGCTGCATGTGTGAGACGTGGGCTGCAACCGCAGCTTGCTCGCCAACGGCAATGACCTCACCGACGGCTTGGGCAATCGACTCGGTCTGGTTGCGGATGTGCGAGGTGTAAATGCCGCCGTACTCAGCGACGACCTTCCCCAACTCGACGAGTTCTTCCAGCGCCGCATACGGCCCGGGCGCGTACGCCAAGCCCGACGACAATCCCATTGCACCGTCTTCCATCGCACGGGCGACGAGCGCCTTCATCTGCTCCATTTCAACCGCAGTCGGCGGGCGATCGTCGTAGCCCATAGCGGCGACGCGCACGTTGCCGTGGCCGACCAAGGTCGCGGTATTCGTGCCCAGCCCATTGGCTTCGAGCCGCTGGAAATAGTCGCCAAAATGAGTCCAATCGCACGCCAAGCCACGGGTCATCGCCGGGTCGAGCGGGCCGTAGTACGGCTCGTAGTCGCGGGTGGGCGCGGCCGAGACGCCGCAGTTGCCCATGACCTGGGTTGTGATGCCCTGCGTTAGGGAACTGAGCGCGCGGCCATCGAGGGCAATGGTCAGGTCCGAATGCGTGTGGATGTCGATGAAGCCGGGACAGGCGATGCGGCCCTCAGCGTCAATAGTGCGACTCGCTTCGGCTGCAGCAAGGTCGCCGATGGCCACGATACGGCCCTGCTCGACGGCAATGTCGCCGCGGAAAGCCGGCTGGCCGCTGCCATCGAGGAGCTGGGCGTTGCGGATTAACAGGTCGTACATGTCTTACCTCGCTTTTTGGATCGGAGTAGTGTGTCTGTATTCTGTATAAATAAGCAAATATAAGGTAGTGTATTTCGTTGCGGCCCCAATACTGAGACCGGACTGCTGAAAATTAGGTGGCGACTTGGCGCTTGCGATAGCTGGCTGTGGCAGCGGGATTCAAGGCGCACTAGGCCAGCCAAGGCTAATCATAGCTTTTGGGTAGAAATCACAAAGAAATCATAGAAAAAGCCTTTAAGATCACGTGTAGATCATATAGTATCCTTAAATTTTCAAACGGATATACTTAAATATAACCTACAACCGCACTGAGCCGAGCACTTACATAAGGGCTTTTTTCAACGTATGTATTCCTACATGTGGGATTCGGCGATGCACTGAAACTTACAATACTGTCGTGTTCCGAGGGTGAAACCTAATAAGGTCCAATATGCTGAGATTTGCCGAAGAGATCCTTCTGCTTTTGCTCGACGAGGAGCGCGGAGACATCGCTCCCGGCCTTTCACCGCACTCGCTGAACATCGCCCTTGCCGGTGCCGTGTTGATGGATCTGGCTCTCGCAGACCGCATCGATACTGATCTCAAACAGATTATTGTAGTTGATTCGACGCCACTTGAAGACGATCTGCTCGATCCCACGCTAGCCGATATCGCGCAGGAGCCTCATGGGCGCGACGCTATTTTTTGGCTTGCCCACACGGCCAAGCGGGGCGACGAAATCCGCGCCAGGGCTTTTGCGCGGCTAGTCGAACGCAGCATCCTCGAAGCCGAAGCCGAAGGGCTTTTCTTCCTTTCGCGCTTGGTGTCGCGCTCCCGTCGCTATCCAACCATTGCTGACAAAAAAGTGGAAGAAGTGCGGCTGCGCGTTATGCGCGTGCTTTTCAGCGATGATATTCCAGACCCGCGCGATATTGTGATTATCTGTCTGGCGGATGCCTGTGGCGTTTTCGAGAGCATTCTGTCCAAGTCGGAACAAGCCGCGGTGCAGGAACGAATCAACCTCATTGGCCAACTGGACCTGATCGGGCAATCGGTCGCCAAGGCCATCCGCGAACTCGAGCCGCCCGCCTCCCCCGCGGCTCCTTCCCGCAAGGGGATACCTCATGCCAAGGGATTGCCGCTTATTGGCAACGCCTTGGCCATGAGCGGTGATCTGCGTGCTTTTCTGACCAAGCAATACCTCGAATTAGGTCCGATCTTCAAAATCCACGCATTCAATCGCCGATTCATTGCTCTCGTCGGCCCAGAGGCCAATGTTTTTATGGCGAGCATGGGGAAAACGCATTTTCGCTCGCACGAATTTTGGCTGGATTTCAATGAAACATTGGGGAGTATGCGCACGATCACCAGCATGGATGGCGGTGAACACGTTCGCATGCGCAAAGTACAGGCCACAGGATACGCGCGTAAACTCATTGAAAATCGCTTGGACGAGGTCGTCGCCATCACTCGACGCGAGATCGATGGGTGGTTATACAACCGACCCCTTACAGGTCAATACGTCTTCCAGCGCATTGTCTGCGAGCAATTGGGTATCTTGGCCGCCAACACGTCCCCGAGAGAATACATCGACGACCTGATCGTCTTTTTTAACACACTGCTGGCGACCCACATCGGGCGGCAACGCCCCAAACTGATGATGCACCTGCCGCGCGTGCGGCGTGCTCGCAAGCGGATAGAGGAGCTATACGCGAAGGTTTTGGCGGCGCATACCCTCGAAAATCACCACAACGAGAACCCTGATTTTATCGACGATTTGCTGGAACTGCACCGAACCGATCCGCAATTTCTTCCCGAGACCGATTTACTGATATTCGCTTTGGCACCCTTCCTCGTTGGTCTCGACACCGTGGGCAGCACCTGCGCTTTTATGCTCTACGCGCTGTTAAGCCACCCGGAGTTGCTCGAGCAAATGACGGCCGAAGTAGATGCCCTTTTTGGCGAGGGAATGCCCACGATCCAAGGGTTGCGCCAACTCGATGTCACCCACCGCATTGCCTTGGAAACGCTGCGTATGTATCCAGTTATCCCCGGACTCACGCGCACCGTGGCCAACTCGTTCGAATTCGGGGGCTATACGGTTCCGGCCGGCGCACAGGTCCTCATTGGTAATACCGTATCGCATCACCTGCCTGAATACTTCCCCAACCCAGAGCGTTTCGATATCGAGCGCTATACTCCAGAACGCGCCGAGCATCGACAACGAGGGGTTTATGCGCCCTTTGGCGTGGGAACGCACCGTTGCTTGGGGAGCGGTTTTGCCGAGGTGCAAATCGCGCTGACCCTAGCAACCATTGTCCGCGAAGCCGAACTCGCATTGCACCGGCCCAATCGCGCATTAAAAATCAAACAAGTACCCAATCCCCGTCCGGGGAACTCATTCAAATTCCGCTTGGTGCGGCGGCGCCAGCAGGTTTAGTACGCTCGACAATCAGCCACTTATGAGAACGTTTAGCGTACCCGAGCAAATACTACGACCCCTATTTATCTTCTTCCTCGTCTGTTTCCTTTTTGGTTTTTTGCTTGCTTACATTTTGTACCTCCTTGGTTTGACAAGTGCTACAAATAGCAGTCATATAGCTGTCTTCTCCATTGAGATTTCCTTTTTTCTTTTGCTGTTGATCTCATTTTTGCAATCCAAATATGAAACGGCGGAGCCGGGTGGACTAGAAGAACATCAATCTTTCTCAGTTCGAGTGGTCCATTGGTGGCTTCCGTTCAGTATCTTGATACGATTTGTTTGGGAGTTTGGTTGGTGCATCTGTAGCTTTTATTTAAGTGATCTTTACGGAACCTTCTTTCTGGAAAATGGCAATACCCCTTTGGCTAGAGAGCAGGCTTATGCCTTAATGGAGCAACATAAGTGGACTTGGTTTTTTGTGGTCTATGGTGTAGCTGATGCACGTTATCTTGTGGGAGACAGCTTCGTTTTCTCGTTGGAGTTGCTGGTATCTATTTTCGGAGGACTTGTGAGCATTTATGCCCTTTATCTTTCCAAAAATAAAAGGTATGCAGAAGCTGCCTTCTATTTTATTTACATAGCAGCAGTGGAATCTTTTGGAACCTTTTTGTATTTCCTAACCGAAGTATGTAACGGATTTTATTTCTTAGATACAGAAAATCCCATGAACTGGTTCTTTAAGTTCTTTGGCTTGAATTTTCTATGGATTATAGCATACTTTATAGTCCTTGCCCATGAGCTGCGGAAAATGAGAAAACAAGACGCAATGGCTTCAGGCAAGTTCCACCCAGTGCGTCAGGGCCAGTAGATTTTAGCGTGTCCGCCAAGCAGCCGCAGACCAAACTCCCGCGCTACCATTCGCTCGACAGCCTACGAGCAGTCATGATGATGCTCGGATTGGTGCTGCATACTTCCATCAACTACGTCCCCGTTCTTCCGGTCGGTATCGGATGGCCCTATCAAGACGCGCATACAAACCCGATCTTCGATTGGCTGATCGTCTTCATTCACGTATTCAGGATGCCGGTCTTCTTCACGGTCGCCGGGTTCTTTGCCGCCTTCCTCGTTGAGACCCGTGGGACGAGGGCGTTCCTGCGCCACCGCTGGAGCCGGATAGGGATTCCGCTCATCTTCGGCTGGCTGGTGATCTCTCCGGCAATGGCCGGCAGCATGTTCTACGCGCAGCAATTTACTGCTGTACCGCCGCCGCCCAAGACCGACCTCTCAGCCGCGTCTTTGGAGCGCGTGTGGGAACACCTTCTCATGCACCTGTGGTTTCTGTACCACTTACTGCTTTTCTGCATGGGTGCCAGCGTCCTCATACCGCTAATCCGCCGCATTCCCGAGACGGTGAGAACCCGTTTCCTCGATGTCTTTAGTCGCTCAATTCACGGGCCTATGATCGCGTTGTCCGCCGTGGCTAGCGGCGTGATGCTGTACCAGATGCGCTCTTGGTCCATTGACTATTGGGGAGGCTTGTTGCCCCCTTTGCGCATTCTCGGGACGTACGGGCTGTTTTTTTTGTTTGGCTGGCTCCTGTTCAAGCGGCGGGAAATTCTCGACAGGTTCAAGAGACCGGCTTGGGGATATTTCATGGCCGGGCTTGTTTGCTTTTTTATTCACCGCTACTTCGTTGATACGGGTTGCGGTACCGGGCGGTTTTGCGACCCGACCGCGGTCGGCGAGCATGTCGGCGCGATCCTCTTTCTGGCACCGACGATCTGGTTTTTGGTGTATGGCTTCTTGGGGTTGTTCCTGCGCTACATGGAGAGACCGAGCGTCCGCTGGCGCTACATGGCTGACGCCTCGTACTGGATGTACATCGTCCATCCGCCCCTCGTCATGGTGTTACCAACCTTTCTTGCTTCTGTGGCACTTCCCGCCGTGGTGAAGTTTCTCCTCGTGCTGAGCGCGGCCACGGCCGTCACTTTGGTCACCTACCACTACGGGGTGCGAGCGACCTTTATTGGCGAGCAACTCAATGGGCGGCGCTATCCGCGCAAGTGAGGTGGGTCGCCGTTTGCAGCCGTGCGCTCCCGCAGGGACGTCGAATGCCAAGTATGCAGGTGTACTCAGACAGCTTCTCCGTCGGTTGACCCTCCCAACGCACATTGATAGTTTTGGCGGCCACCGCAAAAAGGAGAAGTTTTGACGCGCCCCGCTTTCTCGCTAATCCTCGCTCTGGTCTGCGCCGCTTGTAGCGGCGAAGGTAGCCTGCAACACGTGCCGCGCGAGCGCACCTTGGTCACCGACTGCGTCGATCAGGGCACGTGCAGCGGCCAGTTCCAAGACTACGACGCCTTTAATCCCTATCTGCCCGGCAAGGTCTCGCGCACGGGGTATAACTTCCTCTACGAGCCGCTCTACTTTTACAACGCCTACCGCGACGAAATCATCCCCTGGATCGCCACCGGGCACGAGTACAACGAAGACTATACCGAAGTCACCATAAAAATTCGGCCCGGAGTCGAGTGGAGCGACGGGCAGCCGTGGACGGCGCACGACGTGGTCTTTACGATCAACATGCTCCGCGACCACGCGCCGGAACTGACCTTTGCAGTCGATATGCAGACCTGGGTAAAAACAGCCGTGGCCAGCGACAGCCTAACGGCGCACATTGCATTGACGGCCCCCAACCCGCGCTTCGTCTTCACGTATTTCACCCACAACTTCGACAATGGCGTGCCGATTGTGCCCCGGCACATCTGGGAGGGCCAGGACCCCAAGACCTTTGCCAACTTCGACCTGGCGCAGGACTGGCCCGTCGTAAGCGGTCCGTACCGCTTGGCGCACTCCGTGCCGGAGCAGCGGATCTGGGATCGGCGCGCAGGCTGGTGGGCCACCAAAATCGGCTTCCGCCAGCCGCCGCAAGTCGAGCGGCTGATCTACCTGCCCTACATGGAGGAAGCCAAACAGGTGCAAAACCTCGCTACCAATGCCATGGACTTGTGCGCCGACATGCTGCCGCCCAACATCCGCACGATTCTAGAGCAAAACTCCAATGTGACGACTTGGAGTGGCCAAGAGCCGCCCTATGGCTATCTCGACTGGTGGCCCCTTTCGCTGGGCTTCAATGCCCAAGAGCCACCCTACGACGAGCCGGCCTTCCGCTGGGCCGTAAACCACGCCATCAACCGCGAGCAGCTAGTGGAAGTCGGCTGGCAAGAAGCGGGGGAACCAACTCTATTGCCATTCCCCGACTTCCCCCCGCTTAGGCACTACACGGACCAAGTTCAAGACTTGCTGGAGCAATATCCGGTGGGCCTGTTCGATCCAGCCCGCAGCGCAGCTCTGATGCAGGAGTCTGGGTGGCAGCGGGACGCCGAAGGCATCTGGACGCGGGACGGGACACAGGCTAAAGTGCTGCTCGACATCAGCCAAACCTTCCAAGACATCGCGCCGATCTTGGTCGAACAGTTGCAGCGGGCCGGCTTTGCAGCCAACATGCGGATGACCTCCGACAACTACACGCGGATGACCACGGGCGCGGCTAAAACTTATATATTTGGCAATGGAGGCTCGGTGCGCGACCCGTACTTTACGCTGCGGCTTTACCACAGTCGCTTCGTCCAGCCTACGGGCACGGCGACGCCTAACTTCTGGCGGTGGAAAAACTCCGAATATGACGCACTCGTTGATCAAATGGGCCAGACCGCACCCGACGATCCGCGCTTGGTGGGCTTGTTCAGAGAGGCGCTGGCGATTTGGCTGCGCGACTTACCAGCCATACCCTTATTGCAATTTTACCACCGCTTGCCACACAACCAAACCTACTGGCGCAACTGGCCATCGGCGGAAAACCCGTATATCAATACGGCCTACTGGCACCGGACGTGGCTTTTGGTATTGTTGAATCTACAACCAACGCGAGGTTAAAGGTTTGATCGCGCTCAATCGGCGCGGCTGGCATCATCTCACCCCAAACCGAGACGAGGCCCCATTATGAAACGCATCATTTGCACATTGCTCAGCGCGTGGCTGCTCAGCGGCTGCGGCGATACCCCCTCCGACCAACAGCCATCGGACGCGGCCGACCAGCCCGAGGACGCCGAGGTCGGAGAATTAGCACTTATCCAGGTCCCACGGAATCGTACCTTGATCATGGATTGCGCCGAAAGCGGCACCTGCGCCGGGCAGATCAAAGACTACAATACCTTCAACCCCTATCGGACGGAATCCACCTCGCGCACTGGGTACAATTTTGTTTTTGAGCCGTTGTACTTTTACAATGCCTTTGAGGGCAAACTAATTCCTTGGATCGCCACGGACCACCGCTTCAACGACGCCTATACCGAAGTGGAAATCACCATTCGTCCGGGGGTTACGTGGAGCGACGGCAGGCCGTGGACGGCGCACGATTTGGTCTTTACGATCAACATGCTCCGCAACCACGCGCCCTTGTTGGCCTATTCAACCGACCTGAAAAACTGGGTCCAAGAGGCCGTGGCCGTCGATAGCCTGACGGCGCACATAGCCCTGACGGCCCCCAACCCACGCTTTGTCTTTTCGTATTTCACCCACAACTTCGGCAATGGGGTGCCGATTGTGCCCAAACATGTGTGGGAAGGGCAGTCGCCAGACACCTTTACAAACTTCGATCCGCAAAAAGGCTGGCCCGTGTTTTCCGGGCCGTACAAGCTGGTGCTCTCCACGCCGCAACAGCGCATCTGGGACCTGCGGCCAGACTGGTGGGCCGCGGCCACCGGCTTCCAATCCCTGCCCAAAGTCGAGCGCATCATCTACCTGCCTTACATGGAGGAGGCCAAGCGCGTCCAAAACCTGATTACCAACCACATTGACACCAGCCTCGACCTGCGTCCGCCCAACATCCTGACCGTACTCGACAAAAATCCCCGGGTGACGACTTGGACCGGGCGCCAGCCACCGTACGGCTACGTCGATTTCTGGCCCATTTCCCTCGGCTTCAACAACCTTGAAGCCCCCTTTGCAGATGTCAACGTGCGGCGGGCGATCAACCATGCCATCAACCGGCAGCAATTAGTGGAAGTAGGTTGGCAGGGAGCCGGAATTTTTACGCTCCTGCCCTTACCCGACTACCCGGCCCTTAGGCCGTACTTCAGCGAGGTCGAGGATCTGTTAGACGAATACGAAATAGGCGTCTTTGACCTAGACAAGAGCGCAGCCCTGATGCGGAGCATGGGCTGGCAGCGGTCCGCCGATGGCTATTGGACCAAAGACGGTGAGCCGTTTGAAATGCTCATCGACATCTACCCGATCTTCCAAGACATAACGCCGGTCTTGGTGGCCCAGCTAGAGCGAGCAGGTTTTGACGCCGACTTCCGCAATACCCCAGACACATTCACCCGCATATCGCACGGCACGGCCCGCTCCTTTATCACTGGGCACGCCGGCGGCGTGCGCGATCCGTATTTTACGCTGCGGCTCTATCACAGCCGCTTCGTGCAGCCAACCGGCCAGCCCGCCGAGTCCGTCTGGCGCTGGCAGAATGAGGAATTCGACCGGATCGTCGATAAGATGGCGGAAGTCTCGCCGCGCGATCCGCAGTTGGTGCAATTGTATCGCCAAGCCATGGAAATCTGGCTGGCCGAACTGCCGTCGATCCCGCTCTTGCAGTGGTATCACCGCATTCCGCACAACCAAACCTACTGGCGCAACTGGCCCTCGGAATACAGCCCGTACATCAACAGCGCCTATTGGCACCGGGTGTGGCTATTAGTGCTGCTCAATTTGCAGCCGGTACAAGGATAACGCGCGAGGAGATACACATGAAATTGCGCCGATGGATTATCGCCGCCGTTTTGGGACTAGTCGCCCTAAGCTGCGGCGATCAGCAGGAAGCACCAGCAGAGAAAAAACTCAAAATCGCCGGGATTGTCTTTCAGGAGGACCAGTTCTTCCGCCTGATCCAGTTTGGGATGCAGGACGCAGCCGACAAAGCGGGCGTCGAGCTGCTGCTGGCCAATAGCGCGAATAAGCCGGACAAAGAGATTCAGCTAGTCAACACCTATATCGCACGCGGCGTCGATGCCATTGTGATCTCGCCCCTGAGCGCCAAAGCTTCGGCCACAGCCTTGCAGCGAGCCAAGGACGCCGGGATCGCGGTGGTGACGTACAATACAACGGTAGAAGGGGATATCCCCGCCGCCTATATCGAGAGCGACCAAGGGGACTTGGGCCGACAGACCGGGCTGGTGGCGCGGCGCTACATCGAAGAGCAGCTAGGAGGACAAGCCAAAATTGCGACCCTCGCCTTCAAGTCGCAGCTCGCCGAGCAAAGCGACGCGCGCCGCAACGGGTTCGTCGAAGTGGTGGGGCAGTTGCCGGGCGTGGAATTCGTCGCCGAGCAAGACGCTTGGCTGCCGGAGATGGCGCTCAAGAAGGCCGGGGACATTCTCACAGCCCATCCAGAAATCGACATCATCTGGTCGGCCAACGAAGGCGGCACCGTCGGGTCGGTAATGGCGGTCAAAAACGCCGGCCGCGAGGGGAAGGTGGTCGTCTTTGGCACTGATGCCAGCCAGCAGCTCGTCGAGTTCATGCTCGCCGAGGACGGCATCTTGCAGGCTCTCACCACCCAGACCCCTTTTGAACTAGGCACAAAGGCCATGGAGCTAGCCATCGCGGCGCTCAAGGGGCAAGAGGTCGCGGCCAAAGTAGTAATGGACGGGGTGCTTGTGGCGCGCCAAGACCCAGACGGCGTGCGGGCTTTCGGCACGCGGCTCGCGGACCTGATCGCCCTCGGCAATCAGTGAGCTCCTTCAAACTAGCAGTCGAAAACCTCGGCAAAGACTACCCAGGGACAGTGGCGCTTGACGGGGTTTCGGTGGGGTTCGCCCCCGGCGAGGTCCACGCGCTAATCGGCAAAAACGGCGCTGGCAAAAGCACGCTGGTCAAAATCCTAGCCGGATCGGTCGCCCCAAACAGAGGGCGCATCCTCTGCGATGGGGAGCCAGTCGCGCTGCGCTCGCCGCAGGACGCCTTTGCCTACGGCATTGCCATGGTCTATCAAGAGCTGAGCTTGGTACCCGGGCTGACCGTGGCCGAGAACATCCTGCTCGGCCGGACGCCAAAGCGGCGTGGACTCATCGACTGGGCGGCAACCTACGCACAGGCCGCGGAGGTTCTATCGAGGTTAGGAGTCGCCATCGATGTCCGAGTGCGCACCGGCGACTTGGGAGTGGCGCAGCAGCAGATCGTCGAGATCGCCAAGGCCATGTCCTTTGACCCGGCCGTGCTCATCCTCGACGAGCCGACCTCGGCGCTGGCGACGCACGAGACCGAGCAACTCTTCCGCTTGGTAAAGGGGCTGGCAGCCGCGGGCGTGGCAATCATCTACATCTCTCACCGTTTACAGGAATTGCACTCCATCGCCGACCGAGTCACGGTCTTGCGCGACGGGCATCACATCGGCACAGTGGCGATGCAGGATACGAGCATCGCAGAGATCGTGCAAATGATGTTCGGCGAAGTCGCACAACAAGAGCGGCCGGATGATTTGCAGCCGGGCGCAACTCCAGTGCTGGAGGTCAAGGGCCTGTCGCGCGCGGACGCCTTCACCGATGTGAGCTTCGCGCTCTACGAGGGCGAAATCCTCGGCATTGCCGGGATGCTGGGCGCGGGCCGCACCGAACTATTGCGCGCCCTCTTCGGCGCAGACGCCTGCGACCGCGGGCAGATACTGATCCAAGGCCAGCCCGTAGCAGCGCCAACCCCTCCGAAGATGAAGGCGCAGGGCTTGGCCTTTACCCCTGAAAACCGCAAGGAAGAAGCTCTGATCCAAGCGCACAGCATCCGCGCCAACATGTGCTTGGCGAGCATGGGCCGAATCGCCCGCCGGGGATATATCACCAGCGTGGAAGAGCAAGCCGTAGTAGATGCCCTAGTAACCCAACTCGAAATCAAAGTCGCCGACACCGAGGCCCCCGTCTCGGCCCTGAGCGGCGGGAACCAGCAAAAAGTTGTATTGGGCAACTGGCTGGGCAATCGCCCGCGAGTCATCCTCTTCGACGAGCCGACGCGCGGCGTGGATGTGCAGGCCAAGCAGCAGATTTTCGAAGCCATGTGGGATTTGAGCCGCCAGGGCATTGCCTCGCTTTTTGTATCGACCGAGTTGGAAGAATTGGTCGAAGTCTGCCATCGGATCTTAATCATGCGCGAGGGACGGATCGAAGGCCAGGTGCGGCCCGGAGAAATCAGCGCCGACGAGTTAGCGCTGCGCTGCATGGGGGCGGGCCGCAATGCGTGAACGGCTTTTGGCGTGGGTAAAGCGCTCGATTATGGAGATCATCCTCTTCGTCCTCTGCGCAATCTTGGCGTTTGAGGCCGAAGGGTTTTTCTCCGTGGACAACTTGCTCAACGTGCTGCGCAACGTCTCCATGCAGGGCATTATCGCCTTTGGCATGACGATGGTCATCATTTCCGGGGAGATCGACCTGAGCGTGGGGTCGGCAGTGGCTTTTGCCGGTTGCCTGACCGCCTATTTGACGCAGCACTTAGCCGGGGCTGGGCTAGCGATAGAATTGGCCGTGCCCGCAGCTATGCTAGCGGCCTTGCTAGTCGGCCTAAGCGTCGGTGCTCTGAGCGGGTTTATCCGCGTTCGCTTCGGGGTGCCGACCTTTATCATCACCCTAGCGTGGATGACGGTCTTGACCGGATCGGCGCAACTCATCACCGGGGGGTTTCCGCTGACGCCGTTTCCCGAGTGGTACAATTTCCTAGGCGGCGGTTATCTCCTCGGAGTGCCCTTTCCGGCGCTGGTCTTCGCACTGGTCTTTTTGACGACGCATTTCCTGATGGGCTACACTACGCTGGGGCGCTCGATCTACGCAGTAGGCGGCAATGCCGAGGCCGCGCGACTCAGCGGCATTAAGGTCGGCAAGATCAAGATCACCGTCATGGCAATTGTCGCCTTCTTAGCGGCGCTGGCCGGCATCATGCAGTCTGCTGAGATCATGTCCGGCGCAGCGACGACGGCTAGGGGGTGGGAGTTGGACGTAATCGCCGCGGTCATCATCGGCGGCACTAGCTTGATGGGCGGCGAGGGTCAGATACGCGGCACCCTGATCGGCGTGGTGTTCTTGGGCATCCTGGTCAACGGCATGACGCTGATGAATATCAGCGAGTACTGGCAACTCGTAGTGCGGGGAGCGTTGATTCTGAGTGCCGTGCTGATTAACCGAGCGCATCAATAGGAGGTGAAATGCGTGCTATCCGTCCCGCCGCCACTCTTCGAGCAACGCCGCCACTTCCCCGTATCCCTCCTTCTCCGCCCAATAAAGCGGCTGCGCCCAAGGCGACTCGGCTGGCGCGGCTGGATCGGCCCCTTGTTCCAATAGAAACCGCACCATCTCCGCCTGCCCCTTGCGCGCCGCAGCGGCCAAGGGCGTCCCCCCGTATTCCAATTCGACCGCCTCTATATCGGCCCCCAACTCCAAAAAGACGCGAGCCGCCGCAACATCGCCCTTTTCCGCACAGCCGTGCAGAAAGGTGCGGCCGATCCAATTGGCGCGATGCAGATTGAGGCCGTGGTCAGCCAAGGTGCGGATCGTATCGGGATCTGAAGGATAGTTGCCACCCCAGATGTCGGTCAGTTGAAACAGGTCGCCTACATCCGGTGTAGTTTCCAAGAAGACGCCAATGAGCGCGGGATTGTCCCGTCCCATCAACTCGTGCAGGAATTGTGAGTGCGAAGTGACAGCATCTCCCTCGCGCATCGCCCGTTCCAGCGCCGCATCGTCCATGGCATAAGGCGGCGTCACGGCTCCGTGTTCGCGCAACAGAGCCTGCATTTGTTGGCCTTTCTTGCCGTGATTGAACTCAACGATGGTCAGGCAAGAGCCCGAAGAGTCCACCCCGGCATTGGGATCGGCACCGCGTTCGAGCAGCAGTTTCGCTGTCTCCAAATGGTTGCCCGCGCAAGCCTCGAAGAGCGCCTTGCCGCGCGATGCATTTTCTTCGGGCCGATTGGGATCGGCACCCCAGTCCAGCAATTTTTCGACGATCTTGGTATGGCCGTTGCGAGCGGCATAGGACAGCGGACTGCGTCGTCCGGCATCGAGAGTACGGGCCTGGGCCGGATCGGCCGCCAGCACTTCATCGACGCGATCTTCATCGCCAGCCGCACAGGCAATGCTGAGAGCATACTCCGCACCGCAAGCAAGCAAATGGCGGGTAACAACCCACGGATCTCGCGGCGCTTCCGCCGGCAGATCGCGCGTCCGAAACCAGTAGTCGCCATTGAGCGAGACCAGTAACGGCGTCTGGCCATCGGCGCGGCGAGCTTCGAGATCGGCACCCCGTTCGACAAAGAAATCCACCAAGTCGTTTTGCCGCGTCAGCGCCGCCCAGTGCAGCGGCCCAGTGCCCAGCGCATCGGCGGCGCGGATGAAGTCGGGATGCTCGGCCAGCACCGCCTCGATCCGCGCCCGGTCGCGATCTTTGATCGCCTCGGCCAGTGCGACAAAACCCGGATCGTAGCCAAAGCGCTCGCGCATCGCCGCCACCAGCAGCGCCTGCATCTTCTCGTAGCCGCGCTCCTCGGCGATGGTTAGTAGCTTGTCCCACGAATTATAAGTATAGCGCGACTGCCCCGGATCGGCCCCGGCCTGCAACAGTAGCTGGACCACCTCGGCATGCCCCTCGCGCACCGCCATGTGAATGGGAAACTGATACCAGTACTGGGCATTGATCAACTTGGGATCGCGGTCGAGCAACGCACTGACCCGCGCCAGATCACCAGCGCCGCTGGCGCAAAAAAGCGCCCAAGCCTGATGCCCGTCCACGGCTTCGATCCCGTATTGGTAGTGCTCGGTCTTCATGCCTTCGGGCTGAAGCAGATGCGCGACCCGTTGCGCGAAGCGCTCGTCGCGCGAAGGGACCTGTCCCTGCAATTCCCGTTTAGCCATCTTCAGCATCCCTCTTGTAGAAGCGGATTGTTGACCTGCATCGCGGGTCTGGTAAATCTTTTGGGTAAAATATCTGCTATCAATAAAACTCACAGGCGCATCTGCGCCGCAAGTACCGCAGCTTGTTTCGCCTTGGGCCTCAACCGATATTTAGACATTTTAGGCATATCAAGGGAAGGACCGCATGGCTATTCTAGCCGATCGAATCACGGTAAATCCCAAGCAATGCGGGGGACGTCCTTGTATTCGGGGGATGCGGATTCGCGTCACGGATGTACTGGATTTGCTCGCCGCTGACTTGACTACTAAACAGATTTTGGCCGAGCATCCCGACCTTGAATCCGAGGATATTCGCGCCTGTCTGCGCTTTGCCAGTGAACGGCTGAACCATCCGGTTCTCGCTGCATGATCCTTTGGCTCGACGCTTAACTATTGAACCTAAGTACACGACAGTAGAGGTGGTTTGAGATGCTTCGCTTCGCTCAGCATGACAAGTGAGTGCGCTGTTTCACCGTGTCATGCTGAGCGGAACGCAGCGGAGTCGAAGCATCTTAGACCTCGATGTCCATGTATATAACGTTACTATCGCGTACTAAGCTATTGAAAAATTTTGGCCGAACATTCCGACCTTGAATCTGAGGATCTTCGCGCGTGTCTGCGCCTTGAACGATTCTCGCTGTCGGCACTCAATCCAGTTCCCCAGCCGCCCGCTGCTGTGCTCCATAGGCTTCGAGCTCGGCCCGCTCTTCTGGCGTGACCGTCTCGCGCTCCGACAAACTAGCGGCAACTCGTGCGAAGAGATCGACACTCCGCAAACCCATGACCGTGGTATGCACGGCGTCGTGGCTGAGCACATAGCGATAAAACTGTTCAGGAGCGGGCGCGCCGGGACCTTTTAGCAACCGCTCGTTGCGCGAGGCGTTCATAATCACCACGCCCGTATTGGCAACCTGCGCGGCGGGAAAAACCGTTTCTTCCGGCTCTTTCATCGCGCAATTATACCAGCAAAGTACCGTATCAAAATGACCGGTGCGGACTGCCTGTTCAACTTGCACCCAATCGTGTCCAGTGACGCCAATGAAGCGCACGAGACCTTCTTCGCGGGCTTGTTGGGCAGCTTCTAATGCGCCGCCGGGGCCTAGCGCTTGGTTGCGTTCTTCTTCGGTGTTTAAATGGTGGAGCTGGAAAATATCGAGGTAATCTGTTTTAAGCGCGCGCAACGAGGTTTGCAACTCTTTGCGCGCCCCTTCAGCATCGCGCTTCGCGGATTTGCTGGCTACGATGAGATCGTGACGCCGGCCCTCAATCGCTTGACCGATCACCTTCTCGTCTTCACCACCTAGATAGCTGCGGGCCGTATCGATATAGTTGACGCCACAATCGAGCGCAGCCTTGTATCCATCGACCGTCTCGCAATACGTGCCGCCAATGCCGAATCGGGTAACCTCGAGATTGGTGCGGCCTAAAATTGTCCGGGGAAGATCGCGGCTCATGGGATTACTCCTCCGAGAAAGATGTGATGTTAAGTTACAGTCTCCGCAACGCGGCACCGACGCTTGCCATGAGCTTCAACCGACATCTAATTATGTTTTAGACATCAGGGAGCCATCGCGCAAAGCAAATGTCGGCTCAAGAGAGCAATAACAAAAACCCAACGCAGCCGCCAACACCACCAGACACTGCCACCCGATTGCGAGAACCGAAATGAGCAACGGACCGCCTAAAAAGACCAAAGTCCGGCGATTGGCCAAGATCTTGGGAGCAGTGGTGCTCTTGGTCATTGGCTTCCTTGTGTTCGCCAATATCCAAGACATCAACACCAAGAACAGCGAGGAGGCGACACCACTGCACCGGGCAGCAGCAAACAATGCGACGGAAACAGCCCAACGGTTAATAACGCAAGGAGCCGAGATCTGTGCCAAGGACACATTGGGCCGGACACCGCTACACTGGGCGGCCTGGTACAACGCGGCTGAAACGACCGAGCTCTTGCTGACACAGGGAGCCAAAATCAACGAAAAGGACGAATATGGCCAGACACCACTGCACCAGGCGACGAGGAACAACGCAACCGAAACCGCCCAACTCTTACTGACCCAAGGAGCCGACATCTACGCCAAGGGCAACAAGGGATCGACACCGCTACACTGGGCGGCAGCACAAAACGCGGCTGAAACAGCCCAACGGTTAATAACATGGGGGGCCAACATCAACACCAAGGACAGCGAGGAGGCGACACCACTGCACTGGGCAGCAGCAAACAATGCAAACAAAACGGCCAACCTGTTGCTGACGCAAGGAGCCGAGATTTGCGCCAAAGACACATTGGGCCTGACGCCACTACACTGGGCGGCGGGGAACAATACGGCTGAGATGGCCAACCTGTTGCTGACACAGGGAGCCAACGTCAACGAAAAGGGCGAATCTGGCGAGACGCCGTTGCACCGGGCGGCGATGAACAACGCCGTTGAAACGGCCGAGATTTTGCTAATACGGGGAGCCAACGTCAACGAAAAGGACCAAGATGGCGACATGCCGCTGCACTATGCGGCATGGAACAATGCCGACGAAACAGCCCAATTGTTGATAGCACAAGGAGCTGAGATAAACGCCAAAACCGATAAGGGATCGACACCGCTGCACCATACGGCGCAGAAAAATGCAACCGAAACAGCCCAACTCTTACTGACCCAAGAAGCCGAGATAAACGCCAAAACCGACCAGAGCGCAACACCGCTGCACCATGCGGCGTGGAAAAATGCAACCGAAACAGCCCAATTGTTGATAAGGCAGGGAGCCGAGATCTGTGCCAAGGACACATTGGGCCGGACTCCGCTACACTGGACGGCGTGGAACAACGCGGCTGAAACGACCAAAGTCTTGCTGACACAGGGAGCCAACATCAACGAAAAGGACCAATATGGCCAGACACCACTGC
>VXML01000014.1:28992-85386 GCA_009841115.1 Gemmatimonadota bacterium | reverse complement strand
CTGACACAGGGAGCCAACATCAACGAAAAGGACCAATATGGCCAGACACCACTGCACCGGGCGGCGTGGAACAACTCAACCGAAACAGCCCAACTCTTACTGACACAGGGAGCCAACATCAACGAAAAGGACCAATATGGCCAGACACCACTGCACAATGCAGTGTGCGAAAATGCAATCGAAACAGCCCAATTGTTGATAACGCAAGGAGCTGAGATAAACGCCAAAGCCGACGAAGGCCAGACACCGCTGCACCATGCGGCATGGCAAAATGCAACCGAAACGGCTCAACTGTTACTGACGCAAGGAGCCGAGATAAATGCCAAAAACGACAAGGGGCTGACGCCGCTGCACGATGCGGCAAGGATGGATGCTACCGCGACGGCCGAGCTGCTGCTTAAGCAGGGAGCCGAAGTCAACGCTGAGAGCGACGAGGGCCTAACACCACTACACATTGCGACGGAACACAATGCTATTGAGACAGCCGAGCTATTAAACCGCTATGGTGGCCGAGAGTGAATGAGCAGACGCTGGCGATAAGGTTTTGTGGAGCAGTCGCTAAGTCGCCCCGTTCAACCCCACAGCGCCCTGAGCCGAGGCGACAGGATATCCACGTCCCGGTCAAAGATGTGGCCTTCCCAGACCCGATTTTCTTCGGGCGTCGAGCGGTCGTAGGAAGCTTGCATCAGATCGGGCAAGTCGAGGGTGTGGAAGCGCGTCTTGAAAAAGCCATCGTCCGAGAGCACAACGCTGCGATACCCCAAGGGAAAGCCGATCAGACAGGCGGTATCGACAACTAGATAGTCGCGGTAGGCAGTGATGCGGTTGATGTGGCGGTGGCCGGTGAAAGCAGCGACGATAGCAGGGCTTTCGTCGAGCGTTTTGACCAGACGAGGCGCGCCTTCGACCACGCCGCGATCCCAAGCGAAATCAGGTAGAATCCAAGTGTGCATAACGAGCAACAAGGCGCAGCCATCGGCTAGGGCTTGATCAGCGGCAGCGCGCAGGCTCTCGTCTAGCGCGTCGGTCCAGACGCCAGACCCTTTCTCAAAGACATCGCAGTCGTAGAAGACATGGGCCAGCGCCAGTCGCAGACGCGGCGCAGCATCGACGACGGTCAACGGATCGGGATAGGGAAAACGGGCGGCAAAACCATCGAAGGAACCGCTTTGGGCGTCGCAGTCGTGGTTGCCGGGGACCGAGTAGAACGGAGCTTCAATCCGCGCAAAAGCCGTGACCACCTCGTCAATCGAGCGCAAATAGGTCTCGGTGGGCAGGTCGAAGGCCGACCCGCCGCAGAGAAAGTCGCCGCCGTGGACGACAAAGTCGAAAGCCCCCGCGTTGAGAGCGGGGGGAATCGCGTCGTGCACCTCTTGGCTGCGGGTGAGCATCTTGGGAGCGCCGTAGTCTTCGGGGGCGTCGGGGTAGTGGTGGGTATCGGTGAGGAAGGCAAAGCGGACGGACATAGAAACGGCTCCTTGTGAGGGGAATCTTTTTCGTCTATGTGAGCATAGGTCAAGTAAGACGAGGGGGCTTACGTTCCGAGTGAGTTGTGGACGCCCTAGAGCGCCCGACAAACCAAGGAACATAGCGATTCAGTAGCCAAACAAAAGGTACACAGGCGATCAGCGACAGCGCAGTCACAAGCCCGCAGACCCCAACCAACAGGAGTTGTGATTCGGCGAGTTGCAGCTCACCGGCGAGTTGGTGATTGACAAAGGCGAAGAAGAACCCGTTCAGCCCCATGAGAATCAGAGTATTGCGGCCCAGCCAAGATATCCAGCGCCACGGTGGTGTAAACAGCGACAGGCCAGCAACCGCAAAGCATCCGACCAGTGCAGTGACGGCAAACATAAAGGGATCTCCGTGCTGGGAAAGGTTGATCAGCACGACAGGAGGTAGCCCGGGGTGCGAGGCCCCCGGATTGAGGTTGAACGTGGATAGCAGCAGCGTGATGCTGGCGAGCAGGATGAACGCTTGTGCTCGATTCGTGAGTCGCTCAAGCGCCTGAGTCCGCCGCAACAGGTGTCCTAGCAGATAGATTCCGTAGAGCAAAATCGCTTCGCGTGCGAACCAGACGTCGCTGAAGCTCGGAACATCGTGGTTCAGCCATGCGCCGCTGACCCAGAACGCGGGAATGGCCAGCGCCACGGCGACCTCGGAGCGCAGTACCCGAACGGCCAGAAAGTGGTAGAGTTCCACGACAAACAGACAGATGACGAACCAGACCGGGATGTTGAGAGGGAATCCGGTCCGGAGAAAGCGCATCGCCGCCCACTCAATCTCATCACCAAAGGTCCACTCCTCATTTTCAGGCCACAGTGAGCGAGAAATCAGCGCGACATTGAGCTTCTGCAGGTTCGCCTGTGAGGGGTCCGCGCGATACTGATCGAGCAGGGCCCGGCTGGCCTTGGTATGGCTTATGTAGGAGAGGTCATCTAGGGCGAAGAGCCCTTTTTGTTTTACTACCTCGTTGAGCCCGGCCAATATCTGCTGGCGCACGGCATAAGGGATCGAGTCCGCCTGTGCCCACTCGAAAATCAGCGATTGCTGGTCGGGAGGGAACTTATTCCAGATCTCTGCGCGACTGCGGTCGTCTGACTGTGACCCTGATGCAAGACGCTTGCAGAGGTCTGTGAATCTCTCTTGATCAAACCAACGTAGCCGGAATTGTCTAGGCCTGTTCTCCACGTCGGGTGGAAAGAGGTGCTCGATAGCCACGCCCGGTACGATGAGCAGGGAGAAGAAGAGGGCGGGAAGTATGCGCGTCAGTAGGCCGCGCTTGAGGAAAGCCCAAAGCCTTCCAGCTTCGGTACGCGCGAAAAAACCGGCAATGAAAATGAACAGCGGCATGTGGAACGCATAGATCAATCGCTCCTGCAACAGAGCCGCTTCGTTACCTGTCTGGTAAACTCGCTCCACGAAGTGGCCATAGAATACTAGGATCATGCCGTACGCTTTGGCGGCATCGAGCCAGAAGATGCGTTGGGGATCCGCGACGCTACTCATGGAAGGGAAGGTAGCGCCGCGGTTGTACAGTGCCAAGCGCAGGTCTCACCACGGAACGGAAACGAACGTGTGCCCATTCGCGCAAATCAGCATTATCTTCTAAACCTCGACGAAGGCCCGGCTTGGAGGCTTTTGTGGTCGGCAGCCAAACGTGTAGTTATATCTTCACAGAGGAGATTGGCAAATGCCCTATATAGACATCGTTCCCCTAAAACGGGCCACCGGCCTGCTCAAAAAGCAGTACGAAGCCGCCCTCGCTCGGGCCGGGCGCATTTGGGGCATTGTCTCCATTATGAGCCTCAACCCCCGGGCCATGAAGGTCTCAATGGATTTTTACAAGACTCTCATGTACGGCCCCTCGCCTCTGAGCCGAGGCCAACGCGAAATGCTGGCCGTGGTCGTTTCGGCCACGAACCACTGCGTGTACTGAATACGCTCCCACGCCCACGACCTCCGTGCTGAGGTCGCTCGCGATTTTGCCGTTGAAGAGGGGCCTCTGGCCGACCAGCTAGTGCATCAGTTGTGCTCAGACTGGCACCGTGCCGACCTACCCCCAGCCGACCGCGCCCTATGCGCCTTTGCCGAAAAACTGACCCAGCGTCCCCAAGACTCAACCGCTGCGGACATCGACCAATTGCGCCAGCACGGCTTTGACGATCGCGGCATCCACGACGCCGTCCAAATCATCGGCTTTTTCAACTACATCAACCGCGTAGCAGAGGCCTTGGGCGTCGAGCCTGAATCCTTTATCCGCCCCTGGGAAAAATCCGCGGCCGCTCCTGACTAGTCCGATAAAGGGAGTAACCCGCAATGGCCCCTGTTAAACTGGTACTCGTTATTTAGTATTCATGCCCCAAATCGTCGTTGAAAACCTAGTCAAAACCTACCGCATTGCCGAGCGCCGCCCCGGTCTTTGGGGTGCCTTCCGGGGCATTGTGCAGCGCTCGCACCGCACAATCCGGGCGTTGGACGGCATCTCTTTCTCGTTAGAAGCCGGCGAACTAGTCGGCTATATCGGCCCCAACGGGGCAGGCAAATCCACCACAGTCAAAATCCTCTCCGGCATCGTCGTCCCCGATTCCGGGCGCTGCGAGGTCCAAGGCCGCGTTCCCTGGACGGACCGCATTGCCCACGTCAGCCGCATTGGCGTAGTCTTTGGCCAGCGCACCCAATTGTGGTGGGACTTGCCGGCCATTGAATCCTTCGATCTGCTGCGCGAGATCTACAAAGTCCCCACCAACGATTACCGGCGGCGGCGCGACGCGCTCATCGCTATGTTGGAGCTCGCTTCCTTCCTCGACGTGCCCGTGCGCCAGCTCAGCTTGGGCCAGCGCATGCGCTGCGATCTGGTGGCGGCCCTGCTCCACGGCCCCGGCCTACTCTTTTTGGACGAACCGACCATTGGCCTCGACGCGGTTTCCAAACTGGCGATGCGCGATTTCATCAAAGAACTCAACCGCCGAGAGGGCACCACCGTCATCCTGACCACCCACGATATGGACGATATCGAGGCCCTGTGCGACCGGGTCATGGTCATCGGCGACGGCACCATCCTCTCCGACGGCAGCCTCGCCGATTTGCGCGCCCGCGTCTCGTCCGAGCGCCGCCTCATCGTCGATCTGGTCGATCCCACAGCGACCATCGAAGACGAAGCTGCTCGCGTCGTGCAGCGCGATGGGCCCCGAGTGCATCTCAGCTTTGCACCCGAACGCATCTCGGCCCCAGCCCTCATCAGCCGCATCACCGCCCGCCACGAGGTGCGCGACCTCTTTGTGGAAAACCCGCCCATTGAGGAAGTCATCGCCCAACTCTACCGGGATCGCCCTTGATGCGGCCCTACCTGTCCGTCCTCAGCGCCCGCATCCGCATGTTGCTGCAGTACCGGGCTGCTGCTCTAGCTGGCATGAGCACGCAGTTATTTTGGGGACTCATTCGGGTGATGATCTTCGAAGCGTTCTACCGCACGGCGACCCAAGCGCAGCCCATGACTTACGCCGAAGTGGTCAACTACGTCTGGCTCGGTCAAGCCCTGTTCGCCCTCTTGCCTTGGAATCCCGACGACGACGTGCGCACCATGGTGCGCACGGGCACAGTGGCCTACGAATTAGTGCGGCCCGTCGATCTGTACGCCTTTTGGTACAGCCGCGCCCTCGCCACCCGCATCGCCCCCGCCCTACTGCGCTCCCTGCCGTTGTTCTGCCTAGCCTTCCTCTT
Source organism: Gemmatimonadota bacterium (assembly GCA_009841115.1). Taxonomy (GTDB): domain Bacteria; phylum Latescibacterota; class UBA2968; order UBA8231; family UBA8231. The sequence continues at coordinate 80,163 of VXML01000014.1, read as the reverse complement.
CTTCGACCTACAAGCTCCCGCATCCCCGGCTGCGGCTGCGGCTTGGGTTTTGGCCATGGTAGGCGCGATTCTCCTCGGCGGGGCTTTGTCCAACTTGGTCAATGTCTCCTTGTTGTGGACCATCGCCGGAGAAGGTACCATTCAAATGCTGGGGATATGCATCTACGTTTTTTCGGGCATGGTGATCCCCTTGCCACTGTTTCCCGACGCGTTCCAACCCATACTCGACTTCATGCCTTTTCGCGGCTTGGCCGACACCCCTTTCCGCCTCTACATGGGGCATATCCCCGCGTCGCAAGTCTGGTCGGTGGTAGGGCACCAACTCGCATGGACTATAGCCCTAGTGGGGTTGGGTCGCTTCCTCCTCTATCGCGGCACCCGCCGCTTGGTCGTCCAAGGAGGTTGAAGCCGTGCTCGATGGACTGCGCCTGTACGGCCGCTATATCGACATCTCCTTCCGCAGTCAAATGCAGTACCGGGCCTCTTTTGTCATGCTATCCGTGGGCCACGGCCTGATGACCGGCCTAGAATTCTTGGGCGTCTGGGTGCTCTTTGACCGCTTCGCCGCCCTCGACACTTGGAGCCTGCCCGAAGTGGCCTTCTTTTACGGCCTAATCAATATCGCCTTTGCCCTGTGCGACGCCTTCTCGCGCGGCTTTGACTTGTTCGCCTCCACGGTCAAAAGCGGCGACTTCGACCGCCTGCTGCTGCGCCCCCGCAGCACGGCTTTGCAATTGGCCGGACAAGAACTCACCCTCAAGCGCATCGGCCGCCTCACCCAGGGCTTGGTCGTCCTGCTGTGGGCCGCACATGCCTTAGACCTAACTTGGACGCCGGACAAGCTGCTCCTCGCCTTGCTCACCGTCCTCGGTGGCGCTTGCTTGTTTTACGGCCTCATAGTGCTACAAGCGACGCTGGCTTTTTGGACCACCGAGAGCTTGGAAATCGTCAACACCGTAACCTACGGCGGCGTGGAGACAGCCCAGTACCCGCTAGCGATTTACCGCGCGTGGTTCCGCCGCTTTTTTACCTACGTCATCCCCCTCGCCTGTGTCAGCTATTATCCGGCGCTGGGGATTTTGGAACGCCCCGATCCCTTGGGTTCAGGGCCGTTATTCCAATGGCTGGCCCCGGTCGTGGGCCTGCTCTTTTTCGCGGTCTGTCTGCGCGTCTGGCAAGTGGGCGTGCGGCACTACCGCTCTACGGGAAGCTGACGTTGGCTTTGGCACCTGCCGAGCCATCTCACTTACCTTGACGCGACCCGGCAGACATGTACCTTTGCCCTCCCATCGGAGAGACCAAATGGCCGCACACACCATCGCCCAACGGCTCCACAACGGCGATGCGCTTCTGCTGGACGGCGGGACCGGCTCGGAGTTGCAGCGCCGCGGAGCCGATGTCCTCAAAGACGCCGAATACCGACTCAAGGCGTGGTCGGCAACGGCCAACCTCGAGTACGCCGACGTGGTTCAGCAGGTGCACTCAGACTACCTTCGCGTCGGGGCCGACATCATCACCAGTAACAACTTCTGGACGACGCCTACCCGGCTCGACTCTATCGGTGAGCGCCACGCCTGGCGCACCTATGCGACCGCCGCGATTCGCAACGCCGTCGAGGCCCGCAACGCCATGCGCCAAGAGGCGTACGTCGCCGGCGGCATCGCCGCCCCCAGCCTCCAAGGAGCGATGTCATCTACCAGCCCAGTCTCAGACACCCGCGCCTTGGGTCTTGAAGCGTACCGCAGGGAGTGGGCCGACCACGCCAAGCTTCTGGCCGACGAGGGTGCCGACCTGATCCTGGCCGAGTACGTCGGCTTCATCGAGGACTGCGTCGAGGCTGTCGATGGCTGTGCCGAGGCAGGCGTGCCGGTCTTCTTAGGAGTTCGGCACATCCAAGACGACGGCGCAATGCAGTATGGCGAGAGCCTGATTGATCTCGCCAACGCCCTCGAAGGCCATCCCGTCAATGCCGTCCTCCTCATGTGCAGCAACCCGGAAAACATCTCCGTCGGTCTCCCCATACTCCGGGAGGCGTTTGCCGGTCCCGTCGGCGCGTACCCCAACCTCGGCTACAACCCGACCGGCCCTATTGCCAACAGGCCGACGCTCACAAATCAAAAACCCAGTGCCGGCGTGGACATCCTGCAAAACGCCGACTACTACCCCTCCCGCATGGCGGAGTTTGCCGGCGAGTGGAAGCGGATGGGCGCCCAGATCATTGGCGGCTGCTGCGCTTCAGGGCCGGAGCACATTGCGGCCATGCACCCAGTCGTCAAGGAGTGAGGAACAAAGACATGAAAGTTCGACCTGACCTCGTCCCCGAGACCGAGCGGGATCATCTCGAAATCATTCAGCTCACGGATGAGTCGATCCCCTCATCGCATGTCTATATGGAGGCGCAGATCTTCACGCCCGATTCACAGCGGCTGATCCTCCACCGCTCGGCACACCCGCACGGCTCAGATCCCAAGGACCCCGAGCACCAGTTTCTGATTTGCAACCTAGAAGACAATTGCAGCCTGACGCCGATCACCACCGAGCTTGGAACGACGGGGCCGTCTATCTCACCAGATGGCAACTACCTGTACTACTTCGTCAATGAAACAGAGCACGGAAGAGGCGGACGACTGACGCTGAAGCGGGTCGGACTGGATGGGTCTGAACGCGAGATCATCTACGTCCTCGATCACGCGATTCCGGAGACCGATTTCAGGCTGAGCCGACCATATCCGCTTTCGACGATTTCAGCCGATGGGAGGCGCATCTCCATCTCGGGATACCTCGGAGAAGGCAAAAGCGCAGGGGAGCCTTGGGGTCTGCTCGTCTTCGAGATCGAAGAGCCATCCGTGCGGTTGGTCCTTCACGGTCCCACCTGGTGCAACCTACACCCGCAGTACACGCGTCAAATGGACCCCGTGGCTTCCCACGACCTCATGATCCAGGAAAATCACGGGAATATCATTACAGCCGACGGCAGGGTGGAAAAGCTCACCAGCGGACTAGGCGCGGACATCCACTTAATCCGGGACGATGGAACAAATCTGCGCGACTTCCCCTGGGGCAGGGATGGGAACGAGTTCTGTCAGGGGCATCAGTGCTGGCAGGGGAAAAGCAACATTGCCATTACCAGCACCTCGACGCGCGAGTCAGACGAAAGACAGCTCATCTCGGGCAGGGCGGCAGTACATGTCGGCGATGAAGGCATCAACACGCCGAACGGCTGGCGCAACAACCTATCCCGCTCCTTTGCCGGGCCCGATTTCTGGCATTTCGCAACGGACATAGACGGGACCCGTTTGATAACAGATGCAGGCCCGAAAGACGCAGGCGGCGCTGTCTGGCTATTCGACCTTCCCGGGGAAGAGGCTGGCGCACTCGCGAATGCGCGGAAGATCGCAAACCCCGGATCGTCCTGGCAGAAAGATACCCACATCCATCCTTTCCTCTCACCGGACGGACGATGGGGCTTCTTCAATTCCGATGAAAGCGGCGTGTTGCAGGCCTATATGGTGCGCGGCTGGTAAGTGGGCGTGCGATATTACCGCTCTACGAGAAGCTGACGAAACTCCACATGTTGCGCCAACTATTGTTCCTTTTCCTCCCAGCCGCGGTCACCGCCGCCGACTGGCCCCAGTGGCGAGGCCCCCAGCGCGATGGCCAAATTGCCAATTTCTCCGCTCCGACTGATTGGCCCGATTCACTCCAATTGCAATGGCGTACCCCTGTGGGACGCGGCGACGCCTCGCCCGTAGTAAGCGGTGGCCACATCTTCGTCCACACTCGCCGGGATGAAGAAGAGTACGTCAGCGCCCTTGATCTCGCCGAGGGTCGCCTATTGTGGCAGGATTCATACGGCGATGTCCCCTATCAGTGGGCCACCCACCACGCCGACGAGCGCGGCAAAGGCCCCTTTGCCACTCCTGCCTTGGCCGACGGCGTACTCTATACCTATGGCGTAACCCAAGTGCTGTCGGCCTACGAGGCAGCCAGCGGCCAACTGTTGTGGCGACACCGCCTAAATCAGTCCCTTCCCTTTGGCACCTCGGCTTCCCCCATCATCGTCGACGGCCGGGTTATCGTCCACATCGGCGATGGCAAGGTGGGACCGCTCACCGCCTTTGACGGCCGCAGTGGCAAAACGGTGTGGACTTGGGACGCAGATGGACCTTCTTACTCCTCGCCCATTATCGGCACTTGGGACGGTACCCGGCAATTAGTGCTCCTTACTTTCCAGCACTGCATTGCCCTCAATCCGGCCACGGGTGAACTCTTGTGGCAAATCCCCTTCTCCCATCCCTGGGAGGAGAATATCCCCACTCCTCTGCGCAGCGGCGACAACCTCATCCTCACCGCTATGGAACGCGGCACTCTGGCCGTGCGCCCTACCCGCACCGACAGCGGCTGGGTGGCCGAAACGGTCTGGCACAATCCAAATTTGTGGATGTACACCAATTCGCCCGTCTTGCACGGCGACCTGCTCTACGCCTTCTCGACCCAGCGCAAAGGCCAATTCTTCTGCCTCGACGCCCGTACCGGCAAAACATTATGGGCCACCGAAGGCCGCCAAGGCGACTATATCTCCCTGCTTAGCGCCGCCGAGGTTCTTTTCAGTCTGGGCAACGACGCCATCCTCAGTATCATCGAACCCAGCGCCACAGCCTGGAAGACACTGGCCCAATACCAAGTCGCCGATAGCCCCACTTGGGCGCACCCAGTGGTATTGGGCGACCGACTGCTGATCAAAGACGCCACTGATCTGTCCTTGTGGACATTGCCGACAGGACCGTAAATAATCCGCCTCACCCTTCGGCTTCTCATCAATAAGGCAATGACCATGAGCCGTCCCAAGCGCATCGCCCACGCCGATCTGGAACAATTCTTCCTCGACTCGCTCGCAGCCGCAGGGGTACCGCCGCACGTGGCCGCGATCGAAGCCCAAATCGGCGCGGAAGTGGACCTGCACGGCGGCCACACCCACGGCGTCGCCCTGTTGCCCTCGACGATCAATTACATCCGCCAAGGCATTTTGGCTCCCGATCCCCCCTTTGAAACCATCGTCGAGTACCCAGCCTCCCGGCTAATCGACGCCGGCGGCGGCATTGGCCGCTTCTCTTCGGCGCAGGGCATGGATTGGTCTCTCGAACGGGCACAGCAATACGGCGTGGGCACCTGCGTCGTCCGCAACGTCGGACACTGGGGACGCGGACATAGCTACGCGTTGCGGGCCGCTCGCGCCGGGCTAGTCGGCCTAGCCTTCACCAACGCGTTCGCCAACTTTCCCGCCTGGGGCACGCGCGTCCCTTCCCTCGGCAACAATCCCCTCGCCATTGGCATTCCCACGGCCGACGGCGAGCCTGTGGTCCTCGACTTGGCCATGACCCAATCCTCCATAAGCCGCGTGCGCCAAGCCGAGGCCGCTGGACGCAGCGTTCCCGAAGGTTGGGGCTTGGACGAGCGCGGAAAGCCCACTATGGACCCAAGCGCTCTGCTGCAATCGTGGCGCTTTTTGCCCATGGGTCAGCACAAAGGCTCGGGACTTGCCTTTATGGTCGATCTGCTCACGGCTGGACTGGCCGGCGGCCTCCTCGCTTTTGAACAGGGCACCGAGGAGCGGCCAACGGATTCGGCCGGCGGCTCCACCAAGTGCTTTATCGCCCTCAAGCCCTTTGGCGACTGGCTGCACAGCCGCAGCGCCGATCTGAAGGCCCATATTAAATCCGTGGAAACAGCACCCGAGCAGGGCCCAGTGCAGTGGCCGGGCGAAGGCAGCTACCAGCGGCGCGCCGACTACCTAAAAAACGGTATTGCCCTCGAAGCCACCTTGGCCAACCAAGTAGAAGACCTAGCCCGCGATTTAGAGATACCAATCCGCTGGGCTTGATATGGGGTATATTCCCGCGCCTAAGTCTGGTCGGTAGTGAAGCATCAACGTCGGAGAAATAAAATGCCGAAAGTCGAAATCTACCTGAGCCCGTTCTGCGGGTACTGCTGGAAGGCGCGCCTGATGCTGTGGCGAAAGGGGATTCGATACACCAAGATCCCCATTCGCTTCTACTTCGGCTTCAAACTGCCGACTGCCAACTTCAAGGAAATGCTGCGTCGAACCGGTGGGGACGGCACAATTCCGCAGATCTTCGTCGACGGGGAATACCTAGGAACCGAGGAGACTCTCGACGAGCTCGAACGTCGCGGTGAGTTGGAGAAACTCCTTACCGCCGTTCCCAACCCAATAACCAAAGGAAAAACCCGCCATGGCTCCCGTTAAACTTTTAGTATTCGTCGGCACCGAAGGCATCTACCACGACCACGAAGGCCAAGGTCGATTTCTGACCGACCTTCTGAACCAAGACGCCCAGATTGAGGCCGATTTCTCGCGCGACTATGAGGTCATGGCCAACGGCCTCGCCGCGTACGACGCCACGCTCTTCTTCACGGACGTCGGCCACTTCACCCAAGCCCAAGAACAGGGACTCTTGCACTTTATCGAACGCGGCGGCGGCTTCTTTGGCCTACACACCGCAGACGCTTCCTTCCGCGACAACGCCGGCTACCACCAAATGCTCAACGGCTTTTTCAACGGCCACAGCCCGTACATGGATTTCACCATCACCATCTCCGACTCCGACCATCCCATTTCCACCGGCCTCAAAGAGTTTGCCGTGACCGACGAGCTGCACTACCTCAAGCACGACCCCAACCGCTCACATCACCTCATGCACGCCTATGATCCTGGCCGCGACGAAACCCACGTCATGGCCTATCATCACACCTATGGTCAGGGCCGAGTGTTCTTCTTTGCCTTGGGCCACGACAACGCAGTGCTGGAAAACCCCCCCTTCCAAGAAGTGGTGCGCCGAGGTGCCCTATGGGTGGGCAAGAGGTTGTGATTGAGCCGCGCAGACGCTATCCTCCGCCTTGAGCCGAATTAGAAAGAAAATCAATGACTGAAATACGAGGTGTATTCTTCGATCTCTACGGCACATTGCTGTGCTATGGCGATATGGAAGCCGCGGGAGAGAGTTGGTACCATGCCATACGCCGCGAGCTTATCGATAGTGGCCATGCGTTTGATGAAGAAACGTTACTCCGACTATGCGAGGAATTTCTGCTCCAACCCGAGCCGCCAGTGCAGGACGACGGGCTGACAGTGTACGAGCGTCGCATGCGCGGGTTCGTCGGGGAGTTGGGCTTGGCGTTGGCATTGGAGGAATTGCGGCAAATCAGCGAAGCGAGCGTAGCGGCGTGGCACGCACACACGCAACTCGACCCCGAGGCCAAAAGCGTGCTCGGCGAACTGCAAGGCCGCTACAAGCTGGCGCTGATCTCCAACTTCGACCATCCGACGCACGTCCACCGCTTGCTAGACGAACTGGCGTTGCGCCCCTTTTTCGACGCGGTCGTCGTCTCCGGCGATGTCGGCGTCAAAAAGCCCGATCCGGCGATCTTCGTCCCGGCGCTGGAGCAGACCGGATTGGCGACGGACGAGGCGCTCTTCGTCGGCGATTCACCGGAAGACGACGTAGCAGGGGCTAGGGCGGCGGGGCTGCGGCCCGTGTTGATTCGGCGGTCGCTCGGCGCGGCTGGCTCTCCAGTAGAGTCAGAATGGACGGAGGACAGGGTGCGAGTGATAGCGGGGCTGAGGGAAGTGGTCGGGTTAGTTGGTTAATGTTGCGCCTATCCTAAAGAAAGGAAGCATGATGACAACGGACGGAACGGTTTTGCAAATGGGCGACCCAGCGGCTGTCGGCATGTCGGCCGCACAACTCGAACGGGCCTTTAGCCTGCTCACGGCTGCTATCGAAGCCGGCCAGATCAGCGCGGCCTCGCTAACAGTGGCGCGGCACGGCAAAGAGATCTTCGCACGCGGGGCTGGCCAGCGGAAACCCGGCAGCGACCAGCCGGTCGATGCGGATTCGATCTTTCTCCTCGCGTCGATCACCAAGCCGGTCACCGCTTGCGCGCTGATGATCCTCGTTGACCGGGGACTAATTTCACTCGAAGACCCAGCCGTCGCCTACCTACCCGAGTTCACAGGCGGCGACCGGCCCGACATCAAGGTGCGCCACCTGCTGTCGCACATATCGGGCATGCCCGACATGCTGCCGGAGAATACCAGCCTGCGGCGGGCGCACGAGCCGGTAGAGGTCTTTGTCGAGCGGGCTATGCAGACGCCCCTGCTCTACAAACCAGCGACCGATTTCCGCTACCAGAGCAAGGGCATCCTGCTGGCAGCCGCGATCGTCGAGCGCGTCAGCGGCCAGCGGCTGCGCGACTTTGAACGCGAGGAAATTTTCGCGCCGCTGGGCATGGAGCGCAGCGCATTGGGCATGGGCGATTGGCCGATTGAAGATACCGTGTGGTGCGGGACGGACACCGAAGAAGACGACGAATTGCGGAGCTGGGGGTGGAATTCTCCGTACTGGCGCGATTTCGGGGCACCGTGGGGCGGCATGCACAGTACCGGACGCGATCTGGCGGTCCTCTTGCAAACCATGCTCAACCGCGGCGCGTACGGCGACCAGCGCATCTTCAGCCGGGCCGCAGTCGCGGCGATGACGCGGGATCAAAACGGCACGCTCAACGCGCCGTGGGGTCTTGGGTGGGGCGTGTGTGGGGCGCGGGTGTGGGCCTTTTGGGGCGATCTGGTATCGCCGCACACCTTCGGCCATACCGGGGCAACTGGCACGGTGGCGTGGGCAGACGCAGCGCACCAGCTAAGCTGCGTGGTGCTGACCAACCAAATGGTCGCCAACGGAAGCTTGTTGCGGCGGGTTTCCAATGCGGTGTCGGCAGCCGTAGAAGAATAGCGTCCAAGTCCCCTCCGAGTCCTGTTAATTTCAAAAAAATTAAATTTTTCAATTTTATTCTTGATTTTTTTAAAATTATAGCTATAATTACGTCTAAATTTAACCATTTGGAGGTTTTGCCATCAAAGACTGGAAAGAGCTAACCGATCTGACGAAGGGGGCGCGTATCGTGGTAGAGCGGGTTTCCCTGCCGGACAGCGCCATCGCGATCGAAGGACAATTCGAGCCACCTGTCCTAGCGCGTCTTTCCGCCGAGGACCAGGTATTCGTAATGACCTTCGTCCAAGTCCACGGCTCGATCAAGGAAATGGAGCGCATCTTCGGCATCAGCTACCCAACGGTCAAAAACCGCCTAGATGCCATCGCCAAGCAGCTACCGTTGGTCGAGACAGTGACTCGAACCACGGAATCGGCCAGCACCCCGCGCTCAAATCCCCAATCGGCAGCGGTACTCGACAGCTTGGAACGCGGCGAGATCGACGTCGAAGAAGCGCTGAGGAGGCTCTCCTGATGCTGCCACCGATGTTCCTGCGATTGCGAGTCCAAGGCGACAAGCGCCGTATTCGGCTATGGATCCCGCTCATAGTGCTATGGCCGCTCGTTGTCGTCGTGGTGCTGCTAGGGACGCCTGTTGCATTACTAATAGCGGCGCCGCGCTCGGAGCCGTTCCGTCCTGCTGGCTGGCCCCTTACTTCTATACGTGCTTGCCTCGCTGCGCGGCCTACGCTTCAACGTGGCCTCTGGCGAGGATCGCGTATTCATTTCAATCGACTAGGAGGCTATAATGAGTGAAGAGCGACGCAGAGTTCTCGACATGCTTTCGGAGGGGAAGATCACCGTAGAAGACGCCGAGCGTCTCCTAGAGGCGCTACAAGACACCCCCCACGTCGAAACTCGCAAGAGGCATAAAAGGCGTAGAATTAATGCTCCTATATCTCCGATACCTGGCGTTGAGGCGCTGCAAGACTCCCTCGAAGGACTCGGAGAAGAAATCGGAAAAGGACTCGAAGAAGGACTCGAAGGACTCGGAGAGTCTCTATCCGGGTGGTCAGAGAGCGAAGAAGACCCCCGCGACGAGGACGGCAAGACGTCCATGCGCGATGATACTTTTGCCGTGGGCGACAACCTGCGCCTCGTGGTGCGCGGCTTCAACGGCCGCATCCGGGTCCGCGCTGGCGAACCCGGCTCAATTCGCGTGCGGGCAAGGCTGAAAAAACCTCGCGGAATCAAGTACAGCGCCGTGCAGGAAGGAGATCTCGTCACGGTCGAGGCCAAGCCGGATCGGCAATCCGAGGGATTCCTACACGGATTCTCCCGCCAGTCCTCTGGAGCAAACATTGAGGTTACTGTGCCCGTCACAACTAGCGTTGACTTGGCGACTAGCAACGGACCGGTGGAGCTTCAAGGAACAGAGGGCGGTGGAACGGTGCAGACCAAAAACGGGCGTATAAGGGTCGAAAACTTCAAGGGCGACCTGAGCGCGACGACCAAGAACGCCCCGATCACGGTCAAGACATTTTCTGGCTTGGCAGAGCTTTCTTCTACAAATAGCCGCGTGTCCATCGAGGACGCACACGGCCGCTTCGATGCACGAACGACCAATGGGTCGATAAAGTTTCAGGGAAGCATCGAGCCCGGAACCGACAACAGACTAGCCACCACGAACGGCAGCATCAAAGTCGCTCTGGACGCTGACCCGAGCTTCAAGCTAACGGCTACGACGGTCAACGGGCGAGTCCGCTGCGAGGTGCCGGGCTTCATCGCATCGATCGAGAAGCGCCACGAGCTCAAGGGAACAGTGGGCGAAGGCGAGGCCGAATTGATCGCCGAGACCGTGAACGGCTCCATCGCAATTCAGTAGCCAAACACAAGGAGAACCGCCATGAACGAAAACAGCAGACGCGTACTTGAAATGCTATCGGAGGGCAAGGTGTCCGTCGATGAGGCCGAGCGCCTGCTCTCCCTCGTTGACGAGGAGCCAGAGATGACCCCAGCGGTGCAGCCCCTAGTGCCCTCACAAGCGGGATCAGTCCGGCGGTATCTGAGAGTCACCGTTGACTCGGACGGGGATGAGCACGTCGATGTCCGGGTACCGCTGGCGCTGATCAAGGCCGGAGTCAAGCTACACACCTTGCTCCCGGCGCAAGCCACGACGGGGATCAACACGGCCCTGCAGGATAACGGCATCAACGTTGACATTGACAACCTGCGCACCGAGGATCTCGAACAGCTAATCGACGCTCTAAGCGAGATCGAGGTCAATATCCAAGACGGGGACGACAAGGTCCGAGTCTACTGCGAATAATCCAAACCACGAGGTGCATTGAGATGGAGCTGAGTAATACTATGCGCGCATTCAAATGGATATTGCTGGTCGCCATCCTCGGCTTGTGGGGAACGGGGACCGTCTGGGCGGAGGAAGCAAAAGAAGAGGCTGTGGAGGAAGAGGCCGCCGACAAGGAAAAAGACGAAAAGGACGGGGAAGACGAAGAAGACGGGGAGGACGAAGAAGACGAGGAGGACGAGAAAGACAAAGGCCCCAAATTTGCGAAAGTGATCAAGGACTTCGACAAGATCGAAGGACTGTTCGAGCTATACCGGGATCCAGAGGAGAACAAAGTGTTCTTGGCCATTCGTCCCGACCAGTTCGACCAGATCTACCTGTGCAGCATCACGCGCACGCAGGGCGACGGCTACTTCTTTGATTCGGCTTCGCTAGTCTCCATCGGTCGCGGCTGGGGCACGTTCCCCTTTGTCTTTCAGCGAGTCGGCAAAAAGGTATTCTTCGCCCACAAGAATGTGTACTACCGGGCCGAGCCAGACGCGGCCATCCACCGAGCCGTGGACCGGGGCCTGTCCGACTCGATTTTAGGCGTCGGCAGCATTGAGGGGCAGCCCCATCCCGAGACCGGCGCGGTGCTCGTTGACCCGAACGATTTCTTCGTTCAGGACATCGCCTCAGTAAGTTCCTTCTTCAGCAGATACCTCAAAGAGGGTTCGTATAGCTTCGACAACGACAATAGCTATTTCGGCGCGTTGAAGAATTTCCCGCACAATACCGAGATCGACGTGGTGCTGCACTTTAAATCCAATTCGCCCAGAATGGACATCCCCACCCTAGCAGATACGCGCAGTTTCCAGCACATCTATCACTACAGCCTGTCCAGCCTGCCCGAGTCGGATTTCCGCCCGCGCTTGGCCGACGACCGAGTGGGGCATTTCACCACCTTGCACCAAGACTACACTTCGGTGCTCAAGGATGACCCGTACGTGCGCTATGTGAATCGCTGGCATATAGAGAAAGCCGAGCCCAAGTTTGACCAGTCACCCCCCAAAAAGCCGATTGTGTTCTGGCTGGAAAACACAATTCCACCAGAGTACCGAGACGCGGTGCGGGAGGGGATCCTAGTGTGGAATAAGGCATTCGAGCCGCTCGGCTTTGAGGGGGCGATTGAGGCCAAGCAGCAGGCAGACGACGCCGAGTGGGACGCGGCCGATGTGCGCTATAACGTAGTGCGCTGGATGGTACAACCCGGCCAAGGATACGCAGTAGGACCGTCGCGCACCAATCCCTTTACCGGCGAGATTTTCGACGCCGACATCCGCATCAGCGCGGATTTTGTGCGCTACGCCTACTTAGAGTTCACCGAACTCGTCGATCCTGTAGGACGGGGACCTTGGGCCAGCGGGGACTTCACCGCGCCTTCGCCTGCCGAGGCTATGAGGCACAGCAGGGGATTCTGCGATATGGCCGACGGGCTGAGGCAGGAAGCCGCTTTCGGGTGGCACCTGCTGGCAGCGCGGGCCGCGGCCGGCGGGGGCGAGGTCGATGAAAAGGAGTTCATCCGCCAGCTAATCGTCGAGTTGATAGCACACGAAGTGGGCCACACTCTCGGCCTGCGGCACAATTTCAAAGGCAGCACCATCCACGCGCTCGACGAGCTACACGACCGCCGCATCACCGACAAAGAGGGCATCTCCAGCTCGGTGATGGACTACAACCCGGTCAACATCGCCCCAGAGGGCCAAAAGCAGGGCGAGTACTATCAGACGACGCTGGGGCCGTACGACTACTGGGCCATTGAATACGCCTACCGGCCTGTAGAGGCAGACAGTCCCGCCAGCGAGCAAGCCCAATTGGCCAAGATCGCCAGCCAAGTCGCGGAGAAAGACCTAGCCTACGGCACGGACGAGGACGCTATCTACTGGACTCGGGGAATCGACCCGAGTGCGGCGCGCTGGGATTTGCGCGACGATCCGATTGCCCACTACCGCGACCAGATCGCCCTGTCCAAAGAGCTGTGGTCCAAAGTGGAGGACAAATTCGAGCAAAAAGGCGAGCGCTACCAAACCCTGCGGCGAGTATTCGGCTGGGGCTTTAGACCCTACTTTTCGGGCGCGGGCAATGTCAGCCGCTACATAGGCGGCATCTATCACTACCGCGACCACGTAGGCGATGGACGGCTCCCGCTACAGCCGGTGCCGCCCGCCCGACAGCAAGAGGCGCTCGACTTTCTGGTGGAGCACGTATTCGGACCAGACGCCTTCCGCTGGTCGCCGGAGTTGCTCAACAAGCTGGCACCAGAGCGCTGGGTCGATTTCACTTGGTCGGTGTTCGACGTGCGGCGGATCGACTATCCAATCCACGATAGAGTGTTGAGCATCCAACGGCAGCCGCTTGACCGGTTCTACGATCCAACGCTGTTGAGCCGGTTGCAAGATCTGGAGCTGCGCTACGAAGGCAACGAGACCTTCGGGATGGTCGATCTGTTTACTGGATTGCGGCAGGCCATCTGGGCGGAGCTGGAGACGGGCAACTCCATCGACAGCTTTCGCCGCAACTTGCAGCGAGCACAGCTACAGAAACTAATCGGGCTGGTGCTCAGGCCCGCCGGGGGCACCCCCGAAGACGCCCGCACCTTGGCCCGAGCGGATTTGCAGACCATCGCCACGCAAATCGAGACGCGGCTAGAAGGCAGCGGTCTGGACGCGTACAGCCGCGCCCATCTCGAAGAAACTAAGGCGCGGATTGAGGCTGCGTTGGAGGCTGGATTGGAGCGGAGCTTATAAAAAACGCGAGGGTCTATTTATCGTCCTTGATATGATAAATAGACCCTCGTTATAAATACCTGCGACCAAAGCCATATACGGATCTGTCTAATTATTTTGGGGACCATATATCGTCCCATTCAATATGCAGTATCTTCTTTCCATATAGCATCTTCTATAGTATATTTCACAAACGCTTCACCTCCCCCCCACGATACTGAAAGGCGATTGCCACGCAATCGCCTTCAGGCAATCTCCTTTTTAAAGCTCGCAGTTCTCTCCGCTGATCCGGGGCCTTACTCTGCTAGGCCCGCAAGAAGATACTAATGCGTCCTATCGATTATTTGCCGCATGGTCCCGCCATATCTACGCCAGCGACAGAACGAGTGCGTGACGGGATTGTCGCTCGGCACAGCAATGAGAACACCCTGTTCTCCCGCACGGGATTCGCGCTCGTCATTTGCATTTTCGTTTCGCTGATATCGGCATTACCTACATTCGGACATGATACCAAGGAAATCCGAAATGGAGATCGTGGATGTGCAAGATCCGATCTTGAGTGTGAAACGCACACTATTAACGCGCGCTGGGACGAGTTCATAATAAACCATCCACGCGAAAATTTTGGATACGCCAACTCCCATTGGCATATGACCATAGATGAGGAAATCATAGGCGGTTGGGCTAAGTGTGTGGCGGAAGCGTACGTTAAACCAACACCGGAGGAATTGACGGAAGATTATTATAAGGAAGGGGACTATAATTTAGTGGGAAGGAACTGTCCGTCCGGAACATCAACGGATCCGATAACACAGCAGCAAAACGACCCGAACAACCCACCGGTGTTCAACGGCCCAGTGAGCGCGAGCGTGCCGGAGAACACGCCCACGACGCAGAAGCTGGTGATGGTCAAAGCGACGGATAGCGACAGCGAGGACAATCCCGTGATTTTCTTGCCGCTGGGCGGAGACGACGCGTCGCATTTCTCGCTGGAGCCGTCACCGGGGGCGCCGTTAGAGAGAGATCTGAAGTTCACAATAGTACCGGACTACGAGAATCCACAGGACGCGAATGAAGACAACGTATATGTAGTGGAGGTGACGGTGACCAGTGGCACGGGAAACCGATATAGGGAAAACAAGAAGACGATCAGAATAACGGTGACGAACGTGCCAGAGCCTGGCGATCCGGTAACTCCGATAAACCCCATCACTCCAGAAACAGACGACACGCCAGGGGGAACGGACAGCGGTGGCGGCGGCGGTGGCGGCGGTGGCGGCAGCAGCACACCCCTCACTCCATTGCCGAATGATGTGACATTATCGTTTACGAATACGCGCTATGAGGCGTCGGAGGACGACGAGGCAGTGGAATTCAGAGTGAGGTTGAGTAAAGTAGCCAGCCAAGAGGTCGTGGTGGACTACGTGACTGTGAGCGGCACGGCAATGGGAGGGACTGATTACGAGGGGACCGTCGGGACCCTAAGCTTCCCGGCGGGGGCAAGGGGGCGGATAATTCGCGTGCCCATCATTGACGACAAGCTGGTGGAAGAGGAAGAGACCTTCACACTCAGATTGCGCAATTCCAACGCGACGATCATCGTAGATGAGGCAACGGGCGCGATCATCGACAACGATCTGCAGGAAGTGAGCGTGACGTCAGACCAGACTACGGTGGAAGAAGGCGAGACGGTGATTTTTACGGTAACGCGAACCGGCAGCAACCTAGCAGATCCGCTGAGGGTGCCAGTGAGCATAACCGAACACGGTGACTTCCTCGCCGACGGAACACCCTCTACCACTAGAGCTATATTCGCAGCGAATGTGACGACGACCACGATTGAGCTAGAGACAGTGGACGATGAGGTGGCGGAAGCAATCGGCGCAGTAACAGTGACGATCTCCGGGGGCGATACCCATCGGGTAGGCAACGCGGCCAGCGCGACGGTGGCGATCACCGACAACGACGGGGTAAAACCCGATGTAGAAGTGCGCAGAAGCGATGTGACGGTGTCGTTTGCGGCGACGCGCTATGAGGTATCAGAGGGCGGCGGAGTGCTGGATTTCACGGTGAGGTTAAGTGCAATAAGCCTCGAGGCGGTGACAGTGGACTACGCGACTGCGAGCGGCACGGCGACAGCGGGGCAGGATTACAGAGCGACGACCGGGACCCTGGTCTTCCCTATCTTAACGACGGAGCAGAGGATTCGCGTACCCATCATTGACGACAATTTGGTGGAGGAAGAAGAGACGTTCAGAGTCAGGTTGCGCAATTCCAGCGCGGAGATCGGCGAGGGCAAGGCAACGGGCGCGATCACCGACAACGATCTGCGCGTAACGGTCAGCATCGCGGCAGACCTAGCAGCCGTGGTAGAAGGTGGGACGGCAGCATTTACCCTGACGCGGGAAGGCGACCTGACCGCGCCGCTGACGGTGTCGGTAAACGTAACAGAGCAAGGTGCATTCCTCACGGACGCGGTCCCCACCGAAACAACGTTCGCGGCCAATGCAGCAACGACGAGACTTTTGGTAGCAACCGACGACGACGGGAGCATAGAGGCGAACGGTTCGGTGACCGCGACGATCACCAGCGGCGCGTATCAGCTAGGTGCGGCGGCCAGCGCGACCGTGGCAGTCATCGACAACGACGTGCGCGGCGTGACTATAATCCCGACGGCACTGACAGTGACCGAGGGCAGCAGCGCCAGCTACGTGGTAACGCTCGACACCGAGCCGACAGCAGACGTGACCGTGGCCGTGCTGGTACCAGCGAACGCGGAGATTTCTGTCGCACCGACGGTATTGACATTCACTCCAGCCAACTGGAGCACAAAGCAGCTAGTCATGGTGACCGCGGCTCAGGACGACGACACCGTGGCCGACGATCCCGTGACGATCCCTCATACAGTCAGCGGCGGCGACTACGGTGCGGTGAGCGCGCCCAGCGTCACAGTGACAATTCTCGAGGACGACCCAGCGATTCGGATCATCGACGCAACAACGCTGGAGAACAGCGGAGAGATGGCGTTTACAGTGCTGTTAAGCCTGCCCCAAATCCAACCAGTAACGGTCGATTACATAACCACCGACGGCACGGCGACAGCGGGGACGGATTACGCGGAGACAACCGGCACCCTGACCTTCCCCCTCTTAGAGACGCGGCAGGCGATCCGCGTACCCATCATCAACGACGATATCGACGAAGCGACAGAGACATTCACGGTCGCGTTGCGCAATGCCAACGTGGCGATCACTGATGGCGAAGCAACAGGTGTGATCGCCGACGACGATCTGCCAGTGGTCAACGTAACGACAGACCTAGCAGAAGTAGTAGAAGGCGAGACAGTAGCGTTTACACTGACGCGCATTGGCGATCTGACCGTGCCGCTGACAGTGCCCGTACGGATAACGGAGCGCGGCGCATTCCTTGCCGACGGAGTACCCACCAGAGCGACATTCGCGGCCAATGCAGCAACGACCACGCTGCTGGTGGCGACAGATGATGACGAGCGCGACGAGGCGGATGGCGCGGTAACGGCAACGATCACCAGCGGCCCGACCCACCGAGCAGGCGCTGTGGCCAGCGCGACGGTGTCAGTTACCGATAATGACGCGCCCGATGTGACGGAAGTACCCGAAGTACCCATAACCCCGGCGGGCGTAACCGTGACGCCGACGGTACTGCGCGTCCTCGAAGGCGACAGCACCAGCTACACGGTGGTGCTGGACGCGGAGCCGACCGCGGACGTAACCGTGGCCGTGCAGGTACCAGAGGATGCGGAAGTCGCGGTGGACAAAACGGAATTGACGTTCACGGCCGAGGATTGGAATCAGACGCAAACAGTAACAGTGACCGTCGCTCAGGACGACGACGCAATAGCTGACGATATAGTAGTGCTGACGCATGAAGTGCGCGGCGGCAACTACGACACAGTAACCGCGGCCAGCGTTGCAGTGACAATTCTTGAAGACGATACACCAGCGTTGTCAGTCGTCAACGCGGTGGCATCCGAGGGCGACGGAGAGATAGTGTTTACGGTGCGGCTAAACCTAGCTAGTAGCCAGACAGTGACGACAGCGTATATGACTTCAAGCGGTACGGCGACAGCGGGGCGGGATTACGAGACTGCGTTCGGCACGCTGACCTTTGCCGCCTTGGAGACAAGGCAGACGATTCGCGTGCCCATCATCGACGACGACTTAGACGAGGCGGCCGAGACATTGACGATCGCGTTGCTCAATGCTGCCAATTCGATGATCAAAGATGGCAAGGCAACGGGTGTGATCATCGACAACGACGAGCGCGGCGCAACCGTAACGCCGACCGCCCTAGTGGTAGTCGAGGGCGGCAGCGCGAGCTACACCGTAGTGCTGAAATCGCAGCCGACCGCGGACGTGACCATCGCGGTGCAAGTGCCCGAAGGTGCGGATGTCTCAGTAGATGAGACGGAATTGACCTTCACCGCAGACAATTGGAATGCACCACAGATGGTAACAGCGACCGCGGCTCACGATGCCGACGCCGTGGCCGACGATCCAGTGACGATCCGTCATGCAGTCAGCGGCGGCGACTACGACTCGATAACGGTAACCAGCGTTGACGTGACGATTATTGAAGACGACACACCGATGCTAGTGATCGACGACTCAGCGGCAGCAGAGGACGACGGAGAAATAGCGTTTACGGTGCAGCTGAGCATGGCTAGCAACCAGACGGTGACGGTCGAGTACGCGACCAGCGACGGTACAGCGACGGCGGACGAAGACTACGAGGCAACGACCGGCACGCTGACCTTTGCCGCCTTGGAGACAGAGCAGACGATTCGCGTGCCCATCATCGACGACGACTTAGACGAGGCGACCGAAGCATTCACCATCGCGCTGCGCAATGCTGCCAACGCGGAAATCGGCGATGACGAGGCGACCGGCACAATCGTTGATAACGACCTGCCGGTGGTCAGCATAGCGGCAGATCAGATAGTGGTAGAAGAGGGAGAGACAGTGACGTTCACGCTGACGCGCGCGGGTGACCTGACCGTGCCATTGACAGTACCGGTAGAAGTGACACAACGCGGCGCATTCCTCGCCGACGGAGCACACACCGAGGCGACCTTCGCGGTGGGCGTGTCGAACACGACGCTTCAGGTGGCGACGGTGGACGATGAAGTGGACGAAGTAAACGGCTTGGTGACGGCGACGATCACCGATGGCGCAACCCATCGGGCAGGCGATGCGGCCAGCGCGACGGTACCAGTCGCCGATAACGACAAACGCGGAGCAACCGTGATCCCGACTGAACTGACGGTGGATGAGGGTGGCAGCGCGAGTTATACGGTGGTGCTGGACACCGAGCCGACAGCGGACGTAACCGTCGCCATACAGCTACCCGAAGGCGTAGACGTAGCGGCGGATGTGACGGAATTGTCCTTCACCACAGACAACTGGAATATATCGCAGACAGTAACAGTAACCGCGACTCACGATGCCGACGCGGTCGCCGACGAGTCGGTAGTGCTGACGCACATCGTCAGCGGCAGCGACTACGAAAACGTGGCCGCCGCACAGGTCGAAGTGACCATCATCGAAGACGACACCCCAAGCGTGACCATCTCAACGGCTACGCTGGAAGTCCAAGAAGGCGAGGACGAAACCTACACCGTAGTGCTGGACACCGAGCCAACAGCGGACGTGACCGTCGACATACAGCTACCCGAAGGCGTAGACGTAGCGGCGGATGTGACGGAATTGACCTTCACCGCGGACAATTGGAATACCCCGCAGACGGTAACAGTAACCGCCGCCCACGACGACGACGCGGTAGCCGACGAGCCAGTAGTGCTGACGCACACCGTTAGCGGCGGCGACTACGAAGGCCTAGCCGCTGCAAACGTCGAGGTGACCATCACCGAAGACGATACCCCAGGCGTGACGATCTCAACGGCTACGCTGGAAGTCCAAGAAGGCGAGGACGAAACCTACACCGTAGTGCTGGACACCGAGCCAACAGCGGACGTGACCGTCGACATACAGCTACCCGAAGGCGTAGACGTAGCGGTGGATCAAACCGAGTTGTCCTTCACCACAGACAACTGGAATGCACCGCAGACGGTCGCCGTAACCGCCGCCCACGACGACGACGCGGTAGCCGACGAACTAGTAGTGCTGACGCACACCGTCAACGGCGGCGACTACGAAGGCGTGATCGCCGCGCCGGTCAAAGTAACCATCACCGAAGACGACATCGCCGGAATCACGATCTCAACGGCTACACTGGAAGTCCAAGAAGGCGAGGACGAAACCTACACCGTAGTGCTGGACACCGAGCCAACAGCGGACGTGACCGTCGACATACAGGTACCTGAAGGCGCAGACGTAGCGGTGGATCAAACCGAGTTGTCCTTCACCGCAGCCAACTGGAATACCCCGCAGACGGTAACAGTAACCGCCGCCCACGACGACGACGCGGTCGCCGACGAGCCGGTAGTGCTAACGCACACCGTCAGCGGCGGCGACTACGAAAACGTGACCGCCGCACAGGTCGAAGTAACCATCACCGAAGACGACACCCCAAGCGTGACCATCTCAACGGCTACGCTGGAAGTCCAAGAAGGCGAGGACGAAACCTACACCGTAGTGCTGGACACCAAGCCGACGGCGGACGTGACCGTCGACATACAGCTACCCGACAACATGGACATTACCGTAGATCAAACCGAGTTGTCCTTCACCACAGACAACTGGAATACCCCGCAGACGGTAACAGTAACCGCGACTCACGATGCCGACGCGGTCGTCGACGAGCCAGTAGTGCTAACGCACACCGTTAGCGGCGGCGACTACGAGGGCGTGACCGCCGTACAGGTCAAAGTAACCATCACCGAAGACG
This sequence comes from Gemmatimonadota bacterium, assembly GCA_009841115.1. Classification (GTDB taxonomy): domain Bacteria; phylum Latescibacterota; class UBA2968; order UBA8231; family UBA8231. Next base: position 59,422 of record VXML01000014.1, on the reverse strand, counting down.
ACACCGCCGGAGTCACGATCTCGGTAACGGCGTTAACGGTCCCAGAAGGCGATGAGGAAATCTACACGGTGGTGCTAGACACCGAACCAGCGGCAGACGCAACGGTCGCAATACAGATGCCGGAGAACGCAGAAGTGTCAGTAGCTCCAGCGGCGTTGTCCTTCACCGCAGACAACTGGAATACATCGCAGACGGTAACAGTAACCGCCGCCCATGACGACGACGCGGTCGCCGACGAGCCAGTAGTGCTAACGCACATCGTCAGTGGTGGTGGCTACGAGGGAGTAACGGCGGCACAGGTCGAAGTAACGATCACTGAAGACGACACCGCCGGGGTGACGATTTCAACGGCTACATTGGAAGTCCAAGAAGGCGAGGACGAAACCTACACCGTAGTGCTGGACACCGAGCCAACAGCGGACGTGACCGTCGACATACAGGTACCTGACAACGTGGACATTACCGTGGCCCCATCGGCGCTGACCTTCACCGCAGACAACTGGAATACATCGCAGACAGTAACAGTAACCGCCACGCAGGATGCCGACGCTGTAGCTGATGAGCCAGTAGTGCTAACGCACATCGTCAGTGGTGGTGGCTACGAGGGAGTAACGGCGGCACAGGTCGAAGTAACGATCACTGAAGACGACACCGCCGGGGTGACGATTTCAACCGCTGCGCTGGAAGTCCAAGAAGGTGATGAGGAAACCTACACCGCAGTGCTGACTTCGCAGCCAACGGCGGACGTAACCGTCGCCATACAGGTACCCGAAGATACAGACATTGCGGTGGCCCCATCGGCACTGACCTTCACCGCCGCCAACTGGAATACACCGCAGACAGTCGCCGTAACCGCCGCCCACGACGACGACGCGGTAGCCGACGAGCCGGTAGTGCTGACGCATACCGTCAGCGGTGGCGACTACGAGGGCCTAGCCGCTGCAAACGTCGAAGTGACCATCACCGAAGACGACATCCCAAGCGTGACGATCTCGGCAACGGCGTTAACGATCTCAGAAGGCAATGAGGAAATCTACACGGTGGCGCTAGACACCGAACCAGCGGCAGACGCAACGGTCGCAATACAGATGCCAGAGAACGCGGAGGTGTCAGTAGCTCCAGCGGCGTTGACGTTCACCGCAGACAACTGGAATACCCCGCAGACGGTCGCCATAACCGCCGCCCACGACGACGACGCGGTAGCCGACGAGCCGGTAGTGCTGACGCATACCGTCAGCGGTGGCGACTACGAGGGCCTAGCCGCTGCAAACGTCGAAGTGACCATCACCGAAGATGACACCCCGGCGCTAACCATTGCCGACGCGAACGCCACAGAAAACGACGGGGAAATCATCTTCACCGTGCGACTGAACGTAGCCAGCAGCCTTGCGGTGACGGCCGATTGGACGACCGCCGACGGCACGGCAACCCAAGGAACCGACTACGCGGAGACGACGGGCACGCTAACCTTCGACGCCTTAGAAACGGAGCAGACGATTACCGTCTCGTTGTTAGACGACGCGCTGGACGAAGCCGACGAAACCTTTACCATCTCCTTGAGCAATCCAGCGAATGCGACCTTGGAAGATGCCGAGGCCACCGGCACAATCGCCGACAACGACGACACCCCAGCCCTGACCATCGCCGATGCGGAGGCAGCCGAAGGCGACCGCGAGATAACCTTCGCGGTGACATTGGGAGCGGTCAGTGGTCTAGAGGTGACGGTCGATTGGACGACCGCTGACGGCACGGCGATAGCAGCCGCCGATTACGTGGCAGCAGAAGGCAGCCTGACCTTCGCACCCGGCCAGACCGAGGCGACCATCGCGGTGGTGGTGTTCAACGACGCACTGGATGAAGGCGACGAAACGTTCACCATCGCGTTGAGCAATCCAGCCAACGCCACAGCCACAGGTACTATCACCGACGATGACCCCTCGGTGGAAAAGGCGTGGCTGGCGCGGTTTGGGCGGACGGCGGCTAGCCAAGTAATGGACGCGATCTCGGACCGCCTGACAGGTCGGTCTGATGGAGGCGCACATCTGACGATGGGCGGTCAGCGGGTGACGTTGGCGACGATGTCCGAGCGCGGGCAGGGCCCGATTGATCCGGCCAAGAATGCTTCCCTTTCAGATGTCCTCTCCCAGCATCCCTTCTATAGTCTGACGAGAAGTTCCTTCGCGGACATTATATCGCGGAGTTCCTTCCAATTGTCGGCCGCAGCCGACGAAGAGCGGGACGTCCGCTGGACAGCTTGGGGGCGGGGAGCGACGACCCGCTTCAGAAGCGAGGAGGCCGATTTATCGCTTACCGGCGGTCCGGTGACTGCCCTGCTCGGCGTCGACCGGCAACAGGGCCAGACGCTGGCTGGTCTAGCGGTAGCGCACAGCGTGGGCACCGGCGAGTTCGACGTGCACACGGCCGAAGAGGCTTTCCGCAAAGGCGAACTGGGAACCTATCTGACGAGCGTGCATCCCTATCTGCGCGTCGCTGTGACCGAGCGGCTGTCAGCGTGGGGTTTGCTCGGCTACGGACGCGGACAGATGGAACGAATGGCAGATCGTCCCGACGCTAATATCGGAATGCAGATGGGAGGGTTGGGCACGCGAGGCACTTTGCTGTCATCGACAGAATCGTCCGCCTACGACGTGGCGCTAAAGTCGGATGCCTTCTTGGTGCGAACGGACGCGGATGCCGCGGTCCAGCCAACGCTAGAAGCCATGACAAGCCGATTGCGCCTCCAACTGGAAGGAGGCCGCCCCGTGGAGTTGGACTCAGGCCGGATGACGCCATCGCTGGAAGTGGGGATGCGCCACGACGGCGGCGACGCAGAGACTGGGCTGGGTCTGGAAGTGGGCGGCAGCTTGGGCTACACCCACTCGCAGCGGGGTGTAGCACTGCAGGCGACGGCGCGGCGGCTGCTGGTGCATCAGGCCACCGGCTATGAGGAATGGGGTGTAGGCGGCTCGCTCAACATAGACCCAGGCACATTGGGGCGGGGGCCGTCGCTGCGGATGCACTCGTCTTGGGGAATTGCGACGAGCGGAATGGATCGCCTCTGGTCGCAGCGCAGCGCGGCGGACTTGACACAATCCACCCAAACCGCCGAGGCCGGTCTGTTCGACGCAGAGTTGGGGTACGGCCTAGACGCATTGGGCGGTCTGCTAACTCCGTATGCCCGTATCGCGTCGGGCCGAGATACGCACACCTATGGCGTAGGCGGGCGGCTGCGCGTGGAGCAGTCGTTGCGCGTGGATTTGGTCGCCGAGCGCCGCGAGCGCACCACGGCTCGGTCTAGTCACGAGTTCAAGCTGCGCAGCATCCTGTACTGGTAAGCCTTCCCCAGTTGCGCCCTCCTTTAGCAGAAGCGATCATAGAGGAATAATCTGGAGGAATACCATGTCCGAGACGCGCCTGAGCGAACAACAGCTCAATTACTTCAACACCTTCGGCTATCTGTACTTTCCCGGTCTGATGGCCGATTGCATCGACCGCATTATCGAGGAATTCGAGGTCGTGTGGGCTGCACACGGCGGCGGGCACCACGGCAAACAGCACGAAGGCCGGGCACGCTCGTGCATCGTGCCCTTCCCCGACCAGAGCGAATACCTGAGCAGCTTGCTCGACGACCCGCGCATCCACGACATTGCCGCCAGCATTTTGGGCGATGATTTCAACTACACTAGCGGCGACGGCAATTTCTACGTCGGCGATACGCGCTGGCATTCGGATGGGTACAGCGGCGAGCGCATTCCCAGCATCAAGATCGCTTTTTACCTAGATCCGCTGACCCAAGACACGGGTGCAGTGCGCATCATTCCGGGCAGTCACCACTGCGGCGATGCCTATGCTGACGGCCTGCAAGAGGCCCTGCCCGACAGCGACGCGGCTTGGGGGGTGGCACCCAACCAAGTGCCGTGCCAAGTGGTGGAGACCCAACCGGGCGACATTGTCGTATTTTGGCACAATACCAAGCACGCCGCTTTCGGCGGCGCGCAGCGGCGGCGCATGTACACCATGAATTTCTACGAACACGTGCCCGACGAGCGCCTAGAGGACTTCCAGAACGCGCTAGCCAACGAGGGGCGGTTCTGGATTGACCGCATCCACGGCGAAGCCATGTTGCGCACTGCAGGGCCAGAGCGCATGGTTCATTTGCAGCAGGTCATAGACAACGACTTCAAGATGGCGGAAGTGCATCAGCGCCATCGGCGGGAAAACGCCGAGCCATCGCGGGGGTGATGCACCCGGCCTGTCGCATGGATTGAGTTAGGGCGCATTCGGAGCTTCGTTCCCCCACGGATACGACTCGACGCGGAGAGCGCGATCTGCTGCGGGCAGCGCAACCCGGACGCCTTCCCGCTCTGAGGAAGAGCAGATGGCGAATCCGATTTCGGTTGCGCGTCGGGTCTCGGAGATGTCGCACGCAGTGCGGCCACCCTCTTTGACGGCGCGGACCAAGTCGTTCACCATGTTCATGCCGGCCGGCCAGCCTTCCTTCTTCGGCGGCAGGGGAAATGATTCTTCAGAGCCGTCCCTCCAGATGCGAGCTGCGCTCGCGTCGGCGAATACGGAGAGCCGTCCGCCATCTCCCACCACCTCAAAGGCGGGGCCTTTGGGTCCGTCGCAGGTTACATAGGCGACAGCGCCGTTGTCCATCCCGATCTGCGCACGGCAGGGCGGATCCATCCGGCGGCGCTCATCTGCGGAGTCGCCGGGATTGACAAAGCCGCTGACCCATGTGGGCTCTGGATCTCCCAGCAGCGCGAGCACGGCGTCGTACCAGTGACAGCCGTGATTGATTGTATTCGGGATGCCGTATGCCACCAAGCTGGTCGCCTCGCCGATCAGGCCGCCAGCGATGGCCGAGCTTAGCGCCCGATAGGCGGAGTCCCAGCGTCGGTCCAGGGCGAAGGCAAAGGGGGTCTCCGCACAGGCCGCGACGATGCGATCCATTTCAGCGAGGGTCGTGGCCAGCGGTTTGTCACTCAGAATCCCGCGGACGCCAGCGGCCACCGCCCTTTCGATCTGGTCGGCGTGCATCGTCTGTCGGGTGGCGATGCAGACGATGTCGGGACCGACCTCCTTGAGAAGCTGCTCGTAATCGTCAAAGACCGGCACCTCTCCCCACACATCCCGCCAGCACTCGACGAATTCTGTGCGCTCCCGTTCGCCGTAGTCGAAGACGCCGACGACTTCCGCGTCGGGATGGGCACAGCAGGCAGAGGCGAAGTTGTGGCTCGTCGGCTTGCGCAGGACCTGGCGGTGGCAGCCGGCGATAGCGACGCGCAACATGGCGTTCATACCTCCTTTCCCCGAGTCAGAAGCCGTAGTCGGACTTCAGCACTGACTCGTCCCTCCACCTCGGACTGGTCTGCTCGGCCTGCCGGGTTCGCTTCGCCAAGCAGGAACAATGCTGGGCGAGCACCTCGAAGATGCGGTTGGCGACGATCCGGTGGCCGAGGTCGTTCTGGTGCACGCCGTCGTAGTGGACCATCCAAGGCGCTTCACCGCTTGCGGCCAGCAGATCGACGTACAGACAGTCGAGTTGTGCCGCCACCTCGGCCGTGGCCGCGTTGAAGCGCCTGAATAGGGACAGATCGGCGTGGCTCCAAGTCTTCCCCCCGACGGTGAAATCGGTCATGAAGTAGGGCCCGAGCAACAGGATGAGCGGATTCCCGCGTTGGCGCACGCGCCCCGCGAGCAGGACCAGGTCCTCGCAAAACTGGGCCAATGGCGTACCGCCCCGGGCGTCGTTGAGGCCGTAGGAGATCGCGAGCAGGTCGGGGTCGTGGGAGAGGACGTGTTTGTCGAGACGCTCGTCGGCCGCCGGCTTCCCGCTCTCCTCGTACGCCGGGCTGCGCTTGGCGATGAGGTTGGCACCGATTCCAGAGTTGACAACCCGCATAGGCGTGGTCTGGAAGTCGTTGATGAGCGCGCCCAAGAGAGGCACCCAACAGCGATCAGGAGCGGTGCTCCAGCCGCCAGCAGTGGTGCTCTCGCCGAGGACGACCATGCAGCGAAACTCCTCGGCGCACCAGTCTTTTTTCATCGTCTTTGCCTCACAGCAACTCCGGCCGGAACTCCACGGCATTGACAGCCTTCTTCCTATCGCCGTCGTCCTCCATCTCAAACTCGATGACCGCGCCCCGCATCCTCAACTGGGCAAAATCCGCGTTGGACACCACCCCACCTCTCGCCGTGCGCAGGTCGGTAATGTGCAGAAAAATATCCTCGCGCATGGTGTCCAGCCCCAAGTCGGTCTGCGCGGTCAAGAACCCGTAGCCCTTCTCCTCGTTGACCGCGTGGAGAATGCCGCGCAGACGCTCGGTTGGACCGCGCTCAGGGAACAGAATGCCGGGCACCAAGTACCCGGAAAAGTGGTAATCTACCTCTTGGCGCAGTTGGGTGCTGGTGTTCATAAAAGACAGCAAATCGACCCGCTTGCCCCGGTTTTGCAGGGCGCGCACCAAGCGCACAAAATCGCCATCGCCCGTGCCCAACAGCACGTAATCCAAATTCTCCGACTGCAACAGGGCATCGATCGCCAGCTCTAGATCAGCGTCGGCCTTGACGATGGTTTCGCCTTCTGAAGTCAGATAGCGCCGCACTTCTTTAAGTATCAGGTGATAGCCCTCCCGCCGCGCTCGATTGCGATACGTTTCCCTCTTTTGGCGGTACTCTGGATCCATGCTTTCGCGCTCGCGGTCCACGGCCATATAGGCATTGGCCCGCACCACAACCGCCTGCTGTGCCTCCACTAGGGCCTTGATCTGGCGAAACTGGATGCCGTGGCCACCGCAGCGATTGAGATTCTCCATATCGAGAAATATGCCTGCTTTTAGCATGTGTATCCTCTAATAGTGGTAAGCGAGTCGTGGGGTATCTCGTCGCTAGACGTGAAAAATGTACAAGTCGCGCTCAGGCAACGGCAACTCCACCCAAGCGCCGCCCTGGCGATGGCTCTCAGCGACGGCGATGGTGGCTTCTGTGATGTGGTGCGTCACGTCGATGTGGCCGCGCGTGGGTTGGCCGGATTCGCGCGCCGCGACCAAATCCTCCAAGCAGCACTGCGTCGTACTGCGCGGCGTCACCGGATCAACGGGTACCTCCTCCCACAAGGCGTTCCGCCCTTGCACGGTGCCGGGCTGGCGCAGTAAAACATTGGCCCCATTGTTGCACGAGCGAATCGCCCCTTCCGAGCCGATAACCTCGAATTCCCACGGGGCCGCTGGAATGGACCACGCCTCGACGCCGTTGGCAAAGCGCAGTTGATAGGTAGCCAAGGGATCGGACGGAATGTGATTACCCTCGACTTGCAAGCCGTGGGGCAACAGCTCGCCGCGCACAGCTCCAATCGCCGGGTCGCCAATGAGATAGGACACCGTGTCAATCGAATGGATGTGCCCGTGCATCAGGCTGGAACTGGCGTAGTGAATCACGGCTCGCACCTCGCCGACCTGACCGGCGGCAACCGCGTCCTTGACCACATCGTAGCGGTTGTCAAAGCGGCGCAGGACACCCGTGTTGAAGAGCGCGTTGTTGCGCTTTACAGCATCGCGGATCTCGTCGGCGCGCTCCATCGAGCTGGCCATAGCCTTTTCGAGGTAGATCATCGGCACGCCCATATCGGCCACCGCTACCGCTAGATCGGCGTGCGAGTCGCCGCGAAAACTCGCGTCCGGGGCCTCTCTGGCGGGCTTGGGCAAACAAGCTGCCGTGCAAATGGCCACGATGTCTGGCTCTTCGCGGCGGATCATGTCGCGGAAGTCCTCGTACACGGCTGTTCCCCAGCGGCTTTGAAACGCATCGCGCTTATCCGGCAAGAGATCCGCTCCGGCCACGAGTTCCAACCGCTCGCTCGCCCTAGTCGCGGCCGCGACCGAATAGGGCAAGTCGCCGTGCCCTTCGTCGTCAATGGTGCTGCCCATGCGCCCGAGACCGATGATAGCTACTGTGTGCTTCTTCATGGTGGTTCTCCTTTCGATGCAGCAGACAACCTACTCATCCCACCAAAATCTCGCCAGCACCTTCCTCTCGCTGCACGCACAACAACAGATCGCCGCGCCCGACCCTGATCTCGACTGGGTTGGCCACCACCTCATTGGAGATGCCGTCGCGCACGCCCGGAATGAGGCTCTCGGACCGCAAAGGCCATTTTAATCCAAGCGTCTCAATGCCTTCCACCGCGCCGTCGAGCGGGCACAGGGAAATTTTCTGACCAATAGCGGCGCGGAAGCGGATGCGGCGGTCGATGAGGCGGATATCGCAGTAGTCATCTACTATGCGCAAGGCGAGGCGGTCGGCAAAAGTCTTGAGCAGGCTCAAATTGCCCAGCAGGTGATCGGTACGCCGGCCCGTAAAACCGAGAAGCACGGCCTCAGTAACGCCTAAGGCGACGGCGTGGTTGAGGACTTTTTGGCCATCTGTGCCCACATTGCCCTCGGGGTCAACGAGGACGAGGCGGTCAGCGGCGAGAGCGGCCTTGCTTTGGTCGCTAACCGAGTCGAGGTCGCCGATGATATAATCGGGCGCGTACCCGTACGCCGAGGCAGTATTAGCCCCGCCATCGGCACACAAGATCAGCTCGGCTTCTCGGGCGCAGGCGGCAAATAATCCTCGGGAGGGCGGCTCGCCATTGCCGACGATCAGAGCAGATTGACCATCCACGGCTTTAGTCCCCAAATTGCGTCGTCAGCCGCACGCCGACTTGGCGCGGGTCGCCGTAGGTTTTATACAGCTTGTCGGGGTAATCCGGCGGCTCCAGGCCAAAGTAGAAGCCCCGCACCCCATAGCGCTCGTCGAGCAAGTTGCGACCCCACAGTTGCACGGACCATGCTTCCCACTGGTAGGCAATGTGGGCGTTGACCAATCGATAAGGCTCAGAGATTTGGTCGTGGCCATCGGAGTAGAAGAATTGGTCCATGCCGATCAGATCCAGCCGCACCCCCAGACCCGACTGATGGCGGTATTCGCCGCCTACGCTGAAGGTGTAATTGGGGGCGTGGGCTGCGGCCCGGTCGCCCAGCGTCACTTCTCCATCTTCCGTGGGGAAGGTGTACGTATCGACGTGAGTAGTGAGCAAGCCCACCGAGCCGAAGAGTTCGACTTGGGGCAGGAGGCGGACGGTATGCTCCCATTCCAAGCCGCTGTTACGGCCTTTGACGGCATTGGCCGTGAAGTAAAAAAAGCTGTTGGGATCGCCCGGGTCCTGCTGGCTCGACAACTCGACTTGCTGGTCTGAGCGCAGAGCGTGGAACAGGGTCAATCCAATGGAAGAGCGCGGTCCGCGGACCCGCCAGCCGAGTTCGAAATTGACGATGTACTCGGGGTCATAGGGGCGGTTTTCCGCAGCTAGGTACGGATGCTGGTTGACCCCGCCAGAGCGATAGCCGCGCGAGGCCGAAGCGTATAAAGTATGGCCTAAGCCCCAGTTGTAACTAAGGGCCGCTTTGCCACCGCCCAACCATTGATCGACGGCAAACGCGGTATGCTCGGCTCCACCGTTGGTCTCCCCTTCATAGGCCGTGTCGTTACGGTCAAGCCGCGCGTTGACTTCCAGCCGCAACCCTTGGCCCAAGGCTAGCCCGTACTGGCCGTAAAAAGCTAGGTTGTCGATTTCATAGCGCCCGTTCAGGTCCGTGGCGTCGCCGCCGAACAAATAGCCTGCGGCATTGTCTTCTTCTTCGAGGCGCTTCCAATAGGCTCCCACCACCAGTTCCTCCACCAAGAGCCGGGCCTCCTGGCTCACAACCGTGCGGTCGCGCACATTGCGATCAAAAAAGTCGTAGCTCCACCCCTCGACGTCTGGATCGAATCCATGCTCTACTAGCCAGTACTCATCGTTGCCCCAATCGCCGTCGTAGCTGTGCTCCAATTCGCTGCGCGAAAACGCGGTAATGGTCACTAATTCAGCACTGCTCGCACCCAGCCCCCAAGTGCTCTTGAGCGAAGCCCCGGTCGTCTGCTGGCGGTCCTTGCCCGGCTTGTCGGAATAGGTGGTCAAATCCTCGTTGTTGTCGGGCACCCAAGCGTCGTACCCATTGTCCATATCGGCCCAAAAGAAGGTGCCCAACACCTCGGGACCAGCCGCCGGGGTCCAACCTACCTTGGCGCGCAGCAACTGCTCGCGCCGGCCGTTGGTATCGTCAGCATCGAGAAAGGCATTACTGCGAAAGCCGCTGGAACGGCCGTTCTCGTACCCCACGCGCAGCGCCAGATCGCTCCCTACCGGCAGATTCACCACCCCGGAAAAACGCCCTAAACCATCGTTGCCCATATCGGCGCTGCCTGCTCCGGCAAACCCCGGCTGGGGATCGACCGAGCGCAAATTGATCAGGCCGGCCAAGGCATTGGGCCCAAAAATGGTTGACTGAGGGCCTTTGAAGACTTCGACCTGATCGACGTCAAAGAGCAACCCGGCAGTGCCCATGCCGCTCAAGTCAACGTCGTCCATGACGAATCCCACCGAAAAACTGGGCGGCCCTTCGCCGGCGTAATGGCTGCGCTCGCCAATGCCCCGGATCTGGAAGTAGCGCGGTCGGGACGAGCCGCCAGCCCAATTCAAATTGGGCACCGCATGAGTCGCGTCTTGCAAGTGTCCGGCCCCGCTGGCCCGGGAACGATCCCCATCCACCACAGTAACGCTGGCGGCCAAGCGGTCTAGCTGCTGGCGCATCAAGCCGCCTTCCACCACCACCTCCGGCGCTTGCAAAATCGCGCGCTCCAAAACCACGACTAGCGGCAAGACGACCGCTACCCGCGCACTCTGGTAGCCGATAAAGGAAATGTCGAGCGAATCGCCCAAGGCCGCCTCCACTTTGAAACGGCCCTGAGCATCCGTAGTAGTAGCCGCGTTCCCGGCCCGCACATTGGCCCCTTCCAAGGGGCGGCCCGTGGCTACATCCAACACTTGGCCGGACACTTCTTCGGCCTGCGCCACAGACAGCGCCGACAGCGTCAATAGACCGGCCAGCAAGCTAGCCGCCGATAGTGAAATTCTCATAAATCTGCTCCCTCATCTTGCATTGCGGAAGAACTCCGTCGAGGGGCACAAAAAAACCGCTCGCCCCAGATGGGCCAGCGGTGCGTACGCGGTGCGTACGGCATCCGTTTCCCTACGCTGGCACGATCCAGTTCAGGTTCGAAGGGTCTCAATCTCAGGCCCGCTACCGGGCCACCCCCAACGGAAGCTATATACTCAATGTCTCTACAATATAGGACACGCCCTCACTCGGGGCAATGCGCGCCCTTTCGATCACTTTTTCCTGCTGTTCGCCCCGCAGGACTCCCGCACGATCAGCGACGATTTCAAAGTTATCTGCCGAAGCGTGTTCTGCCCCTCAAGCTGTTCCAGCATCAACTCCATCACCGCCTCGGCAATCGCCTCATAGGGAGTTGCTAAGGTCGTCAGCGCTGGTATCACATACGCCGCCACATCGATATCGCCGCTACCCACCACAGCCACATCTTCGGGGACGCTAAGACCTAACTCCTCCAGTCCACGACAAACGCCCATGGCCGCATAATCATCCCGGCACACAAGAGCCGTAAACCGATAGCTAAGCCTTTTACCCTGCATATACCCCTCCACAGCATAGATGCCCAAGGCAGGTATGAATTCGTGCGGCAGGCCATGCTTTTGCATCGCCAGTAAGTATCCCTTGGCCTTGGCTGAAACCGGGCTAGCTTCATCCCAGTCCGGGCCGATAAATCCAATCCGCTCGTGACCCAACCGAATCAAATGCTCGGTGGCCGCGAAAAAATCCGCTGCATTGTCCAATACGACCCCGCTCAGGTTCGGAGTCGGATAGTGAAACGTCACCACCGGCACTCGTCCCTGTACGGTGTTCACTATGCGCTCGGACTCTTCTTCGTCGCCTCGCGTATTAATCAAGAGTCCGTCTACGCTCTGGGAAAGCAAATGATTGATCTGCATGGCCTGATCGTCCATTAGAGCCAGGGGAGTCCGGTGAGCGGCCATGCTAATCACGACCTGATACTGCTCCTCGTAAGCTGCTCGCAGAATCTGATCGGTCTGACGGCCAAACATCTCCCGAGAAATCTGGTAGGTCAGCAGACCCAAAGTACCCGTCCTTTCCGTTGCGATCCTCTGCGTCATCAAATTGACATACTCCTTCTTTATTTTGGCCCATTTAAAAACTCCTTTACAGATCGGTCAACTTGCTACAAGCGTACTCACCAACACCTTTGAGGTTCCGCCACAGACCTCTAAACTTCACACGTTTGCATTTAAATCGGCAAATGTACCCTCCCTCCCGCAACACTGTCAAGTCATATACTTTCCGATTATTTCCTGCTTCTCGCCCCGCAGGATTCCCGCACTATTAGAGGCGATCTCACGGTTATCTGCCGAGGCGTCTCCTCCCCCTCAAGCTGTTCCAGCATCAACTTCATCGCCGTCTGGGCAATCTTCTCAAAGGGGATTGCCAAGGTGGTCAGGGCCGGTGTCGTATACTTCGCCACCTCCAGATTGCCGTTTCCTATCACAGCCACATCGTCGGGTACGCGGAAACCTGCTTCCCATAGCCCTCGACAAGCGATTAGAGCCGTGTAATCTTCCCGGCACACAAGGGCTGTAAACCTGTCGCCGAGCCTTTTCCCCAAACGCTGCGTCGGTTTTATAGGAAAGGTTTTGCCAGGTATGCGTTTGGGGGTCAGGCCGTGCTTTTGCATCGCCAGCAAATACCCCTTGGCCTTGGCAGACCCTATGGCGCTCGTATTCCAGTCCGCTCCGATAAACCCGATCCGCTCGTGACCCAACCGGATCAAATGCTCGGTGGCCTCGTAATAATTCGCCATAGCATCCTCCACAACCCCACTCAGGTTTTGAGTTGGGTAGGGAAAAGTCACCACCGGCACTCGTCCCCGCACAACATCCAAAATGCGCTCGGACTCTTCTTCGTCTCCCCGCGCATGAATAAACAGCCCATCTATGCCCCGGGAAAGCAACTGCTTGATCTGCCGAGTTTGGTTTTCCGGTGTAGATGTACTACGAAGATCATGGGGAGGGCTCATGGTGGCTATTAGGACCTGATATCCCTGTTCATCAGCCGCCCGCAGAACTTGATCGGCTTGATAGGCATATAGCTCTTGGAAAATCCGGTAGGTCTGCAAACCCAAAGTGCCCGTCTTCCCCGTCACAAACCCCTGCGCCATCAAATTGGGACTGTAGTCTAGCTCGGTGGCTTTTTGCTGCACCCGTTTTCGGGTCTTCTCAGCCACCAATGCCGACACCCTCCGATCCTCAGATAGTGCCCGCGAGACAGTTGAATGCGAAATCTTCAACTCCCGTGCAATGTCTTTGATGGTAGCTTGCTTTTTTTTCATCATCTGATCCTATCGCCAATTTAAGGTATATGAGGCAGCCACTTCGTCGGCAGGCCGGCGAAGGCGGCGCTCTTCACTCGGATAATACACACTTATCACCTCAGTTTGCAAAAAAAGGTGATTTGCGGAAAAAATCCGTCAAGGGCGCATAAAAAAACCGCTCGCCCCAGATGGGCCAGCGGTGCGTACGCGGTGCGTACGGCATCCGTTTCCCTACGCTGGCACGATCCAGTTCAGGTTCGAAGGGTCTTTATTCTCAGGCCCGCTATCGGACCACCCCCAACGGAAGCTATATACTCACTATTTCTACCAATATAGGCCGGGCCCCCACTCAGAGCAATGCGCGTCCATCACCTCAGCATCATCGATAATACTGTCAAGGCACAGAGATCACAGCCACTTAAAACACGTACTTCAAGATGCCGGCCGCCACGTGAGAACTGTTGTCTTCCCCTTTAACGTACGTTCTGTAGAATTGCCAACCCAAATCTAAGTCTATGCCATTGAAGGGCACGTTTACGCCCGCGCGCAGGCTCAACTGAAAATCCGTTTCTTTTTCGTCTATCTTTTCGGGGATCAGTTCGGCAAAATTTTCGGGGATCAGTCCGGCAAGACTTTCGGGAACCAGTTCGGCAAAACTCCCCAAAGTTTCGACAACTGCCTGTGCCCTCTCCTTTTCAATATCCATGTCCATGTTCGATCTCACGATTCCCACGCCACCTCCCAAATACGGCTTCGCGCCGTCGCTGGGACTCATGGCCCTCTTTATCGGGAAAAGCAAAAGATCAATCTTCGACTGCAGTGTTACTAATTTCCCGTCATAGTCGAAACCGCTAGGTAGTTCAAAACCGCTTTGGGAGAGCCCCTCCGCAAAGAAGGTGGGCAAGGGCAAGGGAACGTCGAGGTGGGATGGTAGGCTTGCCCAAGAGCCAGTAAATTCAAGCGCCGTATAATCGGAAATTCCTTTTCCCGCAATGGCCGCGAACCCGATTCCGTAATCAATAACGAGATGGCTCGAAACGGTCATCTCTATATTATCAGGCGTGGTAAAAGCCGTTTTATGGTGCAGGTCCTGGCGAAAAGTGACGCCCACCATAGTGCCGACGTATAGCCCTCTTTCATCATCGGCTGGCTGCGCCAGCCCAGGGACAACACGGATAACACTGCAAGCAAAAACAACCATTAAGACGATTGCATCGCTTACTCTCGAATTCTCCATGCTCATCTTTCTTTGTTGGTTGCGGCGACGGCCTCCCAGTGCCGCTGAGCAGCGGCTTCGACTTCGGAGTCGTCCCACTTTTCTATGAGGGGGCACTGGTCGTCGGGCCAGTCGGGTAGGACGTACGTATTGGCGGCAGCCACGTACGCGTAGATGAGCGACCAACGCGGCTGCGAGCTGAGGTTTGGAGCTGAGGCGTGCAGGGTATTGCCGTGAAAGTATAGGACCGATCCCGGTTCCAGTTCGCAGTACACTTCCTCCATTTCCCGCAGCGCCATTGCAACTCTCTGGGGGTCGGCGATGAGCTGGGAGCCGGAGGACTGGTGTTCGAGCCGGCCTAGGCGGTTGGAGCCGCGCACTACTTTCAGGCAGCCATTGGCGCGGGTGGCCGGATCGAGGGCGACCATGACGCTGGCGAACGCGGGGTAGAAGAATTGCTGGTAGTGGTAGCCGTAGTCCTGGTGGTACTGCCACCCCCCAGTCTGAGGATCTTTTAGCATTTGCAATTGATAGTAGTAGCGCACCCGGTCGGCGAACAACTGTTCGAGCGGTTCGACGATTCGGCGGCTGCGAGCTAGGGCGCTGTACACATCGTCGGCAAGGCCAGGGCGGTAGGCCAACCGGGTATCGAGTCCTTCGCCCTCGTAATTCTGGTTGCCTTTGGCGTCGGCAGCTAACTGGGGGTCGCGGCGGGCGATGCGCAGAATCTGCTCGACGTCCTCCGGGTCTAGGAGGTTTTTGAGGATGAGGTAGCCGTCCTCATCAAACTGGCGAATCTGTTCGGCACTCAGGGTGAGATTGATCATGATCTTCCCTCTGTCTCGGCACAGGCCAAGCACTTTTCCGGTCTATCAGCCAACGCATGGGCATAATAAGGCATCTGTTAGTGATAATCTGCCAAAATGTTGAAATGGTGCGCAAGACTTTGGGGGAACTGAAACACTTCAGACTGCTGTTTCCGGTAATCGTCGGCTCTCTCCTCTTCGCTTGTTCCCTTGCGCTGAAGCCCCCCGATTCCCGAATCGGTGGCGGAGAAAGGGGACTTCAAAGGCTTGGCAAAAGTCATCGACGTGGCAAAATAATTCCTATTAAAGACCATATATGGACTTTTATTCAATTTAGACTTTATATGGTCTTTTCCCCGAATAAAAATACCCCCAAATAAGATCCTCATATTGTAATATTTTCTTGACACTTTCTTTTTATGGAAATTATATATCTGAGTATCCATGAATTTCCATGATCAAGTAGGCTGGGTGCGTTAGGGCCGTTACCAACGGAACATTCTCATTAGACGACGCTTATCCCGAACTCATGTTAAAGAAGGTAATCGGGGATGGAATCGAAGCTCACTGACTTCCTGAAAGACGGGAACGCCAGCGACCGCGTCGCCGCGCGCATCGAGGATTACGAGCGGCGCTACGGCGGCACGGCACGCGACGGCCTGGACGAACGCAAGAAGGACTACCGGAATTTCGAGAATACCTATTACGACTTGGTCACCGATTTCTTCGAATACGGCTGGGGCCAGTACTACCATGTCCGTTGCAAAACACAACGTGCGTCGCAAACTGCACCGCACGCTCTACCTTCCTTCTCGGATTTTTCTATAACACCCTTAATAAACAAGCAATTGCATACTGTCCTCCATAGAAAAAGAGGTCGCCTAAGCGGTTGGCAGCCGCATTCTGCAACACTCCAAAAATCTTCTGCGGTTCCCAAATATCCCCTAACTCCTTCATCCGCAGGGAGTTGGCCATTTTACAAAAAAATGGCACAGATTGTGCTTATTTCCGACTACAGAACAAGTCAATCTTTCGGGAAAGAACGCAATCGTCACCGGCGGTACCGAATATTCCATCGGCTATCAAGTATGGGACTATATCACTGACGGAAACACGACGAATGGAGCATATCGACTGGCAGCTACGGCGTTTCCGGGAAGGCGGGGATCGTCCGGCCATCATCTGGCGCGATCGCGCCTGCACCTATTCCGAGCTGACTGATCGCTACGAGCAGTGGCTCAGCCGCCTAGCAGCGGAGGGTATCCGCGCCGGGGACTCGGTGGGTGTGCTCGCCGACTTCTCGCCGGGCGCGGTGTCCTGCTTGCTGGCATTGCTGAAGATGCGCTGCATCCTCGTGCCGCTCTCGTGGGAGTCGCAAGACCAGCATCAGGAGTTCTTCAAGATCGCCGAGCTCGACCATCGCGTAGAGATAGACGATCAGGATCAAGGTATCGCGATCAAGCTCAAAAACCGGCGCAACCACCCCTTAATGAAGCAACTGCGGGCGGCAAACAAGGCGGGCCTAGTGCTCTTTAGCTCCGGCTCTACCGGCAAACCAAAGGCGATTCTACACAGCCTGCCGGAGCTGCTCAACAAGTTCCGCAAACCCCGGCACTGCTACAGGACGCTCGCGTTTCTCCTATTCGACCACATCGGCGGATTCAACACGCTCTGCTACACCCTAGCCAACCTTGGCTGCGTGGTGGTGGCGGCCGACCACAGCGTTGCCAGCGTCTGCCGGGTCATCGAGAAACACCGAGTGGAACTGCTGCCGACATCGCCGTCGTTCCTGAACCTCATGCTGCTGTCCGGGGCGCACAAATCGCACGACCTTTCTTCGCTCCGCTTGATCACCTACGGCACCGAGGTCATGCCGGAGCGCACGCTCAGGATGGCCAACAAAGCGTTTCCACAAGCACGCTTCCTCCAGACTTACGGCCTCAGCGAGCTCGGCATCCTGCGCTCCAAGTCCGCATCCAGCGATTCGCTGCTGGTGAAGATAGGCGGTGAGGACTACGAAACCCGAGTTGTGGACGGCAGGCTACAGATCCGTGCCCAATCGTCGATGCTGGGATACCTGAACGCGCCCAGTCCATTCGACGCGGACGGATGGTTCGACACTGGAGATTCGGTGATCCGGGAGGGCGACTATTACCGCATCCTAGGGCGGCAGTCGGACATTATTAACGTCGGCGGCCAGAAGGTGTACCCCTCGGAGGTGGAACAGGTCATCGCCGAGATGAACGGGGTCCTCGACGTATCTGTGAAGGGCGAGGAACACCTGCTCATGGGCCACGTCGTCACTGCCACTGTACAGATGGAAGAGCCAGTCTCAGGAGTTCAAATGCGCAAGCGGATTGCCGATTACTGCAAGGGGCGCCTGCAGCCGTTCATGCTCCCGGTAAAGGTCAAAGTGGTCACCGAAGGACAAGTTAATTACCGCTTCAAAAAGATCCGATGCTAGGAGGAGAGAGTTAGCCGCATGTCAAATAACAAATACCAGCGAGTCGTGATCGTCGGCGGTGGACCGGCTGGCAGCGTCGCCGCGCTCTGTCTGCGGAAGTTAGGACGCGATGTGGTCGTGTTCGAGCGGGAGAAGTTTCCCCGCTATCGAGTGGGAGAATCGCTGCTGCCCGGAACCATGGCGATCCTGACCCGGCTGGGGGTGATGGACAGCATCAAGGCGGCGAATTTCGTCGAGAAGCGGGCCGCGACGTTCATCTGGGGTTCAGAGCAGACGCCCTGGACCTTCACCTTCTCAACGCCCAAGACCGCTCCGTGGGTGTACGACCACGCCTATCAAGTAACCCGCGCCGAATTCGATCAGATCCTACTGGACGCCGCCCGCGAGCGCGGTGCCGATGTCCGCGAAGAGCACGAAGTCACCGACATACAGACCGACAGCAACGGCAGTCCCGTCGCCGTGAGCTGGAAAAACGGCGACTCCAGTGGCACGCTGGAGGGCGATTTCATCATCGACGCCTCCGGGTCCCGTGGCATCATCGCCAAGAAGCTGAAGATGCGGCAGTTCGACCAGTACTTCCAGAACATGGCGGTCTGGTCCTACTACAAGGGCGGCAAGCGGTTCCAAGGCGACCTAGACGGCAACATCTTCTCCGTTGCGTTCGCGGAAGGGTGGATCTGGATCATACCATTGAAGGACGACATCTACAGCGTGGGCGTAGTGACCGACAAGTCCGCCAGCGCCCGGATGCGCGACAGCGGGATCGAGACGTTCTACCAGCAGTGCTTGGAGATGTGTCCGCTGGCCATGGAAATCCTAGAAAACGCCACGCGCTGCGAAGACGTGCGAGTGATACGCGAGTGGGCCTATGATGCCTCTTCGCTGTCGCTGGGGCGCGCCTTTCTCTGCGGCGACTCGGCCTGCTTTATCGACCCGCTGTTTTCACAGGGCGTACATCTGGCGACCTACTCGGCTATGCTGGCCGCCGCCGGTATTGATCACTTATACCGCAATCCACAGGACGCCGACGAAATCCATCAGTGGTACGAACAGTCCTATCGAGAGGCCTACAACCGCTATCACCAATTTCTAGCTGCGTTCTATTCTGCCAACTCCGCACTCGATTCCACATTCTGGCGGCAGCGCAAGATCGCCGGAGCGGAAGACAGTCGGTTCGCTGGCAAGGAGTGGTTCACCGCGCTCTCCGGCCAGCAGGTGGACGCTGGCGCACAGGGCGTCGAAGAGTTGGAGGCGCGCGCTGCGACTCTGGCCGACCTCTGGCAACACAACAAAAACGAGGTCACCGACCATTTCGACGAAACCGAACTCTCGCTGCGCCGGGTGCGCTGGGCTAGCCAACTGATGAAGGATTTCGGGCGAATGGCCCGGATCACCTGGATTGCGGACGAGGTGCGGCTAGTGCCGTCCTTCAAGGTCCATCCGACTTCGTTCGCGCTCGAGCGTCAGCATTTCATCGCTGACGAGCGCGGTCGGACCATGACCACCTACGCCCTTACCGAAGATCACCGCCGACTCTTCGCGAGCCTAAAGAGCCATCCTCTGAGCTATCGAGAACTGGCCGGAAAGTTGAAGGAGTTAAAAGGCCAAGGCACGCCCGTGCAGATCATCGGCCGACTGATTGAGGGCGACTTCCTGCGGGGATTTGACCAGAACGGCGATCCGGTAAAAATTCGCGCGGCCTTGCGCTTCGGCGGGGTTGGTGCCGAGGACGACATCTCCTGAACCGATTCAACAAAAGGAACAAACATGCAGAAAGACGATCTGATTGAACTGATGATCGGCCTAGCGGTTGACGCCCTTGAGGAAGAAGGCGTGGCAGAGCCCGTGCAGGTCAACCGCGACTCACCGCTTCTAGGTTCCGAGGCCATTCTCAATTCCATGGGTCTGGTGACCCTCATTACCAGCGTCGAGTCGATTCTCGAAGAAGAACACCAGATCGACGTGACACTGGTCAGCGAGGACGCGTTTTCCCGCCAGCGGAGCCCCTTCCGCACGATTGATGCACTGGCGGACTACATCCTGGAATTGTCCGGAAATGCCGTGGAAGCCGTCGACGAATAGGCAGGCATCCCATGAACGACGAATCGAACCCAGTGGCGCTGGTGACCGGAGCTAGCAAGGGAATCGGCAGGGCCTTGGTCGAGCATCTGCTCGGCCGCGGCTACCAAGTGGTCGGCTGCAGTCGTGGCGACGCGGGCTGGGAGGCAGAGGGATTCCTGCACCTGCAGGCCGACGTCTCCGACGAACCGCAGGTCAAATCCCTGTTTCGCGAGATCAAACAACGCTACGGCCGGCTGGACGCCGCAATCAACAACGCGGCCGTCGCCTCGATGAGCCACTTCTTGCTGACGCCAGCGGCTTCCATCGAAAAGATGCTGAGCGCCAACGTCGTGGGCACATTTCTAGTCAGCCGCGAAGCAGCGAAGCTGATGCGAAAACGCCATTACGGGCGCATCGTCAACTTCAGTTCACTGGCGGTCCCCATGCGGCTGGCCGGTCAAGCGGCGTACGCCGCGTCAAAGGCGTCGGTGGAAAGCCTTTCGCAGGTCATGGCTAGAGAACTAGCAGAGTACGGGATCACCGTGAACGTGATTGGCCCGTCCCCGATCGCGACCGACATGATCCGAGGGGTGCCAAAGGACAAAATCGAGCAACTCATCGACTCCATGGCCGTCAAGCGGCTAGGGACCTTCGCCGATGTCGCAAACGTGCTGGATTTCTTCTTGCGGCGGGAGAGCGAAGCGGTCACCGGGCAGGTGATTTATCTCGGCGGGATTCCCAACGGCTGAGGCAGGAGCGACGGCCCATTCGTGCGGTCATCGTTAGGACTGCCCTTACCGCTCTTCTTTTTTCGCGGCCAACCACGCCTCAAATTCGGCTTGCAATTCGCTGTGCCGCTGGCTTTTGGCCTGGGGCGTGTCGAGCGGCTCGGGTCCGTGAAAGACATCGTAGCGCAACATGCCCAAGCCCGCATCGACCGATAGATGCTGGCCGGTGATATAACTAGCTTCGTCCGAGGCCAAAAACAGCGCAGCTTGGGCAATGGCCATCGGGTCCGTGGGCACGGGCAGGGGCAAATGGCGCATGTCCCTGCCAAAGCGCGCCTCGAACTCGGGCAAATACTCTTCGCCCAATTCGTCGATCACAGTCCAAGTCTTGCCCGCAGTACCGCCCGGACACACGGCATTGACCCGCACCTTGTAGGGCCACAATTCCACCGCCATACTGCGCACCGCCCCCAAAATACCCGCCTTGGCCGCCCCGTAAGCCGGATGCCCGGGCACTCCCACTAGAGCCTGCACTGAGGAGGTAGCGACAATAGCACCGCCGCCAGCCTGCTGCATGTGGGGCAGGCAATAGTGGGCCCCTTCCATCAGCGCCATGAGGTTGACGATCAACAGCTTTTCGGCCCCAGCCCTATCGAATTGGGCAATGGTGCCTGAGGCCCCGGAATTGGCATTGCTCAAGAACATATCGAGCCGTCCATACGTCTCCACCGCTCCGTCGATGCTCTGACGCAAGCCCTGCGTCGTGCTGACATCGCCGGCGACCGAACAGGCCCGACCCCCAGCCGCTTCAATAAGCCGCACGGTTTCGCCGCCGCCGACCTCGTCCGTATCGCCGACCACCACCGCCGCTCCCTCGCGGGCAAACAACCGGGCCATGGCCCGTCCAATATTGCTGCCGGCCCCCGTGATCAGGGCCACCTTGCCCTGCAAACGCATGGCATTGCTCCTTTGCTCAATCGACCGGCAGCGCCGCAGCCAGCCAGCACCGGACGGTGATATAGCAATCCTGAATTATTGAACGATTTGAGATGCGGATCATCCTGTTTCTACTATTCTGCGTCCATCTGCGGATCATATCACCCCCGGAAACGCGTACCTCTCCAACGCCGCCTCATCCACCTCAACACCTAACCCCGGCCGATCCGTAACCTTGTAGTAGCCGTTTTCGGGTTCGTACGGCTCCTTGAGTATCCGACTCTTCATCGCGTTGGCGTGGTGGCTGTGTTCCATAATCATGAAGTTCGGACACGACGCCGACCACTCGACGGTCGCTGCCACCGACAGGATCCCACCCCCTCCGACATGCGGCGCGACCGGAATGTTGTAGGTGTCGGCCAGCGTCGCAATCCGATGTCCCTCGGTAATCCCCGTCCGTGCGATGTCGTGCATCAAAATGTCGTACGCCCGGCGCTCGAACTGCTCGCGCATCTCGTAGCGAGTGCGCGTCCACTCCCCTATCGCCACCGCCATATCCAACGCCCGAGTTATCTCCGCCTGCCCCGGTATATCGTCCGGTATGATCGGCGCTTCCAACCAAGTAAAACTTAGCTTCTCCAACTCGCGACCCAGCCGTATCGAACTGGCGACCGTCTGCCGCATGTGCGTATCGACCATCAGCATGATGCCCGGCCCGACGCGCTGCCGCACGGCGCGGCAAATCTCTGCGACGCCTTCCACATCCAACAGCAAGTGCAACTTCAGCGCCTTGTACCCATAGCCCACATGCTCCTCAGCCGCATCTGCAGCCTTCACTGGATCCGTACCGCCGATCCCTGCGTAGAGCAAGATCTCATCTCGATAGCGTCCCCCTGCAATTTTGTGTACCGGCTTCCCAATAGCCTTCCCCACGATATCCCACAACGCTATATCCGTCCCCCCGATGGCGTCGATGTAGAAACCCGTCAAATGTCCGCGCTCCCGCATCGCATCGTAGTTGCACGTCCAAATCGCCTCAATGTCGAACGGATCGCGCCCCATCACCAGTGGTCGTACCAATTCGCGCACTATGGTCGCAGTCGTGTTCGGCGACACCGGCGACTGCGCCTCACCCCACCCGACAATTCCGTTGTCTGTTTCAACCCGGATAACAGTGGTCTCGTGATGGGGCGAGTAGATCGTTATAGATCTCGAATGGTCCACGCGGTAATCGCCTGCATCAATGGTCGGCGCTTGCGACGCCTCTTCCGACTTACTGATCCGCAACGGGAATGCTCTAACGTCAGCTATTTTCATCGCTCTGCTCCGTCGTATTTTGTCGATCAATTTGAATTCAGCATCCAGAGTAAGGGCGGTTCGCGCTCCGCACCGCCCTTACTTGCGCTGCGTAACATCAGTAACTTAACTAAGTAGATACCTCGCAGCACCAAGTTAATTTTTGGTGGGCCAGCGACATGCCAATCATACCAATCAGACGCTCGTTTAGCCTATCGGCCATACGCGTTCGGTGCAACACCCTCCTAGTATTGCTATCTCCGGCAATCGTCGGCTCTCTCATCTCCGCTTGCTCCCTTACCCTGAAGTCCCCTCCAGTTCCCGAATTGGTTGCAGAGTTACCCAACGAGTTTGCCAGCAGTGAAGTTGCCGGCTCATACGAGCCGCTGGAATGGTGGAAGACCTTCGCCGACCCGGTTCTCGACCAAGCAATCGAAGCGGTGCTTGCCTCAAACTTCGATCTAGCCGGGGCGGTCGCCCGGGTCGAGCAGGCTAGAGCGCGGGAACGCATCGCCAAATCCCCGGCGTTTCCGCTGCTTCAGCCTTCGGCTGGCGTCAATGATTTCGATACCCCTACCAATGCGGGAATCGGCGCGCAATTGGACGAATTGGGGCTAGGTTCCGCTACAGACAGCGCAGTCGGAATCGCGCTCCCCGACCGGCTCGGCCTTACTACCTACAACATCGGCGCGGAATTCGCCTACGAACTCGACTTCTGGGGCCGCAATCGCAACGACGCCCGCGCCGCCGGAGCCGAGCGGCTGGCTTCGGAAGCGGACTACCTGACGGCCCGCATGGGGGTACTAACCGAAACCGTGCGGACCTACCTAGAGATCGCCAACCTGCGCCACCAACACAGGCTGGCAGGCGAAATCGTGGAAGTCTTTCAGCAGCGGAAGTCGTTGGCCGATTCTCTTTACGACCGCGGGCTGATCGATAGGCGCGGCCTCTTTACGGCGCGGCGCAATCTGCGCAATGCGCAAGCCGAGTTGCCGCAAATCGAAGCGCTGCTAGCGAATGCAGAGGGGCGACTATGGGTGCTTATGGGTGGTTACCGCGCCGACCTAGCAGACATGTTGCCCGATTCCTTGACACCTTCCGCAGCCCTCGACCCCGTTCCGGCCGGCATTCCCGCCGATCTCCTAGTGCAGCGGCCTGACGTCAGCGCAGCAAGGCAGCGGGTGGCAGCGGCCCGCTACACAGTGGGTGCCCGCCGCGCGGATTTGCTACCGAAATTGTCCCTGTCCGGTGCCATCGGGCTGCAAAGTACGGAAGCAGGAGAGTTGTTCGATCCTGATCAATGGTTCCGGAATCTGAGCCTGAACCTGCTCGGCCCCGTATTCCAAGGCTCTCGGCTGCGCAGCAATGTCGCGCTTGCCGAAGCCAGATTGAATGAAGCGGCCGCCGCCTTCGGGCGTTCCGTGGTAACCGCGGTCAACGAGGTTGAGGCTGCCCTTGTGGGGCTGGAGGCCAGCCGCCGCCGTCATGCGTTGCTCGCTTCGCTGGCGGTAGAGGCGCAGGCGGAAGCTGCGTTGCAGGAGCAGCGGTATGTCTCTGGCGTGGGTGACTATGAGTCTTTCCTGACGGCGACGCACACCTTCCTAGGTACGCAATCCGTCCTAGCGACGGCAGCGCGCGATCTAGGGTTTGCGCGTCTTGTGCTGCACCGCGCCCTCGGCGGTGCGTGGACCGCCAACGCAAGGGAAGCCCTCCAGCAGAGGCCCCCGTCGAGTATTCTTTCGACCTCCACGGAGTAAATCGCCATGTCCCGCATATCCAGTTTTATAATTGCCGGCGTCATTGTCATAGCTTCCGTTGCTTTGGCTGCTTTTTTGATTTCACTGGCACCCGAACCGACCCGCACCGAACAGCCCCCCCAGATACCATTCGTGCAGACTGGCCTAGTCACAGCCGGCACCGGCCCCATACCTGTATTTGGCTCTGGTACCGTGAGGCCCAGCGCAGAGATCGATATCGTTCCACAAGTGGGTGGCAAGATCGTCTGGGTGGATTCGGGATTTCAAAGCGGTGGACGGGTGGCGGCGGGCCAAGCGATCTTCCGCATCGAAGAAGTCGATTATCAATACCGCGTGCAGGAAGCGGAGGCCAACCTCGCGGCCAGCCGAGTGGCTTTACTCAAAGAGCAGGAACAGGCATCCATTGCCCGTACGCAATACGAACTTTACTCAGGGCGACGAGAGCCAGCCACGGCGAATACGCTCGCGCTAAGGGAACCTCAGTTGAACGCGGCACGGGCCGCATTTGACCGCGACGAGGCTAGACTCGCCGATGCTAATCTCGCCCTCTCCAGAACCAAGGTAACGGCTCCTTTTGCTGGTTTTGTGCAGGAAGAATCCGTGGATGTGGGACAAATCGTGGCGGCCGGCCAGCCTGTCGCGCGGATTTTCGCCACGGATGCCGTAGAGGTAATCGTGCCCCTGTCCGATGCCGATGCGGCTTTAATCCCGGGGCTGTGGTCCCTTGCGGCGGGCGACGGGAATCGGACAGTGGCTGTGCGCGTAATCGCTCGCTACGGCGACGGCACCTATGCCTGGGATGGTTACGTGGACCGTGGCGAGGCATCCCTTGACAAGCAAACGCGCACCATCGACGTGATCGTGCGCGTACCAGACCCAATTAATTCAGGCATCCCAATAGCCGGAACAGTTCCTCTCGGCGGCAGTCCCCCGCTCCTAGTTGGCAAATTCGTCGAGGTGGAAATAGAGGGTCTTGAATTAGAAGGATACTACCAAGTGCCGCGCGCGGCCCTGCAATCCGGCAACGAGATTTGGGTCGTCAACGATGGCGGTGCAGTAAGTATCGTTCCGGTACAGGTATTACAACGCACTAACGACGAGGTCTATGTAACCGGCACCCTCGCAAGCGGCCAGGCCGTCATCACCGGTGGAATCCAGTTTGCCACCGAAGGCATGCGCGTCCTAACGGGAGTTGACCCGACCCCATGAGTCATAGCAACGACAATCACCAAGAACGGTCCGGCCCACTCGCCTACATGGCGGGCAACAGTGTAGCCGCCAATCTGTTGATGTGGGGTATCATCGCCGCTGGGCTGGTGTCGCTGACCGGACTCGACCGGGAAGCGTGGCCCACCACTCATTTCTACCATATTGAAGTGTCGATGGCCTATCCCGGTGCCACACCGGAGGAGATCGAGGAGTCGATCGTCGTCAAGATCGAAGACCAGGTCAGCGGGCTGGATGACGTGAAGGCGGTCAAGTCGGTAGCGGCCCCGGGCATGGCCTCCGTGCGGGTCCAGATGGATTTCGACACGGACATGGCCCGGGCCCTAGACGATATCGAGTCTGCGGTCAATCGCATACAGTCTTTCCCGGCCGGTGCCGATCGTCCCAGTTTCAGGGAGATGACCAACCGCATGAGCATGATGCGGCTCATCGTCCACGGCGACGTGTCCGAACGCTCGCTGAAGGAATTGGCGTACCAAATCGAGGATGAACTGACGGCGCTTCCTTCCGTGTCCCAAGTCGAGGTCAGCGGTGTCCGGAGCTACGAAATCTCTATCGAGGTACCGCTTCATCGGCTAAGAGCACTTGGACTCACACTCACCGACATAGCCAACACCATTCGTCGCAGTTCCTTGGACTTATCTGCCGGCAGTATCAATACCCGGGAATCCCAGGTGCGGGTCCGCACCCTCGGCCAGAACTACGACCAACAGGACTTCGAGGAGATCGTCCTTCTCAGCGGTCGTGACGGCACGGTCCTGCGCCTTGGCGATATCGCCGAGGTCCGCGACGGTTTCGAGGAAGCCGACCTGATCGTCCGGCATCAGAACCATCCGGCGGTATTCGTCGAGATCTACCGGGCCGATGGCGAGCAGGTGATGGACGTGGCCACGACCGTCCGCGAGCACCTAGCGGACCAAGTGATCCCGGCCCTGCCGGACGGTGTGGGCGTCACCATGTGGAATGACGAATCCCAGGTCTATGAGGAACGCGCCGATCTTCTCCTCAAGAACGGGATCCTGGGCCTGTTGCTGGTGCTGATAGCACTCAGCCTGTTTCTCGAAATCCGGCTCGCGCTTTGGGTCGCCGTGGGCCTCGCCGTTTCGGGAATCGGCGCCCTCGCCATCATGATGGCATTCGACGTGGCGATCAACACCATCAGCCTGTTCTCCTTTGTCCTCGCCATAGGAATCATCGTCGACGATGCCATCGTCGTGGCCGAGCACATTCGATACGAACGCAAGCGGGGAACACCCGGGGTCCTAGCCGCGATCCGCGGCGTACGGCGGATCAAGGTGCCGTTGACGTTCGCAGTTCTGACGTCGGTGGTGGCCTTCGTCCCGTTGCTGTTCATTCCCGGCGGCGTCGGTGAGGTGTGGCGGGCCCTGCCGATCATCATGATCGCCATGCTGCTGATTTCCCTAATCGAATCGCTGCTGGTGCTGCCCAACCACCTGTCCCACCTGCACGGCCCGGAGTGGGTGCCGGCCAATGCCTTCGACCGGTTCTTCGCGCGGCTCCAAGGGCGCGTTGACGCGCTGCTGAACAGATTCGTCCAAGGCCCGCTGGATCGGGCCCTGCAGTTCGCCACCGACCAGCCCGCGGTGACAATGGCGGGGGCTGTGGGAATGCTCGTGCTAAGCATCTCCCTGTTGCCCGCGGGGATCGTTCCTACCACGCTGGCCGCTGACGTGGAGGGGGATATCGCGACGGTCGTCCTGGAGATGCCCGATGGGGCGACCGCTCCGAGGACGTACGAAGTGGCGCAGGAACTGGAGGCCGCAGGCCACCGGGTCATCGAACGACTCTCGCGCGGCCGGCCCGGGGACGCGCCACCGCTGCTGACCGGCGTAACAGTGACCGTCGGACAGGGATCAAGACTCGAGGGCGGGCTCAATCCAGAGCCGACCCTCAATCCGCAAGCCAACATCGCCACCATTGAGTTCAAACTCCTGGGTGCTCAACAGAGAGAAATTTCTACCGGAGAGGTCGTGCAGGCATGGCGGGAGGAAGTGGGGGTGCTGCCCTACGTACGCGGCATCACCTTCAGCAGCGAGGTCTTCACCTTGGGCAACCCGGTGGAGGCCGTGTTGTCGCATCCGGACCCGGAGCGCCTCGTCCAGATCGCAGATTCCGTGGTCGATGGGCTCCGCGGCGTGGGAGGCGTTTACGACGTGCGCTCGGATCACACCCCAGGCATCCCGGAAATACAGCTCGAATTGCGGCCGGAAGCGCACACCCTCGGTCTAACGCTTGAAGAGCTGGCGGGGCAGGCGCGGGCGGCGTTCTTCGGCGCAGAGGCCGTTCGGGTGCAGCGCGGCCGGGAAGAGATCCGGGTCTATGTGCGCCTGCCCTCCGATGAACGAAAATCCATCACCGATGTCGAAGGATACCTGCTCCGTACGCCGGGCGGGGCCGAGGTCCCGATCATGAGTGTGGCCTCCCTGAACCCGGGGGTGTCGCCGCCGGCCATTCGACGGAAGGACGGCCAGCGCGTCGTCACGGTCACTGCGGACGTGGATGCTTCGGTGATTTCAGGCGACGAAGCCAACGACATCCTGGCCAATTCGATCCTCGCGGATCTGACCGCCCTGCACCCGGATCTGACATACAGCTTCGGAGGGGAACAACAACAGCAGCTCGAATCCCTGGATGCGCTGTATCGCGGATTTGCGATTGCCATGCTCCTGATCTTCGCGCTACTCGCCATCCCCCTCCGATCCTATACAAAGCCGTTCATCATCATGGCCGTCATCCCCTTCGGGTTCGTCGGCGTGATCTTGGGGCACTGGGTCCTCGGAGTAGCCCTGAGTGCCGTATCTTTCATGGGTATCTTCGGCCTGAGCGGGGTGGTCGTGAACGATTCCCTAGTCATGATCGATTTCATCGATCAGAAAATCGGGGAAGGCACCTTGGCAAGGACGGCGATCGTGGAGGGTGCCAAGGGGCGCTTTCGTCCGATCATGCTCACTTCCGTGACTACGTTCCTTGGCTTCACTCCCCTTATTCTGGAACGTGCCATCCAAGCCCAGTTCCTGATCCCCTTTGCCGCCTCGCTCGGTTGCGGCATTCTCGTTACTACGGCTATACTCATGATGATCGTTCCCGCGCTTTACACCATCCATCTGCGTCTGATTGCTTCTCGGGGCCGTTCCGGCGCCGGTACCGAGTAATGCACTTCATGATACAGGGAGGCAGAAACCTATGGCTAATACTACCGAGGATTTGACGAGCCAAGCGCTAAGTCTCACCGAAGAGCTCATCCTGATGCTCCTCAACGAGGAAACTGGCTACTTTCACCAGGTCCCCGGCTGGCATTTGAACTGCGCCGTGGTCGGTGCCGTGCTCGCGGAGCTTTCACTCAGATCGCGCATCGACACGGACATGGAATCCCTGTTACTCGTGGACGAGACAGAAACGGGGAGACCTGCCCTAGACTCCATTCTGAAAGAAATCGCAGCCGAATCTGTTCAACGGAACGCCCAGTACTGGATCGAACGGCTCGCTCCCCGTGCGGAATCGATCATTGATGCGGTTCTGGACCGCCTCGTTGACCTGAAGCTCCTAGAATATCACGACGGTGAATTCTGGACACTGGCGCCTACCGTCTGGCATGGGGAACTGTACGGCAAGTCGGAGGAGGGCACTGCAGGCCAGTTCATAAGGACGCGTATCAGCAGGGTCATCTTCACCGACGAGATTCCCGATCCGAGAGATGTCATCATTATCTGCCTCGTCAATACCTGCGACGTATTTCGTTTCATATTCCAGCTCGACGACGAGGCGGAGGAGCGCATCGAGTTCATCTGCAAGATGGACCTAATCGGCCGCTCCCTCGCCTCTGCGGTCTCTCAGAACCTCGCCGTCCCAGCCCTTCGCCGTCCTGCCCTTGCTAGGAAGATTCCGACGGTTTCGCTGCCCAAGCTGCTGCTGAACCCGCATAGTCGAGACGGCAACCTGAACGCGCTCTTCGGGAGCCTTGCGGAGGAGTACGGTCCGGTGTTCCAGATCCGCCCTCCCTTCTCGGAGCCCATGACCTTCCTGGCCGGACTCGAGACAAACCGCTGGGTACACAAGCGCGGGCGCATGTACCTGAGAGCCAGGGACTACTTCAGCGACTTCGAGAAGGTCTACGGCGCGTCCGGCGTCCTGCCCGCCCTAGACGGAGCCGATCACTTCCGGCTTCGCAAGTCCCTGTCGCCCGCCTATTCTGCCGCGAGGCTGGGAGGACAGCTAGACCAGCTCTACAATCGGGGGCGCAAGTACATGGCGAGCTTGACGGTTGGGGACTCATACCGCGCCACGTCCATGTGCCGGGAGATGGTGAACGCCCAGCTCTCCCCACTGTTAATCGGCGTCGATACCCAGGACCTAATGGACGACCTGATGGTGTACAAGGAACGGGCCCTCAGCGTACACGTCGCCAAGCTCCTGCCCAGATTCACGCTGAACACCCCGGGCATGAGACGCCGGGCGAAAGTCTTGGACACACTGATGCAGCGGGTCCAGGACATCCATACCCCCGCCCAACGGGCGGACAGCCCACGGGACTTGGTGGACGATTACCTCAGCCTGCACGCGAGCGACCCGCAGTTTCTCCCGGAGTC
>VXML01000014.1:0-28892 GCA_009841115.1 Gemmatimonadota bacterium | reverse complement strand
TGGTGGACGATTACCTCAGCCTGCACGCGAGCGACCCGCAGTTTCTCCCGGAGTCCAACCTGCTGTTCGCCTTTTCCGCGGCCTTGATTGCCAGCGTGTACCTCGGCGATACGTTCAGCCTCGTAGTCTACGCCATGGCGTCGCAGCCCGACCTCTACGCCAGAATCCAGGCCGAAGCAGATGCCCTGTTCGCCAAGGGAGACCCCGAGAGAGAGGATTTCACCCCCGCCAACATCGACGTTACCCACCGCTTCCTCATGGAGTGCATGCGCATGTACCCGATCGTCTCCATGTCCATTCGGAACGTGATGAATACGTGCGTGGTCGAGGACTACGAGCTGCCCATAGGGGAACGGATCCACATCGCCATGACCGCCACGCATTACATGAGCGAGGTCTTTCCCGACCCCTACAAGTTCGACATCGACCGCTACCTGCCGTCGCGCCATGAGCATCGCAGCCCCGGATACGCCCCGTACGGGCTGGGCACGCACAAGTGTCTCGGCACCCGGTGGATGGAGCTGCACCTGGCGGCCAACTTGCTGATGCTGGCGCACTACTTCACGATTGAGGTGTCGCCAGCGAAGTACAAGCACAAGCTCCGTTTCAATCCGTTCCCGTCGCTGAAACCGAGCAAGAAGCTGAAGTTCCGTATCTCCCAGCAGAGACGGGAGCTGTTCACCTGACGACTTGGCTCCTTGTGGAGCCAAGAGGAAACACCACGAAATGCGGCTGTGCAAACTATCGAGAGAGCTGAGAGATGCGTACCGGGGATCGAGCGTCGCACGTCGAGTGCAGCACTTCGACGGCTGGCTCGACCGGGCGGCACTGGAGCCCGGTGGCACCGGCGGGTACGATCACGCGGAAACAGTGAAAGACTATTACGACCTTTGCAGCGGGTTCATGGTGTGGGGCTGGGGCCAGTCCCTGCACTTCGCGCCCCTCACGCCTTATGAAAGTCTGGAGGAGTCCAAGGTCCGGCATCAGCGGCTGATGATTTCCAAGTTGGAGCTGCAACAGGGTATGACGGTGGTCGACGTTGGTTGTGGAGTCGGTGCCCCCATGCGCCGCGTCGTCCGTGAGGCTGGTGTCAGGGTTGTAGGAATCAACATCAATGAGATCCAGTTGGAAGAGGCGAAGAGGTTGAACGCCGAGGCGGGGCTCGATCACATGGTCGATTGCGAGACGTGCAGCTTCATGGACATGAGCACCATCGAGGACGACACCTTCGACCGGGGTTATGCCATGGAGTCAACATGCCATGCACCGGACAAGCAACGCGCCTTCGAAGAAGTATTCCGCGTGCTGAAACCCGGGGCACTGTTCTGGGGGCAGGAAATGTGTCTGACGGGCAAGTTCGATCCGAAGGACGACCGGCATCGGGCCATCAAGGAGGATCTCATGCGCGGCATTGCGCTGAGGGACATCGCCACCTTCGGGGAAGTGAATCACGCGCTCAAAGCCGCGGGATTCCAAGTCATGGAAGGGATGGACCGGGCGATCCAGGAAGGACCCTCCACACCTTGGTATCAACCCATGGAGAGTCGCCATGGGACGGTCGGAAACGCCTTGCGCAGGCTTCCGTGGGGCCGTAAAGCGGTCATCACAGGATCGAAGCTGGCTGAAGTACTGCGGCTCTTTCCGAAGGGCTCCGCGGAAGTCATCCGACTCTTGGATCGGACCGCGGAGGCTTATATCGCGGGCGGCAAGTCGGGTATCTTTACGCCGCTGTACTGTTTCTTGGCTCGCAAGCCTCTTTAGGCTCGCCTGGCGCACCTTCGCGCGGGACCCCCTAGTCGGCGACCGAGTCCCCACTTTCCGTCGCAATCGTCAGATCGGGATAGAACTGCCGACAATAGCGGCGGTATTTCCCTATGGGGCCGTCCGCCCGGCACAACCTAGGGGTAGGCCGATACCGTTTCCTTTCCCAGATCACCACATCCTGCAGGACATCCCGTTTTTGCTGTGAAAGCAGAATGTAATTCATCAGCCTTTGGCGCAACTTCATCGGCAGGAAACCCAGACCCGTGATGAATCGACGGGGCTTGCGGATTTCCCGCAGTTGGCTGACCAGTACAAGATCGATGAGGGTGCCGTCAATGGGTGTAGGGAGTACCCACAATCTCGCATTCATATCAATGGTTTTCTCGTGGATTTCGACGAGGGAATAGCCAAGTCCGTGAATATGGGTAACGGCCGAAATGTCGTACACGAGGTCTTTTATACTTAGGATCCTGCGAACGCGTTTGAAGTCGAAGCAACTCTTCAGATAGGCACCATCTACCGTTACTGAACCGACCGGATTCACATTGTCGTAGCCGTGTACGTAGCGCAGGTGCCCAAAGTCCACGGAGTTCTCAGCTATTTCTTGGGGATGGCCGCGGAACCGAAGGCTCCGGAATCCCGGCTCTCCCCACTCGGCAGCGATAGGTGGATCATCGGGAAGATCCCACTGCACCGGCCGACCGTTGCTTCCATACCAAGCGAAGACCAAGCCGAGGATCTCCCGCGTCTCATATACTTTCAGTTTCGCGGCTTTGGGGGCCGGGGCGTTCGGCGTGGCCACGCATTGGCCGGTCGTATCAAACTCGAATCCGTGAAAGGGACAAACAAGGCACCCGTCGCGTACAATACCGCCGACCGTCGGACCCAGATGCGAGCCAAGATGTGGACACATCGCGTCGGCCACGCAGATGCGGCCTTCCCCGTCGCACCAAGCGACGATTTCTTCTCCCATCCAAGTTTTCTCGATCAGTTTTTCTCTCAGTAGGGCCTTGCGTGTCGTTACGAAAAACCACCCTTCCGGGAATGGTGGAAGTGTATCCATAATACTCCTAGTCGGCCGTTGTTTATTCGTTACTATAAGTATAATATCTACACTATGTACTAATGGGACAATTCGGCTTTCAGTTTGCAACATAGCGCAAAGGTCGAAGCGATGAATCTCAGTGGGATATTCAGCCCTTCGCCTTCCTGAATCGCCAACCATACATGATACTTCCGTAATAGTTGAAAACCCGTCTTGCCTCGGGATCGTCGAAGGGATAATCCGCGCCGACCTGCCTTGCGGCGGCAAGCCCACTGACAAGGCAGGTTTCCTGGCTGTTTATCAGCGTATGGGCACCACAGTGCCAAGTCCGTCTCCTGCCTTGGACAAAACGGAACAAAGAGACGAGCAACACAACATGTCGCACGTCGTGTACGATGTGCTGGAACCACCATTTCTTGACGATCTTCTTTTCATCGATTCTGCTGATCGGATTGTAGGTCACCAAACAGGGTTTGTCGGACCTTTTTGCCCATGGCTGCTGGTTGTGCATGATGTACGTGATTTCATAGTTGTCCGGCCTAGCGCCGTATTGCTCAATGTGATTGCTCCGCGTTTCCAAGGGCTTCACTTCGCTATCCGGCAGAACCGAGGAATCCGAATGCACGACGGTATGATTGTGAAGTTCGCTTTCGTAACGTATCGACGAGAGAATGTAGCGTTCCAAGAACGTGGGTTTGTCGAGGATGCTCAAGGTCTGGTTCGCATTGCACGCGAAGATCACCTCGTCGAAAACCTCCTCGACGCCGTCTCCGTCCTCGACCACGACGCGGGATGACTGGCGATACACCTTTCGGACGGGCCGGTTGAGGTAAATTTTGTCGTGGAAACTAGCGGACAGGTTCTCGTAGATTCGTCGCGTGCCCTGGTCCCACGTCTGCATGGTTGTGGCGACTTCGATATCAAAGAACTCCAAGTACCGTGAAAAAAGGGACGCAGGCATATCGAACACATTCGTCGCCATCAGGAAGTTGACGAACATGGGCTTCAGGATCTTGTACCTGAAGTCCCCAGAGAAACCAGCCAAGTTGAGCACCGTCCCCATGCTGATGTAGTTGAACGGATTGAGGACGTTTAGCAACCTCGACCGGGAGCGGGTCAGTCGGCCAAACCAGTGCAGGCACCTCAAGATGCGTTGGAACTTTGCAATTTCGGCCTGTAACTCGCGTCTGATGTCAGAGTCGAAATCGTGGGCGTAAACACGACCGTGGTATTTCACACTGTAGCTGAACCGGGTATCGATCAATTCGATGCCAAACTTGCGCATCAACAACAGGATGTGCTGATATACCGAGGGAATGCAGGCGGTCACGGAGATGTCGAAGGGGATTGAGCCGCCGCTATCCTGCGGCATATCGGCGGTAATTGCGTTTCCACCAATCTGTTCGTTAGCCTCGAACAGTCGGAAATCAAAACGGTCCGGGTGATGATGCAGTGCCCATGCGGCACCCAGCCCTGAAATGCCCCCACCAACAATGGCAATTCGCCGTGGCATTATCTCTGTCTCCCTGTTGCTTTGGTCTCCTGTCCTGCGACCGTCGTTGTCGTCTAGTGGAATTTAGGCTGACGATGCGACCCCTTTAAACGGCGATTTTCGACAGCGAAATATGCCCCTTGAAACAGAGATCCAAGTCGCTGCCGGGTTGTCGCCAGCGCTCCTGATAGATTCCGGTGTATAGAAAACCGTCGCCGGTCTGCGAGAAGGTAGTTCTGTGGGGGCTTGGGTCCACCGGGGCACATTTCGTTTCCAAGCACGTCCGGTTGTGTTCGGGATGGGGCAGATTCACATTCAGAAAATATCCGGCTTCCAGCGTCCCGTTCAGCACGTCACCCAAAACCGGCCGCAGCCGTTCGGCGGCCAGCGGCCAATCGACCGACCGGCCCTTTACGGTATAGTGAGACAGGGCGACGGCCTTACAACCGTGAATAGCAGCCTCCCTAGCGGCAGCTACCGTGCCGGATTCGTACACATCCACCCCAAGATTGCCTCCGTGATTGATCCCGGAGAGCACCCAATCTCCGTCGGACGCTAGGCAGTTGAGCGCCAAACGGGAACAGTCGGCCGGCGTGCCCCATATCCGGTAGCGTTCTCCCGTCAGTTTATCCACGCGAATGGGCCTATCGGTTGTCAACTGATGTCCAATGCCGGACTGAGGCTCGGCCGGCGCGACAACGACGACCTCGCCCCACCGCGACGCTAGACGGACTAGGGTCTGTAGGCCCTCTGCTTCGATGCCGTCGTCGTTGGTAACGATCAGTTTCACTGTGGTCTATTTGCTCTCAGAAATCCAGTACGGACTTGACCGCCGCTGTGGTGCGGTCATCATAATCATTGGCGGATTGCGGTTCTATTCTAGCCATGGGAAGCACTCCTTGGCTACATATTCGGCAGCTTCACGGTCGCGGTCATTGCCATTCCACAGATCGAGATACGTGATGACCGGACTGGTACAGAATATGCCTGGCGCTGGCTCGATGGCGTCGTCGAACAGACTCTCATCATTGGGGATGTGTAGGACGACGTTCGCTCCTTTTGTGACAGGTGTCAGTTTCAACGCCTCTTGCAAAAACTGAGTACCAGATTCGTCAGCATAGAAAGTATGTGTGCCGTCCCGGCCAAAGGGCGCGAACCATTGGGCGGCGGAATGCAACGAGTATATCGCGCGCGGGGGCTGAGGATTAAGTGCTCCCGACAATTGCTCGTTGAGCTGCTTGCCGTGGAGATGCGTGTATCCGGTGATGCTATGGCCGGATGGACGGCGATAGTTCTCACGCCACGTTTTCAAGAGCGCGCTCGGCTGGACGAGGACGACGCCAGCAGCCTGTTTTTCGATCCATTCTCGTTCGAGTAGAGCTTTGCGCACATTGCTCACATGACCAAGGCTCGCTTTGGCTTTTTCGGCCAAGTCGGTGACACGCCATGCGCGGTCTGGATCGCGCAGCATAACGCGCAAAATAGCGGCTGCCTTCGGGTTGAAGATCGACCGTAGCGCGCGGCTTTCGGACTTCGGCTTATCTGCGACGGCTCGATCAATATAGACACCATCGAAAGCGAGATGGGCGTTCCCGAAAAGATCGAGATAAGCGACATTGTGGTCGGTGCAGATCGCCCGCGACTCCGGAGACAGGTAAGGACTGACAAGCATCGGAATCAAACGCTGGTCGGCATCCGCGTAATTGGATTGGTCCACATGCGCCACATAGTCTCTAAGCTGATAGACCGCGGAACGGACAAAGCGCGGTGCCCCATTCGGTTTCACCTCAATGATGAGTGCATAGTTGACGCCTCCACGGCTCAAAGCGATCCGTAAATCGATTTGGTAGTCGCGTCCTACTGAACCGATCTCCAAGTTCGGCACATAGCTGAGCAGGTCGCGGACAGCATCTACTGCCACGACATCTAGCTCTTTCACTGTTTCAACGGATTTCATCATTCGATGAAAATAGCTATTTTAGTGAAAAAGTCAATAATTTCACTATTTCAATGTATTCCATCAAACAGTGAAAACCCTGATTTGAGTGAAAACTATCAATCACTAGCACCACCGCCGGGGCAGGGCCGGCAGCCCAAGAAAAATAGCAAACTGGGAAGTAACAGGCTACATTTCAAGAATGATTGGCCGCTTTCGATACAACGATCTCCAGATGAAGAACCCATCCCATCCGGGACTATCCATCCGTCACGATTGCCTAGCGCCATTGGGGCTTAGCGTGACGGAAGCGTCAAAAAAACTTGGAGTCAGCCGGAAGCAGTTATCTAATGTTGTGAATGGTCATTCGAGGATCTCGCCGCAGATGGCGATCCGCCGCGACAAGGCATTCGGCGGCGGAGAGAACACTTGGTACCGATTGCAGGCGGCCTACGACTTAGACCAGACGATGAAACAGGCCGACCAAATCAAGGTCAAGCGGATATCGACGGTGGCGTAGGAAAATAAGCGGGAGAGTACACGCTCATCACCTACCCTACAAGAAAAACGCGGCAATCCCAAAATAGAGCAGCAGAGACAAGCCGTCGTTGAGTGTCGTAATCAGCGACCCGCAGGGATCAATTTTCACTCGCAATCACTCGTAATGGAATACCGTAGGTTTCCGAAAGAAAGACTTCTGTCGCCGCCAATAAGTCCAGCTGCTTCGGCTCAATCATCGCCTTGGATAAACCTGGCTGGACAATCCACACGTGGTAGTCCGGTTCAAGTTCTTGACAGCACGATATCAGACCTTTGAGCGTGCCCATGTCGCCCCGTTCAAATCGCGACGGGTTTCCCACCACCATACGATCATTTTCTCGCTTTCTTATCCGCTTGAGCAACCGAATCGGGTAATCTCTCCAACGCACCGACTTCTGCGCCTGTCCACACACCTCGTACAGGTCCGCGACCCGATTTCCTGCTGTGGCTCCGTGGGCGTATTTGCAGTGAAACAGTTCCACTATCAGACGCCCGTCATGTTTCCGTATTGCGACCACATCCGCAATCTCTCCGGCACCGTCGTCGTCGAAAACAATATCGAATGCCGGCTCACGAGCTAGTAGCTCTTCGATCACCACCCGCTGAATTGATCGCGGATTTTTCTCCAGTCCCTGAGATTCAATATTAAGGTCGGTATCGCTCCAATCACGTGTCTCGATCTGCTCAAGATCGAAGAGGATCCGATCTTCCCCACGCGGCGGTTTGAACAGTTCATTGAAGATCAGGAAATCTCCATCCGCGAAGTAGATATGAGGTGGGTCGTCGTTGAATAGATCTGCAAGAAGGCGCTCACCTTTATAATTCACCCGTACTTCAGGCCCCTCGACCTGCGGGTATTGCGCCCCGTTCTCACTCAAACGGACCTCAAATGTTGCCGCAGCTCCCTCAGTAGAAACTATGAATTGAATTGGACCGGTTTCTTCATGCTGCGCTGTATTAATCTCACATTCATAGAACCCAACCCAGTCTCCTGTTCCAAACTTGATCTGAATTCGTTCTTCAAATTCAATCAATAGCGATTCTGGCCAGTGTACTGCGATCGGAGGTTTCTCCGGTCGCTCGGTGATCACCTCTTGCTTGATCAGATTTTGAACGAAGCTGTCCGTACCAATTGAATCATCGATAAGCTTTGACCCTA
This sequence comes from Gemmatimonadota bacterium, assembly GCA_009841115.1. Classification (GTDB taxonomy): domain Bacteria; phylum Latescibacterota; class UBA2968; order UBA8231; family UBA8231. The sequence goes on along the minus strand of VXML01000014.1, from coordinate 20,956 downwards.
TCAACCGGCACCATTCGAGCCATTCGCTAAAATCGCCGGCCGACTGCATCGACCAGATCTTTCCTCTCGCCGAGCAGCCCACTGACACCTTTCCGTCTCCGCTATATCCGAGTCCAAAGAGATTTGATTTTCGTTTTGTCCTGTAGGCAGCACTGCTCAATTGCGTCGTGATGTCAGAGCCCACGAACATTGTGTAGCGAATGTTGCGACCAAGCGTGCTGCTCAAGCCGAGGTTTGTGAGCATCAGACGATTGATCCCGTCCAAGACGCGATAAACGGACTCGCCGGCAATGCGCGATGCACCATCCCCTCCAATCGCCCTCGCCAAATTCTCGTGGAGGTCCTTCGTCTTGGAGCTGTTTATATAGAGTAGCTTGGTCTCTCGATCCCAATGAACTAGGTAGAGATTCCATTCAACATTGAAAATCTCCTTTGTGGAACTCCACTGCACGTATGACTCATCTCGTGTGATAAAGACGACGAGGCGTTCTGCTTCATTGATCACCGGCCCAAACTGGATGCTTGCAAAAGGTATAGCTTCATCGATGTTTTGAGGCCGCCATTCATCGCAGTTTGTCCGATAAACGATGGTACTCATCTTAGGGTACAGCGTCTGGAGGGGAATCCCCTCTAAGCCCTCCTTAAAGCCTTCCAGTACTTCTGCTCGCTTGAGTTGCCGACCGGTCTTGGTTTCACTAAGCACCTTCAGGAGATAGTTCCAGTCAGCATCTTCCGCATAAAGTGACCGCAGTGCGTCGTTAATATCTGATTGTTCGATATTCGCAATAACTGTCGCATCACCAATATTCTCACAATCGCGTGTGAAGCGACCCGTAAACTGCAAGGTCACGGCAACGCTCTTGTGGCGGTCGTGAAGACCGGAGATTTTTAGTTGAGGGAGATCGAACCCTTCACCTAGCATATCGACACAAACGATAATTCGACTGCCGCGATTTCTTAACTTCTCGATGGCGTCTTTGCGATTGGATGCACTCATTCGACTGTGGACGAGCATGGGATGGAAATCACCGAGACGTTCCTCATACATCTCATGGAGTTTGCCTGCTCGATCAATGTTGTTCGCACGAGCCATCACGAGATGATCGTGTCCTTCGCCGAGGTCAGCCCTTAATTGGTCGCCTACCAGCTTGACTATTTCCTCGTCGGCTTCAGCTTGGTCCAAGCCTTGTACCGCCTGAAACCGTATCGGGCGGAAGTACCCTTCGTTTTGAGCCTTCGCGAGTGGATAGACGTAGATAAATTTTCCATCTACCTTTTTTCCGTCAGTACGAAATGGTGTTGCAGTGAATTGAACGACAATTTTTGAATCAAATTTCAATTTGAACGCCTGCCAAGTCCGGGCAGCGACATGATGTGCTTCGTCAATAAAAAGATGCGAGCAATGCTCGGCCATGCGCTCCTGAATATTCTCATTGCACTGGCCTGCCACCTGCATCGTGGTCACGATGACGTTTGCCCGTTCAAAAATGTTATCGACCTCCTGTATAGACCTTGGACGATGCGCCAGAGTGGCAACAACGGGCAGTTCAGCGCTGTCGTCTAGCACTTCGGCTACTTTGAGAACTCCGAGCGTTAGGAATTTGTCAGCAATTTGGTCCCTCAACGCTGCATTGGGAACAACGACCATCAGTCGCCCGATCTCTACAGAAACCAGCAGAGCCAGCATCGTTTCGGTCTTGCCAGTGCCTGTTGGCATGACAATTGTCGATGGCTTTGTAGAAACACTCCAATGAGCAAGTGCCGCATGTAGCGCGCCAATCTGCGGTGGTCGCAGACCTGACTGCGTTACTCCCTTAGCATCCCGCACCTCTTCCTGAAACTTGAACTTTCCCCTCCACGAGTTGCGTACACGCTGACATATGGCTTTTGCTTCATTGATCGTTACTTCCTTAGCGCGACGAGGTTTAGGCCAGAGCCAACTTATTTCTCCTCGCAAGCTTTTCCGACTCAGATCTTCCGGCGACGCACACTCTGGAACTACAAAAATGTCTTGCCCTTCTAACTTAGAAGTTGTTCTTCTCGGCAAAAAAACAGCATGTCTGTTTTCAGGCAGATCACCAACATACCCTGTAACCCGTCTTGAAGAATACGGGCTCACATCAATCTGTTGTGTTGCCTCCAGATGCCCCACCTTTTTAATGTTGTGCCCATCGACTTTGCCCGTAATCTCATATCTACGAGGCGTATGTACTTCGATGGTTTCGTCAATCAAATCAGTCATAATTTCTTCCAGTACATCAAAACGTTTTCCTCGGAGCACATGGCGCACCGTTAATCCCCCATAAGTTCGAGCCAGTCTTTGACCAGATTGATCTTCTGAACTGCACAATCACGGCTTTTGTCTGAAGCTGATGATCGACGACAGGCAAACTTAGCAAGCACTTAGCCGAGATCAGGGACGTGCAGCCCTCGTTTCTAGTGCTCATGGCGAGCGAGAGCCTACTCTGACTCGATCGAGGGATGCGTTCGACCGCATTTCGTACTGCGCCATCTTCACCAACACCCACTGGGAACCACCCCTCTCTCCATATTTACGGCGAGGTCGTCAGGTAGGTATGCGGAAAGCGTCAGGGTGATGAGTCTCCCGGTCCAACCCCGAGGACCTCTCTGATGCGTTCTTCCAAGCACTTAAGGCGGGCTTCGTAGAAATCTTTGAACTCGTGCAAACCCCCGGGTATCGCTCCGAGGAGATGTCTGTCTATATACGCCTGGCGAACCACAGGGTTGCCGCCCGTATGTTTATCGAGCCAGTCGCTGGGAATCATAGTCTGCTTCTCAGTGTTCTTGGAGCCTTCTAGTAGCTGCAGGTTCGGAAGGCCATCCATCATTTCCCGATATGATCGGTGCTCCCCTTCGGGAATACCGGCAGCATTCAGGTCGTCCTCGGAGAAGCGCGCGCGTGGGAAGATGTGGTCTACGTGGAAATGGTGCTCTAGATTGAGGAAGGGAAATAGCAGCGAAAGGAGAAGGAACGCGCGCCGGTCGGCAGATCGCATATCAGCTAGATCCTCGATCTCTTCGTCGGTGAACCCAAGGGATTTACCACGTCCGAACATAACGCGCATCACACTATCGATTGGAAAATCGGCAGAGCCGTTCTTGCTAATGGCCTGACGCAACGCCATAAGAACGCCGTCAACTCCTCCGCCTGTCCATGTGCCTTGTTTCAATAGGCTTCGAATAAGCCAAAGCCTCATGGCCTCTCTATTTTGGCGATAGCTAGTATGTGTCAGAAAGCCGTCGCCGTGACCGGCCCGGTACAGGTGATAGGCGATGGGGAGCAAGGCGTTGGCTGCACTGAGGTTGTCTCGACTCAACCCAAAGCGGTCAACCAGTTTAACGGTCAGCAGGAGTACCTTCTTCACATTAGGCCAACTCGCCTCGAGGATATCCATGTTCGCTCTGTTGAAGTTGTCAACACGAAAGACTACGTTCACATCGCAGAGCATCAGCCCTGCCTTGAGGACGAAATCTTTCGAGAAGCTAAAGCCTCTTCCTATGCCGTTCAGATCATCAACCAGATCGTGGATCTCTTTGCGAGCGTCGAGGTGATTCCATTGCGCCACCGCGATGGAAAGGAGGAGGTCTGAGTACGAGAGAAACGTACCTCCGCTGTTCATACGGATGAAGATCTGCAGCACCTGTTCGATGTCCTGGCTGAGCTCTTCGTAGTACGTGATCATTGGCTTGAGATGTACTATCTCTTGCAGAAGCGAAAGCGTTTCCAAGGCTCGGTCAGACAGATCGTCTGGCGGCGAGTTATCCCCGATCCATCGAATAACGTCAGCACTACGCTGCATGCCCCGGATGTCAGCAACCCTAAACCAGCATTCGTTCTCGGAGAAATCACGGGGTCTGTCCTCACGAAGGAAAGCGAACTGGTAGCGAGCACCTTGTTCCTCGTCCGCTTCTGCAAGAATATTGAGATAAAGACAGCGAGTCGGAAAGTTCTGGGGGAACCTGTAGTGGGCGCGCGGCAACTTCCACGCCATCGATCCCTGCAACCCAATATTAAGGGCAGTGAGGCGCTGTTGACCGTCGAGGACTGCCGTTAGAGCCTGATTCGGCATCTCGCCGAGTTCAGGGCAGTGCGGATTATTCTTCTCGTGGTAGTTCCGGACGAAGTCGTACCATTTGAAGTTATTGCTTTTATCTGGCTCCACTCTCCAGAACAGGAAGGTTCCGAACGGATACCCCTGCATGAGGCTATCGAAGAACTGGCAGATCTGTTCCGGCCGCCAGCCGAATTCCCGCTGGATAGCAGGGAGCACGAGGTTACGACGCTGGATGGCATCGAGCACTTCCCGGATGGTGCCTTTGCTGCCGTAGGATTTATACATTGCGCCTCATCTCTCCTCTGCCGCGGAATACCCTACCATACATCAGCCACCCTTAATGAGACCCGACCAATGTCGAAGATCGCATTTCCATATAGACCTTCAGTAGCCCTGAAAGACGTAGACAGATTCCGAACCGCCGGGCACACCGAACCGGTCCCCAGCTACCCTGTCCTCGTCGGTGGGCCGCTGGGAGAAGTAGCAGTGTAGGTAGGGGGAGATATAAATTATTAAAAAGGCCTTTTGGAGATTCTCTGTCAAGACATTGACCGCCGCCAGCCTAAACGACTAGATCAAAAGGTAAATCGGCTATATCGCGAAGGCGACCACCTTCCACCATTGTCTCCAAAGAGTCTTGCACAGCTTCGTTTTTACTGTCCTTAGCGGCCTTCATAAGTTCATTAAGGCCAAAATGGTAGACACAGTCAATATCACCAGTCCCTAATGCCAGAGATGTAATCCGTGTCGGCATCGGTTCGGCAGTCACCACAACGATATGGGGGGTGTGCCCTTTGCGGTTTCGGATCAAATTTAAGCCTTCCGTACGGGCATTCTGTGATCGATCACTGCGGAGTGTCAACTTACATGAAATACTAGCATGTAATATCGGAGTAGGGATCTGATGATTCGTCTGACGCAATGGCGTCAAGTACGCTATATCTTTCTGATTTACAACCTCGTTATACTGGTTAATCGTCTCATCCGTAACAGGCCTACGCGCGACAAGAACATCCGGTTTGACTACATAATCACCCAACGCTGTATAAACGTCCTTATTTTTTTCGACCAATTCCTTTAGCGTGGCTAAATGCCGATATTGGAAAAATTCCGATATATTGCTATGGACAGAATAGATCCAGTCGGCCGGACGCAGATGGGCAAGGACCTTCATGGCCGATTGAACATAATCTCTGACGGCTGTTTCGAAATTACGGCCAGCAGTCTGAGGTTTGATTTCGTTAGTGCTAACGGGGTAACCTAATGCATTAGTAATACTACGTGCCAACGAGCTGCTGAGGTTGCTATCGATATCGGCAATGCTAGGCGTTTGACAATCCTTCAAAAACATCACCTCCAGACAGACTGTCCGTTGAAATTGCTCACGCAGTTTTACGATTTCATCCATTAGATTTCAGCCTTTGTGGGTTTGATGTAGCCGATTACATACTCTTGATGCATACGCTGTTGAATCTGAGAAGACTGATTGAGCGTAGCGCCAGCCGGGAGCATGCGACGGTTTCTGTCCAAATTTCTGATCCCGATAGCAGGAACATCAAACCCTATCGCGCGTCCGATGTCGGCTAAACAATGACCCGTTTCGGTATCGCGCCCACGCATGACGGAACTTCCTACTACTACAATTGCGGCCTTCCCAGGCCTGAGAACGCGATACATCTCACGTAGCACACGGGTCATCTCGGAGTAATACCGGTGTAATACTTTACCTTTTTTGGCATCGAGATTGGCAACTTCCTCTACAACTTTAAGAGTATCAGAAGGCAGGTCGTCGAAAACCACACCAGCGGTTGATTCGCCACCAATCGTTTGGCTCCGCCTTTTGCCCAGATCATTTACCGAAAACCCCATCCAAACCAGAGAGAATTTGTGGGCTCGCATATAGTCAATCGCATTGGACGCATATGGTGGAGAGGTAACAATCAAATCAATGCAATCGTCGGATAAAGATAATCTCTGCGCATCACCATATTCGATAACGGGTCGTAGATAATCAGGCTCTGGGGATGGTAGATTGGCGACATTTCTATGAAATCGGTCGGAAAATTCGTCAAATACTGACCGCAGTTTCTTTGATATGAATTGGAGTCGTGAGTGCTTCTGGTGTAATTGTTCTTTTCCCCACAGAAGATCACCTTTCATATCGTATATAACCTTCGCTCTATGTGGTCGGGTATGGGCTAAATCGAGCGCCAAGGAAACACCACCTGACTTCGTGATGATAATCGCGGAGAATACGAGCTCGAAAAATGCCACCAGAGCTTCAGCAGAACTCAACTGAGTGTCGGATTCATCCGAGATTCGACGAATCTCTTTCATGAGTACGCAGAGATCGCTCTGGGTCTCTTTGTCAAACCAATACTCTACAAACTTGGCGGTACTGACGTCCCAATCTTGACGATATTCCTCTCTTAGTAGATGACGTTGATCATGAGACAGTAGGTGCGCCTTGGTAAGGATTGCATTACCTGCTTCCAGTACTTTCCGCTTATCGAGCGGCGTTGTCTTTACCTTCGTGATCCGAATAGCCAAGGGGTCTGTGTCAAAACCGATAGGCTGGCGTTTTGCCAATAATGCTTCGACCAGTGTAGTGCCGGACCCCATCATAGGATCAAGCACCGCATCTCCAGGTTCGGTCAACGCGGCGATAAATTTCTGGGGCAGTTGAGGCGGATATTTTGCTGGAAATGAATGAAATTGATGTGACGCATAGTTGCTGTTGGCCGAATGGAAATCGAGATCCTCGGCGAGCAGCGTGATAAGTTTTTCACGGATCGTGCTTGGCATAATGGCTGGTGATCTGGGAAATAGAGAAAGCTGCCTAGGTTGCATAACTAACGTATCCAGTAAAATAAGGCCCTTTGGGGGATTCTCTGTCAAGGCGCTGAGCGCATTGCAAAGATGCCGGTACCACTGCAATTTGCGGGCCACCGGTTCCCACCTCTGATGCACTTGTGTGAACTCACTCTATAAATGGGTTGGGTAGTATACAGGAGTGTGAAGATTAGCTCACATGCACTGTCCTCAATAATTGCGTTGGATCGCACCGGTAAAATGTGAGGCACTAAGCGCATGCAAGGATCAGGTAAAACCCCGATGATCGTTTGCAAAACCCCAAGAGTGTCCAGAGTACGGTTTGTTTTCTGTCAGCCCGTCTCAGGATCAACCCGCTACTAAGCGAGAGAATACACCGCTACCACTCCACTCCTACAAGAAAAACGCCGCAATTCCAAAATACAGCAGCAGCGACAACCCATCATTAAGCGTCGTAATCAACGGCCCCGAAGCCACGGCCGGATCGACCCCAATGCGGCGGAACACCAACGGCACCACCGCACCCATCACCGCCGCCAGCACCACCGCCGCCCCCATCGCCAACCCTACACATCCCCCCAAGAGCGCATCGCCAGTCCACCAGCTAGCCACGCCCCAAGACAAAACGCCCAGAATACTCCCTAACCCCAAAGCCACCCGCAATTCGCGTCCCACCAAACCCCATTGCCCCTGACCAATAGCCAAACTGCGCACGGTCACAGTAGCAGTCTGAATACCTGTATTGCCGCCCATAGCCATGACCGCGGGCACGAAAAAAGACAGGGCAAGAACCTTGGAAAGGGTATCGTCAAAACCCTCGATCACCGCGCCCGCGAGTAAAGTGCCCCCTAAGCAAACCAACAGCCAAGGCAGACGCAGACGCACCACGCCCGCAGCCGGCCGACCCGTGCGCTCCTCCGAGGAAATGGCCGCCATCTCGTACATATCCTCGGTGGTCTCCTCTTCGAGGACATCGAAGATGTCGTCCACAGTCACTACCCCCACCAAGCGCCCCACATCATCAACCACCGGCAATACCAACAAATCGTACTCGGCGAAGATATAGGCAATTTCCTCTTGGTCCATATCGCTCCGCACCGCGATCGGACTGCGATTGGCCAAGGAGCCAACCAAAACATCGGCCGAGGCCAACAACAACCGCTTGAGCGGCACCAAGCCAATCAGCAGCCCCTCTTGGTCGATCAAGTAGAGATAGAACACCTCGTCTTCGTCTTCGGCCCAAGCCCGCACCTGCTCTATGGCCTGGGCTGCGCTCATGTCCTCAGTCACGGCGATAAAGCGCGAAGTCATCAGCCCGCCAGCCGTATCTTCGGGATGAGCCAACAACTTGCGCACCTGACTCGCTTCCTCGCCTTCGAGCAAATCGAGAACTTCGGCGCTCCCATGCCTAACGTCCAGTGGATTACTGTCGTGTACTTAGATCGCTTGCTTTAGCCGCTCGACGCCGGTGCCGTGCGCTGCCACTCCATCCACGCAGTAAGCTCGCGTTGGGTCTCGTCGAAACGAGAGCGCACCGCTGGCGGGAACACGTAGTGATTCACATTGCCTTGGTTGCCGGCCAGCAGTTCCCGCATCGCCGGGTTGTAGGTGGCGTCGATGTAATTGAAATAGAGGTTCGTGCGCTGGCGGGAAGAGCTTTTGGTTGCGCCAGTGTGGAGCAACGTCTCCGAGAACATGACCATATCCCCGGCCTTGCCGGTGACCCGCACGGCCCCGGGCAAATCGCGGCCTCGGTACTCGGCCATGGGCAGGTCGATCTCCGACTTGTGCGCCCCGGGCACCACCGTTAGGCAGCCGTCTTCTTCATCGTTGTCTGTCAGAAAGTACACGCAGTTCAACATACGCGTGCGGATCTGCCCTCTGCGCACCGTGTAGTCGTCTGGATTTAACCCCCGGTGCCACCCACCCCAAGGCGTGCCCTCCGTCTTCTCAATGGCCCACGTGTTGACGAGCTGGGGATGCTGCATCCAGCGCCGCAAGCGCTCCACCGCCGGCGCAAAGCTGATGACCTCGTCAAACACTTCCGTCCACAGCGGCAGGCCGTTGATCCGCCGCTGGCCTTCGGTGAGTTGCACTGTCGTCTGTCCGCGCACCCCATCGCGCAGCCAAGGGTCATCGTACTTGCGCGCAAACAGCCGCTCAAGCTCTTCGAGGTAGCGCCGACAGCGCTCGGCGTCAAAGACGTTGCGCAGCATGAGAAAACCCTGCGCGTCGAACTGGAAATCCTCCGCCAATGCGAGTTCGTTCATAATTCCTCTCCCTGGCTCTTAGCTCTGGTTCGCTACATGCACTTATTCACTGTATATCGTCAAATATTAGCAAATGGAATCAGTCAATGAGTGCAAGCGATGTATAGCTCGCCATTCTCGCGTCTGCGGGCCAAGTGGGAGGCGGAGTTCGAGGCCTGGCACCAGCGGCGTCTGGACGACCGGGAGGTGTCTACGCCTGGGCGGATGGCATCTACGTGAAGGCGGGACTGGAGAAGGAGAAGGCCGCGCTGCTGGTCGTCAACGGAACACAGTTTCGCGCATATGTATCAGACAGGGGCCATGCGTCACTTGACGAGGACCATGGTTCGCGTTGACCGCAAGGTTTCCGTCGTCAACCGATAGAAGAATATCCCGGAACCAGCGGCCTCTCCGCGATCGTTTCGGCCGTCCCAGGCTATCCGGTGGCTGCCCGCTCGATAAACGCCCTCCATCAGGGTGGCCACCAATTGGCCGGTCACGCTGAAGATTTCCAGAGAAAGATGCTCCGTTCGCGGTAGGTGAAAGGCGATGTGGGTTTCGCTATTGAAGGGATTGGGATAGTTCTGCAAGAGGCTGAACGACTGCGGTGTGCCCTCGTCCGTCTCGCTCGCGACAGATGTAGGTGGTGCCAACACGCTGTTGGCCCGACCCGGAGTGCCCCCCACCAAGATGGAAGCCCGCCAGTGCATGGGGTCCGCATTGTCTAGGCTATGGTGAAGCAACTCCAGCGTAGGACCGTCGCCGTCCGCCTCCTCCGGCCACGGACTCTCGTCTAGGTAGGTGACAGAATCGACCAGTAATCCATCGCTGTCGAAGAGGCGAACTAGCTCTCCACTGTTCCTCAATCCGAAATCGAAGTCTCCGACACAAGAGACCCCGAGGAGGGATTCGAGAGCCGCACCATCTCGGCACAACACCAGAAATCCGCGCGGCTCGATGAGCGTCCCACCGGGCAGCACAAAGGAATGGTCGTCATCGTCGTCTTGAAAGTTCCAACCGGAAAGATCGACGGAAGCATCGTTGGGATTGTATAGCTCGACCCAATCTCTCGTATCCAGATCATCCGCTGAATGATAGTTGATTTCGTTGATCACAATGGATGGTGTCGAAAGATCAACAGCGCTGTAGGTCTCGTTGACGCGAGCCGTCATCACCGTCAGTGTGGGGGTCAAAAGCTTCATCGTGTCGCCCGGCGAGACAGCGAAAAAAAGGTTGCCCAAGACGGGCGAGTCCGGAAACAGGTCCCCGGCGGCATCTCTGTTCGAGGAAAGGATCAGGCTGGAGCCCGCCTCGATGTTCGTCCCGGGCGGGAACATGAAGCGGTTGAAATACTCCCCGGCTTCAAAGCTGCAGTAGGAAAGGTTCAGATTCAACTCACCGGCATTAATGATCTCGATGAAATATTCATCGCGTATCCGATGAACGTCTCCGATCTGCAAGTGTCGATACTCCTCGATACCGGCGTGATTCACATTCAAAGCGAACGTCTTCGTGGCCCTGTAATTGATGTAGAATAGCCCGTTGGAGGGATAGCTGTAGTTTCCGGCCCTGAAAGAATAGGGCACGAGGCCCGTGTAGTTTTTGGGCAGCACGAGACGGTTGCCGTAGACGAGGTCTCCCGCCTGCAGATCATCGTGTCGACCATCGTCGAACAGCGCGAGTTGCTTGACCGTGATCTCTTCTCCCCATGACAAATCCGTGATGTATTCGACCACGACGGCCTGGGGGCTGCGCGAAGTGGCTCGAAACACCACGCCGCGATCATCGGTATCGGGCGAGGGAAACGGATCGGAGCAGTACAAGTCCGATAGAAGATTCTTTTCGACAGAGGGGAAATCCGTCAGGAACGATCTCCTCGCCGCCAGAAAGCCTTTCAGACGCGACATCTCATCGTCAAATTCGGCGTTGGTGCCAAACTTGGCTCCGTCCAGATAAACATCCGACTTGATCAACTCGTATGTTGAATCGATCTCGGCCTCCACCGCGGCGAATCCGTGCTCGATGACGAAACTGACCTTGCTCCAGAACGACTCGCGCCAAGCGTCGTATTCCATCAACCTCTGAAATAGAAGATTGTGGTTCAGATAGGGGTGTTCGGAGACCGTTTCAAAGTAGGGCTGGTATTCTCCGGTCCAGTAATTGCCGAAGGAAGCATCGTGATCCCAGGGTAAGATTTGCTGCAAGCGCCCCCTCTGGTCGAAATAGAGCAGGGTATTCTTCGTCACGGCGTCTATACTGGAGATCGCATAGGCGACCGCAAAGTATTGCAGCACATTCTCCACATCCACCAGCAGGGAAATCCGCTCTGCAAAATCCTCATACGTCAGATAGAGAAGCTGATTGAATAGCCGCTGCCCATCGATATAGTCGGATTCACCTCCCACCTTCTTGTTCCACGACCAAAGGTAGGTGTCGTAATCCAGCAATGGCGCTGTATTCCCACCGTGATCCTCGGATTTGTAGAGACTTCCGAGCTCGTAGTCGTACCGCCGAAGAAGATCCTGATCAGGCTCCTCTACCTGGACGAAGACGCCCATGAAGTCATCGTTGACCATCAGGCTGATGTGCCCGGTGTTCGGCGCTGGATGACCGATGAACTGATACAACCTCATGGCCAGCGCGTTGCGCATCAACGAGAGATCCGAGTATTCCGCGTTGAGGTTGAGCTCCCTGACTTCAACCGGATTGGATGAGTCCTCAAACCAGACCTTCCAGCTTTTCTTTGAATAAAAACGGGCCGTTTCGCCCCGGAATCGCACCTCGCACTCGAGAACCTCTCCCGCGAAGGAAAATTGGGCGGGATAGCGGACATCGCTGTGGGGGGACTGGTAGAGGGCACTCAGGTCGGCGGGATCGACGGTCAGGTGATAGGTTGGAAGTTCGAGCCGTTGATCTTGGGCTTGGAGAGAAGGCACGTACATGGACACCGCAACGAAAACGAGCGCTAGCTTCCCCACGGCCCCAAAGCCTTGATTCAAGGAATTTATCAGAATCATTATGATATCCTTAAAGAGAGGGAGTAGCGTCCCCAATGCAGCCCCCATTCGGAGGACGGACTGCACTGGGGACGGACTGCTAGGGTTAAGCGGCCTTCTAACTGGAGTCGTGCTTCCGCTTAGTAGAATACATTTGCAATGTATGCGTTATGTATGCGTTTACAATGCATAATACAACCAATTCCATAAGTCAAGAAATGTTGACTTTGTAACTGGAAATCAAAGCGCGTGCCCAATTGTATATTTAAAAATTATTCTTGCGAAAAATAAAATATAATTTTAGCTTATTAAAATATTTTTTGAATAAAAATGAACCATACTGATCCAATGCAGAATCCTCGTTTGCCTACCCATTGCCCGGCTTGTTTCGCGGCCCTGCAGGTCGCCCGCCTAGACTGTACCGAGTGCGATACGGCAGTGCTAGGCGGTTTTGACCTGCCGCCGTTGGCTCGCCTTGCCCCAGAGGACCAGACCTTTGTGCTCTGCTTCCTCCAGACCAGCGGCAATCTCAAACACATGGCCAAACTCTACGGCGTCTCCTACCCCACTCTGCGCAATCGCCTCGATGCCCTCGTCGAGCAACTAGGGTCGTTGGATGAGGCGGAAAGACCAAAGGACGATCTCGGCAAAATCGAGCAAGAGTGACGCGCATTTCACAGAAAGAAGCCCGTCATGGACGATCCCCATACCCGCACGACCTCAGCCTGGCACCTGTGGCTGTTCAATCCCTTTCACTTCCTAGCCGGCGGCCAAGCCCTAGCTTGGGGCCTAGCGTGTACCGCTTTGACTGCCTATCTTGGCGGCATCTTCGATTTCCGCTTCACAGGCGTGATCTCCTTCCAGCGCACGGCCCCGGCCCCGCTCTGGCACGCCATAGCACAGGGCCTCATGGCCTGGGCCATCCCCAGTGCCCTGCTCTACATCGGCGGCCGCCTGATCAGCCGTAGCCGCGTACGCCCCATCGATGTCTTCGGCACTCAGGCCCTAGCCCGGGTTCCCGGACTGCTCATAGCCCTGATCGTGGTGTCACCGCTCTTTCGCGACCTCACCACGTCTTTGATCGCCCGAGGCATCTCGCATCTCTCCATTGCCCAGCTTGCCCTCCTCAGTTCGGTGGCCCTAGTGCTGATACTGCTGCTGGTCTGGATGGTGTTCCTGATGTACCGCGCCTTTGCCGTTTCGTGCAATGTCGCCGGTGGTCGGGCCATTGCCGTATTCATCGCCGCCATTGCCCTAGGCGAGGTCGCCACCGGAGCGGCGGGACGCCTGCTGCCGGGGACCGCAACCCCCGAGACCGTTGCCAGCGCACCCGTCCAGTCCGAACAACACCAACTAGCCGCACAACTGGCCACCCAGATCCTCCAAGCCCACGAGCAGGGTCGCTTTGAAGCCCTAGGGCCAGAAGCCACTGAAGGCTTTCGCAAGGCTTTCACCGCAGAAATCCAACGCCACAGCTACCAACAACTCCGACAACTCTTCGGCACCTTTGAGGGACTATACTTCGTCGAGACCCACTCCATAGAAAGCCAGCCGAACCTGCTGATCCACCGCTTCATGGGTCGGTATAGTGCCGCATCACCCGAAGTGCGCGTCGTCCTCGACCAAGACGGCAAGCTGACGGGCCTGTGGATCAAACCCTGGCAGGAGCAGATGCAATGAACACTTATCGCCACTAACAAATAACCGACTCAAGAGATACACCATGACTAAAAAAGTGGTCCCCTTGGCAAAATTTCTGCTGGCCCTTTTTCTAGTCACCGGCTGCTACTACGCAACTCCAAGCAGCTTCTTAGGCGGGATCAACAGCATAGGGATACCCCTGCCGGGCAACCAGACTTCAGAACAATCCGTTGCCGATAGCTTGACCGAGGCGTCGCTAAGTGCCTTTAGCCAAGAAGGGCGATTGCGCATTGCGGACGAGGAAGGAGCCGATGCGATCCTCTATCTCGACATCCTCTCCGTTGAGGATAGCTTCCATCCCTCGGCTCAATCCGTAGATCAATATCGATTCTCTGTGGTGGTCTCCGTCGAGATAAAAGCCTTTGAGGGGCCGGTACTGCTGAAGCAATACGAGGCGACAGGGTGGGGGACGTATGAAGAGGATGCCGAGCGAGAGCAAGCTATCGGCAAGGCCGTGAGAATGGTTGTGAGAGATATTATCGACAGATCGACTTGGACAAAAACCACACCGAGGCGGCCTTACATTCCAAACTAGCCCGCAACCCCTTTTCCGAGAACGTCGTCGATAGCCCTTGCAATCGGCCACGCGCCCTCGGAAGTGTTCGAAATAACCGCGTAATCCAACTGCCGCTGACGGTCAACGGCAGACTTGAAAGAGATACCGGGATCCGCTCCCATGATATAGTGCTGGAGCGTTCCGTCTGCGCGTCTACGAATCCACATTCCGTGTCCGTAGTGGAGACCGGAATCGCCGCTGGCATCGGAGAACAGCGCACTGAAGGTACGCACCAATTCCTCGGAGACGATCTCGCCGTTCCAGAACCTGTCCCAGAGAGTCGCGATGTCTGCCAGCGTCGAGAACAAACCGCCGTCCGAGGCACCGACGATGGGCAGGTTGTAGATGTTCGTCCGCCAACTCTCTCCGTCTTCGATGTAGCCAAGGGCCGTGCATTCCGGCAGTTGGTTCATGGCGAAGAATCCAGAGCGATCCATTCTTGCTGGTCCGAGGATCTCCTCGGCGACGACGTCCTGAAAGCGCTTCCCTGTCACCTCTTCCACCACTACACCTAGCAGGATGTACCCGCTGTTGCAGTACGAGAACCCTTCTCCCGGTGCAAACTTCATCTCCCGTTGTGGGAACACCGGTAGATAGTCCTTCGGCCCTCTTAGCTCGTACCAAGGGATGCCGACGGTGAAATTGTCGAAATCCTCAAGGAGCTCTTCGTCGTAATAGTCGGGAATCCCAGAGGTATGGGTGAGCAGATGCTGGATGGTGATGGCCGCTGAGTAATCCGGCAGCTCCACTGAGATGCAGTCGCGCATTTGCGTAGTCAACGCCAGCCGACCCGCGTCGATGAGACGACCCACTGTCAATGCCGTCAGCAGCTTCGTTCCAGAAGCAATGCCAAAGCGCGTCTCTGCGGTGTTGGCAATGGAGTTCGCGCGATCGGCAAACCCCGTAGCTCTCTCGTATATCGGCCGGCCATGTTGCCGGACACGGATGACGCCGGAGAAAGCGCACTCCTCGACGAGCTTATCTAGGGAATTCCACTGCATAGGCTTACGAGACTCTGCTCCCGGACTAGGTAGAGCTATTCCGGCTCCTCGCCAATACTCGCGAGTTTGGCCTTCGCCTCCGCGTAAAGATCCGCAGGCAGTGGCCCCGCCAAGGCCGCAGCGACATTGGCCTTCATGTGTTCGAGATTTGTCGTGCCGACAATCGTCGTATGGCACGCTGGATGCGCGAGGGTGAAGCGCAGGGTAAACTCGTGGCGACTCATCTCACCGATGAGTTCGTCGAGACTGGACTGCTCCCACTTCGACTGGCGCTCCTCATTGGCTCGATGGCCCAAGCTAATGCCGCCGCGAATGAGAATGCCGGCTCCGGCGTCGGCCGCTTCCTGAATCATCCTCTCGTGCTGGCGCTCAAGTGCGGAGTAGGGAATCTGAAACACATCAAACGCACCCGACTCCACGAACGCGGCCAGATGCGGCAGCGTCGAAGACACGCCGATGAAACGGGTCTTTCCCGCCTGTCGAATATCCTCAAGCACTTCGATCAGCCCCCCTAGTTCAACATCTTCCACAGTGGGATTGTGCATCTGTAGCAAATCCACGCAGTCGGTCTTCAGGCGGCGCAGGCTCTGGTCGATATTGGTGCGCAGACGCTCGGCCGTCCACAGGTGGCTTGGGTCCAATCTGTTGCCCTCCTCGTCGATGTTGCAGCCACACTTGGTAGCTAGAAAAAACTCGTCGCGGCGATGGCTCAGATACTTGCCGACCCGCCCCTCGCTCGCGCCATAATCCGGAGCCGTGTCAACGAGGTTGATCCCCGCATCAAGGGCTGCATTCAATACGCCGCCGGCCTGATCGTCGTACTCCGCCTCATCCGGCAAGCCGCGCTCGGCCGCTCCAAAGCCGAGTTGCGTGACCTCGAGGCCCGTGCCACCCAAGGTGCGTTTAGTCAAATTGTCCATGGTTCCTCCTCAAGTAGGTGTTACTGATCTCGCTTGGAGACAGGTCAAGAATAATAAGGTACCCGGCACCCGCACACTTCACCTAGAGGATGGGTGCCGCGCCTCAGGTCTTCCCATCAGCAAGCTGCCATCGACGCGAGATGCTATCTCGTCCCCCTCGTTGAACAGCGAGCACAACCGCAGGGACAGGCAGCCACAGCCTATGCAGCCGGTCAAGTTCTCTTTCAACTTCTCCAGCACCTCGATCCGCTCTGCGAGCTGATCCCTCCAACTCCGCGACAGGCTGGCCCAGTCCGCTTTGTTCGGCGTGCGCCCGTCGGGAAGCGCATCCAGCGCTGAGCGGATCTCCCGCAGAGATACGCCGATCGCCTGGGCTGCCCGAATGACGGCGACGCGACGCAAGACGGCCCGCCGATACCGTCGCTGGTTGCCGCTGGTCCGCTCGGATGAGATCAGTCCCTGCTCCTCATAGAAGCGCAGCGCAGAGGTCGCGACTCCGCTTCGCGCTGCGACCTCGCCGATGGTCAGAAAGTGTGAGAGTTCCGTCATGAGATTTTCTCCTTGACTTCAAGTATACTTGAAGTTGTAAGTTCAGTCCAGGGTTCATTGGAGAGCCTCTATCTCATCGGCTTTCGCGACCGGGAATGACCTGCGAGACGAATGCCAAGCGAAAGGAAAAGTCATGGAAAACTCAGCGACAAAACTGCTGGACGCGGGATCTCTCGATGAGATCAAGCTCAAGGGGAGGGCCCTGGTCTCGGGCGGACCTGTGCCGATTGTCGTCTTCTACTCGGAGGGCAACCTACACGCCGTAGATAACCGATGCCCACACATGGGGTTTCCCTTGCATCGCGGAACCATCGAGGACGGCATTCTAACCTGTCACTGGCATCACGCCCGATTCGATCTCAAGAGCGGTTGCACCTTTGATCTGTTTGCCGACGACGCAACGGTCTATCCGGTCGAAGTCGTGGACGGTCGCGTGTACATCGATGTGTCCGCAACCCCGCGCGACCCGGTCGAGCGCGGACTGCGCCGACTCGAAGAGGGTATGGACCAGAACATCAGGCTGGTGGTCGCCAAAGCCGTCGTCGCGCTCATACGCGCCGGGGCGAATCCGAACGACATCGTGCGGGTAAGCGGCCTGTACGGAGTGCGCCGGCGGCGTTCGGGTTGGTCAAATGGCATGACGATCCTCTCGGCGATGGCCAACGTCAGCGACCACCTCGAAGGCGATGAGCGCATCGCGCCGTTGTACCAAGGGGTCTTACACGTGGCGTCGAACACCAGCGGTCAGCCGCCGCGAATCCCGTTGCGGCCTCTCGAAAGCAAGGCTATCCCGCACGCCTCACTGAGACGGTGGTTCCGCTACCTGATTGAAGTGCGCAATGCCGACGGAGCCGAACGCACCTTGCTGGCAGCCATCGAGCCCCCTTCGAGCCAGGCCGACCTGGCTGAAATGATGGTGACGGCGGCGACCGACCACTTCTACCTCGACGGTGGCCACGTCATCGATTTCATCAACAAGGCATTCGAACTGCTCGACCGCATTGGCTGGGAGCACGCGGCAGACGTCCTGCCCTCCCTGATTCGCCAACTGAGCGGGGCGCAGCGCAGCGAAGAGCAGAATAGCTGGCGCTCCCCCGTCGATCTCGTGACGCTGTTGAGCGAGACCTTTGCCTCGCTGAATCGGCTGCTAAAAGAAGGCCGGGGAGGGGAGTGGAAACGGGACAGTGGATTCGCAGAGGAGCTTCTACAGGACGATCCTCAGGCGATCGTAGCGGCGCTAAACGAAGCGCTGAGGCAGGGCGCACGCCCTGTGCAGTTGGCGGAGGCAGTAGCGCTGGCAGCGGCGCTGCGCATTGTCAGGTTCCACGTGCGCAACGAGTTCTCCGACTGGATCTCGGTGCTGCACACCTTTTCGTACGCCAACGCACTGCATCAGATGCTGAAGAGAGCCGAGTCGCCCGAAATGTTGCGCGGCGTTTACCACGGGGCGATGCGCGTCTATCTCGACCGTTTTCTCAATGTTCCGGCTGCCCGCTTACCTGACCCCAGCGCGGCAGAGGCGGGCGATGGTCATATGGAAGAATACTTGCTGCTACTCAACCAGCAGCAGCAGGTCGATGAAGCTGGGCGACTCGTCAATAGTTTTCTGACATCGGGCGGTGAACCAGGACCCCTGTTCCGCACGCTGGCGGAATCCCTGGTGAGAGAAGACGCCGAGTTCCACAGCTTTCAGATGCTCGAAGCAGCCATCCGCCAGTATAGTGAGCGCACCGACGTCGGCGAGCAACGGATTCTGATGGTGGCGGCAGCCCGTTTTCTAGCGGCCAAGGCACCAACTCAGCGCGAGCTGCTCCAAACGCTCCAGATCGCCCAGCGGCTGCACCGAGGGGAGGCTGTCTACGAGGAGGATTGATTCAACTCGCACAGGCCCAGATCGATGACCCCGGTGGTCCTCAAGCTGGATCCCGCTCCCGCACCATCTCGTGCCCCTCAAACAAATCCCGCGCCACCGTCCCCTGCGCCTGGCGCGGCGGCTCGGCCCCCAGCATCTGGCAAAAGGTGGGCACTACATCGGCGGCGTGGATGTACCCCAGTCTGTCCGCTGGCCGCTCGTAGCCCTGCTTCACGCCCGGCCCAGCCAACAACCACGAGCCAAAGCTGGACGATGCCTCACTTTGGGTCGGCAAAAATCCCCCGTGGTGCGCCCCGAACACATTGGGTGCTCCAACGCAGCCCCCGCCGACAATGCCGCGCCACTGGCCGTAGTACCCGCTCACGTACCCGTGGTCCCAGGCAAAGACCACATCGCCGCACTGGTCGCCCCACTGGCCGAGGATGTACGCATCCCGCCGAGGCAGGGCTATGGCCACAGGATTGCGCCCCACTTCCTCGTCAACCCACGTGCGCAGGGCCAGCAGCAACTCGGCCTCAATGCGGTCGAATTCCGGTCCTGGCTCGGCGTTGATGAAAATGTCGAATCCCTTGTCGTCCTTCATATAGGCTCGAGTGCGCTCCCAGTCGATGTCCTCCTCGCGCACCTGATCGCGCACCAGCGCCTCTTCTCCGCCGCCCTTGAGCGCCAGAAAGCCCTGTTCGTGCAAAAACTGCCGGATATTGGCCACCCGCACATCGGGCGAACACCCGTGGTCGGACACCACGCCCACGTACGTATGCTCATCCGCGTCCTCCCACAGCCGTCCCAAAATGCGATCCCCCACCTGATAGGCCCGCCGAAAGTAGTCCACGTACTCTTCGGCGCGCTCAGCTTCGTACCCCGGACACACCGGATCCACGTCCCCAAGGTGGATGTGGTTGAGGTAATCGTACAGATGCCAATGGCAGATGAAAAAGGAACAGTCCCGCTCGCGCAGCATGTAGCGTGCGACTTCGGCAAACCACATTCCCTGGTACTCGCATTCTTCCAAGGCCGTGTCAAAATCGGCCATTCCCGAAGTATAGGGCAACATGGAGGCGTGTTCCTGATACGGGCCAAAGCGCTCCACCAGTTCCCCGGCCAACTCGTCGGGCAGCGTGAAGCCATCGGTATAAGTCACCTGAGTGCGGTACAGCTTGAGGCGGCTGCCGTCCGCTGCTAATTCCATCAGCTTGAAACGCACCGACGCCGAGCGTCTATTCCCGTCCATAGCAAAGTCCTCCACCGCCCACTCACTCCATTCCCCCACTCCAGCAACAGCTACGCAACTAGCTCCGTCCCGGTCCCGGCACACTAGCACTCGGTCGTAGCCCTTCCCCGCACTGTCCACCGCCAGCAAGTGAAAAGCGGTGACATCCCCGCCCAGCCGAGCCACCACTTCAATGCAGCTCTCCAGCGGCGGAGCGTGACTTGCGGGCAGATTCTGCCACTCCTGCGCCGGTGTTAGCGACGGAATCGGCTCGACGCTACGCTGGGCCTGCCGCACGGCCGTGCCGTCGTGGTCCATCTCGATGTCTCCCCCTAGCGCGGCGTCCGTGGTATAAGCCTGACAAATAGCCACTTCAAAATCCGTACTGCGGTGTCCGGGATGGCCAAAACCGTCCACGACAAAACCCGCCTCCACCCCAGAAGGATGGGCCGCCGGATAGTGCACGGCCACGCTCTGCATGCCCGCCCGCTCCAAGGCGTTCCAGATGCGCTCGGCATTGTTGGCCCGCCCGTCGAAACTGTCGATCCGCTGGCCCGGCGCGACTTCCACCCGCCAGCGCGTCACCCCGTGCGTACCCGTATGCGCCCCCGTCGAAAGGGTAGCCCAGTTGGTCGGGGTCCACACCGGGAAAGAGGGCAGAGTCTGATTGACCGTCCCCTCGCGCAGCAAGCGCTCGAAGTGGGGCAAGGCCCCTTCCGCAGCGAATCGCTTCATCATCGGGACGATAAAGCCGTCCATGCCAAAAGCGTAAATTTTGCGCTCCATAGCTCCTCGTCTAGCAAAAGGTCGTTGGATGTCCAGATAGTTAGCAGCTTTTTCCCGCTGACGGCAACCAGATCGCCACAACCCTTTGAGTCGGGATCGGCCGTTTATTGACGGCTATCCGCGGATTTGGCTACGTTTGCCAATTCGCCGCGTACCCGCTACTTCATCCTTTTAGACCTTTTCATGCCCCCAGACCCCCAGCCCTCC
>VXML01000088.1 GCA_009841115.1 Gemmatimonadota bacterium | reverse complement strand
CGCTCAACAGCACGGGGGTGCGGCTGACGGAGATGGAAGGCTATGGCACGCCGGAGCAGTACGAGTTTTTTATGCCGCCGGGGGTGAGGGTGGATTCTTAGGGAGGTTGGTTGGCGCGGTGCAGTGTATACTGCGCTTATCGCAATAAAAAGAAAAGATAGCTAAATCAATCTCATGTCCTACTTTTATCCGATTCAGATCGACTTGTAGCCGCATAAGTCATGTTTGATAATCCGAAAGAACTCCTCGACAAAATTCGGCTGGGTGAGAGTACGTTTCTCGAGTTCAAGGAGGTGCGTTTTGCCGGTGGAAAGATCAGAGGTCCTAACCGGAATTCGCTCGCCGATGGGCTCGCCGCCTTTGCAAATAGCCGCGGGGGAGTGTTCGTCCTTGGGGTCGAGGATCAGACCCACGAAGTCGTCGGCATTCCCACGGACCGCCTTGATGCGGTGGTGGATTTCGTCCGGGAGGTGTGCATAGACTCCATTGACCCGCCCATTGAGAGCGTTGTCCTCGATCGATTGTGGTTGCCCACAAACACTGGGGACGAGTTGGCCGTTATCAAGGTGGAAGTTCCGCGCAGTCTATTCGTACATAGAAGCCCCGGCGGATTCCTACACCGCACGGCGAATGCAAAGCGGCCGATGTCGTCCGAATACCTCGCCCGACTATTTCAGCAGCGCAGCCAGACGCGCCTTATTCGCTTCGACGAACAACCCGTATCAATGGCCGAGTTAGATGATTTATCGCCAGATCTCTGGGAGCGATTCCGCACGCCGCGCTCAGACGATGACCGCGAAGTATTGCTCCGCAAGCTGGGCATTGCGAGTGCGGATGACGATGGTACGCTCAGACCGACGGTTGCCGGTGTGCTGATGGCCTCGGCTGATCCTCGTCGTTGGCTCCCCAATGCCTACATCCAGGCCGTTGCCTACCGCGGTGACCAAATCCAGTCGGACGCGCCCGGCGGGTACCAGCTCGACGCAGCCGACATCGCGGGTCCACTCGACAGTCAGGTTGAGGAAGCCTGTAGGTTCGTTGCCAGAAACATGAAGACCGCAGCCTTCAAGGACCAAGGGCAAGGGCGGCGAGATGTGCCGCAATTCGACCTAGCAGCGGTGTTTGAGGCGGTCGTCAATGCAGTCTCGCATCGGGATTATTCGATATACGGCTCCAAGATCAGGCTACGCCTGTTTGGGAATCGACTGGAACTGTATTCGCCAGGGACGCTCCCGAATACCATCACGATTGAGAGCTTGGCATTTCGCCAGTCAGCACGGAATGAGGCGGTTTGCAGCTTGCTGACCAAGTGTGCGGTGCCCGATGCGCCTTGGCTGACTACAGAGCGCCGGACTCTAATGGACAAACGCGGCGAGGGGGTGCCCATTATCTTGAACAACAGCGAAAGACTGTCCGGCAAGGAACCGGAATACCGGTTGCTCGACGATGCGGAACTGCTGCTGACGATTTACGCGGCCGGTGGGTGATAATCCTCTCGCCTTCGCCGTTACCCACTACCCCGCCAAGTCCAACCTATCCAACACTTCTTTATTGACCACGTGATCGGGGACTTTGCCCTGCAATAGCGCGACGATGCACTGCGCGGCGACGAGGGACATGCGTTTGCGGGCGGTTAGGGTCCTGGAGCCGGTGTGGGGAAGGGCCAGCACCTTGTCGCGGCGGACTAGTTCGAGGGATTGGCCTTGGGGTGGTTCGGTGGCTTGGCAGTCGAGTCCCGCGCCGCCTAGGTGGCCGCTGTCGAGTGCAGCGATCAGGGCGGCTTCGTCAACTAAACCGCCGCGCGCGGTGTTAATCAGATAGGCTCCCTCTTTCATAAGGCCGAGGAACTCGGCATTGACGAGTTGGCGGTTTGCCTCGGTCAGCGGCAGGTGCAAGGTAACGGCGTCGGCTTGGGACAGGAGGGCGGCGCGGTCGGCAGGCTCGGCACCGAGGGCGCGGATTTGCGCGTCGTCGATATAGGGGTCGTGGACGAGGACTCGCATCTTGAAGCCACGCGCGCGGCGCACGACTTCGGCACCGATGCGACCACAGCCGACCAGGCCCAAGGTCATGGCGCAGAGGTCTTCGCCGACGGGAACGTCGTAGGCGTCTGCCGTTTTGACCCGCTGGTCGCCCAACTTGAGCGAGCGCACCATCCCGAGAAGCAGGGCAAAGGTCAGGTCGGCTACCGCGTCGGCCATGGCACCGGGGGTATTGGTGACGACGATGCCGCGCTGAGTGCAGTAATCGAGATCGACCTTGTCGAAGCCGACGCCGTTGCGGGCGATGATCTTGAGGTTGGCGGCTTGGTCCATGGTGGCGGCGTTGAGGTTTTCGCCGCCGGCCAGCAGGGCGTCGAAGCCGTCCAACTTCGCGCGCGTCTCCTCGTCGGGCCAGCCGGGTTGGGGATGCCGGACCTCGATGGAGAAGCCGGCGCGCTCAATAAGCTCGCGGGCTTGGCTTTGGCCTTGAAACTCGATCTCGACGCTGGATAGGATGCGGGATTGGGACATCTGTTCCTCTTCTTCTATTGGGCTGTAAAGCGGGTGTGTTCGTAGGAGGCGAAGGGAGTGTCCACCCCCAGTTCGTCGGCTAGTTTCTGAAGGTGCTGCTGGTGTTGGAGGCCGATGGGCACGCCGTCGCGGGCGTACTCGCGCTCCCGTTGCCACTCCAGATTGCCGGGCAGTTCGGCGCGGTCGAGGCCGGGGAAGGGCCGCATGTTGCGGGCGGTAGCGACGAACGCGTCCATCTGCGCTTGGAATTCTGCTAGAGGCATAAACGCGCGCACGTCAAAGGCGGCGAGGAAAGACCCTTGGTTGGATTCCCACGGCGATGTCGGCGGGATAAATTGCGGCAAGTAAATCCCGGCCAGCACGCCGCCCAGCGCCCGGTTTACCGCGCCGATGCCCAGTTCCTTGAAGAAGGCGAAGGGGACCTGCGCGAAGAGTTCCTCGCTCCAAGGCAGCATGTGCGCGCCCATGTCGAGCACGAGGGGTGGTTGCTCCCCGTTGGGGAAGGCGATGCTGATCGGCGACGTGGCGTTGACTCCTTTGACTATTGATTCCGACGGCAGATCGTAGCGGTGCGAAGAGATGGCGATCCCTACGCAGCCAGCCGCTGCCGCTATCCGCGAGTACTTGCCGGCGCTGCCGAAGTGGAAGTGGTTGCGGGTGGTCGCCGCAGCCGTGCCGTACTCCGCGGCCGTCTCAGCTACCCAAGTCATGGCTTGATGGCAGGGAAAGTGCCCCATGCCGCCGTCGCCATCATAGACGCGGGCAGTGGTGGTCGAACTGGTCACCTTTATATTAGGGCGGGGATTGACGCGGCCTTCGAGCATCATGTGTACGTACCCGGGGAGTTGCCAGGTACCGTGACTATTGACGCCGCGCAGGTCGGTGGCCGTCAAAAGGTCGGCGAGGAACTGGGCGTCCGCTGAGTTGGTGCCGACTTTTTGGAAGAAGTCGGCGGCAAGCTGGCGCAAGGCAGCGGCTGGGATGCGGATGCCTTCGGCAGGTGGAGTGTTTCCCATGGTGGCTCTCTGGTTGGGGGAAAAAAGCGAATTATATACGGGCTTAGGCTTAGGCGTGTCAAGAAGCCGTAGAGGCTTGCAATAGGATAATGGAGTAAGGGAAATGGCCTACAATCTGTTGTTAAAAGGGGCGCGAGTGATGGACCCAGCGCAGGGCGTGGATGGAATCTGCGACGTGGGAATCGTCGGGGAAAAGATCACCGCAGTGGCTGAGACGATAACAGCTCCAGCGGCGGAGACGATCGACCTGTCTGGCAAAATTCTGACGCCGGGTTGGATTGATATCCACGCGCACCTCTATGCGGGATGCACGACGTGGGGCATTCGCGGCGATGCGCTGTGCTTGGCCACGGGCGTGACGACGATTGTCGATGCTGGCAGCGCGGGGTGGGCCAACTTTGAGGGATTTGTCGATTATGTAATCGAGCCAGCGCGGACCCAGGTTTTGGGGTTTGTGCACATTTCGGCGATTGGTTTGACCTGTGGGCCGGTGGGGGAGATGGTGGATTTGCAGTACGGCGATCCAGAGCGCACGGCGTTTGTGGCCCACCATTGGCAGGAGCACTGCGTCGGCGTCAAGGTGCGGCAGGGCGGTTTCCAGGTCGGCGAGAACGGAACTAAGCCCTTGCAGTTGGCGGTGCAGGCGGCTGAGTGGGCAGGGGTGCCGGTGATGGTACACATCGCCCGGGGGGTGCCGATTGTGGATGTGCTCGCCCTGCTGCGGCCCGGCGATGTGGTGACCCATTGTTATCAAGGCACGGGAGACTGCGTGGTAGATGACTCGGGGAAGGTGGTGCCGCAGGTGTGGGAAGCGCGGGAGCGGGGCGTGATTTTCGACGTGGGGCACGGCGGCGGCAGCTTCGACTACGGGATTGCGATACAGGCGCTGGCCGACGGCTTTGTCGCCGATGTGATCAGCACGGATTTGCACGCGCATAGCTGGGACAGCCCGATTGAGAGTATGCCGGAGACCGCGTCGAAGTTGCTCAACCTAGGAGTGCCGCTTGAGCGCGTCGTGCAGCAGAGCACAGCCTCGGCGGCCGACGCCATTGGGCGCGGCGAGGAGTTGGGTACTCTGCGGGAGGGGACGGTGGCGGATCTGGCGGCGTTTGAGGTGCTGGAGGGGACGTTTGAGTTCCAGGACGTGCGCGGCCGGCGCGAGCGGGGCGATCGCAAAATTGAGCCGATATTGACCGTGCGTCGGGGTCGGGCGTATCGACCGGAGGATTTGCGCGAAGAGTTAGAGGAAGCGCGCGAGCGGGCGCGTTTCACGCGGAGTCTCACCGGCAGGAATTTTGCGGCTTTGGGTTGGGTGCCGGGTGGTGAGTGAATAGTGTTTAGATGATGAGAATTTATAACTAATACTAAAGGAGTGGAAAGACTTGTTCGAATCAACTGACGATCTACGCATTGATCAACTTAAACCGCTAATTCCGCCGGCAATTCTGATGGAAGAGTTGCCCATTTCGGAGGCGGCTTCCCACACGGTGGCTGCGGCCCGGCGCGCATTGGACGCCATACTGGCCGGAGAGGACGACCGGCTGGTGGCGGTGGTCGGGCCGTGCTCGATTCACGATCCCCAAGCCGCGCTCGAATACGCAGAACGGCTCAAGGAGAAGGCTGCGGACCTAAGCGACGAGTTGTTTGTGGTGATGCGCGTGTATTTTGAGAAGCCGCGCACGACCGTTGGCTGGAAGGGGCTGATCAACGACCCGCACTTAGATGACAGCTTCGAGATCAACAGCGGCTTGCGCGCCGCACGCGGCCTGCTGGTGCAGTTGGGGGATATGGGCTTGCCAGCCGCTTCCGAATTCCTCGATACGATCACGCCGCAGTTTATCGCCGACCTGATTGCTTGGGGTGCCATTGGTGCTCGCACCACGGAAAGCCAAGTTCATCGCGAGTTGGCTTCGGGCCTGTCGATGCCCGTTGGCTTTAAGAATGGGACCGCGGGCAATGTGCAGATTGCCCTCGACGCCATTGGCGCGGCCCGTCACCCGCATCACTTTCTCTCGGTGACTAAGCAGGGCATTGCGGCGATTGTCGGGACTTCGGGCAATGCGAGCTGTCATTTGATTTTGCGCGGCGGCAGCGACGGCACCAACTACGATTACGCCAGCGTTGGCGCGGCTGCGGACCAGCTCAAGGAGGCGGACTTGCCGCACCGGGTGATGATCGATTGCAGCCACGGTAACAGCGCCAAGGACCACAAGCGCCAGCCGGCTGTTGCACGTGCGGTTGCCGCGCAGGTGGCGGAGGGAACGCAGGATGTTTTCGGGGTGATGCTGGAAAGCCACTTAATCGAGGGCAATCAGAAACAGCAGGCGAGCAGTGAGTTGATTTACGGGCAGAGCATTACGGATGCCTGTATTGGGTGGGAGGATACGGTGGAGGTGTTGGAGGAATTGGCCGCGGCGGTGCGGACGCAGCGGCAAAAATAATCATCGACGGGGCCGAGAGGCCTGGCTAACGTGAAAAATCTTTCGCTGCTCTTTTTGTGCGAGGCCCTCTCGCGCACCGCCAGTCTCGTCATGCTGTCGAGCATGGCGCTCATCGGCCAGCGGTTGACGCCGAATCCCGCGCTGGCGACCCTGCCGCTGGCCCTAGCGCCGGTGGCCACGATGATAATGACGGTGCCCGCGGCGCAGCTAATGCAGCGGCGGGGCCGCAAGATAGGTTTCGCGCTAGGTGCTGCGTTGGGCGTCGTCGGGGGCGCGGTGGGGTGTCTGGCTGTGTACCAGGGCAATTTCGCGCTGCTTTGTTTGGGTGGGTTGGGCATTGGTGCGGTCAATGGCTTTGCCACCTATTATCGCTTTGCGGCTGGCGAGGTGGTAGCCGAAGATTTTCGCAGTCGCGCTATTTCGCTGGTGATGGCCGGGGGCGTCATTGCCGCGGTGTCAGGCTCCAATCTGGCGGCGTGGTCGCGGGAGTGGTTTCCCGACTATCTATTCGCTGGTTCTTTTTTGGGGATTGCCGCGGTTCATGCGCTGGTTTTGCCGGTGCTCTGCTTTGTCTCCTTTCCCGCGTCTAGCGCCGAGGAGCAGCGGGCGGGTGGACGTTCGCTCAGAGAGATCGCGCGGCAGGCGGATTTCGCGCTGGCGGTGATTGGGGCGGTGGCTGCTTGGGGGCTGATGTCGCTGTTGATGAATGCCACGCCGCTGGCGATGAAGCGGCATTTGCATTCCTTTGCCGATACGGCTTGGGTGATTCAGTGGCATGTGCTGGGCATGTACGTGCCGTCTTTTTTTACCGGGCACCTAATCTCGCGTTGGGGGGAGCACCGGATCATGTTCGCCGGCATCGCGTTGCTCGGGTGTTCCATTGCGGTCAATTTGAGCGGCATTGGGCTCTATCACTACACGATCGGGTTGGCGCTATTGGGCGTGGGGTGGAATTTTCTTTTCGTAGGGTCCACTTCGCTGTTGGCGATGACGCATCGGCCCGAGGAAAAGGCGCGGGTGCAGTCCTGCAATGACTTTTTGGTCTTTGGCCTGATCGTGTTGACCAGTTTCGGGGCGGCACCTTTGGAGGGTATGTTGGGCTGGGACAGGCTCAATCACTTGGCGGTGCCCTTTTTGGTAGTGGTGGCGGTGGTGCTAGGGTTGTTGTGGGCGCGGGCGGGACGGAGTGGCTGACGAGATCCGCAGATGGACGCAGATGGACGCAGAATAGTAGAAACAGGACGATCCGTATCTTGATCGTTCAAGTTCAAGGAGGGTTCCGACGATGGCTAAATATCGCGTGGGGTTGATCGGGGCTGGGCGCAAAGGCACGCAGCACGCGCGCGCCTATATGCTCGACGAGCGCACGGAGTTGGTGGCTGTGGCCGATGGAGATCCGGAGAATTTGGCGCTGTTTCAAAAGCGCACGGGCGTGCCCGGTTATGCCGACTATCGCCAGATGCTAGAGAAAGAGGCGCTCGACATTGCCGCGCCGATTTTGCCGGTCGGCGTCAACCCGGAGGTCGTTATCGCCTGCGCGCAAGCCGGGGTCAAGGCCATCCTCTGCGAAAAGCCGATTTCGGCCTCACTCGAAGAGGCCGACCGCATGGTCGCCGAGTGCAAGAGCCGGCGCATTCCCTTTGGCGCGGGGGACTTGGACGTCAATCTGCCGGCCTACCAAAAGGCCCTAGAGTTCATTGGTGCGGGCGAGTTGGGGGCGGTCAAGCGCATCACGTTGCTCGGCGGGTCGGGCACGGAGATGTCGGGTGGCGGCTGTCAGCGCTTTACGCTGATGCGCCACTTTGCTGGCTGCGACGAGGTGGCGTGGGTGTCGGGTTGGGTCTGCGACGATCCCCTGAGCGAACACGACCAAGGCGGGGCTGGGTACGTGCGCTTCGCCAATGGGATTGAGGCGTTTACCTACCGGGACAAGGACGCGCGGGGCCGTGGCTACGAGGTGGTCTGTGAGGACGGAGTCTTCTACTCAGACGACAATCTCGCAGGCTTGTACCGCTATGTCGAAGGCGACGGGGCGAGTTGGGAGAAGTTGGAAAAGATCGAGGGCATCCTGCCGGAAGGGCCGATTTACGGCGTTTACGGCGAAGAGCGCGGGTACGACGCCGAGGGCTGGCGCTGTCTTGGGGATCGCAACAGGGCTAGTTGCAAGGCCATTATCGACGCGCTGGAGCGAGGCGAAGATCCGCCCGGCAGCGGCGAGAACGGCGTCAAGGTCCTCGAAATGGCCATTGCGGTGCGCGAGTCGCACCGGCGGGGATGTGCGCCCGTGATGCTACCGCTGGCCGACCGGAGTTTGCGCCTCATTCCCAATCCCTCGCGGATGTACAACAAGAAGCCGATCTTAGGCCACGAAAAGTACATGGATCAGGTTTTGTCCCAAAAGAAGGACTAAGAGGCCGATGGGCCACGAAATAGGAGCTTAGCCATGGACCGCCCCCGTTTGATTCACTACAACGACGCGCATCACTTCCACGCCAAGCGACTCGAACCACCGGCCAGCCGCCACCTCCTGAACTGGCCGGTAGATGAGGTATTGGGCACGGGCGTGGATCTGCTGGTTTTGGGATTGGGTTATAGCGACGTCTTTTTCCACCAGAGCGAGATCGGCCGCGTGGTGGGGCAGGGCAAGGAGGTGTGGGAAAACTACATCGACTGGCGGATTATGCGGATGGTCGAGGTGGCTAAGGAACTGGGGACTGATCAGGTACGGGCCGTCATTGAGCGCGCTCGAGAGACGGGGATGCAGGTCTTCCCCAGCCTAAAGCTCCAGGACTCTGCCCGTCCGGGAAGCGAGCGCTTCGGGCGGCTCAAGGAACAGTATGGAGCCGCAGTGTGCATTGGCGACGCCGGCCGGGCTGAGTGGTGTTACGACTACGCGCAAGAGGCCGTGCGGGAGGACAAGTTGGCCATTATAGGCGAAGTGTTAGAAGGCTACCGAGCCGATGGATTGGAACTAGATTTTTGCTTTGACAACTTCTATTTCAAACAGGACGAAATTGAGGAAAACGCGCCGTTGATGACCGAGTTTGTGGCCAAGGTGCGGGCGTTGGCTGAAGAAATCGGCGCGCGGCAGGGCCGCAAAATTCCGCTTATGGCGCGGGTGCATCTGCACGAGAAAGACAACCTCGCGGTGGGGCTGGATGTGGAGGCGTGGCTGCGGGCTGGCAGTCTCGACTGGGTCGTCGGTCAGGACGAAAACGCGCTGGTTGATCCAGGCATTCAGGCACCGTGGATGGCCGAGGTGGCCGAGAATGCGGGGGCTGCCGCGTATTATCGGCCGCCGCGCCGGATCTACGACGAGCGGGTAGGGTTGCCGAGCATTGAGATGTATCGCGCCCTCAGCCAGACCCTCGCTTGGCAGGGCTACGCTGGGATGTACTTGGGTTATATGCCTTGGCCCTTGGCCGAGCGCGAGTACCAGATCCTGCGCGAGGTGGCCTATCCGCAGGTACACGCCCGGCGCGACAAGCGCTACTTGTTGCAGCCGCGCGAAGGAGTGTTGGACGAGGAGACTTCTACGCCGGAGCGCCAAGTGCCGGAACAGCTCTTGGAGGGCGAGACGGTCGCGCTCGACATTTGGGTGGCCGACGATGTGGAGAGCGCCCGCCGTGATGGGGAGATGCGCCCGGCCATTTTGACGCTGCGCTTTTCCTTTTTTTGCATTGAAGACGAGATTGAAATGCGCTTTAACGGTCGGGTTCTGTCGCGCGCCGAGGCTGAGATCAGCGACGAGCGAGCGTTGACCATTCCCGTTCAGCTCGCTGGGGGTATGGCGGTGCAAGCCCCGTTGGGTTTTTCGGCGCACTGGTTCCGCTTTCGCTTGGCGCCGGAGGAGGTAAGGCGCGGGGCCAATCGGGTCGAGATTGAGGTGAAGAAGCTGGAGGCGCGGGCGGGTTTTGTCCGCAGCATTAATGGGGCGGAAATCTTGGTCCGCTATAAGGACTTTGTGCGTCCCGAAGGTTTGATACTGGAGCGGATTGCTCCGCCGGGAGGTTGAGATGCGAGTATTGATTACGGGAACTAGCGGTTTTATTGGCCGGGCGTTGGCTGCGGATATGGCGGCGGACCACGAGGTGGTCTGTCTGTCGCGTCAGCCGACGGAGGTCGCGAGGGTGGAGGTGGTAGTTGGGGATTTTACACGGGGGGAGGATTTGCACCGGTTGGACGGGTGGGACTTTGACGCGCTGGTCCATTTGGGGGCGGTGACGGGTGCGGGCGCTGAAGCGGATCTGATGCGGGTCAATGTCATGGGGACCTATGGCTTGTTGCGCTATCTGATCGATCGGGGTTGCAGCAAATTTGCATTGGCCTCGTCGATCGCCGCGGTTGGGATGCAGTCGGTGCATTTTCGGCCACTCGAACTGCCGATGTCGGACGAGCATCCGTGTCTGGACCGCGAAGGCTACGGCTTTTCCAAATACATGATGGAGGAGACGACCCGCTATCTGGCGCGGCAGCGGGAGGAGTTGGACTTTATCAATATTAGGTTAGCTTCGATTTGGCCCGAGGATAGGGTTCCTGCGCCACGGCAGCCGGGGCCGGTGGGACAGTGGGGAATGGGAGCGATTTCGTGCATGTATTTGAGCGATGCGGTGCGGTGTTTCCGGCTGGCGGCGGAGAGCGCGCACAAGGCGGGGGTGCGGATTTTGAACGCAGTGGGGACGCAGGCTTGTGTGGCCTGTACGGTGCCAGAGTTGATGCGGATTTGGTATGGGGCGGACGCGGAGAAAATCGACATGGCGCATTATGAGCGGGTGGGGCACGAGCGGGATCCGGTGTACGATATTGCGCGGATTGAAGCGGAGTTGGGGTTTGTGCCGGCGCGGAGTGTGTTGCCCTAAATCAGGTTTTCGACCAGCGTCGGCTGATCGGGGCTAGCTGGC
Source organism: Gemmatimonadota bacterium (assembly GCA_009841115.1). GTDB lineage: Bacteria > Latescibacterota > UBA2968 > UBA8231 > UBA8231. Next base: position 11,207 of record VXML01000088.1, on the reverse strand, counting down.
GTAGTCGGGGATTACTGGACAATGTCGGCTATGCGCCCTTCACCCATTGCCACTGCTTACTCCTGCGCGAACGGTTGATTTTTGCTGGTCGCAGAGTCTTCCCACTGGCCGCCCACCGGCCTGAGTTGACCCGTGCCCGTCACCGCGAAGTTGCGGCCGTCGCGCTCGGGCACTACGTAGCGTTCGTACCATTCCTCTAGTCGCTGCTTTAGGTCGCCGATCCGCTCGGCTTGGCTGGGATCGTCCGCCAGATTGGCGCGCTCGTCCGGGTCGTTGGTTAGGTCGTAGAGTTCGCGCGGCCCATCTGTATAGCGGTGGACGTATTTCCACTCCTCGGTGCGCATCATCCGCGTCGCTCCGTACTCGTCGTAGATGATTACTTCCTGCCGACCGATGTCGTCTGCTCCCAACAACAGGGGCAGTGCGCTTTGTCCGGGCAAATTGGGGCCCTCGGGCAGTGGCAACCCCAGATAGTCGAGCAAGGTCGGCATAAAGTCGTAGGCGCTGACCATGCCTTCTTGGACGCTCTCCGCAGGGATGCGGCCGGGGTGGCTGACGACGAAGGGCACCTTGATCGAATTCTCGTACATGTTCGGCGGATAGGTGCCGTTGCCCTTGCCCCAGAAACCGTGGTGGCCGCAGCTAAAGCCATTGTCGCTGGTGAAGACTACCAGCGTGTTCTCGCGCAGCCCTTTTTCCTCCAGCTTGTCGAGGATCCGTCCGATGTCGCGGTCCATAGCCGTTACCGCTGCGAAATAGCCCTTGAGCATCTCGCGGTTGCCCAGACAGTTCTCGCTTAGTGCGTGTCCCACTGCCCATGGGTGGATCGGTTCCTGGGGACAGGAATCGAATGCGCAGTTGTCGTAGGAATCGACGATTTCCTGTGGGTGACCAGTCCACGGGCTGTGCGGCGCGGTGTAGTGTACGCCTAGGTAAAAGGGCGCATCGCCGTCGGCGTGCCGGTCGATAAACGCCAGCGCGTCGTTGGTGATTGCGGTGGTTACATAGCCCGGCTCGGTGATGAGCTCGCCGTCGCGGATCATGGGCGCGTCGTTGTAAGGCCCGCCGCCCTGCTGATGCACGTACCAATGCGCAAAGCCGTGCTGCGCGAGTTGGCTGTGCCCCAAGTGCCACTTGCCGCTTAGCCCGCAGACCCAGCCATTGTCAGCGAGGATGTCGGTGTAAGCCACTTCGCCGGCGAGATAAGCGGCTGCGGAGTCGCCGACGTTGCCCTCTCTGATCCAGTCGTGGACGCCGTGCTGCGAGGGAATCCGCCCGGTCAAAAAGGTCGCGCGGCTGGGCGAGCAGACTGGCGTGGCGACGAAGAAATTGTCAAAGCGCATGCCAGTCTGGGCGATGCGGTCGATTGCCGGGGTGCGGATTTCCGCGTTTCCGTAACAGCCGGCGGCCCAAGGGCCTTGGTCGTCGCTGAGGATGAAGACGATGTTGGGTCGATTCATAGTGTATATAGCTTTCAGTGTGAGTCCTGTTGCCAGCGCCCGAGACGCTTGCGGATTTCCGCCTTGGGCAGCCTACAGCGAGGGTGAGTGCTGATTGCTTCAAGACCTGCGTGTAGCTCATTTGCGCTGGCAGCGGAAACTTCAAACATCTGGTCTAGTAGCCACAAAACACCGTGACAATCAACGCACTCTTCGCTGGCTAACTCACGCAGCGCACCATCACCGGTGAGTAAGGTCCAGGTGTTCCTTGCCGCAAGGGCGAGAGCGAAGCTATCCGGTAGCGAAATCAACGGTTGCTCGCGCCGGTAGCGAAAGGCGCAAGCGACGCCAGTACTATCTAGTTCCTCGATCCGTAGGCCGAGTCTGAGCAGATTATCGCCCCCGTGGTTTTTTAGCTCTCGTTCATACAAAAGGTCCGGGACGGCAAACTGAAACGGGAGGCGGAAGCAGGTTTTAAGCAACGAACCGCGTTCGAGGTCAATCAGGATGGACGTGTCGGAGACCAGTACCTTCATGGGCTTCATCATACTCCAAGTCTGGCGGCTCCTCCATGCGCTGATTCAACTCGTGGACCGACGTTTCCAGTAGCTCGGCGGCCTTGGCCTCGGAGATCGCGTCCTCGGCTAAGGCGCGGAAGCACAGGCGCTCAAAACGCCGGGGGACCTCGCCCTGCATAGCGTAAGGCTCCTGATAGGGTGGTCTGCGCCAACCTAAACGGGAAAATTCGTTAAATAGTCGTCGGAACAGGGTTGGGCCGAAGATACCGAGATCCTTACATCGATAGGTCAGCGCCTGTACGCTTACGCCGAATAGTTCCTTGAGGGCAAAAAGTTCGCTCCATCCGATGGACGTGCGATGCTTACCGATCGCAGCCCACAGCACCTCGGCGGGCATGAGAAACGCCCCGGCGAAACGGAAGGCAGCCTTCTCGTCATCTACTTTTGCGCCAACCTCCAAGACCATATGCCCCAACTCATGCGCCATTGTGAGACGCTGTCGCTCTCCCCAATGGCTGTCGTTGACGACGAGGACGGGCACAGCGCTCTTGCCGGCGCGTCGCACTCGTGCCATGAGGCCGTCGATATTTTCAAGAGCACAAGAGAGTACTTTGATGCCGCGCTCCTCCATCACCTCGACTAGATTGGGAATAGGGTCGAACCCTAAACCCCAGTGAAGGCGAAGACTATGGGCGGCACGGTCGGCCTCCGAGGGATCGCTGACGACGGGATAGGGAGCTTCGCGGGGCTTGTCCCAGTCGAGGCTCGGCAAGCCGAGAAATTCCTCGACCATGAGGTAGCGTTCCAGTAAGTGCAGGACTTTGGCTTCGACCTGCATCACTTCGCGCTTACTCGTGAGACTCTTCTTGCGAAACTCGACGCCCTCCAGCGCCATCTCTTGGTCCCCGGCCAAGTAGTCCACGGAGACTGAGAGGGCATCGGCGAGCGCAATAAGGACGCCCGAGCTTGGCATGGATTCATCGCGCTCGTATTTGCCGATCGCCTGCGCCGTTACGCGATTTCCAATGCGTTCTTCCAAGCCGCGAAGGGACAAGCCGGCGGCAGAACGAGCGAGCTTGAGTCTTTGTCCTAGCATGGACGGATTTCTCCCCTTGACAGTTTACAAACAAAGGATAAATTATACATATTGTAAACAGATAGAGTTGAATTTTGTCATGCGACGCTACTGAATATGACGATGACCATCACAGCAGCATTTTCTAAGCAGAGGGGAAATCATGGAACAGAATTTCTGCGTTCGCCCTAGCGGCTCCTATGTAGATGCCGCTATTGCAATTTACAAAAAGATCGATCATCCCACAATATATAAATCACGACCGTCGAAGATGGCGATGCCTTCTGTGTCGACGGCATAAGCACGAGGAGTACTATAATGAATTCCAAGACGATTCCACCTCAACTGACCGAAACGACCGATATTCTACTGGCTGACGTGGCGATCCACATCCAACTCAGCCGGACGGACTACAATAAGGCCGTTGACAGGTATCAGACGATCAACGATTGGATTGAGCGCGACGGCAGCCCGCTCAAGGATCTTGTCCAACTGTTCTATCCGCAAGGGTCCATGGCCATTGGCGCGACCATTGCGTCAAAACTTAAGACGGACGAGTTCGACATCGATTTGGTAGCTCAGCTTGGTCTGCCAAAGGACGTATTGCCTCACGAGCCTTTGGACCTGCTATTCAAGGCGATCAGGGGAGAGCCGGGGTCTCGGTACTATCGGATGACAAAGCGGAGGACCCGTTGTGTTACCGTTGATTACAGCGACGATATGCACATCGACGTTACGCCAGTCATTCGTCGATTGGACACTCCAGAGCGCGAGAGTTGGCTCTTCCATGACCGGCCAGAAGCCCCCCAGGAGAAGAGCTATAGACTCATCGCCAACCCCTACGGCTTCGCCGAGTGGTTTAAAGCCAATACGCCGCCTGATCAAGATTTCGCAGATATCTTTGAGAAACGTGCGGCCGAATACGAGCAACTGATGTTGATGGAGGCTGCGGAGAGCGACCCCGTCCCTCCACAGGAACCGCCATTCCAAAAATCGAAGGCGGTGATTGTGCTTCAACTTCTGAAGCGTTGGCGCAATGTGCAATACGACGCACGGTCTGGGCGACGGCCCCCGTCGATCCTGATTGCGAAGCTGGTGGCCGATGCCGCCAATCATACGGACCGGCTGTCGGAAGAGTTTCTGCTTCAGGCACGGCACATGCTGTCCGAGTTCCGGCGTTGGCACGGCGCGGGGTGCCGCATTCACGTTGCTAATCCCATTTGTGAACAGGATGTTCTGACCGATCGCTGGCCGGAATCGCTGCAAGACCAAGCGATTTTTATCCGCGACCTTGAAAATCTCGTTATGCAGGTCGAGGGGCTGGTCTCTGGATGTGATCTTGAAGAGATAAAGAAAATTATGATGGAATTGTTCGGAGAAGCGCCGACGATAGATGTGGTCGAATCCTTCGTCAGACGCATGGGCGATGGTGTGCTTAGTGGGCAAAGCCAGCACAGTCCGGGTACTGGCAGTCTCGTTTTTCCGACAACAGCGGCGGGGACAAGAGTGACCACTCCATCGGGTGCGGTATCAACACCAAAGCATACCTTCTTTGGCGATTAATAGGTACGGACAGTGAGCCTCACAATCTGGAAGCAAGTCGAACTCGTGCGGCAAAGGTGGCCAGATTTCCGGGTGATCAACCGGACGGGTCGCTTGGTGCGATGGGAAGGACGGCTTCAACCCCTGAGCCAAATATACACGGTGCAGATAGCCTTCTACCGAGAACGCAAAAAAGGCAGTGTCGAACGCTCACTGTTTCCATACGTGACCGTGATTGACCCGCCTTTGCGCCGACGAACTGAAAAGCCGGAAGAGCCCATCCCACATCACTACCAGAACCGGAATTGTCCTGAACGACCCTTTCTATGTCTCTATGACCCAGCCACTCGAGAATGGCATCCCCGGAAATCAATCGCCCATACCATCGTCCCCTGGACGATTGATTGGCTGGCTTGCTATGAGGGCTGGCTTGCAACAGGTGAATGGATGGGTGGCGGTCGTCATCCAACAAGCGAGTAGATGCCGCAATGTTTGACAGCAATGAGGGAGTACCCCCGAAGCGATCATCAGGAGCACTCAAGCATCGCCGCGTTCAACTTCCTTGGCCAGAAGATCGGGAGTTTCGCATTCTTGCGATTGATGGGGGTGGCATTCGTGGAATCTTCCCGGCCACATTCTTAGCAGGCTTGGAGGAACGCTATCTCGGTGGAGTTTCTGTAGCCCAATACTTTGACCTCATCGCGGGAACCTCAACCGGGGGTATCATTGCCCTTGGACTCGCTTCGGGACTTACAGCCGCCGAACTGCGCAACCTCTACATTGAGCGTGGGTGTGACATATTTCCCCCTATTCGCAGCGATGTTATTGGATCGGCAAAGCGCTGCTTTTGGAGCCTCTACCAGTATTTCAAGTTTCGCTACGACCGTGAGGCTCTTATGTGCATCCTACGCGAGACCTTCGAGGACCGAAAATTTGGTGAGGCGCAAACGCGGCTGTGCATACCCTCCTTTGATGGTCGGCATGGAGAGGTGTATATCTTCAAGACCCCACACCATCCCGACTTTCGCAAAGACGCCAAGGAACCAATGATAAAGGTAGCAGCGGCCACGTCAGCCGCGCCGACATTCTTTCAGCCATTCAAAGACGGTGGCTACACGTTCGTTGATGGCGGAGTTTGGGCGAACAACCCAATCATGGTCGCGTTAGTCGATGCTTTGTCCTGCTTCTCAGTCCCACGTGAGCGCATTCGCGTTTTGAGCCTAGGCTGTGGAGATGACCAGTATGCTGTTGGTAAAATGAAGACGCTGCTAGGCGGTATGTTGGCATGGAAGGACATCATATATGGTGCGATGCGGCTTCAGTCACTCAACGCGCTTGGTCAGGCCGGACTGCTAGTTGGCGCAGACAGGATTATCAGGGTCAACGCGCCTACGTGTGAGAAGAAAATCCGACTGGACGACTGGAGCCGTGCTGTGGCGGAACTACCCAATGTCGCAAAAGCAGCCCTTGACGAGTTCGGCGAGAACGCAGCGTCCGTATTTCTAATGGAACCCGCTGCCCCTTATCGGCCAATTGTCGCTGAGTGCTCTCTATAGAGTTATAGGGTTATTGTCGGTCGCTCCAGCATTCCAAGGTCAATTCGGCTCCATCGGTGAGCAAGGCGACCAGTTCTGCAGGTAAGCCGGCTGCCCAGGGGCCTTGGTCGTCGCTGAGGATGAAGACGATGTTGGGTTGATTCATTGACTGGCCTATTCCTGAACTAAAGGTTGGTTTTTGCTGGTCACGGGGTCTTCTCAATGTCCGCCTACCGGCCTAACGCGTAGGCGCGGCCGGTTTCCTCATTCCGTAGCTTGGATGACAATGCCTCTGGCCAGTTCGTTATAGCCGCGTTCCTCGTCCCAAACCCCCTCGTTGGCGATTCGATATGCGTAGCGTGGATCGCCAACGAGCCTGGGACTGGGATCGGGCAAGTGCAAGTACGCGGTATACTCGCCCAGCGCCATAGTGGAGGATAGTGGAACCACGGCGGAAAGCACGTGGGATGCCCCCGGCTTCCAAGTGCGCGGATCGACATCAACCACAAAGGCTTGGACCGCTCCGCTCTCTTCGCTTTCTAAGACGATCTCCACATCGCGCCTATTGTAAAGCGAGGCGAAACCGCGATTGTCTAGGTCGATTTCCACTGCGAGTTGCCCACCAGGACTGGCAGTGGCCGCGATGCGGCTCTGAGTCAAGACAAACCGCGCTCCCAGCCTCCTCTTCACCTCGTCGAAACAACCCTGTGCGGCCCACTTGTCGAGTACCTCGGGGTGATAGCTGCTATTGAGATAGCTGCCTTTGAGGGTTTCCAGTTCGATAATGGTCCGCTCGCAATCGTTGAGTACATGCGATCGGCAGGTCTCCCCGCCGAACGCGGTGTACAGGGTCTCGTTTGCAAGATAGGCCACTTCCTCCTCGCGCGTCATTTCTCCCCGCTCGTACGTGCCGACGTCGATCGGTGAGGAGAGGAAACAGTCGTTGTGATGGCCGACACGAGCGACATGCTCGCCGCTATAAGCATTATTGGCATCCACGGTGGCGAAATCGCCGTCAGATCTTTTGAAAATCTGCTGTTTCAGGTAGGGATAGCGGACTAAGACTAAGCGGTCGGTGGGGGTGTGGTCGAGGATATGGAACAGCATCTCCCGGCCCTGATCGTAGTCTTTTGCGATCGCTGTCGTGTGCCACTCGCCCCACGGGCCGATAAACCCCGCCTCGAAGAGGGCGATGACATCCTCGTTGGCGGCGAAAATGGGAGATAACTGCGCGATGTGGTTTTTGATGTTCGGCTTTGGCGGGTCCTCGTACGATTTGTAGTCGCCATCTGGACCTTTGAAACCGTAAGATCCCCGGACGATGACTTTCATTCCCTGGTCCCGGGCGATGGCGAACCCGTTTTCCACTGCGGCGAGGAACGACTCCGGCAAGAACGAGACCTCGCGATAGGCCTCCATGAAGATCCGTCCCCGGAGTAACGTATGCCCCTCGTCACGCCTCTTGCCAATCGCGGGATCAAGTTTGTGCAAGTTGGTATATATGTAAAATCCTCGTTCGGGGTTGGGAAAGATGCTTGCGTCGGGCTCGTAGTGAGTCGCGATAATATCGGCGCGAGTTACTCCTGTTTTCGCGTCGGCCATTTTTTCTTTCCCACAGGACAGTACGCCTAGCACAATCGCCGCGACACATACTGTCATAGTTTTGAACATCCGGGCCTTGCCCTGTTGCAAAAGTCGGACAATGGTCTGTGCTGCGAATCCTTTGGGCAGATCGTGCTTGCTCCTGTCGTCCTTTGCCATGAGAGTGACCTCCTCTTGAAGCTGCCTGCGCGCTACATCATGGACTAACCGTAGATCGCCTGAATCATGGCATTGATGTAGCCGAAGCAGTACGCATAGGACTGATAGTAGCCTTTTGGATCGTCGTCGGTGCGCGGGACGTGGTCGGGATCAATGCCGTAGCAGTAGCCCGTGTCCTTGAGGGCCTTTAATACCCGGTGGAAGTCCATATCGCCTTCGTCGGGCAGAGCCTCGCGGAAGCTGTAGCGCCCCCCGAGAAGGTTGCGATAGTGAACGAGGAAGATCGTATTGCGGCTGCCAAAGTATTCTATGATGGGGTAGATTTCACTGGCCGGATCTTCGAGCCCTTCGGCGATGGAGCCGACGCAGAAGTTCCAGCCGTGATACGGGCTGCGCTGAATCTCGATGAAACGCTTCATGCCCTCAAATTCATTGAGGACTTTGTCAACGCCCTTATAACCGAGCGGGACGGCAGGGTCTTCTTGGGAATTGCCCATTCGAACATTGAATTCTTCGGCCACCGGAATCATGCGTTCGAGCAGATACTCAATTCGCTCCCAGTGCATGTCTGCCGTGACGCGCCCGGCCTCCGTCAGCTTGGCCTGTTCTTCTGCTGGGACTTTGTCTAGGCGGAAGGCCGTGTGGACGTAGCCGCCGCGACCTTCTTCTTGTTCCGTCCGGTCGATGGGCAGGATGCACGTGTTATAGCGCAGAGAATCGATGCCGGCGCGCGAAGCGGTGCGGATCATTTCGCAGACGAGGTCGATTTCCCGGTCGCGCTCTGGGCTTTTGCCAAAATAAATGATGTTGGGAAATTGCTGATATATGGGTAGCAGGCTCATATCCAGCGTCAGCCCGAAGGCTTCGTGGTGCTCTCTTTCCCGGACCAACTCGTCGAGATCCCAGCCTCGGTCGGGGTGGAAGGGAAAGTTGGCGGCCTTGTGGCGCACGCCACAGCGCTGCAAAAAGCGCAACTCGGCATCGGTTGACCCAAAACTCTGTGTGCGCACGTACATGCGCCCGCCGTTCGTCGATGTTTGCGCTGCGCCTCCGGCGGCCGAAGCCGCGGCCTCACCGGCTGCGAGGCCTTTTTCGAATGGATCGGAGTTCTTCATGTGTGATTCCTTTCGTTGATAAAGGGGTCGAATTTGCAATCCCTATTATGTGGGTTCTAGGTTGAGTAAGACAAGTAGCTAGGTGCGGCGCCAGTAGGCGCTGTTGCAGATTGGCAGGCTTTTCTTGTCAATCCTATCTGTACCGTTCTGCTTGTATATTGAACATTCGGGCATATTGGCCATCTTCACGCATCAGTCCATCGTGAGAGCCTTCTTCTATCAATTCTCCATTTTGCAGTACAAGAATATGACTTGCCATGCGAACTGTTGAGAATCGATGAGAGATAAAAATAGTCATTTTCCCGACGGTAAGTTCTGCAAATCGGTCGTAGATCTCATGCTCTGCGAAAGCATCCAACGCAGCGGTTGGTTCATCAAGGATCAGAATCTGTGCATCCCGCATAAATGCTCTGCTCAGAGCTAATCTTTGCCACTCCCCGCCGGACAGATCCACCCCTTCCTCAAAGGTGCGTCCCAAAACGGTGTCAAATCCCTTGGGTAGTCCAGCAATAATGGACCTAGTTCCTCCTTGTTCAGAGGCGCGGACAATGCGATTCATATTATCTACATGCTCGATCTGGCCCAAACCAATATTCTCTTTTACCGTGAGATCGTAGCGTATGAAATCTTGGAAGATCACGCCAATTTGATGGCGCAAATCCTCCAGATCATATTCGCGCAACTCCTTCCCATCGAGAAGGATAACTCCTTCAGATGGATCGTAAAATCGGGATAGAAGTTTTACCAATGTCGTTTTTCCCGCACCATTTTCACCTACCACAGCTATTGTCTCTTCTGGCCTGAGTGTAAAGGATAGATTCTTAAGGACAAGCCGGTCTGAGCGTGGATAATGAAATGAGACATTCCGAAACTCAATGCCTTTCTGAATCGACCTTGGAACGCGAAACTGCGATTGATTCCTTCGCGATAAAGCACCTTCCACCGAATCTGGGGACAGATCCAAAAAGGATAGAAGATTTTCTGCGAAAAGCGTGTCCTCGTAGAGACGGCCTGTCGTCCGGAAAAAGGACTCCAACATGCTGCGGCTCCGCTCCGCAGCCTGAAAAACCAATACGACGTCTCCAATAGTGATATTTCTCCAGATAGCCTGTACCACGGCATAGATCCAAATCCCCGCGGTTCCAGCGCTGGATGCGAGACCTAAAAAAGCATTCGCGCGTTCCCTTGAAAGCCGTACCCGTTTTTCTGCGGCGAAATATTGCTGCCAGAACTCTCGGAAGCGCCTCAGAAAGGGTTTACCAAGGCCGAACACGCGGATTTCTTTTACGGCATCCCGGGATTTCAGCAGACTCGAAAGATACGCAGCCATCCGTCTTGCCGACACACGGCTGCTCTCTATACGGAACCACCGGTTTGCATAATAGGCTTGGACGATAGCTTGTGGAGCAGAGGTGAGAAGGAGAACGACGATTGCTAATGGATGCAGCTTGAGCAGGAGGGCGAGGACAGCACCTAGAGAAAGAAGAGACCCAAAGAAGCTCAGAGAACCCCATGCCAAGTTGTGAGCCTTTGGAATGTTTTTGAGGGCATTCTCCATTTTATCGTAAAACATCGGTGTCTCAAAGAAGGCGACATCCAGTTCTGTAGATTTCTTGAGGACAAGAAACTCCGCATAATTTCGGAAATGCAGGCTGACAAACATGCTTGCTTCGGTACTCAATGATTGACACGTTCCTCCCACTGCCCATACAGTGAAAATAGCACCTATGGGAACGAGTAACGCATACCAATCGACCACCTGAGCTTGTGAGGATACTTGAAGAATTTCACTTATGCGATCGAGTATAACTTTCGATAGCCAAATCTGAGTAGGCAGCACAGCTGCACTGATCACAGTAAGAAGAATCGCGAGAAACATATACGAAGGCTTGGCTTCCCACACTAACTTGAGCACGCGGAAATAGCTTATAAATCTACGGTCAATAAACTTCACAGGGGTATCCTCATAATGGAGGTTCCAGTTTCATGGGCGGACTAGGACGGCCTGCCCTGGGATGGGGAAAAATCTGCAATTGCACTTAACTGCTTGTACCCGAACAATTGGTTCAGGTAATGGTCGCCAGGTAAGACAATGCTGAACAGCCGCCCCCTATCGCGTGGGTTCTAAATTGAGTAAGACAAGTAGCCAGGTGCGGTGCCAGTAGGCACTGTTGACGTAGGGGTTTTCGGCCGTGGGCCAGTTTTTCCAGTAGGTTTCGTTG